>CAKQYS010000005.1 GCA_934293375.1 uncultured Lachnospiraceae bacterium | reverse complement strand
ATCTTTCAAGCGAAGACATGGGGTGATTTGATGGCAGTTGCAGCACAGTATCAGAGTTTTGAACCAACAATCGAAGAGATCGAACGCCTGCAGGCAGACGAGCGCGTTAGGCTGCAGTGTGAGGCACGAGAGCGATCCATGATCCATGAGCGGGTGACAAAGGAACTGCTGGCGAAGCAGGCAGCCCAACTGCAGGAGCAGGCAGTACAGATGAAAGAGCAGGCTGTACAATTGGAGACAAAGGATGCCCAGTTGGAAGAGAAGGACATCCGATTGGAAAAACAGGCTGTGCAACTGGAGGAGAAAGATGCCCAGATTGAACAATTAAAGGCACAATTAGCATTGCGGACATGAGAAAGCAACAGTTGTATTAGTATTTAACGGAGCAGGTTGGCTGCTCCGTTTTGTAAAAATATAGAATGATTCTGATCATTTTTCGTGATACTTCAACTTTTCTGCTCTTTTGCATTCTGCGATTCCACCCAAGTGACCAAAGAATGCATGAATTGCAGTTGGAACCAGAAGGCAGGTGCTCCGATCATTGCATTCGTGCCAAGTAAGATCGTTTTCTTGACAGTATTTTTTTACTTGTGAGCTTGTCCAATCATTTCTGCCAAGATATTTGATATGGTTCCAATAATCTGCACACAGTTGATTGCATTGTTTATGTGTTTCGGAGCGGTTGCTGCTCATGCATTGTAAAAGAATCTTGACTATACTACATGGCTCAAAATCAGGTGAATAGTTGTAGTAATGGATACCGGACAGATTGAATTGTTTCAGCAAGTATCTGACCAAGATTTGGTCATTTGCGGGAATGAATTTAGAAAACCCTCTGATACCATTCCATGCCCCACGCTTTGAGCTTTCTTTTGGAGTGCAGTTTCTCCTTTCAGCTGCTGTACTATAAAAATCACAATTTTTCATATATGTATACTCCTTTCATTTTGGATTCATACATATATGCAAAATTTTTTTAGCAATCTGGTAAGGCATATAGGTTGTGGTATATTAGTGTGAAAGTAAGGGATCAAGTGGTTGACAAAGAATATGGTTTGCCGGAGTCAATGTTTGAAGAAATAGGGGATGGAATTTTGGTTATAGGTTCAGATAATGGTGGGAAATGGGAAATGAAGTAAGTCTCTAAATTGTTTGCTGATACTAACATGCGATTGAGGGGGCAAAATCATGGACATAAGCAAAAAAATATATATTGGAAAATTTAAGCTTTATGTGCTAGAATTTGAGTCAGAAGTTTGCTTGTCGAGGAGCATAAATAAGATGAGGATGAAAGGACAATAAGATGAAAGAGTTATTAAATTTTTTACTGGGAATTGTATTATTGATCATTGGTGTTATTATGTTTTTACATAATGTATCAATCAGCAGCTTTACATTATTTTTTAGAATGAACGGCATGAATGTAGGTGCAATTTTGATTGTATTACTGGTGGTATCTTTGATTGCATTGCTCGTATGGACGAATTTCCTGACCGGACTTGTTTTTGTGGGCTTATGCATTACATTCTTTGTATGTCTTATTTTGTCAGTAGATGTGTACATCAGACATATGACAGGTTTACAGATGGCATTGATACTGGGTACGATCTGTGTTGGTGTGGCGTTTGTGCTGAAGGGTCTGCTTGGAATATCAAAGGCTGACAAGGAAAAAAAGAGCGATAAGCATGATATTGAGCGGTGGTAAAAGAAATCCTGATTCTGTTTCCTTGGATGGAATCATGTAAAATAGTGAAAAAATAGTGTAATTTTAATGGAAAAATTGGTGCTCTCTTGATATAATATATGTATTAGGAGGGCACTTTTTATGATGAAAGCTACTTTGTCAAATGAGATATTAAAGTATATTGAGGAAATAGATAAAAACAGGTATAAAGTATCAGAGGTTTCATTGCCTGTTGCTGTAGCAGGTAAATTGCGAAAAAATTCAAAGAAGAAAAGTTCCTATGCATCTACTAAAATTGAAGGGAATCCTTTATCAGAGAAGCAGGTGGATGAGGTTATAGATAGCGATGAACAAAAACACTATCTTAAACCGGAGCAGGAGGTTCGCAATTATTTTCTAGCACTGAATTATCTGGAAGAGATGGCGGCGAGAAAGGAGCAGTTTTCCAGAAAACTGATATTGGATGTACAGAAGTATGTTGAAAAGGGAGCCTCAAAAGAAAAAATAGGACTTCGAGGACCAATGCCCCCCGGAGTATTATTTGCTGTATATGATTCACAAACAGGGAATCCTGATTATATTCCCCCGGAATATATTGACATACCGGATTTGTTGGATGAATTGGTAGAATATGTGAATTCGACAGATGACCATCCGCTCATAATCGCAGCTGTAGTTCATTATCAGCTTGTAACGATTCATCCGTTTGAAGATGGAAATGGGCGAACAGCAAGGTTGCTCTCGGGATATATTTTAGATATAAACGGATATGGTTTTAACGGAATTGGCTCATTAGAAGAGTATTTCGTATATGATATTGATGAATACTATGATTCAATCCAGATGGGACTGCCGGCACTGTATTATTTAGGACGGGATAATCCCCCTCATCCAGAGATTTGGATCAATTATTTCCTTCGCATGGTGCGGCTGTACTCAAATAAGGTTTGCGAATTGTCGGAGAGTTCAAACAGCGAAGAATTGGAAGGAAGCCTTTCGTATCTAAAAGGTAAGGAGAAAGAATTACTCTTGTTGCTCATGAAGAAATACAAAAGAGAGTTCACGCCTATCGAAGTCAGCAAAGAACTTAAGGTTACAAATAAGACTGTAATTAATCGACTTGCAACACTTGTAAAAAATGGATTTGTCATTCCGAACATGGTTAAGGAACGTATACGTTCCTATGAACTTTCTGACTTTACAAAGCAGAATGAGAAGGAGATAAGAAAGCTTTTGAAGTTAAACAGCCGGGCGTAAGCCCGGCTGTTCGGTTGTTCTTTATTCAAAATGGAAGGTATCCTTGAGGCCAACCCATTTCTGATCCTTATCACTCAGATTCAGTGGGGTACCATCTGTGAGGGTGTATCCCTCTGCAGAGGCGTTGCCATTGTAGCTTCCCTGAAGCTGCGGCCAATCGATTCCAATCTCCGGATCATTCCATGCGAGACCGCCTTCATCTCCGGGATGATAGAAGTCTGTGCACTTATAGCAGAACTCTGCGATTTCAGATAATACGAGAAAACCGTGAGCAAAGCCTTCCGGAATATAGAACTGCTTTTTGTTCTCCGCAGTCAGCTCAACACCGAACCACTTGCCATAGGTTTTGGAATTGCTTCTAAGGTCTACAGCAACATCAAATACGCTGCCGTTGACCACGCGTACGAGCTTGCCCTGTGGGAATTCCTTCTGAAAATGCAATCCACGAAGAACACCTTTCGTAGAAGAGGATTGGTTGTCCTGTACAAATTCCATTGTAAGCCCTTCTGCGACCATATCATTTTTATTATAGGTTTCTACAAAATATCCACGGGCATCGCCGTGTACGGTAGGCTCAATAATACAGAGCCCTTCTATGCCACCGCAGTTCTTTGTGACTGTGATCTGTCCCATGATTATATTTCCTCCTTAATTTCCTGAAGATATCTCGATACTGCATCCTGCCATGTCGGAAGCGGTGTGAAGCCGGCCTCTACAAGCTTTGATTTATCTAATCGGCTGTTAAAAGGTCTGGCTGCGAGAGATGCACCGTATTCCTCTGTGCTGACAGGCAGAACAGTGAGACGGTCTTCACTATAGTCAAGTCCCATTTCTGTAGCCTGCTTGAAGATCTCCTTGGCAAAGTCATACCAGCTGATATAACCGCCTTCATTGGTGGCGTGATAGTAGCCGTATTGATCAGTCTCGATCATGTCCACGAGTAGTCTTGCCAGGTCATAGGTATAGGTTGGGGTGCCGATCTGATCATTGACTACCTTCAGGGTATCATGTGTCTTACCGACATTCAACATCGTTTTGATGAAGTTCTTGCCATTCTTGCCAAATACCCAGGCAATACGCACAATAAAGAACTTCTTGACATACTCAGCAACTGCCTTTTCACCATCCAATTTGGAATCTCCGTATACATTTAATGGCTTGTAGTCAGTGCAGTCAGGCTTCCATGGTTCTGTGCCCTGACCATCGAAAACATAGTCTGTCGAGATATACATCATTGGAATGTTGAGGGTAGAACAGGTTCTGGCGATATTTGCTGTACCTCTTGTATTCACGAGCCGTGCACGGCGCTGGTTGCCGGGTTCTTCGGCGGCATCCACAGCAGTCCATGCTGCACAGTGGATCACGGCATCCGGCATGGTATAGATGACACGGGAGTCTACGATCTCGCCATCGATAATATCCATTGGCATGTAGCTGGCGGTTGTGACTGGTGTGCCATCCTGAATACCGCTGTAGGTTTCTGCAATATCACTGCCGACAGCTTCGTGTCCTCTTTTGATCAGTTCATTCACAACATCATGGCCCAACTGTCCGGCCACGCCTGTAACTAATACTTTCATAAATTCAATCTGCCTTTCCGCGAATCTATAAATATGTCATGCAACATATTCAAGTATTTACGCTTTCATTATAAATTAACCGCGGTTACCATACATCTTTTCATAGTAGTTCTGGTATTCGCCGGAAATGATCGTTTCCCACCATTCCTTGTTTTCAAGATACCACTTGATCGTCTTCTTAATGCCGTCGGCAAACTTGGTCTCCGGAAGCCATCCGAGTTCATTGTGGATCTTGGTAGGGTCAATGGCGTAGCGCATATCATGACCTTTTCTGTCTGCTACATAAGTGATCAGATCCTCAGACTTGCCGAGTTCCTTGCAGATGATCTTAACAATATCAATGTTCTTCATCTCATTGTGTCCGCCGATATTGTATACTTCGCCAACGCGACCCTTGTGGATGATCAGATCGATTGCCTTGCAGTGATCCTCAACATACAGCCAGTCACGCACATTTTCACCCTTGCCATATACCGGAAGAGGCTTGTCATTCAATGCGTTGGCGATCATGAGCGGAATCAGCTTCTCTGGGAAGTGATACGGACCATAATTGTTGGAACAACGGCTGATCGTAACAGGCAGACCGTAAGTTCTGTGGTATGCGAGTACCAGAAGGTCAGCACCTGCCTTGGATGAGCTGTAAGGACTGCTGGTGTGGATCGGTGTCTCCTCTGTAAAGAACAGATCAGGACGATCGAGAGGAAGATCCCCGTATACCTCATCTGTGGATACCTGATGATAACGAGTGATGCCATACTTGTTGCAGGCATCCATCAATACGGCAGTACCTAAAATGTTTGTGCGCAGGAATACTTCAGGATCCTCAATGGAACGGTCTACATGACTCTCTGCTGCAAAGTTGACTACGATGTCCGGCTTCTCTTCCTCAAACAGCTTGTAAACTGCCTCACGGTCAGTGATGCTTTCCTTTACAAAGCGGAAATTCGGGTTGTCCATAACCGGTGCAAGTGTGGACAGGTTACCTGCATAGGTGAGACAGTCCAAACATACAATGCGGTAGTCAGGGTACTTGTTTAACATGTGAAATACGAAATTGCTGCCGATAAATCCGGCACCTCCGGTTACAATGATTGTCATAATTATAATCTCCTTATTTTATTATTTGCAGATTTGATGTTTGCGAAACTCACAATTCCTATTGTGACTATGTGCATATTGCATGATGTATAAGCAGGTACTTGAAGAACGCCGGTACTTGCAATGAGCACCTCATTGCTTAGTACCGCTGCGTGATGAAGTAGCGAGAGCGTGCCTGCGATACATTGTGCAATATGCACATAATATCAACAAATTCAAGGAGTTTCGCAACTTCTAATTTATGTTACTGGCAATTAGGAATGCAGAATATCGACATATTTGCCGTCTAATACATCCTTCAGGTACTGCCCATATTGATTCTTCTTCAGTACCTCATATACCTTGAGCACATCATCCTTTGTGATCCAGCCGTTTAAATAAGCAATCTCCTCAAGACAAGCGACCTTTCGATGCTGATGCGTCTCTACAGTCTTGACAAAATTTGTGGCCTCTACAAGACTTTCGTGAGTTCCGGTATCAAGCCAGGTGAATCCCTGACCGAGCAGTTCCACATTCAGTGTACCGGCCTCTAAATAGATCCGGTTCAGATCGGTGATCTCTAATTCGCCTCTGGCAGACGGCTTCAGATTCTTTGCATAGTCTACAACCTTGTTGTCATAGAAGTATAAGCCGGTGACACAATAGTTACTCTTTGGCTTCTCCGGTTTCTCTTCAATTGAGATGGCCTTACCGTCAGCGTCGAACTCAACAATACCGAATCTTTCCGGATCATCGACATAGTAGCCGAATACAGTAGCACCTTTACCGGACTCGGCATTGGATACGGCTTCACGAAGCCGCTTGTTAAGACCGTGTCCTGCGAAAATATTGTCTCCGAGGACCATAGCTACCGTGTCATCTCCAATGAAATCGGCACCGATGATAAATGCCTGTGCCAGTCCGTCCGGACTAGGCTGTACAGCGTAGGAGAGTGAGACACCAAACTGATGGCCGTCGCCTAATAACTCCTTGAATCTAGGGGTGTCCTGTGGTGTTGATATGATCAGGATATCACGAATGCCGGCATTCATGAGTACGGACATTGGATAGTAGATCATTGGTTTGTCGTAGATCGGTAACAGCTGCTTGGATGTTACCATAGTCAGTGGATAGAGGCGTGTGCCGGATCCACCTGCTAAAATGATTCCCTTCATGTGATCCCTTCTTTCTTTTTTTCTTAAATATTTATCAGTTTTCTGTGATTGCCCTTGTTGTCAATACTATATTAAAAGGTGACGCAAGGTTACCTGCAAGCTTTTTTTGAAATTATTTTTTTCGGGCGAGCTTCCTGTATTGTTGAATGATTGAATCCATGGTAAGATAAGAGATAGGAATATGAAGGAGGATGGGCTTAATGAAGAGACCAATACTATATATGATCATTCCCTGCTACAATGAGGAGGAAGTGCTTCCGGTGACGAGTGGGGAGTTCCTTGACAAGTTGAATGAACTGATTGGGTCAGAGCTTATCTCACCGGATAGCAGGATCATGTTTGTGAATGATGGAAGCAGGGATACTACATGGGAGATTATCTGCCGCCTTGCAAAGGAGGATGCGCATTTTATTGGTATCTCCCAGAGCCGTAACCGGGGGCATCAGAATGCGGTATTGGCGGGACTTATGGAGGCGAAGGATCACTGTGATATTACGATCAGCATTGACTGTGATGGACAGGATGATATCAATGCCATGAATGAGATGGTTGCCGCTTATTTGGAAGGTGCGGAGGTGGTCTATGGCGTTCGGAGCAACCGGGACAGTGATACATGGTTTAAGCGGGTAACGGCAGAGGGGTTTTATCACTTCATGAGTACAATGGGCGTGGAAACCGTATTTAATCATGCAGATTATAGACTGCTGAGCAGCAGAGTCCTTCAGGAATTTGCAAACTTTAAGGAAGTAAATATTTTCCTGCGTGGCATGGTGCCGCTTGTAGGCTTCCATAGCACAAGCGTTTATTACGAACGACATGAGAGAAAGGCAGGTAAGAGCCATTATCCACTGGGAAAGATGGTAGCACTGGCGCTGGATGGCATTACGAGCCTTTCAGTAAAGCCGATCCGGTTGATCGCGTTGCTGGGATTTATGATTGCAATGCTGAGTGTCATAGGGATTATATGGATCCTGGTTGGTGCGTTTGCCGGCAGAACAATAGAGGGCTGGGCTTCAACTACATGTCTGGTCTGTTTTGTTGGTGGGATTCAGCTTCTGAGCCTGGGTGTGATCGGAGAGTATATCGGTAAGATCTATCTGGAGGTCAAGCACAGACCGCGGTACATTATCAGCGAGAGAACGCAGGACATATACGGTGAGGATGCCAAGGAGCAAGTTGAAGAAAAGAGGAAATAGGGAATGGATAGAATATCCCAAAAGGAATACAGTCATACATTTGCAATATGCGCATATAAGGAATCTCCTTACCTTGAGGCGTGTGTACAGTCGCTTCTCGCCCAGACAAGGAAGAGTCCTGTGATTATGTGTACTTCTACGCCTTGTCCGTATATATCAGATATTGCAGAGAAGTACCGGATCCCATTGTATGTAAGAGACGGAGAAAGTGACATTCGGAAAGACTGGAATTTTGCATATGACTGCGCGGACACGGATTTCGTGACGGTCACGCATCAGGATGATGTGTATGCTTCGGAATATGTAGAAGCATTTTATCGGACATTAAAAAAAATCAAGGATCCATCCTATATTACAATGTATCTGACAGATTATCTTCCATTAAAAGCAGGGGATCACACGAAAAGAGATATCAACAGCAGGATCAGAAGACTGCTCAGAACACCGTTAAAGCTGCGATGCCTTTCCGACAAAAAATGGATCAAAAAAGGAATTCTGGCATTTGGAAATGCAATCTGTTGTCCGACGGTAACCTATAATAAGGCAAGATTGGGTGCAAGTGTATTTGTTTCAGAGTATAAGTTTAATATTGATTGGGATACCTTTTTCAGGCTTGCCGGACAGGAGGGCATGTTCGCATATTGTGATCGCCCGCTGGTGTATTACCGGGTGCATGATGGGGCGACCAGCATGGAGTTTATTGAGAATCATCTGAGGGTCGAAGAAGATACCCGTATGTTTGAACAATTCTGGCCGGCCTGGGTGTCCGCATTGATCATGAAATTTTATAAAAAGGCTTATAAAACATATACGAATTAGGTGTATCATTTTGTGCAGTAAAACATACCGGCATCCTTGGTGATATGATACCTTTTTTTGCATGTTTTCTTGACATAGGTCTTAAATTCCTGATAGCGGTCGAGAATGTATTGGTTCTGGTTGCCGTGGCATGACAGAATGTAGCTGATGATCGCATCCGCATCGGAAACTTCCAGACTGTCTTCATAAGAAATCCATCGGATATCCTGAAAATAGGGTGCAAGCAATGTGGATCCGTTCGTTCGTCCAAAACGGTCATATAGATTATCTGCTGCCAGAGTGATCCGTTCATCAAATTTCTTGACCAGTGTAGAGATCTCCTGCATATGAGCAGGTCCATATGTGCTGGCAATACAGACCCCGGCTGGTTTTAGAACCCGGTGGATCTCAGAGAGTGCAGCGTTTACATCTTCCGGGTAGAACAGGACATGGTTGGCAAGGACAATGTCAAAGTATGCATCATCGTATGGAATGTCCTGACAGTCGAACTTGCGGAATGCAAAATGACTGTATTGTTCCGTTGTGTAGTGAGATGTCAGATTTCTTCTGGCATCACGAAGCATGCCTTCTGAGATGTCAGACAAGGTAATGGAAAGTCCCGGTGTCATCTGTGCTTGTAGTGGAGACAGATTGTCAATCCACAGGCGGCCATCACCACAGCCGATCTCGAGTATGCGAAGTGTTGACTGAGAAGCATGCGTTAAGGCAGGCTGAAATTGCTCAAAGATCCAGGAGAACCAGCCCTGTGGATTTGTTGAGTATAGACTATGCAGGCTGATTCTGGCAGAGATGTTGGATGCATCCTCATACTGATGCCGCATGCTCTGTTCCATGCCAGTCAGATGGATCAGGTTTAACATCTGGCTCCAGTCGATTGTCTGGTTAGCCGACAGCGCATTGGCAGTGTCTTCGATTGCCTGGGATACAAGCTGCATCTGCTCGATTCGGTCTTCGACCAGTTTCTTTTGGATATGGAGCGCATTTTCCAGAAAATGGGCATCAAGATCCTCTAATGTCATTTCCCGGATCTCATCAAGCGAGAATCCCAGATACTTAAATAACAGGATCTGCTGTAATTTATAGAGATCCTGATCGGTATAGAATCGGGCACCGCTGTCAGTGACCAGAGCAGGCTTTAATATATTGATCTTGTCATAATAGCGGATCGTCCGGAGTGTTACGCCTGCCATGTGGGCGAATTCTCCGGATGAATAGTAGCCGGGTTTCTTCATTTTGCAGCATCCTTCCTCTATAAAACATTAATAAGTTAATCATAGGATAAATTAAGGAAAATGGCAAGTGGCAGATGTTTTCACAGTAGAAATGCAGGATGAAATTTAGTATAATATATAAAGTATGTATAAAAACAAATGGAGCGGCGTTACATGTCAGATTTAATTTCGGTAATCGTACCGGTATACAATGTAGAAGAATATCTGGGGATTTGTATAGATAGTATCCTAGCACAGACCTATGAGAATCTTGAGATCATACTGGTGGATGATGGGTCGACAGATTGTAGTGGTGAGATCTGCGACCGGTATGGGATGCAGGATCATCGGGTGGTGGTGGAACATGTAGCAAATGGTGGGCAGTCGTATGCCAGAAATCTCGGCATTGCACGGGCTGCCGGTGAATGGATTACATTTGTGGACAGTGATGATGTGATCGCACAGGGTATGATAGAGAGTCTGTACGATCTGGCATTGCAGTACAGATGTAGTATAGCAGGGTGCGGACTTCGTAAGTTTACCCATACAGATACATTTATGGAGCAGGAATTTTCTGCAGCGAATGCAGGCGTTGTGATGAATCGGCAGCAGGCACTGTATGAATTATTATATCAGAAGCGACTTGAGACAGGTGTTTGGGCGAAATTATACAGGCGGGAGTTGTTTGCGAAGATACAGTTCCCGGTGGGGATGATTTATGAAGATCTGGCGACGCTATACAGAGTTTTGGAAGGTTGTGAGCGGATCGTCGTATCAGATGCCGGTTTGTATGGATATCGGATCAGGCAGGAGAGTACGATGCATCAGACTGCGTCGCCGAAGATGCTGTCCTGTATTCCTGTTTCCAGACAGTTGTATACGGATATCTGTGAGAGGTATCCGCAGCTGCAGCGGGCCGCAGCCTCAAGAGCATTTAGTGTGAATCGGTGTGTGTATTTGAATTTGGACAGAGGACAAATCCATGAGCGAAAAAAGGTGTTTCGGGAATTGACCCGCTATCGGGGGATCATAGTAAGAGATCCGGATGCAAGAATGCGGGAACGGATCATGGCATTGATCAGTTATTTAGGACCGGCTGCCTTGCATATGTTTTCCGGATGGTACAAGAGACAGCAGGATAGAATATCGTGATAGAAGAGGATCAATATGAGCGATCATAGAGATAAGGTAGTGGAGAATTTTATATGGCGTTTTGCTGAACGGTGTGGAGCACAGCTGGTCGGATTTGTGGTGACGATCGTGATTGCCAGAATGGTGAGCCCTGAGGCGTTCGGGACCGTAGCGTTGATCACAGTTGTGACGAGTGTGCTGCAGGTATTTGTAGACAGTGGGTTAGGAACATCACTGATACAGCGTAAGGATGCGGATAATCTGGATTTTTCCTCGGTATTTTACTTCAATATGGGAATGTGTCTGCTTTTATATATTGTATTGTATTTGCTGGCACCATGGATTGCGGTATTTTATGAGCAGCCACAGCTGACACCGATGATACGGGTGCTTGGGATTACGATAGTCGTTTCCGGACTTAAGAATGTACAGCAGGCATATGTAGCCAGAAATATGCTGTTTAAAAGATTCTTTTATGCCACATTGACAGGGACTCTGATCTCAGCAGTGATCGGAATTGGAATGGCGTATTTGGGGTATGGCGTGTGGGCATTGATTTTGCAGCAGCTTAGCAATACCTTGATCGATACCATAATCTTATGGTGGATCGTGAAATGGCGGCCGGTCAGACATTTTTCGTGGAAACGGCTGCAGACTCTGTTATCATACGGATGGAAATTATTGGCATCTGCATTGCTGGATACGGTTTATAATAATACAAGACAGCTGATCATCGGCAAACAGTACTCCTCATCGGATCTTGCATTCTACAACAAAGGAGAACAATTTCCGTATTTCGTGGTTGCCAATATCAATACTTCGTTTGACAGTGTATTGTTACCGACAATGTCGAGACAGCAGGACTCATGTGAGGCTGTCCGGAATATCACGAGGCGTGTGATCAAGATCAGTACTTATGTGATGGCACCCTGTATGATGGGACTGGCATTTATGGGGGACATTCTGGTCCCGGTGTTGCTGACTTCCAAATGGAGTCCATGTGTGTTTTATCTGCGGATCTTCTGTGTGACCTATATGTTTTATCCCATTCATACGGCAAATCTGAATGCGATCAAGGCGATGGGGCGCAGTGATATATTTCTGAAGCTGGAGCTGATCAAGAAATCATTTGCACTGATTGTACTGTGTATTGCGATGCGTATGGGTCTGCATGCACTGGCATATAGTGCGCTTGTGGTTGAAATCGTTGCACAGTTGGTGAATACCTATCCCAATAAGAAGCTGCTAGGTTATGGTTATCTGGAACAGATCCGTGATATTGTGCCATCCATATTACTGGCAGTAGGAATGGGTATCATAGTATATTTTATTCCTGTTTGCGGTCTGCCGGCAGGGATAACGATAGGATTACAGATTTTGTGTGGAATGTGTGTGTATATAGCGGCATCATTTCTATTGAAGCTGGAGGCTTTCTCGTATCTTCTGCAGCTTTTGAGACATTTACGGGATCGGCTGCAAGATCAAAAGAAGGGGGATCGTATACAATGAAAAAACTTATGATTCTTGGCGGGTCAAGATATATTATTCCTGTGATCCGGACTGCACACCGGTTGGGATTGTATGTGATCACATGTGATTATCTTCCTGAAAATGCGGCACATGCATATGCAGACCGGTATTGTGATATCAGTATTATGGATCAAGAGGCGGTGCTACAGGCTGCGAAAGAGATTGGAATTGATGGCATTATGTCATTTGCCTGTGATCCGGGTGTTGTGACAGCCGCTTATGTTGCCGAGCAGATGGGACTGCCGTTTCAGTGCTCTTATGAGAGTGCCAGAATCCTTCAGGATAAGGGCTTATTCAGACAGTTTCTGTCTGATCACGGATTTCAGTGTCCGTATGCGAAACGGTATACAGATGTGCAGGAACCATTTGCGGATATTGAGAAATATACATGGCCTGTGATCGTTAAGCCGGTAGATTCTGCAGGTAGCAAGGGTGTAACGAAGGTTATGGATCCGTCAGACCTTGCAGGTGCAGTGAAGAAGGCTGTTGCGGCATCTCATAATGGAGCATTCATTATAGAGGAGTTCCTGACATTTGAAGGGTATCATTCAAGTGCCGATCCGTTTATTGTCGATGGAAAGATTGCATTTATGTCATATTCAGATCAGTTGTTTGACCGAAATGCAGAAAATCCATATACCCCGGCATATATCATTTGGCCGACAACGATGAGACAGACATATCAGGAGAAGCTGACAGCGGAGATTCAGAGACTTATGACAGCCTTGCATGTGCACACAGGCATCTTTAATATAGAGACATGTGTTGCAGATGGTGTGCCATATATTATGGAGGTGTCGCCAAGAGGCGGCGGCTGCAAGATCGCAGAACTGCAGGATATGGCATATGGTGTCAATCTGATTGAGAATGAGATCAGAAATGCCGTGGGTATGCCGTTGCTTACGATGCAGGGCAAAGATATTTCTGGTTGTTGGTGTGAGATGGTGATACATGCCGGCGCACATCAGAGCGGTATTTTACGAAGATTCGAATTGGATCCTGTGATCAGGGACCGGTATATTCAAGTAGTGGATAGTACAGTAAAGCCGGGGGATGTTGTACAGCCATTTACCGGGGCTAATATGTCTCTTGGGGATATTTTTCTGCACTGCGGTAGCCGGGAAGAGATGGAGCATGTGAGAAAGGATGCGGATCAATGGATGCATATTGAAGTGGATCCGGCATAATGAGGATAGCGGATATGAGAGAAATTGGAGGGTATCTACAATTAGATCAATATGATAAGCCGATGCTGCATGCAGATGGTGTGAAACTGAACTGCGGCAGAAATGCATTGGCCTATATTCTGGAGGCAAGACATATTACTAAACTTGCGGTTCCGTATTTTTTGTGCGATTCTGTAGCCGAGGTGTGTGCCGGATATGGTGTGGATGTCAGTTATTATCATATAGACGAATCATTTACGCCGTTGTCGGTTACGCTGCGGGATGGTGAGTGGCTGTATCTCGTGAACTATTACGGGCAGATATCAAAAGCGTGTCTGCAACAGTTTTCACAGCAGTATGGGCGTGTTATAATGGATAATGCACAGCACTACTATGCAGATCCTATAGAGGGAATGGACACATTGTATACCTGCCGCAAGTATTTCGGTGTATCGGACGGTGCGGTTCTGTACACAGATACCTTGTTAAAGAGGGAATTGGAGCAGGATGTATCATATGACAGGATCCACTATGTTTTGGGGCGCTTTGAAGGTCATGCAGGTGATTTCTTTAGGGAGGCGTCCGGAAACAATGATCATTTTGCACAAGAGCCAATCAAGAAAATGTCGAGGCTGACAGAAAACCTGCTGCATGGAATTGATTATGATTCGGTCAAGAAACGGCGGACAGAGAATTTTGCTTATCTGGATCAGAATTTGAAAATGATCAATCATTTGGAATTGCGGATTCCGGAAGGTGCATTTATGTATCCGTTATATGTGAAGCCGGCAGAGCAGATCAGGCATCGTCTGCAGGAGCAGGGAATTTATATTCCGATACTATGGCCGGATGTTTTGTCGGTATGTGAGGAAAATACATTGGAATATCAGCTGGCACAGAATATACTGCCGTTGCCGGTGGATCAGAGATATGGATTGGATGATATGCAGTATATGCTGCACAAGATCATGGAATTGCTGTAATAGCTTGATAGGAGTGAGCAGATATGGAGAATCGTGAGATATGTGTGTCTGTGATCTGTCTGACATATAATCATGCAGCATGGATCCGGGATGCATTAGAGGGATTTGTACAACAGAATACGAATTTCAGATATGAGGTTTTAGTACATGATGATGCCTCAACAGATCATACCGCAGATATTATTAGGGAATATGAGAAGCAGTATCCTGATCTGGTGCGGGGAATCTATGAGGAAGAGAACCAGTATTCCAGAAATGTGCCTATTATTGAAGAGATTGTCATGCCATATGTCAGAGGACGGTATATCGCATTATGTGAAGGCGATGACTACTGGACGGACCCCAATAAGCTCCAGAAGCAGGTGGATATCTTAGAGATGCATCCAGAAATTGATATATGCGCCCATCGAAGCAGGATTTTGCAAAATGGCGTCCTGGAAGGAAGCTTTCCGGATTGTGAGAAAGAACAGGTATTTACGGTAGAGAATGTGATTCTGGGTGGAGGAAGTTTTGTGCCGACAGCTTCGTTGCTGTGCCGCAGATCCGTTCGGGAGCTGCATTACCGCTTTAGTGATTATATGAGCCTGGATTATACATGGCAGATTCAGGGAGCATTGCGTGGAGGAATGTATTATCTGCCGGAGGTCATGAGTGTATATCGTCAGAATGTAGGGGGATCCTGGACACTTCGCATTCATGAGAATAGAAAGTACCATATAGAACATTTGTTAAGCGATAAGACAATGCTGCGGCTGTTAGATGAAGATACCAATGGGAAATACCATGCGGTGATCGTGTATCGACAGATGATAAGAGATGCGAAATTACAGAAACTGATCATGGACAGCCGGACGGATGAATACACAGATCTTGAGAAGGAGATTCAGACAGATACGAAACGATATACAAAAGATCTGCTTGAGGACAGGCGTGTGCGCCTGATCGATAAGATCAAATTTGCAACATTGCGGATCAATAAAACCCTGTTTTATCTGGTGTATCGGATAGGTGATTGGAGAAATGTTATATGCAGAAGAAACGCCAATTGATACAATTTATTATATTTGTGATCGATCTGATCACGATCTCATTTGCCTATGTGCTGGCTTATAGGATCAGATTTTATTTTCTTTCCGATGGTATTGTCGGGGGAGATTATTTTATGCTCTATATGGTAGTATTGGTCTTGTATGCCTTGATTTACTATACAGGTGTCGATCAGGATGGAGATCTGTCAAGAAGCCTCAGGCAGGATATACAGCGTCTTTTCCATCACCATATTTATATGGGATTGTTCCTGTTTGCTTTTTTATTTGTCATGAAATCCGGCGTGGAGTATTCAAGATTGCAGATTTTTTTGTTCCTTGTGGTGAGTCTGTTTTTTACAGTATGTATGCGGAGATTCGTCAGGCGGGAAATGAAGAATCGTTTCCGTGATTCAGATGCAGTAGAGCATATTGTGCTGACAGGCACATGTTCGGGTATTCTGGCAATGTATGATAAGATCAGAGAGCAGGATCTGTGGTATTGCCGGGTGACAGGAGTTTGCAGCTTTGATGGGCATGAAGAAATATTACAGGAACATGGACTTTCCGTGCTGGCTGCCGATGAGCAGAAAATGTATCAGGTACTATCCAAAGAACCGATTGACAGTGTGATGGTCAGCTGTAATGAACTTGCGAGTGACAGGATAAATGCAGTGATAGAGAAGCTATGTGCAATGGGGATCACGACACATGTGCAGATTCAGGAAAATGATACGCTTCAGAATATGAGGCATTATGATGAAATCGGAAATATAGCTGTTATGAGTTATCAGACAGCCGGATATACATTTGCGATGCGATTTTGGCGCCGGATGCTGGATATTATGATCGGAATGCTTGGTGAAATATGTTATCTGATCCTGCTGCTGCCGGTTGCGGTTGCGATCAGGGCATCGGGCAGGGGTCCGGTACTGATCTGCTATACAAGAGTAGGCAGGAACGGCAGACGATTTCATGCGTACGGATTTCGTACGATCACAAGGCCCATGTATGATACGGAATCATCAGAAATTGGAAAATTTTTGGTGTGGAGTGGTCTGCAATGCCTTCCAATGACCGGATGTCTGCTCCGGGGAGATATGACATTGTTTGGGCATCAGGCACCATCCCTGCCGGATTTTATGAACTATACGCCGGAACAGAGGCGTCTGATGAGCAGAAAGCCTGGATTTTTTCAGTCTGTGATCCGGGGCAGGGAATTTGATCCGGAAGAACAGTGTATTGTATGTGACAGATGGGAGCGTGAAAGAGAGAATCTGTTTGCAGGAGGCGATATGATCCCGATCTGGCTGGATTGTCCGGCCAGAAAAACAAAATATCATGCTTTTAAACGGTTCCTGGATATTGTGATATCGTTGATCGCAATTGTGTTATTGTCTCCCGTATGGATCCTGCTTGCCTTGATCATTTTTCTGCATGATGGGCATAATCCGATCTATACGCAGATCAGGGTGGGACAGTATGGATTCAAGATCCCGATCTACAAGTTTAGGAGTATGAGTTATCATTCGGATGATCTTGAGCGACTCCTTACACCGGAACAGCTGGCACAGTATAAGAAGGAGTTTAAGCTTGAGGATGATCCGCGTGTGACGAGGATTGGGAAATGGCTTCGCCGAAGCAGTTTGGATGAATTGCCACAGCTGTTTAATGTCTTAAAAGGAGATATTTCACTTGTGGGTCCGAGGCCGATTGTGGCTGGAGAGACATATATGTATGGAGATAAAATCCTAGAGCTGCTCAGTGTGAGACCTGGACTGACGGGTTACTGGCAGGCATGTGCGAGAAATCATGCAACTTATGCGTCCGGGGAGAGACAGAAGATGGAGTTGTATTATGTGAAGCATGAAAGCTTCTGGTTTGACATAAGACTGATATTTCGTACGATAGGCAGAGTGATTTCCGGGGATGGTGCAATGTAATGAAGAAGTTGATACATATTGTGGAGTCGGCAGCAACAGGCACCCTGTCGGTGATCATGGATCTGTGCCGTGTGCAGGCTGACACCTATGAGCTTATAATCGCATATGGTGTAAGACCGGACACCCCGGTAGATATAGAACAGCGGTTTCATCAGATTTCTCCAAAGATCAGAATGATACGGATTACACATTTTACAAGAAGTCTCAATCCGTCAGAGGATATGCATGCCTTTTTGGAACTGAAGCAACTGATCACGACAGAGAAGCCGGATATCATACATCTGCATTCTTCCAAGGCGGGAGCAATTGGTAGATTATTGTTGTTGTCTGCGGCTGTCAGACAGGTTTTGCCAAAAAGAGTGGATGGTACATTCGCCGTGTATTATACCCCACATGGCTATGGTTTTTTGCAGCAGGATTGTTCCTTATGGAAGCGCAGTATATATAAGCTGGCAGAGTTTGTCTGTGGACATCTGGGGGCAAACACGATCGCGTGTTCGAGGTGTGAATATGATATGACAAAGGGCTTGACGAGACATAGATATTATGTGAATAATGGAATCAATATCATGGGCATGGACCGGATCCTAGAGACTGCAGGAAACTTTCAGACGCAGACTGCACAGCAGGAGGTGGTTTTGCCTTTTGCAAAAAGGCCGGTGGTATATACATCCGGCAGAATCGCGAAGGCGAAGAATCCGGCACTGTTTGCACAGATTGCCGGAGCCTGCCCGGATATGCAGTTTGTCTGGATTGGAGATGGCGAGAACCGGGATATGATGAATGCACCGAATATACAGGTGACAGGACAGGTTTCATATGAGGCGGCAATCCGGATCGCCTCAGGGGCAGATATATTTGTACTGCCATCTCTTTGGGAGGGATTATCCATTTCTTTGCTAGAGGCAATGTATCTTGGAAAAATCTGCATTGTCAGTGATATTCCACAGAATCAGGCAGTGATCACAGATGGTGTGAATGGATATGTCTGTCACAGCGTAGACGATTATGTCAGACGGCTTCGGGATTGCCGGTGTCTTTGGAAAACATCAGCCGATACGCAGAATGCAAAGACCGGGCAGAATCTGCAGGAGGTGGCGAAAAGTGTGTGTGAGACGGTGGGTATGAAAGCACATGCAGATGTGTGTGACCGATATACCAGCCGGATTATGGCTTGCAGATACATCGATATTTATGAAGAGAACAGGAGTGAGCAGCAGGATGAAGTATAAGGCAGTGAATGAGATCAATCATTTTAATTTTAAGGATGCACAGATTGAACATGTAAAGGTGGATACAGCGAAGCAGGAGATCATTTTTTCGTTAAGTGCAGTGATCGTGACACCGGAAAATTCCCAGAATGAGAATTTTACTTATAGTTATGCAGGGGATATGACAGTGCACTTTTATGGTGCCGGAATTCAGGTGGCAGTGAAAGAGGGCTATAAGTATTATGATGCCAATGATGTACTGGTAGAGGAGGTGCCGGATACGGAGTTGTCCACACTGGAGCTTTCGGCATTGTTAAAAAAGCTTTCAGGGGCATATTTTTGGAATATGACGCAAATAGAGGAGAGCCAGAATCAGACCGGGCATGAATTGTATCTGATCGGCATAGACTTAGGAGATGAGGATAATACCACTTATTGGCTGCAGGTTGCGTTTGATGAGATCGTGATGGAGTGGGATCGCTATATGAACAGAGTTGAGATGTAAGGAGAAGGAGATTACAAATGAAGTATGATTATTTGATCGTTGGAGCAGGTCTGTATGGTGCAGTTTTTGCACATGAAGCGAACCGGGCAGGCCGAACCTGTCTGGTGATCGATAAAAGACCACATATTGCAGGCAATGTATATACCGAGGATATAGAGGGGATTCAGGTGCACAAATATGGTGCCCATATATTCCATACATCCGACAAAATGATATGGGACTATGTGAATCGGTTTGGCGAATTTAATCATTATGTGAATTCGCCGATTGCAGTGTATCGGGATGAACTTTATAATCTGCCATTCAATATGAACACATTCAGTAAAATGTGGAATATCCGGACTCCACAGGAGGCGAAGGACAGGATTGCAGCCCAGATTGCCGATCTGCATATTACGGAGCCGAAAAATCTGGAAGAACAGGCATTATCATTGGTGGGAACTGATGTATACGAGAAACTGATTAAAGGATATACCGAAAAACAATGGGGGAGAGATTGCAAGGAACTGCCGGCATTTATTATTAAGAGACTGCCGCTTAGGTTTACCTATGACAACAATTATTTCAATGATCGTTATCAGGGGATTCCGGTAGATGGTTATACGGCACTGGTATCAAGGATGCTGGAGGGAATTGAGGTCAGACTGCGTACCTCTTATGATACGGTAAAAACAGATCCTCAGACCACATATGATAAAGTGGTCTATACAGGTATGATAGATGCTTATTTTGATTATTGTCTGGGACATCTGGCATATCGTTCCGTGCGTTTTGAGACAGAAGTAGTAGAC
The DNA here is from genome assembly GCA_934293375.1 of uncultured Lachnospiraceae bacterium. Taxonomy (GTDB): domain Bacteria; phylum Bacillota; class Clostridia; order Lachnospirales; family Lachnospiraceae; genus RGIG6919. Next base: position 169,454 of record CAKQYS010000005.1, on the reverse strand, counting down.
ACAGATAATTACCAGGGGAATGCGGTTGTCAATTATACGGATAGAGAGGTGCCATATACGAGGGTGATCGAGCATAAGCATTTTGCCTTTGGTACACAGGAAAAAACCGTGATCTCGAGAGAGTATTCTTCAGAATGGAAACCTGGGGCAGAACCATATTACCCGGTGAATGATGATGAGAATTCTCATTTGTATGAACAATATGCGGCACTTGCCCAGAAAGAAAAAAATGTTATATTTGGTGGAAGACTGGGCAGCTATCGATATTATGATATGGATAAGGTAATTGCAGCCGCACTCGAATGTGTCAAAAAGGAAATATGCTGATACTTGTCATATATAAGGTTTTCGTGTAAACTGTATGATTGTATAGGCGTAGTTTGGAATTGCCTGAAATGATATGAGCAAGGGAGGAGTTAGAGATGAAGATAACAGTGAAAATGATATGGATTGATATGGTGCTGATGTGGGTACTTGGCATATCTATTTATGGGATGAATCTGGACACGACCACTCCTGTAGCACAGGTAACGAGTGTTGCGTTATTTGTATTACTTGGTGCGATGAATGGTTTGTGGGCAGGTTATCAGGACTGGCAGGAGCAGGCATTAAAGCGAAAGTCCCAGTCTGTGACAAAGAAAGGATATACGCTTCGCGGAAAAGGGCTGAAGCGGTATGTGAGATTCAGGAAATGGTATCGTTATATTGGTCTGGTTTTATTACAGCTGTTTTTGGCATGGGCGTGTGAATTTGTACATCTGTTTATGGATTTCCGTACAGCAGATTGGACACAATGCCTGATCAATATAGGGTGCACATTGGGTGCGATGGCGGTTGTGAAGCTAGGCATCTGGATCTTTACAAAGGATTTATAAACATGGCAAATGATGTCTGACGGAATGCGTGGGGGAGCAGACATGCAAGTAAGGAGGACATAACATAATGGATAAAGAATATGAAGATTATACAGTAGACGAACATACAACAGATCAGAAGAATTCGGATCAGGACGATGGATATGAGAAGTATTGTTATCTATGTCACCGTTCGGAGTCACAGTGTGGTGGATTGATTCATCTGCCGAGCAATATCAGCATTTGTAACCAGTGCATGCAAAAGACATTTGATACATTCAATTCCGGGAAAATGCAGGTGATCGATATGTCGAACATGATGAATTTCATGGGACCGGAGATGATGCCGAAGCAGCAGAAGATCAAGAAAAAGAAAAAAGAAAAGGTAGAGAAGCCACAGCTGGATCTGAAAACGATCCCGGCCCCACATAAATTAAAGGCAATGCTGGATGATTATGTGATAGGGCAGGATTATGCAAAAAAAGCGATCAGCGTGGCGGTATATAACCATTACAAGCGTGTGCTGACCAATACGATGGATGATATTGAGATTGAGAAGTCAAATATGCTGATGATCGGACCGACCGGTTCTGGTAAGACCTATCTGGTGCGTACGATTGCAAAGATGTTGAATGTGCCGCTGGCGATTACAGATGCTACGACACTGACAGAGGCGGGGTATATCGGCGATGATGTAGAGAGCGTACTTTCTAAGCTATTAGCCGAGGCGGACAATGATGTAGAGAAGGCAGAACGAGGTATCGTCTTTATTGATGAGATTGATAAGATCGCGAAGAAGAGAAATGCAAATTCGCGTGATGTCAGCGGAGAGTCAGTACAGCAGGGTTTGTTAAAGCTGTTAGAGGGCGCAGATGTGGAGGTTCCGGTCGGCTCCGGCAGTAAGAATGCAATGGTGCCGATGGAGACGATCAATACCAGAAATATTCTGTTTATATGTGGTGGGGCGTTCCCGGATCTCGAGGATATTATCAAGAAGCGTCTGACGAAGACATCTCTGATGGGCTTTGGCAGTACATTGAAGGATGAATTAGATAATGATCCGAATCTGCTTGCCAAGGTGACAGTGGATGATCTGCGTGAATATGGTATGATTCCGGAGTTTTTAGGAAGACTTCCGGTGATCTATACGCTCACCGGGTTGGATGAACAGATGCTGATCGACATTTTAAAGGAACCAAAGAACGCAATTCTCAAGCAGTATCAGAAGCTTCTACGCTTAGATGAGGTAGATCTGCAGTTTGATGAGTCTGCATATGAGGCGATTGCAAAGAAGGCATTGGAGAAGAAGACCGGTGCCAGAGCACTGCGTGCGATCATTGAAGAATTTATGATGGATATTATGTATCAGGTGCCGCGAGATGATGATATTGGAACAGTGATCATTACAGGAGATTATGTCAATGGTAAGGGTGCTCCGATCATTAAGATGCGTGGTGTGGAATAGGTTGATGCACATAATTGCATTTTTCACATAAGATAGTAAAAAAGCCGAAGGATTATCTTCGGCTTTTACTATGCTGGAGGATCGGAGATTGGCTGATTGCAGGGAGAGGATTTATTCTAATGCATATGGAGATTATCTGTTTGAATATCAGGGAAGACAGGAGGAACTTGCACAGTACCTGGAGGCGGATTGCGTGCAGATCATTGATGACCGGTATGCGGTTGCTTATATTCCGAGAGAGACCAGACTGCAATATCAGACACTCTTTAATACAGGTATCATATACAGCATGGTACCGAAGTGTTATGGACTGATGGATGCATCCAGTATGGAGGCATCCGGGATATCAGCAGTGTCCGGCAGCAGCCTTTATGGTTATACGGGGCGGGGTACAATATGCTGTGTGATCGATACCGGGATTGATTATCAGGCAGATACATTTATCAGAGAAGATGGTACGAGCAGAATTCTGGGAATATGGGATCAGACGGTTGAGGATGGAGAGCCTCCGGAATCCTTTCTGTATGGGGCATGGTATGACCGGGATCGGATCAATCAGGCATTAAAAAGTGAGAACCCGTTGATAGTTGTGCCGGAGGAGGACACCAATGGACATGGTACCTTTTTGGCCTCGATTGCAGCGGGATCCAGAGAGTATTTCGGTGCCGCACCGGATGCGGAACTTCTGATCATAAAGCTGAAGCCGGCAAAGTCATATTTAAAATGGGTTTTCGGTATTGCAGAAGGGCAGCAGGCTTTTCAGGAAAATGATATTATGGCAGGGCTTGCCTTTGCTGTCAGATATGCAAGAAGGCGGGCGAAGCCGTTGTCAGTCTGTCTGGGACTTGGAACTTCGAGTGGGGCACATGCAGGTGATAATGCATTGGCACAAATGGTTTCATATAAGTCTGTGATGGAAAATATATTTATCAGTATAGCGGCTGGCAATGAGGGAAATGCAAGACTTCATGCACAGGGTGCAGGATCTCTTACTGTTGTGGAGTTCAATGTAGGATCCGCTGAAGACATTTTGGTGATGGAATTGTGGGGAATCGCACCGGATACTTATTCTGTCGGGTTCGAGACACCGGATGGGTCTGTCATCGCCCGGATCCCACCCCGGTTTAATGCGACAGAGCGGATTAATTTTGCCATTGGAGGTACGATGTTGAATGTCAACTATACACTGGTGGAAGCGCAATCAGGCAATGAACTGGTGTATATATGGATGTATAAGCCTTTGCCCGGACTATGGCGGCTGAATGTCTATGGGGAAGGCGTCACAAGCAATGGATTTCATATATGGATGCCGATCAGACAGTATGTGCAGCCGGATACTTATTTTCTGACATCTACGCCGGATGTTACACTGACAAGTCCGGCAGATAGTGAAAATGCGTCTGCAGTGACAGCGTATAATCACAGAACGGGTGCGATCAGTCTGGAAGCAAGCCGGGGATATACATTAAATCAAAATATGAAACCCGACATTGCTGCACCCGGTGTTGAGGTGATGGGGATAGGACGGAGAGGCATTGCAGAGCAACGCAGCGGATCGAGTGTTGCGGCGGCCCATGTGGCGGGGGCAGGATGTTTGATACAGCAATGGACATTGGAGAATCCGGTGCCGGCACTGACAGGCGTCCAGCTGAAGCAGTATCTGATCAGGGGGGCAGTACGTGACGCGCGCCTGACATGGCCATCAAGACTATGGGGATGGGGCATATTAAATCTTCTTTCGGTATTTGACACATTACGAAGAGGGGTATAGAATACAGATATAGATTGATTTAGAAGGATAGGAGTGATATGGCATGGCAGAACGGATTCAGCTTTATTTGAGGTATATAGATGATATGTTAGAGGATTCATCAGGTGATATTGATTTTCATGAGGAGGCGAAAAAGCATTTGATCCAGATTGCTTTTTTTGCACATGAAAGGTTGATTCATCTGATCGTGACTGTCGTATTTGCCATATTGACTGTCGGTACTTTTTTATATGTGATCGCCAATCCGCAGCCGATGCTGTTTTTGCTGCTTGTTGCATTTATGGTGCTGATGGTGCCATATATCAAGCATTATTATCTGCTCGAGAACAGTGTCCAGAAGATGTATGAGCAATATGATAAAATGTTAAAACTGGCAGGAGAGCATGCATTTATCCGATGATGGATTAAAAAAATAAAATGAAATATCCTAATCTTAATAAAATATGAAAATGTAGCTTAATTTATTTAAGTAATAAGGCTTTGACTTAATTTTATTAGGTATTAGATAAAAATAGTTGACTTCAATTTTGATATGTGCTATCGTTTCACATGTTGAAAGGCAAGGGCGCTACGAACAAAGATTCGTGGTGCCTTTTCTTTTGCATAAAGAGTGTATGTAGTGATGATGGTAGCGCGCAGATCATGAACCGATTGCTGCAACAGCTTGTTTTAGAGGAGGAATCGTTATGACAGATGAAATTAACAGCGTAATATTTGGTGTCTGGTTTTTGATCGGCGCCGCATTGGTATTCTGGATGCAGGCTGGCTTTGCGATGGTAGAAGCCGGATTTACAAGAGCAAAGAATACCGGTAACATTATCATGAAGAACCTGATGGATTTCTGTATTGGTACAGTAGTATTTATCCTCTTAGGTTTTGGATTGTTCTTAGGAAAGGATATCGGAGGTTTCATGGGAACTCCGAATTTCGATATCTTTACAAATTATCAGAATTTTGACTGGTCCAATTTTGTATTCAACCTGGTATTCTGTGCAACAACAGCAACGATCGTTTCAGGAGCCATGGCAGAGAGAACAAAGTTCTTATCTTACTGTATTTATTCAGCCGTGATTTCAGCTGTGATCTATCCGATTGAAGCACATTGGACATGGGGCGGAGGCTGGTTAGCACAGATGGGCTTCCACGATTTTGCCGGATCTAACTGTATTCACATGGTGGGTGGTATTTCAGCATTGATCGGTGCTGCACTCTTAGGACCTCGTATTGGTAAGTTTAAGAAAAGAAAGGACGGCACGATCAAGGTTGGTGCTTTCCCTGGACATAACTTAGCACTTGGTGCACTTGGTGTATTTATCTTATGGCTTGGCTGGTATGGATTTAACGGTGCGGCTGCTACATCCGTAGAGCAGTTGGGTGCGATTTTCGTAACGACTACGATTGCACCTGCAGTTGCAACTGTAGTATGTATGATCTTTACATGGGTACGATATGGTAAGCCTGATGTTTCTATGTGTCTGAATGCATCTCTTGCCGGCCTGGTTGCGATCACAGCTCCTTGTGATGTGGCAGATGCAACAGGTGCGATTGTGATCGGTGCTGTATCCGGTGTGTTGGTAGTATTTGGTGTATGGCTGTTAGATTACAAGCTTCGTATTGACGATCCTGTTGGTGCGGTTGCCGTACATATGATGAATGGTATCTGGGGTACCATTGCAGTTGGTCTGTTTGCAACAAACACAACTCCTACCTACTCATTAGCAGATGCAAATGGTAACGAGCTGTTAGGTCTGTTTTATGGTGGTGGATTTAAGCTGTTAGGCATCCAGCTTATAGGTATGCTGGCAACGGCAGCTTGGACTGCAATTACGATTACAATCTCATTCCTTGTCATCAAGAAGCTTGTTGGACTTCGTGTTACAGAAGAAGAGGAAATCCTTGGTCTGGACTCTACAGAGCATGGTCTGATTTCTGCATATGCAGGATTTACAATTGGTGATACTGTATCAAGCAACTTCAATGGTGTATCTGCATTGCCTGCTGAGAATGCAGCACCGGTAGATGCGGCTGTACCGGTACAGGTAATGGAGGCTGCTACAGCAAAAGTACCGGCATCAGATGTCAAGCTGTCTAAGGTATCAATCATCTGTAAGCAGAATAAGTTTGATGATCTGAAGAATGCACTGAATGCGATCGGTGTTATGGGTATTACGGTAACACAGGTATTAGGATGTGGTGCACAGAAGGGTCAGACAAAGTACTATCGTGGTGTTGAGGTTGATATGATGCTGCTGCCTAAGGTGAAGGTAGAGGTCATCGTAAGTAAGGTTCCGGTTGCAGATGTGGTAAAGGCTGCACGAGAGGTGCTTTATACAGGCAACATTGGTGATGGTAAGATCTTCGTATATGATGTAGAAAATGTAATTAAGGTTAGAACCGGTGAAGAGGGTTATGACGCTCTTCAGGGTGATGATCAGATCTAAACTTCTTAGACATAAAGAAAGAAGCTGTGCATTGGATAAAGTCCGTGTACAGCTTCTTTTTTGATCACTAATTAGCGGTATTTGTGTTAGTGTTATCCTCGTTTGCGGCACCCTTAAACTGATATTCATTAAATTTTCCGGATGCATCCTTTTTGTATACTCTGCCGGATTTTGGCTCCAGATAGAAATCTCCAACCTTTTCTCCGTCGCTGTTGACTGCTGTATCATACAGCTCAAAATGATACCCTTGCGTACTGCCATCATAGGTGGTTAAGTCCTTTGATTCGTTTCGAAGCTCATATTGGGAGTTTGGATTATCCTTACCCATACGATCCATGAAATAATCATGTGCATCACCATAGTTGGTAAATCCGCTTGTGATATCGCCAACTGCATCACCTACACCGTTGGCTACATCGCCAACCGCGTCACCAACGGCATTTCCAACATCACCAATGGCATCCCCGACTGCATTGCCGGCATTTTCGGAAGTAGAAGCATTGTCATTGGTGCCGGCCTGCGTATTATTTCCGCTTGTGGAATTACGATTGCCACAACCGGTTAAAATGAAGCAGCTCATAGCAGCCAGACAAGCCATACAGAAACAGAATTTTAATTTCTTCATAATAATGTGTACACTCCTTTTTCTTGATTTCCCTGTTAGTATTATCTGAATAACCATAAATATACACGCATATAAAAAAGTAATATCGACAATGAGATCAAGAATGCTGTATAATATAAAAAAAAGAAAATGTAAACATATAAGGAGTGGATATATGCAAAAGATAAATTTAAAAAAATCGTTCGCAGTATGTATGGCGGCGGTTGTGATCATGACGGGTGGTCTGGCAGGTGCTGTGGATCAGGTAAATGCCGGACAGCAAACAGACATTTCCGGAGAGCAGACACTGGTTGCAGGACAGTACAATGATGCAGATATAGCAGCATATCGGACGGATGGCAGTCTGGGAATCTCCAATATGCATTTCAAATTTGAGAGAGATCAGACAACTTCGTCACTCAGCAGTGTATCTGCGGATAGTTATCCGGCATATTACAGTTCTGTGGATCTTGGATATGTGACAACTCCAAAAACACAGGGAGATTTTGGATGCTGTTGGGCATTCGGTGCGGCATCTGCAATGGAGACATATGCGATCAAGAAAGGACTTAAGGTAGCAGGTCGAAGAGCGGATCTGTCTTTGGATTTTTCAGAGAAGCATTTGGCATATTATACCTATCATGCATATAACGATGTGCTGGGCAATAATGCCGGAGATCTGGTCGAACAGGCATACAGTACCCAGTATCTGCAAATGGGTGGTAATAGTGTGCGTGCGTCTGTAACGCTGGCCAATGGAGAAGGTCCTGTATTAGAGAGTACAGCTCCCTACGATACATCCGAACTGGGTAAGTCACTTGATTACAAGGCATTGCTGCATCTAAAAAATATGTATGCATATTCGATGTTTGACAGCAATGACAATCCAAATCTTTCGGAAATTAAAGGTGCGATTACGAAGTATGGCTCTGTGGTCATGACAATGGCATATATATACGGAAAGGTACTTGGTGTAGACCGTACACCGGACAATTATTATTATCCGTATAGTTATCAGTCAAATCATGATGTGACGATCGTTGGCTGGGATGATAATTATGATGCATCCAATTTTGATTACAGACCTTCCGGCAATGGTGCATGGCTGGTTAAGAACAGCTGGGGGGCGTATACATCGAATGGTGGATATTTCTGGTGTTCGTACTATGATCCTAGTATGGATGCAGCCTATTCTTATGAGATGGAATCAACTGACAGCTACGATAACAATTATTTTTACAGCAATATTCCAAGGATCGGCACGGTTGGATCAAAGTACCGGAATCAAAAGGTAGCCATTGCAAACACATATCAGATGAAGGCAAAGGGTACCGGATATGAAAAGATCACAAGTGTGGGATTTGGCACTTCCAATTATGATGTGAAGTATTCTCTGCAGCTGTATCTGAATGGCAAAAGCGGAAAGCCAACATCCGGGAAAAAGCTTTTGTCAAAGGCACAGACCGGCTGGCTGGCACATTGCGGTTATAATACGATTAAGTTGAAGAAGCCGGTTTATGTCAAACATGGGGATCGTGTGACGGCAGCCATTACCCTGACAGATCCGAGCGGAGATACGATCTATGTATGGGCGGATGTCGGAGATGGAAGTGAAAAGGGTGGTGACGGTTATTATATTACCTATGATGCAAAAAAATTGACGAATAAGAGTATGATCAAGATTGGGTCGAGTGCATGGGCAGATATGTCAACACGGACCTTGTGGGATGGTTTGTCATACTGTACGAATCTGACAGCGGTGATGAATGTATATACAAAGACACCGGTGGTGACAGTGAAATCTGTTACGGCAAAATCAAAAAAGACTGTTCTAAAGTGGAAGAAGACAGCGGGAGCCTCGGGTTATGCTGTATATCGGGCTGATAAGAAGAATGGAAAATATATCAGGATCGCAATGGTATCTGCCAAGAAGCTCTCCTATACAGACAGCACAGTGAAAAAAGGAAAAAAATACTACTACAAGCTGGCTCCGGTCAGAAAGATCGATGGAAAAACATATATTGGTAAGAAATCAGTATCACAGGTTGTCAAGATCAAATGATAAAAAGGGGATGTCATCAGAATATGGCATCCCCTTTGTTGTGTTGTTTATTGATCGGATGCGTCATTGCCGAAGAATTCATTCTTCACACAGAAACCAACGACAACGATAATCACTACAACCATCAGACCTACCATAATGTCTTGTACCATATGTAATTCCCTCCATATATTTTTATTTATAAAAATAGTATGGAGTTCTTTTTTTGCCATCTTGTTTATGAATATAGGAGAGGATACCGGCATGCTTTTGTATGGCCGGATTGTCTGCCTTTGATAGTGCCAAAGATATGGAGTAAATCCGCTGATATAATGCAGCGGACAGAGATAAACAGAAATGCTTGTATGCCTGTGTGCGGATACGGGTATCCACGGTATGTCTGTATTGTTCTGACAGAATCCGAAAACGCGCAGATAATGTGTCAGCGATCTGTGCGACCGGTGTCGAAATATCATATGAAAGATAGGTAAAGGTGGTCTGCCGGGAAGAGCCCCCGGCAGACATTTCGGTGTGGATCACGGGCAGATAAAGTCCTGTGATGAGCATGACAAACACAAAACACAATGCTATGGAATTGTTGATCTGCTTAAATTTCCACATAACGGATCTCTCCTTTAAATATATATTGACATTTTAACAGACATGGAAGAAAATAACAATAGACAGATTACAGGATACAGGGGTATGAAGGCAATATGAGAATGCATAATTACAAGCGGATAACAGCATATATTTTAATCGTGATTGTAATGATCTCCTGTATGGGTTTTCGTTCACCACAGTTTCGGGATGGGTCAGATGCTCTGGGGAAACAGCGTGAAACTTCTAATATTTCTGAAATATTACAATCCAAACCGGGTTTTTTGATGTGTTCGGTGGAGTCTGTTTCCAGAAATGAGGTTGGGCGTCCCACACATCAGGTTTCCAGAGTAGGTCGATGCCGGATGCGCAGTATGGAAAATATCATTCCGGTTCCAATGCGTGTGATACAATCATGGATTCTGTTCATTGTTTCGATCAAGAACCAGATCTTCTGGCAGGTTCTAAGCAGCATGTGGATCTTAAAATACATACACCATCAGGATGGAGAAAAACAGATATCCTCTTTTCTTACCTTATGTGCAGCATAGGTTTATTTGTTATACAAAAAAATAGAAAAGAGGTATATCGTGATGCAGGATATTATTACATGGCTTATGATCATTGTAGGAGGTGCCGTCAGCATTTTTACAACCGGAGCAATTATCATTTATATGATAGTGATGTTCTTATATAAGGTGTATCATGCGGTCCGTTACAAGAAATCATTATATGACTAATCTTACATATATATATAAATGCCGTCCATATGGGCGGCATTTTTTTGATTGCGGTTCTACCGGGAATCGGTTTGTGCATATAGTGAATTAATCCTATATGTATCGGAGTTTTATATGAATTTTTCCTCTTTGGATGACCATTTATCCCAATATATAAAACCTGCCATCTTATTATTACTGTTTTTGGTGTTATGCTATGCAGGATATCACCAGACAGAATATTATGAAGCGATATCTTCCAATGTAATGTCCGAAATTCCCATATACTGTGTGGATACCGGAGATAAACCACAGATATCCGTTACATTTGATTCAGCATGGGGAACGGAGGATCTGGAAGAGATTCTGGCAATCCTAAAAAAACATAAATGCGTTGCTGCCTTTTTTGTGACAGGTGACTGGGCAGAGGAACATCCGGAAGCCATTCGTGCGATCAGTCAGGATGGTCATATCATAGGGAACCATGGCCACCATCATAAGCATATGACACAGCTGGATGCACAGGGCATGTCTGATGAGATTATGGGATGCCACAACATTATCAAACAACAGACCGGAAACGATATGATGTTTTTTCGTGCACCCTATGGAGATTATAATGAAGCCGTGGTGGAGGCTGCAAAGAAGTGCAGCTATTATACGATTCAATGGGATGTGGACTCCTTAGACTGGAAGGATTATGGTGTTGATGCTATCGTGCATACCGTTTGTGATCACAAGCATCTTGGACCGGGTTCAATTCTTCTTTTGCATAATGGCAGTAAGTATACGAAAGATGCACTGGACACACTGCTTCTCAATCTGGAGTCACAGGGGTATCAGTTTGTTCCGCTTGATCAGCTGATTTGGCAGGGTGATTATGAGATCGATCACGAAGGCCGGATGCATGGAAAATAAGTGGATAAATATCTCGATTTAATATATAATGTAGCTATTCAATGGACAGAAATATCACATAAGCAGAGAGGCGGTGCAGCATGAAACGATTGCTTGATACATTGCGGTATGGAGATTCCTCCACGAAGAGAATATTATGGTCTATACTCCTGTTTTCGGTGCTGACTGTAGGGTGTGTGGCATTTGCACTGATCAGACAGCACTACATCTTGTTTGGTCCTGCATTTATATGTCTGGCGGTTGTGATCGTGATTGTGCAGATGTATGATTTCAGTGAGATCAAAGATGATAAGCTGGCAGAATTAACAAAACCGGTGGCACCGGAGGACATTCTTGTGCGATATACGCAAAAACATATAAAACAGATTTTTGTCAGATTCAGGGTGAAGCCGGATCACAGACAGATTCTGATAGATGCATCGTCCCATTATAAGATCAGTCAGACACCGGGATATGTATGGGTATCCAGAAACCAGCTCCATATCCTTTTGCTGGAGAAAGAGGTAAGACAGATCATGCTGCCGCTGACACAGGTAGGTCCCATAAGGTATCGCCGTGCAGTACCGGTGAATCCAAAAGGGGAGTACATACAATTCCGGAAACCGTCTTTACTGTCTAATTTATTCTCGGATTTTCTGCCACGGGTGTATGAGCATGGGCAGGGAGGTATTAAACAGCGTTACAAGAATCTTTATATGATAGGAGAAGATATATTGATCTCTGCGAAGTCAGCAAGACAGATACTTGATCTGACAGGGACAGATTTTGTGATATCCGATAAGCTTACACAGTCCGGTGAATACAGTGAAGATCTTGTTGAGATGTATCAGGCATATACATTGTTCCGGGATCAGGTAATAGATGCCAATGAATATAAACAGAAAGTTATGCATATTCTGGACGATATGGCAGTATCGAATATGCTGGATCAGGAATTAACATTGAATCTGGATAAGATGCAGTCATTCCGCTTCATTACACCAGATTATGCAACATATTGTCTGGAAAAACGCGTGAAGTATCGGAATCAGAATAGAAAGGACAGATCGGAATGAGAAAAGCATTCATCAGCAGAAAATACGGTTGACACATTTATTTATTAAGGTTAGAATGTATTGAGTTGATTCAATATGCGGGTTGACTTAATAAAATAAAGCTAGAACGCGTTTTTTTCTGCTTTTCTTTGTTTTCCGGAAAAGGGGTTGCTTTTTTGGGAAAAGGGGAGTATCGTATGATTATCAAAAGCGAACAGGTTTGTGTGAATGAATGAACGAGGGCGTTCTCAAAATTAGGAGAACGCCCTCGTTTTTGTTTATTCGGACATAGATCACGCTGAATAATAGAAAGGAAGAACACTATGAAAGAAAAAGTCAATGTAACAGAAATCTTTGGTTCACATGTATTTAACGATGCCGTGATGAAAGAGCGTTTACCAAAGAATGTGTATAAGGAGTTAAAGAAGACCATCGAGACAGGTTCTGAGCTGAATCCTGCAATTGCAGATACAGTAGCAAATGCAATGAAGGATTGGGCAGTTGAATTAGGCGCCACCCATTATACACACTGGTTCCAGCCGATGACCGGTATCACAGCTGAGAAGCATGACGCTTTCATCAGCCCAACATCAGACGGAAAGGTTATCCTGGAGTTTTCAGGTAAGGAATTGATCAAGGGTGAGCCGGATGCATCTTCTTTCCCTTCAGGTGGTCTGAGAGCAACCAATGAGGCAAGAGGTTATACAGCATGGGATTGTACTTCGCCGGCATTCATCAAGGAATCACCGGATGGAAGCACAGTGCTTTGCATTCCAACCGCATTTTCATCATACACAGGTGAGGCACTGGATAAGAAGATTCCGCTGCTTCGTTCAATGGAAGCTGTCAATGTACAGGCACTTCGTATTTTAAGATTATTTGGCAATACAACCTCTACAAAGGTTACAACATCTGTCGGACCGGAGCAGGAGTACTTCCTGATCGACAAGAAGGATTATGAGAAGCGTAAGGATCTGATCCTTACCGGTCGTACCTTGTTTGGTGCAATGCCGCCAAAGGGTCAGGAGTTAGATGATCATTATTTTGGAACCGTAAGACAGAGAGTGCTGTCCTACATGAACGATCTGAATGTTGAACTGTGGAAGTTAGGTATTACAGCAAAGACACAGCATAACGAGGTGGCACCTTGCCAGCATGAGCTTGCACCGATTTATGGTACAACCAATGTTGGTACAGACCATAACCAGCTTGTTATGGAGACGATGAAGAGAGTCGCTGAGCGTCATGATCTTGCATGTCTGCTGCATGAGAAGCCATTTGCCGGAGTCAATGGATCCGGTAAGCATAACAACTGGTCAATGTCAACAGATGACGGTATCAATCTGTTAGAGCCGGGCAAGACACCACATGAGAATATTCAGTTCCTGTTATTCTTAGTTGCAATCTTAAAGGCTGTAGATGAGCATGCAGATCTGTTAAGATTATCTGCATCTTCAGCAGGTAATGATCACAGACTGGGGGCAAATGAGGCACCACCGGCTATCATTTCTATCTTCTTAGGAGAGCAGCTGGATGATGTTATCAGACAGTTGGATACGACAGGTGAAGCAACAAGCTCTTTGCAGGGTAAGGCATATGCGTCCGGAGTATCGACACTGCCTTCCTTCATGCAGGATGCAACAGACCGTAACCGTACATCACCGTTTGCATTTACGGGTAATAAGTTCGAGTTCCGTATGGTCGGATCTACACAGTCAATTGCAACACCAAATATCATTCTGAATACGATCGTTGCAGATTCATTATGTGAGATCGCAGATGAGTTAGAGAAGGCAGATAACCTTGATATGGCGATCCATGACAAGATTAAGGAATTAGTCAGCAAGCATAAGAGAATCATCTTTAATGGCAACGGTTACTCTGATGAATGGGTTGCTGAGGCAGAGAGAAGAGGCCTTCCAAACATCAAGTGTCTGGTGGATGCAGTTGATGCATTTAAGAATGAGGACAATATCAAGATGTTCGAGAAGTTTGGTGTTTTAAGCAAGGCAGAGATGCTGTCCCGTGCAGAGATCTACTATGAGAACTATGCAAAGCAGATCAATATCGAGGCGAAGACAATGCTTGATATGTCTAAGAAGCAGATCATTCCGGCAGTTATGAAGTATTCAGCAGATACCGCAAAGGGTGTCAATGACTTAAAGGCTGTTGGTGTAGATACATCCGTTCAGGAAGAATTATTGCAGGAGATTTCTGTACAGTTGAAGGCTCTGACAGAGGCTACAAAGAAACTGGAAGAATTAGACGATAAGGCATTAAGCTATGAAGATGATATGGAGAAGGCTGCAAGAAGCTTCCATGATGAGGTATTCGCAGAGATGTCTGCAGTCAGAGAGCCTGCTGATAAGCTTGAGGAATTGGTGGATAAGACATATTGGCCATTCCCTCAGTATGAGGATATCCTGTTCTATGTATAGCAGATAGGAGAATTACATATCGAATCGATGTATATCTGATGGGAATCCGTCAGATGCCGATAGATTGATTACCCCCTCGCCCCCGCTTCCATCAAGCGGGGGTTCCTTTTTTATATAAATTTGTGAGAGGGAAATCAGTATTCGAAAGTATATTTTTCGTAACCATTAATGATCGTAATATCATGATAATGGTTCACGCGTTTGAATTTGCGTCCATATGACATATGGACATGTCCATGAATAAAATATTTTGGTTTGTACCTGTCTAACAGTTTAACAAATGCTTCAAATCCGTGGTGCGGAAGATCGGTATCGTCATCCACCTCGAAAGCAGGAGAGTGCGCTAACAGGATATCAAATCCTTTGTGTCTGTGTATTGTCCACCAAAGATGTCGGACTCTGGTATTCATTTCCTGCTGTGTAAATTGAAATGCACCCGGTTTGTAGCGCATGGAACCACCAATTCCCAGAATGCGGACTCCATCGTGAACATAAATACTGTCTTCAATGCAGATGCAGCCGTTTGGCGGTGTCTGTTCATAGCAGTCATCATGGTTGCCATGCACATACAGGATCGGGACCTTGGCAAATGTGGCAAGAAATTCAAGATATTGCGGTTTTAGATCTCCACAGGACAGGATCAGATCAATATCTTCTATTTTATTTGGGTCGAAATAATCCCACAGGGATTTTGATTCGACATCTGATAATACTAGTATATTCATATGTATCTCCTAATGCTGCGGCAGTGTCTGTGCAGGTGCTTCTTCTGATTGTATGACAGTTTCCGGTGCGACTCCCTGATTATCCATAATGGTTCTTGCTTTTGGAAGCAGGTCCTCTTCCAGTGGAATCGTGCCAATGACATTATCAGCAAGCCAGTTCATTGTAATGATCTCTTCCGGTGTCATATATCCCTTTTTTGAGGCTTCTACAAGACCGGTCTGAGAGTAGAGAGGACCGGAAAATGGATGAAAAGTGTTGTTGCAGATGGCTTCTTTCATGATCTCAACAAGCTTGGTAATGCCGGACGGAAGATTCTGCGAGCAGATCACTTCGATCACGCCTGCAGACATGCCCCACCAGTAGTTCAGTGCTTTGGCGGATTCATTGGTTTCTTCTGTCTTCCATGTTCCGCTTAAAATCGTGTTTAAAAGCTTCTCATAAAATATACCCCAGTGACAGATAGACATAGCCAGCCCCTGATCCATACCGGATTCATTGGTATAGAGACCAAACTTTCTGGTGCTGCGTCCCGGTGTGATCAGATCCTGATCGGATATGATGTGGATGTTCTGCTCCTGAAAATAGGCATTGACATCATGATCCTTTATCGTTGACCAGTCGAGGTATACTTTGGCACGTGGATTGGTCATGCTGGCACCGTAGGCAAATGCATTGATATTGGCCATAGCACCATAGATTGGGTAATCCTGAATGTATCCGATCTTATCATCCTTTGTCATGGCACCTGCGATCATACCGGTCAGAAACTTTGCTTCATATAACCGGGATTCATAGGTCCGTATCGCGTTGTGCGGAATATTGACAGAGCAGTTTAAGATCTTGACATGAGGATGTTCAAGTGCGATCTTCAGACTTGGCTGGATAAACTGTGTGGTGGTATTAAATATAATATTATATTCGTCATGGATCAGATCTTCGAGTACCGCCTGACCATACTTTTCAGGGTTTTCGCATGTTACCTGAACCGTGTCAATCGCATCCCCAAAGACTTCCATAATGTGCAGACGCCCCAGTTCGTGGCTGTAGATCCAGTCAGACCGTTCCGGAGAGCGGTCATAGACAAATGCAACCTTCAGTTTCCTAGGCTGAGCAGCCGGCATCAGCTTATTCAGTACATTTTTCTTAGGAGCTTCAGTTGGATCCATCAGCAGTTCAATGGATCTGTCGTCCGTGAGCAGCAGGATCTCATCCCATACCTTATCGACTGCCGGACGAAGCTCAGTGGAAGTCATATCCTTCACGGATGCATAGTCATATACTTCTAACAGTGGAAGAATGGCATCCCCACAGGTAATATTCAGTTTCAATCCACCCTTTGCCTCGAAATCTTTGGCAAATGTATAATAAAAGGATGTGAAGTCCTTGCGTTCCTCCTCGGGCCAGACAGTTGTTTCATCGTGCCCGGTCAGAGAGAGCAGCTTTTTGTAGCTTCCCGGATGACTGAAAGTAATGAAATTCATTTCTGTCAGCTGATAGAAATTCATGAATTCATAATAGATGATATTCTCGATGTCATCTGTCCGTTTTGGAACCTTGCGGGTCACTGTCGCTGCAATCGTAACAGCATCGAAATATTTGAGCACACTGGTACGCTTGTTGCCCTCAACAACATAGTATTGATTCATGTATTCATATACTTTGATCGGATCACGGATCCCCTCTTCCAATTGTGCATCACACAGCTGAGACCACTTGATCGAGAATTCGCTGCCATAGTCTAAAAGTGGCATGAAATTACTTGCAAATGCAGTGGTTCTTCCGAAATTGCTCGTACCGATGACCTGATCCAGCCGGATATGCATTGTGCCAAGATTAACCTCGCATTCAATATCCGTATGAGATAAGAGATCGTCTAACACAGGCAGATATGGGTACTGTCCCTTGGAGATCGCACTGTTGTATTCTTTGGTGCCTTTTTTTAGAGCTTTTATATAATCTGTATATGCCATAAGCACACACTCCTTTAATCATAATAATCTATGTAGTATTGCAGATATCATAGCATGAATTACACTGTGAAACAACCCTACTTTACAAAACAAGACGGACATAGTATGATAAAGAAGATTATGTTTGAAACAGATAAGGAAATGATGGATTGAAGAATTTATATATAGCAGAAAAACCGAGTGTTGCCAGGGAATTTGCAAATGCCCTGAAAGTAAAGGGCGGCAGCCATGATGGTTATATTGAGTCGGAGGACTGCATTATTACATGGTGTGTAGGACATCTGATCACGATGAGTTATCCGGAGGCATATGATCCTGCATTAGGAAAATGGTCTATGGATACGATACCGTTTCTTCCGGATACTTATAAGTATGAGGTAGTGGATGGTGTAAAGAAACAGTTCGGGATTGTAAAATCTCTGCTTACAAGAGCGGATGTAGGATGCATTTATGTATGCACGGATTCGGGACGGGAGGGAGAGTACATCTATCGTCTCGTTGATGATATGGCGGGTGTCGGAGACAGCAAGGAAAAAAGGCGTGTCTGGATCGATTCCCAGACAGAAGAAGAGATCCTGCGGGGAATCCGTGAGGCAAAGCCTTTGTCAGAGTATAATAATCTGGCAGCCTCAGCCTATCTGCGTGCAAAAGAAGATTATCTGATGGGTATTAATTTTTCCCGTGTGTTGACTTTAAAGTATGGATATCCGGTGCGCAATTTTCTGAATCTGAAGAAGGGTGCCATATCTGTCGGTCGTGTAATGACCTGCGTACTTGGGATGATCGTAAGACGGGAGCGGGAGATCCGTGCGTTTGAAAAGACGCCGTTCTACCGGGTGATCGGTACTGCACAGATACAGACGGTGAAAGAAGATGGAACCGTAGCACATTCTGTATTTGAGGCAGAATGGAAGGCAGTAGAGGGTTCTAAATATTATGGATCCCCTCTATTATATAAAGAGAATGGATTTAAAAAAGAGACAGATGCAAAGCTTTTGATCGGAGAGCTGATGACTCCGGTTGGAGAGGATTATCCGGCTCAACTTGAGAAAAAAGAGAAGAAGACGGAAAAGAAGAATCCACCATTGCTGTTTAATCTGGCGGAATTGCAGAACCAGTGTGCAAAGCTGTTTAAGATCAGCCCGGATGAGACTCTGGGGATCGTGCAGGACTTATATGAAAAGAAGCTGGTAACTTATCCGAGAACAGATGCGAGAGTACTGTCGACGGCAGTTGCGAAAGAGATACATAAGAATATCAGTGGTCTTGTGCAGTATGATCAGGTAGCACCATTTGCTTCTTTGATCATGAAGCAGCAGGCATATAAAGGCTTGGCAAAGAGCCGTTATGTGAATGACAAGCAGATCACGGACCACTATGCTATCATTCCGACCGGACAGGGACTTTCTGCACTTCCCGGTTTACCGGCACTGTCACAGAAGGTATACGAAGTGATTGCAAGAAGATTTATCAGTATTTTTTACCCGCCTGCAGAGTATGAGAAATACGCACTCATCCTGAACCGGAATCAGGAACGGTTGTTTGCGAATTTTAAGGTGCTTTCAAGCGAGGGGTATCTAAAGGTCATGTCCTATTCGTTTATGAAGAAATCATTGGCACAGGCATCGGCAGAGAAAAGTAATGAGGAATCAGATCAGAAGGTAGATGCAGAGGTATTGGATGCGATCCGGAATCTCAAAAAAGGGCAGAATGTGCCGTTTACCGGATTCGTGATCAAAGAGGGAGAGACATCACCTCCAAAGAGATATAACTCAGGTTCGTTGATCCTGGCAATGGAAAATGCGGGACAGTTGATTGAAGATGAAGAGCTGCGGGCACATATTAAGGGCAGCGGTATCGGTACATCTGCAACAAGAGCT
The DNA here is from genome assembly GCA_934293375.1 of uncultured Lachnospiraceae bacterium. GTDB lineage: Bacteria > Bacillota > Clostridia > Lachnospirales > Lachnospiraceae > RGIG6919. Next base: position 149,993 of record CAKQYS010000005.1, on the reverse strand, counting down.
GAGATCATTAAGAAGCTTGTTCATATTAAATATCTGAATCTGAACAAAAAGACACAGATCATCACACCGACACAGCTTGGCGAGATGGTGCATGATGTTGTATATTGTTCAATCCGTTCTTTGCTCGCTCCGAATCTGACAGCAAGCTGGGAGAAAGGACTCACGCTTGTAGCGGATGGCAGTGTATCTGAGGACGAATATATGGAGAAGTTGACGACATTTGTGACCCGGATGACAAATGATGTGAAGAACAGCAGACAACAGGCTGTGTTGAACCGACAGTTTGCTTACATTGCACAGTTTTATCCGGAGAAAAGATAGACAATTGCGAAACTCCTTGAAGTTGTTGATGTTATGTGCATATTGCACAATGTATCGCAGGCACGCTCTCGCTACTTCATCACGCAGCGGTGCTAAACTCAGTCAATGCGTAGCTTGACTTCGTTAAGAACCGGCGTTCTTCAAGTACCTGCTTATACATTATGCAATATGCACATAGTCGCAATCGTAATTGAGAGTTTCGTAATTATCTACGGAGAAAAGAAATAAAAAGGAGAGATCATCATGACAGAAATGTTGACAATCGCACAATTATATGATTTGAACGAAACACAGGCAAAGCCATTGCTTTCCGGATACACCTATCCATGGGAGGCACTGGCTGCCATTCATGATTTTATATTGGAGCTTGGAAAGACACTTCCGGAGGAGGAATATGACAAGCGGGGAGAGGATGTGTGGATCCATAAGACTGCTACGGTCTTTCCCACTGCCTATATCAAGGGACCGGCAATCATTGGTCCGAATACAGAGGTCAGACAGTGTGCGTTTATCAGAGGCAATGCACTTGTTGGAAAGGACTGCGTGGTAGGCAACTCTACAGAGCTTAAGAATGTTATTTTGTTTAATCATGTTCAGGTCCCGCATTACAATTATGTGGGGGATTCCATCTTAGGATATATGTCACATATGGGAGCAGGTTCTATCACATCTAATGTAAAGCAGGATAAGACAATCGTGCATGTCAAAGGGGATGGATTTGATCTGGATACCGGATGTAAGAAATTCGGTGCTATGTTGGGAGATTATGTAGAGGTTGGCTGCAACAGTGTATTAAACCCGGGAACCGTGGTAGGCAGTCATTCTCATGTATATCCGTTATCTATGGTGCGGGGTTATATCCCGGCAAACAGTATTTATAAGAAGAAGGGCGAGATCGCATGCAGGCAGTAACGCAGAAGCAGTATTATGTGTATATTATGCTGTCTCAGACACAGACAGGGTTTGCGAGGACGATCCGCCGGATCACAGGAAATACCTATAGCCATTCTTCAATTGCATTTGATGCAGACCTGAAGCATATGTATGGGTTTGCGAGGTACCGTTCCCGGGTACCGGTTGTTGCAGGACTTGTACGAGAATATCCGGAGCGTTTCACACTGAATAAGGTGAAAAATGTACCTGTCAGAATATACCGGATCCCGGTGACCAAAACACAGTATATGATCGGGGCCAGGAGTATCCGGCATGTGCTGCATGACAGGGAGTCGTATATGTATAATCTGTATTCGGTGCTGACCTACCCTCTGTTTCGGGGTATCCGGACTTATAAGGCATTTACCTGTTCTGAATTTATTGTGTTTTTGCTCACGATCATGGGTGTACCGATACGGGTATCCAAGAGTGCGTATCAGTATACGCCGGAACAGTTGATAGATGTTTTGAAAGATTACGATGTGGTATTTGAGGGAAATCTTCTTGATTATGCAGATGCATCAGAGCATCGGCCGGCTTTTTTCAGATCACCCAATTATGTGAGAGATGGGATTTCTTCGGCATATTATCTGGCCAGACTGGCCTACCGGGGAAGAGGCAACTTTAACCCGACAAGATTTAGACCGGTCAAAGCTGCCTTCTATCGAAAAAAAGGATTTAATTTACAAACGAAAATGCATAACTGATTACGGATGGATTTCGGCCTTCTTAGCAGCGGCTAGGATGGCCTGCTTGATGATGGTTGTCGTGTACTGGTTTTCTCCTGAAAATGTGAGATCTTCAGGGGAATCCACTGTAGCCAGTTGTGCATTTATTTCGTCCAGCGTAGTATCTAACAGTGGATACATTGTGGTGATCGATTCATCGGTATTTACGAATTCTACATGCGTGACACGATCGCTATCCAGTGTTACCTCCACATTAAGGGAGTTATTTCCAAGAGCCACATTTGAGGTATAGACACCGGGTATGTATACATCTGCATTGGTTGAGACTGCATGATCCTTGGAGGAGAACATCCGGATCAGTACAAAGACCAGAAGGAGAATCAGGGCTGCAAAGATTAATGTGTATATGAATTCACGCGCTTTCAATACAATGATTTTTTTCGTTTTTTCCATTTAATTTCCCCTTTTCCATGAATTTGGTGTTCGTGTTTGCTATAATAGTATTACTTTTGGACTTTGATTATGACAAATAATTTTAGATTGGAGAAGAGATTCGTATGCGTATGACATGTAATGTGAAGCTTGTGCTTGGTAGAAGTGGGTCAGGGAAGACACAGAGGCTGTGCCAGGATATGATCACCCGGTCTATCAAAGACAGGGAGCATAATTATTATATGATCGTGCCGGAGCAGTTTACGATGGAGACACAGAGAAGAATGTCGAAGCTGCATCCGGATGGTGGAATTATAGATATTGATATTCTGAGCTTTGACAGACTGGCATATCGTATCTTTGAAGAGATGTCGGTGAAGACAAATCAGGTATTAGAGGATCTGGGCAAGACAATGGTGATCAGTCACCTGTTAGAGGTACATGCAAAGGAACTTCTGATCTTTGGGCGTTCCAGTCATAGAGCCGGTTTCCATGATGAAATGAAATCCATGATCTGTGAGCTGTTTCAGTATGGTGTGCACAGGGAGGATGTTGCCAGTGCGATGGAAGCACTGGATCATACGGGAGCATTGTATATGAAGCTGCACGATCTGCTGTTGATCTACGATTATTTTATGGAATACATGGAAGGACAGTACATTGTTGCGGAGCAGCTGTTAGACTATGCCGGTGCTTATGTGGAGGAATCTCATAAGTTATCGGGAGCAGTTTTGTACTTTGATGGATTCACCGGATTTACTCCGGTACAGTATGTCATGCTGAATCGTCTGATGTATGTAGCGTCTTCCATGCAATTTGCGATCACAATGCCGATGCCGAGACAGGAATTTGCAAGAGAGCATCATCTGTTTCATATGGGATATCAGACATTTCAGAATATTATGGGATTGCTCCGGGATCATACAGAGATTGATTTTTCAGTGGATAACGATATAGCGGAGCTGTCTGAGAACCATAGACACAAAGGATCAAAGCTGCTAGCGCATCTGGAACAGAACCTGTTTACATTTCCGTATAGAGCCTTTGAGGGGGTGTCCGACGATCTGCATATCTTTGCAGCACGCACAGCGAGAGAGGAAATCTGTGAGACGGCGAGAACGATCAGAAAACTGATTGCACAGGGATATCGATATCGGGATATTGCTGTTGTGACAGGTGATCTTGGAGGAGTGGCATATCTGGCAGAAGAATTGTTTAACGAATACGCAATCCCGTATTTTGTGGATCAGAATACAGATATGCGGAAAAATCCGTTCGTATCATGGCTGTTGTCTTTGTGGAGAATTGTGGCATATGGCTATAGAAGAACAGATGTGATCGCTTATATCAAGAGTGGATATTGCAGATGTGTCCGGGCAGATCAGGCCGGATTGATCGAAAATTATGCATTGGCAAGAAATGTTAATTCAAAGTCCGGATTTGGGCTTGTGTGCCGGGATGAGAATGTGGAGTCACTTCGGCAGGCATTTATGGAAGAGATGCAGATGTTCGAGAATATGATAGAAGGACAGACGGTCAGGGATTATTTAAAGGCTGTATATCAATTTAGCTGTGAACTGGAGCTGGAGGATAAGCTGTCGGTGCAGGCACAACAGTTTGCTGACAGCATGGATCATGCACAGGCGGGGATCTATGAACAGATATATGGAAAAACAATGGAATTGTTTGATAAGCTGGTAGATATTCTCGGAGATGAGAAAATGAAATCGGATGCCTTTTATACGGTGCTGGAAGCAGGTGTAATGGCATTGGATATCGGGATGATACCACAGGGGCAGGATCATGTGATCATGGGTGATATTATGAGAACCAGACTACAGGATATTAAAGTGCTGTTTTTGATCAATGCCAATGAAGGTGTAATACCTAAAAAAGGATCCCGTGGTACGATCTTAAGTGACAGGGACAAGGAGCGGCTGTCCGGTATGATCACATTGGCACCATCCGGAAGGATCAAGAGCTATGAAGAGCAGTTTTATCTGTATCTGCTGCTGACAAAACCGTCCGATAAGCTGTATATCTCCTATCACAAGCTGGCATCCGACAATAAAGCTGTCAGACCGTCATATCTGATCTCCCGTGTGACGGCAGTATGTCCGGCTGTCATGATAGAGGAACTGCACGCGCCGGATCACAGTGGACAGATTTATACCATGCAGGAGGGGGCACAGCTTCTGATACAGGAACTTCTGCGGTATCGTGAGGATAGTAAAGCAGATGTACCAGAGGACCTCAAGATACTGCTGTCATATTATCAGGAGACACATGAGGAAGAGATGATGCTTGCTGGTATGCTGTATCCTTATGTGAAGCAGGATCTGCCGAAGAATATCGTGAAGGCGTTGTATGGAGATCAGCCGGAGGCAACGATTTCCAGACTGGAACGCTATGCGGGATGTGCATATGCCTATTTTCTGGAATATGGACTCCGATTGAAGGAACAGCAGATGTTTGAAGTGAAGACATCGGACACCGGTACGATTCTGCATGCCGTGATGGAGCAGGTATTTACATGGTTTGAAGAACGAAAGGGGATACGGCTTGCATCCGAAGCAGAGGTGATGGAACAGACCCGTAAGACATTTGCGGCGATCATCTCACAGGAGGAATACCGGGAACTGTTTTCGGGCAATGGAAGGAATGCGTATCTCTATCAGATATTGGAACGCGTGTGTCTTAAGTCCATGCATGTACTGAAACGTCAATTGGCATCCGGAAGCATGACTCCGACGGCATTTGAACTGACATTTGGGGGTGGGAAGTTATCTCTTTTGCAGCTTCGGCTGTCAGATTCCGTCACAATGAATCTGAAGGGCGTGATAGACCGGGTGGATGTGTTTGTGGATGATGCAAAGGATTGTGTGTATGTTCAGATCATAGATTACAAATCCGGCAATAAGGATATCGATTATACCAAGCTGTATTATGGATTACAGATCCAGCTGCTGGTGTATATGCGTGCGGTATGTGCATGGGCAAAGACGCAGTATCCGGATCGCAGGATCGTGCCGGTGGGTATGTATTATTTTCATCTGAATGATCAGCTTGCACAGGTGAACACAACAGAGATATCTGAGCAGGAGATCGATGATCTGAAATGCAAAAATTCGAGGTTGAACGGGCTTACGATCGAGGATCCGGAGCGCATCCGGCTTATAGATAATGCGGCTGGAGCTGTGTTGCCGCTTACCCCTAAAAAGGACGGAACATTCCGGGATACCAAGGCACTGGTTTCAGAGAGTGGTTTTACCTCGGTGTGTGACTATGCAATGCAGGTTGCAGCGGAACTTGGAAAGAAAATGTATAGTGGAAATATAGAGGTGAATCCTTACCGGATCGACCAGACGCATGAGGCCTGCACTTACTGTCAGTATGCGGGCATTTGTATGTTTGATCCGTCAGTCGGTGGTGGATACCGGTATTTTAAGAAAAAAACAAGAGAGGAGTGTGTCACAAATGAAATGGACAGCTGATCAACAGAGCGTGATCGATACAAGAGATTGTGATCTGTTAGTTTCTGCCGCTGCCGGTTCCGGTAAAACAGCGGTTTTGGTAGAACGCATTATCACAAAGATTACGGATGCGAAGAATCCGATGGATATTGATGCACTCTTAGTTGTGACATTTACCAATGCTGCTGCCGCGCAGATGCGAGAGAAGATCACAAAGGCACTTTATCAATGTCTTGAGGAGAATCCTGCAGATGAACATCTCGTCAGGCAGTTAGCACTGATCCATAACGCATCAATCACAACGATCGACAGTTTTTGTCTGCAGGTGGTAAGAGAACATTTTCAGGTGTTGGGACTTGATCCCGGATTTATGATTGCTGATAGTGCGGAACTTGCAGCGTTGTCTGCGGATGCATTAGAACAGGTGCTGGAAGAGGCATATGACAAGGCGGATCCCGCATTCCTTGATTTCGTGGATTGTTATGGTGCCGACAAGTCCGATGTACAGATTGAAGCCTATATAACAGGTATTGCAAAAAAGGCGGCCAGTTATCCGGATCCGTATCAGTGGATTTTAGATGCGAGGACTGCATTGGACATGACGCAGATCGAACAGGTCGAGGAGAAACATTGGTATCAGAGTTATGTGGAATATCTGTATCAGATGCTGTCAGGATGCAGAATGGATATGGAATATGTAAAACGGGTGTGTGGGAAAGACCCCGGATTGGAAGATTTTTCGGTGACTTGTGACATGGATATGCAGATGCTGGATGGTGTGTTAGAAAAGGTACATACCGGCAGCTTTGCTGCCATGCAGGCGGCATGCAGTAACAGGGAATGGGCTAGGGCAAAGGCAATCAAAAAGAAAGATGTGAGTGAGGAACTGGCTGAGTTTGTGAAGGACAGCCGCAAGCAGTATAAGCAGGCGGTAGATAAGCTGTGTGCTATGTTTGAGAATCTGAGTCCGGATACCCTGCTTTTGGAAATGGATAATATCAGGCAGCATATGCAGGTATTGTTGAAGATCACAGAGGCGTATATGCGGTGTCTGGATGAGAAGAAGATTGCAGAGGGTATGTTGGATTTCTCGGATGTGGAACATTTTGCACTCAGGATCCTGACAGATGAGAATGGACCGACAGCGGTTGCAAAAGAATACCAGCGGCAGTATCAGGAGATTATGATCGATGAATATCAGGACAGCAATTTTTTACAGGAGGATATTCTGAGTGCGATCTCCGGCAAAGACGATGCACATTATAATATGTTTATGGTTGGAGATGTAAAACAGAGTATTTATCGGTTCCGAATGGCAAGACCGGATCTGTTTATGCATAAATACGCAGCTTACCAAAGCATCGGGGATCAAAGAAAAATAGATCTGAAATGTAATTTCAGAAGCCGTGCGGTTGTGTTAGAGGCAGTGAATTATATGTTTTATCAACTGATGAGTGCTGATTTTGGCGGTATTACCTATGATGCCTCGGCTGCTCTGGTACCCGGCATGACATTTCCTCCCGCACAGGGATGTACGGTCAGTGACAGTACCGAATTGATGATTTATGATGAAACAGCATATGGCAATGCATACGATGACAGTGAGGCAATGGAGCCTGATAAATTAGAAGCTGAGGCTTGTATGATCGCCCAGCGGATTCTGGAACTGACCGGGCAGAGAGGAGAGCATCCGTTATATGTATTAGATGAGGATGGTGAACATTATCGGGTAGCCGAGTATCGTGATATTGCGATCCTGTTTCGCAGTGTCAGTGTAACAGCACCGGTATTTTTAAAGGTGTTTGCCAGATATGGAATTCCTGTCGTCAGCGAGCTGGCTTCCGGACTTATGCATACGCAGGAGGTGCAGACCCTTTTAGCATGTCTGTCTATCATACACAATCCATATCAGGATATTGACCTGGTAACAGTGCTGCATTCTCCAATGTTTGGATTTACAGATGAAAGGCTTGCACAGATACGGGTAAAGGCAGAACAAAGACAGGGACGGATGTCGTATTTTTATGAAGCATTCTTCAGTCTTTCGGATGTTGAGGAGGACATTGCCGCATTTATGAAACGGCTTGCACAATGGCAGGAGCAGAGCCGGTATATGGATACGGCATCTTTGATGTGGGCGGTTTTAAAAGATACAGGTTATTTATTATATCTGCAGGCATTAGATGGTGCAGACAGACGGCTGGCAAATGTACATTATCTGATTTCCTGTGCGATGCGGTTTGGAGAGAATGGAAGATACAGTGTTTATGAATTTTTACAGTATATTTCCAAGATGAAGGATGCCGAACTGGATATGGGCGAGGCCGGTATTCATGGTGAGCATGACAATATCGTTAGGATCATGAGCATGCATAAGAGCAAAGGTCTGGAGTTCCCGATTGTATTTGCCGCATGTTTAAGCAGACAGTTTAATCTCAATGATGCAAAGGATGATATTATTATTCATGGAGATGATTTTCTAGCTGCACATTATGTAGATGCAAAGCGCAGGATCCGCAAGAAAACATGGATGCACCATGTTTTTGCAGAGAATATGAAAACAGAAGATATTGCGGAGGAGTTTCGTGTACTGTATGTGGCAATGACGCGGGCAAAAGAGAAATTGATCCTGACAGGTTGTCTGAAGGATTTTAGCCAGACAGTGGATGGATATGGAAGAATTGCCGGACTTTCTGATCGGTTACTGCCGTTCGGTTATCGAAGAAAAGCACTTTCGTATATGGACTGGATCCTGATGAGTCTGATCCGGAATCCACAGTTTTATGAGGCTGTGACAAAAACATTGCCTGACCAGTCTAGGATGAACCGTTGTGAGTATATATTAGATGTGGGTACACAGCCCGCAGATTTTCAGCTATCAGTACAGCTCGTAAGACAAGAGGATCTGAAGCTGAAGGAAATGGCACATATGGGGCAGCATTTATTGGATACCGGAGAATATCTGGTGCTGCAGCAGAAGGCTACGGATGCGGTGAAGCAGAACGATGATGTGAAACAGAAGCTGGAGGCATTTTGCAGCCGGATGGATTTTCAGTATCCTTATGCAGATATCGCAGACAGTAAAGCCAAGTATTCTGTCAGCGAGTTGAAAGCGGCAGGGGGTTCAATGGAGCAGCATGATATGAGTGGACAGAAGGAGCACACAGTGCCGGCATTTATGCAGCAGACAAAGACGGTTACAGGTGCATCCAGAGGTACATTGATTCACAGGATCATGCAGCTTTTAGACTTTACGGTATGTGGGGATCAGACACAGATCCTGGAGCAGATTTCCTATCAGATTGGTCAGAAAATGCTGCCGGAGACAACGCTTGACTCGGTAAATATAAAAGAGATTGCGGCATTTTTTAAATCAGAACCGGCACAGGAGATGACAGAAGCATATCGAAAGAATCTGCTATATAAAGAACGACAGTTCACGATGCTTGTGCCATTGGCATTTGTAATGGAAGAGGAACATACGACGGTGTCTGCACATGCAGAAGCGGAACAGGTGCTGGTACAAGGTATTATTGATGTATATTATGAGCGTGAGGATGGGACACTAGTGGTTGTGGATTATAAGACAGACCGAAATGCGCTGCCGATGGAACAGTATGAAAGGCAGCTTCGCTATTATGCGGATGCACTAGAGAGACTGACACATAAGAAGGTGTCTGCCTGCTATATATATTGGTTTACTAAGGATCAGATGATTGAGGTGGCTCGATAGCAGGAAGACTATCACAAAGGAGAATGACTATGGCACAATATGATACATATGAACAGGTAGAGGCGTATATTTTGTCAATCCCTAAATTTGCAAAAAAGATCGGGACAGAATCTTTGATAGAGATCCTGGCATTTTTAGGGCATCCGGAGAGACTGGTGCCGGCAATTCATGTGGCCGGCACAAACGGAAAGGGTTCTACCTGTGCATATATGCAGTCGGTGTATATGCAGGCAGGATATCATGTCGGTATGTTCACATCACCGCATCTGGTACGCATGAATGAGAGGATCAGGATTGACCATGGCGAGATCGAAGATGAGGATTTTGTGGCATGTTTTCAAGAGATTCATGAGACAGTGATGCAGCAGGGATTTTCTTATCCATCTTTTTTTGAAATGCTGTTTTTGATCGCAGTACTTTATTTTGCAAAGAAAAAACCGGATCTTGTGATCTATGAGACGGGTATGGGTGGCAGACTGGACGCAACCAATGTCCTTGCTCCAAAACTATGCGTGATCACATCAATCGGATATGATCATATGCAGTATTTAGGCGATACGATTGAGAAAATTGCATATGAGAAGGCCGGTATTATTAAGGCGCACACGCCTGTGATCTATTTTAAGCGGGATCCGGTGTCAGCAGAAGTGATTGAAAAACAGGCAGCTAAGATGCACGCACCATGTGTTTTTGTCGAAAAAAATGATTATATGGTGCATAAAATTACTACAAAAAACATTGATTTTTCGATTGATAGTAGGTATTATAAATGTGATAGTGTAAAGATCCCTGCGACCGGATTATATCAGGTGGAAAATGCAGTGCTGGCAGCTTCGGCTGTAAAACTGTTAGAATCAACATCTGTTGGGAATGAGGATATCAGACAAGGGCTTGCTGCCATGTATTGGGAAGGCCGTATGGAACAGCTGATGCCGGATGTATGGATTGATGGAGCCCATAATGAAGAGGCGATATTATGCTGGATCGATACACTAAAGCAGCTATACGCAGATAGCAGGAATCGTCTGGTGTTTGCAGTAGCGAATGATAAAGATTATGTCGATATGATCCGGCATATAGGTACACAGCTGCATTTTGAGAAGATATATATCACTACGATTCCGGGTGCGAGAAGGACAGACTGTGAATATGTGAAGGAACAGTTTGCTCGAAACACATCGGATGTATTATGTGTGATCGAGGATACGAAAGAGGCATTGTTTACTGCATGCAGGGAGCGACCGTCGGATCAGAAGTTATTTATAGTAGGATCATTATATCTGGTGGGTGCCGTCAAGCAGTGGCAGGAGGAACTTATCCGGTATATGGAACAGATAGAGGGTTGATGTTATGATTAATTTTGATGAAGAGATAAGAAAGTTTAAGCCGATATACGAAGTGGATGAGGCTGAAGATGCGATCTATAAGAATGATCTGCAGGATGTGACAGATATTTTGATAGAGATGCTTCATGAGGTGAAAGATACACCGGCGAATTCATAGGAGGGTATTGTAGAATGAATTGTCTGCATTGTGGCTCTCCAGCCGTGGATGATACAGGTTATTGCAGGGAATGTGGAGTGAATCAGCGCATTATTGCGAAGGCTTACAATACATCCAATTATTATTATAACCTCGGATTGGATAGAGCAAGAATCAGGGATCTGACTGGTGCGAAAGAGGTACTGCAGTTAGCCCTTAAGTACAATAAGAAGAATATTTCGGCAAGAAATCTGCTGGGATTGGTATATTATGAGACCGGTGAGTGGGTGCTTGCCTTAAGTCACTGGGTGATCAGCACGAATTATGATCCGGATCGGAAGAATCCGGCTATGGGATATGTGAAGAAGATGCAGTCAAATGCATCCAGATTAGAGACAAACGGCAGGCTGGCGAGCAAATACAATCAGGCTTTAGCCCATGCGCAGTCCGGAAGTCTGGATCTGGCTATGATGCAGCTTAAGAAGCTTCTCACCTCGAATCCCAAATTTGTGAAAGGATACCTGCTGATGTCACTTCTTTATATTCATGATGAAGAATATGACAAGGCCAGAAAGTCATTAAAACGGGTTTTGAAAGTGGACAGGTTTAATCCATTTGCCATCCGGTATTTAAGAGAGCTGGATATCCCGGAGGAATATGAAGATGAGGATATGGACGATGAGTATGTCAAGGAACTGGCGATGGAGGTACAGAAGCCGGATCTTGGTGATATCATCGAGGGCAGAGAGTTAGATGACAGGATGGCACCGTCATCTTTACAGATCGGTTCTTACCGGGATGTCAATATCGCTAAGTTTACATTGGTTTATGTATTTGTCGGATTGATTCTTGGCATTGTGACAATGGCATTTTTGATCCTGCCATCAAGAGAGAATGCAGTCAGAGACGAATATAAGGACATTAAGCTGACATTTAGTGATGAGATCGCAAAGAAGAATGCGTCTATTTCCGATCTGCAGTCAGAAGTGAGCGCGAAGGATTCTGAGATCGAACAGTTAAACAAGAAGCTGGAGGATCAAAAGCAGGAGGCATCGGGTTCAGGGGTCTATGAATCGCTTTTTGAGGCAAAGGCATTGAGTGATGCCGGCAAGCATGAAGAGGCTATCTGGAAGCTTGAGAATATTTCGGCAGATAGTTATCAGGCTGAAGCTGCGAAAAAGATGTATACGGATATCATGGATGCCGGAAAAGGCAAGATCTATGAGAGCATCTATCAGGATGGCATGACAGCATATGACGATCAGGACTTTGAGAAGGCTATCAAATACTTAAAGATGGCGACCTCGATCGATGCAGAAAAGGTAGATGCATGGTATTTCCTTGGTAAGGCATATGAAGCATCCAGCAAGGTGGAGGAAGCACAGAAGATAAAGGATTATATCAATGAGAATTTCCCTGACAGCCAGTATGCCAGTGGGTCATCCTCTCGCCGGAATACGAGTTCGGATAACACAGATAATGCAGACAATGACCGGAATAACGGCAATGCGGATGGTGCGGCACAGGATGAAGACAATGCGGATGGTGCAGCACAGGGCGAAGACAATGCGGATGGTGCGGCACAGGATGAAGACAATGCGGATGATGCAGCACAGGATCAAGGCGATGCGGCGAACTAGGGATATGTTACACAAGAAAAATATTATAAATTGCGCATGATAAATTGACAGCGTCGAAAGACAGAGCCGGTCAGGCTCTGTCTTTTTTTGTCGCATCAGGTTCGTAAAATAATTTACAAAGTTCAAATGGAGGTCAGATTTATGCAGTGTACAACGAAATATTGCAGTGTAAAAGGAAAATATATGCGGATTCAGGTTCCGAAGGAGTTGGACCATAATGCAGCGGATGAGATCCGGCTGGAGGCAGAATGTATTTTTACGAAGTGTCCCATTCAGAATGTTATTTTTGATTTTGGGAATACAACCTTTATGGATAGCTCCGGAATTGGATTGATCACAGGACGATATCGTAAAATTTGTGATCTGGGGGGAAAGATATATGTATACGGATTGTCCGGGTCCATGGACAAGCTGTTCTTATTGTCCGGACTCAATACAATTGTCAGTAAAATAACAGATATGGAGGATGTTCCTTATGAAGAATGAGATGGAATTGAAGGTGATTGGAATACCCCAAAATGAGAGCTTTGCAAGAGCTGTCGTGGCAGCGTTTGTGGCACAGTTAGATCCGACAATGGAAGAACTGGCAGATATCAGAACTGCAGTGTCAGAAGCGGTTACCAATGCGGTGATTCATGGATATGAGAATACAACCGGAGAGATCAGGATCAAGGTTGTCTTAGAAGATCGGGAAGTGGTCATTGAGATCACCGATTATGGAAAGGGCATTGCAGATATTGAACAGGCGATGGAGCCTTTTTATACAACAAGACCGGAGATGGAGCGCTCGGGTATGGGATTTTCCTTTATGGAGGCATTTATGGACAGCTTACATATTGAGTCGGAGGTAGGCCGTGGAACAAAAATATTGATGAGAAAGGTAATTGGGTCGAATCGTGAATCGAACGCTTGAGTTAATTGCACTTGCAAAAGAAGGCGATTTGGAAGCACGAAATCAGGTGGCAGGCGAGAATCTGGGTTTGGTTTATAGTGTGGCGAGAAGATTCTTAAACCGGGGACATGAGCTGGAGGATCTTTATCAGATCGGTTGTATCGGCCTGCTTAAAAGTATAGATAAATTTGATCTTTCATATGATGTGAAATTCAGTACCTATGCTGTGCCGATGATCATGGGGGAGATCAGAAGATTTCTTCGGGATGATAATTATATCAAGGTATCCAGATCGGTAAAAGAGCTTGCCTGTAAGATCACACAGACCAAAGATGCCATGATCAAGGCGACCGGAGAAGAACCGGGCATTGATGCGCTGGCGGCAGCGTTATCGGTGGAACGGGAGGATATCGTATTTGCTATGGAAGCTTCAAAAGAGGTAGAGTCAATCTATAAAACAGTGGCAGGTACCGGTGGAGATGAATTGCTGCTGATAGACAGGATGCGCAGTGCGGAGGATGAGTCAGGAAAAATTGTGGAACATATTACGGTAGAACAACTGTTAGAGGAATTGCCGGAGCTGGAACAGAAGGTGATACGGATGCGGTATTACGAGGATAAGACGCAGGCACAGATTGGCAAAGAGCTGGGAATCTCCCAGGTGCAGGTATCCCGTATGGAAAAAAAGATTCTGGCATGGATGAGAAGAGAGCTATCCGGCTCTGTATAATCTTCAGGAAACAAGAGATACTATTCTCATATGTTATTAGGGTAGGCATAATCATGTGAGAATAGGAGGGAGCCAAATTGAAAAGATCTTCATTTGCAATTATTATCACTCTGTTGTTGATCGCTGCATTTTTCTTATGTGTGGTTTTGGTTCAAAGAGGTGCAAAAAATAATGGAGAGAGTTTTTTTGTCAGATCACAGATGCATAAAATTACCCGGGAGGTATAAGAAATGTCAGACAGCTTATATCTTTGGGTGAAACAGAGTGAATCAATTGGAACCCCATCGGTATACATGGATACCGTGGCACGGATCTATTGCAGTGACCATGCGATACAGGATCGCGTGAAGGGGATGCAGATCTATCAGTTTATGGAGCATGAAAATGACAAGATCACGATCTCCGTCCTGTTTATGATATCCCTGATCGAGACGCAATATCCAGATCTGGAGATTGAGGTGCTGGGGGAGAATGCATGTATTGTCTATTACAACTGCTTAACGCCAAGGGGCCGGCTGCTGCGATTGCTATATTTTATTCTGGTAGGATTGATTGCGCTGTTTGGCGCAGCCTATTCCATTATGACATATAATACAGATGTGGGTATGCCGGATCTGATATTGTCCCTGCACGAAATGTTTCTCGGTACAAAGCCACAAAGCTTTTCGGTCGGTATGATTTCGTATTCAGCAGGCTTGTTCTTTGGGATGCTGCTGTTTTTCAATCACGGCATCGTTGGAAAGCGAAATGCGGAGCCGACGCCGCTACAGGTGCAGATGCGGGAATATGAGACGGAAGTCAATGAGGCGACGATCATGGACATGACGAGAAAGGGAAAGATGCGGGATGTGGATTAGATATGTGGCGTTGATCCTTGTGACGATGACCGGCGGCATTGCCGTAGCCGGCGCATTTGTGGCGGTGATTACCCTGATCGGCATTGTGCCCGCACTTGCCAGACAGGAGCGTTTTTTCTGGAAATGTCTGGACATGGGGACAACGATGTATTTGTATGAGAGCCTGATGGTGGCAGGCGTGATGCTTGGCACAGGAATGAATCTGTTTGCACCGGCTGTGCCGCTTGGCATACCGGGGCTGGTGGGTTTTACCTTTCTGGGTGGTATGTTTACAGGCTGTCTGATCGGTGCATTGGAGGAGACACTGCAGGTATTCCCGATTCTTTCCAGAAGAACCAATATCCGGTATGGGATGGCATATCTGCTGGCAGCCGTGGCGGCAGGCAAGTTTGCAGGCAGTGTTATCTACTACGGTCTGTTACATTTTTCCGAATAAAAATACGGACCTTGGAGAGGGTCTGAAAAAACTACTACAATATATTGTGAGGAGTCAATCAGGATGAAACATGAACCAACAAAGGAAGCGTACAATGCGTATGTGGAGGACATTACACCGACTCATAGCTGTATGAAAAACTGTCTGAATGCATTTATATGCGGCGGGCTGATCTGTACGCTGGGACAACTGCTGGCAAACTGGATCAGCGGTCCCGGCAATATGAACGAGGCGGATACCGCCAGCTATGTGTCACTGATTCTGGTCGCGCTCAGTGTGACACTGACCGGATTCAATCTGTATCGTCCGCTTGCTAAATGGGGCGGCGCAGGTGCCCTGGTGCCGATTACTGGATTTGCAAATGGGGTGGCAGCGCCATGTATTGAGTTCCAGAAGGAAGGACAGGTATTTGGTATCGGTGTGAAGTGTTTTACCATTGCAGGCCCGGTCATATTATATGGTATCTTTACAAGCTGGGTGTTAGGGCTGATCTACTGGATCCTGCAGGCGATGCATATTGTATAGATGAGATCACATATAACAGGAAGGCAGTACAGGCGTGGGAGAAATCTCACGCTTTTCCATGTGACAGAATCTGTGTTATAATGTATAAAAATGATGTGTAGTGAATCATATTTTGGTGCAGGAGGTACATATGACAGATAAAAGAATTTTGATCACAAATGATGATGGTATTGATTCTGATGGTATCAAAATGCTTGCGGAGGCAGCAACGCAATTTGGTGAAGTGTGGGTGGTGGCACCGGACAGTCAAAGGAGTGCGATGTCACACAGCATCAATTGTCACAAACCGTTTGAGGTGTGGGAATATGACTTTAAGGTGCCGGGGGTCAGGGCATTTGCCTGTAGCGGAACACCTGTGGATTGTGTGCGGATTGGTGTGTTGAATCTGATGCAGGGAAAACCGGATCATGTTTTTTCCGGCATCAATTATGGCTATAATATCAGCTGGGATATCCAGTATTCAGCCACTGTGGCTGCCGCTTTAGAGGCAGCATTTTTCGGTGTTCCGGCTGTCGCTTTTTCAAGGAATATGACAGATTGTCATGAGATAGAGGATCATTACCTGACAGGGCTGATGGAAGCATATATGAACAGGCCGCTTGGCAGGGATGCGGTCTGGAACATAAATTTTCCGGGATGCACGCTTGCTGACTGCAAGGGTATTATGGAAGACTGCAGAGTATCGCAGGATGATTTTTATATCGAGAATTATGAGATAAAGAGGCTGCCTGATGGCAAAATACAGTGCATGGTCCGGTCTAAGCGCAATTGGATGGCAGCACCGGGGACAGATCTGGCAGCGGTGACGGACGGATATGTTTCTGTAGGTATCGTACATAATATTGCATGATGGGGATCGCAGACCGCTTTCGTGTTCAGCTCGTCGGAAACTGCGGGATATTCGGAAAATGGAAAGATAATTGACATTTGGTCAAAATTTGCAATAGATATCATTTGATAATTATGGTATGATAGAAGTGTTTGTACGAAGAAATGATGATATAACGATATAGAAGTTTTTTTGGAGGTATATATGGGTAAGATACATATTATCACAGATTCTGCGAGTGACCTGTCAGAACAATTTGAGAAGGAACACGATATCCGTGTGATCCCGTATTCTTTTGCGATGGCAGATCAGGTGTACACAAGCCGTATTGATTTCAATCCGGAACAGTTCTATCAGTTGCTTGCAGATCATCCGGATGAGATTCCGAAGACATCCCAGATCACGCCGTTTCAGTTTATGGAGATCTATGAGGAGGAGTTTCAGGCCGGATATACAGATATTATTATGGTGCTGATCAATTCCAAGGGATCTGCCACATACGGAAATGCGATGATGGCATTGGATGATTTCTATGAGGAGCATCCGGAACGCAAGGGTGTATTCCGTATCTACCTGTTTGATGGTGGAAGCTATACAGGGGCGTATGGCTATCCGGTGATGCAGGCAGCACATATGCTTGCAGATGGCAAGAGTTGCGAGGAGATCACGGAATATCTGGGGGATGTGATCCCGAAGCGAAGAATATACTTTGGAATGTATTCGCTGAAATATGCCGGAAAGTCAGGCCGGATTCCTTCGGCTGCAGCACTGGTCGGAGACAAGCTGAATATCAAGCCGGTCATGAAGATATATGACCATGAGATTACAACTGCAGTGAAATGCCGTGGCGAGAACAAGATGATTGCGAAGATCGTAGAGCAGACAGTAGCAGATATGGTACCGGGATCGGAGTATCAGATCGTATACGGTTCCGATACGGAAAGCAGAGATGTGATGATCCGGAAGATGACGGAGGCGGTCGGATATCCGCCGGTTGAGAGCTTTCAGATTGGTGTCGAGGTTGCAACAAATGCCGGGCCGAAGGTAGTTGGCACGATATTTAATATATAGGGGTGTCTGTATGAGATTTTATGTTGCACCACTGGAAGGAATCACCGGATATATATACCGCAATGCCTTTCATGAATATTTTGACAGCATATATAGGGATTTTGCATTGAAGAGGACAGTTGACAAATATTTTGCACCGTTTATTTCTCCGGGCAATCATAAAAAACTGACATCAAAGGAGAACTGCGATGTGGATCCTGCAAATAACAGGGATATCTGTCTGATCCCGCAGATCCTGACGAATGATGCCGGATGCTTTTGCCGGACAGCACAGCATCTTTACGAGCTTGGATATACAGAGGTGAATCTGAACCTTGGATGTCCGTCAGGCACGGTTGTGGCGAAACATAAGGGTGCGGGTATGCTTGAGGATTGGCATCAATTGGATTCATTTTTGCATGATATTTATTGTGAACGGAACATGGAGATTTCGATCAAGACGCGTATTGGAATGGAAGAAGTGGATGAATGGCCTGAGATACTTAAGATATTCAACCAATATCCGATCCATGAGCTGATCGTACATCCGCGGTTATGCAGGGATTTATATAAGGGCAGCGTTCACATGGAAATGTTTGCCTATACGATGGAACATGCAGATATGCCGGTGTGTTATAATGGTGACATCTTTACAGTGCAGGATTTTGAACATATACAGGCAGAGTATCCGGATCTTAAGAGTGTGATGCTTGGCAGAGGTCTGTTGACCAATCCGGCACTGATCAGACAGATTATGGCAGGTCAGTCCATTTCCAAAACGGAATTTGTGTCCTTTCATAATATGATCTTTGAAGCATATGAAAGAGAAATGTCAGGAGACCGCAATCTGTTGTTTAAGATGAAAGAGTTATGGAATTACTGGGCATACCTATTTGAGAATCCGGATGTTCACCTAAAGCGTATTCGAAAGGTACAGTCCAAACAGGAATATGCCATGTTGGTATCCAATATTATCAAGTACAATGAAATATCAGAACAGGGTTATCAGCCAATCGGTTAGTAGATAGAATATGCATCTTCGGATGCATATTTTTTTTGCCATTTTCCATACTAATTAGAAATGGAAAGAAATGAGGTAAGGGAATATGGGAATGTTGGGAAAACAGAGCCTGATACCGGAACGGACGGTGTATCTGCTAAGTGGTGCATCCGTGGTTGGGAAAAAAGAGGGAGAGGGACCACTTCGAGACTGTTTCGATATGATTGTAGAGGATGCAATGTTTGGACAGGACTCATGGGAACAAGGGGAGAGTGAACTGGTCAGAAGAACCTCAGATATTGCGATCAGAAAAGCAAAATTGCAAAAGGATGATATCCGATATGTATTTGCCGGTGATCTATTGGGACAATTGATCGCAACAACTTTTGGGCTCAAAGACATGAATATACCGGTTTTTGGACTATACGGAGCGTGTTCAACGGCTGGCGAATCGCTAAGTCTGGCGGCCATGACAGTTGGTGCAGGCTATGCAGATTATGTCCTGGCATCTGCGTCCAGTCATTTTGGAAGTGCAGAAAAGCAGTTTAGATATCCGTTAGAGTATGGAAATCAAAGACCATTGGCATCTACCTGGACTGTGACAGGCTGTGGAGCTTTCGTAGTGTCATCCAAAAAGAGTCCTGTGGCGATTACCGGTGTGACAACGGGGAAAATTGTAGATTATGGAGTGAGTGATTCCATGAATATGGGTGCCTGTATGGCGCCTGCAGCTGCGGATCTGATCTATCAGCATCTGATAGATTTTAAGCGGAAGCCGGAGGATTATGACAAGATTATAACCGGAGATCTGGGAAAGATTGGACAGAAGATTTTGTTGAACCTCTTGAAACAGAATGGCTTTGATATTAGTAAACAACATATGGATTGTGGAATTGAGATTTTTGATGATGAAAGTCAGGATACGCATTCAGGTGGATCCGGATGTGGTTGTTCGGCGGTGACGCTTGCCGGTTATATTCTGCCGAAGTTAAAGAGTGGAGAGTGGAAGCGGGTATTGTTTCTGCCGACAGGTGCGCTTTTATCAACAGTGAGCTTTAATGAGGGAGAAACAATACCGGGCATTGCGCATGGTGTTGTTTTGGAAATGGCATAGGAGGAGTGTGTGTGATGGATTATGTAAAGAGTTTTATCATTGGTGGTGTGATCTGTGTGCTGGCACAGATACTGATGGAAAAGACAAAACTGATGCCGGGTCGTATTATGGTAATTCTGGTCTGTACAGGTGCAGTGTTAGGTGCAATCGGTCTGTATGAGCCGTTTATGGAATGGGCCGGCTGTGGCGCTACAGTGCCTCTGACCGGATTTGGATATAATCTTTGGAAGGGAATTCAAGAATCTGTGGATCAATACGGGTTCATTGGATTGTTCAGGGGAGGATTCTCAATGGCAGCAGTGGGAACTTCGGCAGCATTAGTATGTTCCTATATTGCATCCTTGATCTTCCAACCTAAAATGGCGAGATAATATCATAAAATAAACCCCCGGTTCCTGATGGAAACCGGGGGTTTGTGATGTTATTGTGTTACAAATGGTGATGTGGTATCCGGTGTCGGCACTGTCGTATCTGTTGATGGATCCGGTGCCGTGCTATCCGGTTCATTATAGCTGCTATCTTCTACGAAGGTTGCTGTGATCGTATGGTTCTTGGAAACCTTCTTGAATGTGAACTTGGTGATAGCACCCTTCTTTTCGTCATCTACCACAACCTGCTTGATCTTGTAACCAGGATCCGGTGTGATCTTGATCACACAGTTTTCTCCGATCGCAACTGTTGTACTTGGTGATATCGAACCACCCGTACCGATTACGGAACAGGTGATAGAGTACTCTGATGACTCTGTATGCATCGTACATTTCTTTTCCAGGAAGCTTTTATCCTGATTGCTGTCAAGACCGATATCATCAATATTATCGGATGTAATCTTGATCCTTCCGTCTTCGTCTTCTGAATAAGTGACGGTGATCGTATCAGGACAGTAGTCTGTTGCCGGTAATAAAGAGTCTTTACAGATTACAAGCTGTTTATGGATATCACAGGTCTTGGTTGGTACAGTACCCTTTGCAAAGTAGTCGGTCGAAGTTGGACAGATGCCTTTGATCGGCAGCATGCCGGATTCAGCGCAGACCGTAGCGGTTGTCAGACCATCCGGCTTTGGAAAATCTACTGCAGTACTCTGATTTTCAGCCTCTATGACCGCATTCATGATCTTGGCCCACATGGTCTTGTGATAGGACTGCTTATTCGCAAAGTCGGTATTGACATCGTAACCCATCCAGACAGATGCGGTATAGTATGGTGTAAATCCACAGAACCAGTAGTCATAGTTACTTGATGTGGTTCCGGTTTTACCGGCTACAGGCATCCTGCTTGAAAGAGCTGCCTTGCGTCCGGTACCCTTGGAGATAACATCCTTCATGGCATCGATTGCCATCCATGCAGTAGTAGGCTGCATCACTTCATGTTCCTCCGGTGTATTATCAAGAAGAAGATTGCCGTCATGATCTAATACTTTGGTATATAGAATCGGTTCTACATAGGTTCCACCATTGGCGATGGACGCATATGCGGCAGTCAGTTCTATGTTGTAGACACCGTTTGTGACACCGCCCAGTGCGAGGGACTGGTTCTTATCCGACACGATCGCTCCACTGCTGGTGGTGATAGAGTCTACCAGTGTAGTAAAGCCCATCTTTGTCAGGTAATCAAAGGATACCTGCGGTGTAATATCGGTAATCGTCTTTACAGCGATAATGTTCATGGAATTCGTGATCGCCTCTCTGAATGAACTCCATCCCCGATATCCGGAATACCAGTTCTTAACCGGACGGCCGTTGGTGTAGCTGTATGGTTCGTCCTTGTATGCAGATCCGAGTCCCTTTCCACCGGCATCCATAGCCGGAACAAAAGCAGCCAGAACCTTGAATGTAGAACCGGGCTGTCTCGTTGACATCGTTGCACGGTTTAAGGAAAGGTTGCTGGTCTTTGGACCACGACCGCCTACAATGGCCTTGACTTCGCCGGTGTGCTGATCCATCAGTACATAGGATGCCTGCGGCTGAATCGTGGTTTTCAGACTCTCCGCGATCACGGTACCTTTATATTCATCTAACATCGCCTGCTTGAATTCTTCGGCGGCAGCAGTAGCAGTCTCTTCACTTGAGTAGATCAGATTATAGTTTTTGTTGCCGGTCTTCTCTTTATAATAGTTTAACAGCTTGTTACCATCAAAATGAATCTGCTTCATGCCATCCTCGGCTGTATCATCTTTGACGGCGATACTTAACAGGTATTCAAGTGCAACGCTGGTACCCTGCGGATAGTTGGTATCATCATTGACGATATCATCACAGATCTTCTGGATCGTAGGATCCTGTGTCACATAAATGCTCAGACCACCGGAATAGATTGCATTGTAGGCTTGTGTTTCCGTGTATTCCAGCTCGTTGACAAGCTTTTCTTTCAGATCAGTGATCACGGCGTCTACAAAGTAGCTGTTGTAGTCTTTGTTTTCGTTGGCTGTTTCGTAAGTAGTCTTGATTCTGGTGTATACATCATCTGCGATCGCCGCATCATATTCTTTTTGGTCAATGTATTCTAATGCAAGCATCTTGTCGAGAACGCTCTTGCGACGCTTTACATTCTCCTCCGGAAAGGCTACAGGATCGTATTTGGTTGGGTTCTGTGTGATCGCTGCGATCACGGCACATTCAGAAATCGTCAGATCCTTCATTTCCTTGCCAAAATATAATTCAGTGGCAGCCTGAACACCATATGCACCTTTTCCAAGATAGATCGTGTTCAGATAGTACTCAAGGATCGTCTCTTTTTTCATGCTCTTTTCAAGCTCAACTGCAAGATACTGCTCCTGGATCTTACGTTCAACAGTCTGAAGAAATGTAGTTTCATCAAGACCGACATTAAAGATCTGGTTCTTGATCAGCTGCTGAGTGATCGTGCTGGCACCGGATTTGCGTCCACCGGTCAGCACTGTGAAAGCGGCACGGCCTATACCCCGGATATCAATACCATTGTGTGTCCAGAAACGCTCGTCCTCGATCGCAATGAAAGCATTTCTAAGATTCTCCGGGATATCATTGTAGTTGGCGTAGATTCGGTTGGAATTGGAAGTGGACAGTGTCGTCACTTCTTTGCCGTTCTGATAATACAATGTGGTCTGATATCCCTGAGGAATCAGACTGTCACTGGTGACATCAGGCAGGTTGTCCAATATCCCTTTGATCGCACCAAAACCGGCACCGATACCTGCTACAATAAAGAACAGGATCACAACGAGCAATCCCTTAAACATGGACACGGATAGCTTTCGTTTATTTTTACTGCTTCTGGAAACCAGCTTTTTCTTTTTCCTGCGGGTCTCCTGCTCATTATAATTCATGAGTAAACCTCCTTATTCTGTTCCGAGTACGAAACAAATTACGCATAAACCATTTCATAATTATACCAAAAAGCATCTGATAAATAAAGAGAAAAAATAGGGATTCAGAAATACTTAAGGATAGTATGGTAAAATATGCCAAAGTTTATTCTTTCCCAGACATAATAAGGTGTGATATACTAAAAAACAAAAAGGATCAATAAGAAAGCGAAAGACACAGAAGGAGTCAGTTTATGTTAGACAGTTATCGGACAGTGGATCGGACATCCAGTGCAGAGATTGTGGAGAAAAAATCAAGATTTATAGGGTATGTTACACCGGTTACAACTGAACAGGAAGCATATGCGTTCGTGGAGCAGATCAAAAAGAAGCATTACGATGCCAGACACAATTGTTTTGCATTCTCAGTGGGGATCGAGATGCCACAGCTTCGGTTTAGCGATGATGGTGAGCCACAGGGTACTGCCGGAAAGCCGATTCTGGAGGTGATCACAGGGGAGGATATCCGTAATATCTGTATTGTGGTTACGAGATATTTTGGCGGTACCCTGTTGGGAACCGGTGGACTGGTACGGGCATATACGATGGCTTCGCAGGCAGCGCTTGAAGAAAATGTGATCCTGCAGAGAAAGCCGGTGCAGGATGTAATTCTTCGGGCGGATTATACAGATTGGGGCAGACTTCAATATATGATTGCAGAACAACAGCTGGTTATGTTGGATACAGCTTATACATCGCTGGTTGAGGTAAGATTGCAGATACCGTATGATCAGGTGGAGACATTTTGCAGGTCTGTGACAGAGTTGACGAGCGCGAGGGCTGTTGTGGACCGAAAGGAGGAAGTGTATTGGGCGTAATACGAAGATGGATGGCATGTGGTATTTTATGCCTGCTCTTATCGGGATGTACCATGAATATGCCGCAGATGGAAGAGACAGGTTCCGAAACCGATCGTGTGATACAGATAACGGTGGAGGATACACAGGCACAGACGGGCGTTTCGGAGAATGCCCTTACAGATCTGGCAGAAAATGATCTGCTCTACCTTTTTACAGAGAAGTGTACAGAACATGTATTAGCAGATTATTATGGGGATTTTGATCATGATGGTGTACATGAAGCATTTGTGATCACCGGAGATATATTAGACGGACCGGTTGATAGTTCAGATACAATATATGGTAAGCTCTGGCTGGTCAATTCGCGGAGTATACAGGTTGCTGCAGAGGACTTTAGCGGTATTTCAAGTGATATTTCCATTTGGAAATTCGACAATAAGGATTATCTGGCGGTGTCTAAGACCTATATATCCGGTAATCTTACATATTTGTGGACTGTGGCAAATGATATGCCAAAGAAAGACAGCGTGTCGGGATTAGGGGATATCCGCAATGATAATGGCAGACTGTATGTAGCACAGATCACGGAGGATGCGATGCTTGATCAGGGAGAGATCAAGGGTCAGACGATCAAGTATTATGATATGTATTATGATGGATTGTTTCATGAATATGGGGCGATCGCGATCACAGAGAACCGTTTTTTGGAATATGGAGGCAGCACGCAGATACTGGGTAAGTTAGAGAAGGATTATCCGGGTGCGGAATTTCAGATTCTGTATCATGATAACCGGGTGATCTATATCAATATTGCACATCGGATAGATAGTGTAACATATTACCATAGTGCTATCGTGGATATGGATGATCAGGATCAGGTAACGCTCAGGGAAGTGATCGAGGGGAGATATGAAAAAGCCCTGCTGAAAGAAATTGCGAACTATCCGAGCCGGTGACAGAATCTATTGGAAATACATACAAGGCTATGCTATAATAAGTTTAAATATGCATAAAAAGGAAGAGAGGTCAAGATGATTACATTAATTAAGAATGGACGGGTATTGAATCCGGCTTCTGATCAGGATGCCAGACTTGACATTTATGTAAAAGACACCAGAATTGTAAAGGTAGTGCCAGCGGGTGCAGCCTGTACCTATGTGCCGGATCAGACGATTGATGCGGATGGAAAATGGGTCATGCCGGGTTTTGTAGATCTGCATGTGCATTTCAGAGATCCGGGTCTTACTTACAAGGAAGATATAGAGAGTGGATCGAAAGCAGCAGCGAGAGGCGGTGTGACGACGGTATGTGCGATGCCGAATACGAAGCCGGTTGTAGATTCGGTAGAGACTCTGCAGTATGTTGAGGAACAGGCTAAGAAGGCCGGTATGTGCAATGTCAGACAGCTGAGTGCGATCACAATGGGAATGGAAGGACAGGAACTCGTGCCAATGAAAGATATGTGGGATCATGGTGCGGTTGCATTCTCTGAAGACGGCAAGAGTGTTATGGATGTGAATCTATATATGGAAGCTATGAAGAAGGCTACTTTGCTGGATGCGGTTGTGATGGCACATTGCGAGGATAAGAATCTGGTAGGACACGGCGTGCTGAATGCCGGTGTTGCATCTGAGAAATATGAGGTCGATGGCATCTATAATGCTGTTGAGGATATCATTACAGCAAGGGATATTTTCCTTGCGGCAGAGACGGGCTGCAAGCTGCATTTATGTCATTGTTCGACGAAGGCATCTGTAGAGCTTGTCAGGATGGCGAAACGGCTGGGTGCGGATGTCACGGCAGAAGTGTGTCCACATCATTTCACATTGACAGATGAAGATATTACGGAAGCAGATTCCAATTATAAGATGAACCCTCCGCTTCGGACCGAAGAGGATGTACAGGCTCTGATCGAAGGGCTGTCTGACGGTACGATGGAGATGATCTCCACCGACCATGCGCCACATAGTGTGGAAGAGAAGGCGCAGTATTTTGATAAGGCACCATTTGGAATCGTGGGATTGGAGACATCAGCGTCTCTGACCTATACTGCTTTAGTGAAACCGGGTATTTTAACACCGATGCAGATGGCACAGAAAATGAGCTGCAATCCTGCCATGAGAATCGGGGAGTTAGATCGCGGAGATCTGTCAGAAGGTAAGATCGCGGATATTGTGATCTTTGATCCGGAAACTGAATATGTTGTGGACCCTGCTAAGTTTGCATCCAAGGGAAAAAACACCCCATATGCAGGCAAGACATTATATGGACAGGTTGCCATGACGATACTTGGTGGACGCATCGTCTATGACAGAGAGGCAGAATAAGATAATACAATTTGGAGGTAAGATAGATGATTAACAAGCTTGTGAAGAAGATTTCTGATTTAAATGCGCCGGTTGTGGTAGGACTGGATCCAATGCTGTCGTATGTGCCGGAGCATATAAAGAAGGCAGCATTTTCTGAATATGGTGAGACATTAGAGGGTGCAGCAGAGGCAATCTGGCAGTTTAACAAACAGATCGTAGATGCGACTTATGATCTGATACCGGCGGTGAAGCCGCAGATCGCGATGTATGAGCAGTTTGGTGTGCCTGGTGTTATGGCATTTCAGAAGACTGTAGAGTATTGTAAGAGTAAGGATCTGGTTGTGATCGGTGATGTAAAGAGAGGCGATATCGGATCTACATCAGCTGCATATGCAGTGGGACACCTTGGACAGGTTTGCGTAGGATCAAAAAAATATGCCGGATTTGACGAGGACTTCGCTACGGTGAATCCATATCTGGGATCAGATGGCATCAAGCCGTTTGTAGATGTATGTAAGGAAGAGAAAAAAGGTATTTTTGTATTAGTCAAGACTTCAAATCCATCATCAGGAGAGTTCCAGGATCAGAAGATCGATGGGGTGCCACTCTATGAAAAGGTAGCAGAGAAAGTCAATGAATGGGGCAGCGAATGTATGGGAGATACATACAGCTATGTTGGATGTGTAGTTGGTGCAACTTATCCGGAAATGGGCAAGGTGCTTAGAAAATTGATGCCAAAGACCTATATTCTGGTACCGGGATACGGTGCCCAGGGAGGTAAGGCAGAGGACTTGGTTCATTATTTCAATGAGGATGGTCTGGGTGCGATCGTAAATTCATCAAGAGGTATTATTGCTGCATACAAGCAGGAGAAATATGCACAGTTCGGACCGGAGAATTTTGCCGATGCTTCCAGACAGGCAACACTGGATATGATCGCAGATATTACCGGTGCACTGGAGAGAAGGTGAGAAGATGGCTGCGGAGAGATTACATGCAAGGATCATTAAGCAGGAGAAGATCGCATCAGATATCTATAGCATGGAGTTTTCAGCTCCTAAGATTGCCGAGCAGGCTGTCGCAGGTCAGTTTGTGACACTGTATTCCAGAGATGGATCAAAGCTGCTTCCGCGTCCGATCAGTATTTGTGAGACTGACAAGCTGCATGGCACGATTCATCTTGTGTACCGTGTGGTAGGTGCCGGAACATTAGAGTTTTCTAAATTGCAGGCAGGAGATCATATTGATGTCTTGGGTCCACTGGGAAATGGTTTTACATTAGAGAATAAAAAGGCGATACTGATCGGCGGCGGTATCGGTATTCCACCGATGCTGCAGCTTGCGAAGAGTCTGAACTGTGAGAAGTCAGTGGTGTTAGGTTTTCGGGATGAGACATTTCTGGTAAATGCATTTGAAGCACATGCTGAAGTGTATATCGCCAGTGAAGATGGTAATCATGGTGTGAAGGGCAATGTATTGGATGCGATCAGGGAATATGAGCTGACGGCAGATGTGATCTATGCATGTGGACCAACACCGATGCTCAGGGCGGTGAAGGCATATGCATTGGAACACGGCATCGAAGCACAGTTGTCTTTGGAAGAGCATATGGCGTGCGGTGTCGGCGCATGTCTGGCATGTGTATGCAAGTCAACCGATGTGGATGAACATTCTCATGTACATAATAAGCGTATCTGCAAGGATGGTCCTGTATTTCGTGCTGAGGAGGTGGAGCTGTGATGAACACAAAGGTTACATTAGCAGGTGTAGAATTTAACAATCCTGTCACAGTGGCTTCCGGTACATTTGGTTCAGGAGCTGAGTATAGTGACTATGTGGATTTAAACAGGCTGGGTGCCGTGACGACGAAGGGTGTCGCCAATGTGCCGTGGCCGGGCAATCCTACCCCGCGTATTGCAGAGACTTATGGTGGTATGATCAATGCCATCGGACTGCAGAATCCGGGAATTGATGTATTTTGTAAGAGAGATATTCCATATTTAAAGAAATATGACACCAGGATCATTGTAAATGTATGCGGTAAGAGTATCGCAGATTATGTCGAGGTCGTAGAGCGGCTTGGGGATGAACCGGTTGATCTGTTAGAGATCAATGTATCGTGCCCAAATGTCAAAGAGGGCGGTATTGCTTTTGGACAGAGACCCGATGCGTTAGAGGAGATCACGAAAGCAGTCAAGAAGGCCGCAAAACAGCCGGTGATCATGAAGCTTTCGCCAAATGTTACGGATATTACAGAGATGGCAAGAGCAGCTGAGGCCGGAGGTGCAGACGCATTGTCTCTCATCAACACATTGACAGGTATGAAGATTGATATTCACAGGCGCACATTTGCGGTGGCAAATAAGACAGGCGGTATGTCAGGCCCATGTCTGAAGCCGGTTGCTGTCAGAATGGTATATCAGGTAGCCAATGCAGTGAAGCTTCCGATTATCGGTATGGGTGGTATCACCTGTGCTGAGGATGCGATTGAATTTATGATGGCCGGTGCAACGGTAGTGTCTGTTGGTACGGCTAACTTCCACAATCCACATGTTACAATGGAGATCGTGGATGGAATTGAGAAGTTTATGTGTGAGAATCAGATTCAGGATATTAATGAGATCATAGGAATTGTAAAATAAAGGAGATGACAAGATGGAGAGTTATAAGGCAGAGTTTATTGAGTTTATGATTGACTGTAATGTATTGAAATTTGGTGATTTTGTGACGAAAAGCGGACGCAAGACCCCATTTTTTGTCAATACAGGGTTCTATCGTACCGGATCACAGTTAAAGCGGTTGGGCGAGTATTATGCAGAGGCAATTAACAGTGAGTTTGGTATGGATTTCGATGTATTGTTTGGACCGGCATATAAGGGTATTCCATTGACAGTTGCCACAACCATGGCGATTGCAGAGATGTATGATGAGGATATCAGATACTGCTCAAACCGTAAGGAAGTGAAGGATCATGGTGATAAGGGTATTCTGCTTGGAAGCCCGATCGAGGATGGCGATAAGGTAGTGATCATTGAGGATGTCACAACAGCCGGTACCTCAATTGAGGAAACACTTCCGATCGTAAAGGCACAGGGTGCTGTAGAGATGGTAGGCATGGTTGTGTCTGTTGACCGTATGGAGCGTGGACAGGGCAGGAAATCTGCATTGAAGGAGATTGAAGAGAAGTATGGCTTCAAGACAACAGCGATTGTTACGATGCAGGAGGTTGTAGAGCATTTATATAATAAGCCATATAAGGGCAAGATTATTATTGATGATACGATTAAGGCGGCAATTGATGCATACTATGAACAGTATGGAGCTTGTGAATAGAAGGGAGTGAATGTGAATGCCTGAAAAAGCATATCAGACAATGAAGCATGGTGGTGCATGGAATATCGTGATGGGAATCCTCATTCTGATCTTCGGTGTGACAGTCGGCATTATGTCTATCGTGTACGGTGGCAAGTTACTCAAGAATAAGTCAGAGATCATATTTTAAAAGCAAACTAATGACCCCGGCAGCAGGTTCTGCCGGGGTTTTTGCGTAGACCATGGAATCGATTATAATGAAATATGACATTTCGGCCGATATAATGAACAGTAAGTCGGATACGGGAGGATGGCATATGGCAGTTGGCATACATCAGAACAATACAATATATGGCAATTCTAAGGAAAATGGAATGCTTCAGGATGTGAAAACAGCAGGTGCAAAAGAATCGGAGGTACAGAATGCAGGTGTGCAGGCGTCTACAAAAGCAGATGCAGGTTTGATGCTTGCAGTCAATGGTGGATCGGAGATCGCACATACTACCAGTACATTAGTGGAAAAGAATATGCAGCAGTACATGGATATGCTCGAGCATAATCAAGGGAAGTCTTCTGAGGATACAGAGACTGACAGTGAGGTCAGAGAACGCCGGAGGGAATTGTATAAGAGCCTGTCGGCAGACGAGATTGCACAGCTTCGCCAGATGCAGGTGGATCTGTCAACTGTGTCGCTGGCAGATGTACAGGGTCTTGTGAATGCAATGCGTGCAAAGGTACATCAGGATACATTTTCACAGATGATTGCAGATGTATGCGATGGTATAGATGCGAAACAGGATACGATGGAAGCGGTTTTGCCGGAGGATATGTCCGAGGTGGAGGCTGCTCATGTACTCGATGAGGGATATTCACTGCGTGAGGAACAGATGGTGTACCTGCTGAAGAATGAACTGCCGATCACGATCAGGAATCTCTATAGATCAGAATATGCGGCAGGTACTGCAAAGGTGTCGGAGCCGGTGCTGAAAGAACAGCAGGATATGGAGAAATGGATTGCTCCTAGACTGGATCAGGTGTTGATGCAGGCAGGTGTGATGGCTGCGGATGGACAGATGCAGGTTCCGTATGAAGAAATGATGTATGCCGCAAAGTACTTCGTGCAGAATGATATTGCCCTGACAGCATCTGCGATATGCGATTATAGGGCGATGACAGATATCAATACCAATGGTATCGATAAACAGGTTGTGTATCGTAATATGTTGATGCAAAAGGCAGAGGGACAGCAGTCGGCGGATGCCAATGTATATTATGATCAGCGGTTTGCAGCGGAAAGTTTGATACAGCGTATAGATCTGACCGTGGGAGATGACCGTATACAGCAGCTTACACAGATGGATCCTATGTGGCCGAAAGAGGAAGTGGCATCACACAGACAGTTAGAGGAATTGAGACTGGAGATGACACAGACGGCTGCTAACAGACTTGTCATGTCTGATATACATATTGATATCAAGCCATTATCTGATGTGGTCAAGCAGCTTCGTGCGCTTGAGACACAGATGGCACAGGAGGCGCTGGCAGATTACGATGTCGATGTATCACCGGAAAATATTGCAGTGTACCAGGATACTGTAAATAAGACAGAGAGTCTGAAACATATGCCGGCAGCTCTGCTTGGCGTTGCAGTACAGGCGGATATCTATACAATACAGTCGCTGTATGATACGGGAATGGAAATGCTTGCCGGACAGGGAAAGAATGCGAGAGGGCAGTATGCACTGCAGGAATATGAAGCATTGATGACGGCACCGCGTGCGGATATGGGGGATTCCATTCATACAGCATTTGCCCATGTGGACACGCTTCTTGATCAGATGGGAGAAGCGGTTACAGAAGAGAATCAGCGGGCTGCCAGGATTCTAGGCTATAATCAGATGGAAATCACATCTGAAACATTAGAGACGATCCGACAGGCCGATGCCAAGGTCACCGAGGTGCTTACGAGGATGACTCCGCAGGCTGTGATTGATCTGATCAGACAGGGAAAGAATCCGGTGCGTATGTCAATGGATGAATTGATACAGACACTTGATGATATGCGCGGGGATTCTTATATGCAGGAGGATGACAGATACAGCAGCTTTTTATATAAACTGGAACAGAAGGGAGATCTTACGAAAGAGGAGAGAGAGAGTTACATCGGGATCTTCAGACTGCTCGACAAGGTGCAAAAGCATAGTGGGAGAGATATTGGATTTGTGATCAAGACCGGGAAGCAGCTGACACTTGATAATCTGTTAGAGGCACACAGAAGCAATCAGGCAAAGGGACTGGATGTCAGTGCATCTGATGAAAATGGAATGTTAGAGCATATCCATACCAAGGGGACCTCGATTTCAGAGCAGATAGAAGCCGCATTTGCAAAATATGATACGCAGATGGTCGGACAGGTGCTTACTATGATGCAGGAAGAGGATTCAGGTGCATATCTGCAGGAAACATATGAGCAGATGGCGAAGTCCCTGCAGGATGACACTGCGTGGGAGATGCTGGAAGGTTATGGTGTATCCCCTTGTGCTGCACAGGTTGATGCCGTCAGAGCAATGCAGACATGTGCAAATGGCATTTATGGTTTGTCTATCCAATATGCAAAAGATCTTAGAAAACGGGCGGGTATGCAGGAAGAAGAGGATGCTGCATTGAACTATCAAATGGAGAAGATGGAAGATCGTTTTGATGGAGAAGCTTCCGTGACAGCGTGTTATGATGCCGTTTCAGAACGGTTAAATGAGATTTCCAAAGAAGAACTGACAGGCATTCTGACATATAAGGATATTCAGGCGTTAAAGCAGATTCATACAGGATTTTGGATGTTAAAGCAGCAGGCAGATCAGGAGGATTATCAGGTGCCATTACAGGTAAACGGAAAGCTGGCAGTGATGCATGTCTGTTTCTTGAATCAGAGCGATGGAGGGGATAGAAACCAGATTCTGGTATCTATGCAGCAGCCATCATTTGGAGAAATGAGAGCAGAAATGATCACCGGACCAGAGGCTGACGGTTCAGCCGGTATCGTAACAGAGAAAGGTATATGGAAGTGGGAGAATCCATTGATCGAGCAGGCAAAACATGCGGATACCAAGGCTGCCAGATATCATCTGGCAAAGCAGATGTTTGGTACGATGGCTGCACTGATCGAATCAAAAGAGAATGCCTAAAGAATATAAGAAAGTGTCCGATATAGTATATAGATGTGTAATACAGGTTGCAGACAGCATCATCCAGGGAGGGATGATGGAGTATATGGAAGTAAGGCGTCATGGAGGATGTGCTTATGACCGGATATAGGATGAGGTGACAGTATGAGAATTAATCACAATGCGATGGCATATACAGCAAATCAGAACTTATCAACAGCAGACAGCAGGCTGGCTGCATCGGTTGAGCGGTTATCATCTGGTTATAAGATCAACAGTTCCAAGGATGATACAGCTGGTATGGCGATCAGTCAGAAAATGCGTGCACAGATCAGAGGCCTTAACAGAGCCTCACAGAACGCAGATGACGGTATCAGCCTGATCCAGACGGCGGAGGGTACCTTAGGGGAGATCCAGTCCATGCTTACGCGTATGGAGGAGCTGGCTGCCCAGGCGGCGAACAGCATCAATGATGTACAGGATTGCGCATCTATTCAGGATGAGATTGACAATCTGTTAGAGGAGATCAACCGGATCACAGAGGATATGGATTTTAACGGCCGTAAGCTGTTAAACGGGGATGTATCAAGAAGAAATTATTCGTCGGATCCGAATGTCGAATTATACAATATATCAAGTACGGTTGAGGCAGATACCTATGGCCTTACGATCACTAAGGACGCAAAGAAGGCCAGTATCTCGAGCGTAGGAATGGCAGGAGAGTCTTATAAATTTGGCAAGACTGAAACCGGTACGATCAAGGTGAATGGATTAGAGATCAAGGTGACTGAAGGAGAGACGATGGCTGCGGTGTATGAGGATCTGATCTATT
The DNA here is from genome assembly GCA_934293375.1 of uncultured Lachnospiraceae bacterium. GTDB lineage: Bacteria > Bacillota > Clostridia > Lachnospirales > Lachnospiraceae > RGIG6919. The sequence continues at coordinate 116,100 of CAKQYS010000005.1, read as the reverse complement.
ACAGTGACCTTGTCGGTGTGGATGCATTTGCTGATGATGGTTCAGGAGAGGAAGTTCCGTTTGATCAGGCGACGGGTCTTACCTTCCGGACACAAAGCTTTGGTTCTAAGCAATCCATTACGATCAGTTGCGACAATCCACAGCTTGCGGCACTGTTAGGTCTGACAGGCAAGCTGGATAAGACGGAGACCGGGGAGGATGCAGAGGCGTCCTTTACGAAAGATGCAAGTGGCAAGAGAGTTGGATTTAGCAATACAGCGACCATTACAGTTGATGGGGATAAGATCACCGTATCAGACCGCAACAATTTTGAGATGCAGTTTAAGGCGGCAGAGGATGCGGTAAAGGATAATGGTAATATTGAAACTGAGATTACGGTCTTAGATGCCGGCCCTTTGAATCTGCAGATTGGAGCATATGAGGGAGAACATCTGAAGGTAACGATTCCAAAGGTAAATACAGAGACTTTAAATCTGGATAATATAAGAGTATATACACATACATTGGCATCCGATGCACTTGACAAGATCCAGGCAGCCTCCAAACGGATTTCGGGAATCAGATCATATCTGGGTGCATGCCAGAACAGATTAGATTATACAGTTGCGAATCTCGATGAAACTTCTGAGAATATGGAGAAGGCAATTTCCGGTATCACGGATACCGATATGGCAGAAGAAATGACATATTATACACAGTATAGTGTATTGTCACAGTCTGCTACACAGATGCTTACCAAGGCAAATGCGCTTCCGGAGAATCTGTTGCAGCTGATTCAGTCATAGGGGGGAGTTTGATATGACGAGAGAAGAAATAAAGACTTACACAATGCAGATCTCACAGGCTAACGCATCGGCATTGTTATGTATTGCATATGATCTGTGGGAACATTTTGCAGAGGAGGCAAAGACCGCATATGAGAATACACAGCAGGATGCCTATCAGCATGCATTAAAGAAACTGCAGCGTGTAAATCAGGAGATCATTTCTATGCTGAACAGAGAAAATGCCTGTGCAAGCGATGTCAGGACAATCCATTTTTTCATCAATCAGAAAATCGTTGCATGCATGGTGAAGCATCAGCCTGTGGAGCTGGACCGGATACAGCAGATAGTTAAGAAACTGCATCAGAGCTTTATGGAACTATGCAGAAAGGATACAGATGCACCGTTGATGTCGAATACACAGCAGGTGTATGCAGGTCTGACATATGGAAGAGGAACACTGAATGAGAGCATGGATCCAATGGCAGTTTCAGACAGAGGTTTTTTTGCATGACGGACTTTTCTTACTTTTTGCTTGTAAAATACGGGCAGATGATTTAATATAGTAAGGAGGAGATGATTCCACCATCATGAGGAGTAAGTGCTTGTAGTCAGGTGGGACATCATAAGGAGGAATATGCATGAGTAACCAGGATTGTATTTTTTGTAAGATTGCGAATGGAGAGATACCATCAAGCACAGTATATGAGAATAGTGATTTCAAGGTGATTTTAGATGTTGCACCTGCAGCAAAAGGACATTGTCTGATCATCCCGAAAGAGCATTTCCGAAATATCTTTGATATTGATGCCGATACGGCAGCGAAGCTGTTCTCATTAGCGACAGAGGTGGCGAGAGCTTTGAAGCAGGAGCTTGCCTGTGATGGATTGAATATAGTACAGAATAATGGAGCATCTGCAGGACAGACCGTAGATCATTTCCATCTGCATCTGATCCCACGATATGAGGGCGATGATGTGGATATCAAGTGGGTACCGAAGCAGTCCGATGGTCAGGAGCTCGCTGAGCTGGCGAAGGCACTCAGAAAGAGAATATAGTGATTTGATTGGGGCTGTCACGAAGGTGATAGCCTCTTTTCCTATATGGAGGTTTTTGTATGCATTTGATTGAAGTCAAGCATGTATCCTTTGGATATACAAAGGATATGATATTAGAAGATGTCAATATGACAGTAGATGAACATGAATATGTTGGAATTATTGGTGCAAACGGAGCGGGAAAGAGTACCCTTATGAAGTTGATTCTTGGTGAGCTGACACCTGTTTCCGGAGAGATCCTGATACAAGGCAAGCCAATTCTCCCACAGAATATGAATGGTGACCGGTTTAAGAAATATACGCTGCTCGGCTATGTGCCACAGGTGGGATTCTCCAGAGTAGCGAATTTTCCGGCAAATGTGGAGGAGGTCGTGATGGCGAATCTCTATAGCAGGATCGGTATGTTCCATCTGCCTAAGAAGGAACATAAGGAACGGGTGGATCAAGTATTAGCCATGGTGGGCATGGAAGCTTATAAGAAGCGGATGCTCAGTGATATGTCGGGTGGACAGCAGCAGAGAGTTATGATTGCGCGGGCACTTGTGAATGAGCCGAAGCTGCTGTTGTTAGACGAACCCTTTACGGGGATTGACGAACAGGCAGAAGCACAGCTTTATGATCTGCTGCATACTCTCAATGCAGAAAATGGTCTTGCAATCCTGATGATCTCACATGATACAGAACAGATTGCCAGATATACAAACAGGTTTTATCATATCAAGCATCGGGGTGTGCATGAAGATCATTCATCCGTGTTCTGCGATGAAGATTGGAAGAGCCGAAAGATCATCAATACATCAAGTCATTACTACGCAACAAAGAAAGAGCGGGAGCAGGCAAAGCAGACCGTGGATCAAAATAACAGGAGATGAGAATATGTTAGAGCATGCATTTATGCAGAGAGCTTTTATAGTGGGAATACTGCTTGCAGTCATCATACCGTTAATTGGTGTGGTCGTGGTGCTGAAAAGACTATCCATGATTGGCGATGCATTGTCCCATACATCACTTGCAGGTGTGGCACTGGGATTGATTCTGGGGATCAATCCGGTCGTAGGTGCAGTTGTGACCTGCACGGTGGCAGCATTCAGTATTGAGTTTATCCGGAAAAAGATTCCGAAATATGCGGAGATCTCGATTTCTATTATCATGTCAGTCGGTATAGGACTGGCGAGTATTCTATCGGGATATGTGAAGAGTGCAACAGATTTCAACAGTTTTTTATTTGGTAGTATTGTGGCAATTACAGATGGAGAGTTATATCTTGTGATTGCGATCAGTGTTGCGGTCATGGTGGCATTTTTTCTGTTTTACCGGGAATTTATGTATATATCATTTGATGAGAAGAGTGCGAGACTGGCAGGGGTGCCGGTCAGGCGTATGAACTTTCTGATTACGATCCTGACAGCTGTGACCGTTTCTGTTGCTTCCCGGAGTGTCGGAGCATTGATCGTGTCATCTATGATGGTGATTCCGGTGGCGTGTGCGATGCAGCTTTCCAAGAGTTACAAGCAGACGGTGATCTATTCGGTATTGTTTGCTGTAGTGTTTACGATAATAGGTCTGACGGTATCCTATTATTTCAGTCTGAAGCCGGGCGGTACGATCGTGATGGCAGGTGTTGCAGTGCTGGTTGTGCTGATGACATTTTCCGGAAAGAATAAATGACCAAAACCGCTGATATAGCTGATGACTTCAGCGAACAATTTACGCAGAAATTATCAGCTTTTTTTATGCGGGCAACCGCACAGTGCGATCCAAATCATTTCTGCAGCAAGGAAAAGGAGGATAACAAGATGTTACAAAGTATTGCATTGATTCTACTGGTAGGGATGGCAACAGGAGCGATCTGCAGGAAATGTAAGCTCCCTAGTCTATTAGGTATGTTGGTTACCGGTATGGTACTGGGACCTTATGTATGGAATCTGATCGATGACAGTATCTTAGGAATTTCTGCAGATCTGAGAAAGATTGCGCTGATCATCATTCTGACGAGAGCCGGTCTGGGATTGGATCTTTCAGGATTAAAGAAGATCGGAAGACCGGCCGTGATGATGTGTTTTGTGCCGGCATCTTTTGAATTACTGGGTATCGTTCTGTTGGCACCGAAACTCTTAGGCATGTCTTATCTGGAGGCGGCGATCCTTGGGGCTGTATTGGCAGCTGTATCCCCGGCAGTTGTTGTGCCACGCATGGTGAAACTGATGGAAGAGGGATATGGAACGAAGCAGGGGATCCCGCAGTTGATTCTGGCGGGTGCCTCAGTAGACGATGTATATGTTATTGTGCTATTTAGTACCTTTACCGGGATGACGCAGGGAAATAAAATATCTGCGATAAATTTTGTAAATGTACCGGTGTCAATTATACTGGGTATTGCGTTAGGACTTTTAATGGGATATGTGCTTTCTGTCTTATTTTGGTATGTTCACATGCGGGATACCTCAAAAGTGTTGATTATGATCAGTATTTCATTTCTGCTTGTAACGCTGGAAAACAGTCTGCAGACATCTATTACATTTTCGGCTTTGATCGCTATCATGTTTATCGGTGTAGGGCTTCAGAAATACAGGGGAGCGGTTGCGAAACGATTGTCTGTAAAATACAGTAAATTATGGGTTGGAGCAGAGGTGTTCCTATTCGTACTGGTCGGTGCAACGGTAAATATTCACTATTTAAGTCATGTGGGATGGGACGCATTATTTGTTATTGTTTTTGCGCTTGGATTCAGGATGCTAGGGGTGTTCGTTTGCCTGCTTGGAACAGGCTTTCGTTTCAGAGAACGACTGTTTACAATGCTGGCCTATACCCCAAAGGCTACGGTGCAGGCAGCGATCGGTGGCATCCCTTTGGCAATGGGATTGTCATGCGGCGATACCGTGCTGGCTGTGGCAGTTCTTGCGATTGTGTTGACAGCACCGCTTGGAGCTTTTGCGATTGACCTGACATATCAAAGGCTGCTTGCGAAAGAAGAAATGCGGTGATATAGTTGGAAGAGAGATTCTGTTGGAATCACAGTAAGACGATGTAGGAAAAAGATCCCGGCACAGGAGGCAGATGTATGACGACAAGAGAAGAAGCATTGCAATATGGATTGTCATTTCCGGATACCTATCAACAGGCACCATTTCGAGACCCGAACTGGCAGCTGGTGCGGGTAAAGGGCAGCAAAAAAGCATTTTTATGGACCTACGAGCGAGATGGTTATATCAATCTGAATGTCAAGGTGGATCCCGAATGGCGGGATTTCTTCCGGAACGCATATGCATCCGTGATACCGGGCTGGCATCAGAATAAGGATCATTGGAATACGATTATTTTGGATGGTACGATACCGGATGCAGAGATCCGGCGTATGATTGCAGAGAGCTATGATATCGTGACGGACAGTCCGGAAAAGCGGATATATGAAGCTGTAAAGCAGATTCCGGCGGGACAAGTAGCGACCTATGGTCAGGTTGCACGGATGGCAGGGAATCCTAAAATGGCGAGATCTGTCGGAAATGCATTGCATAAGAATCCGGATCCTGACAGCATTCCATGTTTTCGAGTTGTAAATGCCAAAGGGGAGTTGTCAGGTGCGTTTGCATTTGGTGGAAAAGGAGAGCAGGCAAGACGCCTAGTGGATGACGGCATCGAAGTAACAGATGGCGTTGTGGATCTTTCTAAATATGGGATGAAGATAGAATAATAAAATGCCGTATGCACAAATTGATATGCATACGGCATTTTTATAAGGCAACTAGTTCTTGCCAAGTTCGGTTAATGATGTAACAAAACCGGCCATGTTCTGAATCTCGGATGGAATAATGATCTTGGTAGCCTGACCATCAGCAGCCTTGGCGAATGCTTCCAGACTCTTTAACTGGATAACGGCACTGTCTGCACCTGCTTCCTTGATAAACTGGATACCATCGGCATTGGCCTTCTGTACGGCTAGGATAGCCTGCGCCTGACCTTCTGCCTCACGGATCGTTGCTTCCTTCTTGGCTTCTGCACGAAGAATTGCAGATTCCTTGTCAGCCTGTGCCTCTAAGATTGCAGATTCCTTCTGACCTTCTGCGATCAGGATTGCCGACTTTTTCTCGCCTTCAGCCTTTAAGATCTGCTCACGTCTTTCACGCTCAGCCTTCATCTGCTTCTCCATAGCATCCTGAATGGCAGCCGGTGGAATGATGTTCTTCAGCTCTACACGATTGACCTTGATACCCCAAGGATCTGTGGCCTCATCCAGAGTGGCACGCATCTTGGTATTGATCGTCTCTCTTGATGTCAGTGTCTGATCCAACTCAAGATCACCGATAATATTACGAAGTGTAGTTGCTGTTAAGTTTTCAATCGCCATGATTGGATTCTCAACACCATAGCAGAAAAGCTTCGGATCTGTAATCTGGAAGAATACAACTGTGTCGATCCTCATGGTTACATTATCCTTCGTGATAACAGGCTGTGGTGCGAAGTCTACGACCTGTTCCTTCAATGTAACTCTTCTTGCGACCTTATCAATGATCGGCAGCATCATGTGAAGGCCTACTGACCATGTACCGCTGTAAGTACCAAGACGTTCGACAACATAAGCGTGCGCCTGAGGAACGATACGAATACTTGATAAGATTAAAATGACTACGATCACCAAAAGAGTGATTAAAAATGGACCCATAATTAGAACCCTCCTTAAAATAATATTATTATCCCTGCCCGGTCATATATATACGGTGCAGTTATAAACAACAGATACAGATAAATCACGAAATCTGGTCAAATGGTTCAACCATCAGCTTAACACCGCGGACCTCTTTGACGGTTACGACTGAATCCTTTGGAAGAATAGCCGTTTCATCTACAGAACGGGCAGTCCAGTCAAGACCATTGATCTTGGCATGTCCGGTTCCCTTGATGTTGTCGATCGTTTCCGTGACAACAGCCTGCTGTCCGATGATGCTGTCGATATTGGTTTTTTCCTTGCCCAGATGCAGATGTTTCATTGCAAATGGCCGTGTAAAGATAAATAAGATCACGGATACTGCAATAAATACGATCAGCTGCGGCCATAGGTTATCGGTGAACAGGGTGCAGAATGCGGAACAGATCGCACCAATTGCAAACCAGATCGAAGTGAGACTGACAGTAATCAATTCAATTACGATCAGGATAACGGCGATCACCAGCCATGTAGTAACATTCATATGAATACCTCCTTGTAATACAGATAAAAATAAATAAAAATCCGTATAATCTTGCATGGATTAACAAAATCCAACGATATGCTTCATTATATGAGAAATCGACAAAATAATCCATACAATTTAATCCTAGTTTATTATAAAAAGTATGGGAACACAATAGAAAAAATAACGAAAAGAACATAATCGCTCTTGAGAAACCATATTAGATCTGATATGATATAAAAGCGGGAATTTTTGAAACGCATAGAAAGGATCGTATTTTGAATGAAAAATGATTGGAAGAAGAAATATCTGTATTATGGTCTGACACTGTTAGCGGTGTGTGTGGTTGCAATTTTATTCTGGCAGTTGTTTATGCATATTACATGGGTGGCGGGCTTTGCATCTGCAATTATAAAGGGACTGTCATCTGTTCTTATCGGTATGTTTATTGCCTATCTGCTGAATCCGATTCTGGTATTTTTCGAGAGACGCTTATATGTGCCACTGGCATCAGTTCTGGTTAAGAACAGAAGTAATATCAAGAATAAGGAGCGTTTCGTCTTTAAGTTTGGACGAACATTATCCATTATATCGACTCTCATCGTATTTTTGGGTCTGTTGTGGGGATTTATGTGGCTTGTGATACCACAGATCTACAAAAGTGTGATCTCTATTTCGAATGATATTCCTACCTATGTGACCAATGTGCAGGAGTGGATCACAGATTTCTGGAAGAATAATCAACAACAGGCAGCATGGCTGACCAGTCTGGTGAATCAGCTCACAGATACGGTAACGGATTTCCTGAATGGGAATATTATTCCAAAGCTGGGAGATCTGATCGTAAATATCTCAACCGGACTGTTGGGTGGTGTGAAGTTTGTTTTCAATTTTGTGGTAGGTATCATGGTTTCCGTCTATGTTATGGCTGGTAAGGAAATGTTTGGTGCACAGCTTAAGAAGCTTTTATATGCGATATTTTCACGGCATCATGCGAATAAGATCCTTTCCGGTATCAGACAGATGGATCATATTCTGGGTGGTTTTATCAATGGCAAGATCGTAGATTCGGTCATTATAGGAATTCTATGTTATTTTTCAATGCTTGCGCTGAAACTGCCGTATCCGGTATTGATTGCAGTGATCGTAGGTGTGACCAATGTGATCCCGTTTTTTGGACCATTTATTGGTGCTGTACCATCTGCAGTGATCATTTTATTTGTCAGCCCAATGCAGTGTCTGGTTTTTGTGATACTGATATTGGTGATCCAGCAGTTGGATGGCAATATTATCGGACCACTAATCCTTGGAGATTCCATAGGAATTTCCGGATTTTGGATCATTGTTTCCATTTCTCTTGGAGCCAGCCTGTTCGGTGTGGCGGGCATGATATTTGGTGTTCCGATCTGTGCCTGCATTTATCAGTTGATACGGTATCTATGCAATCATATGCTTGAGCAGAAGAATCTGCCGACAGATTCCAGAGAATATATGAACATGGAGAGAATTGACAGGACACATCATATTGTGGAGCGGGACGAAGTGTTACTTGCGGAAGCTGCGATCGAAGAGGAACAGGCAGCCGGTGCTTCAGAGCCTGTAGAAGAGGATAATCAGGATCAACAGGATCCGTCATAATGATGGGAACATCATACCCAACAGGTATGTGACATATTTTAATGAAGAGACAAGGAGAGTGTTCTATTATGAAGAAGACAAAGATTATTTGTACTTTAGGACCAGCAGTGGATGATGAGAAGGTATTGACCAAGCTCATGAAGAATGGCATGAATGTTGCGAGATTTAATTTCTCTCACGGCACCCATGAAGAGCAGAAGGTAAGAATGGATCGTGTTAAGAAGCTTCGGGAAGAATTGCAGCTTCCGATTGCGATCTTGTTAGATACAAAGGGCCCGGAGATCCGTCTTAAGAATTTTAAGGATGGGAAGGTTACTGTGACAGAGGGACAGACTTTTACATTGAGTACCGGTGATTTCTTGGGGACGAATAAAAAGGTACCATTGACATATGACAGACTCGCAGAGAGCGTTGAAGTCGGTACGCGGATTTTGATCGACGATGGCAAGATTGCGATGAATGTAAGTGCGATTGAGGGCGACGATGTGGTATGTACCATTGTGAATGGCGGTGTGATCAGTAATCACAAGAGTATCAATGTTCCAAATGTTGTGATTCCGATGCCTTACATCAATCCGGTGGACAAGGATGATATATTATTTGGTATTGAACAGGAAGTGGATTTTGTGGCGGCATCCTTCGTGCGTACTGCAGATGATGTGAACAGACTGCGTAATCTGTTGGACAGCAATGGAGGAGATAAGATAAAGATCATCTCTAAGGTAGAGAATATCCAGGGTGTGAATTGCATAGATGAAATCATTGAGGCAAGTGACGGTATCATGGTTGCCCGTGGTGATCTGGGTGTGGAGATCCCGTTTAAGGAGCTTCCGGGATTGCAGAAGAGTATGATCGATAAATGCGTCAAGCAAGGCAAACTGGTTGTGACAGCAACCCAGATGTTAGAGTCGATGACACATTCTCCAAGACCGACCAGAGCAGAGGTATCTGATGTAGCCAATGCGATTTATGATGGAACAACTGCGATTATGTTGTCAGGTGAGTCTGCTGCAGGAGATTATCCGGCAGAGGCAGTGAAGACAATGTCAGAGATTGCAGAAGCTACGGAGAAATGTATAGAATATAAGACATTAAGACCACATTATGAATTGCCAAAGGATGTTGCAAATGCAGTGGCGATTTCGGCCTGCAAGGCAGCCAATACACTGAATGCCAAGGCAATCGTGGCGGTGACAAGATCAGGTGCGACAGCAGAGATCATTGCACATTACAGACCGGAATGTCCGGTGCTTGCGGCAGTGGTAGACCCACAGGCAATGCGTCAGCTGAATCTCGCATTTGGTGTAGTACCAATTCAGGCAACAGAGCAGCATATTTCAACAGATCTTGTAGAGTATGCTGTGAGAAAGGCAACAGAGACAGGCTATGTAACAGATGGAGATACGATTGTTATCGTGGCAGGTACCTCAAAGCAGGAGGGTAAGCCATCCAATATGATGCAGGTGCATGTGATATAATGAGCATTGCGACGGCTGTGCTTGCACAAGCCGGCATAATGCGAAAACAAACATCGAGCCGCAGGTGAGATGATCTAAGCAGAACATGAAAATGGAGATTCCATACAGGAATCTCCATTTTTGATACAGCTTAAATGAATTTGTTAAGATCCTTGCTATAGTGATAATCAATCATAGCAAGTTTTTCTTCAATGTCCTTTCTGTCCACTTCAAGTTCGTAACACATTTCATCCAGAGAAGAGAATTCATCTCTTAGCTTTGTATTGGTAAAGCTTAACAGCATCATAGGATTGTTTGGAATGTTATCATACATCATATCATTTTTCTCCTTTATATTGTATGAAGAACAGGTTATTCTGAGTGATAGCGTTCTTCGTTATATTTTTGATGCAGGGTGTTGATCTGCTTTTGTGTCCGATCAGGCAGCGCTGCATAGATTTCGGTGGTTGTCATAGATTCGTGTAATGCCAGTTCATTCTTATGTTTTAAGATGGCTCTTTTATATTGACGGCGGATTTTGGAATGTGGCATACGGATCCGGTATCTTCCCAGGTGATCAAAACTGTCAGATCCCGCATCCGGTCTTACAGGTGCAAGTCCTTCTACATGATCCTGATCAAGCAGATTGCGGAGCATAAACTTTCGGGATAACCGGTATAATCCTCTGAAGATCCAATATATCATCAGACCGAACATAGCACATTCAAATACTTTAAATAAGATATCAAAGATGATCGCAAATAAGGTTGGATCGGTCTTTGCAGTATGAAACAGATCACTGTCCGGCATCTGTTCCGTGTCCTGACCGCCGTGGAAAAAACGACTGATCAGACTCCATAAAAAAATAAAAAAAGCAATGACATATTTTGCCAGCATAAGAAGCCCATGTCCCATGCTGATGATAATATGATCCAGATTGATCAGATTGGCAAGCGTGATCGTGATGGCGGTGATTGACAGGATCAGCAGGATCATGATGGAATTGATCCGCGTTACCTGATCAAGTGGAAACTGCCTGGTTGCAGTTTTGTCATTTGCCATGTTATATAGACCTGTGAGATATAGTCTTGCCAGATATAGGAGCAGATATACACTGCCAAGAATATAGATCAGATTGCATAACAGAGCATTCTTGGTGATGATTGCAAATATATAGAATCCAAGCATGACACAAATGGATGGCCACGGCACGGTCGTATTCTGTTTATAGCCGTTTCGTCTCCAGAAATCAATGGACTGGATCATCAGAAAGGTCAGATAGATAGAGGATTCAATCGTCATGAATAGAGAAAACGGCAGGATAAGGATTGTAGAGTACAGAAATAAATGCAGTCCGATATAGATCAGAAAACTGTTTGTGATCAGTAGCCGGATCAAAACGGCAATCCCTAGATATGCTATAAAAACACATTGTTCATACCATGGAGCAGGAGCTCCCAAAATCAGGATCTGGGCAGTGAGAAACAGAAACATACATAAGATAAATTGTATTGCGAGTGTAACGGCTTCGGTAGCCAGTAAAATCTTATTGTTCATACTTCCCCTTTCTATGTCAGATCAGTGACCATTTTATAATATTCCGGTTGTCATAGCGAATATCAGCGGATGGATATTCCGGAATGATCCAGTAGGCATCCGTCCTAGGACATATCGATTCAAAGATAGATAGCAGTGCATCATCCCGATAGGTGGAAATGATAATGTATCGGATCCGATGAGAGCCATCCTGTAAATGTGTCCGCATCATTTCTGTGAAGCTGGTGCATTTCTGGCGGATATCCAGCCTCGACAGTAGTCTGGATAGCGACATCTGATGTTCTGTCCCATGCCCCCGCATCAGACAAGGCTGTGCTTTCGAAAGAATATCGCAGCCGTTGGTATAGAGACTGACATCAATAGCATGCTCCATAAAGGCAAGACCGAGGCTGTGTGCAATATTGATCGCATGTTCCTGGAGGGCATCTGCGCCGGACTTGCTGTAAGGCGTCATATTCAGCAGGATACACACCTCATCTGAGATAGCAGGCTGATACTGATTAACCATCAGTGTGCCGGTATGTGCAGTTGCTTTCCAGTTGATATGTTTCATGGAATCATAAGTCTGGTAGGCACGAATTCCGCAAAACGCGTATGGATCTTCAGGTCCTTGTCCATTCGCATGCATGTCTCCGAGGATCTTATCTTTTACGGTGTCAAATGCGGTGCCATGAATAATAGCGGGCAGGACATACAGATAAGTACGATTTTCAAGAGATGTGGCAAATGTGCGCATCAGAAACAGATCTTTTGAGGTGATCTGAAGGGAATCAATCGCAAAATACCCACGGTGTGTTGTCTGAAAAGTGAGTTGTCTGGTAATCTTCTGGTTCCCTAATATGGAAAACACATCATTACGGTAGTAATGGTCTGTAGTCTGGGCATTCTGGTTATCTGAGAAGAGAAAACTCCTTGCGGTATAAAATTTTACATGCAAAATAGGAAGCGGGAGAGACTTTCGGTTGGTGATGACCTCTGTTAAGGATAGTTCTTCCCCAATATCGGCGGTATCTCTGGAAAATGAAAGGGTTACATCTAATCCTCGCTTCCAATATTTGCGGTAAAGCCGGGATTGTATGCTGTAAAGAAGCAGTACAATTCCGATAGCGATAATGAGTCTCATAGGACTGCTCCTTTCTCTCGTGCATGATCAGCATGTCCAGTCCTCGGTTGGAACGGATACGGAACCAAGAAGCTCGCGAATCAGATCTTCGGTATCTTTGGTGGTGCTGCGCCCATTTTGCATTAGGAGTCTGTGGGCGAGTACGGGAACTGCAAGATGCTTGACATGATCCGGTGTGACATAGCTGCTGCCGCATATTGCTGCATAAGCCTGACATGCGGTTAACAGGGCAAGTGCACTTCTAGGGCTGGCTCCGAGCCGGACGGCAGAATGATGTCTGGTTGCCTGTACCAGATCTACCATGTATTGCCGGACACATTTGTGTACATAGATATTCCGGATCTGCCGGCTCGCATCTACAATGTCAGCACCTTCACATACCGCCTGTAATTCAGTATAGGGATCCTGATTCATAAACCGTGACAGAATATCCATCTCTTCAGCATTGGTAGGCATTTTCATTGGTAGTCTCATAATGAAACGATCCAGCTGTGCTTCGGGCAGTGGAAATGTGCCGGCAGTCTCAACAGGATTCTCGGTTGCAATGACAAAAAACGGACGCTCTAAGGGATAGGTGCTGCCATCCACCGTGATCTGTGTCTCTGCCATGCATTCCAAGAGTGCTGACTGTGTTCTTGGTGTAGCACGATTGATTTCATCAGCAAGCAGAATATTGGAAAAAGCCGGGCCGGGAATAAATCGAAATACATTTTCCTGCGGGTCAAACATATGCAGCCCGGTGATATCAGAAGGAAGCAGGTCCGGTGTGAACTGTATCCGGCGGCAGTCGGCATGGATGGATGATGCAAGTGATTTGGCGAGCAGCGTCTTGCCGGTTCCGGGAGTGTCCTCCAATAATATATGTCCCCCGGAAAACAGAGCGGTGATCATCAGGGTGATCGTCTGTTCCTTGCCAATGATAACCTTTTGTATATTGTCTCTGATGGCAGTTGCAAGTGCCGTAATATCATTCAATTCCATGCTGTCCTCCTGTAATTAAGATTCCAAATTAGTTATTCCCATTTTATTCTATTTTATAAGGCTTGTAAAGAAAAATAGGCGTGTGTAAATGTCTGATCTGTCTTGTAATTATTTATACAATTTGTTAGAATAACGATAACGAAGGGGGAAGACTGGAAGGAAGGTGATTTCATGCAGAAGGTTTATTTATATCAATGGTTTTTGCATAAGAGTGAGAGAGCGGATGGACAGGTGATATTTCAGGCATGTGGCAATGTCAATGGACACGCTGACATTATGGATACAACCTATGTTCATACTTCTCCGATTACAGGGTATGATATATTAGAAGCATCAGAAGAGATCGTACTGCATACCAGAAACTCTGATTATTATTGTCGTATGGATGACTGTGATTTCGAGGTAGAGGATACCTTTGAGGCAATTCCTGAGTGGGTGGATATGTCCGAGAAGTACCGGAATCAGGTGAAAGAATATGAGGTGGATGACCAGTCGGCATTGTTGGTTTTCTCCGATCATCGCGAGTATTTCTTCGAATATGCGGCCGCAAGTATGATGGGCGAGAAGATTCCTTTGCACATGACCGTGCAGGAGGGTTCTGTACAGCCGAGCGTTGTGATCGACGGTCAGGGGACCTCTATGGAGGGTTATGTTGATATTGGATATTTTCCGCATTACCGACATATGGAGTTTTACAGCTGTTTTATCGGTGGGCTTGTGATCTATGTGGAGAATGCAGGCGAGCAGCCTATTTATTGTACATTTGATATCGGCGTGATCAAGCTTCTTCCCGGAGAGCGAAAGGCTGTCAGCAAGGAGAATGTGGAGCCAAGAGACAGTGTGCCAGAGCTGCATAAGGGAAGACTGTATCCGGAAGGCTAGCCGGCATAAGAAAGGAGACCAGAATGGATAAGGCATCATTTTTAGCTGAATTGGAAAATGCATTGGAAGGAGAAGTGTCCGGTGCTGTGATTTCAGACACGCTTCAATACTATAGTCAGTATATTGCGGATGAGGTGCGGGCAGGCAGAACCGAGGAGGAAGTGATTCGGACACTTGGGAGTGGCAATGTGATCGCTAAGACAGTGATTGCTTCCCAGAATGCGGGCGATAAGCGGCAGGAGCGCACATATGCACACACACAGGAGGACACATCGCGGCAGCCCGATGAGGAACGGGGGTTGCATATGCGTATGGATTCTGATGGCAATGTAGATGTCAAGTATGGTGCTTTCAAGCTTAACAGCTGGTATGGAAAGCTGCTGGGGGCTTTGATCCTGATCGCAGTCATAGCTTTGATCATATTATTGGTTGCCGGACTGTTTTCATTATTATGGATGCTGCTGCCATTTCTGCTGGTGGGATTTCTGGTGATCACATTGATCCGCTTCTTTATAGAATAGAATAAGGAACAGAACAGACTGTCACACCTCGTGTGGCAGTTCTTTTATTCTATTTTTACCGTTCATCCCAAATTTTTGACCATTCATCCCAAATTTCGGTTTTTGTTGGAAAAATCTGCTATTATGAAGATGTGGACGGATGCACCTTGCAAGACCTGATCTGGTCATGAGACAATAAAGGTGTGTCGTTCATGTCGTGAAAAGTGTCGTTCGTGCAAAACGACTTGTAAAAATCGAAGGAGGGAGGTATGGTTACATTATCAGATCTGAGCGTTTTACGAAAGAAAAGGAGGTAGCAATGAGATATAGAAAGCCAACATCAAAACCGGTTAATAAAAAAATAGGGGTCGTTACATTGTGTGTAATTGTGTTGATTGCGATCGTTTTTGGAATCTGGTGTGTGCAGTGGACACAGATGGAAAATTCCAAGGGTGGTTATGTGGATATGACGGAGATCAATAAAAAAGATCCGACACAGGAGATCGAGGCAAAGTTTATGGAAGATATGAATCCGGCATATCGCTATCAGTGTCAATTTTCGGGATCCACGCAAAAGGGAGAGGTTAAGGTTGATGTATATATAGAAAATGGAAAACAGATTGCCTCTGTGACATTCCAAGATGAGGAGATTGATTATGAGACACCAGTCATACAAGGAGAGGAAGGAAAACTGATAGTAGAGATTACTGCTTCTGCGGGTACGACAGGGATTATACAGCATAGTATGAATATGTCATGCCGGAATATTACATGGTTATCGGAAAAGATACATGTATATTTTGAAGAAACAGAGGATACAACAGAAGAGGGGTATCAGGAATGAAGGGAAGCCGATTGACATCCTGTATTTTATTTGCAGGAATTGCTATTTCCTTTTTTGCATTTTTGAATGGCGTAAATTTATACCAGAGATTTCAGGATGCATTAAAGGAAGTGAATCACTATGAATACAGAAGCAGTTATCAGGTGCAGATTGCGGATGCCTCCCATGCGGATGCGATTATGGAGACAATAGCAAAATGCCCCGGGATCATATTTTTAGATGATAATCTGGCATATTATGATGATTTTCAGATCTATCATGGCGAAACCGTACAGGTGGTTGTGCAGAATGAACCTATGAACTATCCTGTACAGGATGGTGTGATTCCATCCCAAATTCCTGCAAAAAGACAGGCTGCCGTGGGGAACAATCTACAGTCCTATGTGAGTCGGGATGGTGACAAGGCATATATTACCGTAAACGGCGAGCAGTATGATATAGCTGCTCAGCTAGGAGGGGATCAGGCAGACATGTTTTGTAGTGTCGCAGTCATATGGGATCCGGACAGCATCAGCAACTGTAAGAAGATGCTTCAGATGGATGGGAAACTGGTATTTAAGGCTGTTTCAGATCAATGTGACTTGTCAGAATATATGCAGACCTTGCAGACACAGATTGACGGTTACGGAGAGGACAGCAGTATGGTGTGTCAGCCGGGCATGGTGGGGCAGATCGATATCGACCGGTCTACGGATCAGGATTTTTATTGGCTGATTGGTCTGTTTTCTGTGATCAACTGTGTCATTGTATCAGAATTCTGGATCCTGCGCAGAAAACAGGAGATGGTGATTCGTAAGATATGGGGATATGGAACCTGGCATCTGATAGGACTTCTTTACAGAGAGATGTTAAGGATCGCCATGTGTGCGGTTGTTGTAGTATGGCTGATACAGTGGATCCTTTCAAAGACGATGGGTGCAGAACAGGGGATTATCATGGATATGGGTAAATTGGCAGGCAGTATTCTGTTTGTGGTCATGATTTCTCTGGTAATTATATTGCTTCCGGTATATAAGATGACACGGGAAATGCCATGTGAAGGACTGGAGGTGTAGTATGGGATTGACATTACGGACGGTATGGTTTGATCTGTACCGCAGAAGACTCAATTTTCTTTTGGTGGTGATTGTGGCCGCCATTGCGATTTATATGCTGGATATGGTGCTGATGATTCGGGAGCAGGCGAACTATCAGATTCATATGTTGAAGAATTATCTGATACATGAGGAACAGCTCATCAATATTGCTGTGATATATGATCATACCAGTGAAGATGATCTTTATAATGACAGGGTGATAGCATTTGCCTCAATGCTGCAGGAGAAATATCCGGAGCAATATGGATACAGCAGTGAGACACCCATCAGCATACAGGAAAAAGACGGTGAGAAACAGGATGTACTCTACCTGGATCAGATCACATCCGGGATATGTGAACTCAGAGATATCGCCGGAAAGGAAATCACGCTTACGGAAGATATGTGTGATAGTTCGGTATGGCCGGTATATATAGGATATGATCTGCAGGATACATGGTCTGTAGGAGATGTGATCACAGATAGGTATCAGAACAGAAAGTTTGTGGTTGCAGGTGTGCTGGAAAAGGGCAGCGGGTATATCGGATTCCCGATTTTAGGCAGTATTCCGGGCATTGTTTCTCTGGATCAGTATATGGTATGTGCACACCCGGCTGTCAAAGAATCCGATACAATGGATCTGATATTTTTGAATTCGTATAACCGGCATTTTGTCCGGACCGAGAAGGATCAACTGCAAGATACCCAAAAGGAGATCAGACAGCTTGCAGATGCATGTGGCGTCAAAATGTATAGCAAATCGGTGGAGGAGATCATTGCAGAATACAGGCAGGAGAACAAAGAGCTGTTTGATGCGATAGGCGTTTTGTGCATATTTACATTGCTCATTGCCGTATGTGCCATTGGGTCAGCTTCATTGGCGGATGTTTATAGCAGACAATATGATTTTGGAATCATGTATATACAGGGCGTATCCAACCTGCAGATCTATATGATTATCATGTTGGAAATCCTGATAAAACTGGTTCTGGCAGGCAGCCTTGCCATCGCATTCTATGCGAGAGGACTGAATGGGGAAAAAAGATATGTACACAACCATATGGCGATTCCTATGGTCGTAATTATGATTGTAATTCTGGCATTTGTGGTCAGTTATGTATCTTACAGAGGCATTATAAAGCATAAAATGACAGATTATATCGGAGGTGCATTCAGATGATACAGATAACAAATGTAAATAAAATATATAAGGGTGCGGCATATGAAACCCATGCATTAAAGAATATATCCATGCAGATACAGGAGGGAGATTATATCTCACTTATGGGACGGAGTGGTTCCGGAAAGTCTACATTGCTCAATATACTGGGCTTTTTGGATCAGGTAACGGATGGAACCGTGACATTTATGAATGAGGATGTATCAAAGATTCCGGTCAATCAGATGTGGAAATATCGAAAAAAATATATAGGATTTGTATTTCAGCATTTTGCCCTGATGAATGATTATTCCGTATATGAAAATGTAGCGCTTCCCTTGCAGGCAGATCATATGGCAGGCTCCCAGGTAAAAAAGAGAGTGTTAGAGCAGCTTGACAAATTGGAGATCGGCGATCTGCGAAATCAATATCCGGATCAAATATCCGGTGGACAGAAACAAAGAGTTGCCATTGCAAGGGCATTGGTGCGGGATCCTGCCCTGATCCTGGCAGATGAACCGACAGGTGCACTGGATTACGAAACCGGACAGAGTATTATGGCGCTGCTGGATCAGGTGCATAAACAGGGAAAGACAATCCTGGTGGTTACGCACGATGAGAATATAGCAAAACATACAGATCAAAAGATAATCATTCAGGATGGAAGCATTATGGATTGCACATCCTGAATCAAGTGTGCATACATTCCTTGAGATTTTTGGAAGAATCAGGTATAATATCTTTGTATAAGTAAGTTTGGCTTAGAATGCAGATCGCATTCTGCCGCATATATATTATGAAGGGGGACTTGATCATGAGGAGAAAGAAGAAATTATTAGCGATTCTGCTTTGTGTTTCCATGGTAGTGGGATGGCTGCCTGCCAATGCACGGGCAGAGGGAAATGGGCATAAGCATTGCATGTGTGCGGGTCAGTTGCGTTCCAGTCATACAGGACATGACGAGAATATGACATGGATCGGCATTTCCAGTCTCGATGAGATCCAGCAGAATGGTAACTATTATTTGACAGATAATGTGGAGCGCAGTACAACATGGGAATGTAGATTTAATGTAAATCTCTGCCTCAATGGCAAAACCATCAGTTGCAACGCAGGTACATATCGTGCGCCGATCGCTGTAATTTATGTGGATAAAGCTGCAATGCTTACCATTACAGACTGCTTTGAGGATGGCAATCCGAACGGAGAAAAGGGTGGCAAGATTACGCACGGTAGCGGCTATCTAGGCAGAGGTATTCAGAACGAAGGCCAGCTCAGTCTGTACAACGGTGCAATCATCGGCAATAACAATGAAAGTGCCGGCTTTTGTGGCGGTGGTGTGAGCAACGAAGCAGGGGCTATCTTTGATATGTACGGTGGATGGATCACCAAAAATCAGGATGTGAATGGTGCGGGTGTCTATAATGCAGCCACCAGTGACGCTTATGCAGTCTTCCATATGTATGGCGGTACCATGAACCTCAATAAGGCATCCAATCTTGGCGGTGCCGTGTTTAACGCTGGAAATGATCAGCAAAAGGCACAGTTTAGTCTGCTTGGAGGAAACATTGGTGATGACAGCACCAGGGGAAACAATGCTTCCGAGGGTGGCGGTGTGTACAATGAGGGTGAATTTGAGATGCGTTCCGGTACGGTTGCCGGTAATTTGTATGCTGGTGTGAAGAATGTGGAAGGTGCGACCTTTACGATGTACGGCGGTACGATTTCAGAGAATTCCATCAGTGGTGTTGACAACAGTGGAACAAGGAAGAAACCCCATGGAGGTTCCGGCGGTACCTTTATCATGGAAGCTGGTACGATTACCCTGAATACAGCAGTTGCTGGTGGCGGTGTATGTAACTATGGTGAGTTCCGCATGAACGGGGGCTCAATCGTCTCGAATTTTGCAACCAATGGTGCCGGCGGTGTCTATAATTATGGTACCTTTACCATGGCTGCCAACAGCCAGGCGACCATCTCTAAAAATGCAGCCCGTGCTGGTGGCGGTGTGAGCAATTTTAAGACATTTAATATGTATGGTGGATTCATCACAGATAATGTAGTAGAAAAGGGCAGCAGTAGCTTTGACCATGATGGTGCCGGTGGCGGTATATACAATTATCAGGGCACAATTACAATGTCCGGCGGCAGTATCACCGGAAATTATGCAGATAATAAAGGTGGTGCTGTGTATTCTTTTGGTGGCGGTACACTGAACCTTTCCGGTACTGTTAAGATTGCCGGAAACAAGGGCGGTAATGTATATCTGGACGAGGACGAGAAAATAACGGTTACTGACGCCCTCGATGCTACATCGCGTGTCGGTGTCAGCTCGGTGGATACCAATGCAGGTAAAACCGTAGTAGCCAATTCAACCAATACTACAATCTTTACCAGCGACAGCACCGGCTATATACTGGAGGACAATGGAGAAAATGGCTTGTTGCTGTATCTAAAGGAAAAGGCGACACAGCCTGTGCCAGACGGCTTAAACGGTGTGCAGATCAGTGCTGCAGGGGCGAGTGATGGCAAAATTTCCGGTGTGACGGAGGCGATGGAATATCGTAAGGTTGGCGACATCGATTGGATCACCTGTCAGGGCGACGAGATCACCGGTCTTGCTGCCGGTACCTATGAGGTGCGATATAAGGAAACTGCAAGCAAGAAGGCAAGTGATCCGATTCTGATCACTGTTTCTGCTGTTGAACCTCCGGCACCGAACTATCAGATTATCGAAGGCGCAAATGGTGCATGGACACAGAATACTGACGGAACATTGACATTCCGTGCGAACGGTGATTTCTCAAAATTTGCCGGTGTAAAGGTGGATGGCAATCTCATTGCTGCTGACAAGTACACGGCGGTTGCCGGTTCTACGGTGATCACATTGAAGCAGGATTATCTTGCAAGTCTGTCTGTGGGAGCCCATACACTGACAGTTGTGTATACGGACGGAGCGTGCAGTACGACATTTGCAATTCAGGCAGCGGCTGCACATACACACAGCTATGGAACGGAATGGAAGTATGATGGGACGAATCACTGGCATGCATGTGCCTGCGGTGACAAGGCAGACAATGCAGCACATGTTCTGACATGGGTTGTAGACAGGAAAGCGACGGTTGAACAGAAGGGAGCCATGCATCAGGAATGTACTGTTTGCGGTTTCCGTCAGAATGAAAATACGGAAATTGCCAAGCTGAAGGAGGAAAGCAGCTCCAAGGAGACGACAGAAGAAGCAACCAAGCGTGACAATAGCAAGGACAGCAGTTCCGAGAGCAGCAATACCAAAGACAGCACGAAGAGCAGTAACACGAAGACCAACAGCAGCAAGGCGGATGCAACCTCTCCGAAGACCGGAGATGACAGTGATCTGTTTACCAGAATTGCCCTGTTATTCCTCAGTGGTGGTGCAATGGCAGGCATTGCAGTTATGGATAAGAAGAGATACAACAGATAACTGCATAGAATGTAAGAGGGCGGCAATCGGAAACGATTGCCGCCTTATTTAGTGTAAACAAAAAATCTCCAAAACCTGAATAAAACCAAGGCTTTGAAGACTTATAAGTAGTAGCGGGAAAGGGATTTGAACCCCCGACACTGCGGGTATGAACCGCATGCTCTAGCCAACTGAGCTATCCCGCCATATACACATATAATATTGTGTAAATGGGACCTACAGGGCTCGAACCTGTGACCCTCTGCTTGTAAGGCAGATGCTCTCCCAGCT
The DNA here is from genome assembly GCA_934293375.1 of uncultured Lachnospiraceae bacterium. GTDB lineage: Bacteria > Bacillota > Clostridia > Lachnospirales > Lachnospiraceae > RGIG6919. Next base: position 94,163 of record CAKQYS010000005.1, on the reverse strand, counting down.
GAGCTAAGATCCCATGGCTTTTAAGCACATTTGCTAGTATATAGGACAGGCCGAAAAATGTCAAGCACTTTTTTTGCAAATTTTTTGAATTATTTAAAAAATTTAATCAGAATGCCTGTAGATGTCCGGTTGCCCTTGTCAGAGAGTTGCGATATAATGTATGAAGTCTAGGCAATTGCGAAACTCTCAATTACGATTGCGACTATGTGCAATATGCACATAACATCAACAACTTCAAGGAGTTTCGCAATTGTCTATGTATAAAGGCTTAAACAAGGAGAGTCAATATGAGGATTGGAATGGGTTATGATGTGCATAAGTTAGTTGAAAATAGAAAACTGATATTAGGAGGAGTCGAGATTCCTTATGAGAAGGGGTTGCTTGGACACTCTGATGCAGATGTGCTGTTGCATGCGGTCATGGATGCATTGTTAGGTGCGGCAGCATTAGGGGATATTGGCAAGCATTTCCCGGATACAGATCCGGCATATGCCGGTGCAGACAGCCTGCAGCTGTTAGCACATGTCGGAGAATTATTGGAACAGAAATTGTTCTTTGTCGGAAATATTGATGCGACAATTATCGCACAGCGTCCTAAGATGGCATCCTATATTCCAAAGATGCGTGAGAATATTGCAAAGACTTTAAAGATTGATATAGATCAGGTCAATATTAAGGCAACAACAGAGGAAGGACTTGGTTTTACCGGAAGTGGTGAGGGAATCAGTTCACAGGCTATCTGTCTGTTAGAGACCATTGACACGATGAGTTATGCTGTAGATACTGAGACGGTACAGCAGCGGGGGTGTGCAGGTTGTAGGGGATGCTTGACAAATCGTTCATAGAAAAATATACTAAATGCATTCTTTGCAATATTTATTATAATAGAGAGGATATTACAGATTATGAAGATATTTAATACATTGACAAGACAGAAAGAAGAATTTAAGCCGATCCGTGAGGGCAAGGTGGGTATTTATGTGTGCGGACCGACTGTCTATGATTATATTCACATTGGTAATGCGAGACCTATGATCGTATTTGATACATTGAGAAGATACCTGACATATCTGGGATATGAGGTCAACTATGTTTCGAATTTTACAGATGTGGACGATAAGATCATTAAGCGTGCCAATGAGGCAGGGGTGGATTCCAAGGAGATTTCTGAACGCTTTATTAAAGAAGTAAAAGTAGATATGGCAGCGATGAATGTGCAGGAGGCTACCACACATCCAAAGGCAACCGAAGAGATTCCGGATATGATCAAGATGGTGGAGACACTGATTGAGAAGGGATATGCTTATGAGAAGAACGGGACTGTGTATTTTAGAACCAGAAAGTTTGAACCGTATGGAAAGCTTTCTCATAAGAATATTGATGATCTGAGAAGTGGTAACAGAGAGCTGCTGGTTTCAGGAGAGAATGAGAAGGAAGACCCACTCGATTTTGTGCTTTGGAAGCCAAAGAAGGAGGGTGAGCCGAGCTGGCCGTCTCCATGGGGAGATGGAAGACCGGGCTGGCATCTGGAGTGTTCTGTGATGTCTAAGAAGTATATTGGTGATGTGATTGATATTCATGCAGGCGGAGAGGATCTGATCTTTCCGCATCATGAAAATGAGATTGCACAGAGTGAAGCAGCCAATGGAACAGAGTTTGCCCGTTATTGGATGCATAATGGATTTTTAAAGATCAACAATGAGAAGATGTCGAAGTCACTGGGAAATTTCTTTACGGTTAGAGAGATCGGGGAGAAGTATCCACTGCAGATTATCAGATTCTTTATGTTGTCTGCCCACTATAGAAGTCCGCTGAATTTTTCAGAGGAGCTGGTGGAGGCTGCTAAGAATGGTCTGGATCGGATTCTGACTGCTGTTTGGAGATTGGAAGATTTGTGTGCGAAGGCGGAGGATCATGCAGTGACAGAGGATATGTCTGTCATTGATGAATATGAGAAGCGTTTCGATGCTGCTATGGATGATGATCTGAATACAGCAGATGCGATCTCTGTGATCTTTGAAATGGTAAAATATGCAAATTCCAACATTACGGAGGCTTCTTCCAAGGCATTTGCATGTGCATTCCTGAATAAGATCAAGACATTGACAGATGTTCTGGGCATTATCACACAGAAGGAAGAGGATATTCTGGATGCAGATATCGAAGAGATGATCGAGCAGAGACAGGCTGCCAGAAAGGCAAGGGATTTTGCACGGGCAGATGAGATCAGAAATGAGCTGTTAGAGAAGGGTATCATTCTTGAGGATACCAGAGAGGGAGTAAAGTGGAAGAGAGCTTAAAAAATGACACACAGAAAGAGGATCTGATCACTTTATTTAAGGAAGCATTGCAGCTGACTCCGGTTCGGGTTGAACAATACGCACCGCTTACGCTTGCCTATATTGGAGATAGTGTATTTGATCTGTTGGTAAAAACATATTTTGTCTATCAGGCCGATATGGCGGTGCAGAAGTATCATCAGCTGACCAGTGGGGTTGTGAAAGCACATGCACAGGCGCAGATGATCGAACTGTTAGAGCCGGAGTTGACACCGGAAGAACACGCAGTATACAAGCGTGGACGCAATGCGAAGTCATATACAAAGGCAAAAAATGCGACAACGATTGATTACAGGCAGGCGACAGGCCTTGAAGCTTTGGTGGGGTATTTGTATCTGCAGGGCAGATATGACAGACTGACTGCGTTAGTCCGTCTTGGTCTGGAACGGCTGGGAATCTTGAAATAGGAGAGAATATGAGATACGAAGAATATACAATAGAAGGCAGAAATGCGGTGACAGAGGCATTTCGTGCAGGAAAGACAATTGACAAGCTGTATGTGTTAGATGGCTGCCATGATGGTGCGGTGAATACGATCAAGAATCTTGCAAGAAAGCAGGATACGATCGTGAATTATGTGTCGAAAGAACGCTTGGATCAGATGTCATCAACAGGCAAGCATCAGGGTGTGATCGCACAGGCTGCAGCGTATAATTATGCGGAGGTCGAGGACATTTTAGAGGCTGCGAGAAGTAAGGGTGAGGATCCGTTTATTTTTGTATTGGATGAGATTGAAGATCCACATAATCTGGGTGCTATTATCCGAACAGCAAATCTTGCCGGTGCACATGGTGTGATCATTGCAAAGAGGCGGGCTGTAGGGTTGACTGCGACGGTTGTGAAAGCATCAGCAGGTGCGGTCAATTATACACCGGTTGCGAAAGTGACGAATATTGCGAAAACGATTGAAGAGTTGAAGGCACAAGGAATTTGGTTTGTATGTGCAGATATGGATGGAGAAGTGATGTACAGACATAATCTGACAGGCCCGATCGGTCTTGTGATCGGAAATGAGGGAAGCGGTGTAAGCCGGCTGGTGAAAGAGAAGTGTGATTATATTGCATCGATTCCGATGAAGGGAGATATTGACTCTTTAAATGCTTCAGTCGCTGCAGGCGTGTTAGCCTATGAGATTGTCAGACAGCGTCTGCAGGTATAGAACAGAGCTGCGTCCGGATGAAGGAGGGGCTGATGGATAGTATATATCAGAATATGGAAGATGAACAGATTGCTGTTCGTGCAAAAGAAGATGCATCGGCAATGGATTATCTGCTGAATAAGTATAATACCGTAGTAAAACAAGAAACACGGACCATGTATCTTCTCGGTGGAGAGACTGAGGATCTGATACAGGAGGGTATGATCGGGTTATTTCAGGCTGTGCAGAGATTTGATCCGGCAAGGCAGGTGAAGTTCTCAACATTTGCCCGGTTATGTATTGACCGGAAGTTATATACTGCTGTGACAGCATCGAACCGCAAAAAAAACGATGCACTTAACTATGCAATGTCCATCGATGATGACAAAGAAACAGACAGTGGCGTGTCCTATACGCTTGGGGAGTCCTTGATGTCTGATCAGGATACCAATCCGGAAAGCTATATTATCGCGGAGGAAAACCGGACGGATCTGGAACGATTACTGGCGGGATGTCTTAGTAAGATGGAATATCAGGTAATAAGCTACTATCGCAACGGCATATCTTATACAGAGATTGCGCAGAAAATGAACCGGACTCCGAAAGCGATTGACAATGCGATCCAGAGGGCAAGAAATAAAATACACAGTCAGCTTGTGAAGACAGGCTGGAACAGATAAATCAGAGCAAAAAACAGCCGTACCGACGATAAATAATATCCGATCAGTACGGCTGTTTTTGTGAAAGCTGATAACGGGACTCGGACCCGTGACCTCCACATTACCAATGTGACGCTCTACCACCTGAGCTATATCAGCATTCAAACAATGGCTAGTATAGCAGTTGATGCATCGTTTGTCAATGATATTTATGAAGCAATTCGAAAAAAACAATAAAATGCTAAAGCATCGGATTGGCATGTGGATTTGGATTCACAGGTTTTACAAAATATTTATAAATTAGGGGTTGATTTTCTGTAGAAATGCGATACAATAATAATTGTGTTAGCACTCAGATGAAGTGAGTGCTAAAGATTGTAAGATTGAAAAGGAGGAAATCATTATGAAGTTATTACCATTAGGTGACAGAGTAGTATTAAAGCAGTGCGTGGCTGAGGAGACAACTGCATCAGGCATCGTGCTTCCATCAGCATCACAGGAGAAGCCTCAGTATGCAGAGGTAGTAGAAGTAGGACCTGGTGAGGTCGTAGATGGAAAGACAGTTCCAATGCAGGTGAAAGTAGGAGATAAGGTTATTTATACAAGATATGCAGGTATGGATGTGAAGCTTGAGAAAGAAGAATACACAATTGTGAAGCAGAGCGATATCCTTGCAGTTGTAGAATAATTTATATTTTAATCAGAGATTTCAGGAGGGAATAGACATGGCAAAGGAAATTAAGTATGGAACAGATGCCAGAAAGGCATTAGAGTCAGGTGTGAATAAGTTAGCAGATACAGTCAGAGTGACATTGGGACCTAAGGGTAGAAATGTTGTACTCTCTAAGTCATATGGTTCACCTTTGATCACCAATGATGGTGTTACGATTGCAAAGGACATTGAGCTTGAGGATACATTTGAGAACATGGGTGCCCAGATTGTCAAGGAAGTTGCTACCAAGACAAATGATGTTGCCGGTGATGGTACTACAACAGCTACTGTTCTTGCACAGGCAATGATCAATGCCGGTATGCGTAACTTAGCAGCCGGTGCTAACCCTATCATTTTAAGAAAGGGTATGAAGAAGGCAACAGATAAGGCTGTAGAGGCAATTATGGAGATGAGTCAGACAGTGAATGGCAAGGAGCAGATCGCAAAGGTTGCTTCTATCTCAGCTGGTGATGAAGTTGTTGGTAACATGGTAGCAGATGCTATGGATAAGGTGTCTAAGAATGGTGTTATCACGATTGAAGAGTCTAAGACAATGAAGACAGAGCTTGACTTAGTGGAAGGTATGCAGTTTGACAGAGGCTATGTATCAGCATATATGTCTACAGATATGGAGAAGATGGTAGCAGAGTTATCAAATCCATATATCTTAATTACAGATAAGAAGATTTCCAACATCCAGGATATTCTGCCTATCCTTGAGCAGATCGTACAGAGCGGTTCAGAACTGCTGATCATTGCAGAGGATATTGAGGGTGAGGCACTTACCACATTGATCCTGAATAAGCTGCGTGGCACATTTAAGGTTGTTGGCGTTAAGGCACCGGGTTATGGTGACAGAAGAAAGGCAATGCTTGAGGATATCGCAATCTTAACAGGTGGTCAGGTGATCACAGATGAGTTAGGTTTACAGTTGAGCGAGACAACAATGGAGCAGTTAGGTCGTGCTAAGAGCGTTCGTGTAGAGAAGGAGAATACAGTGATCGTAGATGGTGCCGGTGATAAGGCAGCCATCGAGGGTCGTGTAGCCCTGATCAAGACACAGATCGCCGAGACTACATCTGATTTCGACCGTGAGAAGCTGCAGGAGAGACTTGCTAAGCTGGCTGGCGGTGTTGCTGTGATCCGTGTAGGTGCTGCAACAGAGACAGAGATGAAGGAAGCTAAGCTTCGTATGGAAGATGCGTTGGCAGCAACAAAGGCAGCTGTTGAGGAAGGTATCATTGCAGGTGGTGGATCAGCTTATATCCATGCATCCAAGGAAGTTGCAAGACTAGCTGATACATTGTCAGGTGATGAGAAGACAGGTGCACAGATCGTATTAAAGGCACTGGAGGCTCCATTGTTCCACATTGCCGGTAATGCAGGATTAGAGGGTGCAGTGATCATCAATAATGTAAGAGAAGCTCAGCCGGGTGTTGGCTTTGATGCACTGAAGGAAGAGTATGTGAACATGGTTGAGAGTGGTATTATTGATCCTGTTAAGGTAACACGTTCAGCTCTTCAGAATGCAACATCAGTCGCTTCTACATTACTGACAACAGAGTCTGTTGTAGGAGATATTAAGGAAGAAAATCCAGCTCCGGCTATGCCGGCAGGTGGTATGGGTATGATGTAACAGGCAGATCTGTACGAAAGGTGCAGAGTGCAATAACATAAAGATCCATTCAGAAAGGGATTGCAGGCATCTGCAGTCCCTTTTTAAAATTACTCTTTCCATTCAGAATGAAATAGTGTATAATGTTTTACGGCTGTGCAACAACCGATATTACAAAAAAGAGGGAGTATGTTATGTACAAGATTGTTAGTAAAGAAACATTGAACGCTTCTGTTGAGCTGATGGAGATTGAAGCACCATTCGTTGCCAGAAAGTGTGAAGCGGGTCAGTTTATCATTATTCGCGTTGACGAGGATGGAGAAAGAATTCCTCTTACGATTGCAGATTATGACAGAGAGAAGAATACTGTTACGATCATTTATCAGGTAGTTGGATATTCGACAGAACTGCTTTCCAAGAAGCAGGCTGGCGATACTGTGGCAGATTTTGTGGGACCACTCGGTAAGCCGGCACCATTACACAAGGTTGAACATGTAGTGGGTGTAGCAGGTGGTGTAGGTTCTGCACCATTATATCCACAGCTTAGAAAGCTTCATGAGATGGGAGTTAAGGTGGATGTTATTATTGGCGGTAGAAGTGCAGAGTATGTCATTTTAGCAGATAAGTTCAGAGAATTCTGTGATCATGTATATATTGCAACTGATGATGGCAGCCTTGGAACCAAGGGATTTGTCACCACAGTGCTTCAGGAATTGGTTGATAAAGGAGAGAAGATTGATGAGGTGATCGCAATCGGACCATTGATCATGATGAAGAATGTGGTTGCACTTACTAAGCCTCTCAATATTCCTACAGGTGTTTCGTTGAATCCGATTATGATCGATGGAACCGGCATGTGCGGTGGCTGCCGTGTCAGTGTAGGTGGCAAGATGATGTTTGCATGTGTGGATGGACCGGATTTTGACGGCTTTGAAGTAGACTTTGAAGAGTGTATGAAGCGTCAGACGATGTTCAAGGAAGAAGAGCATGCATGTAAGATTGGGAGAGGAGAGTAATCATGGCAAATATGAGTATGACAAAGGTTCCAATGCCTGAGCAGGATCCGAATGTACGAAATAAGAACTTTAAGGAAGTAGCATTAGGCTATACAAAGGAAATGGCAATGGAGGAGGCTACAAGATGTCTCCAGTGTAAGAACCCATTGTGTATGCAGGGATGTCCTGTCAATGTCCCGATCCCTGGATTTATCGAGAAGGTTGCCGAGGGTGATTTTGAGGCAGCATATGAGATCATTACGAGTGAGAATGCATTGCCAGCCATCTGTGGTCGTGTATGTCCACAGGAGAATCAGTGTGAGGGCAAGTGTGTACGCGGTATTAAGGGAGAGCCTGTTGCAATCGGCCGTATGGAGAGATTTGTGGCAGATTACCATATGGCACATGCACAGAAGGCAGAAGTCAGCATCGAGAAGAATGGCAAGAAGGTTGCCGTTGTAGGATGTGGACCTGCAGGTATTACCTGTGCCGGAGAACTGGCAAAGAAGGGTTATGAGGTAACCATCTTTGAGGCATTGCATAAGGCCGGCGGTGTGTTATCTTACGGAATTCCGGAATTCCGTCTTCCAAAGGATCTGGTAGCACGAGAGATCCAGAATGTAGAGGATCTGGGTGTTAAGATTGAGACAAATGTGGTCGTAGGTCGTTCTATTACGATTGATGAGCTGATGGAAGATGGCTATCAGGCTGTATTTGTAGGTTCCGGTGCAGGCCTTCCAAGATTTTTGAATATTCCCGGAGAGAATCTGCTTGGAGTATATTCTGCAAATGAATTCTTAACCAGAGTGAATCTGATGAAGGCATATAATTTCCCAAAGACCCCTACACCTGTTAAGGTTGGCAGGAAGGTTGCAGTTGTCGGTGCAGGTAATGTTGCGATGGATGCAGCAAGAACAGCAAAGAGACTGGGCGCAGAGGAAGTATATATCGTATATCGTCGTGGTGAGGATGAGCTGCCTGCAAGAGCAGAGGAAGTGCATCATGCAAAGGAAGAGGGTATTATCTTCAAGCTGTTAAATAATCCATGTGCGATTCATGGTGAAGATGGCTGGGTAACAGGTATGGAAGTGATCAAGCAGGAGCTTGGCGAGCCGGATGCATCCGGTAGACGATCTCCGGTTCCGGTTGAGGGTTCTAATTACATCATTGATGTAGATACTGTCATTATTGCGATCGGTCAGAGCCCGAATCCATTGATCCGTCATACGACACCGGGTCTTGAGACACAGAAATGGGGTGGTATCATCGTGGATGAGGATACCATGAAGACAAGTAAGGATGGTGTATATGCAGGTGGAGATACCGTAACAGGTGCTGCAACAGTAATCCTTGCGATGGGTGCAGGTAAGAAGGCTGCAAAGGCAATTGATGAGGCACTCTCAAAGTAATTATATAAGGTGATATAGATCCTCCGAAACAGATATATAGATGTCTGTTTTGGAGGACTTTTTTTATGTTGTTGGAATCCGTAGAGCATTTTTGGCATAGGATTTTTGCAGGGGATTTGTAAATGCCTGTGAGGAAATATAAACTTTGGAAGGAGTGCAGGGGATGAAACAACATATTGTGGTAAATCCAATGGCGGTATTAAGGGAGAAACCGGCATTTGACAGTCAGGTAGCGGATGAAGTGGTATATGGAATGCGGGTTACAGTTGAAACACATTTGTATACCGGATGGAATCTGGTACATACGGAATACGGGTATCCCGGTTACATACGGGATGAGGATATAATGGTAGAGAGAAGAATGACCGGGCGCTGTGAATATGTCCGTACAGCTTTTGCCGCTGTATATACGAACCCGGACATTAAAGCACCGATTATGATGACACTGCTGCAAGGGTCAAGGGTGTCTGTGATGATGCGGGAAGGAAATGGATACACGGAGGTGCATTTGTATGATAACAGAATTGGCTATATCAAGACCTGTGCATTGTGCAGTATTTCCCATGGATCTGACGCAGTCTGGCAGGCGATAGAGGAGAGTGAAGGGATCATGCGAAGCCGGCTGGTAGAAAATGCAATGGCATATCTGCATACGCCATATCGGTATGGAGGTAAGACGCCGATGGGGATCGATTGTTCAGGATTGTGTTTTATGGCATATTATATGTGTGGAGTGATGATCTGGCGTGATTCACAGATGAAACCGGATTATCCGGTTCATGAGATTGCAAGACAGTCGATGGACAGAGGGGATCTGTTATATTTTGATGGGCATGTGGCAATGTATATTGGGGAAGATCAATTTGTACATGCCACGGACAGAATGGGAATAGAATCCGTTGTAGTTGAGAGTCTGAATCCACAGGATGTAAATTATCGTATGGATCTGGCACAGCAGTCGTATATATGTGGGAGCGTTTTCTAAATATTAAATAAAAAGAAAAATGTGCAAATGATTGCAAATAGAAGATAACAGGAATATAATAATAGAGATTGTCTCTGAATGATATAGATACGGAACGACATGGAATATAACGGAGGATAAGCATGTTAGCAAAATTTAGTGTAAAGAAGCCATATACCGTCATCGTGGGGATTGTATTGATCCTGGTACTTGGGGTTGTGGCGGCAACAAGAATGACAACAGATCTGCTGCCGAGTATGGAATTGCCATATGCGATCATTGTGACGACATATGCAGGTGCGAGTCCGGAGACAGTGGAGGAAGCAGTATCGAAACCACTTGAATCCAGTATGGCAACGCTGAACAATATCAAAACGGTATCATCACAGTCCAGCGAGAACTATTCAGTGGTCATCCTGGAGTTCAATAATGATACCAATATGGACTCTGCATCCATTGATATCCGGGAGAAGATTGATCAGTTGAAGACATACTGGCCGGATGAGGTCAGCAATCCGATCATGATCAAGATGAATCCGGATATGATGCCAGTTATGGTGGCGTCTGTTGATATAGATGGAATGGATTCAATAGCATTGACAGATTATATCAATGATACATTGTCTGATACACTGGAAGGCGTGGATGGTGTTGCATCGGTGACACCGATGGGTACAGTGACGCAGACGGTTGATGTTACGATCAGTGAGAAAAAACTGGAAGCTTTGAATAAGAAGATCATTTCTGCATTGGATAAGAAGTTTGCAGATGCAGAAGAGGAGATCAGCAGTAATCAGGATAAGCTGTCTTCCGGAAAGAAGCAGCTCGATCAGGCGAAGGATGCTGCCAGAGAAAAGATTAATCAAGGATCCACTACGCTTCAGGATATGAAGCTGGATCTGTTGAAAAACGAGATGCAGATCAATGATGCCCTGACGCAGCTGTTATCTGCAGAAAAGGAGATTGCTTCCGGAAAGAAGGAGCTGGAAACACAGAAGACAACCGTAGAGGACGCAATCACGAAGCTGGAGACTGTATATGGACAGTATCAGGCACTGGCAGCACAGAAGGCGACGCTTGAACAGGCACTTACCGCTTCTCCTGATGATGCCGGACTAAATGCCCAGTATCAGGGTGTTGTTTCTGCCATGCAGACGATCGAGCAGGCAGTGGCAATGCAGAAAGACCAGAATGGAAATGCGTTGTCAGTGGAGACATTACCGGCCACGATCACGGCTTTGAAGACCGGACTTAAGCAGATCAATGATGGGCTTTCAGAGGTTAAGAAAAATGAAAAGACGATAACGGCGAAAAAGAAACAGCTAAGTGCAGCTTTGACTAAGATTACCGATGGTAAGGCGACACTGAATGATCAGATACAGAAGTTAGAGAAGTCGCAGGCAGAAGCAGAGGAACAGTTTATTGAGCATTCTGTAGAGATTGCGGATGGGCAGAAAGCACTTGATGATGCAAAGAAGCAGTTTGACGATCAGAAGGAATCCAGTTATGACAGTCTGGATATGACAACGATCATTACAGAAGATATGGTCAAGGGCATTTTGTCGGCTCAGAATTTCTCTATGCCGGCAGGGTATGTAACAGAGGAGCATCAGGATTATCTGATTCGTGTGGGTGACAAATTTGACAGTATTGATGCCATGAAGGATTTCGTATTGATGGATCTGAATATGGATGATGTGGATCCGATCAGGTTGTCTGATGTCGCTGATGTTGAACTGACAGATAACAGTGCGGATTCCTATGTTAAGATCAATGATAATGAGGGTATGATCATCTCAATCGCAAAGCAGACAGGATATTCAACATCCGATGTTGCAGACAGATTAAAGGCTAAGTTTGACGAGATTACACAGGAAGATGAGAAGATCCATTTTGTGCAACTGATGGATCAGGGTATCTATATTGATATGATCGTGAAGTCGGTGCTGCAAAATCTGGCTTCGGGAGCATTGCTGGCCATTCTCATTTTGTTTATATTCCTGAGAGATATCCGTCCGACCGGTATTATTGCGGTATCCATTCCGGTCAGTGTAGTGTTTGCGGTTGTGATGATGTATTTCAGCGGAGTGACACTGAATGTCATTTCTCTTTCGGGTCTGGCGCTCGGTGTTGGTATGCTGGTGGATAACTCGATTGTTGTAATTGAGAATATATATAGGCTTCGCAGCCTTGGATATTCGAAGAAAGAAGCGGCAATTGAAGGTGCCAAATCCGTAACTGGTGCGATCACAGCATCAACTGCAACTACGGTTTCGGTATTTGCCCCGATTATTTTCACATCGGGTATTACCAGAATGCTGTTTGTGGATATGGCACTTACCATTTTATATTCGCTACTGGCCAGCCTGATCATTGCGGTTACATTTGTACCGATGGTGGCAGCAGGTGTGCTGAAGAGTGAGAAAGAGAAGAAGACCGGTTGGTTCGAGAAACTGACAGGTGCGTACCAGAAGGGACTTCGTTGGGCACTCCGGCATAAAGCAGTTGTATTTATTGTTGTGATCGTGGCATTTGTAGGATCTACTGTGCTGGCAGTATCAAACGGTGCATCCATGATGCCGAGTATGGACAGTACACAGATGTCTATGACAATGACCATGCCTGAGGGGACAGTAGATCTGAAAGAGACCGCAAAAATGTCTGATCAGATCATTGACAAAGTGTTGGAGATTGATGATATCGAGACAGTGGGTGCCATGGTTGGCGGCGATTCCATGTCTATGCTTGGACTGGGCGGCAGTGGAGGTTCTGTCGATACGGTGTCTTATTACATTTTGTGTAAAGAAGATAAAAAACATAGTAATGAAGAGATCAGCCGGATGATAACAGAGAAAACAAAGGATTTTGATTGTGAAGTCTCTGTAACGGCATCGACTATGGATATGTCAGCACTGGGAGCCAGTGGTGTGGTTCTCAGGGTGACGGGTAAAGACCTGGATACATTAGCTGATATCGCTAATCAGGTGGCAGATAAATTAAAAACAGTCGATGGTCTGACGGATATTTCCAATGGACAGGAGGATGTGACACCGGAGATACGGTTTACAGTAGATAAGGATAAGGCTGCGGAGTATGGTCTGACGGTAGCACAGGTATATCAGGCGATATATGCTAAGATAGCAGATCCCAAAGCAGCAACGAAGCTTGAGACGACTGTGAAAGATTATGATGTTATGGTTAAGAGTGACAGCCTTACGGATGTTACGATTGAGGATCTGAAGGATCTTAAGGTTGAGGGTACCGTGAATAATGAAAAGAAGCAGGTCAAGGTAAGTAAGATTGCTGATTTTGAAGAAAAGGAAGGATTATCGACGATTAATCGTAGCAAGCAGAAGCGGTATATCAGTGTGACGGCTTCTGTGGAGGATGGATACAACGCAAGTCTGCTTTCTCCAAAGGTGAAGCAGATTGTAGATGATATGGAGCTTCCGCAGGGATATCAGATTGAGTATGATGGAGAAAACGAAACAACAATGGAGGCGATGAAGCAGGTCGGGCTGATGATGCTGTTAGCGGTTATCTTTATGTATATGATCATGGTAATCCAGTTCCAGTCATTCCTGTCGCCATTTATCATTATGTTTACAATCCCACTTGCATTTACCGGTGGATTTCTGGGACTGATCATAGGGCGGATGGATGTATCGGTGATCGCCATGATCGGTATGGTTATGTTGGCAGGTATTATTGTAAATAATGGTATTGTGCTTGTAGATGCAATCAACCAGATGCGGGAGCAGGGTATACCGAAACGGGATGCGATCATGGAGTCTGCGGGTAATCGTCTGCGACCGGTTATCATGACAGCATTGACTACAATTTTTGGTATGTCTACGATGGCATTTGGAAGCGGCATGGGATCTGATATGGCACAGCCAATGGCGGTGGTTGTGATCGGTGGACTGATCTATGGAACATTGTTGACATTGTTCTTGGTGCCATGCGTTTACGATGTGTTTAACCGAAAAGAATTAAAAAAAGAATCAGAATAGTATAAAAGGCAGTTGTAACAGGAATTCCGGTCTGTCCGGATTCCTGTTGCACTGCCTTTTTACGATGCAGAATGGGCGGCAATCAGCATTTGCTTAAGACGGGCTGCTGCAATACTTAATGCATGTGTTGTATCTTCTACCAGACAGATATGTCTTGCGGGCAATTGTTCTTTGAGAGGAATTTCAACTATTATGCCATCGTGCAGTGGATCTTTTGCCAGAAAATCCGGTATAAAACCGATTCCCAGATCACGTGCAATAATCGGCAGAAGCTGATAGGAGGTAGCGACTTCTACCTCAGGATCAAGAATCAGATTCCGTTTTAGAAATTGCTCTGAAAAGTAAGTATGGGTTACAGAGCTGCTGCCCAGAAACACTGTTGGATATTTTGGCAGATCGAGAAGACTGATGGACTGCTGTGTGAGATATTCATATTTGCGGCTGCCCACTAATACTTCGTGAAATTCCATGAGCTGGGATTCTTTAAATGGGCGGCGGACTTTCGCAGGGGATGTCACAACACAGAAATCTGCCAGACCATTTCGTACTGTCTGAATAGCTTCCGGTGTGTTGTGGCTTAAAATATGAATATGAATATTCGGATAAGCAGTATGAAATTCCTGCAGTGTATTTAATAATATGCCGTGCAGGGCAGTTTCACTGGCACTGATGGTGATCGTACCACTTTCTAATGTGTTAGATCCTGCAAGTTCTAATTCGGCAGCCTGCAGATGACGGTAGGCGACTGCTACATGGTTATACAGTTTTTTCCCTTCAGGTGTCAGATTAATCCCTCTGTTTGATCTTGTAAAGAGAGTACAGCCTAATTGTTTTTCAAGATTGTTCATGGCACGGCTGATATTGGGCTGATTGTTCATGAGTACGGTAGCAGCTCTGGTGAAACTCTTGTATTTGGCAACATAATAAAAGATGCGATAATAATCATAAGTAATGTCCATTTTATTTCCTCCATGTCAATTTGATATAACTGGTATTTCAAATATATACTTTACATTTTATGCCAAGTATTATAAACTTTTTAAGAATCAAAGTAAAGGATAAGGAGATGGTTTTTTGGAAGACATAGCAAAAAACCTGATGGAGGAACTGGAATGTAAGACAGTGTTTACAATACCGGTCTTTGGTGGCATTGCGATCAAGGAATCTGTTGTTGTAACCTGGATCATCATGGCAGTTCTGATCTTGCTTTCGATCTTTCTTACAAGGAATATGAAGATTGATCATATTAGTAAGCGTCAGGCAGTTGCAGAACTGATCGTAACCAAATTGACCGGTATTGTCGAAGGGATGATCGGAGAGAAAGGAAAGGCATTTGTCCCGTATCTGACCACGGTGTTAGTTTACATCGGTATTTCCAATATTATCGGTTTGTTTGGGTTCAAATCCCCTACAAAGGATTTGAATGTAACCATTGCTTTGGCAGCCATGAGTATTGTCTTAGTGGAGGCTTCCGGCATCTATTATTTAGGTGTCAAGAAGTGGCTTCATAAGTTTACGGAGCCGATTGCAATCGTAACCCCGATCAATATTCTTGAAGTATTTACCAGACCGTTGTCGCTGTGTATGCGATTGTTCGGTAATGTATTAGGTTCCTTTGTTATTATGGAACTGATCAAGATGGTAGTCCCACTCATTTTACCGACTGTATTTAGTCTGTATTTTGATATATTTGATGGATTACTTCAAGCATATGTATTTGTATTTTTGACATCATTGTATATTGGAGAAGAGATTGAGTAGTACGCAGAATGAATAATAAGGAAGAAAAGGAGATTGAATTATGAACACATTAATCGCTATTGGAGCAGGTATTGCAGTATTAGGAGCACTTGGAGCAGGTATTGGTATCGGTATTGCCACAGGTAAGGCAACAGAAGCGATTGCAAGACAGCCGGAGGCAGAGGGCAAGATTCGTAACACACTGATTCTTGGTTGTGCTTTGGCAGAGGCAACTGCTATTTATGGTTTTGTTATCGCATTGATGGTTATCGTAATGTTAAAATAATAAGGAAGGCAGGTAGGTAACATGCTTAGTGTGGATCCAGCAAGTTTAATATTGACTGTTGTGAATCTGCTTGTACTTCTTGTAGGTTTGAAAATATTCTTATTTAAGCCTGTGCAGAAGATTATAGCAGCCCGTCAGGCAGAGGCAGATCAGCAGTTTGGTGAGGCGGCAGCAAAGCAGGCAGAGGCAGATGAGCTTAAGACGCAATATCAGAAGTCTTTAGCCGGAATTGAAGACGAGAAGAAGAAGACATTGCAGGCAGCCAGAAAGGATGCCGATGCACAGTATCAGAAGATTGTGACTGATGCACAGGATAAGGCACGCCAGATCAAGGAAGATGCTATGCAGCAGGCAGAACATCAGAAGGCACAGATCATTAAGGGTGCGGAGAAAGAGATTGCCGACATGGTAGTAGATGCAGCGACAAAGGTAGTAGGTAAACAGAGTGGAGAGGATGTGGATCGTTCTCTTTACAGTGAATTTTTGAATAAAGCAGGTGAATAACAGTGACTCAGGAAGCATTAAATTATGCAGCAGATTTGCGCAAAACAGATATTCCGAGAGAAATGCTAACGCAAGTGAAAGAGATTCTTGAGGTGGTGCCACAGGTGAGAGTGGATTTTGAGAATCCGGCCGTGGCGATAGAAAAGAAGCACCTGGTGATCGAGCGTGTATTTCCAAAGGAAATTCGTAATTTTATTAAGATTTTGTGTGATAACAATGACTTTTCTTTATTTGATGAGATTGTTACCGCATATGATAACTATGAGAAGGAACCCACAAACCAAGAGATGAAAGCAGAGCTTGTCTATGTGACAGCACCGGATGAGGAGCAGCTTTCGGGGATCCGTAAATTCCTCTACAAGGAATTTGGTTCTGAGGATATGGAGATCGAAATGAAGCAGGATAAGTCCTTAAAGAGCGGTTTTATCCTCCGTGTGGGTACCAAAGAATATGACTGGAGTGAACAGGGTCGTATCGAGCAGCTGAAGACGAAGATTGCGGGTGCGGTGTCCCATACAGGTGCGTCAGTCAGTGAGGAGAATATTATCTCTATTCTGCGAAGCAGTATTGAGGACTTTGCGTTAGAGGCCAAGAATAAGGAAATCGGCGTTGTCAACTGGGTTGGTGATGGCATCGTCAATGTAGATGGTATCGATCATGCCTGCTATGGTGAAATTGTGATATTTGACTGTGGTGTGAAGGGCATGGTACAGGATGTGCGTCGTGATGAGATCGGAGTTATCCTGTTTGGCCGTGATACAGAGATCCATGAAGGCAGCCGGGTTGCCCGTACAGGCAAGATGGCGGGTATACCGGTTGGTGAGGCATTTCTGGGAAGAATTGTCGATGCTCTGGGTGCCCCACTGGATGGAGAAGGAGAGATTGAGGCGGATGGATATCGTCCGATCGAGAATCCGGCACCGAGTATTGTAGATCGTAAATCTGTATCGGTTCCAATGGAAACAGGAATTCTTTCGATTGATTCTATGTTCCCGATCGGTCGTGGTCAGAGAGAGCTGATCATCGGTGATCGTCAGACCGGTAAGACATCGATCGCAATGGATACCATTCTGAATCAGAAGGGCAAGGATGTGATCTGTGTCTATGTTGCAATTGGACAGAAGGCTTCTACGATTGCAAAGCTTGTGAATACATTAAAGAAGAATGATGCGATGGATTATACCATCATTGTGTCTGCGACGGCATCCGATCCGGCACCACTGCAGTACATTGCACCTTATTCCGGTACGGCACTTGCAGAGTATTTTATGTATCAGGGAAAAGATGTCCTGATCGTATATGATGACTTGTCAAAGCATGCTGTGGCATACCGTGCGATTTCTCTGTTGCTGGAGCGGTCTCCGGGACGAGAGGCATATCCGGGTGATGTGTTCTATCTGCATTCAAGACTGCTGGAGCGGTCTTCAAGAGTGACACCGGAGGCAGGTGGCGGTTCGATCACGGCACTGCCGATCATTGAGACACAGGCAGGCGATGTGTCTGCGTATATTCCGACCAATGTCATATCTATCACAGATGGTCAGATCTATTTAGAGAGTGAATTATTTAATGCAGGACAACGGCCGGCTGTTAATGTAGGTCTGTCTGTATCCCGTGTGGGTGGTGCGGCTCAGACAAAGGCTATGAAGAAGGCTGCAGGAAGTATCCGTATTGATCTTGCACAGTACCGGGAGATGGAGGTATTTACCCAGTTCTCATCCGATCTGGACGAGGGCACAAAGAAGCAGCTGGCACACGGACGCGCTTTGATGGAGCTGTTAAAGCAGCCACTGGGACATCCGTTTACCATGGCACAGCAGGTCATTACGCTGGTCGCAGCCAATGCACATGTATTTAGTGATGTTCCGGCGGAGCAGATCAAGCAGTTCCGTTTGGATATGTTAAATGATTTCGCAGTCAATCATGCAGATATTATCAGCCAGCTTGAGGCATCAAAGGATCTGCCTGAGGATGTGAAGGAGGCTATCGTGGATGCAGCTGTTGCATTTAAAACACAGCTGACTGCACCTGACGAAGAATCTGTACAAGCGTAGTAGGAAGCACTAAGAGTACACGATGGAGGTAGAAAAGTGGCAAATGCAAAGGAAATATCCAATCGAATCAAGAGTATTCAGGATACGATGAAGATTACAAAAGCCATGTATATGATGTCTTCCATGAAGCTTCGTAAGGCCAGACAGAAACTGGATAATACGGAACCGTATTTCTATGGATTGCAGGCACAGATATCAGATATTCTGTTACATTTTCCTGATATGCAGCATCTGTATTTTGATAACCGGGGTAAGGATCAGCATGAGACTGTGAAAACGAAGGCATTTGTGGTGATCACCGGTGATAAGGGTATGGCCGGTGCGTATAATCACAATGTGTTGAAGGAAGCGGCTGCGATGCTCGATCAGGCAGAGAAATACCGCCTGCTTGTGGTGGGAGAGATCGGCAGACAATATTTTGCCAGTCAGGGATATCAGATGGATGAAGGATTTCGATATTCTACGAATAATCCATCTATCCACAGGGCAAGAATGATTACCGAATATATTGTGGAGCTGTATAAGGAAGAAGAGATTGATGAGGTCTATGTCATCTTTACCAGAATGGTAAACAGTATGAAGGAAGAGGTGGAGGTCAATGAGATCCTGCCACTGAAGACGCATGAGTTTATCAAGCAGGAGATGTTGGATGCATCGCAAAAGGGTCGTGGTAACTACGATAAGGAAGCGGCAGAAAAGGCGGATGACTGGTTTTTGATCTATCCATCACCGAAGCAGATACTGGAAAAATTAGTATATAATTATGTGACAGGTTTTATGTATGGCGTATTGGTTGAGGGCTCAGCAAGTGAGGAAAATGCCAGAATGATGGCAATGCAGTCTGCGACAGACAATGCACAGGAGATGTTAAGAGAGTTATCTGTGGAGTATAACCGTGTCAGACAGGCTGCCATCACACAGGAGATCACAGAAGTGATCGGTGGTGCCAAAGCCCTGAAGAAGAAAAAGAAGAAACAAGAAAGGTGAGATGTCACACTATGGAAAATATAGGAAAGATCGTACAGGTTTCCGGACCTGTAGTAGATGTAGAATTTGAAAATGGCAATCTGCCTTCTATCAAGGATGCATTGTATGTCATGAATCATGGAAAAAAATGTGTGATGGAGGTTTCCCAGCACATTGGACATAATGTGGTTCGATGTATTATGCTGGCTGCCAGTGAGGGTCTGTGCAGAGATATGGAGGTTGTGGCAACAGGCTCCGGTATACAGGTCCCTGTAGGAGAGGCAACACTTGGCCGATTATTTAATGTATTAGGTGAGACACTGGATGACAAGGAGAGTCTGGAAGATGCAGAACACTGGTGTATTCACAGGGAACCGCCTACATTTGAAGATCAGAGTCCGGTTGTGGAGATGTTAGAGACCGGTATCAAGGTTATTGATCTGTTAGCACCATATGCCAAGGGTGGTAAGATCGGTCTGTTTGGTGGTGCCGGTGTAGGAAAGACAGTTCTGATCCAGGAGCTGATTCATAATATTGCAACGGAGAGTGGCGGATATTCCATCTTTACCGGTGTCGGAGAGCGTTCGAGAGAGGGAAATGATCTGTGGAATGAGATGAAGGAATCCGGCGTGCTTGACAAGACCGCATTGGTATTTGGACAGATGAATGAATCACCGGGTGCCCGTATGCGTGTGGCAGAAACAGGACTGACCATGGCAGAGTATTTCCGTGATGTCAAGAATCAGGATGTGCTGCTGTTTATTGATAATATTTTCCGATTTGTACAGGCAGGATCAGAGGTATCGGCACTGCTTGGGCGTATGCCGTCTGCAGTCGGTTATCAGCCGACGCTGGCCAATGATCTTGGTGAGCTGCAGGAAAGAATTGCGTCTACGAAGAAGGGTTCTGTTACTTCTGTACAGGCGGTGTATGTGCCTGCAGATGACCTGACAGATCCGGCACCTGCAACTACATTCTCCCATCTGGATGCGACAACCGTGCTTTCGCGTAAGATCGTAGAGCAGGGTATTTATCCGGCAGTCGATCCGCTGGAGTCTACATCCAGAATTCTGGAGCCGGATGTTGTGGGTGAGGAGCATTATGCAGTTGCCAGACAGGTGCAGGAGACTTTACAGAAGTATAAGGAGCTGCAGGATATCATTGCCATTCTGGGTATGGAGGAGCTGTCTGATGAGGATAAGCAGACTGTATACCGTGCCAGAAAGGTACAAAGATTCCTGTCGCAGCCATTCCATGTAGCGGAGAACTTTACGGGTGTGAAGGGTGAGTTTGTGCCGGTTGAGGAGACCATTAAGGGATTCAAGGCAATTTTGGATGGTGAAATGGACGCTTATCCGGAGGCTGCATTCTTTAATGTCGGAACCATTGAGGATGTCAAGGAGAAGGCAGCTTCTATGCAGGAATAAAGGAAGGGATAGCGGATGAGTACATTTTCTTTGAAAATCATAGCCTGTGATAAGGTGTTCTATGACGGTCCGTGCGAGCTTTTGGTGTTTCCCGGATATGATGGGGAAATGGCAATCATGGCACATCACGAGAGAATGACCACAAGCACCAATATTGGAGAGATTCGCTTCAAAACACCGGATGGCAAGACCCATGTTGCCATCACCTCAGACGGATTGCTGAAGGTGAAGGACAATACCGTGGAGTTGTTTGTATTCTCAGCCGAGAAGCCGGAGGAAATCGATGCATTCCGTGCACAGGAGGCGAAGGAGAGAGCGCAGGAGCAGCTACAGCAGAAGCAGAGCATTATGGAGTATCATGTATCCAGAGCGTCTCTTGCCCGTGCGATGGCGAGACTGCGAGGCTATGATAAATACAACATGAAATGATCGTGATCACAAAAAGTTCACTTGCAATTTTGCAAAATTGTGGTATTATATAGTTCGGTTATGAACTGTTCGGATACGAACAATTCATAACCGAACTTTTTTGTTGAATGGAGGTATTACATGGAAGCGGAGAAAAATCAACATATAGGAAATCTGGTGATCATTTTGTCCAATCAGGTGAAGCATTATCTGCATCATGCTGCACAGGAGGAAGGCATCAGTGGTTCCCAGAGCCGGATTTTGCATTATATTGCGGTGCGGTCAAAGGAAACAGAAGTATACCAGAAGGATGTGGAAGAATTCTTTTGTCTTAGAAGGTCGACGGTGACACAGACATTGCAGGCAATGGAGAAGAATGGACTGATATGCCGATATAGTGTGGCACGGGATGCGAGATTGAAGAAGTTGGAGCTGACCGAGAATGGCCGGGCATTAGAGGCTAAGATTCATGCACGGGTCAAGGGGATGGAGGAACAGCTTTCGGCAAGTCTGACGGAAGAGGAAAATGCACAGTTTATTGCTCTGACACAGAAGCTGGGACAGGCAATGGAGAATCTGGGAAGTCCATGGTTGGACAACTCCAGATAGAAAAATCTGACAGAGAAAGGAGACCGATATGTTTCAAACATTAGGAAAACAAATTAAAGAGTATAAAGCAGCATCGATTGCGACGCCATTGTGGATGCTGCTGGAAGTGTTGATGGAGACGGTTGTGCCGTTTTTGATGGCATCCATTATTGATGATGGTGTCAATGTACCGGGTGGAGATATCCATCATATCTGTATGGTTGGTGCATGGATGATCGTGGCAGCAGCCATTGGTTTATTTGCCGGATTGATGGGAGGAAAATGTGGAGCATATGCATCCGCCGGTTTTGCTAAAAATCTAAGAAAGGCGATGTTCTATAATATCCAGTCCTTCTCTTTTTCCAATATCGATAAGTATAGCACGGCAGGGCTGGTAACGCGTATGACGACAGATGTGACAAATGTACAGAATGCGTATATGATGAGCCTGAGAATGGGAATGCGGGCACCTGCCAGCATGATCTGTGCGATGACTGCTGCATTTTTGATCAATGCACGGGTGGCAAGTATTTATCTGATCGCTGTGATCCTGCTTGGCTGTGTACTGTTTTTCATTATCAGCCGGGCAAACAAATATTTTAATCTGGTATTTGAAAAATACGATGATCTGAATGCCAGCGTACAGGAGAATGTGTCTGCAATCCGTGTTGTGAAGGCATATGTGCGGGAGGAATATGAGACAAATAAATTTACACAGGCAAGTGCCAAAGTATATAACATGTTTGTCAAGGCGGAGAGTGTACTGGCATTCAATATGCCGGTCATGATGTTTACGGTATATAGCTGTATTCTGCTGATCAGCTGGGTCGGTGCGCATATGATCGTCAGTGATTCGCTGACCACCGGGAACCTGATGAGTCTGCTTGCGTATTGCATGAATATTTTAATGAGTCTGATGATGCTGTCCATGGTATTTGTCATGATCAGTATGAGTATGGCGAGTGCCAGACGAATCGCAGAGGTGATCAACGAGGAGAGTAGCCTGCAGAACCCGCAGCAGCCGGATATGCATGTACCGGATGGCAGTGTGGAATTTGAGCATGTGTATTTCCGATATAAGGAAAATGCAAAGGATTATGTGCTCAAGGATATCAATGTGAAGATACATGCCGGGGAGACGATCGGTATCATCGGTGGAACCGGTAGTGCGAAGACAAGTCTGGTGAGCCTGATCAGCCGTCTGTATGATGTATCCAAGGGCTGTGTGAAGGTTGGCGGTAAGGATGTCAGGGAATATGATATGGAAACCCTGCGAAATCAGGTAGCGGTCGTTCTGCAGAAAAATACGCTGTTCAGTGGTACGATTTATGAAAATCTGCGCTGGGGCAATCAGGATGTAACGGATGCAATGTGCAGACATGCCTGTGAACTTGCCTGTGCAGATGAATTTATTGAAAAGATGCCGGATGGCTATGATACTTATATTGAGCAGGGCGGCTCCAATGTATCGGGTGGACAGAAACAGAGACTCTGCATTGCAAGAGCGTTGCTGAAAAATCCGAAGATTCTGATTCTGGATGATTCTACGAGTGCGGTTGATACAGCGACAGATGCAAAGATCAGAAAAGCATTTGCCACAGAGATTCCGGATACAACCAAGATTATAATCGCACAGAGAATTTCAAGTGTGGAGCAGGCAGACCGGATCATTGTAATGCATGAGGGTGAGATCAATGGCATCGGCACCCATGCGGAACTGCTTCAGAATAATGCCATTTACCGTGAGGTATATGAATCACAGACAAATGGTGGAGATTTTGACGAGGAGGTGAAGCCCAATGCGTAATACAAGAGGAATGAAGGGAAAAGGACCAGAGAATCCCGGTAGGCTGATGAAACGGCTCATGGGGATGCTGATGAAATACTATGGACCTGCGATCATCTTTGTAGGGGTTTGTATTGTTGTAAATGTGCTGGCAAATGTGCAGGGTACCATGTTTATGCAGCGGTTGATCGATGATTATATTACACCGATCATGCAAAGTGAGACAAAGGATTACGGACCGCTTCTGCATGCGATTCTTCGTGTGGCATGCTTTTATGGAATTGGTATTGTGGCTTCTTATACCTATAACCGGATCATGGTAAATGTGACACAGGGTATGTTGAAGAAGGTCAGAGATGCGATGTTTACAAAGATGGAGCAGCTTCCGATCAAGTATTTTGATACGCATGCACATGGTGACATTATGTCTATGTATACCAATGATACAGATACCCTGCGGCAGATGATCAGCCAGTCGATGCCACAGTTGTTTAACAGTGCGATCACGATTGTCAGCACGACAGTCTGTATGCTGGTATTGAATATACCGCTTACGGTTTTGACATTCTTGATGGTTGGCGTCATGCTTACCTGTACGAGAAAGATCGGAGGTCTTTCTGCGAAGTATTTTATTGCACAGCAGAAGGACATTGGTGCAGTGAACGGCTATATCGAGGAAATGATGCAGGGACAACGGGTTGTCAAGGTGTTTTGTCATGAAGAAGAAAGTAAGGCTGCATTTGATGCGTTGAATGATGCATTGTGTGAAAGTGCGTATCGTGCGAATAATTATTCCAATATTTTAGGTCCGATCAATGCACAGCTTGGAAACATCAGTTATGTGCTTTGTGCGATTGTTGGTGGCGTGTTAGCGATTGGCAATATTGGAGGTTTTACATTGGGACGGCTTGCCAGCTTTCTGACCTTTAACAAGAATTTTAATATGCCGATCAATCAGATCAGTATGCAGATCAATGCAATCGTGATGGCACTGGCCGGTGCGGAGAGAATCTTCAGGCTGTTGGATGAAGCGCCGGAGGCAGATGATGGTTATGTGGAGCTGGTTAATGCAGCAAAAGAGAATGGCAGTATTGTGGCGAGCGAGAAGCGGACCGGTATGTGGGCATGGGCACACAAACATACCAATGGAGATCCGACTACTTATGTAGAACTGAAGGGTGATGTTGTATTTGATGATGTGGATTTTGGATACAATGATGATAAGATTGTACTGCATCATGTTTCGTTGTATGCACAGCCGGGACAAAAGATTGCATTTGTCGGCTCCACAGGGGCCGGCAAGACGACGATTACGAATCTGATCAATCGGTTTTATGATATTCAGGACGGCAAGATCCGGTATGACGGCATCAATGTGAATAAAATCAAAAAAGCTGATTTGCGGCGGTCATTGGGGATCGTGCTGCAGGATACACATTTGTTCAGTATGAGCGTCCGGGAGAATATCCGATACGGAAGACTGGATGCTACGGATGAGGATGTGGTAGCGGCTGCGAAGCTGGCAAATGCGGATGGATTTATCAGAAGATTGCCGCAGGGATATGATACGGTTCTGACCGGAGATGGTGCGAACCTGAGTCAGGGACAAAGGCAGCTCTTAGCGATTGCGAGAGCCGCGATTGCAGATCCGCCGGCGTTGATTCTGGATGAGGCGACTAGCTCGATCGATACACGGACAGAGCGTCTTGTGCAGGACGGCATGGATAAGCTGATGCATGGAAGAACTACATTTGTCATTGCACACCGGTTATCGACGGTCAAGAATAGTGATTGTATCATGGTTCTTGAGCAGGGCAGGATCATCGAGCGCGGCACGCATGAGGAGCTGCTATCCCAGAAGGGACGGTATTATCAGCTTTATACAGGCAATGCAGTGTTAGCGTAGCCGGATATGCGTCATACAGTATAGAGAGAACACACAAGGCATAGAGATGTGCCTTGTGTTTTTTTGTGAATCGTAGTTGTGTTATGCAAGACCTTAATCTGACATTTTCCTTTTTTCCATAAAAAGGCAGAACATATCCGTATAATACATAACTGGTCACAAGTTAAGAAGATATATCTCGGAAAAAGATGAGGGGAGAAAGGACTATGAAAAAGGATAGATTGTTATGTATCGGTATGATTCTATGTTTATGTATGTGTTTTATGCAGCCGGTATTGGCAGAGGATACGACAGAGGATGATGGAGATTGGATCTATATTCATTATATGACAGAGGGTGGAGATACAGTAAAAATACATCCGGGATATGCCATTGCAAACTTATGGGAGCCGGAAACAATACATGGCAGCAAATTTTGGTATTGGACAACAAGAACTTCAGATCCATTCAATGAGGCATATCGTATTACTAAATCAACTGTATTTTATAAAAATACTTTTCTATATCCTGTAACAGAGCATACGGAAGAAGACATGAAAGAGATGCAGGAATTTGCCGAAGCATGGGATCCGGGTGGAACAACACAGCAGGAGACAGAAGAGCCTAGAACCTATTTCGAGGTGCATTTTCATATGGATGGTGTCGAGGAGGATTGGTATGAGGCATTTGAAAAGCCTGTTGTGCTGGGAAAAGAGATATATGAAGATTATATCAGTGAAGTACAGGATCGAAAGGGTTATCGGTTTATGGGGTTTTATACGAAGCCGAATGGTAAGGGGAAGAAGATGGGTCCGAAGACAAAGATCAAATCGGACATGGACTTCTATGCATACTGGGTGGATGACGGATGCTACACAGTGGAATTCATGAAGAATTATGGACATTGGGATCAGTTGCTTGGAGAAATAGATTTTGATGAGAAGCATCCGGTGATGATAAAGACTCTCAAGGCAACGAGGAAACATTATCAGTTTCTGGGCTGGTATACAGAACCAAAAGGTGGCACGCGGATTCGTGAGGGGGCAAAGCTGACGCAGGATCTTACTTTGTATGCACACTGGAAGAAGATCAATGTGCCGCGGGCATCCATCCGGAAACTGGACAGTAAGAACCGGTCTGCAATCGTGAAATATAAAAAGGTAAAGTCGGTTACCGGTTATCAGGTGCAGATATCCACCTCCAAGAATTATGCCGGAAAGAAAACAAAAATGAAATCCTACAGATCCAACCAGATCTTTACCAGAAAGATAAGTAACCTGAAGAAAGGACAGACCTATTATCTGCGGGTACGGGCATATCAAAGGGATTCGGCAGGATATAAAATAAAGGGAAAATGGTCGAAGTCAAAGAAGATTACTATTCAATAACAGTATTGGGACAAAACACAAGGCATCGGGAGAAATCCCGGTGCAGTTTTGTGTTATTTAAATGTTTTTTTGTAGTCTTCACCCCATTGCTGCATGGCATTTAAAATGGGGCGCATCGTTTCACCCAGATCGCTCAGTGCATATTCTACACGGGGTGGCACCTCAGGATAAACCGTCCGCGTGATGATGCCGTCCAGACTTTTTTTCAGCTCATTAAAACGCCATGGACGCATTAAAAGGTTCCGCTGTCATTAGACGGGATGAAAAAGACACATGACTGGTTCCGAAAACCCGGAAGCTACGATCTGACGATCGAGAAGATCGGTTGCCTCAATCGTGCAGGGATCAAGAGCATCATTATGAGTACGGTTTCCAACACGAATAGAACGGAAATTCCGGATCTGATCGATGCTGTGGTCAAGGCAGAGGCATCTGTTTTTGCCTTTTCACGCTATGTGCCGACAGGTGGTGAGGTGGATACCAGCATGACACCACAGGAATACAGGACGCTGCTGCAACAATGTGATGCGAAATACAAGGCGTATGAGGCTGCCGGCTGTAAGACATATTTTAATCGCAAGGATCATTTGTGGACACTGTATGCGTATGAAACAGGAACATTCTGATTACCGGAAAATGCGGCCGAAGGGATGATATACGGTGGATGTCATTGTGGAGACTGTCATATCACGATCGCCTCCAATGGCGATATCATGGCATGCCGCAGAGTGACAGACAGTAAGGTGGCAAATATATTTGAGGACAGACTGGCGGATGTCTGGATCTGCCAGATGGAGAAGTACCGGGCATATGATCAGTTTACAAAATGCAGCAAATGTGAGCTTTGTGCATGGTGCAGGGGCTGCCCGGCAGTTGCGAATGGCACACACGGTGATTTTTATGGGGCAGATCCGCAATGCTGGAAGACGAAAAATGAGATTACAGGGGAGGTGCTCCCATGTTAATGGATATTATCAAGGAGAGACATGCAATCAGAAAATATACGGAAGAGCCGCTGCATAGAAAACCAAGGAAATCCGGCAGGATTGTGATAATAGAATAGAGGTGGAGTTCGATGGATTTGGCAACATGCTTTAAAAAGATGCAACTGGTTGGCGTGCTGGCATTTGCAACAGTTGATGGCGAAGGTGCGCCGCGGATCAGAAATATCAGTGCAATTCACTATGAAGAAGATGCATTGTATTTTTTTACGGCAAGAGGTAAGGATTTCTGCAAGGAATTGCAAAAGGATGGCAGAGTGCAGATCTTATGTTATACGAAATATAAGGAGATGATCCGGTTGTCCGGCAGGGCATATGCAGTCCCACAAGCGTCACAGGCGCACTGGCGGGATATTATATTTGAAGAACAGCCGTATCTTGCGAATGTATATCCGGGGGATACAAGACAGATCGGCATGATATTCTGCATAGACCGGGCACAGGTGGAATATTTTCATCTTGGAGTCAATCCCATTTTTCGGGAGACATATGTGCTGGGAGATGTTACAATTAAAGAAAAAGGATTCTGCATAACAGATGCCTGCGTTGGATGCGGAGCGTGTGCGGATCACTGTCCGCAGCGGTGCATTGTGCCGGGCACGCCATATCGTATTTCGCAGAATCACTGTCTGCACTGCGGAAATTGTTATGAACATTGTCCGGTGAAAGCAATAGAAAGAAGATGAGAAAATGGACCAAAATGAAAGACGCATTTATCTGATCCGGCAACTGCTTGCAGAGCAGCCGGCATATGCAAAGATGCAGATTCCCACAGAGGAAGAGGCACAAAAAAGACTGCTCAGAAGCCTGATGAATGTCCGTATGCCGGCGCCTGTCACAGAAGCCTACAGAAAAGTGCAGGATGCCTATTTACAGCAGGAAAATGCGATGCGTGGGGTTGTCACCTTACAGGATATGGAGGAACTGCAGAAGGATCTGTATCTTTGGCGTGGGGATATCACGAGACTCTGTGTGGGTGCGATTGTAAATGCTGCGAATAGTGGGATGACAGGCTGCTACCAGCCATGTCATAACTGCATTGATAATTGTATTCATACATTTGCCGGCGTCCAGTTGCGAAATGAATGTGCGGATATCATGCAGAGACAGGGACATGCGGAGCCGACAGGACAGGCGAAGATCACACTCTCGTATAATCTGCCATGTGATTATGTCATTCACACGGTCGGTCCGATTGTACAGGGCAGATTGACGAGGGAACATGAACGGCTGCTGGCCTCCTGCTATACAGCATGTCTTCGTATTGCAGAGGAAAATGCAGTGCAAAGTATTGCGTTTTGTTGTATATCGACCGGAGTGTTTCTGTTTCCGAACGAAGTGGCAGCTCGGATCGCGGTACAGACGGTAAGGAAATATAAAATGGAGACCGATTCGGAAATGAAGGTGATATTTAATGTTTTTAAAGAAGAAGGTGAACAGATCTATAGAGAATTACTCGGAGGCGCTTAGGCTTGTGAAAGAGAAGCTATTGTGTCAGGAATTTGTAATCAAAGATGGCATTCTCGTGAAGCCGGAGCATGGCACGCCTGCTATGAAGATTCCTACAGAGCTGGCAGCACGCCTTTTATGTCTGTGTGAACCGGGGCCAGGCAGAGATCCCGCCAGCCCTGATGGACAAGGCGGTCGGGATTGATGCGGATATTGCAGAGTTCTTGTTGACTTAAATCTAACTCTAAGTGTTATAACTGTTATTATATGAAATCAGGAGGTTTATTTTATGTATAACAAAGTATTAACACTACATAATGGTGTGCAGATTCCACAGTTGGGACTTGGTACATGGTTTCTTGAGGACAACAAAGCAGCAGATGCCGTGAAGGCGGCAGTGAAGCTTGGCTACAGACATATTGATACGGCACAGGCTTACGGAAATGAATGTGGTGTCGGTAAGGGTGTCAGAACCATGATATCGCAGTGGAAGCATATTCTCCGATTGCA
This sequence comes from uncultured Lachnospiraceae bacterium, assembly GCA_934293375.1. Classification (GTDB taxonomy): domain Bacteria; phylum Bacillota; class Clostridia; order Lachnospirales; family Lachnospiraceae; genus RGIG6919. The sequence continues at coordinate 64,327 of CAKQYS010000005.1, read as the reverse complement.
CATGGTGAGATCAGTGCGGCGGATATGGAGATGTTGAAGCATTTTCAGAAGATCGAGAGCTATGGTGCGAGCAGTGGCTTCCCGGTATATGGTGGCAGACTGTAATAATTATAGAAGCAAATATAGAGAAGACGATTAGGGGGCAGTGATTGTATGGATGCATTGCAGCAGAGATTATTTACATTACAGGATCCGGATTACAGAGCGTTTCACAGTAAACTGATGCCGGGTATTGATAAGGCATGTGTGATCGGGATCCGAACACCGGTTTTGCGCAAATTTGCCAAAGAATTTGCGGCAACGGAGGATGCGGAATGCTTTCTGAAGCAGCTTCCACATCAGTATTATGAAGAAAATAACCTGCATATGTTATTGATCACCGGTATCCGGGATTATGATATCTGCCTGACAAAGATTGCGGAATTCCTGCCGTATATTGATAATTGGGCAACCTGTGATCTGCCGGTACCGAAATGCTTTGCAACGCATACAGAGGAATTGCTGCCTTCAATCCGGCAATGGATTGCCTCGGCACATCCTTATACCGTGCGGTATGGAATCGGACTTTTGATGCGATTATATCTGGATGACAAATTTTTGCCGGAATATGCGAAGCTGGTTGCCGGTGTGCAATCAGAAGAATACTATGTGAATATGATGATTGCCTGGTATTTTGCAACAGCGCTGGCAAAGCAGTGGGATGCGGTGATTTCATACCTGACGGAGCAGAAGCTGTCCCCATGGGTACACAGAAAAACAATTCAGAAGGCGGTAGAGAGTTACCGGATCACGAAGGAGCAGAAGCTGTATCTGAAGTCACTGCGATAATGAACTCTGCACATCTGCTAATAATCTTCTTCAATCACATGAAAATCAAGATAATCGAACGCAATCGATTCGATAAAGTTATCCTGTGTGAAACGGGTTCTGGCATGCCGTATAAAATCCTGCTTGTTTTGTTCTAACCAGATCGGTGTTGCCAGATCAAAAGTTTCACACATCTGCTCCAATGCCCGGTAAACCTTCTTTGTCCGGGTCATTTCATGATCATATAATTCTACAACCGTATCTTTGATCAGTTTATTCTCTTTCATAATTTTACCCCAAATACGCATGTATCCATCCTCCATTTCATCTAATAAGTATCTGGAGATCCCTTATGTTTACCGTACAATAATTGTGCTGAAAAAATGTGCGATTCCGCATTTTGAAGTGCTTTGCCCTGATTGCACACCGTAGGGGTGTCTGAGCCGGCACCTGTTATTTCATTTTTTCGGTGCCGGGCGAGTTCCCCGAAGGTGTGCATTATCCATGGGGCAAAGTACCAAATTGCTGGAATCTCCATTTTTTTAGACACATTGTGCAGTAAACATAAGGGATCTCATATAGATGCTCTCAATTATAAATGCTGAACACAGGAAAAACAACTCTTAAACACAGATTTACTATAGTTTGGTCACAATTGGGTCACAAAATGCTGTTACTATAGGAAATGTTAAAAGGAAAACACATCATACGATGTAAGATACATATAGAAGGGAGTTGTTCAATATGAACGAGAATTATGAGAATGGATTCAATCAGGATCAGACAGGAAATGGAAATGTAGACAATGTAAATCCGCAAGCAGGACAGCAGAATATGCAGGCTGAGACCGGTGTGCAGAATGGACAGAATATGCAGACTGAATCCGGTACACAGAATGTACAGAATACAACATCACAGGCTGGACAGGTAAATTTGCAGAATACGCAGTCAGGTGAGGGAGAAGCAAGTGCTCAGCAGAGTGTTTACGGATCAGAGAGCCTGAATCAGAATCACAGAGTGGAAAATGTTGCAGGGTATACAGCAGGTTCCCAAAGTGGCAGCTATAGCTCCAATGTGCATCAGTTCCATGCGAATACGAATCAGAACCAGCAGAATACACAGCAGGGCACATACAATGCAGGACAGCAGAATGCACAGACAGACACAGCCTATACAGGAACAGCTTATCAGACATATGGTGCTTCTCCGACCAATCCACCTGAGCCGGAAGTGAAGCGTAGAAAGCATCACCAGCATAGCAAGGAGAAGAAGCCGGGAACAGGCATGACATGGAAGAAAACGGTAGCAATCGCAGTGATAGGTGGTCTGGTAGCAGCTGGTTCTTTTAAGGGACTGGATATCGCATATGATCATGCGACAGGCTCCGGCACAGCAAAGCAGGATAAGCAGACGGTGAAGGATGTCGAGAATGCATCGACAGTGGCAGATGGAAAGGTACTTGCATATGATGTGTCAGATGTAGCAGCAAATGTTATGCCATCTATCGTTTCCATCACAACAAAGTCAGTGGAGACGATCCAGACATGGTTTAAGCAGTATCAGCAGGAGGTAGAAGGCTCCGGTTCCGGCATCATCATTGAACAGCATAACGACAGCCTGTACATTTTGACCAATTATCATGTGGTACAGGGTGCGAACAGTCTGACAGTCGGCTTCAATGATGACACGATGGTAGAGGCAACTGTAAAGGGATACAATGCAGATGCAGATCTTGCGGTGGTAGAAGTCGATATGACCAAGATGAGCAAGACGACCATAGATGCCATTAAGATCGCAACACTGGGTGATTCTGATGAAGTGAAGGTTGGACAGCCGGCAATCGCGATCGGTAATGCCCTTGGATATGGACAGTCACTGACAGGCGGCTATATCAGTGCAACAGACAGAAAACTTGAAGACAGCCCGCTGGCTCTGATTCAGACAGATGCTGCGATCAACCCTGGTAACAGTGGCGGCGCCCTCATCAATGCAAATGGTGAAGTGATCGGTATCAATTCCAGTAAGCTTGTAGATAGCAAGGTTGAAGGCATGGGCTTTGCGATTCCGATCAACAAGGCAATGGAACTTCTTCGCGGCATTATAGATGGAACGAGTGGCAATGTGGATAGCAGTACATCCGGCAGTGATAGTGTGCAGAATGGACAGCAGGGAGGCGATATCAATGACTTCTTCAATGAGTACTTTGGTGATCAGGGAGGCAGTCAGGGAGGCAGCCAGGGCGATAATGGCAATTCAACAGAGCAACAGATACAGCAGAGCAATAACAAGGCATTCTTAGGTATTGTTGGTACGGATGTGACACAGGAATACAGTTCTTATCTGAATATTCCGGAGGGTGTTTATATTACACAGATTACAGGCGGTTCTCCTGCTGAGACAGCAGGTCTGCAGGCAGGCGATGTGATCACTTCTGTTGATGGAACGGATTATACGGAGATGAAGGCATTATCCTCTTACATTGGTACAAAGAATCCCGGAGATAGTATCTCTATTACCTTCCAGAGAAAAAACGATAATGGAAGTTATGATTCCAAGACGGTGACGGCAACCTTGGCTGAAAATACAAGCAATCAGTAATTGCTTGTCAAATTGCCTAAAAAATAACAATATTTAGTCAATTATTTTATAGTTAAGTGTGTTGACATTATTCGATGAATTTGATACCATTTTTAGAAATATCTTTTAATATTTATTTCTAAAAAAGGACGGGATAAAATCATGGCTAAGATTATTGGAGAGGGTATTACATTTGATGATGTGCTTTTAGTTCCAGCATATTCAGAGGTAATACCAAATGATGTTGACTTGAGTACGAAGCTTACAAAGACAATTCAGTTACACATTCCGCTGATGAGTTCAGGTATGGATACCGTAACAGAGCATCGTATGGCGATTGCGATGGCAAGACAGGGTGGTATCGGTGTGATCCACAAGAATATGTCTATTGCACAGCAGGCAGAAGAGGTAGATAAGGTAAAGCGTTCAGAGAATGGTGTTATTACAGATCCATTTTCATTATCCCCGGAACATACTTTGGATGATGCGGACAAGCTGATGGCGAAGTTCAGAATTTCCGGTGTGCCGATCACAGAATCAGGCAGACTGGTAGGCATTATCACGAACCGTGATTTGAAGTTTGAGACAGATTATACCAAGAAGATCAAGGATGCTATGACATCTGAGAATCTGGTAACCGCCAGAGAGGGTATCACATTAGAAGAAGCGAAGGTGATCCTTGGCAAGGCCAGAAAAGAAAAGCTGCCGATCGTAGATGAGAATTACAATCTGAAGGGACTCATCACGATCAAGGATATTGAGAAGCAGATCCGGTATCCACAGGCTGCAAAGGATGCACAGGGCAGACTTCTTTGTGCTGCTGCAGTAGGTGTTACTCCTGATATCCTGATGCGGGTTGACGAGCTGGTAGCTGCGAAAGTTGATGCAATCGTGATCGATACGGCACATGGTCATTCTGCAAATGTATTAAAGACATTTAAGCTTGTGAAGGAAAAGTATCCTGATCTTCCGGTCATTGCAGGTAATGTGGCAACAAAGACCGGTACACAGGCTATGATCGAGATGGGTGTGGATGCAGTTAAGATTGGTATTGGACCAGGTTCTATCTGTACAACCCGTGTGGTTGCCGGTATTGGTGTTCCGCAGATTACAGCCATCATGGAGGCGTATGATGCAGCCAGAGAGGCAGGCATTCCGGTGATCGCAGATGGTGGTATCAAGTATTCAGGAGATATCACGAAGGCATTAGCTGCAGGTGCAAATGTATGTATGATGGGTAGTTTATTTGCAGGAACAGACGAGGCTCCTGGTGATTTCGAATTATATCAGGGCCGTAAGTTTAAGGTATATCGTGGTATGGGATCCATTGCAGCAATGGAGAATGGTAGTAAGGATCGTTACTTCCAGTCTAATGCAAAGAAGCTTGTACCGGAAGGTGTAGAAGGCCGTGTAGCATATAAGGGAAGTGTTGAGGATACTGTATTCCAGTTGCTTGGTGGTATCCGTTCCGGAATGGGTTATTGTGGTGCGAAGACGATTGAAGAGCTTCATGAGAAGGCTCAGTTCGTTAAGATCACACCGGCAGCCTTAAAGGAATCACATCCGCATGACATTCAGATTACAAAGGAAGCACCAAACTATAGTGTGCAGTAATCATAGAATACGAAAAGTGACCGTCGATCGTAGGATTGGCGGTCTTTTTTTGTCATGAAAGCTTTATAAATCTAATATGGATAATTATACAGCTTTGTGATAGAATAAACACTGTTGTTAGATTTGATGGGTAGGAAATAGATGGGAGAATCATATGAAGGATTCCAGTAAAGCAATCTTAAGACGGGTGTGTCTGGTGTTATTTGCTGTATATGTCATTACGCTGGCATATTTTTTGTTTTTCAGTGATGGATATGGCAGAACCACAATGTATGAAACATTCCGTTATAACCTGGAACCGTTTAAAGAGATCAAGCGGTTCTATATATATAGTGCCAGAGTGGGATTGATCGCATCAGTGACGAATATTGCTGGAAATGTAGTCGCATTTATGCCGTTTGGTGCACTGATCAGATGGGTACGGAATAAGAAGACATCAGTATTTGTAGCAGTAGGATATACATTTTTATTTAGTCTGTGCATAGAGCTGGTGCAGCTTGTTACCAGGGTTGGTGTTTTTGATGTGGATGACCTGATTTTAAATACAGCGGGTGGATTGATCGGATATATCGGGTATTATATTCTGGCCAGCATAGATCGGAGGTATCGGGATGAGAGGAAAGAGAAGTAGTGGATATGGTACGGCAAAATATTCTGCAGATGGTATATGGAGTCTGATCCTGGGTCTGGTTGGATGGATCCTGTTTGGGATATGTGTAATCACGACTATTTTGCATGCCGGAAATGCCCCGGTGATGTTCGGTTATTTATTCATCGTGGCATCGGTATGTGCGGTATGGGGTTTTGTGTTCTCCTTGTTTTTTTGGAATGCGGAGGAGGGTACGCTTGGATTCAAAAGACTTTTAGTGTTATTGAATGGGATTCTTGTCATCATATCTGCGTGTTTGATCGGGAATCATTTGTTTTAAAGGAGTAGGAATATGACCAGATTAGAGCAGCAAATGCAGTTTATTATGGAGTTGGACAAGATGAAGCAGATCGGACGGCAGACTTATCTGGCTGATGGAAGCCGTAAGGAAAATGATGCGGAACACTCATGGCATTTAGCGGTGATGGCAATGCTGCTTACAGAGTATGCAACCGAACCTGTGGACAAGCTTCATGTGATCATGATGGTTTTGGTGCATGATGTGATCGAGATTGATGCGGGAGATACTTATGCATACGATACAGAAGCTGCGAAAACAAAGCGTCAGCGGGAGCTTCTTGCAGCCGATCATTTATTCTCTATGCTGCCGGAGGATCAGGGACGGATGCTTCGGGCATTGTGGGATGAGTTTGAGGAAAATGTAACGCCAGAGGCCAGATTTGCACATGCTCTTGATAATGTACAGCCGATTTCACTCAATCATGCATCAGGCGGGTTAGGATGGAGAGAACATCATGTCAAGAAATCCCAGATTTATGGGCGGAACGCACACACGGCAGAGGGGTCTGAGACATTGTGGAATATGGCAAAAGCAATGGTAGATCAGCATGTTGAAAGTGGCGATGTACAGGATGCATGATTCCATGTGACAGGACGGTGGAGTTTTATTTGTTGGAAGATAGAATATGAGAGGTATCAATTATGTTGGAACAGGAATATAGTAAGGATAATATGGACATTGTAACAGAGCGCCATGCATTGACAGTAGAACGGCTTCGACAGATACTGCATGAAGAGACGGTCGCAATGCCATATCGGGATTATTTCCATCGTACAGCAGAGTTTCTGGTAATGCTGGAGGATACCAGGGTGCTGCTTTGTGGTGGGAACTTTTTGGATGTGCCTGCTGATATGCTGCAGGATATGAATAATTGTCTGTATAAGGATGTGATGCCGCAGTTTTATGAGAAGAGTTATGCGAATCCGGTCTATGCAGTCTCTATGTCAGGCAGTGACTACGGTCAGCTCTTGAGCTTTCTATATACCGAGCTGCGAAGTGAGATCCCATATATATATGAGAACCGGATATTTGACCTGACGATATTAAATGAACTGTTTATTGAGATATATAACATATTCGAGGATGATGACAATCTATCTGTGAAAGCGGTCAAGGATGCACTCTATTATTTTGAAAGTGATTATCTGGAGCATATGATTTCTAGTAGAATCAGCGAACAGTTGAATCCGGAAATGAATTTTGCATTGAAAATTGTGATGGATACAGATCTTTCAAAGGCGGATTATTTATATCAGTATGGTGAATATATTGGTGAAAATGAATGGAAGATGGCAGAGCATTTCGCCAACATGGAACAGGAACAGATTGATGCAATGGCACGCACCTATACGGAGGGATTCCGGGAAGGATTTGTGGCTGCAGGTATTGATATGTCTAAGAAAAAATATGTCAATATCCGCTATAGTATCGGACAGGAACGAATGGTAAAGGCTGCGATCATGCAATTTGAAAAAATGGGACTCAGACCGTTGCTTTATCGTGAAGCGAAGCTGCGCGTGAATAAAAAAGGTGTCAGCAGGGTGGGATATATCAGTACGAGCCCTAATAAGCAGTATGATTTTGACCATAGACAGGATGAAGCATTGTTTATGGACAAGGCATTTGTAGAGCGCAGACTGGAAGCTTTAAAGGCAGCATACGAGGAGAATAAGGAGTATGCTTCTTTGTTTGCGGGACCGGCATGTATAGAAGTGTTCGGAGAGATCCCATTTACACCTGAGAGTCACGAAGAGAGCATTCGGTTAGATGATAAGCAGCAGACGCTTTCGGTACAGTACAGTACAAAGGCTGGGCAGCTGGTGAACACTTATATGCCAAGAGACGCTTATAGTTTTACGATCATCGCATATCCGGTACCGGAGATCGGGGACAATTTCCCTGAAATATTTGATGAGATTGTAAAGGTAAATACACTGGATAATGATCTGTATAGAGGGTTACAGCAGATCATCATAGATGAACTGGATCAGGCAGAATATGTTGAGGTGAAAGGATGTGGACCAAACCGGACAGATATGAAGGTCATGATGCATGAGCTTTCAGATCCGAATACACAGACTAACTTTGAAAACTGTGTGGCAGATGTGAATATTCCGGTTGGAGAGGTATTTACTTCTCCGAAGCTGACAGGGACACAGGGTGTTTTGCATGTGAGTGGTGTATATCTGAATGAGTTGTACTACCGCAATCTTACAATACAGTTTGCGGATGGAAAAATCTGTGGTTACAGCTGTGATAATTTTGATGACAGGGAAGAGAATAGGAAGCTGATCAGGGAAAATATTTTATTTAACCATGAGACATTGCCGATTGGAGAATTTGCGATCGGAACGAATACGGTTGCCTATATGATGGCAAAAAGATATCAGATCCTGCATAAGCTGCCAATTCTCATCGTAGAGAAGATGGGACCGCATTTTGCAGTCGGAGATACCTGTTATAGTTATAGCGAGGAGAACCGGGTATATAATCCGGATGGCAAAGAGATTGTTGCAAAGGATAATGAGTGTTCGCTGCTTCGGAATGAAGACATGAGTCAGGCGTATTTTAACTGCCATACAGACATTACGATTCCATATGAAGAGATTGGAAGAATTACAGCTGTGCGGGCAGATGGTACGAGAGTTGACATTATCCGGGATGGGGATTTTGCACTGTCCGGGTTGGAAAAATTGAATGAGCCGTTCTATCAGGCATAGGAATATTTCGCGGAACTTTCCCACATACTATCTCTAAGAATGATATGAAGGAGACAGATGGAATGTGGAAGGAAGAATGTGTTTTGGAGAATGTGTTTTTGATCCTGCTGGGGGGATTTCTGTATTATTTTTTGGAGATTCTGGTCAGAGGATATTCACATTATTCCATGATCCTATGTGGAGGATTGGGATTCTGGCTGTCCGGTATGCTGAATCAGAGATTTGGATTTCAGATGGCACTGATCAGCCAGATGTTTCTGTCAGCAGGATTGATCACCTTGTTGGAACTTGTGACAGGGCTGATCGTCAATGTATGGCTTGGAATCGGCGTGTGGGATTATTCGGGTATGCCATATAATCTGCTAGGGCAGATCTGTCTGCTGTATTCCGTATTGTGGATGGCGTTGTCACTTGTGTGTATTCTGCTGGACGACTGGATACGATACAGGTTGTTTGGCGAGGAAAAGGCTAGTTATAAACTGTTTTAGTGTGAATTGTGAAAAGGACATAAAAAAACAGTGAAGCGACTGCCTCACTGTTTTCTTATATTATGCATAACAGGAACGATATACCGAAGTGATTACTCTGTCAGTGGTGTCATGGTGAGACCCTTATACATCTTGGTGTACAAGCTCTTCTCATCCTGATATAAAACCAATCCACGGGCACCATCGCGGACTATGTATGCATACTTATTCTTCTGTACATTCATGTACAGTACCTCATCTACATTCAATTCCTTAGCCTTAGCCTTGGCTGTATAGACATTCAAAGGTTCCAACTTATACTTCTTAACGGCTTGCTCAACTGTCATAACGGCCACCTCCTAAATAAAATAAATTGAGCTTGCGTGCAAATGGGCATCACAACTTCTCTTTCTGTATTTAAGTATATTGTAAAATATCCACAAAGTCAACTAGTAATACTAAATAAAAATAGGGAGATTTTAAGCCTTTTCGCTTGAATTCTTTGTAAAATGTGTTGAAAGGCAGGTATGAATCATGGAAAATATAAATTATCAACAAAAACTCGATAGCATTTTAGACAATATTGAAAAAGAAGGAACCAGACCGGGACTGCTGATGCATGCCTGTTGTGCGCCATGCAGCAGTTATGTGCTGGAGTATCTGTCTCGTTACTTTGATATAACCGTATTTTATTATAATCCCAATATCTCTCCGGAGGAGGAATACCACAAGCGTGTGGAGGAAATCGACCGGTTTATTCATCTGGTACATAATGGAACTGTAAAGCTTAAGTGTGGGGACTATGACCCGAAAGCGTTTTATGATGCTGTGCGCGGTATGGAAGATCAGAAGGAAGGAGAAGAACGCTGTTATCACTGTTATGAGCTCCGTCTGCATGCAACTGCAAAACTCGCCCGCGAACAGAAATTTGATTATTTTACAACAACACTCTCGATCAGTCCATACAAAAATGCACACTGGTTAAATGAGATTGGTGTCCGCCTTGGGGAGGAATATCAGGTTCCATACCTTATCTCGGATTTTAAAAAGAAAAATGGATATAAGCGTTCGATTGAGTTGTCTGCAGAGTATGGTTTATATAGACAGGATTATTGTGGATGCATTTACAGTAAGAAGCAGAGGGAGCGTGAAAAAGCTGAAAAAGGACTTGTCATATAGAATGAAATGTGGTAAAATTTTTTCAATTTGAAAATGTGTCGAAAAAAAAGAGGGCCGGACGAGGAAGTTTGGCGTTTTACTCTTTTTTTTTGAGCAAAAATAAGGAAATCACAGAAAGGAAGACATCATGAAAGCATTTTTAATTTTAGAAAATGGTCAGGTTTTTGAGGGCAAAAGCGCGGGTGCAACCGGTGAAGTGATCAGCGAGATTGTATTTAACACTTCAATGACAGGTTATCTTGAAGTGTTGACAGATCCGTCTTATGCGGGACAGTCAGTGGTAATGACATATCCATTGATCGGTAATTATGGTATCTGCTATGAGGATATGGAAGCAGAGAGACCGTGGCAGAATGGATTTATTGCAAGAGAGTTTGCAAAGCGTCCAAGTAATTTCAGAAGCCAGGCTTCAATTGAAGAGTTTTTCTTAAAACATAATATCGTGGCAATAGAGGGCGTGGATACCAGATGCCTGACAAAGATATTAAGAGAAAAAGGTACCATGAATGGTATGATCACAACAGATGAGAATTTCAAGCTTGATGAAGTGCTTCCTAGAATAAAGGCATTTAAGATCGGTCATGTTGTATTGGATGTTACCTGTAAAGAGAAAAAGGTATATCCGGGTGATGGATACAAGGTTGCAGTGTTAGATCTTGGCTGCAAGAAGAATATTATAAAGAGCCTTTTGAGCTGCGGTTGTCAGGTTACGGTTTATCCGGCTGAGACCCCTGCTGAAGAAATTATCAATGATGCTCCGGATGGTATCATGCTTACCAATGGACCTGGAGATCCTAAGTCTTGTGTGAAGACGATCGAAGAAATCAAAAAGTTATTCGCTACCAAAATTCCAATTTTTGCTATTTGTTTAGGGCATCAGCTTCTGGCTCTGGCAAATGGTGCCGATACTGCGAAAATGAAATATGGTCACCGTGGTGCCAATCATCCGGTGAAGGATATGAAGACAGGAAAGGTATACATATCTACCCAGAATCATGGTTATATGGTAAAGGAAGATTCTATTGACAGGGATATTGCCGAGGTCAGCTTTATCAATGTCAATGATGGTACCGTAGAGGGTGTGCATTATCTTGGAAAAAATGTACAGACTGTGCAGTTCCATCCGGAGGCATGTGCCGGACCGTTAGATACAGGATTCTTATTTGATGAGTTTATGAACATGATGGAGGTGTCAAAGTAATGCCAAAGATAGCAAGTATTAAAAAAGTAGTTGTAATCGGATCAGGTCCTATCGTGATTGGACAGGCAGCAGAGTTTGACTATGCCGGAACTCAGGCATGCCGTTCCCTGCAGGAGGAGGGTGTTCAGGTCATTCTGATCAACTCGAATCCGGCAACGATCATGACAGATAAGGATATTGCGGATAAGGTATATATTGAGCCATTGACACCGGAAGTGGTAAAGAAGGTCATTATGAAGGAGAAGCCGGATTCCGTGCTTCCTACTCTGGGTGGACAGGCTGCCTTAAACATTGCCATGGAGCTTGAGGAAGAAGGCTTTTTAAAGGAACATAATGTAAGACTTCTGGGAACCTCTGCCAAGACAATCAAGAAGGCTGAGGATCGTGATGAGTTTAAGAAGACGATGGAGAAGATCCATGAGCCGATCGCACCGTCCCAGGTTGTGACAACGGTGGAAGAGGGTCTTGAATTTGTCAAGACGATCGGGTATCCGGCAGTGCTTCGTCCGGCGTATACATTAGGCGGAAGCGGCGGTGGTATCGCAGCGACAGAGGAGGAATTTACAGAGATTCTGGAGAATGGACTTCGTCTTTCCCGTGTAGGACAGGTACTGGTAGAGCGTTGTATCGCCGGCTGGAAAGAGATTGAGTACGAAGTAATGCGGGATGCCAACGGTACCTGTATTACCGTATGTAATATGGAGAATCTGGATCCTGTCGGTGTGCATACCGGAGACAGTATCGTAGTGGCACCATCCCAGACACTGGCGGATAAGGAATATCAGATGCTTCGTAGTGCGGCATTGAATATCATTACAGAGCTGGATATCAAGGGTGGCTGTAATGTACAGTTTGCATTGAACCCGGATTCATTTGAATATTGCGTCATTGAGGTAAATCCTCGAGTTAGCCGTTCGTCAGCACTGGCATCGAAGGCGACAGGATATCCGATCGCAAAGGTATCTGCCAAGATTGCATTGGGTTACCATCTGGATGAGATCAAGAATGCGATCACAGGAAAGACTTACGCAAGTTTTGAACCGGCATTGGATTATGTCGTTGTGAAGATTCCAAGACTTCCATTTGATAAGTTTATCAAGGCAAGCCGTAAACTGACAACGCAGATGAAGGCGACCGGTGAGGTTATGAGTATCTGCACAAACTTCGAGGGTGCATTGATGAAGGCACTGCGTTCGTTAGAGCAGCATGTGGACAGTCTGCAGTACGATCTGGGCAATGAATCCATTGAAGATATCAGAGAGAATCTGCACAGAGTGGATGACCGGAGAATCTTCGTGATCGCAGAGGCATTGCGCCGTGGTATTACGGAAGAAGAAATTCATGATATCACGAAGGTGGATATCTGGTTTATTGATAAGATTTCTAATATTGTAAAGGCAGAGAAGCGTCTGATCGCAGAGCCTATGAGTCAGGAACTGATGAAAGAAGCAAAGCGTTTAGAGTTCCCGGATGCCTTGATTGCCAGACTGACCGGAAAGCAGGAGACAGATATTAAGGCACTCCGCGATGAATATGGAATTCATGCATCCTTTAAGATCGTGGATACCTGTGCGGCTGAGTTTGAGGCAAGTACACCATATTATTATTCCTGCTATGATGGCGAGAATGAGGTGGAGCTGGATAACAGCAAAAAGAAGATTATGGTACTGGGTTCCGGCCCAATCAGAATCGGACAGGGTATTGAGTTTGATTATTGTTCTGTACACAGCACATGGGCGATGAAGAAGGCCGGTTATGAGACCATTATTGTCAATAACAATCCTGAGACCGTATCTACGGACTTTGATATCGCAGACAGATTGTATTTTGAGCCTCTGACCGCGGAGGATGTGGAGTCGATCGTGGATCTGGAGAAGCCGGATGGTGCGGTTGTACAGTTCGGTGGTCAGACAGCGATCAAGCTGACAGAAGCATTGCTTAAGATGGGTGTGAAGATCCTCGGTACCAGTGCAGAGAATGTGGATGCTGCAGAGGATAGAGAGCTGTTTGACGAGATCCTTGAGAAATGCTGTATTCCAAGACCGGCAGGTCATACTGTATTCACACAGGAAGAGGCATTAAAGGCTGCAAATGAACTGGGATATCCTGTACTGGTAAGACCATCTTATGTATTAGGTGGACAGGGTATGCAGATTGCGATCAATGATAAAGATATCATTGAATTTATGGAGATCATTAACAGAACGGTGCAGGAGCACCCGATTCTGGTAGATAAGTACCTGATGGGAAAAGAGGTCGAGGTCGATGCGGTATGTGATGGCGAGGATATCCTGATCCCGGGTATTATGGAGCATGTGGAGAGAGCCGGCATCCATTCCGGAGACAGTATCTCGGTATATCCGGCTATGAGCCTTTCTCCAAAGATCAAGCGCGTGATTGAGGACTACACGAAGAAACTGGCAAACAGCCTGCATGTAATCGGACTGATCAATATCCAGTTTATTGTATATCAGGATGATGTATATGTCATTGAGGTAAATCCGAGATCATCCCGTACTGTGCCATATATCAGTAAGGTAACGGGTATTCCGATTGTAGATTTAGCGTCCCGTGTGATCATTGGCGATAAGATCCGGGATCTTGGATTTGAACCTGGATTGCAGCCGGAGTCAGAGTATTTTGCAGTCAAGATGCCGGTATTCTCATTTGAGAAGCTGCGCGGCGCAGAGATCAGCCTTGGACCGGAGATGAAGTCTACCGGTGAGTGCTTAGGTATCTCCAAGGACTTCCACGAGGCATTGTATAAGGCATTCCTCGGTGCCGGTGTGGATCTGCCAAAGCATAAGAAGATGATCATTACCGTAAAGGATTCCGATAAGCTGGATGTGGTAGAGATCGGACAGAGATTCCAGGCGTTGGGATATGAGATCTTCTCTACCAGAAGAACCTGCAGAGTGTTAAATGAGCATGGTGTGCAGGCAGAGCCGATCAATAAGGTGGAATGTGAGTCACCAAATCTGTTAGACCTGATCTTAAGCCATGAGATCGATCTGGTTATTGATACACCTGCACAGGGTATTGAGAGAAGCAAGGATGGATTTATTATCCGTCGGCATGCGATCGAGACCGGTGTGACAGTACTTACGAGTCTGGATACTGCAGATGCACTGCTTACGAGTTTAGAGTCTGCTAATCCTAAGGATATGTCTCTGATTGATATTGCAGAGATTGACAGGGCCGGCAAGACCGTTTTATAGAATAGCAATCATATAAAAAATTGAAAAGCCTTGCTTGTTGTGGTAAAATGAGCATTGCGACGCCCATGCCTGCATGAGGCGGCATAATGCGAAAACAAACATCGAGCCGAAGGTGAGATGGTAAAATGAGCAAGGCGATTTTCTTATCAGAGAGAAAATCATGATCGAGATAGTAGAAAACAATAGAAGGAGGATTACGCAATGATTAAGTTGTATGATGGTGGTGCATTTTTGTTAAATGGCACAGACATTGTAACAGACGAAGCGCAGGTTGCGGCGCAGACAGGCGTGAACAAGGAAGACGCTGCAAAGAATACGATGGCATATGGGATTTTAAGTGCTCATAATACATCCGGAAATATGGAGGATCTGCAGATCAAATTTGACAAGCTGACCTCTCATGATATTACATTTGTTGGAATCATTCAGACTGCAAGAGCATCCGGTCTTGAGAAGTTCCCGATTCCGTATGTTTTGACGAATTGCCATAACTCTTTGTGTGCGGTAGGTGGTACCATTAATGAAGATGATCACATGTTTGGACTTTCCTGTGCGAAAAAGTACGGCGGAATCTATGTTCCACCACATCAGGCAGTCATTCACCAGTATGCAAGAGAGATGCTTGCTGAGGGTGGTGCCATGATTCTGGGTTCAGACAGTCATACAAGATATGGTGCACTTGGTACGATGGCAATCGGCGAGGGTGGCGGAGAGCTTGTAAAGCAGCTTCTTTGCAAGACCTACGATGTCAAGAAGCCGGGTGTGGTTGCGATTTATTTAGATGGAGAGCCGATGAAGGGTGTGGGTCCGCAGGATGTTGCCCTTGCAATTATCGGTGCCGTATTTGCGAATGGTTATGTGAAGAATAAGGTAATGGAGTTCGTAGGACCTGGTATCAGTAAGCTGTCAGCAGATTACCGTATTGGTATTGATGTTATGACGACTGAGACTACATGTCTGTCTTCTATCTGGAGAACAGATGAGGCAATCCGCGAATTTTATGAGATCCATGATCGTGCGGAGGCTTATAAGGAGTTAAATCCGGGTGCTGTTGCATACTATGACGGTGTTGTATATGTTGACCTGTCTCAGATCAAGCCAATGATCGCAATGCCATTCCATCCAAGTAATACTTATACGATTGAGGAATTAAATGCCAATCTTGATGATATTCTGGCAGATGTGGAGAAGAAGGCACTGGTTTCTTTAGATGGTCAGGTGGATTACTCATTAAAGAGCAAGGTGCGTGATGGCAGATTGTATGTAGACCAGGGTATTATTGCCGGATGTGCCGGTGGCGGATTTGAGAATATATGTGCAGCTGCAGATATTCTGCGTGGTAAGAGCATCGGTTCGGATGAGTTTACATTATCTGTATATCCTGCTTCTACACCGATTTATATGGAGTTAGCAAAGAATGGAAGACTGGCAGATCTGATGGAGACAGGTGCGATCGTAAAGACGGCATTCTGTGGACCATGCTTTGGTGCCGGGGATACGCCATCTAACAATGCATTTAGTATCCGCCATTCTACAAGAAACTTCCCTAACCGTGAGGGATCTAAGATCCAGAACGGTCAGATCTCATCTGTAGCACTGATGGATGCCCGTTCGATTGCAGCAACGGCTGCCAATAAGGGATATCTGACAGCAGCAACAGATCTGGATGTAGAGTATACAGGACCGAAGTATTTCTTCGATAAGAATATTTATGAGAACCGAATCTATAACGGCTGGGGCAAGGCAGATCCTTCCCAGGAGGTTATCTTTGGACCGAATATCAAGGACTGGCCTGCAATGGTAGCCCTGACGGACAATCTGGTTTTGAAGATGGCATCCGTGATTCATGATCCTGTTACGACAACGGATGAGTTGATCCCTTCCGGTGAGACTTCATCTTTCCGGTCAAATCCGCTTGGATTGGCAGAGTTCACATTATCCCGTAAGGATCCGCAGTATGTTGGAAGAGCCAAGGAGATCCAGGCAGTAGAGAAGGTGCGTGAGGCAGGAGAATGTATGGGTACAGCGTATCCGGAGATGAAGGAGATCATGCACAAGATCAAGGAGACATACCCGGAGGTATGTGGTAAGAACACCGGTGTTGGTTCTACTATTTTCGCTGTGAAGCCGGGGGATGGTTCTGCAAGAGAGCAGGCAGCTTCCTGTCAGAAGGTACTCGGCGGCTGGGCGAACATCGCAAAGGAATATGCAACGAAGCGTTACCGTTCTAATCTGATCAACTGGGGTATGCTTCCATTCCTGATGCCGGAAGATTATGAATTTGAGGTAGGAGATTATATCTTTATTCCGGATATCCGCAAGGCAGTTGCAGAGCATAATGATGATATCAAGGCTTATGTGGTAAACCATGATATGAAGGAGCTGACGCTGCATCTTGGGGATCTGACGGATGATGAGCGTGAGATTATTTTGGACGGCTGTCTGATCAACTACAACAGAGCGGGTAAGTAATATCTGCCTTGGCTTGGTTGTCTGACAGTACAGAGGAGCAGAGCAATAGAGGAGGGAGAAGGTTTATGATTTTAAGCCTTCTCCTTTTTTGCGGTTTTCATTCTGTGTGGATTATGTTAGAATACAATGAATAGAGAAAGAACAGGGGGATCTTATATATGGTTGTGACAAAGATAACAAAAAATGCGATTCGCTGTAAGGTATGCGGAGATGTTGTGGTGTCCAAGCAACGGAATAAAGTGATGAAATGCTCGTGTGGTGCATGCAGTGCGGATGGTGGATGCTATTATCTGAAACGAAGCGGTGATTATGAGGAGTTAGCAGAAACGGAACAATTTGAGGTGAATGAATAAATAAAGATTGTATTCCTGTATAGAAAGGATAGTGAGATGGAAGAAGAATATAAGAAGGATCTAAGGCAGATCGATGTGCTGGGACTGGCAGTAGGTGCGATTATCGGCTGGGGATGTTTTGTGTTACCGGGATCGGCATTTTTACCAAAGGCAGGTCCGTTAGGTGCTATGATCGGGCTGCTTGCCGGTGCTGTTATCATTATGATGATCAGTTTAAGTTATAGTTATCTGATCGGCAGATATCCGAAATCGGGTGGAGAATACATTTTTGTGAAAGAAGCTTTCGGAAGTAAGGCGGCATATGTTTGCGGATGGTTTATCATTCTGGCGTACTGGTCATTGATCCCTATGAATGCAACGGCATTGGCTATGATCGGCAGGTATATTTTCCCAGGTGTCGTACAAGTAGGGCATCTATATAATGTTGCAGGTTTTGAAGTGTATTTTGGGGAGATCGTGCTGGCATATGTTTTTATTATTGGAATCGCGATTCTGAATATCAAGGGGATTAAGAGTGCAGGCTGGATGCAGACGGTGGTGGCACTGACGCTGGTCGCTGCGATTTTGTTCGCGACAGTGGGTGTACTGGTCACGATGGCTGATATACAGAATTTGAAGCCGGCATTTGCACCGGGAAAGAGTCCTATAACCTGTATTTTTTCAATGGTGGCATATGCACCCTATTGTTTTATTGGATTTGACTGTATCCCACAGGCATCAGAAGAATATGGATTTTCTCATAAGAAATCCAGATGGATCATGTTAGGGGCGATTCTTCTGGCAGCGATTTTATATATCTGCGTCTGCACGATCACTGCACTCGTAGAGCCATGGCAGTCGATGCTGGCTGCCAATCCGGACTGGGCAACAGGGCAGATGATCGAAGAGGCCATGGGAAAGCCGGGGGTTGTGTTTATCGCGATTGCCATGTTTTGTGCTGTAGTGTCAGGCATCAATGCTTTTATGATTTCGACGAGCCGTCTGATGCAGGCAATGGCAAAAGAGAAAGTACTGCCGGCCTGTTTTGCGAAGATTGACAGCCGGAAAAAGACACCGGTAAATGCAATTCTGTTTATTGCAGGTCTGGCATTGATCGCACCGTGGTTTGGCAGACAGGTACTGACCTGGATCGTGGATATGACCGCGGTGGGCGGTGGTATGGCATTCTGTTTTACCGCGATTGCGGCAGCAAAGCTGGCATATGAGGCGCACCATTACAGGCAGACCGTGATCAGTGTTCTGGGATTTCTGGCGGCATCCATTTTTCTGGTGCTGACGATGGTACCGGGAATGCCGGGCTTTTTGTGTAAGGAATCGTTTGTCTTGTTAGTGGTCTGGATTGTGATGGGAATTGTGTTTTATATCGGGACAGCAAAACACCATGGTGCACATTCGCACTAGATGCGGGAACCGTTTGTCAGATATGTATAGCAGAGGATGATGGAGTATGCGGATCATGTTGTGTCAGACACAGATTGTCTGGGAAGATAAGAAAGCGAATATGGAGAAATTAAAAGGGTTGCTGGCGCTTGCAGAAAAACAGCAGGTTTCGCTCGCATGTCTGCCGGAAATGAGTTTTACTGGTTTTTCGATGCGTACGGATATTACAATGGATCGTCATAGGGAGACGATAGAACAGGTTTCCGGTCTTGCAAGACAGGCACATGTGGCGGTTGCATTTGGTTATGTATCGCCGGATGCATTGGGACAAAAGGCATACAATCATTATGCGGTTGTGGATGAAAATGGTGCTCTGCTAGCGGACTATGTGAAGATCCATCCATTTTCTTATGGTGGAGAGGATCAGTATTTCTCCGGGGGAGACAGGCTGGTCAGCTTTTTGTATCAGGGATTCCGGATCGGACTTGCGGTGTGCTATGATCTTCGGTTCGCAGAACAGTTTTCGAGCCTTGCAGATATATGTGATCTGATCCTCATTGGTGCGAACTGGCCTGCTGCAAGAGGATTACACTGGCGGACGCTGCTTCGGGCACGGGCGATTGAGAACCAGTGTTATATGGCGGGTGTGAATTGTACAGGCATGATGCATGGTGTGGAATATCAGGGAGATTCCATGTTGGTTAATCCGAATGGCGAAATTGTGGAGCATGGATGCTGCCCGGCGGGGGAGAGTTATACGATCTGTGCACTTGAAAATGATGTGGCACAGTATAGGCGTAGTTTCCCGGTCAGACAGGATCGGGTAGAGATACAAAAGGAGATATAAGTTGTCATGAATATTGAAAGTCGGGAATAGCCTGACAATGAAGATGGGGCAGTTTTTGCCGAACAGACCTATACGGCTGTGGCAGTGGATACGGAGACGGGAGCTGTAGGACTGATGGCTGGGTTTCGTGGAAGAGAGGGAATGTAAGATGACGCAGAAAGAAAAAGTATACAGTATCATAGGAAAAATACTGGGTATGATACCTGCTGTATGGTGGGGAGTGGAGGCTGTGAAGACGAAAGCTATATGTGTTTCCACTTTTGGCGGTAACAAGGCATTTACGGCTACTATACTCCTAGTGTGTATGGGGGTATGTATATATTTGCAGGCAATCGTGCATGAAACCGGACATTTGCTTGCTGGAATATTAAATGATTTTAGATTTGTCAGTTTTCGGATAGGAAACAGAATGTTGATCCGTGACCATGGCAGATTAACGATTAGAAAAATGAAAGTAAAAGGAACGGGAGGTCAATGCCTGATGTGTCCGCCGGATTCCGAAACCGGAGATATTGATGATGTATGGTATCTGTTAGGCGGAGGTCTTGCCAATCTGGTATTGGCATCGATCGGTATGTATCTGTATGGAGCAGTTAAGGTATCAGGCTGGTCTTATGCGATATTTTTTCAGGAAGCGATTGCCGGATTGATGTTTGCAATCTGGAACCTGTTTCCGATGAAGACCGTGGATATTGCAAATGATGGATATAATGTATTTTTCAGCAATCAGGATCGGGTTTCTAAACGGGCATTGTATTATCTTCTGACAGTGAATGCAAGATTGAGCAAGACGGATCAGATTGCAGAATTCGGGGATGATCTGTATCAGAAGGTTGCAGAGTTTCCTTATGCGGATCTGACGAATCCCTATCAGGGAAATCTCTATTATTTGTTGATCATATTGCATATGAGCCAGGGCAGTTATGAGCTGGCGAAGCAATGTGCACAGCGTCTGGCAGCACAGGATGGTGTACTGCAGCTATTTCAAAATGAGGCCAAACAGTATCTGCTATATGATGAGCTGACGGATGCCTGCAGAAAGGAAGAGGTAGACCGTTTGTATCAGGCTACTGCACAATACAGAAAATCCATGGATTGGAATCCTTATACCGGATTGGTAGAGTATGCATATGAGCTGTTATTTCATGAAGATGAGGCCCGGGCGCTATCCGTTCTGGTGGATACAAAGAAGCGGATCGAGAAGTCTGCGGTAGGCATGGAGAAGACGATGATCCTGCATGAGATTGATCGTACGGCACAGATTTCTAAAAAACGCATGCAGGAGGCCGGAATCCTCCCGGAAACGGAATGAAACAGTTGACACAGCATCGTTCCTAGTATATAATGCTACAGAGAAATGCGATGACGAAGAGAAGTAGTGCAGAAGGTCACTTCCAGAGAGTGGGGGATGGTGGAAGCCCCGCAGCAAGCGTCTGTATGAATAACACTTTATCAGCAGCAACCTGAACATGACATTGGCTGTCATCAGTAGGTGCGTCGTAGCTGTACGTGACACAGCAGGGTTTTGTAGAACCTATGAGAGACTGAAGAATCAGTAATTCAGGTGGTACCGCGGACTATGTTCGTCCTGAGCTTATTTATATTTTATAAGTAAGTTCAGGGCTTTTTTAATTTCTAAAAGAAAAGGAGTAAGACAATGACAGTAGCAAATGTATATCGTGATGTAACATTAGACTGCCTTTCAGAGGGTGATGTGGGAAAGACCGTGAAGGTTGCAGGCTGGATTGAGAATATCCGTGATCATGGTGGTGTATCCTTTATCGATCTGAGAGATATGTATGGTGTATTACAGGTTGTAATGCGTGATACAAGTCTTCTTGACGGACTGGCAAAGGAATACTGCATATCTATTGAGGGTGTGATCGATCATCGTGATGAAGAGACATACAATCCAAAGATTCCGACAGGAACGATCGAATTAGATGCGAAGAAGGTAGAAGTGCTTGGCAAGGTGAAGCATCAGCTTCCATTTGAGATCATGACCTCAAAGGAGACGAGAGAGGATGTCAGATTAAAGTACCGTTATCTTGATATGCGTAACCGCAAGGTATTGGATAATATGTTATTCCGTTCGCAGGTGATTACCTTTTTGAGACAGAAGATGACAGAGATGGGATTTGTGGAAATGCAGACGCCGATCCTTTGTGCATCTTCTCCGGAGGGTGCAAGAGACTATATTGTGCCATCCAGAAAGTTTAAGGGCAAGTTCTACGCATTGCCGCAGGCACCACAGCAGTATAAGCAGTTGTTAATGGTATCCGGGATTGATAAGTATTTCCAGATCGCACCATGCTTCCGGGATGAGGATGCCAGAGCAGACCGTTCGCCGGGAGAGTTCTATCAGCTTGATTTTGAGATGAGCTTTGCTACACAGGAGGATGTATTTCAGGTTGGCGAGGAAGTGCTGACTGCAACCTTCGAGAAGTTTGCACCGGAAGGATATGAAGTTACGAAGGCGCCATATCCGATCATCAGCTACAAGCAGGCGATGTTAGAATTTGGTACAGATAAGCCGGATCTTCGGAATCCGCTGCGTATTATTGACCTTTCAGAGTTCTTCAGCCGTTGTACCTTTAAGCCGTTTATCGGTAAGACTGTGCGTGCGATCAATGTGCATGCCAAGCTTTCTAAGGGACAGCATGAGAAGATGCTGAAGTTTGCGACCTCTATCGGCATGGGCGGACTTGGTTATCTGGAAGTATTAGACGATATGTCATATAAGGGTCCGATCGACAAGTTTATTCCGGATGATATGAAGAGTGAAATTAAGGAGCTGGCAGGTCTTGAGGCAGGAGACACGATCTTCTTTATCGCAGATGTAGAGAGTCGTGCAGCTTTATATGCAGGACAGATCCGTACCGAGCTTGGTAACAGACTGGATCTGATAGAGAAGAATGCGTATCGTTTCTGCTATATTAACGATTTCCCGATGTATGAGTATGATCCGGAGCAGAAGAAGACGATCTTTACACATAACCCATTCTCAATGCCACAGGGCGGTTTGGATGCATTAAATAACAATGATCCGTTGGAGATTCTGGCATATCAGTATGATATTGTATGTAACGGTATTGAGCTGTCGTCCGGTGCTGTCAGAAACCATGATCTGGATATCATGGTAAAGGCATTTGAGATTGCTGGATATACAGAGGATGATCTGAAGGAGAAGTTTGGGGCATTGTATAATGCATTCCAGTATGGTGCACCACCACATGCAGGTATGGCACCGGGTGTAGATCGTATGATCATGCTTCTTAGAAATGAGGAAAATATCCGTGAGATCATTCCATTCCCGATGAATGGAAATGCACAGGATCTGATGTGTGGTGCACCGGGTGAGGTAACAGAGCAGCAGCTTCGTGAAGTACACATTAAGGTTAGACAGTAGCAAGATTATAGACAAATGAGGTGAGAATATGCAGGCGTGGGAGCAAAACATTCGTAAGGTGATACCCTATACACCGGGTGAGCAGCCAAAAGAAAAAAATATCATCAAGCTGAATACAAACGAGAATCCATATGATCCATCGCCAAAGGTGATGGCACTGACAAAGCAGATTCAGGATCTGCGGTTGTATCCGGATCCGAAGGTGGAGGAACTGGTACATGCGATTGCACAGTATCATGGATTGGCAG
The DNA here is from genome assembly GCA_934293375.1 of uncultured Lachnospiraceae bacterium. Taxonomy (GTDB): domain Bacteria; phylum Bacillota; class Clostridia; order Lachnospirales; family Lachnospiraceae; genus RGIG6919. The sequence goes on along the minus strand of CAKQYS010000005.1, from coordinate 40,885 downwards.
ATGACCAGGTATTTGTCGGTGTTGGCTCAGATGATGTCATTGCCATGTGTTTTCTTACCTTTTTCAATGGGGATCAACCGATCCTGTTTCCGGACATTACGTATTCCTTTTATGATGTCTGGGCAGATCTTTATAAGATACCGTATGAGACCGTGGCACTTGATGAAGCATTCCAGATTGTCGCATCTGATTATGCAAGACCAAATGGTGGTGTGATCTTTCCGAATCCCAATGCACCGACCGGGATCGTGAGAGATCTGGATTTTATACGCACGATTCTGGATGAGAATCAGGATTGTATTGTGATCGTGGATGAGGCATATATTGATTTCGGTGGAGAGAGTGCGCTGCCGTTATTAGAGGAATATAAGAATCTGGTGATCACCAGAACCTTTTCCAAATCCCGTTCGCTTGCGGGACTCAGAATCGGCTACGCCATGGCAGATGCGAAGCTGATTGCAGCATTAAATGCCGTAAAGCATTCCTATAATTCATATACCATGAACAGACCGTCGATTCTGTTGGGAAAGGCTTCCATAGAAGACGATGCTTATTTTCAGGAGACCAATCAGAAGATTATTAGCACGCGAGAGTGGTTTTGTAAAGAACTGGACAGACTGGGCTTTGTATATCCGAAGTCGTCTGCAAACTTTGTGTTTGCAAGTCATCCGGGTGTTGATGCGAAGGAGATTTTTGAGAAGGCGAAGGCGGCAGGCATCTATGTCAGATATTTTGATAAGCCGCGTATTAATCAGTATCTGCGGATCACGATCGGTACCGATGCACAAATGAAGGCATTTGTGGATTTTCTGGAAAAAGTGATATAACTTCGGTGTTATGTAAACAAATGGGATAACATGAAGAAAAAAGGGATATCCGTTACTTGAAAAAGTATGGGTATCCCTTTATGATTTTGTTAGCTGATGATAAGAAAACATAATCGGACTCATGGTTGTACAAAAGAATTTAGATTGGGAGGTACAACATGGATTATCAGGAATTTTTGGATTATGTAAAGGAGAATATTTTAGAATATATGGATGCTGACGGGGATGAAGTAGTAGATATCCATATAACATATAAGAATAATGATGTGCGGCTGGATGGGCTTACGATCCGACACAGTGGGGACAAGATTGCACCGAATCTGTATTTGAATGATTTCTACAAGGAGTATGAAAAGGGAAAGGATCTGGCAGAGATCATGCGCTCAATCGTGCGGCAATATCAGGCCCTGCATACGGATTTCGATATGTCACCTGATATGGTGCTTTCGGCTGACAGGATCAGGGAATGTGTGATCCTGCGGCTTGTCAATCATAAAAAGAATGAAAGGCTGTTAGAGGAGATCCCGTTTGTGCCATTTGAGGATCTGGCTGTTACATTCCGGTGGCTGGTGAGTATGGATGCCGGTGGGATCGCAACGACACTGGTGCATGAGCGGGATCTGATTCGCTGGGGGATCAGCAAGGAAGCGTTATACGATATTGCATTGGATAATACCAGACGTTTGTTTCCACCGATCATACGTCCGTTGGGGAATCTATTGATGGAATATTTAAAGGACATGACCGTAGACAGGCAGGAAGACAGCACGGAAACGAACCAGGTACAGGATGAGATTATCTCATATATGTCGGGCGATATGCACCGGCCGGTTTTTTATGTCCTGACAAATACATGCGGGTTAAATGGGGCTACCTGTATGTTGTATCCGGGTGTGATCGCCGAGTTTGCAGAAACGATCGGACAGGATCTGTTTATTCTGCCATCAAGTATTCATGAAGTGTTATTGGTTCCGGATACGGAGGATATAGATGCACAGAATCTTCATGATATGGTAATGGAAGCCAATGATACAGTTGTATTTGACAGCGAGATTCTGTCAGATAATGTATATTACTATAGTCGAAATGAAAAGTCAGTCAAGGCTGTTTTCGAATCGTAAAATGTATGCAAAGACAGAATCTTGCGAAGAATTAGTTCTTGACGGCATTAGAATAATGTGCTACATTAAGGGCAATGTTGGGGATACCGACATGAGTATTTATTTGGAGGAAAACTTTATGAACAAGGGTACTGTAAAGTGGTTTAACAACCAGAAGGGTTATGGCTTTATTTCAGACGAGAACGGTAACGATGTATTCGTTCATTTCTCAGGCCTTAACATGGAAGGTTATAAGACATTAGAAGAGGGTCAGGCAGTAGAGTTTGATATTACTGACAGCCCTAAGGGACCACAGGCTACAAATGTAACAAAGTTATAGTTACCAGACAGCCACAATAAGTAGTTTTGAGTGTACCTTTTTAATTTTATATAGAATTAGAATTGGTTATATTGCAAGATTCACTTAAAAAAAGGGATGAGATCTGCATTTTGCAGATTTACTCCCTTTTTTGTTTATTTAAGAAATATTTTCGTTTTTCTTCACATGGAATTCAGAGCTGTCCGTTATAATATCAGCATAAGATATGATTAGATGGAATCGCAGAAAGGAATGATTGTTATGAGAGAGCGAATGGTGAGATTTATGCAGGGAAGATATGGAGTGGATGCATTATCAAGGTGTCTGATGTGGTTTGCAATGGCATTTGTGATCGTGGACATGTTTGCAAGAACGATGGTGCTATCAACCATTGGCGTTGTAATGATTTTGTATGTGTATTACAGAATGTTTTCTAAGAATTATATAAAAAGACAGGCTGAGAATGGATGGTTTTTAAGACATACTTATAAGCTTCGGATGTTCTTTTTAAAACAAAAAGATTATGCAAAGATCAGAAAAGATTACCATATCTATACCTGTAGTCAGTGTGGACAGAAGATTAAGATCCCAAGAAATAAGGGGAAAATTATGGTAACCTGTCCGAAGTGTCATAATCAGTTTCAAAAGAGGAGTTAGGCCGTGTTTGGTTATATTGTAGTGAATCAGGATGAATTAAAGGTAAAAGAATGGAATGAATATAAAGCCTATTATTGTGGATTGTGCCAGAGTCTGAAACATTTATATGGACATAAGGGGCAATTATCCCTGAATTATGATATGACATTTCTGGCATTGCTGCTTACTGGGTTGTATGAACCGCAGGAGGTGCGTGATAAGGTGAAATGTATTGCACATCCCATGCAGTATCATCCGATAGTGAAGAATGCTTATACGGATTATGCAGCTTCCATGAATTTGGTGCTGTCTTACTATAAGGCATTAGATGACTGGGAGGATGATCACAATAAGAAAGGGATGATATACAGCCGGATGTTAACACGCGATATCAGGCAGATACAGGCGCAATATCCAAGGCAGTGTGAGGCTGTCTCGATACATCTACATGCTATTTGTAAAGCAGAACAGGCACAGGAATCGCAGATAGATATCATGGCAGGACATTTTGGCAATATTATGGAAGAACTGTTTGTATATCAGGAAGATGGGTGGCAGGAGGAATTGCGGCATTTGGGATTCTATCTTGGCAAGTTTATTTATATACTGGATGCATATGATGATCTGGAACAGGATATCAGCAAACAGCGCTATAACCCGTTTGCAAAGGTGTATGAAGCATCTTTCTTTGAATCATGGATCCGCAGCCTTTTGGTAACATGCGCACAGGAAATGGCAAGAGTGCTGGAGGTGCTGCCTATAATAGAACATGAAGCCATATTGAAAAATATAATTTACTCCGGCATATGGTCACGGTATCAGCAGGCAGTAAAAAGACGAGAGGATGGTGGAGAACATGGATCCGTATAAGGTACTGGGGCTTACGCCGGGGGCATCAAAAGACGAAGTAAAAAAGGCTTATAGAAAGCTGAGCCGGATCTATCATCCGGATGCAAATATCAACAATCCAAATCGAGAACAGGCAGAAGAGAAGTTTAAACAGGTACAACAGGCATATAAGATGATTATGGAAAGTCAGACGGGTGGATTCCGTCAGGATGGATTTTCCTATGGTCAGGGAGCATATGGGTCAGGGAATGCCAATGGTCAGGCGGCAGACGAGGATACACTTCATTTACAGGCTGCTGCTAATTTCGTGCGGAATCAGCGGTACCGGGAGGCATTGAATCTTTTAGAGACGATAACAAACCGGTCAGCAGACTGGTATTTTATCAGTGCATTGGCACACAAGGGAGTGGGAGATGATGCCATATGTATGGAACATCTTGATCGTGCCATCAGAATGGACCCGAATAATATGCAGTATCAGCAGTATAAGCAATATATGCAAAACGGTATGGACTGGTATATGCAGATGGGACAGCCTTTTGGTGGTATGCAGGATGCAGGGCGTACGGATTTTTGTACAAAGATGTGTTTTACAATGTTGTGCTGTAATCTGTGTTGTGGCGGTGGTGGACTATGCTGTCCGATTGGGTTGCGTTATTGATGGTTGACAAACTATATATGAAAAAATATAATAAATTTATTAGTGAGTTTCAGAAGGTAAATACAATAGTATGTGTTGGCATATGGGGAGGAAGATATGGAGAGTTTCGTATCAAGAAAGGATCGTATTGTCGCTTCTGCCATAGATATTATCAGCGAATCAGGGCTTGATTCTCTGACAACAAGGAATCTGGCATTGAAGGAGAATATGTCCGAATCGCTGTTATATAAATATTTTGGGGGAATAGATGAGGTGTTGATCGAGGTCGTAGACCGTTTCACACAGTTTGATGACAATATTAAGGCGACTGTGGAGGCAAAAAATATCAGCTACACAGAGAAACTGATAGAGTATTTTGACACCTATGCAACTTACTATGGCAATTATCCTCAGATTACAGCTTTGGTACTCAATTATGAGGAATTGCTGCACAATTATCATGTAAGAGAAAAGATCACGAAGACGATCAACCTGAAAAATGATACAGTAGAGGGGTTGATCCAGGGGGCAATTGATGCCGGAGAGATCGTGGATTACTATACAGCGAAGGAGCTATTACTGTTATTATATGGAACAGTGTATTCCATTCTGGTGAACAGGAGAGTCAGATATCAGGAGATGGATCTGAAGGATGAATTAAATCAATTATTACATAAGACATTAGATGGAATTCGAAAAAGGCATTGATAGAGGAGGTAAAAGAGTATGAAGATTCTGATTGCAGAGGATGATTTGGCAAATATCAAATTTTTGTCTAAGCTGTTAGGCAGACATGGAGAGGTGACAGTGGCTGAGGACGGAATTAAAGCGGTGGATACATTTGTAGCTGCGTTAAATGACGGTACGCCATTTGATCTGGTATGTTTAGATATTATGATGCCAAAGTTAGATGGATATAAGGCGCTGCAGAGCATCCGGGATGCAGAACTGCGTGCGGGACTCAGAAAGTTTGAGCGTTCTAAGGTGATCATGACAAGTGCATTGGATGAGGCCGGCAATAAGGATAAGGTATGTCAGGATTATGATGCATATGTATGTAAGCCAATCGATATTCATGACCTTGAACGTATCATTAAGAATATTGGGTTGATTTAGATGGATTTATTTGATTACATGGCAAAACAGAATATGGAGACGGAGTCTCCGCTTGCAAAGCGTTTGCGGCCAACTACCTTGGATGAGGTAGTTGGGCAGACGCATATTATCGGGAAGGACAAATTACTATACAGGGCGATTCAGGCAGATAAGCTGAGCTCTGTTATTTTTTATGGCCCGCCCGGAACCGGAAAGACGACATTGGCAATGGTGATCGCGAATACGACCAGTAAGGAATTTAAGCAGTTGAATGCCACAACAGCCGGAAAGAAGGACATGGAAGAGGTTGTACAGGAGGCGAAGAGTCTGTATGGTATGTACCATAAGCGTACAATTTTGTTTATAGATGAGATTCATCGGTTTAATAAGGCACAGCAGGATTATCTGCTTCCATTTGTGGAGGATGGCACGATTACTTTGATCGGTGCAACGACAGAGAATCCTTATTTTGAAGTGAATGGGGCTTTGATCTCAAGGTCTCATATTTTTCAGCTGGAACCGCTTGACAGGGAGGATATCAAGACCTTACTGCGACGTGCTGTCTACGATACAGAGAAGGGTATGGGAGCATATCATGCAGAGATTACGGATGAGGCGTTAGATTTTCTGGCAGATATGTCAGAAGGTGATGCCCGGAATGCACTGAATGCAATTGAGCTTGGTGTGTTGACAACAGCTCCGGCCGATGACGGCAGGATTGTGATCAATCTCGCTGTTGCCCAGGAATGTATTCAGAGGCGCGTTGTAAAGTATGACAAATCAGGAGACAATCACTATGATACGATATCCGCATTTATCAAGAGTATGCGGGGATCTGATCCGGATGCGGCAGTATATTACTTGGCCCGGATGCTAAATGCCGGAGAGAGTGTGACATTTATTGCCAGACGTATTATGATATGTGCAAGTGAGGATGTCGGTAATGCAGACCCACAGGCAATACAGGTGGCGGTAGCCTGTGCACAGGCAGTGGAGCGTGTGGGTATGCCGGAGGCACAGATTATTTTATCGCAGGCAGTGACCTATGTAGCCAGTGCACCGAAGAGTAATTCCTGTGTGAATGCGATATCGGCTGCGATGGATGCGGTGCAGCAGGAACCACATGATGCGGTTCCTGTTCATCTTAGAGATGCACATTATGGTGGTGCCAGAAAGCTTGGACATGTCGGATATCAGTATGCACATGACTATCCGAATCATTATGTCAAGCAGCAGTATCTGCCGGATAATATGGTTGGAAGAACCTTTTATGAGCCTACGAGTCAGGGATATGAGGCAGCGATACAGGCGTATTTCCATAAAATACACGGGGATGTATCATAGAGTACATCAGAAACAGGAGTAAAAGATGAAAAAGTTCAAGATGGTGATGGCGTGGATTGGAATTGTGATGATCATACTGGCTGTGGGAGCATTTGTTGTCAGTGCGCTGACAGGACAGACACATTTTCTTGCGTATTTGTATGTGGCATGGATCATTCCGGTTTTGTTATGGATCTTTGCGAGAATTGCTGATATTCTTGCAAAATATGGACCGGGTGCGAGGGACAGCTACGAGGTGCTTGCTATTGTGGAACCGGATTTTGGCTGTGAAGGACGACCGGAAGGGGAGACAGTGATGTGTCAGGTGAGATTGCGTCATAGGAAAACAAATGAAGAAAAGTCGATAGCTGTATCCGAACCGAATCTTGATGAAGAGGGAATTTTAGAAGGATGTATTGTAAAAGAGCAACAGGGTGTTTTGCTGAAGATTGCAGACAAATAATAAACAATTTGTAAAAGTAACGAAAAAGTATTCTTAAAGAAACAGGAAATGCATTGACATTTCCTGTTTTTTCATAAATAATGACTTCCATATGGTTAGAAAGAGGGATGAAAATATGTTTAAAATCATGAAATATCTGAAAGGATATATGCCACAGGTCATGTTGATCATTGCATTGCTGTTTGTGCAGGCATATTGTGATCTTTCACTTCCCAACTATACATCTAATATTATAGATACCGGTATTACAAACCGAGGGGTAGCGTATATGACACCAAAGGAGATCCGGGAAGATGAGTATGCATCCATGATGCTGTTTATGACAGAAGAAGAACAGACATTATGGGAGCATGCATATGAGAAGGCAGAAAATGGACATTATACACTTCGCAATGTGAAGAAAGCCGGATTACAGTTTGATGGTCAGGCAATCAAAGATACAAAAGATCTGGATTCAGTATTTATGCCATCTATCCTGATAAGGGCTTCTATGTCGAAGATCAGCGATGAAGCGTTTATGCGTACATTGGCAGAACAGACAGGTATGGATGAATCGGCATTTGCAGGTATGACGAAAGATGAGGTTCTTTCAGCGATGCCAAAGGAATCCAGAATGCAGATGCGTCAGAAAATGACGGAACAGTATGAAAGTGTAGGGGAATCTGTGACCCGTTCTATGGCTATTTTATATACACAGGCTGAATATGAGGCATGTGGTCTGGATCTGAATTCTATGCAGACAGACTATTTGAAATGGATGGGATTGAAGATGCTGGGATTTACTTTGATGATGGCATTGATCTCGATCATGGCAGGATATATTGCGTCAAAGGTTGCTGCACATATTGGTATGAATCTTCGTGAGAATGTATTTGAAAAGGTGGTAGGATTCACAAATGCACAGATGGATGGGTTCTCAACAGCTTCATTGATCACAAGAAACACCAATGATATCCAGCAGGTACAGATGGTGATCGTTTTGCTGCTGAGAATGGTTATGTATGCACCGATCATTGGTATCGGTGGAGTTATCATGGTGATCCGGACGAGTTCCGATATGGAATGGATCATTGTGTTGGCGGTATTAGCAATTTTGGTACTTGTGATGGTATTGATGAAGGTGGCAATGCCGAAATTTAAACAAATGCAGGTATTGGTGGACCGGGTCAATCTGGTGTCCAGAGAGATCCTGACCGGATTATCTGTAATTCGTGCATTTGGCCGTGAGAAAAAGGAAGAAGAACGGTTTGACGAGGCGAACAAAGCATTGACCGGTACTATGTTATTTACGAATCGTACCATGACTTTTATGATGCCTTGCATGATGTTGATCATGAACGGTATTTCGGTACTGATTGTATGGGTGGCTGCACATAGGATTGATGCAGGAACCATTCAGGTAGGAACCATGACAGCATTTATTACCTATACGATGACGATCGTGATGGCATTTCTGATGTTGACAATGATTTCCATCATGCTGCCAAGAGCTGCAGTAGCAGTGGATCGAATTGAAGAGGTGCTTCACACGGAGCGTACGATCACAGATCCGGATGCACCGAAGGATGTACATGAACTGAAGGGAGAGATCACATTTCACGATGTTTCCTTTGCTTATCCAAAGGGAGAAGATGTACTTTCTCATATTTCCTTTACAGCACAGCCGGGAAAGACAACTGCAATTATAGGTAGTACAGGTGCAGGCAAGTCAACCTTGATTCATTTGATCCCGAGATTTTATGATGTCACAGAGGGAAGTATTACGATTGACGGTGTGGATGTACGGGAGATGAGTCAGCATGATCTGAGAGACATGATCGGTCTGGTGCCGCAGAAGGCCAATCTATTTTCCGGTACGATCGCATCGAATCTGCGATTTGGCAATCAGGATGCATCGCCAGAGCAGTTAGAGGAGGCTTGCCGGATCGCACAGGCCGAAGAATTTATTGCTGAGAAGAAGGATGGTTATGAAAGTCATATTTCGCAGGGTGGATCAAATGTTTCAGGCGGGCAGAAGCAAAGATTGTCCATTGCAAGAGCAATTGTGAAGAATCCAAAGATCTATATTTTTGATGACAGCTTTTCTGCATTGGATTTTAAGACAGATACCGCACTTAGAAAGGCCTTGGCAAAGAAGACCCAACAGGCGGCTGTGATCATTGTGGCACAGCGGATCAGTACGATCCTGCATGCAGACCAGATTCTGGTATTAGATGATGGCAGACTGGTGGGTAAGGGTACCCATGAGCAGCTGATTCGTTCGTGTGAAGTATATCAACAGATTGCAAAGTCACAGCTCTCAGAAAAAGAACTCGGGCTAGATCCTGTTTCGGTGGAGGTGTAGAAAATGGCAGAGAATATGAGACAACCGAGAAGAAGAGGAATGCATGGCGGTGGAGCCGTCGTGGAAAAAGCACAGGATTTCAAAGGATCTATCCGTAAGATCATGCAGTATATGCGTCATTACCGTATCGGTGTGATCGCAGTGATGGTGCTGGCGGTCGGAAGTACTGTATTTAATATTTTAGGACCTAAAATACTGGGAAATGCAACTACAGAGCTTGTGAATGGTCTGATGTCCAAGATCAACGGCACCGGAGGCATTTCTTTTGATAAGGTTGGTGGATGGTTGTTGTTTGCTCTTGGGCTGTATCTTGTCAGTGCCTGCCTGAATTTTGGACAGGGCTTTATTATGACGGGCATTACCCAGAAAATGTGCTACAGACTGCGTAAGGAACTGTCGGAGAAGATCAACCGTGTGCCGATGAAATATTTTGAAGAACGGACATATGGTGACGTGCTTTCCAGAATTACAAATGATGTAGATACAATGGGACAAGGACTCAATCAGTGTGTGACACAGTTGATCACATCTGTGACAACCCTGATCGGTGTATTTGTCATGATGTTATCGATCAGTCCGTTTATGACATTGATTGCTTTGATCATTTTGCCGATTTCAGCTTTTTTGATGATGTTTGTCATGAAGCATTCACAAAAGCATTTTAAAACGCAGCAGGAGTATTTGGGACGCATCAATGGTCAGGTGGAAGAGGTATTCTCAGGTCATAATGTGATAAAAGCATTTAACCGTGAAGAGGAGGAGATCCGCAATTTCCATGAGACGAATCAGATCCTGTTTCAGTCCGCATGGAAATCCCAGTTCTTATCCGGCATGATGCAGCCGATCATGATGTTTGTAGGAAATCTGGGATATGTTGGAATTGCCATTTCCGGCGCCTATCTTGCGATTCATGGCGTGATTGACATTGGTAGTATTCAGGCGTTTTTTCAGTATATTAAACAGTTCACGCAGCCAATCCAGCAGATCGCACAGGTTTCTAATATGATGCAGTCTATGGCTGCAGCGGCAGAACGCGTATTTGCGTTCCTGGAAGAAGCAGAGGAGGATCAGGTGACGGAAAATGCGGTGCCATTAGCGGATATTCAGGGTGCGGTATCGTTTGATCATGTCAGATTCGGATATAAACAGGATCATGTGATCATTCATGATTTTAGTATGGATGTAAAGCCGGGACAAAAGATTGCGATCGTAGGTCCGACAGGTGCAGGCAAGACAACGATTGTAAAGCTATTGATGCGGTTTTATGATGTCAATGATGGTGCAATCCGGTTAGATGGACATAATATTAAGGACTATAACCGAAATGAGCTTCGTGAAGCATTTGGAATGGTGCTGCAGGACACATGGCTGTTTAAGGGTACGATTATGGAAAATATCCGATATGGAAGACTGGATGCAACAGATGAAGAGGTGATTGCGGCAGCAAAAGCAGCGCATGCCGATCATTTCATCCGGACACTGCCGGGTGGATATCAGATGGAATTGAACGAGGAGGCAAGCAATGTATCACAGGGTCAGAAGCAGCTCCTTACGATCGCCAGAGCGATTTTAGCAGACAATCCGGTTCTGATCCTGGATGAAGCGACCAGTTCTGTGGATACCCGTACAGAGCATAGAATTCAAAGAGCAATGGATAACTTAATGCGTGGACGGACCAGCTTCGTAATTGCACACAGATTGTCAACGATCAAGGATGCAGACTGTATTTTAGTTATGAAGGATGGAGATATCATTGAGATGGGAACCCATGACGAACTGCTTGCCAGACAGGGATTTTATGCAGATCTTTATAATTCACAATTTGATCAGGTATCATAAAACAAAGGCTGCCGTTTGGCAGCCTTTTAAAAAGGGGAGGATAAGCAGTTCTTTGCCCGGTCCGTGGGGGATGAATGGAGGGCAAAGAGTTATGCTTAGTCTGTTGTCAGAAGCATGATCTGACTGAGACTGTTATTAGTATGACCATAGTATTGGAAAATATACAAATGTTATTGAAAAAATATTCGAGGTTTGATATACTATGATGGTGTTTGAGCAGATGACACGCAAGTTCATCGACACGCAATCAACAATACAGAAAAAAGGGATGGTATACCGATGAGTTTATTAAAGGAATGGCGTGATTATGCCTACGGACTGGACGACAGAACACCAGAGGGGAAACAGTTCTGGCTGAATTATTTTGGAGTTGAGCAGGGAATATATAAGCAGCTTTTGACGAATCCGAATGAAGTAGTTGAGGGAACCGTTGCCCAGCTGGCAGAGAAATATAATACAACAATACAGTTGATGACAGGATTTTTGGATGGAATTGACGAGAGCCTGAAGACACCGAATGATATTGATAACATGGAGGCTGATACAAAGGTATCTTTGGATATTGATTATGAGCAGCTCTATATGAATATGGTGGGCTGTAATGCAGAGTGGCTTTACACTTTGGAGGAGTGGAATGACATTCTTTCCGAGGACAAGCGTGCAGCGTTATATAAGATTCAGAAGACATCAAAGACAGTGATCAAGCCACCGAAGGTTGGCAGAAATGATCCGTGTCCATGTGGTTCAGGAAAGAAATATAAGAAATGTTGCGGAGCCAATAAATAGTTTGGCAGGATAGTAAAAGGGGCTGGCATTTATGGCAGTCCCTTTATATTTATTTAGAAAAAGAGAGGAAATAAAATGGCAAAGATAAGAACGAGATTCGCACCAAGCCCAACAGGCCGTATGCATGTTGGAAATTTAAGAACAGCACTTTATGCATATTTGATCGCCAAGCATGAAGGCGGTGATTTTATCCTGCGTATAGAGGATACAGATCAGGAGCGTGAGATGGAAGGTGCTGTAGATATTATTTACAGAACATTGCAGGCGACAGGACTTTTACATGATGAGGGTCCGGATAAGGATGGCGGTGTTGGCCCATATATTCAGAGTGAGCGTCAGGCGCAGGGCATCTATCTTTCATATGCAAAGCAGCTGATCGAGAAGGGAGAGGCATATTACTGTTTCTGTGATCAGGCAAGATTAGACAGCCTGAGAACCAATATTGCAGAGTCTCATACAGATAAGGAGATCGTGCAGTATGATAAGCACTGTCTGTCTCTGAGTAAGGAGGAAGTGGAAGCAAACCTGCAGGCAGGAAAGCCATATGTTATTCGTCAGAATAATCCTCGTGAGGGACAGACCAGTTTTGATGATGAGATCTATGGCACGATTTCGGTAGAAAATGCGGAGCTTGACGATATGATCCTGATCAAGTCAGACGGATTTCCAACCTATAATTTTGCGAATGTAGTAGATGATCATTTGATGGGAATCACCCATGTGGTACGAGGAAATGAGTATTTATCTTCTACTCCGAAATACAATCGTCTTTATGAAGCGTTTGGCTGGGACATTCCGAAATATATTCATTGTCCGTTGATCACAAATGAGGAGCACCAGAAGCTGTCAAAGCGTTCAGGACACTCTTCGTATGAGGATCTGGTAGAACAGGGCTTTCTGACAGAAACGATCGTGAATTTTGTTGCCCTGCTTGGATGGTCTCCGGAAGATAATAATGAGTTCTTTACTTTAGAGGAGCTGGTAAAGGAATTTGATTATCATAAGCTTAGCAAGTCGCCGGCGGTATTTGATATGACAAAGCTTCGCTGGATGAATGGCGAGTATATCAAGAAAATGGATGACGCAAGATTCAAGGAACTTGCAATGCCATATGTCAGGGAAGTGATCACAAAGGATCTGGATTTTGACAAGATCCTGCCGCTGGTGAAGACACGTATTGAGGTGTTGCCGGAGGTCAAGGATCATATTGATTTCTTTGAGGCACTGCCGGATTACGATGTAAATATTTATGTGCATAAGAAGATGAAGACAAATTTGGAGAATGCATTAGAAATCTTAAAGGAAGAGTACGAAGTGCTGAAGGTACACGATGACTGGAGCCTTGACAGCCTTCATGATCTGTTGATGCAGTATATTGCAGATAAGGGCATTAAGAATGGTACAGGTTTATGGCCGGTAAGAATTGCAGTTTCAGGCAGACAGATGACACCTGGTGGGGCATTTGAGATCTTAGAGATCCTTGGCAAGGAAGAATCTTTAAAGAGAATTGAGACAGGAATTGAAATGCTCACCGCAGCGAATGCATAGGAGACATTACGATTGATAGATTATAATGAGGCACAAAAATGTGCAATTACCCATGTATCGGGTCCAATGCTGACACTGGCGGGTCCCGGTTCGGGAAAGACAACTGTCATCACAGAACATGTGAAGTATCTGATCACAAAGGCCGGGATTGATCCGGTACACATACTGGTGATTACATTTACAAAGGCTGCAGCTGTTGAGATGCAGACAAGATTTTATCAGAAGATGCAGGGAAAACATCCTCCCTGCACTTTTGGTACATTTCATTCTGTATTTTTTATGATGCTGCGTGCGGCTTATCATTATACTTCGTCCAATGTGCTGATGGAGGATCAAAAATATCAGATCCTGCGGGAAATTGTCAGCCATATGGATATTGAATATGAGGATCTTGAGGATTTTTTACATGCAGTGACAGGTGAGATCAGTGAGTTGAAATCAGAGATGATCCATTTATCGAATTATCATAGTAAGAGCTGTGCAGATGAGGTGTTTGCGGATATTTACCGGCAGTATGCAACCAGACTTTCCGGTCTGCATAAGATTGATTTTGATGATATGCTGGTATATTGTTATGAGCTGCTTTCGGCACGCCCGGATATTCTTAAGAACTGGCAGAACCGTTTTCAGTACATTTTGATCGATGAATTTCAGGACATCAATCCGATTCAGTATGAGATTGTGAAGCTGCTTTCGGCACCGAGAAATAACTTGTTTATTGTAGGAGATGATGATCAGTCGATATACCGGTTCAGGGGTGCAAGACCGGAGATCATGTTAGGATTTGGCAGGGATTATCCGGATGCTCATAGGGTGCTGTTGAATGTAAATTACCGGTGCAGCAGAGACATTTGTGAAGCTGCGGCAAGAGTGATCGCACACAATGAAAATCGGTATGAAAAGGAGATCATTGCAGAAAATGATTATGCATTTCCGGTCAGAGTTCACAGAATCCAGACCAGAAATGAAGAATATCTGCATATGATCCGTCAGATTAAGCAATATAAGGAACAAGGAATTGCTTATGAGCAAATGGCGGTTTTATATCGAACTAATATACAGCCGAGAACGCTGGTGGGACAACTGATGGCATATAATATTCCGTTTCAGATGCGGGATGTGCTGCCGAGTCTGTATCAGCATTTTACCGTACAGCATGTGCTGACATATATTCGGATCGCACTGGGAGATGACAGCAGGGCAGGTTTTCTGACGATTATCAATAAACCAAAGCGATACATCAGCAGGGATGCTTTTACATCCGAACATGTTTCGATTGATGCATTAAAGGAATATTATGAGGAAAAACAGTGGGCACTGGATTATCTGGATCAGTTAGAACAGGATCTTTCAGTAATTAGGACAATGACACCGTATGCTGCTGTTACATTTATCCGCAAGGCAATTGGATACGATGCATATTTAAGGGAATATGCGGATTACAGAAAGATCAAAGTGGATGAATTATATGCTGTACTGGATGAATTGTCAGAGCAGGTCAGACCGTACCGCACATATGAGCAGATGTTTGATGGGATTGCGGCTTATGAAGAGGATCTGGCAAAGCGAAGACAGGAAACACGAAAACAGCATACGGGTATTACCTTATCCACTATGCATAGTGCCAAAGGTCTCGAATATGATGCAGTGTTTGTGATCGAGGCAAATGAGGGATATACACCGCATAAGAAGTCTGTGATGCCGGAGGAGCTGGAAGAGGAGCGCAGAATGTTCTATGTTGCGATGACAAGAGCCAGAAAATATCTGCATCTTTATTGTGTGGCGGAGATCTTTGGAAAGCCTGTTGAACCGTCAAGATTCATTGGGGAACTGCTTGTAGATCAAGCCGGTCTTTCAGTTGGATCTAAGGTGGTACACAAACAGTTTGGCACAGGAGAGGTTGCATTTCTCAATCAGGACAGGATATCCATCTGTTTTGAAAATACAGGAGAGACCAAAACTTTTCGTAAGGAATATTTGTTCAATAAGCAGTTACTGACAACAGTGTAGAGAGGAAATGATATGTTATTTTCTAGTACAACATTTTTATTTTTATTTTTACCTATCACAATATTATTGTATTTTATGATGCCAAAGAAACTTCGGAACGGAGTTTTATTGCTGGTCAGTCTGATCTTTTATGGATGGGGAGAACCCAGACTTGTGATCTTGATGTTGATTTCAATCCTTGTGGGATATCTGACCGGTATCATGGTGTATCATGCAAGAAAACAGAACCGGGCTGCGATGGCAAAAGCTGCGGTATGGATTGCGGTGGTATATAATGTCGGAGTGCTGGCAGTCTATAAGTATACAGATTTTTTTATTTCCAATATCAATCATTTGTTCCATACTGATTTTGCATTATGGAAGCTGGCTTTGCCGCTTGGTATATCTTTCTACTCATTTCAGATGATGTCGTATACGATAGATGTGTATCGAAACGATGCGAAGGTACAGTGGAATCCTATTAATCTGGCAGCATATCTGACATTGTTTCCCCAGCTGATCGCAGGACCGATCGTCAGATATCAGACGGTTGCAGATCAGATTGAGGACAGAACAGAGAGCTTTGATCTGTTTTCAGCGGGCGTGTGCAGATTTCTTGCAGGACTTGGAAAAAAGATTCTGCTCGCCAATACGATCGGTGAGCTGTTCTCAACATTGAGTGTATTGCCGGTATCTGAGAATAGCATTGCACTGGCATGGCTATCCTCGTTTGCATATACATTCCAGATTTACTTTGATTTTAGCGGATATTCCGATATGGCGATCGGTCTCGGCAAGATGTTTGGATTTGAGTTTCTGGAGAATTTTAAGTATCCGTATATTTCAAAAAGTATCACAGAGTTCTGGCGGAGATGGCATATATCACTCAGTTCATGGTTTCGGGATTATGTATATATTCCGCTTGGAGGCAGCCGCCAGGGAAAGGCAAAGACGATCCGTAATATTTTTATTGTATGGTTTTTGACAGGGTTCTGGCATGGAGCTGCATGGAATTTTATTATCTGGGGTATGTATTTTTTCTGCCTGTTGATGATAGAGAAACTATGTTTATTAAAGGTGCTTAAGAAAGTGCCAGCATGGATACAGCATCTGTATACACTGTTTTTTGTGAATCTCAGCTGGGTGATCTTTTCTTATGACACACTGGGTTCTCTAGGCAATGCACTTGGCAATATGTTTGGATTTACCGGGCTGCCATTATGGAATGAAATGACAGGGTATTACTATACGGCATATGCATTCATCCTGATCATTTTAGTGCTGGCATCTACACCGTATCCAAAGTTATGGTATGAGAAATTAGTGACGGGTTTAGATCAGAAGAAGGCAGGAGTGTTTACAGGCACTGCTTTGCAGACAGTATTGGTACTGGCAGTGCTTCTGATGTCAACAGCATGTCTGGCAAGTGACAGCTTCAATCCATTTTTATATTTTAGATTTTAAGAGGGAAAATATATGAGAAATCGTATCAGTGCAATGATATTTCTTATCTTTATATTGTTTTTTGGCGTTGGATTCTGGGTGTTTCCTGATCGGGAATTCTCAGACCTTGAGAACCGTAATCTGACAATGCGTCCGGAATTTTCGGTAGCTTCTCTTATGAGTGGGGAGTTTACGAGCACCTTTGAGTCATATATGTCGGATCAGCTGCCGGGTAAAGATCTGTTTGTGCAGGGAAAGGTAGACGGGATGCGTCTGATGGGACAGAAACTGCAAAATGGTGTATTTTTTGGCAGGGATGGCTATATGATCCAGCAGTTTACACAGCCAACGGATCAGTTACAGAAGAATCTGGATGCGATCAAGACATTTGCACAGAGTATATCACAGCCGGTTACGATGCTGATCGCGCCGAATGCCAGTGAAATCTACGCAGACAAGCTGCCGGCGATGACGACTTGCTATTCCCAGAAAAAGGTGATCGGACAGGTTGTTTCGCAGCTTTCTGATTGTATGATGATTGCAGATCCGACAGAGCTGCTGGCTGCACATAAGGAGGAAGAGATCTATTTTAGGACGGATCACCATTGGACCGCAAGAGGCGCTTACTACGGCTATCAGAGCCTTTGTGAGGCATTGCAGATAGAGGCAGATCCATTGTCGGATTATCAGGAGCATCAGGTCAGTGATGCATTTTATGGATCCTTGTATTCCAAGGCGCCATCTATCCGGGTGAAGCCGGATACATTGACTTTATATGAGAGACCGGATGGCGTATACTCTGTGAAATATGTGCAGGAGAATGAGACATCGGATTCCCTTTATGTTATGGATAATTTAAAGAAAAAGGATAAGTATACCGTGTTTCTGGGCGGCAACCATCCGTATATCACGATTGACAGCAACGCAAAAAGTGATGAGCGGGTGCTGGTTGTGAAAGATTCCTATGCACATGATCTGCTGCCGTATCTTGCAGATACTTATGCACATTTGTATGTAGTGGATCTGCGGTATTTTCACCAGGATATTCATACATTTATGGAGGAAAACAAAATAGACCGCGTAATCATGATCCATAATGTGGATTTCTTATCTACAGATGTGAATTTCCTCTGGTTAAATTAAAAATGAGCTGCCAAGGCAGCTCATTTCGGTCTTATTCTGCATTGAATTCTTCTTCGTCTAAGATCTCATCAAATGCATCGGCAACCATTTCGTATTCTTCTTCGTCTTCAATATCTCCAAGAACCGGTTCTCCGGCTGCA
This sequence comes from uncultured Lachnospiraceae bacterium, assembly GCA_934293375.1. GTDB lineage: Bacteria > Bacillota > Clostridia > Lachnospirales > Lachnospiraceae > RGIG6919. The sequence goes on along the minus strand of CAKQYS010000005.1, from coordinate 22,401 downwards.
TCTTCGCTGTAACGGTATAAATATACCTCGCCGTCATCCTCGGAATCAAGATACTGCACTGGAAGCAGTGCTACATAATCCTGTGTATCAATGCCAAATACTGCAAGCACAGCACAGTCTTCTGTGGTGTCATCTTCAAAAGTAAGTGTAATTACATCTAATTCCTGTTCTTCGTTTGCCATTTACAAGCCCTCTGCTTTCTATGATTTCCGGTACGGAATTTATGTGTGCCGGATACATCCACTATACAAGATACCGCACAATATTGCAAGATAGGAAATTATGATTTAATCGTGTTTTAATACTTGACTTTCCATTCAAATATAATAAAATAAAAAAGAATGACGAAGGGGTGCAAACACCTTAATAAGAGGAATACGAGAGGAGAAAAATCGTGGCAACAGAAGGTAATAAGATTGTTCGTAATTTTAAGGAGAGCAATTCTAAGCCAGCAAGAGGATCTCAAGGGAATCGTGATGGACAGACAGGGGAACACAGAAGCTATCATCGCGATGGACAGACAGGGGAGCGCAGAAGTTACAACCGTGACGGACAGACAGGAGAGCGTAGAAATTATAATCGTGACGGACAGACAGGAGAGCGCAGAAGTTATAACCGTGACGGACAGACGGGAGAGCGCAGAAGCTATAACCGTGACGGACAGACAGGAGAGCGCAGAAGTTATAACCGTGACGGACAGACAGGGGAACACAGAAGCTATAACCGTGATGGTGCAGACCGCAGAGGCGGCGAGGGGAGAGGTTATCAGAACCGTCAGACAAAAGGCTACAGCAACAACTACTATGCGAAGGATCAGGGTGATGATGACAGAAGACCGCCGACAAGATCTTCGAAGCCGAAGCCGGAGAAGCCGAAGGAGCATCAGCCGGACAAGTTCGAGACGATCAAGCGGTTAGAGCGCGAGCAGAAAACCATGAAGAAGAAGGAACAAAAGAAGAAGACTGAGAGTACGAGACCGAAGCAGAAGCCAAAGCGTCAGAATAACCAGAATCTGGTAGCAGATTATGAGAATGGGTTCTTTGACGACTATGATGATTACTTCTAAAGCATATAGTACCGGACATCTTGATCAGATGTCTGCATAAACACAAACAGCCGTGTCAGCAAATAATTGCTGCGCGGCTGTTTATGTTTGTTTTATGTATGTTGCTCCAGATTCTTCTGTGCAGTTGAGAGCATCAGCTTGATACGATTGAGCTGATTTACCTCAGAAGCACCAGGATCATAGTCGACAGCGACGATGTTTGCCTCAGGGAATGCCTGCTTTAATTTCTTGATGACACCCTTGCCGACCACATGGTTTGGCAGACAGGCAAATGGCTGTGCACAGACAATGTTTTTTGCACCGGAATGGATCAGTTCGATCATTTCTCCGGTCAGGAACCATCCCTCACCTGTCTGGTTGCCGATAGATACATAAGGTTTTGCGTATTCTGCCAGCTCATCAATGTGGGCAGGACAATCAAAATGTACACTGTTTTTTAAGCACTTGCGAAGGTATTTACGGTATTGTTCCATAAATGTGATCGCAATATTATTTAGTGTTGCTGTTTTCTTTGGTTTTCCAAGATACTCATATTTGTAATTGTTGTTGTAACAGCAGTACATGAAGAAATCCAACAGGTCAGGCATGACAGCTTCTGCACCCTCAGCCTCTAACAGATCGACTAAATGGTTATTGGCGGATGGAAGAAACTTTACAAGGATCTCACCTACAATACCTACCCGTGGCTTTTTCTCATCGGTGATCGGCAGATTGTCGAAGTCATGTACAATGCCGGCTATATTTTTCTTAAATGTCTTAAAATCACCCTTCTTTACCGATTCACAGCAGATTGCCTTCCATTTCTCATGGAGTGCATTGGCAGATCCAGGTACCTTCTCATACGGACGCATCCGATATAATACACGCATGAACAAGTCTCCATATACAAGTGCCTGCACAGCCCGGTTGATCATGGCAGGGCTGTATTTGAAGCCCGGATTCTTCTCAATGCCCTGCATACTGAGAGAAATGACCGGAATCTGTCCCATGCCAGCCTTACGGAGCGCTCTGCGGATGAAGCCGATGTAGTTTGTGGCACGGCATCCGCCACCTGTCTGGGTGATTACAAGCGCTGTCTTATTGAGATCATATTTGCCGGAGAGCAGTGCCTGCATCATCTGACCGACAACGATTACCGAAGGGTAGCATGCATCATTATTGACATATTTCAGACCGATATCGACCGTGGATTTCGTGGCATCAGGCAATATCTCAAAACGGTATCCGGGAATGCTGTTTAAAGCGGCATCTAAAATATCAAAATGGATTGGAGACATTTGTGGTGCCAAAATGGTATAAGTATCCCGCATTTCTTCAGTGAACATCACACGATTGTAAGCTGCAGATACCGGCTTTGGTGTAAAGCCCTGCTTGCGTCTGACATTGACTGCACTGATCAGGGAGCGGATACGGATTCGTGCGGCTCCAAGGTTGCTGACCTCATCAATCTTTAATACCGTGTAGATCTTGCCGGATTTTGTTAAAATATCATTGACCTGATCGGTGGTTACCGCATCCAGTCCACATCCGAAAGAATTTAACTGGATCAATTCCAGATTCGGCTGTGTCTTGACATAATTGGCGGCTGCATACAGTCTGGAATGATACATCCACTGGTCTGATACCAGCAGAGGACGCTCCGGCGGTGCGAGGTGTGAGACAGAATCCTCCGTCAGCACAGCAATTCCGTAAGAGTTGATCAGTTCCGGAAGACCATGGTTGATCTCAGGGTCTGTATGGTAAGGCCGTCCTGCCAGGACGATGCCAAGTCTGTCATGCTCGTTAAGCCATGCAACGGTCTCTTCACCCTTTTTGTGAATATCATCCTTGACTGCCTGATTCTCTGCATAAGCAGCGTCCACAGCCTCGTTGATTTCTTTCTGGGAAATCTCATAGTAATGTGAAAGCTCGCGGAACAATCTTGATTTTAACGCTTCTATGTTGTCAAGTGCCAGAAATGGACGGATATAGGTAATATCATCAGCCTCGATCTCTTCCATGTTATTCTTGATATTCTCAGGGTAAGAAGTTACGATCGGGCAGTTATAATGGTTTGTGGTGCCCTCAATTTCTTCCTGTTCATAGAATACGCAAGGATAGAAAATGTTCTTGATTCCCTGCTTGATGAGCCACATGACATGACCATGTGTCATTTTAGCAGGGTAGCATTCTGACTCGCTTGGGATAGATTCTATACCCAGTTCATAGATCTGTTTTGAAGATGCCGGAGACAGAATCACGCGAAAACCTAAATGTGTAAAGAATGTATGCCAGAATGGATAATTCTCATACATGTTCAGGACACGCGGAATGCCGATCGTACCTCTGTATGCCATCTCAGGTGCCAGAGATTCGTATCCAAACAGCTTGTTAAATTTATAAGCAAACAGATTCGGAACATTATCTTTATTCTTTTTCTGACCAATACCACGTTCACAACGGTTTCCTGAAATGAACTGTCTGCCGCCTGTGAAGCGGTTGATCGTCAGCAGACAGTTGTTCGTACAGCCTTTACAACGGGCCATGGAGGTGTCAAATTTCAGATTGTTGATCTGGTCTATGGAGAGCATGGTTGTCTCTACATTGGCATCATAACGGTCTCTTGCGATCAGGGCTGCACCAAATGCCCCCATGATGCCGGCGATATCCGGGCGCACAGCCTCTCTGCCGGAGATCAGCTCGAAGCTTCTAAGAACCGCATCGTTATAGAAAGTACCACCCTGTACCACAACTTTATTGCCCAGATCCTTTGGATCAGTCAGCTTGATAACCTTGAGCAGGGCATTTTTGATAACGGAATAGGCAAGACCGGCTGAGATATCAGCAACGGAAGCTCCCTCCTTCTGTGCCTGCTTTACCTTTGAGTTCATAAATACCGTGCATCGGGATCCAAGATCGATAGGATTTTCTGCAAACAGCGCAATGCTCGCAAAGTCTTCAATACTGTAGTTTAAGGATTTGGCAAATGTCTCGATAAAGGAGCCGCATCCGGATGAGCATGCCTCATTTAACATGACATTGTCTACAACACCGTTTTTGATCTTGATACATTTCATATCCTGACCGCCGATATCGAGAATACAGTCCACATCAGGTTCAAAAAATGCCGCAGCCGTATAGTGGGCGATCGTTTCGACCTCGCCGTGGTCTAACATCAGGGCAGACTTGATCAGTGCTTCTCCATAGCCTGTAGAGCAGGAGCCTACGATCGCAGCACTGTCAGGCAGAATACTGTAGATTTCTTTCATGGCGCGCAGACTGGTAAGCAGGGGACTGCCGTTGTTGCTGCTGTAGAAATCATATAATAATTCACCGTTTTCACCGACCAATGCAACCTTGGTGGTTGTAGAACCGGCATCAATACCCAGAAAGCAATTGCCCTCATATGTAGAAAGATCACCACGCTTCACTGCGAACCGGTTATGGCTTGCCGTGAATTCCTCGTATTCAGCAGGTGAAGCAAATAATGGCTGCATACGTTCTACTTCAATTGCCATTTCAATATCACCGTGCAGTTTGAATAGCAGGTCAGACAGAGAAATGGAAACCTCCTCCTTGGCATTCAGGGCAGCACCGACTGCAGCAAACAAATGAGAGTGATCCGGAGCAATGATATGCTCGTCGGTCAGGTGCAGGGTACGGATAAATGCATTCCGAAGCTCTGATAAAAAGTGAAGCGGACCGCCAAGAAATGCAACATTACCACGGATCGGCTTGCCGCAGGCAAGACCGGAGATGGTCTGGTTGACAACTGCCTGAAAAATGGAAGCTGACAGGTTCTCTTTGGTAGCACCTTCATTGATCAATGGCTGAATATCTGTCTTGGCAAATACACCGCACCGTGCAGCAATCGGGTAGATCGTGTCGTAGTTTTTGGCATATTCATTCAAGCCGGCAGCATCCGTCTGTAAAAGAGATGCCATCTGGTCGATAAAAGAGCCTGTACCACCTGCACAGACACCATTCATACGCTGATCAATTCCATTGGTAAAGTATATAATCTTGGCATCCTCACCACCAAGCTCGATAGCTACATCTGTCTGTGGAGCATAGTCAAGCAGGGCATTTGATACACAGACAACCTCCTGTGTAAAAGGAATACCCAGTACATTGCCAATCGTGAGTCCGCCGGAACCGGTAATCGAAGGGGATACCGTGATATCACCAACCTGTTCATGCGCATGATCTACGAGCTTGGCAATCGTTTCTTTGATATTTGCATAATGTCTTTCGTATTCAGAAAACAGAATCTGATTCGTATCATCTAATACCGCGACTTTTACTGTAGTGGAACCTACATCAATTCCTAGTTTATACATAATTCATCTCGCTGCAGACAAATCTTGCAGCTGTCCTCCTTATTCGTTCTGTAAGGGATAATCTTCCTATTAAAATGCATACCCAGTTATTATAGAGGATAATGTCGAAAAAAACAATCGTGGAAAGTGTGGGAAATGTGATATTTTCTCTAAAAAAATTATGAATAATCTATAAAAACGGAACTTTTTCCGTGATTTTGTATATCATAGCAAAAAGAGGTTTTTTAGGATGGATATGATGACAGATATGGAACGAAAAAAATGCAGAGGACTGGTACATATCGTTGCAAGCGGCGATACCCTGTACCGGATCTCTAAAAAATATGATGTCAGACTTGCAGATATTATGAAGGCAAATCCGTATATCAATGTATATAATCTGCAGATCGGAGATGAGATCTGTGTGCCGACCTCACCGATGGAAAAGCCGATTCCGGTTGTGCCGTTGCCGCCGAAGGAGAAGACTTATACCGTAGAAGCGGGAGATACCCTGATGGATGTATTAAAGGAATTTGATACAGATTACATGACACTTGCCGGATGGAATGAAGATCTTGCAAATCTGCCTTTGCAGCCGGGCATGGTGATCAGAATGCCACTTGCACCACAGGATCCTGTGATCATGCCAAGAGATGAACAGAGAGAGGAATCATAAAAATTTCAGGACACAGCCAATGGCTGTGTCCTTGACCGAATAACAAGAATCATATATAATACTTACCAAATGGCATTTTTTGCTAGAAACGGGTATACTATTGTAGTAGCACATATGGACAAGAAGGATGGTAAGCATGAAATTTTTAAATAAGCTTGAGAGAAAGTTTGGAAGATATGCAATTCATAATCTGTCAATGTATCTGATCATAGGATATATTGTAGGATATATATTTGAATTGATGGGCGTTTTGGAATTGTTTACATTGAATCCGGAGGCAATTCTGCATGGACAGGTATGGAGAATTGTGACATGGGTGATCACGCCGCCTGATTCATTGGATATTTTTACGATCATCATGTTATATTTTTATTATTCGATTGGTACAGCGTTAGAGCGCACATGGGGAGCATTCCGGTATAATGTATATATCTTTTCCGGATTGTTATTTTCAACGGTCGGCGTGATTTTGTTATATGTGGTGAATCTGCTCATGGGTGTTCAAATAGGCATTTATGGTGTCAGCACCTATTATCTGTGCCTATCTATTTTCCTAGCATTTGCAGTGGAATATCCGAATATGGAAGTTTTACTGATGTTTATTATTCCGGTTAAGATCAAGTATATGGCGTATTTAGATGTGATATATTTGCTTTATATTATGTATGTAAGTAGATGGACAGGCAGAGTACTGATCATTTGCTGTCTGCTCAATTTCCTTGCGCTGTTTTTTGCCACCCGCAATTATAGAAAGGTAAGTCCTGCCGAGATCAAGCGTAAGCGCAGATACAAGGAGCAGATCAAGGTTGCAAGAGACCAGGCAATTCACAAATGTGCGGTATGCGGACAGACTTCAGAAAGCAATCCTGAGCTGCAGTTTCGGTATTGTTCAAAATGTAACGGTAACTACGAATACTGCCAGAATCATTTGTTTACGCATAAACATATACAGTAAAGACAGAATATAAATAAGGAGCATAATAAAATGAACCATTTGGATAGAAAAATGTTAAATGAGTTAAAAAACGGAGTGGCATATCAGGAGAATCTTCCGGTATACACCAGTCAGATGCTGCATACGGAATATGAATATTCCATGGTACTTGCAGCATTACATTATTATACTTTGGGAGAAGTCCTTTCGGATGATACAGATGAAGTGTGGGAGGATGTCAGACAATTAGCGAAACGGCTGCAAAAGACAATCCATGATGGATTGATCCGCCCGGAGTTTGATGGAGATCTGCATGAGAAGACAATCTATGAATTGGACGATATCCGCAACTGCATCATTCATAAGATGCAGATCCTGACAGCATATACGGATGTGTTGCAGATTTACGAGTACATTCTCAACAGAATAGAAGCCGGAATTTTAAATCTTGTGGAACAGGTAGATATTGAGAAGCTTTCAGAGGAGCTTTACCGATACATTTTTGATGGCAAGGATAATATGGTTATCAACAGCAAGCTGCAGATGGTGACAGCGCAGCTGCCGATCCGTATGACAAAGGCAAAGTTTTATGATACCGTATCGCAGGCATTTTCTATTTACAATGGATCGGAAAAGGGCAATTTTGATGAGTTTGTAGAACGGATACGCACAACAGTGCTCTTAGATAAGCCGGATGGATATGAAACGGAGTATCCGAAGATTTATGATACGGTGGAATATCTTGCCGGACTTGATTATCAGAATATGTCTTCTGAAACGCTGCTTGCGGCACAGGCGAGACTGACAGAAGAAGCCAATCATATTACAGATTGCGTAACGGACTATCTGATGTTGACCGATGTTGTCAATAATGTATATGCAGCAGTGCTTGCAGTTCCGTATGCCAATGTCATAAGTGATGCTCTGACAAACAGTCAGGAGATCATCCGGATGGTATATGAAGCGTTGGAGAAACAAGAGGCGTTTGAGGATGCACTGATGGGAAGGTTGGAAGCCTTAGAAGGAGAACAGGAGAAGCTGATAGAAGAGCTGGGATCTTATGAAGGTATTTTTTATGAGGTAAAGGATCAGGCAGCTGCATTCAGTGAGGCAATGCTTGAGACAAGAAAGCTTGCCATTTTGCATAACATGCAGATGTTACATTCAAACAGTGTGTTTATTGATCTAAAGCAGGAAGAGACGGATAAAACATTGGTGGATGCGGAGATCATTGCACAGGCAGCACAGGCATTTGAGAAAGATATGGATGCCCTGTTTGCCGGAAAAAGCAGACTGGTGAAGCGAGCGTATATGGCTGCTGTGATCGGGCAGCTTCCGGTGATCTTCAATAATACAAAGGAAATACAGGAGTATATTCATTATTCATTGACCAATTGCAGCAATGATAGTGAATTGACAGCGGTTAAGAATCTTTTAGAGGAGCTTATGATGGAGTAGATCCCGTAAGAATGGGAATGGACAAGCAGTGTAATGTACACAGGATAACAGGAGTGGAAAATGAAATTCAGGTTATATAAGCATTTGTATACGAATGATTTGTCTCCGAAGAAGATCAGATACTACAGGAAACGGATAGAACAATTAAAACCTGCGATCACATTGCAGTTGATCACGATGCCGCTCGGACAAGAGGGACTGGTTGAGATCTATCCGTATACATTATTTTTGCAAAGGGCATATAAGGAGGATTCTCGTCCGTTATATGTTCTTGGACTGGCTGATTCTAAGGATGGTGCATTGAAGGTGGTGGAAACGCTGATCATGGATGTGTATCAGACGACAGGCGGTTTTGAAGTAGAAGAGTTTGTGAAGCACAGGCAGGGATGATATGCATATTGCATTTTTGGTCTTAAAAATAATATTGCTGGCACTTGGAATTTTGCTGGGACTTTTGATCATCTTGTTTTTACTCCTGATGATCGTGCCGGTCAGATATCGTATAGATGCAGATTGGCAGGAGCCGCCTGATGTCAGGATCAGGATATCCTGGATGGCGTTTTTTGTAAGATTTCAGGCACATTATCAAGGAAAATTACAGTATACATTACGGTCATTTGGTATTCTGCTGGCGTCTGATCAGATGGAGAAGCATGATAAGAAACAACAGATAAAAGAAACAGATGATGACGACTTTGAGCAGTTTATGCGTGAACAGGACGCAGAAACGATGTTGCCGACTATCGATGTATCGGGTGTGCAGCAATGGGATCAGACAGAGCCCTGGCCGATCTGGAGATATATCCGCAATTTCTGGAATGGTTTTGCATTTCTGATCACCCTTCCGGCAAAGACTGTGATGTATCTGTTTATCGGTATCAGGCGGATTCTCGATGCAGTGTCCCATGTGGATCATATCCGATCAAAGATCATATCAAGGTTGAAACGGATCAATAAAAAACGGGATATGCTGCTCAGGTGGTATCAGGTGCCGACAACAAAAACAGCGATCGCACATGGAAAACAGATGATCTGGAAAGTAGTAAGAATCGTCAGACCGAATCATATACAAGGAACGATGCGGATCGGTTTTGAAGATCCGGCAGTAACAGGACAGTTTTTTGGTATTTTAGGATTGTTGTTACCGCTGTATTATGATAAGATAGACATAACAGCAGATTTTGAACGGGCAGTATTGCAAGGGGATATACATATGAGAGGCCACATTCGGATCGGCAGTCTTTTATGTATTGTGATACAGATTTGCTTTGACAAATATATACGCGTCACATATGAGAGGTTCAGAAAAATAACAGGAGGAAGTAATCATGGCAAATGAATTTAATTCTACAGTCAGTACATTGTTTCAGGGAATGGATAGTTTCTTAACGACAAAGACAGTGGTGGGAGAGCCAACCCATATTGGAGATACGATCATTTTACCGTTGGTAGATGTCAGCTTTGGTGTTGCAGCAGGTGCATTCAGTGAAGACAAGAAGAACAGTGGCGGTGGCGGTCTTGGAGGAAAGATGACAGCCAGTGCGGTATTAGTGATCCAGAATGGTCAGACCAGACTAGTGAATGTTAAGAATCAGGATACGATCACAAAGATATTGGATATGGTTCCGGAATTGATTGACAGATTTTCATCTAAGAAACAGGAGGAAGAGGTGTCCAAGGAAGAGCAGGAAGCGGATGCCGCTGTAGAAGACATCACACAGGCATAGAACATGTATTATATGGGGGGCAGAGCGCAGTGATGCTGTGTTGTGCCCCTTTTGTGTTTTTTTAGAAAAATCTGCATATATATATCAATAAGATATGTCTGAGGGTGATCATTTTGTGCCGGGTGCTGGGATTTGCAATGTTTTTTGTAGCAGTAGGAATGATATTGACTTATTTCCTCAGTGATTTTGGTACATTTTTAGTACTTGTTATTTTACTGATATTGTCATATATTTTATTTTGCAGACCCATGTAGAGTCTGTATCAGGATGGGAATATCATGGAAACAGGGGTACATAGGATAAGATGAGAGAGCTAAGAAAATGCCTGGCGACAGGCTTTGCACATATATATGTGTTTGTTATCAAACATAAGGTGTTGTCATGGACGATATTTGCGGTGCTTGTTATGTTTTGCGTGCTGATGGCTGCACGATCTGCCACTGTAGAGACCTGGACGATTCACGAGGTGGAAACGCAGGATATGCTTCCCATGTCAATAATCAACGATGATAGAATCAGAAGTCTTTCGAAACATATATATGTGATGATAGATGCCGGACATGGGGGAAAGGATCCGGGGGCGTTGTATAATGATATCTATGAGAAGGATATTACGCTGGCAGTGGCAAAAAAGGTACGAAGTATTTTGGAACAGAAGGGTATAGATGTCATCATGACACGCGAAGATGATACTTTTGTGGACAAGTATGACAGGGCCCATCTGGCAAATGACCAGAAGGTAGATCTGTTTCTGAGTATTCATGTCAACGATCTGAAGCAGAAGCAGTATAGTGGCATTGAGACTTATTGCGGCTGGCTCAAGCTGGCAGGAAAACAATTTGCAGAATATGTCCACAATAGTACAGTGACGGCATCAAATGCAAAAGATCTTGGTGTTGCATGTTCTAATTATGTAGTTGTGAAATATACGAGAATGCCCGGTGCATTGATAGAGATTGGTTATATGTCAAACGACAAAGAGAGAAAGAAAATGACATCACAGGCATATCAGCAGACCCTTGCACAGGGAATTGCGGATGGTGTCATCAATTATGCCAAAGATAACTTAGGTTACACACAGCCATAGGCTGTATGAAGATAAAGATGTAACAGAAAGGATGATAAGGAATGTATTTTGAAAAGACACAAGGCTTTCCAAAGGATTTTCTATGGGGGAGCGCTTCTGCTGCCTATCAGGTAGAGGGTGCATGGGATGTAGATGGAAAAGGTGTATCGAACTGGGATACATTTGTCCGCATTCCGGGAAAGACCTTTCAGGCGACAACAGGCGACAAGGCAGTGGATCACTATCATCGGATGAAAGAGGATGTGGCACTGATGGCAGAGGCAGGACTTAAAACCTACCGTTTTTCAGTGGCATGGTCAAGAATCTATCCGGATGGTAATGGAGCGGTCAATGAGGCAGGTATTCGGTTTTACGATGACCTGATCAATGAACTGCTTCGGTATGGGATTGAACCAATGATCACAGTATATCACTGGGATATGCCACAAGCACTCGAGGACCAGTATCATGGCTTTGAGGATAGAAGAATTGTGGATGATTTTGTGAGATATGCTACCACATTGTTTGAACATTATGGTGATCGTGTGAAATACTGGATCATTATGAATGAACAGAATGTATTTACCGGTTTAGGATGGCTTGGAGGCATGCATCCACCTGGAAAGGTAGATTGTGAGGCAATGTTTTATCAGGTGAATCATCATGCCTTTATGGCACATGCAAAGAGCGTGATTGCATTAAAGACATTGTATCCGGATGCAAAGGTAGGTTCATCATTTGCTTACACGCCTGCATACGCATTTGACCGTAAACCGGAAAATGCAATGGCAAAGGTCGATTATGACGACCTCAAGAACTATTATTGGATGGATGTTTATGCATATGGCAGGTATCCAAGAGCAGCGATCCGGTATCTGGCATCTAAGGGGATCACAATTCAGATGGAGCCGGATGATCAGGAGATCATGAAAAAAGCAGCTTCACTTGTCGATTTTATGGGCGTGAATTATTACCAGAGTTGTGTGGCTGAATATAATCCGATCGATGGTGTGGGAGCCTCTCATGAGATGAACACGACAGGAAAGAAGGGTACTACCAAGGTGCAGGGAGTTCCGGGTCTGTATAAGAATTCACAGAACGAATTTCTGCCGACGACGGATTGGGATTGGACAATTGATCCGATGGGAATCCGGATGTGCTGCCGGGAGATTACATCCCGTTATGATCTGCCGATTGTGATCTCAGAGAACGGACTGGGAGCATTTGATAAAATGGAAGATGGACAGATTCATGATCCATATCGTATTGAATATCTTCGCAGACATCTTGAAGAGTTGAAGAAGGCTTGTGATGACGGTTGTCGTGTGCTGGCATACTGTACATGGTCCTTCACAGATCTTTTGAGCTGGTTAAACGGCTATCAGAAGCGCTATGGCTTCGTATATGTAGACCGTGAAGAACCGGAAGACAGTGGTACACTCGACAGGTACAAGAAGGATTCGTTCTACTGGTACCAGAAGGTGATCAAGACAAACGGAGATGATCTGTCATAGGATAGCGGCGTGATATAAGATATCGACGGCTTCTTGAATGTGCGAATCATCTATATTGGAATAATTGATTACAAATGAATGGACAGGCTGGTTAGTCATGGATGGCTTACCGGTCTGTTTTTTTGTGATATCGGGTGTCCATGTAACAGATTGCGGATTATGATCAGCTGTATTGTGATAATATCCGGATAATCCCTTGATACGGACGCCATTTGCATCAGCCCGCCGGATAATGTCTGCTTCGGAAAGCAGACTATGAATGTGCAGGAGAAAATGAAGACCTGCATCCTCTTCTGTTACATAAGCAATGGAGGAGAGCCGGCTGGCTTCAATCGCATCCAAAAGTGTATTTCTCTTTTTGCGGTAGGCATTCCGCATCCGGTTAATATGTTTTTCATAGTAACCGTCCTTGATAAAGCGGGCCAGTGTATATTGCTCAAAGTTTGATACGGTACAGGAATAGAATCCCAGTTTATCGTAGAACTGTGACAGCAGTGTGGGCGGCAGCACCATGTAGCTGATACGGATCGTGGAAGCGAGACTTTTGGTAAAGGTATTCATATAGATGACCCGTTCACTTCTGTCTATGCTCTGCAGTGTAGGGATCGGCTTTCCGGTCAGGCGAAATTCACTGTCATAATCATCTTCAATAATATAGCGGTTATCCTGTCTGGCAGCCCAGGCGAGCAGCTCGTAGCGGCGGCTGATCGGCATTGTAATTCCGGTTGGAAAATGATGAGATGGGGAAATGTGTAGCACATTTGCCTCACAGTGCTCTAACAGATCAACCCGCATACCATCCTGATCCAGATCAATATAGATACATTTGGCACCATGTGCGGTATAGACATGATGTATCTTTTCATAACCCGGATTTTCCATGGCATAGATGCTGTTAAATCCAAGAAGCTGGATCAGCAGACCGTATAGATAGTCAGTACCGGCACCGATGATGATCTGTTCAGGGGAGACATGCATATCCCGAAAGGCACTCAAATGGCTCGCAATCGCATGGCGGAGTTCATAAATACCGCCGGCAGGTGCATTTTTCATGAGATGTTCGCCTTGTTCAGCCATGACCTGGCGTACCAGTCTTGTCCAGGTAGAGAACGGAAAGTTATCCCGCATTGTCTGATTGCTGGAAAAATCAATCAGATAGGGTTTGTCTGGCATCTTGATTTTGAAATTATCTGACCATATATTAGGGTCAGATATAGATGTGGACGGTAGGGAAGATGTAATTGTAACATGATGATATTGGGAATCGGATATAGACGGGGATAGCTCTGCGACATAATAGCCTTTTTTGGGAAGGGAATAGATATAGCCTTCGGTCTGAAGCATTGCATAGGCATTTTCGATTGTGATCGTGCTGATATTGAGTTGTTTTGCAAGTGCCCGCTTTGAGGGCAGACGCTCGCCTGCGCAGAGTGTACCTTGCAGAATATCTTCTTTCATGCATTTGTACAAATGTGTGTATAAAGGTTCTTTTCCAATATTTTCAAATGAATAGGTTAACATAGTGCATCCTCCGATTTTTGATTGACTGGCTATATAAAATAAATGCAAATTGGTTATTTCTTTATGGTCAGATTTTATTATAATGCATAGTGTGTACAATGTAAATCAGGAATAAGGAGGATTTTACAATGGAAGAGAACAGATATGGATTAAATAAGGAACTGGCACAGATGTTAAAGGGTGGCGTCATTATGGATGTTACGACACCGGAGCAGGCAAAGATCGCAGAGGATGCAGGTGCATGTGCAGTTATGGCTTTGGAGCGTATCCCGGCAGATATTCGTGCTGCAGGCGGCGTATCCAGAATGAGTGATCCTAAGATGATCAAGGGAATTCAGGAAGCGGTTTCCATTCCTGTTATGGCAAAGTGCCGTATCGGTCATTTTGTTGAGGCACAGATCCTAGAGGCAATAGAAATAGATTATATCGATGAGAGTGAAGTGCTTTCACCGGCAGATAATATTTATCATATTGATAAGAAGCAGTTTAAGGTACCATTTGTATGTGGCGCAAAGGATTTAGGGGAGGCACTCAGAAGAATCAATGAGGGTGCATCTATGATCCGTACAAAGGGCGAGCCGGGAACAGGCGATGTTGTACAGGCTGTCAGCCATATGAGAATGATGAACAGTGCGATCCGCCGTGTGGTATCGATGCGTGAGGATGAGTTATATGAAGAGGCAAAGCAGTTACAGGTTCCATATGAGCTTGTAGCTTATGTACATGAGTATGGCAAGCTGCCGGTTGTCAACTTTGCAGCAGGCGGTGTTGCAACGCCTGCAGATGCAGCCCTGATGATGCAGCTGGGTGCGGAGGGTGTCTTCGTTGGATCCGGAATTTTCAAGTCAGGAGATCCGAAGAAGCGTGCCAATGCGATCGTAAAGGCAGTTACGAACTTTGAGGATGCGGAGATGATCGCTGCATTATCTGAAGATTTGGGTGAGGCTATGGTCGGCATTAATGAGCAGGAGATCGCATTGCTGATGGCAGAGCGTGGCAAGTAAAGAAATGGGAGGAACACAGATGACAATAGCAGTTTTAGCAGTACAGGGTGCATTTATTGAACATGAACATAGCTTAGAGAAGCTGGGTGTATCTGTGGTAGAGCTTCGAAAGAAGGACGATTTGGATGCAATGTGTGATATTGATCCTGCAACAGGTGTGGGAAAGAAATATGATGGCCTGGTTTTAGTCGGCGGGGAGAGCACCGTGCAGGGCAAGCTGTTAAAGGAGCTTGATATGTTTGATACATTAAAGTATCAGATCGAGCATGGCCTTCCGGTGCTTGCAACCTGTGCCGGCATGATTCTTCTGGCAAAGGATCTGGCAAACGATGACCGTACCTGTTTTCAGACACTCCCGGTGACGGTAAAACGAAATGCATACGGAAGACAGCTGGGAAGCTTTGCAGTGGATGCAGAGCTTTCCGGAATCGGGACCTTCCCATTCCGGTTTATCCGTGCCCCTTATGTAGAGCAGGCAGATCCGCAGGTGGAGATCCTTGCCACGGTAGATGACAAAATTGTAGCCGTGAAATACAAGAATCAACTGGCTCTTGCCTTTCATCCGGAGCTGACAGATAATCTGGCAGTGCATAAACTGTTTCTGGATACCATGGTGCAGTAATCAAAACTTGTAGGGATTGCGTTTTTTGATAAATGTTCTTTTTATTTTATAAGGAATATGGTAGAAATACACTGGTTAGTGATATCTAACCAGTGTATTTTTATGTAAGGAGAGGGATAAAATGAAAAAAGAACTTGACTTAAAGTTCACTCTAAGTGTTATTGTAAAGGGGGAATATATAAAAGGAGTGAAATTTGGGTTATGTATATTGAGAAGATTAACGGACCGGAGGATGTAAAGAAGCTTTCACTTTCGCAGTTGCCGGAGCTTGCAAAGGAGATGCGGGATGCACTTTTAGTCAGAGCGAGCAGGCATGGCGGACATTTTGGACCTAATTTTGGTATGGTAGAGGCAACGATTGCAATGCATTATGTGTTTGCGTCTCCGAAGGATAAGATTGTATTTGATGTATCCCATCAGAGCTATCCACACAAAATGTTGACAGGCAGAAAGGATGCCTATCTGTATGAGGACCATTATGATGATGTGTCAGGCTACAGCAATCCGCAGGAGAGCGCACATGATTTCTTCACTGTTGGACATACTTCAACTTCAGTCAGTCTTGCAGCAGGTCTTGCCAAAGCAAGAGATCTGAAGGGAGAAAACGGTAATGTGATCGCGGTGATCGGCGATGGATCCTTGAGCGGTGGTGAGGCACTGGAAGGACTGGACTTTGCAGCGGAGCTTCATGGCAATTTGATTATCGTGGTGAATGATAATGATATGTCCATTGCGGAGAATCATGGGGGATTGTATCAGAATCTGAAATTATTGCGGGAGACAAATGGACAGGCACCGTGTAATCTGTTTCGTGCAATGGGACTTGACTATGTATATGTGCAGGAAGGAAATGATACGACAGCACTGATCGAAGCTTTTCAGCAGGTGAAGGATACAAAGCATCCGGTTGTCGTGCATATCAACACATTGAAGGGAAAGGGATATGCACCGGCAGAGCAGCATAAGGAGCAGTGGCATTACAGCGGACCCTTCCGGATTGAGACCGGTGAGGCATTATATACACCGCAGGGCGAGGATTTCAGCTCGGTTACGAGAGATTACCTCTTAAAGAAGATGAAAGAAGATCCGGCTGTGGTTGCGATTACTTCCGGTACACCGACTGTGATGGGTTTTACAGAAGATAAGCGGAAGGAAGCAGGCAGCCAGTTTGTTGATGTCGGCATTGCAGAGGAGACTGCGGTGGCACTGGCATCCGGTATTGCTGCCAATGGTGGAAAGCCATTCTACGGTGTTTACAGCACATTTTTACAGCGTACCTTCGATCAGATTTCGCAGGATCTCTGTATTGATCGCAATCCTGCAACGATCGTATTGTTTATGGGATCCATTTACGGTATGAATG
This sequence comes from uncultured Lachnospiraceae bacterium, assembly GCA_934293375.1. Classification (GTDB taxonomy): domain Bacteria; phylum Bacillota; class Clostridia; order Lachnospirales; family Lachnospiraceae; genus RGIG6919. The sequence continues at coordinate 5,152 of CAKQYS010000005.1, read as the reverse complement.
ATGTGACACATCTGGGTCTGCAGGATATTCCGATGCTTGGCAATATTCCGAATCTGGTATATCTGGCACCGACAACAAAGGAAGAGTATCTGGCAATGTTAGACTGGAGTATGGAACAGAATGAGCATCCGGTTGCCATTAAGCTTCCGGGTGGTGAGATGATTTCAGATGGCAGTGTAGTGACAAAGAATTTCGGTGACCTGAATCGCTATGAGGTAACAAGCCGGGGAAGTAAGGCTGCGATCATCGGACTGGGCACCTTTTATCCATTGGCAAAGCAGGCAGCCGCCTTTTTACAGGAAAAGACCGGCATCTGCCCAACCGTGATCAATCCATACTATATTACAGGTCTGGATGAGGCACTTCTGGAAGATCTGAAGAAGGAGCATGATATTGTCATCACATTAGAGGATGGTATCTTAGATGGCGGATTTGGCGAGAAGATTGCCAGATTCTATGGTCCGTCGGATATGAAGGTTCTCAACTATGGTTTCCGGAAAACATTCCTTGACCGATATCAGGTGGAGGATGTCCTGCGGGAGAATCACCTGACTGCAGATCAGATCGTGGAAGATGTTATGCAATTATAAGCCAATATGGAAAATGGAGCACATTTGTGCTCCATTTTTTGGTTGGATCATGCTTCAAAAAAATCGTCATAAGAGATTCCATAGATATCATGCAATGCCCGCAGTTCTTCAATTTTAATATTGTAGGTTCCACATTCAATCTGTGCGTATGCACTTCTGGAGATATCCAGATTGCGTAATTGGAGTTTAACGGCAATCTGTTCCTGCGTGTAGCCGTGTTCGAGTCGTAATGCACGAAGCCGCTTTCCAAATGTATTATCAATTTTCAGTTTCTGTGTCATAAGCACCACCTATATGCAATGTATTCATAACAAAATTAACTTGATTTTATCAATATTTTGTATTAGAATATGCAATGTATGCATTGCAAAAGGATGATTTTAAGAAATGGATACAATAAAACAACGAGGAGATGTGTATATTATGAAGAAAAAATTACAAACAATATTTATGACGATGGTACTGGCAGTGGTCATGGGATGCAGTATCCATGGAAATGTGCTGGCTGCATCGGATACGATTTCCCTGTTATCAGATGGAGAGGAATCGGAAACGCAGTACGAATTGCAGGATATCTACAAGATTCCGGCAGGCGCGGTGGTCACATTATCGACGGATGCACCGGATGTTGTACAGTTTCGTTACTGGAAATGGAAAGTGACAAAGCGGGATTCTGATTATGATGTAGTTACGGCAAATGCCCCACTGGTATTGAATAGCAGCGAAATCCGGCATTATGATGATTCGGATGAAGATCAGGAAGATTTGCCGGTTGGAAAATGGATTACAAATGTTAGTGTAGCATCCTTAAAAGCAGGCAATGCCGTGGTAACGATGACGGTCGCTTATGGTGGTACAGAGACAACGACAAGCTATCAGGTAACCGTGAAGCCAATCAAGCCAAGTGTGGTAAAGATTGCATGGAAAAAGCAGGTGACAGCCGTTTCGGATACGAATACCTTATATATCAAGAATACAACCAAAACAGCAAAAGTAACGATGTCAGCCAACAAGAAGGATGCTTTCAGAGTAATCTATTCTACAGGCGATGAATTCCGACAGAAGGTGATCGGCAAGAAGGCGACTGCTGTTGAGATGGAGGTCGGATATAACACGGTTGGGGAATTTGATGTGATCCCATTGCAGAGTGGATCCATTGCACTGACCGTGACAGTGGAGCAGGATGGCTATCGGGTATCTAAAACATGGAAAACCAAAGCCGCAAAATATGAAAATCCGGTACAGACATGCAAGATTGGCGGCAAAAATTTTGCAAAGAAGTTTGATAAGTGGTCTGTCCTCAATACAGGTGTCAGCAATGGAAATCTTTCCGTAAAAGAGGCAAAGAAAACATTAGGGAAATCCTTTGATCTGAAATTAAAGAAAGGTTATCAGCTTGTAAAGATTACATACCGGGTAAAGGATGAATGGACGCAAACACCGCATGTCTTAAAAGAAAAGAAGCTGCCAAAGGATGTATGGGAGCTTTATATTTACTACAAAGATAAAAAGGGCAAGACCCGAAAGCTGATGCTGAACTATGACATGCAGGTTTTTATGTAGCTTCATAATTTCTTCAGTATTCTGTCGTGCTTCCTGTGATATAATAATATCATGACATAATGAGCAATGCGAAAACAGACATCGAACCGCAGGTGAGATGATATTTGATATAGGGAAGGACCACAGAGATGAAAATGTGCAGTGAAATGGAACATCAGCAGATGTTTACCGGAATTCTTCGGGAACTGAATGAAACCGGACAGCTTGAAAAAGAGAAGCTGTATATGCAGCATGGATCGACCACGGTATATGAGCACAGTCTGCATGTTGCAATGCTGGCTGTCAGGATGGCGGAACGGATGCATTTTGCGGTGCATTATGAAGCCCTGATCCGCGGTGCACTGCTGCATGATTATTTCCTATATGACTGGCATGAGAAGGATGCGTCCCACAGGCTGCACGGGTTCTTTCATCCGGGAAAATCACTGCACAATGCCACGAGAGACTATAAGCTGAACCATATAGAGAAGAATATTATATTGCGGCATATGTTTCCGCTGACACCGATTCCACCATACTATATGGAGGCATGGATCGTATGTGCCGCGGATAAATGCTGTGCCACAGCTGAGACACTGGAACGATTTGGCGTGAAACCCATCTAATTATTTTAATATTTTGTACCATAAATGCTCTCCTCTCATTCGTATAGAACACATAGACATAGGATACATGTGAAATCTATCAGAATGAGAGGAGAATTTTTATGAGAAAAATGAAATGGAAGCGTTGCATGATGTTAGGGTTGTTAGGACTGACATTGCTATGTACGGGCTGTCAGAAAACAGATCCGGCCGGAGGCGGTGTTGTGCCGGAGGTGCAGACCGATCCATCGTCAGATCACGAAAAGACACCCGGCTATCAGGCGGTTTTGCGGACAAAGGATATGGCATCCGGTACAGAAACAGTTGAGGGACGAAAATTGGATGACGCTTTTGTGGAGGGCACAACACATCTTTCTGTCAAGTTGCTGCAGAAGGTAGCAGATCAGGCAAAGCAGAATCAGAACTATATGATCTCGCCGACTTCGATTCAGATGGCACTGGCTATGGCTGCCAATGGAGCACAGGGTGAAACCTTACAGCAGCTTGAACGGTTGCTTGGTGGAGAATGTTATGAGACGGGTGATGTTGTGAAATGTGGTACTGTCAATATGGATATTGCAACCTTGAATGAATATCTGACAACCTTTATCAAATCCTTGGGTGCGGATGAGAATGTTACATTTGAAAATGCTAATTCGATATGGATTGCAAAGGACAGAGTGCAGCTAAAGGATGACTATCTGCAGAATATTGCAAGCTTTCAGGCGGATTGTTTTGAGGCACCATTTGACAAATCTACGGTAAAGGATATCAATCAATGGGTGAAGCATCATACAAACAATATGATTCCTTCCATGCTGGATAAAATTCCCGGTGATACGGTTATGTATCTGATCAATGCCATTGCTTTCGAGGGAAAATGGGAAGATCCGTTTACAGATGAGCAGATCGTGAAGAAGTTTGTCTTCCGGAATGCTTCAGGTAAAGAGCAGGAGATCACAGCCATGCGATCTGAAGAGCATGTGTATCTGCAGGATGAACATGCAACAGGTTTTATTAAGAATTATAAAGGCAGCAGATTTGGGTTCATGGCGTTACTGCCAGAAGAAGGTATGACACCGGAAGCGTATCTTGCTACATTGGATGGCGAGAAATTTGTTGCCATGTATGCAGCACGGAGCTATGAGGATGTGAATATTGTGATGCCGAAATTTACAAGCGATTATAACATAGAATTATCCGATGTATTAAAGCAGCTCGGGGTGACAAATGCATTTGCGCCGGATGCAGATTTTTCCGCCATGGCAGATACAGCATCAAAATCCCTGTATATCAACCGGGTGCTGCATAAAACACATATAGAAGTGGATGAGGAGGGCACAAAGGCAGCGGCGGTAACAGCCGTCGAGATGAATGAAACGACAGCAGCGATGCCGGAAGAACCAAAGTATGTGACATTGGACAGACCATTTGTATATGGTATCGTAGATCTGAGAACCGGACTGCCGGTATTCTTTGGTGTGACAAATTCGGTGGATCAGTGACTTGTGGCATGATCCAGCTTCAACAGCTTAATGAGACCGGATACATATCCAAAGATGATACCGGATAATGTCGCGAGGTCAATGGTGAGTGTGCGGCCGTCAATCGCAGAGAATGATAACAGGTATGAGAGTATGATGCCGGCTGCGATGCCTGCCAGAGTATAGAGTAAGGTGCGAAGATAAATGTAGGCTCTTGGGTATGCAGATATCCAGGAGTCTTTTTTGTTGTTCTGTATCATATGTAAGACCTCCTTTTCTGATTAGCTTTTATTGTAAAATAGGAAGGTTATGGTTCTATGTGTATTATGTTAAGTTCATGTAAAATTACAGAATATATGCAAATTTACGGCAGTCATAGCTCGAAAGATCTGTGGCTGCCTTTTGTCTGCAGGGGATTGGGTGGCGGATGATGTGTGAAGTCCGAATGCCTGGGATGGGATTGCTGTCTGCGCCATTCTGTAGGGATATGAGATATCGTATTGTTCTATGCGACAGTATCCGTCCTGCGAGGCAGGAACGGCACGCTGCCGGGTATGCGGGGGATGAACTATCTATATATCCGTATATTCGTGCTGCTTGGTTGGAGCGGCAAGCTGTTCGGTATCTGTGGGAGGAATCCTTCATCTATTATCTCTGTATTTTCTGGAATACAAGATAATCGGTATGCATGGGATGAATGATCTTTATATCTCCGTATACCTGTGCTGCGTTTCTGGAACGACAAGATACCCGGTATGCATGGGATGAACGGTATAATTTGGATACTCGGTATATAATAAAATAAATTAAATATATATTTTATATTGACATTATGCAATCCTATGGTATGATAAATATATGAATTCATACATATGACATACCGGTGTGTCTCCAGAAGAAGGAGGTACATGATTGAACAAGACAAACGGAT
>CAKQYS010000004.1 GCA_934293375.1 uncultured Lachnospiraceae bacterium | reverse complement strand
TGTTTCGGTTAGCATAGATAGTGCAAATTAAGATGGTATCTGAATAGAAAAATACAGTATGCTAAATATTTTACAAGTGCAGCAGTTATTACATTGATAAATTCATTGATGAAATTGTTGGGATTTGCGTGAGTGAAAGTACGGTGCGTTTGATATAAAATAAGTACTAAGGAGAAATGCGAATGGATGTTTTAATGGTGAATAAACTCTCCGCAGTATCTATATGGGGAATATTGCCTGTTTTTTTGGCACTTATAGTGTTTCTGTGTACGATTATAATTAAGTGCATGAAAAAAGAAATATTATCTCCAGTGGAAGAATTCTGTGATAAAAATAAATTTCATAAAAGTGAAAAAATATATTCAAAGGTTGACTATTTATCTGAGATATATTTCTTTGTATGTTTCACCTTAGGAGTTATTCCGTTTGTGGTTTTATTTAATGTAAAATATGATTCGTACATTTATGAAATGATTAAGAAGGTAGAGGTAATAAGTAGTGTTGTAATTGGATTGACAGCAATTGCGATTACAATGGCAGTTGTTGTAATATTGTTTGACAAAAGATATTATATAGTTTTTTCGATTCGTGAAGTTTTACAAAAATATAAGTTTTCAGAATGCTTGATTATCGTTATTTCTTCTTGTATATTGGTATCAATAGCTACATTAACATTACTAAATGAGAGAATAGATTCTTATTTCGATGTTGCAAGGTTTATGATACTTGAAATTGCTACTATATATAATGTTGTAGGTGTTACATATATACTGGGTGTAATTGTTAATATTATGTTTCTTGAACAAAAAAGTGAACTTAGTCTTTTGGGACAATTATACAGAAGATTTTGGTTGCATAGAATAGATACATTACATTTTAAATCTAAAAAGAACTGGAATAAAGATGCGGTGGAGATTAATGTAGAGTATTTGTTAGAACGATATATAAATGTATGTAAATGTAAAAAAATTGTCAGTATTACAAGTGTTGAGTTTGCGACAACGATGGATTGCTATAAGGAAAAGTGGTATGGCAGAGCTAGAAATAAATTTATTCGAATGATGTTATTTCTTCTTTTTGTAAGCCTCATTATTGATGTGATGGTATTGAAAGAGAATTGTGTGTGGATAATTGTTCTTAATATAATAGTAACAGCCATTTCTATAATATTCGCATATACCAGCATACAAAGTTTTCAGTTAGTTATAATGCGATTTTATTTGGATACTTGGGGGTATTATCTAAATACAAAGGATAAAAAAGAACTATTTGTTCCAATGGTTGCTTTAAGAATGGATAATATCTACGACAAGTATATAATGAGAATGAATAGTTTGAATGCATTCTTTTATATTTGGATAAATCATGTTGATAAAAAGAAGCGTACTATAGGATATGAGTTTGAAGAGATGCTTCTAATATTGGAGTCTATGGACAACCGGAATATGATAACATATTTTCCTGTCTTTACTATTGGATTTTTTCTTTTTGAAAAAAATATTAAAATCGAAAGAATAAAAGATTTATATAATGAAATGGTGGTGGAAGAAAATAAGCAGCATTCATTTGAAAGAATGATGCATAGTCAAATTTTTAATTTAACAAAAAATTTTAATGAGAAAGTGTTTGAATATAGGAAAGGGCTAAATAAATATTTGCAATGGATATCAGGATAAGGAGAATATGTTAGTAATATAATTTGCATTTTCCGTTCGCCACCCTGCCACTAATCAACGAAGGCCGAACGAATTTCACAAAGAATCAATTTACATTCCAGGTCGTCCATGCTACAATATCTCCATGGTGGACGAAAAAGGTGTTGTTCAGACGCAGACACAAGGGGCGTGATACACAAGGTGTTTCCCCGAATCCGTGATACGAATCTGCAACAATTCCCCCGGAAAAAGAATAAATAATAGGTAAAATACCCATAAAATGAGTCACAAAACGGCAAAAACCGTAACAAATAAGTTTCTAAACACAGCCAAATCAGACCGTGAAGGTGGTAGAACTGTAGGTTCAGGCCGTGTTGCTACAATCATCGGGTAATTAAATACTTTAAGAGTATCAATTGACTTCATTGGCTCAACCTTTTGTTTACAAGGGGTTGAGCCTTTTTAAATCCAATATACGAATTTTAGCTTTTATGAGGCCATCTGGCTCCTGAACGCGGTTTAAGGGGAAGTTGCAGAAATATACAGGGTATTATATAATCAAAATAGATTGTGATTCTATATTAGAAAATATTTGCTTCCAAATTGGAGGAAACAAATGACGGTTCATGAATTTGGAAAGAAGACAAATCCCATTCTTATGCTGTAAACGGATATCAAGATGGACAGGAGTACATATGCCAAACACAATACTTTCAAAATATCATTTCACCAACAGAGACGATGCTCTGAAATTCTTAAAGAGCCTGTGGAATGAGGAACCACAGCCGTGTCCGTTGTGCAAGGGACAGCTCGATTATTTGCACAAGAAGGCGAAGAAAAGCAACTGTGACTGGGTATGCATGGCTTGTGGGGAACGATATGATACGATGGACATGCTGAATCAGTTAAATGCCGGGCTGTAGATTTTGCAAGGTGTATTTCCATGTGCAGCATGTATGCAATGAGATTGAGGTAGGGGTATGAAGATAAAAGTAAAAGAAATGAGTTATGAGCAGGTGATGCGTCTGCCGGAGAGAAAGCACCATAAGCCTGTGCGGCCGAATCCATTGCTGCGGCAGTTGATCCTGACATTATCGAAGGGAGAACTCAGACAGGTAGGTTTTCATTGTGAAAGGCATGGGATGGAGCGGCTTGCCAAGGGGGAGCCGTGTCTGGTGTTGATGAATCATTCGAGCTTCATTGACCTGAAGATCGCAGAAACAGTGATGCAGGACCATCCATTGAATATTATCTGCACTTCCGATGGTATGGTTGGCAAGGAAGGACTGATGCGCCAGGTTGGATGCATTCCCACAAATAAATTTGTGACGGATGTGCAGATGGTAAAGGACATGGTATATGCACTGCGGGAATTGAAGACCTCTGTCTTGATGTATCCGGAGGCCAGCTACAGCTTTGACGGAACGGCGACCCCGATCCCGAATTCTCTGGGAAAATGCGTCAGGCTGTTAAAGGTGCCGGTGGTTGTGATCAGAACCCATGGGGCATTTCTCAGGGATCCATTATATAATAATCTGCAGTTACGGGATGTGCAGGTATCTGCGGATGTGACATACCTGCTTTCGACAGAAGAGATTGGGAAGCTCTCTGCGAAAGACATTCAGGAAAAACTAAACCGGTGTTTTGCATTTGATAATTTTAAGGAGCAGCAGGAGCAACAGATTCCGGTTAGAGAGGCATTTCGTGCCGATCATCTGAATCGTGTCCTGTATCAATGTGCCACCTGTAAGAAGGAAGGACATATGCAGGGTGTGGGCACACGGATTATTTGTAAGGCATGCGGGGATCAGCATGAGCTGACCGAGACAGGATTTCTGAAAAATCTTTTTGGAAGACATACATTTACCCATATTCCGGACTGGTATCGATGGCAGCGGGAAGAGGTAAGAAAGCAGCTACACGATGGATCCTATGCACTGGATGTGGATGTTGAGATTTACATGCTGAAGGATTTGAAATGTATTTATAAGGTGGGAGACGGGCATTTGCATCATGACGATCGGGGCTTCTATCTGGAGGGGTGCGATGGCAGACTGCAGTATGGACAGACACCAAAGACATCCTATAGTCTGTATGCGGATTATTACTGGTATGAGATCGGCGATATGATCTGTATTGGAGACATGCAATGTCTGTATTATTGTTTCCCAAAGGATCAGTCACGGGATGTGGTAGCCAAGACAAGAATTGCTACAGAAGAGTTATATAAAATGAATACGATCTTTGCCTGACAGTTGGACAGGTTATGAATAGGAAAGGTGTACATAAAGAAAATGTTTAGAGTTATGACAGCAGAGGAAGCTATGGAATTGATCAATGATGGAGATGTGTTGGCATTCAATTCATTTCTGGGAATTGACAATCCGGTAGAGTTACATGAGGCATTATATAGAAGATATCAGAATACAGGATCACCAAAGCATCTGACGACTATTTCCAGTGCTGGGTTTGGTGCGTGGTCAGACGATAAGGCAGCAGAGGGATATATTCGGGATGGTGCGGTCGATAAGATCATATGTGGACATTTTGGTGCTATGTACAGCACGAAGAAATTGGTTTTAGAAGATCGGTTCGAGGCGTATAATCTTCCACTCGGATGTATCTCACATGCGATACGGGCACAGGCAGGCGGTATTCCGGGTGCACTATCGAAGGTGGGACTTGATATCTTTGTCGATCCAAGACTGGATGGACCGGGTATCAATCACATTTCCAAGGACGATTCCCTTGTAAAATATGTAGTGCTGGATGGAGAGGAATTTTTATACTACAAGCTGCCGAAAATCAATGTGGCAATGATCAAAGGTACAGCCGCAGACCGCAAAGGCAATATTTCCTTTGACGATATGTATACGGCGGGCGATGCACTGTCCATCTGTCAGGCAGTCAAGGCCAATCATGGCAGAGTGATCGTGCAGGTTGACAGGATTGTACCGAAAACATCCAGACCACACAGTACGATCATTCCGGGCTGTCTGGTCGATGCGATCGTGGAGATCAAGCCGGAGCCAAGGCATGCAGCATATGAGTCGCTGACAGGTAATTTTGAGATCCCATATTCGCAGTGGCAGGATTGGGCAGAGATGCTTGAGAAACGCACGCTGACAAAGAGTGTAGTCAATACATCTGCAGAGATCATCGGCAGACGGGCAGCGATGGAACTGCATCCGGACGATATTGTGAATATTGGTGTAGGCATTCCGGAGACTGTTTCCAAATACGCCAGGGAAAATGGTATGCTCGATAAGATCACATTGACGGTTGAGTCAGGTGGCGTTGGCGGATTTCCTGCTTCCGGCAAGATCTTTGGGGCTGTGATCGGGGCGGATTCCATTTATGATATGGCGAATCAGTTTGATCTGTATAATAATGGTGGCTTAGATATCTGCTTTATGGGAGCGATTGAGGTAGACCAGTTCGGAAATGTGAATGCACACAAGGGACCGGGTGCATTTGCCGGTGTTGGTGGATTTGCCAATATTACAGCGAAAACACCGACTGTGGTATTCTGTTTTACATTTAATACAAAGGGCCTTAATGTAGAAGACAGAAACGGAAGTGTCCTGATCCGGAATGAAGGTAGTATTCCGAAGTTTGTGCATCGTGTGAAGAGTATCAGTTTCTCTGCAAAAAGAGCGAGGGAGAACAGACAGCGCGTACTTTATGTGACAGAGCGGTGCGTGTTCGAGCTTGGAGATAAGGGTTTAAAGCTCATTGAAGTTTTTCCGGGGATTGATATAGAACGGGATATTTTGAGCCAGCTGCCATTTCGTGTTGAATATGATTCTCATTTACAATAGAGAATATATGTGGATTGCCTATTGACAAATAAGTTAGAATAGACTAACATAACCAGTGTTATGGAAAGCAGACGGCTTGCAGCTTGCACACCCAGAACAGAGTCTGGACAATGACAGACAGGTGTGGGGCTGCATTGATATGATCAGAGGGGATTATGATATGGAGTATGCCATGTATCTGATCGAGAAGACAGGAATTTTCGCCGAGAGCGGAACAGCAAGTTTAATAGAGAATTTGAAGAAGGAAGCACATCTGTGAAGCGATATCATGGAGGTGCTTTTTTAATAAACATAACAAAACATCACATTTGTTATGGAATGAAAAGGAGCGTATGAAAATGAGTGAGAAGAAAATTGTACCGGTATTAAACGGAGCTGCAGAAACCATGCTGCAGAGCTTTTATGCACGCGCTATGTATAGCCGCAACCCAAAACATAAATTCAAGGATGCCAAGGCAGAAGAGATTGTGGAGAAGTTGGATTATGATTTTTCACGGGCAGGGAAGGACGCTACGATGAGTGGCGGTGTGATTGCCAGAACTGCGGTCTTAGACGAGCTGGTGTCAGATTTTATCAAACGAAATCCGGATTGTACGGTTGTCAATATTGCGTGTGGTCTCGATACCCGTTTTTATCGGATGGACAATGGACGGATCGCATGGTATAATTTGGATCTGCCGGAGACGATAGCGGTGCGTGATTCTGTATATGGTGAATCGGGACGGGTGTCCACGATCGGCTGTTCCTGCTTTGATCCGGCATGGGCTTCACAGGTGACGAAACGCGGGAAAATGTTATTCATTATTGAAGGACTGACCATGTATCTGACGAGGGAACAGGTGGGACAGATGCTTAGGATCATTCGGGACAATTTTGAGAATGCCTATGTGTTGATGGAATGTCTGTGTCCGAAGTTCGTGAATCAGGAAAAGGTCGAGAAGTCGATCCAGTCTACAGGTGCTGTGTTTACATGGGGAGCCAACAGCTTTGAAGAATTAGGCGATATTGCCGATGGATTTCACAAAGTAAAAAATGATAATATTCTCCGGGGGATGTTGACACTGAATCCGGCATATAAGCTGGTGATATGGTTGCCTGTTATGAAGAAGCTCTCACAAAAGATTCTGGTATTTGAAAAATAGGAGGTTCTGATGAGAGAGAATTTGAATTGGGCAGTATTAGGTACAGGTGTGATTGCCAATGAGATGGCACAGGCATTACAGAAAATGAACAAGAAGCTGTATGCTGTCGGGAATCGTACACATGAAAAGGCTGTACAGTTTGCAAAACAGTATGGGGTGGAAAAGGTATATGACCATATTGAGGATATGTTTGAGGATGAAAATGTGGACATTATCTATATCACGAGTCCGCACAATACCCATTATCCGTTTATGAAGCAGGCACTTTCGCATGGCAAGCATTTGTTGGTGGAGAAGTCGATTACACTGAATAGCACAGAACTCCATGAGATGATAGAACTGGCAGCACAAAAGAAGCTGGTGCTGGCAGAGGCAATGACGATCTGGCATATGCCGCTTTATAAGGAACTTTGGAGTATTGTCAGAAGCGGACAGCTCGGACGCGTGCAGATGATTACCATGAACTTTGGCAGCTACAAGGAATACAACATGGAGAACCGGTTCTTTAACCGAAATCTGGCAGGCGGTGCGATGTTGGATATCGGGGTTTATGCCTTGTCGATCGTGCGTAGCTTTATGTCGCAGAAGCCGGATGAGATCGTCAGCCAGTGGAAGCCGGCACCGACAGGCGTGGATGAGCAGGCGACGATTCTGCTGAAGAATCCGGATGGCCAGATGGCGACCGTTGCCCTTTCCCTGCACTCCAAGCAGCCAAAGCGTGCGATGATCAGCTGTGAACAGGGGTATATAGAGATTATGGAATATCCGCGTGCAGATCAGGCTGTGATCGTCAGCGCCGAGACGGGAGAGGTCAGAAAGATTGCGAGCGGTGAGACGGCAAATGCCTTGTATTATGAGATGCAGGACATGGAGCAGGCGGTGAAGACGCAGGATGCGGCGTTGATGCAGCTTGCATATTCTGAAGATGTGATGGATATCATGACCAGACTCCGGGCGGATTGGGGGCTTGTGTATCCGGAGGAAATGTGATAGAATGACATCCTAAAATGCATGTGGATTTTTCTGGACAAGGTCTATTTTTCGCCACATAACGATCAACCGGTCGTTATGTGGCTTTTTTATGTCGCGGAATCCATGACCGGATCCTGTGTGGTTACATACAGTATGCACAGGGCCGGATGGCATTTGCACATTTCGGAAATATGGATAAAGAGACAGATAAGGGAGGAGAAGTAAAATGAATCAGACATTTATGAAGGACAGACCGGTCATACCGTTGGTATATTCCATGGCACTTCCCATGATGCTATCCATGCTGGTTAATTCCCTGTACAATATTGTGGACAGCTATTTCGTAGCACAGATCAGTGATGATGCGATGACTGCCCTATCGCTTGTATATCCGGTGCAGAACCTGATCACTTCGATCGCTGTCGGGTTCTCGATCGGTATCAATGCAGCAATCGCCTTTTATCTGGGGGCAGGAAACCGGAAGCTGGCAGATCAGGCGGCAACGGATGGCATGGTCATGAATGTGGTGCATGGACTGCTCCTGCTGATCGGCTGCTGGTTTGGAATGCCGGCATTTCTGCGGTTCTTTACATCGGATAGTCAGGTGATCCGGGATGGACTGACATATTCGCGGATTGCGTTTTCCTTCTCGGTTGTGATCACGGTAGGGATTGCCTTTGAGAAGATTTTTCAGGCGGTGGGCAATATGAAGGTTTCCATGATCAGCATGATGGCCGGCTGTATTACCAATATCGTGCTGGATCCGGTGCTGATCTTTGGGATCGGTCCTGTACCGAAAATGGGAATTGCCGGTGCGGCGGTTGCAACCGGCATCGGGCAGGTGGTGACACTGTTATGCTATCTGGCATTCTATCGGAATACAAAGCTTGCGGTAAAGATCAAACTCAAGAGCTGGCATCCGGATCGAGCCATCCTTGGGAAGCTATACGGGATCGGCATTCCTGCAACCCTGAATATGGCATTGCCATCCTTGCTGATCACGGCACTCAATATGATCCTGACAGAATTTTCGCAGGTCTATGTACTTGTACTGGGGGTATATTACAAGCTGCAGACATTCCTGTATCTGCCGGCAAATGGCATGATTCAGGGGATCCGTCCACTGATCGGCTACAATTATGGAGCCGGGGAATATCGGCGTGTAAAGGCAATCTACAGAACGGCAATGGTAAGTATTGTGGGAATTATGGCAGCAGGTATGGTGTTGTGTATGGGATTGCCTAAGACGCTGATGGGATTCTTTACAGGTAATGCGACAACCCTGCAGGCAGGGGCCCAGGCATTGCGGATCATCAGTGCCGGATTTGTGGTCTCATCGGTATCGGTCACATATTCCGGTACTTTAGAAGGCTTAGGGCGTGGTGTGCCATCATTTATCATATCCTTGATGCGTTATGTGGTGGTGATGATTCCGATGGCATATCTGTTGAGCAGACTTACCGGCAATGCAGTAGGTGTGTGGTATGCATTTGGCATTACCGAGGCGGTGACTGCGGCAGCGTCCTTTTTTATCTTCAGAAAATACAGTGGTATGCGGGATTTTACATAATCTTTGCAAAAGCTTCATCTGCTTCGGATAGCACAAACAGATCGTACATGGTACGATGCAGTGCAGAAGACATGGAATGTATTTGCGGTTTGCAGGAAATCCAATGTGAAAAGCGAAGAAAGAAGCAGAAATTATGAACTATCAGGAAATCAGAAAAAATAAAGAGGTATGTGAGTTTCTAAGAAAGGGTGACGAAAATCTCGGTGTGCTGGGATATACAGATCATTCGGAGGCACATTGCGTACTGGTGGCAGAGCGTGCAGCGTATATTATGAAGAAATTCGGATATACAGAGCATGAGATCGATCTGGCACGGATCGCCGGGTTTATGCATGATATCGGCAATGCTGTCAATCGCAGCCATCATGCCGAGTACGGAGCCTTGCTGGCAAATGATATTCTCAGAAGAACGGATATGAAGCTATGTGACCGGGTGCAGATTGTTTCGGCGATCGGACATCATGATGAATCCACCGGGGGAGCGACCGATCCGGTATCCGCGGCTTTGATCATTGCAGATAAGACCGATGTGCGAAGGAGCAGGGTACGGGATACGAAGAAGACAACATTTGATATTCATGACCGGGTGAACTATGCCGTGACGGATACAAAGCTCAAGATCAGCACTGAGAAAAAGGTGATCGCACTCAACCTGCAGATCGACCCTAAGATCTGCTCGATGTACGAATACTTCGAGATCTTCTTAGGGCGTATGATGATGTGCAGGGGTGCGGCAGAAATTCTGGGTGCCACCTTCAAATTAACTGTCAATGGTTCCAAGGTATTATAGTAGCCCCTAAAGTGTTTGTGTTTCCTTCGATTTAAATACTCTACATGTTTTCAAAAAGCAAGCGGGAGATAACGCTTGTGATCACAGTGACACTTTGCTATAATAAAGCGTGGGTTACAAGGAGGTCACAGATATGACAAGATATTATAAATATATGATATACGGATTATTGGTTATCAGTATGGTGATCACGACCATGTCAGGTGTGCAGGTATGTGCAAAGGAGGTACAGTCTGGGTATGCGCAGACATTGACGGATGCGGATGCCTATACACTCAAGATGAACAGTGATTATTATATGGTGATGCAGGGCGAGGGGTATGTGAGTTATGAAACACCGGAACAGGCTGGCTATATTACCATACATGTAAAGAACATTTCACTGCCACAGACAGTACGGTTTTGTGTGATGCAAAAGAGTGGAGAGATCCTGGAATCGGTCAGTGCGGATCCGGGCAAAGCAGATACGATGGAAATGAAATCTGATCTATCAGGAAGTCCTTTCGCGGCGTTAGAAGCAGGAGAGCATTATTATATTGGGATTTTGGCAGATAATGTGCTGGCACCATTGACAAATGGCAATATAAAGGTGCAGATTGGTTTTCAGGAAGATCAGAATGGCAATGATAAGTCTGAGGCAGAGAGTATTGCATTGAATACGGATATTACAAGAAGTATGGACTCTATTTATGGAAATGACATAGATTATTTTAAATTCACAACTGCAAGGTCCGGTGTTCACAGACTGATATTAACAAATGCACAGAGTGAGCATTCGATTCAGTATATGCTGCGGGAATGGGATTCAGATGCAGTGGTACGGGACACGAAAAACACACTAATGAAGACATATGTCAGTCCGACAGAGACGATTTCTGTGGATGCGAATCTAAATACAGGACGGACATATTATCTGATGGTGAAGCAGGACGGCGCCAACAGTATAGGCGGTTACACATTTAGAATATCGGATATCAGAGCCGCTTCCATTCAGTTGGAGGAAATGTATGTGCTGCATGTTGGAGAGAGCGAAGTGCTGCAGCCGGTTGTAACTCCACAGGATGCGATGAATGCCAAAGAATTGGAGTATAGTAGTGATAACACAAATGTGGTATCAGTGACGACAGATGGCACGATCAGTGCCAAACGGGCCGGGATGGCATATGTATGGGTATGTACGAAGGATGGGCTTGCAAAGACATCCTGCAGAGTTTATGTAACGCCGGAGAAGGTTTCCGGTCTGCAGGCAAAAAACATAAAGAAGAATTCACTCACCTTAAAATGGAAGACGATTCCGGGAGCTTCCGGGTATTACATATACCGGAAATATCAGAATGGATGGAAACAGATTGCACAGGTGGTGTCCGGTCATGAAAAGACAATCTCCGGATTGCAATCCGGACAGAGCTATCAATTCCGCGTTGCGGCATTTTGCAGCCGGGATGGTGTGATCGTAACCGGGCAGGAGTCGGACAACTATAATACAGCGACAAAACCGGCAGCCGGGCACATCAAACGTGTAAAGAAAGCCGGTAATAAAAAAAAGCTCGGAGCAGTCAGTTATTATTATGTCAAAGTGAAATGGAAGAAGGTATCCGGAGCAACTAAGTATAAAATATATTATCGTGCAGCTGGTAACAAAAAGAAAAAGTTGATGGGAATCTATAAAGGCACTTCTGTGAAGCTGGTGATGCCATGGAAGAGTGGCAGTAAGACAGGACGGTTTTATGTGGTCCCTGTTAAGAGCTATCAGGGAAGAGACTATATTGGAGCGGTTTCCAAGGGACGAAAGTATAAATTAAAATAAATAATATGTGACAGCACATTGACATAAATGGATGCATTAGGTAAAATATATGAAGTGAATTTTGCTTTTTAGTTTATTTTTGATAAAGTTGCCCTGGGAGCCTGTTATAATGACAGGCTCCCTTTTTTGTGTTCGTGCGATGGAGTTGAAAGGAACAGACAGGTCTGCTATAATGCAGTTAATAGTCAATTGGCAAAGATGTCTTTCTATATACAATATAGAAAGGCATTTTTTGTATCTGGATAGGAGGCTTGCTATGTTTGAAAATGTGGGAATCTGCTTTCAAAATGTTGTGGTGTTTGCTTTGCTGGTATTGCCCGGATGGATCTCGAAGAAGACCGGTCTGATCGGGAAAGAACAGTCAGATGGTATATCTAAGGTTTTGATGTATGTTCTGATTCCGGCAATGATACTGGATGTTATGGTTGGCACGGATATAAATGGTTCTCTGGCGAAGAACAGCTTTGATACATGTATAGCAGCCGGACTTATTTATGTGGTTTCGCTTGTTTTGCTGATCGGATACTGCAGGCTTCGCAGAAGCAGGATAGAGATCAGAAAGGTACTGGTGTTTTGTGCGGTGTTCAATAATACAGGATTCATTGGTATGCCATTTGTAAGACAGATGCTGGGGGATCAGGCACTATTGTTAGCAACGATGTGTGAGGTTATAAATGATCTGGTGTTATTTACGATCGGTGTTTTGTATCTGGGTCAGGATCAGCATGAGCGTTTTTCTGTCAAAAAACTGATCTCACCGGTTTTGTTGGCAGCTGTAGTTGGATTGGTTCTGTTTATCGGGCAGATCCGGCTGCCGCAGGTCGTGATGCAGGCAGTCGGATATTTTGGGGATGCGACAACGCCGATCGCACTGTTTATTGTTGGTCTGCAATTTGGGGAAATGCCATTTCGAAGTCTGTTTGAATCGAAAGAGGTGTGGGAGACAGTTCTTTGGAGGCTGGTTTTGATTCCGAGTCTTTGTCTGGGAATGCTTTATCTGCTCTGGCCCGACAATGTGCTCGTAAATACTGTTACGGTCCTGATGTTTGCTATGCCGACAGCATCTACAAGCTGTGTCGCTGTGGAACAATACGGGCAGGATGTGGCATTTGCGACCAGATGTATTTTGGTCAGCACACTATTCATGGCAGTGACCGTACCGCTTTGGTATGGACTGATCACATATATGTTATAAAATAGATGATTTTTCTGATAATGTATGATAAACTATTGTACAGTTGAGTGATTCGAGAGCTAATAGGAAAGGAGGAATTCGATGAAGAGAGGACGCAGATCCGGCAGACAGGAAGATAGCAGACCGGACATGGTAAGAGAGTTGTGTATCCGCATTAACAGCCGAAGTCTCGGTCAGACGGGAAGGCGTTTGCCAAATAAGACGATACAGCAGGAATATAAAGAGGTTATGCAGTCATTTGTGGAGGATCAGAACATAGACGGTGCGATTGCATATATTGAGGCATTGGATTTTGTGAAGCCGCTAATGAGTTAGGGAAATAAATATATATGAAGGAGGTCATAGCAGATATGAGCAGAGAGATTCCATACAAGATTTATCTAGAAGAGAGTGAGATGCCTAAGCAATGGTATAATGTGCGTGCAGATATGAAGAAGAAGCCGGCACCGATACTGAATCCGGGTACAGGAAAGCCAATCACATTACAGGAGCTGACACCGATCTTTTGTGAGGAGCTTGCCAAGCAGGAGTTAGATGATACAACACCATATTTTGATATCCCGGAGGAGATCCGAAATTTTTACCGGATGTACAGACCGGCACCGCTGGTGCGTGCATACTGTCTTGAGAAAAAGCTGGGAACACCTGCACATATTTACTATAAGTTTGAGGGCAATAATACATCAGGCAGTCATAAGCTGAATTCTGCGATTGCACAGGCATATTATGCAAAGAAACAGGGACTTCGTGGTGTTACGACAGAAACCGGTGCAGGACAGTGGGGGACGGCATTGTCAATGGCATGTTCATATTTTGATCTTGATTGTCAGGTATATATGGTGAAGGTATCTTATGAGCAGAAGCCTTTTAGAAGAGAGGTTATGAGAACATACGGTGCACAGGTGACACCATCACCATCTATGAATACAGAGATTGGCCGTAAGATCAATGCGCAGTTCCCGGGAACAACAGGAAGTCTCGGCTGTGCCATTTCAGAGGCAGTTGAGGCGGCTACCACACAGGAAGGTTATCGTTATGTGTTAGGTTCTGTATTATCCCAGGTATTACTGCATCAGACCGTAATTGGACTTGAGACGAAGGCTGCTCTTGACAAATATGGAATTAAGGCAGATACGATCATCGGCTGTGCTGGTGGCGGATCCAATCTTGGTGGATTGATCTCACCATTTGCAGGGGAGATGCTTCGCGGCGAGGCAGATTATGAGATCATCGCTGTAGAACCGGCATCCTGTCCAAGTCTGACAAGAGGTCGTTATGCATACGATTTCTGCGATACCGGAAAGATCTGTCCATTGGCCAAGATGTATACACTTGGAAGCGGATTTATTCCTTCAGCAAATCACGCCGGAGGTCTTCGTTACCATGGAATGAGTGCAATCGTTTCAGAATTATACGATCAGGGCTTAGTGAAGGCAAGAAGTGTAGAACAGACAGAGGTATTCAAGGCTGCAGAGCAGTTTGCAAGAGTAGAGGGGATTCTGCCTGCTCCGGAGAGCAGTCATGCGATCAAGGTAGCGATCGATGAGGCACTGAAGTGCAAGGAGACCGGAGAAGAGAAGAATATTGTATTTGGTCTGACAGGAACAGGATATTTTGATATGGTTGCATATCAGAAGTATAATGATGGGGATATGACAGACTATATTCCGACAGATGAGGAGCTGGAAAAGAGTTTTGCTACATTGCCAAAGATTGATGTATAGGTGATAGCAGGGACTGTGACACAGTCTGAAACAATAGGTATGGCTGGGGGGCTTGGCTTCCCGGGCGATACCTATTTTTATGCAGAGGGATAGGACAACTGAAATAGGATCATGAAAAGATAGGAGATGATACACATGAAGATCGTAGTGTTAGAAGGTAATGCAGCAGGACAGGGCGTATCATGGGATGGACTTCATAAGTATGGGGATGTAACGGTGTATCCGGGCCTTTCCCAGAAAGAGGTGCGGGAAAAAATTGCAGATGCGGATGTCATTGTACCCAATAAGCTTGTGATTGATGAATCTGTATTGGCAGGCAGCAAGGTGCGTCTGGTGTGTGAGGCTGCAACGGGATATAATAATATTGATATTGCGTATTGTAAGGCGCATGGGATTCAGGTCACGAATGTACGGAATTATTCGACGGACAGCGTTGCACAGCATACGATGGCACTGGTGCTGGCAGTCAGTGAAAGACTGGCATATTATGATCGGTATGTAAAGGATGGAAGCTATGCGGCAGGTACTTCCTTTTCTCATGTTGCGCACAATTTTCATGAGCTGGCAGGGAAGACCTTTGGTATTGTCGGACTCGGTAATATCGGGCGGCGTGTAGCACAGATGGCAGAAGTATTTGGATGTCAGGTGATCTATTATTCGGCGTCCGGGCACACCTATGATGTGCCATATACACAGGTGTCATTTGATGAGCTGCTGACACGCAGTGATATTCTGACTGTGCATTGTCCATTGACAGAGCAGACAAGACATTTATTTACTTATGATGCATTTGTAAAGATGAAACCGGAGGCGGTTTTTGTAAATGTGGCAAGAGGCCCTGTAGTTTGTGAAGCAGATCTGGCGAGAGCCGTGGAAGAAGAACAGATCGCAGGTGCAGGACTCGATGTATTTGAGACAGAACCGATGCCTGTGGATTCTCCGTTGCTCTCTGTGCGCAAACAGGATCATCTCGTGATGGTACCGCATATCGGATGGGGTGCACTAGAGGCGAGACAGCGTCTGATTGCGGATATCGAACACAGTATTTCCTGCTTCATGCGTGGAGAGAATATTCCGGCACAGATCGTATAGCGGGACAGAACTTGATATTTCGTGTTTGAGTAAAATGTGTTATGATAGATGGGACAGTTTTTGAGATAGCAGTTATTATGGAAATGGGGAGGATTTATGAGAAAATTATCAGCAATATGTATGACGGTTGTGATGGCATTTAGTATGCTGATCATGCCGGTAAAGGCAGAGACAGTCGTATTGCCTGCACAGACAGCCACACCTTCGGAGGGCTGTGTGTTTGTAGGTGTACCGGGACAATACCTGACCGATACCCAGAATGTGATCAATCGCATTAACCAGATCCGGAAGGAAGCCTGTGATCAGGGGTACGCGAATCCGAAAACCGGAAAAGCACTGACAGCATCGGATTATGTGCCGATCAAATGGTCATCCCAGCTCGAATCCATTGCGAGGATCCGGGTGGTTGAAGCAGGCATTGCCTTTATGCACAGCAGCTTGAAAACAGGACATAGCAGATTAAATGCACCTTCTACAAATCCGGCAGGTGCCTTTGATATTACATATCCGGCAGGTGTGATGCCTGGATATGAGGTGATCGCCTATAACACCGGAACCAGTGTGCTGGCTGGAGTTGAACAGTGGTACAGTGAGATCAGTGTATATAATAAGACCAATGGCTGGTATGATCAGGATGCCGGGCACTATGCAGCACTGATCAATCCGGAAAATACCTATATCGGACTGGCATGTTTTTATTCGGGAGCCACGAGCTGGGCGAATACAACGCTGGCACAGTTAGGTTCCGGCAATCAACTCGATGAGACACAGCAGGCACCGGTGGCGGACTGCCTGCAGAAGACAGATGTCCATATCAGCAACATTGCATCATGGAAGATATATTTTAATACATTGGCAGCAGGCAAGACGGTCAGGTGTGATCTCAAGGCGAAGATCGATGGTATGAAAAAAGAAGTTTTAGTGACAGATACGGTGACATGGAGTTCTTCAGATCCGACAGTGGCATCTATGGATGCAGCGGGTAACCTGACAGGGATTAAGCCGGGAACTGTAACTGTGACGGCACAGGCCGGAGGAAAGATCATAAAAACATCCGTAACAGTCCGTTGCGGACATACGAATACCGAGATCCGGAATGCAGTTGCGGCTACGACTTCAAAAACAGGATACACAGGGGATACTTATTGTAAGGATTGTGGAGAGAAAATAGCGGATGGTGAGAAGATTCCCAAGCTGACAGAGGACAGCAGATCGGATGATAAGGCGTCAGACGATACGGATCATGCCGATTCACCGGAGAATGAGGCGACTGTAAAGACAACATCCGGTGTGAAGATCTCATACAAAATCAACGCGGACAAAAAGTCTGTGACATTTGCCGGTGTGAAAACGACAGAAAAGGGAACCTTAACCATTCCGGCGACGGTGAAGATTAATGGAAAGATATACCGGGTGACAAAGATAGCTGCGGGTGCATGTAAGAATCAGAAGCGTTTGACAAAGGTGGTAATTGGAAAAAATGTGAAGACAATCGGTAAAAATGCTTTCTCAGGGTGTAAGCAGTTAAAGAGAATTACGATCACTACCAAGCTTTTTAAGCAGGGAAGTATCGGCAAAAAGGCATTTTCAGGGATCGCGTCAAAGGCAGTGATCAAGGTGCCAAAGAGTAAGCTGAAGACATATAAGAAGCTCTTAAAGGCGGCAGGGGTGTCTTCAAAGGCAAAGATTCAGAAATAGGATATTATATACATATCAATAAATCAAAATAAAGAGTCCGGGAGGAAGATTATGGGCGGTTTTTTTGGCGTAGCAGCAAAAGATGATTGTTTATTCGACTTGTTTTTTGGAATTGATTATCATTCCCATTTAGGAACAAGACGGGGCGGAATGGCAGTGTACGATGAAAATAAGGGATTTGACAGATCCATTCACAACATTGAGAATGCACCATTCCGTACAAAGTTTGACAAGGATATGCAGCAGATGAAAGGAAAGTATGGAATTGGCTGTATATCAGATTATGAGCCACAGCCGTTGATCGTGCGATCACATCATGGTACATATGCATTAACAACGGTCAGCAAGATCAACAATGTAGATGAGCTGACACAGATTTTGTTTGAGAAGGGACATTCTCATTTCCTTGAGATGAGTGGTGGAGATATCAATGCGACGGAGCTCGTTGCGGCACTGATCAATCAGAAGGAGAATCTGATCGAGGGTATTCATTATGCGATTGAAGCGGTTGATGGTTCTCTTTCCCTATTGTTGATGAATGAGAATGGCATTTATGCGGCCAGGGATCATTATGGACGGACTCCGATCGTGATCGGACGAAAGGACGGTGCATTTTGTGCTTCGTTCGAGAGTTTCGCATATAAGAACCTCGGTTACCAGGATTACAAGGAACTGGGACCGGGTGAAATTGCTGTGATGACGGAGAAGAACTGTATCACATTGATGAATCCGGGCACCGATATGAAGATCTGTACATTCCTTTGGGTATACTATGGATATCCGGCCAGCTCTTATGAGGGAATGAGCGTGGAACAGATGCGCTATCATTGTGGTGAGAAAATGGCGGCCCGCGATCATGTAAAACCGGATATTGTAGCGGGTGTGCCGGATTCCGGAACTGCGCATGCGATCGGTTATGCCAATGCATCCGGTATTCCGTTTTCAAGACCGTTTATCAAGTATACGCCGACATGGCCACGGTCATTTATGCCGACGATCCAGTCACAGCGGAATCTGATTGCCAAGATGAAGCTTTTGGCAGTGGAAGATCTGATCAAGGACAAGAGTCTGTTGTTGATCGATGATTCTATTGTACGAGGTACACAGCTGAGGGAGACGACAGAATTTCTGTATCAGAGTGGTGCAAAAGAGGTGCATATCCGTCCGGCCTGTCCACCACTTGTGTATGGATGCAAATATCTGAATTTCTCGAGATCCTCATCTGAGATGGATCTGATCACAAGACGAGTGATCGAACGTCTGGAAAATGGAAATGTAACAGACGAGGTGTTACAGGAATATACAGATCCGGATTCAGAAAAATACGAGAAGATGGTTGAAGAGATCCGCAAGGAGCTGCATTTTACATCGCTGAGATTCAATCGTCTGGATGATATGCTGGATGCAGTGGGAATTGACAAATGCAAGTTATGTACATACTGCTGGGATGGCAGAGAGTAAAGATAGGAGGTCCGTATGAGAATACTGGTGACAGGTGGTGCAGGATATATTGGCAGTCATACCTGTGTGGAGTTGTTAGAGGCCGGGTATGATGTAACGGTCGTTGATAATCTGTGTAATGCGAGCCGTAAGGCAGTTGACAGGATAAAACAGATCACAGGTAAGGATCTGATATTTTATGAGATGGATATCAATGACGAGCAGGGTATGCAGCGTGTGTTTGAGCAGGAGAAGATTGATTGTGTCATTCATTTTGCAGGCCTCAAGGCAGTGGGAGAATCCGTAAAGAAACCGTTAGAGTATTACAGGAACAATATCAGCGGCACACTCGTACTATGCGATGTGATGAGACAACATAATGTGAAGAACATTATATTTTCTTCTTCTGCCACGGTATACGGTGATCCGGCATTTGTTCCGATCACTGAGGAATGTCCGAAAGGGACGCCAACCAATCCATATGGATGGACAAAGAGCATGTTAGAGCAGATGCTTCTGGATCTGCATACAGCAGATGATACATGGAATGTGATCTTACTGCGGTATTTTAATCCGATCGGAGCACATAAGAGTGGGCTGATCGGTGAGGATCCAAAGGGAATTCCTAATAATCTGCTGCCATATGTGGCACAGGTTGCCATTGGAAGGTTAGAAAAGGTCGGTGTGTTCGGCAATGATTACGATACACCGGATGGCACCGGTGTCAGAGACTATATTCATGTAGTAGATCTGGCCGCAGGGCATGTGAAGGCAATTGATAAGATAAAAGAGAATCCGGGGGTAAAGATCTACAATCTGGGTACCGGAAAAGGCTATAGTGTGCTGGATGTGATCCATGCATTTTCAAAGGCTTGCGGAAAAGAGATTCCGTATGAGATCAAGCCACGCCGGGCAGGTGACATTGCCACCTGCTATGCAGATGCGTCGCTTGCAAAAAAGGAGCTTCACTGGGAAGCGCAATATGATATCGACCGGATGTGTGCTGACAGCTGGAACTGGCAGACAAAGAATCCGGAAGGATACGGAGATAACTAAATCTAACCGGATCGTCATAAGGGATGCTATGGTGTATTGGTGTGTTCCATAATATGAAGTGCGGTGGGGGTGGTCGCAAGACCGCCCCCGGATGTTTCTCTCAGAGAGGCATCCATTTTGGATCCTATTTCGCCCATGGCATCGATCACTTCGTCAACAGGAATTTTACTTTGAATGCCGGCCATGACCATATCCGTACAGGAAATGGCGTTGACAGCACCGAGCACATTTCGTTTTACACATGGAATCTCTACCAGACCTGCAACCGGATCACATACGAGTCCGAGCAGTCCTTTGAGCGCAAGAGCGGCACCATGACAGATCTGTTCATTGCTGCCACCGCGCAAAAAGACGAGTGCACCGCATGCCATGGCGCTGGCGGCTCCGATTTCTGCCTGACAGCCACCGGCGGCTCCGCTGATGCTTGCGCGCCTGGCAATGACCTCGCCAATCGCACCTGAGACATATAAGGCCTTTACAAGGTCTTTTTTTGTTCCCATATGAAGTTTGTAATATGGAATCAGAACAGCCGGGATGACACCGCAGGAACCGGCTGTTGGCGCTGCGACAATTCTACGCATACAGGCATTGGACTCTGCCATTTTGAGTGCAATGACCATGGCGGCACCCATATAGTCGCCGCATAGTGCAGTGCCATTGGATCGGTATGTCTCAAGCTTTCCACCCTCATCTCCGACCAGACCGCTTGCTGACATGACATCCGCACGGTAGCTGTCAGTTGTTTCAATCATGACATCAAGTGCGGTCTCCATTGTAGCGAGGGAGGCTTCTTCTGTTACCTTTCGTTCCTGCATATCATCATATAACATATATTCCCACAAAGCTTTATGTTCAGTATTACACCAATTTAAAATTTCCTGCATGGAAATGACCATTATAATCCCTCCTGTAATCCATTAAAATAAGTGACCTTGATCACACCCTCTACATGTTCGAGCCATTGCAGCCCATTTTCCGGAACGGGCTGATCTGTCTCGATGACCATAACAGCATATTCGCCCCGGCGTTCACGGTATAACTGCATAGACGCAATGTTGACACCTTTGTGCGCCAGCATGGATGTTACTTCGGCGACATGTCCGGGCTGGTCTATGTTGTGGACGATCAGAGTCGGACATTCACCACTGAAATTTACATCAATACCGTCAATTTTATTGACCATGATCTGACCACCACCGATGGAAGATGCCTGTACTTCGATTTCGCGTCCTGACTGCCCTGTCAGTGAGATCAATGCTGTATTAGGATGGGCATCTTTGATCGTTGTTGTTTCTATCTGAAAATGAAATCCTGCCTCATCGGCCAGCTGAAAACTGTTTGGAATTCTGGTATCGTCCGGCTGCAGACCTAAGATCCCGGCAATCAGCGCACGGTCAGTACCATGTCCCTTTCCGGTTTTTGCAAAGGAGCCATGTAATAGAATTCTGCCGTTGACCGGGATATCCTTTAAGAGTACTCTGGTCATATTGCCGATGCGGACGGCACCGGCGGTATGTGAACTGCTTGGACCGACCATGACAGGTCCAATAATATTAGTTAAACCCATTTTGTACCTCCCATTTTGCATTTGTATGAAAAAAAGACGCCAGATATTGTATCTGACGCCTTTGTCAGATTTATTATAACACAATCTGTATAATCTGCCAAGCACTGTTAGTCCGTCACTTTTGTATTTAAAATAGATATCTGTTATAATGTGTTGTATGAAAAGATTAGAAATGATACTTGAAAAATTGAAAAATGAGCAGAATGTAACGGATACGGAATTAGGTGCATTGCTGGAGAGTGATGCACAGGATCACGCATTATTTGCAGCTGCAGATGCGGTCAGACGACAGGAATATGGTACGGATGTATATGTGAGGGGTTTAATAGAATTTACGAATTACTGCAGGAACAATTGTCTGTATTGTGGGATCCGCAGGGACAATCATCAGGCTGACCGGTACAGGCTGACAGAGGAACAGATTCTGGAATGCTGTGAAAAGGGATATGCATTGGGATTCAGAAC
Source organism: uncultured Lachnospiraceae bacterium (assembly GCA_934293375.1). GTDB lineage: Bacteria > Bacillota > Clostridia > Lachnospirales > Lachnospiraceae > RGIG6919. The sequence continues at coordinate 190,574 of CAKQYS010000004.1, read as the reverse complement.
CTTTGTATTACAGGGGGGAGAGGATACATGGTTCACAGATGAACGGGTATGCAGTATTGTATCATCGATCCGCAGGGGTTATCCGGACTGCGCGATCACATTGTCGATAGGAGAGAAGCCAAGAGAGAGTTATCAGGCATATTATGATGCAGGTGCTGACAGATATCTTCTTCGCCATGAGACAGCATCGGCAAGACTGTATCAAGAACTGCATCCGAAGGAAATGTCTATGAAACATAGACAGCAATGTCTGTACGATCTGAAGGAGATTGGGTATCAGACCGGTGCCGGATTTATGGTAGGTGCACCGGGACAGACAACGCAGGATCTGATCTGCGACTTGCGGTTTTTACAGGAGCTGTCACCGGATATGATCGGTATCGGGCCTTTTATTGCGCATGGCTGTACCCCTTTTGCAGATAAAGAAAACGGAACATTGGAACTGACACTCAGATTGCTGGCCATCCTCCGACTGATGTTTCCGTATGTACTGCTTCCGGCAACCACAGCGCTTGGTACGATTCATCCGATGGGGCGTGAGCTGGGTCTTCGAGCCGGTGCAAATGTAGTGATGCCGAATTTGTCTCCTGTGAATGTGCGGAAGAAATATGAACTATATGACAATAAGATCTGTACAGGGGAGGAGGCTGCCGAATGTCGTTCGTGCCTGAACCGGCGGGTAGAGGCTGCCGGTTACAGGATCATAACCGACAGAGGTGATTGCATTCGCAGACGGAATCAGAATATCTGATCATCCGGTCATATGACAGCCTCGTACAGCTTCTACAAAAGCCCGGATACGGTCCGGGTCTTTGCCGGGACGGTTGATATATTCTACACCGGAAGAAACATCAACACCGGATGGGTGGACGGTCATCATGGCAGACCGGACATTTTCCGGTGTCAGCCCGCCCGCCAGAAGACAGATGTGCCCATCATCCGGCAGCTTCGGCAAAATATTCCAGTCAAAGACCTCTCCGCTTCCGGGTTGCAGCGCATCAAAGACATATCCTGCAATCCGTTTGTCAGTCTGACAGGCATCCAATTCTTCAAGGTCCGATACGTTAAATGCACGCAATACCGGTATAGATGTACCGGCAAGGGCGTCTTGATTCATAATGCCGTGAATCTGGATATAATCAAATCCGGCAGCTTCGATCGCCTGTATCTGTGAGAAATTGGGAGACACAACAACTGCAACCCGTTTGATGGCGGGATCAAGTGACTGCATCAGAAGTCCGGCATGTGCGATCGTGATATTCCGTTTGCTTTTTTCAAAAAAAAGAACCATTCCGGCATAGTCGGGACGGACTTCGTTCAGATATTGTATTTCATCAATGGATGTGATTCCGCATATTTTGATCTGCATGGTGAAGAAACCTTCTTTCATATTGCTAAAAGGATTGTATCACAGATTCAGATTCGTGAAAATGTCTTTTTTTATTGTGAATTTAAAACAGAAATCAAACAAAATCAATCAAATAATTGTAAAAAATTATCAAATATAGTATAATAGAGAATATTTGTAAGCATTTTTGAGAAATGGTGTGAAAGGAGCGGGGGATCATGGAACGCAGACGGATAGCTGTGTTGGCGGCACAGTGCGAAGAAAAAACACAGGCAGTCTTTTTGGAGGGACTGGCGGGAGAGGCATTTTCGTTAAATTATGATGTCTGTGTGTTTTCCATGTACCAGAAAGCGCAGGATACGCCGCTTCGTGAGCGTGGAGATTCTAACATATTCCGTCTGATCAATTATAATCTGTTTGATGCAGTGATCATCCTGCAGGATACGATCAGAACGCCGGGCGTTGCACATGAGATCGAACTTCAGGTACAGCGTGTATTTCATGGACCGGTACTCGTGATAGATTCAGAAAGCAGATATTTCCCATCTATGATGATAGACCACAGGACACCGATAGAGAAGCTTGTGAGTCATTTGATCGAAGTGCATGGTTATCACAACATTGCATTTTTGAATGGTATACCTGATCATATTCATTCGAAACAGAGACTTTCCGGATATGAACATGCGATGCAGGCACATGGTCTGACGGTAAGACCGGATATGATATATGATGGGGATTACTGGTACACAGGTGGCGAGCGGTTAGCAAAACAGCTGTTGGCAGGTACGGCACACTTGCCGGAGGCAGTGGTTTGTGCAAATGATTGTATGGCGATCGGTCTGTGTGATGGTCTGACTGCTGCAGGTATCAGGATTCCTGAGGATATCGCTGTTGTTGGATATGATTCGATTGAAGAAGGTCAGAAGAGCCCGGTGTCGATCACATCTGCAGATGTGCCGGCAGGAGCATGTGGACGATGTGCTGCACAGTGGGTAGATGCGAAGCTTTCTGGCAGACCGGTTCCGAGACTTGAGATAGAAGTACCATTATTTATTGGTGGAAGCTGTGGATGTCCGGAGCATCACGACCTGAGTGATAATGGACGCAGAAAGACCTGGGGAATCACAAGAGTTTCATCGGATTTTTATTCCAGCTTTAACCACATAGATGAAGATCTGTTGTCTCAACAGGATGTGAGGAGCTTTTTCAACACAGTGTTCCAGTACACATATCAGATCAGGGATTTTGATCATTTTCAGATATGCCTAGATGAGAATTGGAAGAAACCGGAATTTATGATCGGGGAGAATGCGAGACGACACGGATATTCGAAGCACAGCTATCCGATCGTGCGTTGTGGAGCCAGTGAGTCTGAGGGCAATGTAGTAGATTTTCAGGAGAGCTTTGAAACTTCGATGTTGTGTCCACAGTTATATGAGGACAGAGATCACCCGGAGATGTTTACATTCACACCATTATTTTTCGATGACAGATGCTTTGGGTATGCGGTGATCAGTTATGGATCGGAACCAAAGATTTATGATGGAGTATACAGACTCTGGATGCGCAGTTTTATGATGGGATTAGAGTCCTTTAACAGACAGGATGCGTTAAAGAAGCTGTTGACACAGGTCGAGGCAACCCAGATCCGTGATGGCTTGACAGGACTTTATAATTATAAGGGCTTTACAAGTCAGGTGCAGGAGCTGGGGCAGCGATGCCTAAGAGAAGGTGGGTATGTAGGTATCATCGCAGTGGATCTTGTGCGTCTGACGGATATCAACCGCAAATTCGGACGGCAGACCGGAGATCAGGCAATCCTGAAAATGGCAAGGATCATACAGGATATTGAGCTGGATGGCGAGATCTGTGCCAGAATGTGTAATGATGAGTTTTTGATTGCTTGTCATGAGGACAGTGAGAAGCCGGTACATACAGCAGAGCTGGTGGATATGTTAGATGAACTTGTGCAAATGTGGAATGTGGACAATCCCGAGAATTTCCAGCTTGAGATTGCTACAGGCAGCATCGTGCATTCAGTAACCGGAACAGAGGCATTAGAGGAATTGATCAATGAAGCGGTGAATCGTAAAAACGCCAGAAAGCATGCCATCAGACAGCAGCAGGAACAGCTTGCAGGTCTTTCGGAAGAAGATCAAAAGAGAGATGTTCTGGTAGCGGATATATTAGATAACAATAGACTGATCTATTTCTTCCAGCCGATTGTGAATACCCGTACAGGTGCTGTTTGTGCATATGAAGCATTGATGCGTGCGGATGTAGAAGAGAGAATCTCACCACCGGAGATTTTAAGAAGCGCTACCAGACTGAATAGGCTGTATGATGTGGAGAAGGCTACATTTTTTAATGTGCTAGATTATATAGATATGCATCCGGAACAATTTGAAAATAAACGGGTCTTTATTAACAGTATCCCGGGATATCAGCTCGAGGGTGATGATAAGACATTGTTTGCAAAGCGTATGAAAGATCATGCAGGACAGATTGTCGTGGAATTTACGGAAGAGACAGAGATCGGAGACGAAGAACTTGCGGAGATCAAGGCGAATTATGAGGCAATGGATATTGATACAGCAATCGACGATTATGGTTCAGGATATTCCAATGTCAACAATCTGCTGCGATATATGCCTGGGGTCGTAAAGATCGATCGTATGCTGTTGTCAGATATACAGGACAATCCACAGAAACAGCATTTCGTAAAAGATATCATAGAGTTTGCCCACGATTCGGATATTCTGGCTTTGGCTGAAGGTGTTGAAACCAGTGCGGAGCTGTGGGAAGTGATCCGGCTGGGAGCTGATCTGATTCAGGGGTATTACACTGCCAAGCCAAATGCCGTGCCAATTCAGGAGATTGATGAGCGTGTGGCAGGCGAAATCGTGCAGTATAGCCAGAGTGCAACAGGACGGCATGTAAAGAAGGTATACACCATTGAGGGAGACAGTCACATTTCATTGGTGCAGCTGGTACAGAATCGGTATACGGATATTGTGATCCGTAAGACAGATGAGACATATCATCATGTGGAGATCGTAGGTGTATCCGGATTTTCGTCTAATATTTCAATCGAGGTGGAAGAGGGATACAGAGGTAATCTGATATTAGATAATGCATGTTTTACGAATCCGAAGGGACTTGCGTGTCTGCGGCTTCATGAGCAGACGGAGCTTGTGGTGACGCTCGTGCATGACAACGAAATGATAAACGGTGGTATCTGCGTGCCGGAAACAGCGGCGTTGATCTTTGAGGGCGATGGCAATCTGTCGCTTCAGATTAACAGCGGTAAATATTACGGGATTGGAAATGATCTTGATTCCCGTCATGGCGATATTATATTCCGTCAGGATGGCAGCATCGTGATGATGGCAAATGGCATGAAAGGTGTTGGCGTAGGCTCCGGACTGGGTGGCAGGATCCGTATCGAACATGGTCGATATGATTTCGATCTGAATGGTCAGGATGGAATCGGTATCGGTTCAGTAAGGGGGCGCAGTGAACTGTACATTGGCTATTGCGACCTCAATATACGGTTTGGTGTGGCACAGGGTGTTGTGATCGGCTCCCATGAGAATGATGCTGCAATCTTTATCGAGAATGCGTCTGTCCGGATTGTCGGTGCATGTGCAAATGTAGTGGGGATCGGAAGCTATAAGGGAAAGAACAGCAGCGTTCGGATAGAAAATGCAAATGCAGGCTTAAATATCCGTTCAAAGGAAGGCATTGTTCTCGGTGGTATGAAATCCGATGTTGATATTTCACTCAGTCATGTTACCGTCCGGATCATAGCGGAAGGCCGGGAGATCTATGCAATCGGTAATGAGGCGGGAACAGCCAGACTGCATGCAGAAGACTCAGATCTCGATGTGACAGTGAAGAATCAGTCGGAGGTTGATCTGCTGGTAGACGAGGATGTGTTCTGTATGGTAAATGGACGGTCATCTTTTGTAGTCAATGACCATCGTATCGACAGAGCACAGATCAGTGTGGCATTATAATGGGGATTGACAGGTAGAATTATGACAGAGTTAGAACAATACTACAATAAATTCAACGAAGAAAAACGGCTGACGAGCCGGCATGGACAGGTAGAATTTTATGTGACAATGGAGTATATACATCGTTATCTGAGCCGGCTGGAAAAAGAAACCGGGCAGCCGGTGTCCCAGATCAGAGTGCTGGATGTGGGTGCAGGTACTGGCAGATATTCGGTGGCATTGGCAGAGGAAGGATACGATGTGACAGCTGTGGAACTGGTCAGATATAATCTTGGCATCCTCAAAAAGAAAGGCAGCAGTGTGAAGGCATATCAGGGAAATGCGATGAATCTCAAGCGTTTTGCAGATGAGAGCTTTGATATGACGATTGTCTTCGGCCCCATGTATCATTTGTTTGGTGATGAAGATAAGGTGAAGGCTCTTACGGAAGCAAAAAGGGTCACAAGAGCAGGCGGATATATTCTGATAGCATATTGTATGAATGATTATAGCATTCTGACATATGGATTCAGGGAGAATCATATCACGGAGTGCCTCGAAAACGGCACTGTTGATGCGGATTTTCATGTGACGGTTACGCCGGAGAATCTATATGATTATGTCAGGATTGAGGATATTGACAGACTGAATACCATGGCGGGATTACAGCGTATCCAGATGATCGCGCCGGATGGCCCTGCTGATTATATGCGGCCTGTATTAAATGCCATGGATGAAGAGACATTTTCCCGGTTTATCGCATATCAGATGGCAGTATGTGAGCGGCCGGATCTGATGGGTGCAAGTTCCCATACAGTGGATATATGCAGAAGAATCAAAAAAGAGCGTTGACAAGACGCTCTTTTTTTGTTATAGTAATAACACTTTAGTAGTTTAAAGCGTTACGGTTTAAAGTGACGATATAAAAGAAAGAGGTTGACTATTATGGCAGAAACAAAGACAAAACAGAAGGCAAATCTGATCTCGTATGGTCCTGAGACAAAGGTAATGGATTGTACATTAAGAGATGGTGGACTCGTGAACAACTTTGCATTTTCAGATGATTTTGTAAAGGCATTATATAGGACCAATATCGCAGCAGGCGTAGATTATATGGAGTTTGGCTATAAGGCTTCCAAGGATGTATTTAATGAGGCGGATTTTGGAAAGTGGAAGTTTTGCGATGAGGATGCGATCCGGTCGATCGTTGGAGAGAATGATTCCCCTCTGAAGATTTCGGTTATGGCAGATGTGGGAAGAACGAACTATAAGAGGGATATTCTTCCACGGTCTGAGAGTGTTATTGATATGGTGCGTACGGCGACATATATCCATCAGATCCCATCGGCTATTGAGATCATTGAAGATGCGCATGAGAAGGGTTACGAAACGACGGTCAATATTATGGCTGTGTCGAAGGTAAATAGTGAGGATTTGGAAAATGGACTTGCTTTGTTGGCGGAGTGTTCCGTGGATACGATCTATCTGGTAGACAGCTTTGGTGCATTTTATCCGGAACAGATCCACAGACTGACAAAGCAGTACATGGAAGTGGCATCTGCACATGGCAAGAAGGTAGGGATTCATGCACACAATAACCAGCAGCTGGCATTTGCCAATACGATCGAAGCCATGTTAAAGGGAGAGGGTGCGAGTATGCTGGATGCCACCATCTGTGGAATGGGAAGAGGAGCAGGAAACTGCTTTATGGAGTCTTTGCTGGGATTTTTGAAGAATCCAAAGTATGATCTGGTGCCGGTGATGAATTTCATTGAAAAGTATATGGGGGATATGAAGACATCCTACGACTGGGGATTTGATGTGCCATATCTGTTGACAGGTATCCTGAATAGTCATCCATCATCAGCGATTCAGTTTATTAAGGACAAAAGAACGGATTATACCAGGTTCCAGCAGGAACTGATGGATTTAGAGTAGCCATTTTGTAAGTATTTGCCGAATGGAATTACCTTGCTTTTTCCTCCGTGATATATTAAAGTAATACTATGAGGTTAATTGTGGGATGGAGATACCATTCTATCAAGGTTAGGAGGATTTATGAAGGTAACGAGGTTAGGAAAGAAGATACTGTTGACATGTGTCATGGCTGTTATGGCGATATCATTTGCAGGATGTGGCAAGCTGTCAGCTGAAGATGTGATCAGAAAGTACACAGAAAAGAATCTGACAGTAGATAACTGTGAGGCGACCATGTCTTTAAACATGGAAATGGGATCATCTGATTCTTCAGACACATATCAGTTTCGGATTAATTCGCAGCTGCAGCTGATGAAGGACCCGGATTATAAGGCATATATGAAGATGAATATGGATATGGGTTCCATTGGCAAGTATGACATGGATACCTATATCATGAAGGATGGCGATCAGTATTACACATATATGTATTCTGCAAATACATGGATGAAGCAGGCGTTAGACAACGATGTGCTCTCTGAGCAGCAGGATAATATGAATAACCAGCTCAATATGGATATTTATATTAAGAACATGAAGAATTTCAGCCTGACCGGGGAAGAGACGGTTGAGGATAAGGAGACATTCAAGATCGAAGGTAAGATCACAGGCGATGCGCTGAAAGAAGTATTTGAGCAGTCGGATGTTTCCAGTCTTGTGGGAACAGATGCGGATGATGTTGATTTTAGCAGTCTGGGAGATCTGAACGTTACGATCTGGATCGACAAGAACGAATTTACTCCGGTCAAGATCTATGCAGATATGGCACCGATGATGGAGAGTATTATGCAGATGCAGGGGCAGAAGGTGACGATTCCGGTATGTACAATGGAGCTGGTATATCAGGGCTTTGGTACCGTGACAGATATCACTTTGCCGGAGGATGCAAAGAACGCGGTATCGATTGATGCAATCGGTGGCGATGATTAAGAAAAGAATGTTGAATGGGAGTCTGTGGACTCCCATTTTTGTTGTATTTTTGACAGTGATATTGTATGATAGAGACAGCGTAATATGCGAATCAATAGAGTATGTGAGATGGAACGGATTGCAAAGGAAGAGAAATATGAGAACAGATCAGATGCAGATAAAGAAAAACAGATATGGCAGGAAAGTTTCGTTCATATTGATGCTTATGGCAATGATGATATTGCTGTGTGGCTGTGGACACAAGGCGGCGATGACACAGGTGGATGCTGATTGCGGTGTGGCAACCTATGAGCCTCTGCTTACTATGCAGGAGGAGATGTATCAGGGTTTTATCAATCGCCGGTTTATTGTGATCACAGATGATGCAGGTGTGCTACAGTATGTGAAGGTGGATAATTCCGTCGGCAGACACAATCTGGATCTTTCTGCGTTTGCAGAGGATGAGCATGGTTATAAGATCTATGCACCGGGTGGCACGAAACAGTGTAAGATTGGGATTGATGTATCTAAGCACAATAAACAGATCAACTGGCAGAAGGTTAAGAATGCCGGGATTGATTTTGCTTTTTTGAGACTTGGTTACCGGGGATATGGTACGGGAAAGATTTTGTTAGATGAATGCTTTGATTGGAATATGTCCGGTACATTGGTAGCAGGCATCCCAAGAGGTGTATATTTTTACTCCCAGGCGATCAGCTATGAGGAGGGAGTAGAAGAGGCCAACTTTGTATTACAGCATTTAAAGGGGGCAGCTTTGCAGTATCCGGTCGTGCTTGATACAGAGGATGCGGAAAATGCAGATGCAAGGACAAATGATCTGTCAGTTGAGCAGCGTACACAGGCATGTATGGGTTTTTGTGAGACGATTAAGGCTGCGGGATATGATGTGATGGTCTATGCAAACAAACGGTGGTTTGCATTAGATCTTGATGTAGGAAAGTTGAAGGAGTATAAGTGGTGGTATGCACAATATGCAGATACACCGGCATTCCCGTATCGCTTCTCCTTCTGGCAGTATTCTGCAAAGGGGAAGGTAGATGGAATATCCGGTGATGTGGATATGAATATTGAGTTTATACAGTAGGTTATTGTCCGTTGATTCCACGGACTACGATGATATCATTTAATTTCAGGATCGTCCCTTTCTGGGGCAGAATAGAGAGTCCGTCACGAAGGATCAGGTAGATGGTTGCCTGATCCATTTCTTCAATCTCTTCTACCGCATGTCCGGCGTACCGCTTGTCAACGAAGACTTCACAGATCTCCTTGATATCCGCGTTTTGAAAATCTGACAGGCTGCTTTTCCGCTGATACTGTTCAACGAAACCGGCGCTGATAATACCGGTTGGAATGGCAACGGCACCGACACCGAGGTATGCGATCGCGATCGCCATAATACGCCCTAGCGTTGTGATAGGGTAGATGTCGCCGTATCCAACCGTCAGAAGTGTGGACATGCTCCACCAGACTCCACTGAAGGCATTGCGGAACACATTGGGCTGTGCCTCGTGTTCCACACTGTACATACACAGACTACTGGCAAGCATCAGGATCATGACGATGAAGACTGAGGAAATGATCTGATTCCGCTTTTCGTAAAGAACTGTAGTGATGACATTGAAAGAATCATATTTTGCATTGAGGCGGAACAGATGAAAGATCCGTGCAACGCGAAGCATCCGGAAAATCACAAAGCCTGACAGAAAGGACATCGGAATGATTGTCAGAAGATCTACGACACCGTCAAAAGACACCAGAAAGCGGAGTCTTGCATGGACGGGATGTATTTGCGGGTATAGATAATCTGCTGTCCAGATCCTGAGAAAATACTCTGCACAGAAGATTGCGATTGTAGTATATTCTGTCACTCGGAAGAGGCTGGACAGAAAAGCCAGCTCATCAAAGGTTTCCATAAAGGTAACAAGGATATTACTTACAATTGTGATCGTGATAAAAATATCAAAGAATCTGCTGATACGGTTGCTTTTATCACCGATCTGTATGATATTAAATATTTTCTTTTTCATGTCAGACTCCATTCTGCTGCCACCCGGCAGACATATTCCATCATATGAGATGATGATCAATCATATATTTTAGCACAAATAATGCGTACATGCCATAGGTAACAAAATCTTAACCCATTTACTGATCCTGCATATATTGGAAGTATAAGTGAGGAAAGGAAGAATCATTATGGCCAGATTTACGAATCAGGCACAGCTGAGGTATGGCAATTCAATTGCCAATTCCAATATCGCTGTAGGTGAGATTTTAGAGGTATTATCGGCAGAGAAGACGGCGGTCAAGGCAGAATATACGCCGAATGACTGTGTGACCTATGTGATCAGTATTGTAAATGCGGGGACAACAGCAATGAATGGGTTGTCTGTTACGGATAATCTGGGGACATATTTACAGGCTGAAACGGAACTGACACCGTTGCGATATGTAGAGGGCAGCGTAAAGTATTATGTGAATGGTGTCCTTCAGAGTACGCCGGTTGTTGTGGATGGCCCTCCGCTTGTGATCAATGGCATCAATGTGCCGGCAGGCGGGGATGTGATCATTGTCTATGAGGCAGACATCAATGAGTATGCACCATTGGCGGCAGGGTCACAGATCACCAATACGGCAACCATTGCAGGAGCAGGTATCACGCCGATTACTGCAGAGGAAGTGATAACAGCAGTGCAGGCACCGATGCTTACGATCACAAAGTCTATCAGTCCGGTTCCGGTTACGGAGAATGGTACACTGACCTATACATTTCTGATTCAGAATATGGGAAATGCACAGGTCGATGAGACGGTTGGTGCAATTGTGACCGACACCTTCAATCCGATTTTGTCAAATCCTGTGGTTACATTTAATGGCACTGCATGGACGCAGACAACGAATTATACCTATGATGAAACGACTGGTGTGTTTGCAACCAATACAGGACAGATCACAGTACCGGCAGCGACCTATGCAAGAGATCCGGTTACGAATGCAGTCGTGGTGACACCGGGTGTCAGCACATTGGTCATCGCAGGAATCATATAGAAACACCCTCGTAATTATTTGTTGCGCAGGTGTATTTCCGGAATGGCAACCCCCTCATAGGAGATGGAAGGTTTTTCTTCTGTCTCCTTGGTGGTGTCAGAGGTTTCCTTTTTGGTATGCACCTCCGGAATGGCAAGATTATCATAGGTCAGATTATAATCATGTTCTTTTTTTGATTTCTTAAATAACATATCAATCGCATCCTTATCTATAATAAATTAATGAAAAATGTAATTACCAGACTGTTAATAAAGTCAGCAAACAGACTGCCGACTAATGGGATCAGCAGATAGGCTTTGACTGATGGAGCATATTTGTCACAGATTGCCTGCATATTTGCCATGGCATTTGGTGTGGCACCCATACCGAAGCCACAGGTGCCGGCAACCAGTACCGCGGCATCGTAGTCTCTGTGCATAACATTAAATTCAATAAAGTATACAAAAAATGCCATCAATAGTACCTGACTGATCAGAAGGATAAACAGTGGCAGTGCCAGAGATGCCAGCTGCCAAAGCTTCAGTGTGATCATTGCGATGCCAAGGAACAGTGATAATGCAATACCGCCGAGATCATTGATCTCACCCATATGAATGATAAATCTACCGGAATACTCACCGATGTTGCGGATCAGTGCAGCTGCGATCATTGCACCGATATAGATCGGGAAGGTAAGACCTGTTTTGGTCAGCATCCATGAAAAAATAGTGCCAAGACCAATTGCGAGGATCAGCTGGAATACAGCAGCTGAGTACATATTGGTATGTCGTTCGTGCTTTTTTTCATCTTCTATGAGCAGACTGTCATCCTCCGCTACAACCGTATCAAGCAGATTGTGTGTTTCAATCAGACGCTTGGCAAGTGGTCCTCCGATCAGACTGCCGGCTACGAGCCCAAAAGTGGCTGCGGCAGTGCAGATTGTGGTGGCTCCTGTGATATTAAAGTCTTCAAGTACCGGGCCAAATGCACCGGCAGTACCATGGCCGCCGACCATAGGAATCGATCCTGTGCACATACCGATCAGGGGATCAAGTCCGATCAGCTTTGACATGCCCACTGCTACCAGATTCTGTAATACGATCAGACTGATCACGAGTCCCAGAAATATGGCAAGGGATCTTCCACCACTCTTTAATACCTTAAGATTCGCTTGAAAGCCGACAGAGGTAAAAAAGAATACCATGCACACTTCGCGGAGTGTATCATCAAATGAGAATTCCAAGAGACCGGTGCTGTAACAGATACAGGTGAATATGGCAAACAGCAGTCCGCCGATGACCGGTGATGGGATACAGAATTTCTCAAGAAAATATATTCGTTTTTTAAGAAAAGTTCCAAGCATGAGCACCAATACAGCACATGCAAGGGTCTGATACATATCTAATTCTATTTTCATATATGAATGTGTCCTTTGTTCGTTAATTTGTGTTTACTGGAATGCCTTGCTCCTGATAATACGCTGCGGCTCCGGGGTGAAATGGAATTTCAATGCCGGATGTAGCAGATGATTCATTAAGTTCCACATCAAGTGCGATTGTATACTGCATATCCTGTGCATGAGTAAATAATGCCGCAGTCAGTTCCTTTACAGTATCCTTGGAAAGCCGGTTGTTTGCCAGAAGGACAGCCTGTACGCTGAGTGTCAGAACCGGTGCGTCCTGTCCCTTATAGGTTCCGGCCGGAATTTCAAATTCGGTATAAAATGGATACGCTGTCACTAACCGGCTTCTGCATTGATCGTCGAGACCGAGCAGTCTGATGTCACATTGTCTGGTCAGTTCTTCAATTACAGTGGTTTGAATGCCGGCAGTGCAGAAGAAGGCATCAATATCACCATTCTGTAATGCGGAAGCGGATTGTGTGTAATCAAGATTTACCATGTCGACCAGAGAATCGGTCAGACCGCAGACCTCTAAAATCTGACGGGCATTGCGTTCTGTGCCGGATTCACTGGCTCCGATACAGACGGTATGCCCCTGTAAATCATTGACAGTCTGAATATCAGAATCTTTGCGTACTACCAGCTGGCAGACTTCCGGATATAAGCCGGCAACAGCAGAAAAATCTGTCATGGACTTGTTTTCGTATTCACCTTTTCCGAAATAGGCATCATAAATCAGATCATTCTGTGAGATGCCAAGCTGGATGTAATTGTCTGAGAGCAGCCGGAGATTGGCTTCAGAGCCGGCTGTATCTTTGACATCTAAGGTAAATCCGTTGGCATCATCATCTAGCAGACCGGCATATGTGGTGGCGAAGGTGTAATACATACCACCGATGCCGGCAGCACCGAACCGGATGTTGACAGTATCCCGGCTGCATCCTGTCAGTGTCAGTATCAGAAATCCGACACAAAGCAGTGTATATAAGTATTTTGTTTTCATGGATCAAGCATCCTTTCTTAAATCGATGGATCAGACCTTATTCTGGATAAATACGGCCTCCATGTTATCTATGTTCTGTAAAAATATATCCGTGATATCCGGATCAAAATGGGTTCCACGGCTCTCCTTTATAATGGAAACAGCTCTTTCAACTGAGAATCCGTCTTTGTAGTGCCGCTTGGAGCGTAGTGCATCGTAGACATCGCAGATCGCCATGATCCTTGCCGGGAGAGGAATGTCTTTACCGCACAGATTGCAAGGATAACCACCACCGGCAAATTTTTCGTGATGATAGTATGCCATATCGTATGCAATCTGTACATAGTCGTCATTTTCCAATTTGCCAAGTGTTTCTTTGATGATCCTGGCACCTTCTGCCGGGTGTTTTTTCATGATCTCAAATTCTTCATCGGAGAGTTTACCGGGCTTTTGCAGTACATAGTCCGGCACAGAGATTTTGCCGATATCGTGCAATCGTGCTGCTGCCGTGATCATTTGTGCATAATCGTTTGTCATGATCTCCTTGTATTTTGGAGATTGCTGCATGGCATGGGTCAGAATCTTCACAAAATTGCTTGTGTTTTTAATATGCAGACCGGTAATGCCGTCTCTTGCCTCGATCATGGCAGCAAAGCTTCCGATGATCGAACGCTGCATTTCTATGATTTCATGTGTTTTGGTTGAAACTTCGGACTCCAACCGATGGGTGTAATAAAAGCTGTCTGTTTCATCGCTGATCAGAAATACATTGCCATAGGGGCGTCCCTTTCGTATGATCGGTCTGCCGGCGATATGATACACGCTGTTGTCTGCGTCATTTGCGGTATGATAATCACTTCGTTCTCCGATAAATAAGGAGCCATGTTCTACAATAAGATGCGTATTGTCTCTGGTAAATTCTGTCAGGATATCAAAAAAAGGTCTCTGATATCTGTCCTCTACATAGGATTTGACGAGCGCTGCATTGTGATTCATATAAGAAATCTCATTATCGTTGTCGAACACGATCAGACCTTCCGGAAGACGGTCTGTTGCATCGTCCTTGGCAAAGGACAGGGTGTTGAACAACCGGTAGTGTACCATTAACAGGACAAGCATCTGTACACAGATAAAATATGCCGGAACTGTGGTGTCGTAACCACCGGTAATACCGGAAAGAAACAGCATAAATGCGATCAGGCAGATGGCTACCATTGCAATGCAGATGAACATTTGTCGTTTGACAAGCCAGTCCTTTGTTGTGTGAATTTTTTTGATGCCGATCACGGCAATCACAATAAAATAGATCAGCATAAGTGCTATGAATACATAATAAAATACACCGTGACCTAAAACAAGGTGGGAATAACCGCCGGAATACATATAGGTAATAGAAGTGTAATACCAAGTATGCATATCACATGTCAGAACCAGTGCAGTGATGAGCAGATGCAATGTGATCAAAATGTATTTGATCACATTGGATAACCTGACCTTGCAGAACGCAATGGCAAAGAAGAACAGACTGAGTGAAATATAAGGCTTACCAAGGTATGCGAATTTGACACTGAGCAATGCTGTGTTGAGATCTGTTGAATTGAGTTCGAACAGATATCCGACAAGATTGACAAGAACCGAAATCAGCATCAGGAGCATCAGATTCTGCATGTAAGATCCCTTCTGTCGAATGACATAAATAATTTCGAACACCAGCATCACGATACTGATATATTCAATTGCCATCATAAGTGTATGCATGCAGCCCTGCTCCTTTGTATACATTGTTTTTCATTTCCACATATAAAATAGCATAAAACATGAGATAAGGAAAGTGCAAGGTGTGGGGGATCGTTAATTTATAAAAAGTTTATAAATATTTAACGATGTCTGACACCCACCCACCGGAAATGTGGTAAAATGAGCGAAAACATACATCGAACCGAAGGTAAGGAAGGAATGAGTACTATGATACGAAAGGCGATTGCATTTTATGGAAGAGTACAGGGCGTTGGATTTCGATATCGTGCCCGGCATGCAGCAGGTGCACTGGGACTGACAGGATGGGTGGAGAACGAGTATGATGGTTCGGTCAGTATGGAGGTGCAGGGAGATGAGGCTTTGATCGACAGGATGCTGGTGACATTGAATCGTGATAGATATATTGATATACAGAATATGGAGTGCAGATCCATTCCGCTTGTGGAGGAAGAGCGAGATTTTCATATTAGATAATATTGGCGGGATTGACGGATTATGCACAGAATTGAATCGTTTCTTGACAAAAACTGCATTCTAGGGTATCGTATAATGGCTATTAGGGTTTAATATTTAATGATTCCAGGAGGGAAGTATTATGAAGAAGTTTAAGAAGGCATTATGTCTTGCCCTGTCAGCAGCAATGATGATGGCATCATTTACAGCATGTGGCAGTGGAAAGAAAACAGCAGGCAGTTCAGACACCTATAAGATCGGTGGTATCGGACCTACAACAGGTGATGCAGCCGTGTACGGTACAGCCGTAAAGAATGGTATTCAGCTGGCTGTGGATGAGATAAACGAGGCTGGTGGTATCAATGGCAAGAAGATCGAGTATCAGTTTGAGGATGATCAGAACGATACAGAAAAGGCTGTGAATGCATACAATACATTGAAGGACTGGGGTATGCAGTTCTTAGTCGGTACAGTAACATCTACTCCATGTACCGGTGTGGTTGAGCAGACACATGCAGACAATATGTTCCAGCTGACACCATCCGCAACAGCGTTGGAGAGTATCCAGTATGATAACGCATTCCGTATGTGTTTCTCAGACCCGAGTCAGGGTAGTGCTTCTGCAGATTACATAGCAGATCACAGCCTTGCATCCAAGATCGCGGTCATTTACAACAGTTCAGATGTATATTCATCAGGCATCTATCAGGCATTTGCAACAGAAGCAAAGGCAAAGGGCTTAGAGGTAGTTGCAGCGGAAGCATTTACCGCTGACAGCAAGTCAGACTTTACGGTACAGCTTCAGAAGGCAAAGGACGCAGGTGCAGAGATGGTATTCTTACCTATTTACTATCAGGAGACATCCCTGATTCTTGCACAGGCTAAGAAGATGGACTTTACTCCGTCATTCTTTGGCTGCGATGGTATGGATGGTATTCTTGCGTTGGATGGATTTGATGCAAGCCTTGCCGAGAACTTAATGTTCTTAACACCATTTACAGCGGATGCACAGGATGATACAACACAGACATTTGTAAAGGCATTCAAGGAGAAGTTCAATGATACACCGATCCAGTTTGCGGCAGATGCATATGACTGTGTATATGCTATCAAGACTGCAATCGAAAAGGCAGGTATTACACCGGATCAGGATGTATCAGCGATCAGCGATGCAATGAAGAAGACGATGACAGAGATTTCAGTCAATGGACTGACAGGTCAGAATATCACATGGTCGGAAGACGGTGAGCCTTCCAAGGATCCTACAGTCGTAGTGATCAAAAGTGGTAAGTACGAGCTGATGCAGGCAGAGTAATCTATATCATATTGATTTTTATCAGGCGGCGTGGCGGTTGTCATGCTGCCTGATTTAGTAGAGAGGGAATGTATATGAGCTTTATAACATATTTGATAAATGGTGTAAGCCTCGGAAGTGTATATGCGATCATAGCACTTGGATATACGATGGTTTACGGTATCGCGAAAATGTTAAATTTTGCCCATGGGGATGTTATTATGATCGGTGCATACATTGCATTACTTTCAGTGACACAGACCGGACTTTCACCGATCCTCGCTGTATTGATTGCAGTTGTTGTATGTACACTGCTTGGTATGCTGATCGAACGGGTTGCATATAAGCCGCTTCGAAATGCATCGTCATCACTTGCGGTATTGATCACAGCCATTGGAGTCAGCTATCTTTTGCAGAATGTGGCACTTTTGGTGTTTGGTGCAAATGCACAGTCATTTCCAACGGTGATCACCTGGAAGGGTGTCAGCCTGGCAAATGGGGCATTAAAGATTTCGGGAGAGACGATCATTACCATTGCGAGTTGTGTAGTGATCATGGTTGTTTTGATGTTGTTTGTACAGAAGACAAAGCCGGGGCAGGCAATGCGTGCGGTGTCTGAGGATAAAGGTGCGGCACAGCTGATGGGTATCAATGTCAATGCAACGATCGCCCTTACTTTTGCGATCGGTTCCGGACTTGCTGCAATCGCAGGTGTGTTGCTTTGTTCTGCATATCCGAGCCTGACACCGTATACGGGTGCGATGCCCGGTATCAAGGCTTTCGTAGCTGCGGTATTTGGCGGTATCGGTTCCATCCCCGGTGCATTTATCGGTGGATTACTGTTAGGTATCATTGAGATATTAGGTCGTGCGTATATTTCTTCCCAAATGGCAGATGCACTTGTGTTTGCAGTGCTGATCCTGGTGCTTCTCGTAAAACCATCAGGTCTGCTTGGCAAGAATATCCGTGAGAAAGTGTAGGTGGTTGGGATGCTGAAGAAAATGAATAAACAGACAAAGAGCAATCTGATCACATATGGAATGGTGATCGTAGCATATATTGTCATGCAGCTGCTGATCAACGCCGGAGCAATCTCCAGTCTGATGAGTGGACTGATGATCCCATTATGTACATATATCATACTGGCGGTTTCCTTAAATCTTGTTGTTGGCATTTTAGGAGAGCTGAGCCTTGGGCATGCCGGATTCATGTGTGTGGGTGCATTTTCCAGTGCATTTTTCTCAAAATGCATGAGAAATGTGATCACGACAGACTGGCTTAGATTTCTGATTGCCATGCTTATTGGAATTGCAGTAGCAGCGATCTTCGGATTTATGATCGGAATTCCGGTTCTTCGTTTAAAGGGTGATTATCTTGCAATCGTAACACTGGCATTTGGTGAGATCATTAAGAATGCTGTGAATGTTCTTTATATCGGAAAAGATGCAGATGGATTCCATTTTTCTACAAAGGATGCATTATCGCTGAATATGGCAGCAGACGGAGAGGTGATCGTAAATGGTCCTCAGGGTATTACAGGAACACCAAAGGATGCAACATTTTTGATCGGAGCGATTCTCATCCTGATTACATTGGTGATCGTAACGAATCTGACAAACTCCAGAAGCGGTCGTGCAATCATGGCAATCCGGGATAACCGCATTGCGGCAGAGTCGATCGGTATCAATATCACAAAGTATAAGCTGATGGCATTTACGATCTCAGCAGCATTAGCAGGTGCTGCAGGTGTTTTGTATGCACATAACCTGTCGACCCTGACAGCAAATACCAATAACTTTGGATATAACATGTCTATTACCATTCTGGTATTTGTTGTATTAGGTGGAATCGGAAGCATCAGAGGTTCCGTGATCGCTGCAGTGATCCTGACGGTACTGCCGGAGCTGCTTCGTGGTTTATCGGATTATCGTATGCTGATTTATGCGATCGTTCTGATTATAATGATGTTGTTTAACTGGGCTCCAAAGGCAATTGAATGGAGAGAAAAGTACCTTTTCTTTGGAAAGAAGAAAAAGGAGGCTGAAGATCATGAGTAATATATTAGAAGTAACGAATCTTGGGATTTCCTTTGGCGGTCTGCGTGCGGTAAATGCAGTAGATATCACAATCAAGAAAGGCGCACTGTATGGATTGATCGGACCTAATGGTGCCGGGAAAACGACAATCTTTAACTTGCTGACGGGAGTATATAAGCCGGATGCCGGAAAGGTGGTCCTGGATGGACAGGATATCACAGGCAGAAGTATCACAGAGATTAATAAGGCGGGAATTGCCAGAACCTTCCAGAATATCAGATTATTTGATAAACTGACAGTGTTGGATAATGTAAAAGCAGGTCTTCATAATCACTATGCATATTCTGCTGCTACAGGCATTCTTCGTCTGCCAAAGTACTTTAAGGTAGAGAAAGAGATGAATGAAAAGGCAATGGAGCTGCTTTCCGTCTTTGAGCTGGAGGGGGTTGCAGACCAGTTAGCATCAAATCTGCCATATGGTCAGCAGCGTAAGCTGGAGATTGCCAGAGCTTTGGCAACAGAGCCAAAGCTTCTGTTGTTAGACGAACCGGCAGCCGGTATGAATCCGAATGAGACAGGGGATCTGATGGATATGATCCGGTTTGTTCGAAAGGAATTTGATGTGACCATTTTGTTGATCGAGCATGATATGAAACTGGTTGGCGGTATTTGTGAGGAATTGACCGTATTAAACTTTGGTGAAGTGCTTGCGAGTGGTCAGACGGGTGAGGTATTGTCAAACCCGCAGGTTATCACTGCATATCTTGGAGAATAGGAGGAAATAACTTATGGCAATGCTTGAAGTAAAGAATCTGAATGTATATTATGGTATGATTCAGGCACTCAAAGGAATTTCCTTCGAGGTCAACGAGGGTGAGGTAATCGCCCTGATCGGTGCCAATGGTGCCGGTAAGACAACAACGCTTCACACGATCACGGGTCTGCATCCTGCAAAGAGCGGCAGTGTGATATTTGATGGAAAGGATCTGACGAAGATTGCACCGCACAAGATCGTATCCATGGGGATGGCACATGTACCGGAGGGCAGACGCGTATTTGCTGAATTATCCGTGTATGAAAATCTGAAGATGGGAGCGTATACAAGAACGAGCAAGTCAGAGATAGAGGAGAGTCTTACCAATGTGTATGACAGATTCCCACGTCTGAAGGAGAGAAGAAATCAGATGGCAGGAACCCTGTCCGGCGGCGAACAGCAAATGCTGGCAATGGGCCGGGCACTGATGTCGAAGCCAAAGATCATATTGATGGATGAACCGTCGATGGGTCTGTCGCCGATTCTTGTCAATGAGATCTTTGATATTATCCGGTCGGTCAGCAAGAGCGGCACAACGGTACTGCTTGTGGAGCAGAATGCTAAAAAAGCACTTTCTATTGCAGATAGAGCGTATGTGTTGGAGACCGGAAGAATTGTTACGGAAGGCAAGGCAAGTGAGCTGTTAGAGGATGATGCGATCCGCAAGGCATATCTTGGAGAATAGGGGGTATGGTATTATGGAGAATGTAGTCATTACAGTAGCAAGACAGTATGGTAGTGGTGGTAAGACGATTGCTGCCATGCTGGCAAACGAAATGGGTGTGAACTGTTACAGCCGTGAGATCCTTCGCATGGCTTCCGAAGACAGTGGGATCAATGAGCGCCTGTTTGGTATGTCAGATGAGAAATTGAAGCATGCCGGGTGGTTTCGTCAGTTATCAAGACCATATTCCGGGGAGCTTCTGCCACCGGAGAGCAATGATTTTGTATCAGATGATAATTTGTTTAACTATCAGGCAAAGGTGATCAAGGAGCTGGCAGACAAGGAATCCTGTGTCATCATTGGGCGATGTGCGGATTATGTGTTGAGGGATTATCCAAATGTTGTCAGTGTGTTTGTACATGCAGATCAGGATTTCTGCCTGGCACGTGCGATGGAACGCCACAGCATGACAGAGAAAGAAATGCAGAAGTACATCGAGAAAACTGACCGGTATCGGGGTGACTTTTATAAGTATTATACAGGACACAATTGGGAGGATGCGAGAAATTACGATCTGTGTCTTGACAGCGGTAAGCTGGGATTCCGGAAATGCGTGGAAGAGATTCAGTCATATATTAAAATTAGATTTCAATAAGAAAGGAACAGCTGGAGGTTATAACCCTGCAGCTGTTTTTTGCGAGCCAGAAAAAGTATTTATTAAGTGCAGGCGAGATGATATAATGAAATTGATAAATAGGATCAATCAGATAGGAAGAGGTTAGAATATATATGAACAGGGAAGATTTCAACCTTGCAGAAGAATTAAAAAAACTGCCCAAACAGCCGGGTGTCTATCTGATGCACAGCAGAAATGATGAGATTATCTATGTTGGAAAGGCGATCAATCTGAAAAACCGGGTCAGCCAGTATTTTCAGGCAAGCCGGACACGGACACCAAAGATCGAGAAGATGGTGTCCCGTATCGCATATTTTGAGTATATTATCACAGATTCAGAGCTGGAAGCACTGGTGCTTGAGAACAATCTGATCAAGGAACACAGACCACGCTATAATACTATGCTCAAGGATGATAAGAGCTATCCGTTTATACGGGTAACCGTGGAGGAGTCATTTCCACGGATCTTGTTCGCCAGAAGGATGAAACGGGACAAAAGCAAATATTTTGGACCGTTCACCTCATCGGCGGCTGTGAAGGATACGATCGATCTGTTGAAGAAGCTGTATCACTTGCGCTCGTGCAATCGGAATCTGCCGAAAGATATCGGCAAGGATCGGCCGTGCCTTTATTATCAGATCCATCAGTGCCAGGCACCGTGTCAGGGATACATCAGTGAGGAAGAGTACGGACAACATGTGAAAGCTGCTTTGGATTTTTTAGGTGGTGAATTTAAGCCGGTGCTAAAAGATTTAGAACAGCAGATGCAGGATGCGGCAGCTTTATTGGATTTTGAAAGAGCTGCAGAATACAGAGATCTCATAGAGAGTGTGAAGCATGTGACAGGCAGACAGCGTATCACGAATTCGGATGCAGAGGACCGGGATGTCATTGCGATTGCCATGAGTGATAAGGATGTGGTGGTATCGGCATTTTTTGTCAGACAGGGAAAAATTCTTGGACGGGAACATTTTCACATGACCGGGAGTGATGGGGAGACCCCGTCCGATATCCTGAATGCTTTTATGAAACAGTACTATGCGGGGACACCATATCTTCCACATGAGATTCTGCTGGAGGAGGATATTGCAGAGCGGGAGGTCATCGAAAGCTGGCTTTCTAAGAGGCAGGGACATAAGGTCAGTCTGCTGGTGCCACAGCGTGGAGAGAAGCATAAACTGATGCTGCTTGCGAAGGAGAATGCGAAGCTTGTCTTAAGCCAGGATCTTGAAAAGATGAAGCGGGAGGAAGCCAGAACGATTGGTGCGGTGCATGAGATTGAACGGCTGACAGGACTTCGGAATCTTTGCCGGATGGAGGCGTTTGATATCTCCAACATCAGTGGTGCACAGGCTGTGGCTTCGATGGTTGTCTTTGAAAACGGAAAGGCAAAACGAAACGATTACAGACGATTTAGACTCCGGACGGTGACCGGACCGGATGATTATAAGAGCATGGAAGAGGTGTTGACCAGACGGTTTACAGATGAGCGGTTTGACCGGCTGCCGGATCTTTTGCTGATGGATGGTGGCCGGGGGCAGGTCAATGTGGCATTGCGTGTGCTACAGCATCTAGACCTGCATGTGCCGGTAGTCGGTATGGTGAAGGATGATAATCACCGGACGAGGGGACTCTATTATCAGAACCGGGAGGTGGATTTTACAGCCCGGAGTGAAGCTTTTAATCTTGTGACCCGGATCCAGGATGAAGCACACCGTTTTGCCATCACATACCATAAGCAGTTAAGAAGCACTGAACAGGTACATTCCGTTCTTGACGATATTCCGGGCATCGGTCCGGCCAGAAGAAAGCAGTTGATGATGCGCTTTAAGGATATTTCTGCGATCCGGAGTGCAGATATTGATACGCTCGCTGCTGCACCGGGTATGAATGCCACCGTGGCGAAGGCAGTGTATGCGTTTTTTCATGACGAATAACCGAAACGAGAAACAGAGAATCATGCCCCATTCTCTGCTGGTATTTCAGGTTAGACCATGATATAATATTTCTATATTTTGACGAGGAGAAGGAGCGTTTTATGGAATATTCGATTTCGTTGACAAAGGTCATCCAGAAGATGAACCTTGTGAATCTGATTCCGGAGATCAATACAGATGAGATACTGATTTCTGACCCGGATATCAACAGGCCGGCAGTACAGTTTGCCGGATTCTTTGAACATTTTGATGCAGCACGGATTCAGATCTGTGGTAATGTTGAGCATGCATATCTGACCAATATGCATACAGAGGAAGAGAACAAGAAGACATTAGAGGTGTTTTTCAGCTACAAGTTCCCATGTCTGGTATTTTGCAGAGATATTGAACCGGAACCGTACATTTTAGAGATTGCAAAGAAATACGGGGTACCGGTGTTTACCTGTTCGAAGACAACATCATCCTTCGTATCGGAGATCACAAGATGGTTGCATGTGGAGCTGGCACCCCGAATGACGATCCATGCTGTGCTGGTGGATGTATACGGCGAGGGAATTCTGATCATGGGAGAGAGCGGTATCGGAAAGAGTGAGGCAGCTCTGGAACTGATCAAGCGTGGACATCGTCTGGTATCCGATGATGTTGTGGAGATCAAAAAGGTGAGTGACGATACCCTGATCGGTTCGGCACCAAGTATCACAAGACATTTTATTGAGCTTCGTGGTATCGGTATTATCGATGTAAAGACTTTGTTCGGTATTGAATGTGTTAAGATGACCCAGTCGATCGATCTGGTGATCAAACTCGAAGAGTGGAGTAAGGATACGCAGTATGACAGACTCGGACTGGAGGATCAGTATACGGAGTTTCTTGGCAACAAGGTGGTATGCCATTCGATTCCAATCAGACCGGGACGAAATCTGGCAATCATCGTGGAGTCGGCAGCTGTCAACCATAGGCAGAAGAAGATGGGATACAATGCGGCAAAAGAAATGTATAACCGTGTTACGAAGAATATGATGGGTGAGTTAGATGAGGACGATCTGTTCTAGATATTGAATTGATAGGAAGAGTTTCACAATTGTCTGGAAAGAATTAGAATGTAAGGAGGATAAATACATGGCAGAGTATGTAGTAGGAGTAGATATCGGAGGAACAACCGTAAAGCACGGTCTGTTCACGGTAAAGGGTGAGTTATTAGATAAGTGGGAGATTACGACCCGTAAGGATGAAGGCGGTAAGTATATCTTAAGTGATGTGGCAGAGTCGATTGAGGACAAGCTGGCAGAGAAGAACATTGATAAGAGTAATGTTGCAGGTGTCGGCATGGGTGTACCGGGTCCGGTGAAGGATGATGGTACAGTATTAAAGTGTGCAAATCTTGGATGGGGCATTTTTAACTGCGAAGAGGAGTTAGAGAAGATCATCGGACTGCCGGTGAAGGCTGGTAATGATGCCAACATGGCTGCACTTGGCGAGATGTGGCAGGGCGGCGGCAAGGGATATGCCAATCAGGTTATGGTCACATTAGGAACAGGAGTCGGTGGCGGTATTATCCTGAATGGCAAGATGCTCTCCGGTGTGAATGGTGCCGGTGGTGAGATCGGTCATATGCAGGTTAATGATGATGAGACAGAGGTGTGTGGATGTGGTAAGACCGGATGTCTTGAACAGTATACATCCGCAACCGGTATCGTAAGAGCAGCGAACAGAGCGTTGGTCAGTTCTGATAAGCCATCAAAGCTTCGGAGTCTGCAGTATGTATCTGCGAAGGAGATCTTTGATGCTGCGAAGGAAGGCGATGAGTTGGCAAGTGAGCTGGTAGAAGAACATGGAAAGGTGTTAGGTAAGGCGCTTGCACAGATCGCCTGTGTTGTAGATCCTGAGATCTTCGTAATTGGTGGCGGCGTGTCAAGAGCAGGACAGGTGTTGATTGATACGACAAGCAAGTATTTTCAGAAGTATGCGTTCCATGCGTGTAGAGGAACAAAGTTCGCATTGGCCACATTAGGCAATGATGCAGGAATCTATGGTTCTGCAAAGGCTATCCTTTCCAAGTAGAATAGGAATTCATTGGCAATTTGCCCAAAGGGGGAAGATTTTCCCCCTTTTTTTTATGTGCATTTGACATTGAAGATTTTTATGGCATATTGTATGATAAAAAAGGTTTGGCCTGTTCTAAGTATGAAAATGTGCCGTTAGGCATATGATATGGCGTGAACCACAATAGTGAAATGTGAGGGTAATATGTCAGGTCAGATAGGACAAAGACTGAAAAATATATATGGTGGTACATTATGTATCAATGAACCGATGAGCAGGCACACAACATTCCGTATCGGTGGAGCCGCCAGGTATCTGGTGATGCCCCGGACAAGAGATGAGCTTGCACAGACGATACAAGTCTGCAGACAGGAACAGGTACCATTTTATATCATTGGAAATGGCAGTAATCTTCTGGTGTCGGATGCAGGATACGAGGGTGTGATCATTCAGATTTATCAGACATTGAATAGCATAGAGATCGATGGTGATCTGGCGGTGATCACAGCCGGAGCCGGAGCTTTGCTTGTAAAGATTGCGAAAATGGCATGTGCAGCAGAGCTTACCGGTCTTGAATTTGCATCCGGGATTCCCGGAACTGTAGGCGGAGCGGTTGTGATGAATGCAGGTGCATATGGCGGTGAGATGAAAGATGTTGTTTCCGAGGTTACAGTGATGGATCAGGATGGCAGATTTTATACATTGCAGGCTGATCAACTGGATTTTGGATACCGGCACAGTGCGATTGCTGCTGAGAATCTGATCGTAGTAGAAGTCAGGCTGCAGCTTCGGGTGGGAGTGCATCAGGAAATAGAATCCTGTATGAAAACACTGGCAGCAGCCCGTAAAGAGAAGCAGCCACTGGAATATCCGAGTGCGGGCAGTACATTTAAGCGTCCAGAGGGATATTTTGCAGGTAAGCTGATAGACGATGCCGGACTTCGGGGCTATCAGGTTGGCGGTGCCAGGGTATCAGATAAGCATTGCGGTTTTGTGGTGAATACAGGTGGTGCAACTGCTGCAGACGTTATGACTTTGGTTGAGGATGTAAGAAGGAAAGTACAGGAGAATTCCGGTGTCACGCTGGAGCCGGAGGTTAAGTTTTTAGGCAGCTTTTAGATAAGGGTGATTGTATGCGATTTGTGATTGTGACAGGAATGTCCGGAGCAGGAAAAAGTACAGCGTTAAAGATGATGGAAGATATAGGGTTCTTTTGTGTGGATAATCTTCCGGTACAGTTGATGGTGAAGTTTGCTGAATTGGCGAATGCAGAGGATTCTCCGTTGGATAAGATTGCAATCGGTCTGGATATCCGAAGCGGAAAAGGACTTTCTGACCTGCCGGGAGTTCTGGCACAGATCAAGCGTGCGGGATATGCATATGAGATATTGTTTTTAGATGCGTCCGAGGATGTTTTGGTGAAGCGCTATAAGGAGACGAGAAGAACGCATCCTCTGGCCGGATTAGGGCGGATAGAGGATGGAATCCGCAGGGAGATGGAGCAGATTGCGTTCCTTCGTAAAGAAGCAGATCTTATTATTGATACGAGCAACCTGCTGACGAGAGAACTCAAAATGGAATTGGACAAGATTTTTGTGAAGAACCGGCATTATGAGAGTTTTATCGTGACGACCATGTCGTTTGGATTCAAATACGGTATTCCAAGAGATGCAGACCTGGTATTTGATGTCAGGTTCCTGCCGAATCCATACTATGATCTGTCGCTCAGACCGTTGACGGGTAATGACGAGGTGATACAGGAGTATGTCATGAACTGTCCTGAGGCAGAGGAATTCTTAGATAAATTAACAGATATGATTACATTTCTGATCCCGAACTACATGAAAGAGGGCAAGAACCAGCTTGTGATCGCAATCGGCTGTACCGGAGGCAAGCACCGATCTGTGACGGTTGCAAATTATCTGCATAGAGAGATGCAGGCACTTCCATATACAGCGAAGTGTTTCCACAGGGATATTGGTAAAGATGCGGTTACGAAGGGGTAGAAATGATGTCTTTTTCAATGAAGGTAAAGCAGGAACTGATGTCGGATATACCTGCAGGAAGGCACTGCCAGATCGCATTACTGACCGCACTTATCTGCACAGCTGGACAAATATCAATTGACAGCGAGAGAAGACTCCGGCTTGGATTTTCAACAGAACATGAAGATATTAAGGAATTGGTATCTGAATTATATAAGCGTTTATTTGGATTTACAGAACTTACAGAATCCAGACAGGTATATAAGGTGCTTGAGACGGTGAAGCTTTTGCATTTGACAGAGGATATTCTGAAGCGAAAGAGAAAAGTATTGGATGAGGGCGCATTGAGATGGGATAGCATCGTGTTGCAGCGTGTATGTTGTAAGCGCGCATTCCTAAAGGGTGTATTTCTTACAAGTGGTTCTATCAATAATCCGGAGAAAGCATATCACCTGGAGATGGTGTTTTTATCGCCGTGGATGGCGAATGAGACATGTGCAATTCTCAAGGATATGGATATAGAGGGCAAGATTGTACAACGTAAAAAATATGATGTTGTATACATAAAAGATGGTTCGATGATAGTCGATTTCCTGAATGTCATCGGGGCACCTCTGGCACTCATGGAGATGGAGAATGTCAGGATCCTGAAGGATGTAAAAAATCTTGTGAACCGCAGGGTAAACTGCGAGACCGCAAATATTAATAAGACGGTAAGTGCTTCAAGAAAACAGATTGAAGATATTCAACTGATCGAGCGCATGGTAGGATTTGGAAACCTGCCAAAGCCGCTTCGGCAGATGGCGGAATTACGCCTGAATGAGCCGGATGCGTCGTTAGCGGAGCTGGGAGAAATGTTAGATCCACCGGTTACAAAATCCGGTGTGAATCATAGATTAAGGAAGCTGAGTCAGATCGCTTCTGACTTGAGATGAATGTAGTGTTTTATGAATGGGTGCCGGCAGGATCATTTTCCCCGGCAGATCACGAAAGGAGTAGTATTATGATTAGCAAGAAAATGACAGTGAACATCACAGCAGATCCGGAGGAGAGACCAGTCGCCATGCTTGTGCAGATCGCAAGCCAGTTTGAGAGCAAGATCTATCTGGAAGCACAGGACAGAAAAATCAATGCAAAGAGTATTATGGGTATGATGAGTCTGGGACTCAAGAAGGGTGAAGATGTTACAGTGGAAGCAACCGGAGAGGACGAGGTTGCAGCTGTGTCAAAACTTGAAAAATACTTGTGTTCATTATAATTTAATGATACAATAAATCTAACTATAAATAGAGAGGGTATAGCTCTATATTATGTTTGTTAGGGGAGCGATCGTTATGAATAATTTATTTTCAATATCCAATCGCAATAGCAGCTATGATCTGTATAACAGTATGTCTAAGTCTTCATCCGGCTTCGGACTGTCGACCGGTTTATTATCAGACTGGTCTATGATCAAGCGTGGAACTTATTATAAGCTTGCGAAGTCGTATTATGCAAAGAATACAGCAGCATCGCAGCGGACAGCACAGAATACCGAGAGGGTATCGCTGACAAGCGCAAAGGGGAATAGTGCTGCACTGAAAGAGGCGGCTTCTGTATTGTCAAAGACAGGATCGTCATCTGTGTTTCATACAGACACGGTAGTAGATGACGCAACCGGCAAAACATCGCAGGCATATGATACGGATGGCATCTACAAGGCCGTCAAGAATTTTGTGGACAGCTATAACGATGTTGTGAAGAATACCATTGATTCAGACACAGTATCCGTGCTCCGCAAGACTTTGAATATGACGAATACCACGAAGGCCAATGCAGGTATGCTGGAGAAGATTGGTATCACGGTTAAGAGTGATAACACCTTATCCATAGATGAGGATGTGTTCAAAAAAGCTGATATGAAGCAGGTGCAGAGTGCATTTGAGGGAACCGGTTCCTATGCCGGGCGGATCATGGTCCAGGCAGATGAGCTTGGCAGACTGGCATCGAATGCGATCAGCAGTATCGATAGAGGAACCTACAAGGCATCAGGCTCATATGCTGTAAATGCGTTGTCAGTTGGCTCTATGTATGACAGTATTTTTTAGTTAATGTTTATTTATGAGTTTATATAGAAGAGGGATGGAGTATGGGACGTTTTTCGGCTATTCTTGATAAGATTCCAATTATAGGTCGGTTGACACACAAGCAGACCCAGGAAGTCAATAATGTGGAGTTACAATTTAATAAAGCACTTGATCTGATCGATCATGGTATATCCATAGAGGCAGTGTCCGCATTAGAATCTGTGGCAGATATTGGTACCATGGATCCGCAGTATAAGGATTTTGGCTGTGATGCACTGAAGTTATTGTCTGAGCTGTATGAGACAGGAAAATACGGCAATGCCAAGGTGACGCAGGACATTCCGAGATCTGCAAAGTATCTTGAAAGATATTACACTTTGTCGGAGGAGCCGGAGATTGCCTTGAAGCTTGGTGATATGTATCTGGATATCCAGAATTTTGCCAGAGCACTCACCTATTATGAAAAGGCTGCTGATAAGGATGTGCATGCTGCATATCTGAAGCTTGGTGAGATTCATGAGAATGGCTTGAATCGAATTGACGAGCACGGCAATAAAAGTGATTACATCATTCCGGTCGATTTAGAGAAGGCGAAGATGTGGTATCAGAAGCTGGCAGATAAGGGTGATCAGAGGGCGCAGATTGCGTTAGAACGTGTAGAATATAAGGATACCCATGAGGACAGTATTCAGTTTGAGGAGAAGGATGCACTGTATACGCAGATTGCGGAGAAACGCCGTGAGAAGGGAATTGAACCACATTTCCGTGTGATTGAGGCATCCAAGCAGCAGTATCAATACACTTATGTACATAACGAGGTGGAGGGCTTTATTCACAAGCTTCCAAAGGACTGGGTGAAGAGTATCAATACAGATACAGATGAAGAGTATTATGCACCGAGCCGTACCTATAAGGATTTTGCGATTTATGTGGATTATGATAGTAAGCCGAAGGAATCCAAGCGTACATTGGAGATGTATATGCGTTATCTGAATGATGCATTTGATATAGATATGAACATTCAGGAATATATCACAGAGTATGCAGATGGTATCTGTGCTACCTTCTATCACAAGGAGTTAGAGAAGGGTATTGTGACATTCGCATTTGAGCAGCAGAACAGACTGGCATGTATTCGATGTGTATGTGCGACCATGGATATTATTGAGCAGTATGAAGAGATTATTTTTGAGGTTGGTAATTCCTTCGCATTTGTGAATCCGACACTGCTTAGTGAACAGAGTGCCAACCGTAAGGAGAACCAGTATTACAGTGAGGCGGTTTTTCATTATTATATGGGTGATTATGAGCTTGCGATGGAGTTTGCAAAGCGGGCATTGAATAATGGTAGTCTGAAGGCAAGTTATCTGCTGATTGAGTTGTATTTTGATGAGGATAGTCCATATCGTGATATCCAGAAGGCGGTTACCTATGCACAGGAGCTGTTTAATGCAAATAAGGATCCGGATCTGGCATTCCTGATCGGTAATATTTATGACCAGCAGCTTAAGGAGTATGCTTCTGCCAAGCAGTGGTACGAAGAGGCTGACAGACTGCATCACAAGAGAGTACCGTTTTATCTTGGCAGACTGTATTATTATGGTGTGCTTAGCTGTAAGCGGGATGGACGCGTTGCGCTGGATTATTTCCGCAGAGCATTGGAGAATGGTATTATTGAAGCAGATGCTTATATCAAGGATATTGAGGCACTGGGCAATGCAGATCTGCAGACGACTGTGGAAACATGGGAGAGGGCTGTGGAATCCGGTGATGCGAATGCCGCTTTGGATGTAGCGATTAAGAAGAAGGATCAGGTATTCTTCCTCGCCAATGACAAGAATATAGAGCATTCCTTCCGGGTGGCGATGGATCTTGGTTCTATGCAGGCGGCATATGAGCTTGGTAAGATTTACAGACAGGAAGAACGCAAGGAAGATTATCATGGTGAGAAGCGCTCGATTGCATATTTTGAGAAGGCATTGGATGGCGGTTATACAGATTTCGAGAAGGAATATATGTATGAAGTGATCGAGTATAAGGAGGCAAAGGGCGGCGAGAAAACAGAGATGCTGAAGATGTATCTGACTGTTGCAGAAAAGGGCTATGCACCTGCAATTGATAAGGTGATTGCATTGTCTCCGTTCTTAAGTCTGCAGATCCGTGAATTATATGGCAGATTGAAGGAGAAGGCACAGAAGGGTGATGAGGCATCCTTAAGCGCTATGTATAAGCTGGAAATGGCATATAATGATCTGGTGTTGCCGATGGTAGGAGATGATCAGAAGGAAATTGCAAATAAATTCTTCCGTTTGCTTGTACCGAAGAATTGTACAGCTCAGATCAATGATGAGGGTGGTACGATCAAACTTGCAGATTCCATTGCAGAGTTTGCGGTTGCAGAGATGCCGGTAGATACCAGCAAGGAAGAGGATTACCTCAAGGTATATAAGCTGATTCTGACAGAGTATATGCAGGATGATAATGCAGAGATTGTCATTGCGAATTCGCGAATGATTGGATCTGCCATCCTCACAACAAAGGGACGGAATCTTTCCTACAGCATTCTGTTGATCAGTTCCAAGAATCAGTATCTGTTTAAGCTGACTTCTACAGACAAGAGAGAACTTTTAGAGTTCAAGGATATTGTACTGAACATTGCGAAGTCATTGGTAGAGACCGGAGAGATCTATGTAGCAGATGCGAACTCAACCAGAAAGAAGGTTGGATTGACCTTCCTTATGGCATCAGGCGAGAATGGTATGTTATCTATCTCAAAGGATGAATAGAATATAGAATAATAAGAGAAATGCCATTGTGAACCCGAGGGGTCATGATGGCATTTCTTTTTTACAGATATATATAAAATAGGTATGAAGAAAGTTATTGCATCTCTATGGCATGGAGCGCGTAGTAGGTCATCGTGCCCTCCATCAGAATGTCTCTTTCATCATTCAGGATCCTGACACGGACGGTAGAAATCCGGTTGCCGTGATGTATAACCTCTGCTTCACAGTATACATATTCAGTGTCGATCACCCGCTTCATATAGTTCATGGAGGAGTTGACGGTGGTTACATACTTTCCATATGTAAGTACGGAAATCCCACCGATTGTGTCTGCAAGGGCATAGGAGCATCCACCGTGCATACCGCCATATAGGTTCATGTGCTTTTGTTCAAAATGCACTCTGCCAAGTGCATAGCCCTCCTGAATATCAACGACCTCAACACCAAGATATTTGGCAAAGGGATTTTGTGCAATTACTTCGTGAATGAGTTTCTGCTTAAATTCTTCCTGCATATGATCTCCTGTCCTGATCAGAAATTCCACAGACCATATAAAGGAATGTTAAGGATTCCTTTTGAGAAATTCAGGTCATCCAACGATATTCTGATCGCCATTCTGTTGCTATAATTTTTGTAAAATACTTTGAGACTCTGTGCTTTGCTCCGGACTTTTGACTGAACATCAACCGGAATGACCTCTCCATCATCTTCAAATACGAAATCAACCCGTGCGGTTGCTCCGGAAATCCAGAAGTATAACTTATGTACATTCTGATTCATTGTGAGTTCTGCAATGGTATACTGTTCAGTCAGTACGCCGCCTAAGACCTCATAGACATTGGAAGGATGTTTCATATCTTCCATCCATACACCACACATGGCACGGAGTAGTCCATGATCCAGATGATAGAGCTCAAAGGATTTTCGATCCTCATGTTCGTCTAATGGATAGACTCCTTGGGATACACGAAAGATCTGCCTGACGAGTCCGGCATCTACCAGCCAGTTGACGGCACTCTCATATTCTCTGGCACGGGCTTTTTCGTCCACATAACCATACATGAACTTGCGATTTGGTTTTTCAAGCTGCACAGGCAGGCTGTCCCACACTTTGATTACTTTTCGTTCCAATGCATGTGGCACCATCTGTCGGATAAATGCCCGTTGTTCTGCTGTGATACGCTCTAATAGGGCATCTACTCTGGAAAGTGTCCCGGTCCGGACGGTCTCGGCAACCACTGCCGGCATTCCTCCGGTTATCATGAAATCATTCAGATATCTGCGGATTTCCTTCTTTATATTGGCATCTACGACTTCTATTTTCTGCCGTTCGATGTGCTTACATAACTCCTGCGCCTTGTGTGCTGTCAGGTATTCCTCAAATGTCATCGGATACATCGTAACCCTGTATAGATCATCGTAGAAATCTTCTCCATCAAACGTGCCCATCCAGGAAGCAATCATGCAGATCCGGATATCCGGACGCTGCATGGCGTAAGCCATAATCCCCGGTAACGGCTGTCTGATCAGCTGTATTTCGTCAAAAACCAGCATGGTATCCTGATCCAATAGGATTTCTTCAACAGGTTGTCCCCGTCGTCCGCTGCGAAAGCGGCTTTTTAATTTGCTGTCAATTTTATCGGCATCAATGTTGCCTTGAAACAGACCGCGCAGATCAGATTCCTGTTCAAAATCAACAATCAGGATCCGTTTAAAAAATGCCTCAGCAAAATCTTTCGCCATCCAGGTTTTGCCGACACCTCTGGCGCCCTTGACAAGCAGAACCTGACAATTGCGTTCAAACCATGTGGCAAAATCATCTACTACATTTCGATACACACCGCTACCTCCTCACATTTTTCTAATCAATAGAGTAACATGCAGAAAGAAATTTGTAAAGTGTGAAACGATATGGATAAAAGATTGGGGGAATAAAAAAAGTGCCACAATGAAAGGGAATATGCAACAAAATCATGAAAAAGAAGTGATACTTGCAAAAGCCGGTGGTTGACGCTTACAATCTGACGCGGTATGATGGACTACAGAACTGTCATATGCGTTTTACGCAAAGACTATCAAGGTGGGATCTAAAGAGACAGACTCGATATCGATGGATCATGAGGACGGAAGATGCAGGCACATGTGAAGCAATGCGTTGCACCGGTGCAACAATAATGTACTTGACCGGAAACAGGGTTATGAGATATATTATTTAAGTAAATACATAGAGAGAAAAAGTGGACAATTTTTGGACACAAAATCAAATTTGGGCTTAATTTGGACCCCCAAAAATGCGTATATATGCAAGTATGAAAAAGAAAAGAAAATAGCGAGAACCTCAGTAAAACCAAGGCTTCCCGCTATTTATAAAGTAAAGCTGAAAAAGGGACTTGAACCCTCGACCCCTTCATTACGAGTGAAGTGCTCTACCAACTGAGCTATTTCAGCCTACAAGTGTTCGTTTGAACACTTACATTGGTGTATTATACACAATCTCCGGTCAAAAATCAAGAATTATTTACGAAATCAAAAGACAGACAGAAAGAAGTGCAGAAAATGAAATGGTTACAGCATTTAAAGACAATCAATCATCACAAGAAGCTGGTGCTGCAGCACTGCTTTAAGGTGGGATTATATAAACAGGGACTGCTGCATGATATGTCCAAGTATAGTCCCACTGAGTTTTTAGTCGGTGCAAAGTATTATCAGGGAAATAGAAGTCCGAATAATGCAGAGCGAGAGGATAAAGGCTACACTTCTGCATGGCTGCATCATAAGGGCAGAAATAAACATCATCTGGAATACTGGATCGATTACAGCCTGAACCATGAAGAGGGACTGGTTGGCATGGAGATGCCGGTTCGATATGTCGTGGAAATGTTTTGTGACAGGATGGCGGCCAGCAAGACCTATCATCCTGATACCTATACGGATGCGGCACCGCTGCAGTATTATACGAAGGGAAAAGACCGGTATCCGTTGCATCCAAACAGCAGGGCATTGCTCGAAAAGATGCTTACCATGCTGGCTGAGCAGGGGGAGGATGCAACCTTTGCTTATATCAGACGGGAGATCTTAAAGAACAAAAGATAGATCCGGCAGCACCGGGGAAAGGAAATCAAATGGCGTTTACACATTTGCATGTGCATACACAATATAGTCTGCTAGACGGATCCAGTAAGATTAAGGAACTGGTTGCCAGGGCAAAGGAACTTGGCATGGACAGTCTGGCGATCACGGATCACGGCGTCATGTACGGTGTGATCGAATTTTATCGGGCCTGTCTGGATGCAGGTATCAAGCCGATTTTAGGGTGTGAGGTCTATGTGGCACCGGGATCCAGATTTGACAGGGAGACGGTGAAAGGAGAAGACCGATATTATCATCTGATCCTGTTGGCGGAGAATGACCGGGGTTATTATAATCTGATGCAGATCGTGACCAAGGGCTGCGTGGAAGGTTTCTACTATAAGCCGCGGGTGGATATGGAAGTGCTTGAACAGTACCATGAGGGCATTATCTGTCTGTCTGCCTGTCTTGCAGGCGAGGTGGCTGTCAGATTAAAGAACGGTATGTATGAGGAAGCCTGCAGGACGGCCATCCGGTATCGTGATATCTTTGGTGCAGATAACTATTTTCTGGAGATGCAGGATCATGGCATTGCAGATCAGCAGACGGTCAATGCCGGGTTACTGCGGATGTCGAAGGAGTTAAATATTCCGTTGGTCGTGACCAATGATTCCCATTATGTCAGGGCGGAGGACGCAGAACCGCACGATATTCTGCTGTGTATCCAGACCGGAAAGAAGGTCAGCGATACGGATCGTATGCGTTATGAGGGTGGACAGTTCTATCTGAAATCCGAAGAAGAGATGGCTGCCCTGTTCCCATATGCCGGAGAAGCGCTGGACAATACGGCGAAGATTGCGGAAAGATGCAATGTAACACTGGTGTTTGGCGAACAGAAGCTGCCGAAATACGAGGTGCCGGAGGGCTACGATTCCTATCAGTATCTTGAACATTTGTGCAGGGAAGGCATGCAGCACCGGTATGAGGAGATTACGCAGGAATTAGAGGACAGGCTGCAGTATGAGCTGGATACGATCCGGAATATGGGATTTGTGGATTATTTCCTGATCGTTTGGGATTACATTCATTTTGCAAAAGAGCATAAATATGCAGTGGGACCGGGCCGAGGATCGGCAGCGGGATCCATTGTTGCATACTGTCTGGAGATCACGGATATCGATCCGATCAGCAACCAGCTTCTGTTTGAGCGCTTTCTGAATCCGGAGCGTGTGTCCATGCCCGATATTGATGTGGATTTCTGCCCGGAACATCGGCAGGATGTGATAGATTATGTGATCGAGAAGTACGGCAAGCCACAGGTAGTACAGATCATTACCTTTGGCACGATGGCTGCCAAGTTGGTGATCCGGGATGTTGGGCGTGCGATGGATTATCCATACAATATGGTGGATGCGATCGCGAAGCTGATCCCGAATAAGATCCCGGATGCGAATCATGTTACGATCGGGAAGGCTCTCGAGGTTGTACCTGAACTGCATCAGCTCTATGAGACGGATCATGAGGTGCGCCGTCTTTTGGATATGGCAATGAAGCTGGAGGGACTTCCGAGACACTCGGCAACCCACCCGGCAGGCGTGGTCATTGGCCAGAAACCGATCGAAGAATATGTACCGCTTTGCCGTGGTAATGATGATGCCGTCATTACGCAGTTTGAGGCGCCTGTCTTAGAGCAGCTTGGACTGCTGAAAATGGATTTTCTGGGACTTCGGAATCTTTCGGTAATTGAGGATACCGAGAAGATGGTGGAAAAGCGGACCGGAGAGCAGATCGATGTATCGAAGCTGGATTTCAAGGATCCAAAGGTATTTGAGCTGCTCGGAACCGGAAAGACCGCAGGGGTATTCCAGTTGGAGAGCCCCGGTATGCAGGGATTCATGCAGGAGTTAAAGCCAAAGAGCATGGATGAAGTACTTGCGGGAATTTCCTTATACCGTCCGGGTCCGATGCAGTTCATCGGGGATTACCTGAAGGGAAAGGAGAATCCGGAGACGGTGACCTATGATACGCCTGAGCTGAAGGAGATCTTAGAGTCAACCTATGGCTGTATGGTATATCAGGAACAGGTTATGCAGATCGTGATGAAGCTTGCCGGCTATACAATGGGACGAAGCGATCTGGTACGCCGTGCCATGGCGAAGAAGAAGGCATCCGAGCTGGAAAAGGAGCGCAAGAACTTCGTGTATGGCAATGAGGCGGAAGGGGTTCCGGGCTGTGAGGCAAGAGGCATTTCCAATGTGGTTGCCAATAAGATTTTCGACGAGATGATGGATTTTGCGGAGTACGCATTTAACAAGTCCCATGCGGCAGTGTATGCGGTGATTGCCTATGAGACGGCGTGGCTGAAATACTACTATCCGGTTGAATTTATGGCGGCGCTCATCACATCGGTGATCGGCAAGCCGGACAAGATGACAGGCTATATTTTGGAGTGCCGGCAGATGGGCATTGAGGTTCTGCCGCCGAATGTCAATAAGAGCGAAATGGGATTCTCTGTGGAGAATGGAAATATCCGATATGGTCTGAATGCTGTGAAAAATGTCGGACATAACCAGATCGAGCATATGTTGAAGGAGAGACAGATGGGTGGGGACTTCACCTCGCTGTCGGATTTCATTGAGCGGATGTATGACAAGGAAATGAATAAGCGTTCCATTGAGAATCTGATCAAAGCGGGAGCCTTTGATGATGTGGAGACGAACCGGCATCAGATGATGTGTGGTTATGCGGATATTCTGGATTATTATCAGAAAGAAAATAAAAGCCAGATTTCGGGACAGATGTCAATGTTTGATATGGCATCTGAGGAGGAGAAGGCGAAGTATAAGGCGCCACTTCCAAATGTGGCAGAGTACCCGGATGAGGAATTATATGCTTATGAGAAGGAAGTGCTTGGTGTGTATGTCAGCGGACACCCGCTGGAGGGAGATCTGGAGCTGATCCGGAACTATGTGACAGCATCAAGTACCGATTTTCAGACGCGCGAGGAGGATGAGGACAATGCCGGGGACATGGCGGCAGAAACCGATGGACTTCTTGATAAAGAGACTTATACTGTAGGCGGTATGATATCCAATGTGAATATCAAGCTCACGAAACGGAATGAAAATATGGCGTTTGTGACATTGGAGGATCTGTATGGGACATTAGAGGTTGTGGTATTTCCAAAATCCTATGAGAAGTTCAGAAATGCATTGACAATCGATAATAAGGTGCTGATCACCGGACGGGCTGATGTGTCAGAACGGGAGTCTAAACTTTTGCTCTCTGATCTGACGTTGTTTGAGGATGTGCCAAGACGGATCTGGATACAGTTTGCAGATAAAGCGGCATATGAAGCCCGGAAGGATACGCTGGAAACAATGCTTGAAAACTATCCGGGAAACCATTTAGTGACGATCGTGCTGAAATCAGAAAAGAGCATGATGAATCTGCCACAGTTTATGGTGGATGCGTCTGCTGCGTTGATGGATGCTTTGCATGCAAAGTTTGGCGAGGATAATGTAAAGAAAACATTGAAGCTGACAAAAAAATAGAACGGAAAGTGTAAGAGGTTGATATGATTACAAGTACAGCAAATGCACAGATAAAACAGATTATGAAACTGCATAAGAGCAGCCGGGAAAGAAAGAAGACCGGACTGTTTGTTGT
Source organism: uncultured Lachnospiraceae bacterium (assembly GCA_934293375.1). Taxonomy (GTDB): domain Bacteria; phylum Bacillota; class Clostridia; order Lachnospirales; family Lachnospiraceae; genus RGIG6919. The sequence goes on along the minus strand of CAKQYS010000004.1, from coordinate 151,657 downwards.
GGAGGGGATTCGTATGTTTTCGGAGGTGCCAAAGCAGGATTTCACGATGGCATATGTGACTGAAATGTTTTATGAAGCACACAAGGAGATGTTCGCAGATAGATCCTATGAATTGGTGAGTGAATCGGTGTTTCGTGAGCTGTCAGATACGATCACACCGCAGGGTGTGTTATCTGTGGTTCGGCAACAGGCATGGAAGCTTCCGGATATTTTGCAGCATGACAAGCCTCTGATCATTGCATTAGAGAATATACAGGATCCCGGCAATCTCGGGACAATGATCCGGACGGCGGAGGGGGCAGGCGTGACAGGTGTGATCATGAGCCGGGATACAGTAGACATTTATAATTCCAAAGTTGTCCGTTCCACAATGGGATCTATTTTCCGGGTGCCGTTTGTGTATGTAGATGACATGGTGGCAACGGTGAAGCAGATGCAGCAAGCCGGTATATGTACATATGGTGGACATCTGCATGGAACGGATCTGTATGAGGAACACTTTGAGGGTGGAACCGCATTTTTTATTGGCAATGAGGGAAATGGGTTGACCGATGCATTGTCAGCATCGCTTGATCGCAGGATCAGGATCCCGATGCATGGACAGGTGGAATCTTTGAATGCGGCTACAGCTGCCACGGTATTGGTGTATGAAGCGCTGCGTCAGAGAATACAAGAAAAGTGAAGAATTTGTCGAACGATTTTGCTTCTATCATGGGTTCAAATCTTATATGATACTTATATCAAATACAAAGTATCAAAGACATGTGTAAGCATGCGGGAGGAGAACAATATGACAGAAAAGATTTTAAGTAACAATCAGGCAGTTGTAGCCGGCGAGATTATTTCGGATTTTCAGTTCAGCCATGAGATCTACGGGGAAGGATTTTACATGGTAGATGTGCTTGTGAACAGATTAAGTGACGCAACGGATGTCGTTCCCCTGATGATATCGGATCGATTGATCGATGTGGAGGAAAGTCATATCGGGCAGAAGATTGAGGCGAAGGGACAGTTCAGGTCTTATAACAAACATGAAGAAGACAAGAATAGATTGATCCTGTCGCTCTTTGTCAGAGAGATTGAGTTTATAGATGATGAGGATTTTATACATAAGCCAAATCGTATATTTCTGGATGGTTACATCTGCAAGAAGCCGGTGTACAGAATGACACCGCTCGGCCGGGAGATTGCAGATGTGCTGCTGGCGGTAAACCGGGCATATGGAAAGAGCGATTATATTCCATGTATCTGTTGGGGGCGCAATGCAAGATTCGCTGGCAAACTTGAAGTTGGAGAGCATGTTGCGGTATGGGGCCGGATCCAGAGCCGTGAATATCAGAAGAAGATCGGACCGGATGAAACGGTATCTAAGATCGCATATGAGGTATCTGTCAGCAAGCTGGAATGCTTAGAGCAGGATGAGGAGTAAATGCATCCTGTAGCGTTGACATGATATCTAAAGTGTGCTACTATGAACAAGTGAATACAGATGTTAGGAACATAGTAGAGGCGCGTGTTTCATGAGTAAGATGTTGGATATGACAGGCATATAAGAAGACATTTGAAGGGGGAACATGCCGAAGAGGATGGAGACCTGTTCGAGATCCCCTGGGCATATGGTGAATAATCATATGACTGTCATCGAAAGATGGAGTGCTACTTTTAAGTTTAAGACTACTTAGGAGCCGGCATACCATGCTGGCTTTTTCTATTTATATGCTATGTTTCGTACATAAGAGGTTCTAGTTTTATTATTAGTAGGAGGATATGTATTATGGCTATTTTTACAGGTTCAGGTGTAGCATTGGTCACACCATTCAAGAAAGACGGAGCAGTAGATTACGACAAGCTGCGTGAGCTGGTGGATTATCACTGCACACACGGTACGGATGCGATCATTATCTGTGGAACAACAGGTGAGGCTTCTACATTGACCCATGAGGAGCATTTAGAGTGTATCCGTGTATGTGCAGAGCAGACTGCAAAGAGAATTCCTGTCATTGCAGGTACAGGATCAAACTGTACTGAGACTGCAATCTATTTATCCCAGGAGGCAGAGAAATATGGTGCAGATGCATTACTTGTGGTGACTCCATATTACAATAAGGCAACACAGAAGGGGTTGATCGCACACTATACTGCCATTGCGAATTCTGTAAAGCTGCCGATCATTATGTATAATGTACCGGGCAGAACCGGATGCAATATTTTGCCGGAGACCGCTGTCACACTGGCAAAGACAGTTGATAATATCGTAGGTATCAAGGAGGCAACCGGTAACATTTCACAGGTTGCGAAGCTGATGAGTCTGGCGGATGGCTGTATTGATCTTTATTCCGGCAATGATGATCAGGTTGTACCATTGTTATCACTGGGTGGCTTGGGTGTGATCTCTGTGACTGCCAATATTATTCCGCAGGATACCCATGATATGGTAGCGAAGTTTATGGCGGGCGATATTGCCGGTGCCAGAAAGCTGCAGTTAGCTGCGATTGAGTTATGTGGGGCGTTGTTCTGTGAAGTGAATCCAATCCCGGTCAAGAAGGCAGTAGAGTTAGTAGGTCTTTGTGATGGTACGATGCGTATGCCACTGTCAGAGATTGAGCCTGCAAATTGCGAGAGACTGAAGACTGCAATGCGTAATTATGGCATTGCAATGAAGTAGGAATTTGATACATTGGATAAGGAGTTAGTGCTATGACAAGAGTGATTATGCATGGCTGCAATGGACATATGGGTCAGGTGATTTCCCAGATCGTAAGGGATGATGCGGATGCTCAGATTGTTGCCGGAATTGATATCGTAGATAATAGAGACAATGGATATCCTGTATTTACAGAGATAGCAGCATGTGATGTTGAGGCTGATGTGATCATTGATTTTGCGGCAGCAGTAGCGGTGGATGCACTGCTGGCGTATGCGGCTGCCAGACAGATCCCGGTTGTACTGTGTACAACAGGTCTCTCAGAGGAGCAGCTGCAGAAGGTGAAAGACACGGCGGCACAGGTTGCCGTATTGAAGTCTGCTAACATGTCGCTGGGTATCAATACGCTGATGAAGCTTTTGAAGGATGCGGCAAATGTATTTGCACAGGCTGGCTATGATATTGAGATTGTGGAGAAGCATCATAACCAGAAGCTGGATGCACCATCCGGTACGGCATTGGCATTGGCAGATGCGATCAATGAATCTCAAGGCAACCAATACGAATATGTATATGATAGAAGTCAGGTCAGAAAGAAGCGTGACAAGAAGGAGCTTGGTATTTCAGCTGTCAGAGGTGGTACGATTGTTGGGGAGCACGAAGTGCTCTTTGCAGGCGTGGATGAGGTGATCGAGTTCAAGCACACAGCATACTCAAAGTCAGTATTTGCCAAGGGCGCCGTAGAGGCTGCGAAGTTCTTAGCAGGCAAGCCTGCCGGGATGTATGATATGGCGGATGTCATTGCTGCGAAATAACAGAATATAGAGTGTATGTATGCGGAGCCTTCATGAACAGTATTAAATGCTGTTCATGAAGGCTTTCTTTTATTTCGTAAATAAATAGGATTGATTCGTATAATTATTAAGAAATAAAATTTGCGTTGAAAATTGAAGTGAATTTCTGTATATCGCATTCGGTGTTGACGAATTTAAACATATAAGATAATATATTAAGTGCATAGATAATTTGTATGAATGAGGTGAGGGGGATATGAAAGATACAAGATTTTGGCGTATAGCATTATTTTTTGGAATACTATGTTTTTGTCTGTGCAGCGCACAACCAATATTGGCATCGGAGACAACAGAAGAGGATGGAGACTGGATTTATATCTGTTATCTTGTGGATGATTGTCCGACTGTTAAGATGAAGCCGGGCTACGCTATGTCTAATTTGTGGGAACCGGAGACAGTACATGGTGCCAAGTTTTTGTATTGGACAACGATGCGTACAGATCCAATGAATGAACAATATAAGGTGACAAAAGAAACTGTTTTCTATGAGACCACATTTTTGAGTGCAGTGACTGTAAATACAGAAAAAGAATTAGAGGAATCCATGAAGTTTGCACAGGAATGGGATGCAGGACAAGGAACACAGCAGGAGACAGAGGCTGCCAGGGATCGTTATACGGTTGTTTTCCACTTGGAGAATGGAGAGGATGATTGGGTGTATTATTATGATAAACCAACGGTTGTGGGAAAGGAACGGTATGACAGATTTGTAAGCGAAATCGAAGAAAAAAAGGGATATCATTTTGTCGGGTTCTATACAAAACCAAATGGAAAGGGACGAAAAATGACCCCTAAAACAAAAATTAAATCCGATATGGAATACTATGCTTTCTGGGAAGAAAATACATATTACAAGGTAACATTTTTACAGAATTATGGAAAAGAAGATACACCTGTAAAAGAAATAAATGTATCGAAAGAGAATCCTGTTATGAAGAAAAAGCCTGTAATAGCAAGAAAAAAATATCGATTTCTGGGTTGGTATACAGCGGCGAAGAACGGAAAAAGGGTTAAGGTGGGAATGCAATTAACAGGGGATATCACACTATATGCACATTGGAGCAAGATTATGGTTCCCAGAGCATCTATTCGTAAGCTATACAATAGCAAGAATTGTGTTATCTTGAAATATAAAAAGAACAAAAAGGCAACTGGGTATCAGATGCAGATATCGACATCAAAAAACTATGCAGGGAAGGCAACAAGTACAAAAACCTATAAAACAAATAAGATTTTTGTGAGAAGGATTTCGGGCCTGAAATCGGGCAAGACATATTATTTTCGCGTGCGTGCATATAAAAAGGATTCTGTGGGATGTCTGGTGAAGGGCAAATGGTCTAAATCCAAAAAAATAACAGTGAAATAAAGAATGCCCCTGTACATACAAAGATATGTACAGGGGCATGTTTGTTTTAATGAACAGCAAAATCAATCTGTGAGATCGTGCGGGCTGTTCCGTTCTCGCTTAAAGCAATTCCGCTGCTTCTGATAACCCCATTTGTGGAATTATCGGCGGTGGAATTCAGCGAGAATCTGGTGGCTTGATAACCCAGATATAATGCACCGATACCGGCTTCCTTCAGAGTTAGAAGCTTATCGTTGCCCTGGCCATCCTTCTGCCAAAGGCGTAGATCCTTGTAGATACTGTCGTTTTCATCGATCCAGCCATTGCCGTCCTCATCGTACGCTGCAAGGTCCCGAAATCCGTTGCCGGACTTTGTGCCAAATAATTCAGAACCGTCATTGATCATGCCATCCTGGTTCTTGTCGTATGCCAGAAAAGCACTGCCAAAAGAAAGCTTGCTGATATGTTCCTTGACACCATCCTGATCCATGTCGAATTCAAAGGTCTCGTCACTAATAGAAATAGGACAGTCATCTAACTGGATGACAAGCGGATCTGTCAAAATGTGTTCAACGGATCCAGAATAAGTGGATAAGGTCTCTGTATAGCTTCTGCTCATGTTGAGCCCGACACGAATGGATATCTCCCTGCCATCAGCGGTAACTACAGTTCCATTTGCGTGGAAGGATGTGGATTCACTCTCTTCATAGAGGAATGTTGTGGTATCTTCACGATACCATGTCGTATATTCCTGCGAACCTGCTGTGAGATCTAAAACCCCGGTTGCAATGGAATCCTGTCCGGATACCCATGAAATGGTGGATGAGCGATGCCCGGAAATCTTCTGTAACATCATCTCCCGTATCATTTCAATATACTGCAGCAGCATACTGCGTATACTGGTGTGTGTATCCTGTGTTCTGACGGCTCTTTGTGTGCCTGATGTCAGCGCCTTGCTGGTATAGCTTTCCGAAGGGAGGGCATTCTGTCTGGAATCCCCGGCAGAGATCATTGCGTTTTGAAACTGCATTGACCGGGAACTGGTCCGATTGAATACCTGTCCGGATGTCGGTGTGCTTCCGATACCAAAGAATCCGGCGGCTGTCATTTTTGTGCTTGTTGAAACCTGTGCACCACTTTTGTAGCTGTGTGTGCTGTGCATTTGCATGTTGCTTGCTGCAACAACCATGTGAATCGCCTCTCTCTCATGAAATATTGAACCAGTCTACCCATCTCATGAAGAGGCTAAATCAATCTACCCAATTAGTATATCGGCAATTATTTCAGGTTCGCCACAATTGGATCATAAAGATCTAAATCACAATGCTCGTCTGCTGTAAAATGCTTACAGGTCAGACAGCTGACCTCTCTGTCATCTGCATTACAGAAACAGGTGCCGCCCTTGGCATGTGCATACTCGCTGCAACGCTTTGCTACCTTTTCGTAGGTCTCTTTTGAAGCTCTCATAGTCTTAATCTCCTTTTTTTGAAAAAATAATCATAAATGTCGGGACATCGAAATGTGATACCGACATAGTTAGTATGCCAAGTTTGAGAAAAAATATTGACAAGAGGTAGTGTTATTATGTAAAATATATATCCGTATATTATTTTATGAAAAAGGAGTGTGTTCATTTGGACCCCAGTTCGACATTTCAATTAGTAGTTTTAATTGTTTTAGTGATGCTTTCTGCTTTTTTTTCATCAGCAGAAACGGCATTGACCACCGTAAGCCAGCACAAGCTGCGGGCTCTCGTAGAGCAGGGCAATAAGCGTGCAGCAAAGGTGATTCGGATCACAGAGAATTCAGGAAAGCTTTTAAGTGCAGTTCTGATCGGCAACAATATTGTGAATATCAGTGCATCTTCTCTGGCAACCGTGTTATTTACGAAGCTATATGGCAGTACAGCGGTGGGTATCACGACAGGCGTCTTAACTCTGGTGATTTTGATCTTTGGAGAGATTACACCGAAGACGGTAGCAAAGGTTCACAATGTGAAGCTGGCATTGCTCTATGCAGATATTATTGCAGGTCTGATGTGGATCCTGACACCTGTGATCTGGTTATTGGATCTGATCTGTGCAGGTATTTTTAAAATTTTGCATATTGATCCACAGGCGGGAGACACGATCACAGAAGGTGAGCTGCGTGCGATCGTGAATGTCAGCCATGAAGAGGGTGTCATTGAGGGAGAAGAGAAGGAAATGATCACCAATGTGGTGGATTTTGGCGATTCTCTTGCGAAGGATGTCATGGTGCCTCGTGTGGATATGGTGTTTATTTCCGTGGATGCCACTGTAGAGGAAATATTAAATACTTATATGGATGAACAATATACCAGATTGCCTGTGTATGAGGAATCCAAGGACAATGTTATCGGCATTCTGCATGTAAAGGATTTCTTCTTTTATTATGCGACGCATAAGGATGGAGAATTCAATATCCGCGAGATTATCCGGGAACCATTTTTTACCTATGAGCTGCAGAAGACCAGCGATCTCATGAATGAAATGCGCAAAGGCCCGATGTCTATGGCGATCGTTCTGGATGAGTATGGTGTGACAGCAGGTCTTGTGACTCTGGAGGATCTGGTCGAGGAGATTGTGGGTGATATCCGGGATGAGTATGATGACGAAGAAAGGGAAGCTGTCAGACAGATCGAAGAGAATCTATATGAGGTAGATGGTTCGATGAATCTGGAGGATCTGAATGATATATTAGGTTTGGAGATCCATTCCGAAGACTATGATTCCGTGGGCGGACATATGATCGAGTTATTGGAGCATCTGCCTGAGGAAGGCGATACAGCGACAGAGGGAAATGTGACTTATACAGTGGAACAGATGCAGATGAACCGTATAGAGAAGGTGCTGGTAAAGATTTTACCGGAAACCCGGATGCAGTCTGACAGTATAGAACCGCAGGAGGAGCCGGCGGGTGATGGCAGGACAGAGGCAGAATAAGCAGAATATGCATATAGAAAGGACATAATTATGATTAGTGCAAATAATGTAACCCTTCGATTTGGCAAGAAGGCATTGTTTGAAGATGTGAATATTAAATTTACAGAGGGTAATTGTTATGGACTGATTGGTGCCAACGGTGCCGGCAAGTCAACTTTTTTGAAGATCCTGTCAGGGGAGCTGGAGCCGAATAAGGGCGATGTGACCATGAATGCAGGAGAGCGTTTATCTGTGTTGCAGCAGGATCATTACAAATATGATGAATATCCTGTGTTAGATACAGTCATTATGGGCAATAAGCGTCTGTATGAGATCATGAAAGAAAAGGAAGAGATCTATGCCAAGGAGGATTTCACTGACGAAGATGGTGAGAAGGCAGCCAATCTGGAAGCAGAATTTGCGGAGATGAACGGCTGGGAGGCAGAATCAGATGCTGCGACCCTGTTAAATGGACTGGGTGTAGATACGGAACATCATGATCAGCTGATGAGCGAGCTGGACGGCAATCTGAAGGTGAAGGTGCTGTTAGCGCAGGCGTTGTTTGGTAATCCGGATGTTTTACTGCTGGATGAGCCTACGAACCATTTGGATCTGGATGCGATCGCATGGTTGGAAGAGTTTCTGATTAACTTCGACAATACAGTGATCGTGGTATCCCATGACCGTTATTTCCTGAACAAGGTATGTACGCATATTGCAGATCTGGATTATTCCAAGATTCAGTTATATGCAGGTAACTATGATTTCTGGTATGAGTCAAGTCAGCTGATGATCAAGCAGATGAAGGAAGCGAATAAGAAAAAGGAAGAAAAGATCAAGGAACTGCAGGAGTTTATTCAGCGCTTCTCTGCCAATGCTTCCAAGTCAAAGCAGGCAACCTCCAGAAAGCGTGCATTGGAGAAGATTGAGCTGGAGGATATGAGACCTTCCAGCCGCAAATACCCATATATTGATTTCAAGCCGAATCGTGAGATCGGCAATGAGGTATTGACGGTAGAGAATATTTCAAAGACTGTGGATGGCGTGAAGGTATTGGATCATATTTCCTTTACGGTACACCACGATGATAAGATTGCATTTGTCGGACCGAACACGATTGCGACGACCACATTGTTTAAGATTCTGGCAGGAGAGGAAGAACCGGACGAGGGTACCTATAAGTGGGGTGTTACGACTTCACAAGGGTATTTCCCGAAGGACAATACCAAGGAATTTGACAATGATCTGATCATTGTTGACTGGCTGACCCAGTATTCTGAGGAAAAGGATGCAACCTATGTACGGGGATTCCTTGGACGTATGCTGTTTGCAGGCGAGGATGGTGTCAAGAAGGTCAAAGTATTATCCGGTGGAGAGAAGGTAAGATGCCTGCTATCCAAACTTATGATCATGGGTGCAAATTGCCTGATCTTAGATGAGCCTACGAACCATCTGGATATGGAGTCGATTACGGCACTGAATAATGCTGTTATTAAGTTCCCGGGTGTGCTGCTGTTTGCATCACAGGATCATCAGTTTATCCAGACAACTGCAAATCGTATTATGGAGATTACCAATGCGGGATTGATCGATAAAATGTGTACCTACGATGAATATCTTGAGAATGATGAATTGGCAAGAAAGCGTCAGATCATGAATCTTGATAAGGAAGAGGACAAATAAACAGGATATTTCCAACAACGGCACCCTTTGATTGACAAAGGGTGCCGTTGTTTCAGTTATGCTTCCGGAGAAGTGTCCTCCTGTTCTAACAGGCGCAGTCCTGCAGTGCTGGTGACCGGAAGCGAAAAGACGATAGACATGGCCTTGGAGTCCATGCCGGCCTTTTCCATAATAGCCTGCATGATGGCGTTTTTCTGTTCAGTTCTGGTCACGATCAGAATCAATTCTTTTTCTGATGCCAGAGATACGCCGAGAAATTTTTCTGCCCGTTTCAGTCCGACTCCTCTGGCATGGAGCACTGTGCCTCCTGTAGCACCTCCGGCATTGGCAGCCTTCATGACAAGGTCATTATAGCCATAATTTGCAATGACAACAATCAGTTCATGTGTTGTGTTTTTCAATGTTGATTCCACCTCTTTCTCAAAGCCTTGTTGTTCTGTGAAAAACTGAAGTTCCCGTTTGCCTCCGATGCTGCTGATAGGAACGATAAAAGAAATCCCGGTTCCGGGGACATCAATCCGAAGCTCTCGTTCCAGCCCCTTTTTTAACTCTTTCCAGACAGAACCTGTTACAAGCTGCAGTATGACCGATTTCTGTTCATCTTCCAGCCCGAGGTAGTCCAGAATTCGGTCACTTGCAGTTCCTTTTCCCAGTGATATAAAGCTGACGGGTGCTTTGTGTTCTGCATAGAATTCTGTGAATTCAGATGCGTGTATTCTGTCCGTGATGGTCATCATCATGTATAAATCACTCATAAGCATAATCCTTTCTATAGTTCAATGATCGCATTGTCGGCAAGTTCAGCATAAAGATCCAAAGGTGCGTCGGTATCTGGCAGTGCAGTATGTTCAGTCTCACGAAATTTATAGACTAAACCAAGTATTTGTATGGTGATAAGCGGCGTCATTGCAACCATGGCAACCACACCAAAAGCATCTGCTACGACATTACCATCCACACTGGTGCAGGCACCGATCGCGAACGGAAGAAGAAAGGTGGCTGTCATTGGACCGGATGCCACACCGCCGGAGTCAAATGCAATGGCAGTAAAAATCTTTGGAACAATAAGAGAAAGCCCTAGTGCGATGGCATAGCCGGGAATCAGAAACCAGAAAATGGAAATACCGGTTAATACGCGTACCATGGAAAGTCCGACGGACACGGCAACACCAATAGAAAGGCACAGTTTCAGGGATTTTCCGGAAATGGCGCCATCGGTCAATTCTTCTACCTGCTTCATTAAGACATACACGGCTGGTTCTGCCATAACAATAAAGTACCCCATCAGCATACCGATCGGAATCAGGATATACCGGTACGGCAATGCTGCAATCATTTGCCCAAGGTATTTGCCGGCTGGCATAAAGCCGACATTCACACCGGTAAGAAACATGACCAGACCGATGTAAGTGTAGATGAGACCAATCAGAATCTTGATCAGTGCACGCTTTTCCAATTTTAGGGAACAGATTTGAAAAATGGCAAAGAAAATCACGATCGGCAGCAGAGAAAGCGCAATCTCCTTGATATAGGCGGGAAATGCATGGAAAAACATCTGGCCTAAATCCACGGAATTCTGGATCTGTGTCAATTCCGTATCCGTGTAGGTGCTTGATGCTTGATATACAAAAGCAAGAATCAAAACGGACAAGATCGGACCGATCGAGCTAAGTGCCACAAGACCAAAGCTGTCATCATCTGCATGTCTGTCGTTACGGATGGATGCAATACCCATACCCAGAGCCATAATAAATGGAACTGTCATGGGTCCTGTGGTCACACCGCCGGAATCAAAGGCGACGGCAAGAAAATCTTTTGGGACAAATGCAGCCAGAATAAATACAACTGCATAGAAAATAAAGAGCAGAGGGGACAGTGCAATGGCAAATAAGATTCGCAGCAGCGCAATGACAAGAAAGACGCCAACCCCTACGGCAATAGCACCGATCAGAGTGCTGTTAGGAATGGAAGGTACCTGTCGGGCAAGCACCTGAAGATCGGGTTCCGATATGGTAATGATAAAACCAAGCAGAAAGCCTAACAGGATCATAACCCATAATTTTCTGGAACGCGTCATGCTATTGCCGACACGCTCTCCCATTGGTGTCATAGACAGTTCGGCACCAAGGGTAAAGAACATCATTCCCAGTGTTAGTAATACGGCACCGGCAATAAATGTGAGCATAATGCTGGCAGGAATGGGTGCGATTGTAAAACTCAGGATCAAAACGATCAATAGGATCGGTCCTACAGCTGCAATGGCTTCTTTGTATTTTTCTTTTAGCTTTTTGCTTAATCGGTTTTGATGATACTTGATCTCCTTGGTGAGTCTGGCATGTGTAAGCAATAGAGGTCCTCCTTTATAGATGGTTTGAAATGTTATGACAGCTTATTGACTGCCCACAGTAGTATCAATGGTACTGAAATCTGTTCCCATCAGATAATTCAGAAATGTAACGGCACGGCTATAGCTGTCAGTCTTTGCACCTGCAAAGGTCAGATAGACCTTGTCATAAGACAGATTTAAATCTTTTACGGCAGGAAGGTCGCTGATATCCAAAGCATAGGGACGCGTGTTGCCATCAACATCCTTGGCGGTGACAGTACGATCTGACAGTGCATCTTGGATATCCTGTGGGAAATAAACATCCAATGGATATACGACATCTTGTTCGCTACAGTAAGTGAGCGCTTTCTCGTCACATAGAATGATATCAAAGAATCCGTTGAAAGATTTTACGGATAGCATTTCGTGATCCGTCATCTGTGATTCGCCTGCTGATTTGAATTCGGAATCCGTGGTGTCCGGATCGATTTTGTAGTCGGATTCAATGTTAAACCGGTATGAAGCCGGTGCGTTGACTGCGGATCGATAGCTTTGCTCGAAAGCATCATCGCTATATTGCTCACTGGTATTGTTAATGATCGCAATTGAAATCAGTGTAGGCCGTGTGTTTTTATAGATGCCCCGTGTTATACTGACAATACAAAAAATTGCCAGAAATGTCAATATGACATGCCACTTATAATAGGTAAAAAAATAAGACACCTTTTGCCGTGTGTTCATATCAGACAGTTTTTCTTTTTCGCCGGCTGCATCATATTTCATTTTCTCTCTGAAGTTCAGAAAATGACGATCCAATCGATCCGGATCCACCTTTTGCTGTGTGCCGGAAGGCTCTTCTGTTGTGGGTTGTTGTAGGTCCGGATCAAGCTCCGGTGCATATTTTTTAGCCATGCTGCCTCCTTGATAGTTTATGTGTTTGCTTTGTGTTATGCCGGACTCGTATACATATGACCGCCATGACTCCCATTATAACACACCTTTGCGTTTATGAAAATGAATGGGCTGTGAAGTATTTATGAAATTTTAATAGCTGATTTTGCCGGATGGACTAGCCGGGGATGAGATGGTATAATAATAAAGGTAAGATTAAGAAAAGTGAGGAAACGAATGTGAAGAAGTTGATAAATACTTTGATGAGATTGATTCTGATGACTTTTGCAGTGGGTATTCTGCTGTTGTTGGTCATTATTATGGTGGTATCTGTGAAACATCATCAAAAACTGCAGGAAGAGGCCTCTTTGCTTGTGGCACCGGGGAAAATGGTAAGTGTAGATGGACATCAGATGCATGTGATGAGCAATGAAACCTCAGCAGATGTCACCTATGTTTTTTTGCATGATGCCAAACAGACTGATAATTCGATTGCTTTGCAGCCATTGATGGATCTGCTACAGGATAAAGCAATTGCTTATGTAGATCGAAGCGGTAACGGTTTCAGTGCATCGGCACATGCATCAAAGGATGTGGCATCTATGACGGAAGAGACACGGGCTGCATTAACGGCAGCAGACATTGCTGCACCGTATATTTTGGTGGCAGAAGGCACGGCGGGGATTGAAGCTGTGTATTGGTCAAATACTTATCCGGATGAAGTGGCCGGCATTGTGGGGATCGATGCAACCTATCCTGCGGAATGTGATGGTTATCAGATGACATGGGATACCAAATTGGTTTCATGGATGATGCTTGGTTATTGCCGGATCGGAGGGCATAGATATGCTACCGGCATGTATCCGACAAATCAACCGCAATTATACACGGACAAACAGATGGAACTTCGGGATGCCTTGATCTCAAAGTCATATTATAATAAGGACACCTATCATGAGCTGATGGCAACCTATGACAATGCAGCGGCTGCCGGTAATATTCCGTCCGATATACCAATACTTATGATCTGGAGTAATCCTCTGCTTGATCCATATTACTCGGAATCAGAAGAAGTACAGGCGGAAGTGGCAGATATTATAAAGGCCAATCCGGAGTATGATTTTGCCGGTCAGTATAATGCGGCTAGATTGCAGTATTTCGAGGATTATTCTAATGTAAAATGCATAGAAATGGCCGGCCCGAGTGGTTTGATTGACTATAATCCGTCCGGTTTAGCTGAGAAAATAGAAGATTTTAGCAAATATGTACAAAAGGATTAAGAAAATTGAAAAAAATACTTGCTATATTGTCTATTCTGTATTATAATCGTAATAGTTGACAGGGGCAGTAATGTCGTATGTCAATGAAAAAATTTATTGTTGGCAGTAATACTGCACAACGTAATTTCACATTTTAAAGGAGGGTTTTTTCGTGAAAAAATTCAAGAAAATCACAGCGCTTTCATTAGCACTGGCAATGGGCTTATCTTTGGCAGCTTGTGGAGGTGGTAAAGATGCTACTACACAGGAGAAGAAGGCAGATGACACAACTGCAGCACCATCTGACAACACAGGTGATACAACTGCAGCAGCAGCTGACGAGGCAACAGCAATTGAGAAGCCAGAAGCAACTGGTGATCCAATCTATGTATACTCTTGGAATACAGAGTTAGGTGGAATCATCGAGAACTATTTCTTAGCTAAGTATCCAGAGTACAAGGATCTTATCAAGTATGTAAACCTTGAGTGTTCAGGTACAGACGGTGTTTACGCTGAGAAGATTACAAACCTCTTAAACGAGGGTGGTAGCGAGGCTCCAGACTTAATGGCATTCGACTCAGATGTAGTTGGTGGTTTCATTGAGTCAGATTTTATCGCTAATGTAGCAGATTTAGGTATCACACCTACAATGTACGCAGATGCTTATGAGTACACAATCGCTCATGGTACTTACGATGGAAATGTAAAGGCTCTTTCATGGCAGGCAACTCCTGGATGTTTCGTATACAGAGCTGATATCGCTAAGGAAGTATTAGGAACAGATGATCCAGATCAGGTTCAGGAGTCAGTTAAGGATTGGGATACATTCTTCGCTACAGCTGACAAGATGAAGGAAGCTGGTTACAAGATGTTATCAGGTGCTGATGATATCAAGTATGTTGTTACAGATCAGAGATCTGAGGCATTCGTTAAGGATGACACATTAAAGCTTGATGATTCAGTTAAGACATTATTTGAGTACTCTAAGAAGTTATATGATGGTGGTTACACAAACAAGACAGCAATGTGGAACGATGCTTGGAACCAGTCATATGATGGAGATGTATTCGGATGGTTCGGTACAACATGGTTTACATACTGGTCAATCAACACAGAGAAGCATGTTGGTGATTTCAGACTTTGTACAGGTCCTGCTAAGTATCACTGGGGTGGTTCTTACATGGTAGCTTCTTCACAGTGCAAGAACAAGGAGTTAGCTGCATTCGTAATGTACACATTAACATGTGATGCTGACTTCATGGCTGAGTACTTTGGTGGTGAGAAGCTTGGTGCTGACTACTTAGGTGAGGATCAGAAGAATGGTTCTTCAGACTTCGTAAACAACAAGAAGGCTGTTGAGAAGATCATCGCTGCAGGCGCTGGTGCTTGTAAGACACTTGGTGATCAGAATCCAGTTTCATTCTGGGCTGACTATGCAGCAAGCATGTCAATCGCAGATGGTTCTGCTTACGATGCTGATATGATCAACTACATCACAGAGGCTATGACTGCTTACAACGAGGGTAAGGTAGCTGATCCAGATGCAGCCATCAAGATGGTTAAGGATAAGGTATCTCAGGATAAGTCATTCATTACTGTAGAGTAATATATTGATTTTCTTTACTGTACACTGGCTTCGTGCCAGTGTACAGTATTCTTTAATAATGCCACTGTTGGACATTTTACTAATTCAATTTAAACAATCTATATACAAGTTATTCCTGTGCAAGTTGTATTAGCAAAATGTCTAATAGGGGGACGTGAAACAATCATAAAATGGGGAAGTGAAATCATGAAAAAGAAAACAGTAGAGTACGGCAAGTATGGATATCTCTTCATTGCACCATTCTTTGTTGTGTATGCTCTCTTCCAGCTGTATCCATTGATCTATACTGTATGGCTCAGCTTTGTAGAGTACTACTCAAGAGGTGTAGGTAAGACTGTAGGTCCTTCATTTGTCGGTTTAAAGAATTATGCATCCGTTCTGATCAATATGAATAACAAGTATCAGGTTATTGAGGGTGCGAAGTTATTCGATACACAGACGGTACATGCAATTCTGAATACAATGTTGATTTGGATCTGTAACTTTATTCCACAGATTCTGTTAGCTCTTTTACTTGCATCTTGGTTCACAGATAATATCTGCAAGTTAAAGGGACAGGGTGCATTTAAGGTTATGATGTTCATGCCGAACATTATCACAGCATCTTCTATTTCCGTATTGTTCTATTCTCTGTTCTGTTTAGGTGGTCCTTTATCAGGATTAATGCAGACAATCGGAATGATTCCGAAGGAATATGATCTGATGTCAAGTTCAGGATGGACAGTAGGATTTATCGCATTCATGCAGTTCTGGATGTGGTATGGTAACAGTATGATCGTATTGATTGCCGGTATCTTAGGTATCAATCCTTCATTATATGAGGCTGCCATGGTAGATGGTGCCAACAGTAAGCAGCAGTTCTTCAGTATTACATTACCATTGCTGAAGCCGATTATTCAGTTTACATTAGTTACATCAGCAATCGGTGGTTTGCAGATGTACGATATTCCTGCACTGTTCAATACAATCAATGGTACGATTGGTGGACCTGCCGGAAGCAATGTATCTAATACGATTACGATGTACATTCGTCAGACCGGTTATGGTATCAGTGCTAACTATGGTAAGTCTGCAGCGTCATCTATGGTATTGTTCTTTGTAACTTTAGCAATCAGTTTGGTATTCTTTGCAGTAACTCGGGAGCGCGAGCCAAAGCAGAGACATGCAGTAATTAAGTAAGGAGGGAGTGCGGATTATGGCAAAGAATAACAATGCAGAAGAGAGCTACTCAGCTAAGATTAAAGCAACCAAGACATTCCGTACTGCGATTTGCGTACTGTTATGTTTATTGAGCCTCTTTCCTTTTTATATTATGATTATCAATGCAACATTAACATCAAATGCAATCCAGAGAGGTGTGCACTTGATTCCGGGAACTAACTTCTTCGCGAATGTTGCTAACCTTTCTGCAAAGTCAGCAGGTGGTCAGACATCTCTGTGGGCAGCCATGCTTCACAGTGCGATTATTGCCGTACCTGTTACGCTTTTACAGGTATACTTTGCAACCATGACAGCATATGGTCTTGTTGTATATCAGTTCAAGCTGAGGAATGCAGCATGGACATTTATCATGGCAATCATGATGATTCCTGCACAGGTTTCTATCATCGGTTTCATGAAGTTCATGATGAACATTGGCTTATATGATACATATTGGCCACTGATTATCCCAGCGATTGCAGCACCGAATACTGTATACTTTATGAAGCAGTATATGACAGGCGGCCTTTCAGTTGAGATTATCGAAGCAGCAAGAATTGATGGATCAGGCGAGTTTTCTACATTCAATAGAATTGCACTGCCTTTGATGAAGCCTGCGATGGCTACACAGGCGATCTTCGCATTCATTGCATCATGGAACAACCTGTTTACTCCAAGTATGATTTTGAAGTCAACAGACAAGAATACATTGCCTATGTATATTCAGGGTCTGAGATCAGAGCAGTTTAGACAGGATTATGGTATGATTTACTGTGGTCTGTTCTTAACAGTATTACCTCTGTTCATTGTATACTTTGCATTGTCTAAGTATATCATAGCAGGTGTTGCCCTTGGTGGTGTAAAGGAGTAATATTCAAGCTATCAGAAGAACTGGTACACGATGTGTATCAGTTCTTTTTTTGTGCCATGGATTGTGAATATTTTGTGGAAAGACTTGAAAGCATTTCGTAATTATACTACAATACATTATGAAGTTAGATAAAACTTGGAGGAATATTATGAAAAAGATAAGAATAAAGAAACAGATTGTAGCTGCGGTATGTGCAGGTATCCTAATGACGGCAGGATTTACCGGATGTTCCGGGACACAAGATGGATCGGGTGGTGCCGGTGATACCAAGATATCTGCAGAAGCAGGTAAAACAGAAGTATTGAAGGTAGGAAATGAGAAGGTGACCCAGGCGGAAGCATATATTTATATGATTCAGTGTGCATATACATATGCAGTAGATCAGGCAACATTTAAGGACTCTGAGGAGGATTATCGATCACAGATATTGCAACAGATCCGGTCAAGTAAGTCAAAATATCAGGTTGCTCAACAGACCGGTATAGAGATTACAGATGAGGATCAGAAGGAAATAGATGCGAATGTAGATAAATATTACAAGTCATTCACAGAGGATCTGTTGGATCACTTCGGTATTACAAGAGATGATGTAGAGAAGTTATTTACCGAGGAGAAATATACGGAGAAGTTAAACGAGAAGGCGAATTCAGATCTGACAGAGAATTATACGAAAGAAGGTAAAGAGAAGTTTGGGGATAAAACTTTCATAGATGTGGATTATACCATCTTCCCTTATGTAGAGGTAGATTCTGAGGGGAAAGAGACAAAGTATTCTGACGATAAGATTGCAGAGCAGAAGCAGAAAGCGGAAGAATTCCGTCAGAAGATCCTTGAGGGCAGTGATTTTGATACATTGGCTAAGGAATATGGTGTGGAGGATACAACCGATAAGGAAAGAACCTATATCGGTGCCACAGGAGACAAGATGGACGCTGTCTTGTCGAAACTGCAAAATGGTGAAATTGCTGAATTATATGATGATGGATCCCGTTACATGGTAATGCGTATGAACAATAACAACGATACAGATTACCGGGATTTCTTTATTGAAACCTATGCATCCCAGATGGCAGAGAATGCGTATTCAACAATGGAACAGACATGGCTTCAGGCGATGAATGTTTCAGATGATGATTTTATAGGAGACACATGGGATAAGATGGATTTTGCCGGTCTGGTTAAGTATATGGATGAACATAATATTCTGTCAGATACCACACAGGAAGCAGCATCTTCCGCACAGGATAGTACACAGGAAGCAGCATCTTCCGTACAGGATACTACACAGGAAACATCATCCGACACGCAGGATGCAACGCAGCAATAACAGATATGGAAGAAAAGCACGGTATAGTCCGTGCTTTTTTTGTGCACCATGCAGAGGCTGTGATCGCAAAAGTAAGCATAATATGATACCAACATCAAGTCGAAGGCGGGATGATAAATTGAAAACAATAAAAATGAAAAGAGGAAAAAGCGAAATGAGAGAGAATAAAGAAAATAGGGTCTAAAAAGAAAGGCGGATGTGGCAGGATGACGATTCGGGAAGAATTGGAACAACAGGAACATATGAGATTTGCACCATGGGCTGCGTTTAGTGATGCATCAAAGGGACGCCGGTTTGAAGAGGAAGAATGTGATATGCGTACAGTATATCAGAGGGATAGGGATCGTATACTGCATTCAAAGGCATTTCGGAGATTAAAGCAGAAGACGCAGGTGTTTTTATCTCCGGAAGGTGATCATTATCGAACACGAATGACGCATACGCTTGAAGTTTCGCAGATCGCCAGAACGATTGCCAGAACATTGAAATTAAATGAAGATCTGACAGAGGCGATTGCATATGGACATGATCTGGGACATACACCATTTGGACATGCAGGTGAAAGAACTTTGAACCGTCTTTGTACAAAGGGATTTGCACATAACGAACAGAGTATTCGTGTGGTGGAAGTGCTTGAGAAGAAGGGAACAGGATTGAATCTGACCTATGAAGTGCTTGATGGCATCTTGAATCATAAGACGAGTACGATACCACATACACTTGAGGGAAAGATTGTCAGGCTTTCGGATAAGATTGCGTATATCAATCATGATATAGATGATGCGATCCGGGGCGGTATTCTAAGAGAAGAAGAGATCCCGGAAGAGTATACCGGTGTATTGGGAACTACAACCAAGAGCCGCCTTAACACAATGATAAGGGATATTGTGGCAAACAGCAGGGATAAAGCCGATATTATTGCTTCGCCAACAGTATTTGAAGCGATGCAGGGAATTCGTGGGTTCATGTTTCGTCATGTATATGTTGGATCAGCTGCGAAGTCTGAAGAGACGAAGGCAGAGAAAATGATTCAGGAGTTATTTTATTACTATATGCAGAATGTAGATGCATTGCCAGCGGAATATCAGAAGATGATTGTAGATGGTGAAGATCCTGAGGTGATTGTGTGTGATTATATTGCGGGAATGACAGATACATATGCGATTGCAACATTCCGAAATTTATTTGAACCCAAGGCATGGGGGAAAATGTCATAGGAGGAATACGAAGTGTATTACAGTGATGAGATAATTGAAGAGGTCAGAAGCCGCAATGATATTGTGGATGTGATCGGAAGTTATGTCGGATTGAAGCAGCAGGGAGCCAGTTATACTGCATGCTGTCCTTTTCATCAGGAAAAGACACCTTCATTTCATGTAAGCCGGAGTAAGCAGATCTATAAATGCTTTGGATGCGGTGAGGGTGGAAATGTAATCAGTTTCGTGATGAAATATGAGAATCAGACCTTTCAGGAGGCATTAAAGACATTAGCAGACCGTGCACAGATCGCATTGCCACAGAGGGAAATGTCAAAAGAAGAGAAGCGGGCTGCGGATTATAAGAGTCTGCTGCTGGATATCAATAAAGATGCCGCAACATATTATCATTACATGTTGAAGCAGAAGAATGGGGAACCTGGGCTTCAATATCTGACGAAAAGAGGGATTACGGCTGAAACCATCCAGAAGTTTGCATTGGGATTTTCAGATGTGAAACGAGATGATTTATATCAGTATCTGCACCATAAGGGGTATTCGGATCAGATGATCAAGGATTCCCAGCTGGCAGATTTTGATGAGTCGAGAGGTCCGCATGATAAGTTCTGGAATCGTGTAATGTATCCGATTTTGGATGCTAATAGCCATGTGATCGGATTTGGTGGCCGTATTATGGGTAGTGGTGACCGGAAATATCTCAATTCAAATGATTCTCCGGTGTTTAAGAAACGAAATAACCTATATGGTCTGTATATTGCTAAGAAAAATGCCAAAAAGAAAGGAATAATTCTTTGCGAAGGTTATATGGATGTGATCTCTATGCATCAGGCGGGCTTTGATACTGCTGTCGCATCCTTGGGAACGGCATTTACACCGGAACAGGCACAGCTTCTGAAGCGTTATACAGACAAGGTGTATCTGGCGTATGATAGTGATGGTGCAGGTGTGAAGGCAACATTGAAAGCCATCAATATATTGAGAAGATATGGATATGCTGCCCGTGTGATCCGGATGACACCACATAAGGATCCGGATGAGTTTATTCAGAACCTTGGTGCAGAGGCATTTGCTGAGAGAATTCAGAATGCGACTGATGGCATTTCGTTTCTGCTAGAACAGGCTGCAGCTGCATATAGGTTAGATGATCCCGGAGAAAAGACAGCATTTGTGCAGGATATGGTTGATATCCTGGTGACAATTGAAGATCCGTTGGAACGGGATAATTACATTGAGCATGCATCTAAGGTGTATCAGGTAGATCGTGATCATTTGCGGAACAGGGTAAATGCGATCGGATATCAGGCAATGCAGGAGGAGACAAGCACACCGCCGCCGCTCGAGAGGCGACAGATGGAACAGAGACGGAAAGAAGATGCCAAGCAACAGCCTCAGAAACTATTATTAACATATTTTGTAAATCAGCCGGAACTGATCGGGAAGCTTCGGGATGTGATCCGGGCAGAGGATTTTTATGAGCCGGTATATGCAGAGGTAGCGGCTGCGATTTACAAACAGTATGAAAATACAGAAACGGTCATGCCCGCATCGATTCTGAATCAGTTCCCGGATCTGGAGATCCAGAGACAGGCTGCAGATATATTTCAGACAACACTTCGGTTTGAGGTGGATGATGCAGAAGAAAAGAAAGCATTGACGGAGCTTGTCAAAAAGGTAAAAAATGATGCTATCGATCATGCATTACAGATTTCTGATGATATGAGCAAATGGCAGGAGCTGTCGCAGGAAAAAAACAGGATTGCAGCATGGCATATGCCATAGCAGTATAAATACCTGATAATATGGATACAATACATTTAATTTATGGAAGGAAGAAAAAAATGGCAAAGAAGACAGAAGCAACAAATGAAGAAACAAAGGTGTTGACAGCAGAGGAGCAGGATGCGTTATTTGAGGCGAAGTTAAATGAGCTGCTGGAAATGGCCAGAAAAAAGAAAAATGTAATAGAAGATCGCGAATTTATTGACTATTTCATGAATGTCAAGGAAATTGATCTGACCAGAGAGAGAATGGAGCAGATTTTTCAGTTTTTTGAGGATAAAGGTGTAGACATCCTGACAATTTCCGAGGATGCAGATGAGGAACCGGATGATCTGGATCTGTCTGCGGAAGCAGAAGAAGAGATTGAACTGGATCTGACAGTTCCGGATGGTGTCAGCATAGAAGATCCTGTCAGAATGTATCTGAAGGAGATTGGTAAGGTGCCACTGCTGACGGCAGAAGAGGAAATCGAACTGGCAAAGCGCATGGAGGAAGGCGACGAAGAAGCAAAGAAGAAGCTGGCAGAAGCAAACCTCCGTCTGGTTGTCAGTATCGCCAAGCGTTATGTAGGACGTGGAATGCTGTTTCTGGATCTGATTCAGGAAGGAAATCTGGGATTGATCAAGGCGGTTGAAAAGTTTGATTATCGTAAGGGATATAAGTTTTCAACTTATGCTACATGGTGGATCCGTCAGGCAATTACGAGAGCGATTGCGGATCAGGCCAGAACGATCCGGATTCCGGTGCATATGGTGGAGACGATCAATAAGCTGATCCGTGTGTCCAGACAGCTTCTGCAGGAGCTTGGAAGAGAGCCGTTGCCGGAGGAGATCGCAAAGGAAATGGATATCTCAGAGGAGCGTGTAAGAGAGATCTTAAAGATCTCGCAGGAGCCGGTTTCGTTAGAGACTCCGATCGGTGAAGAGGAAGACAGCCATTTGGGAGACTTTATTCAGGATGATAATGTGCCGGTTCCGGCAGATGCAGCTGCATTTACGATGCTGCATGAGCAGCTGGAAGAGGTGCTTGGTACGCTGACGGAGCGTGAGCAGAAGGTATTAAGACTGCGTTTTGGTCTGATGGACGGAAGAGCCAGGACCTTAGAGGAAGTTGGAAAAGAATTCAATGTGACCAGGGAACGTATTCGTCAGATTGAAGCAAAGGCACTACGAAAGCTGCGCCATCCAAGCAGAAGTCGTAAACTGAAAGAATATCTGGAGTAGGAGTGTAGAATATGTTGACACCCAGAATGCGATGTGTTGCGGATTTTGTGCCGCATGGTATGTCGGTGGCAGATATAGGATGTGATCACGCATATGTGGCAATTGATTTGTGCCAGAATAATGCGTGCCGGCGTGTGATAGCGATGGATGTGCGCAAGGGCCCTTTGGAAATAGCCGATGCCAATGTACGAAGAGCGGGTCTTGAGACAATGATCGAACTTCGTTTGTCTGATGGATTGGACAGGCTTAGGACGGGAGAAGTGGATGCTGTTGTGATTGCCGGCATGGGGGGATTATTGATCCGCGATATTCTTTTAAGGGGACAAGATGTGGTGGACAGTCTGTCATACATGGTGTTGCAGCCACAGTCAGAAATCGAAGAAGTCAGACGATATGTCAGAGATCATGCCTTTGAGATCATGAATGAGGCTATGATCTGGGATAAGGGGAAACCATATTTTGCGATGCAGTGTGTCAGGCTGAAAGATCAGCCGGCGGTTTCGTGGGAGCCGGTATGGTACAGATATGGAAAACATTTGTTAATGTGTCAGGATGCGGGGCTTCTGGAATACCTGCGAAAGGAACAACATACATTAAATTGTCTGCAAGACAGTCTGCAGACAGCAGGCGGTGCAGACAGTGACAGAATACAGGAAAGGCTGAAGCAATTACAGGAGCAGATACAAATGAATGCACAGGCTTTGGCATACTATAGGGAGGTATGAGAATGGAGCAGTTGACATTGGAGGTTGCAGGAAAACAGATAAAGGAAAATCCGGGAATCAGCCTGATGGAGCTGGTTACCCAATATGGTGGGGACCATAAGGATCAGATTGTATTGGCATACATAGATCACAGACTCTGTGAATTGTATAAGACGGTAAACCGGGATGCTGTGATTCAGTTTGTATCATTGCGAGACAAGATCGGAAATGAAACATATCGAAGAAGTGCCACACTGATCATGTTAAAAGCGGTGAATGATATTGTGGGGACAGGACATTACAGTACGGTTCGTGTTATGTATTCGATCAGTAAGGGATATTATTGTGAAATTGCGGATTGCGATCGTGCAGTGGATGCTGTGCTGCTTGATCAGATCTCGAAGCGTATGTCAGAGATTGTGGATGCAGATATGCCGATCAGAAAGCAGACGCTGGCAACGGATCAGGTGATTGCCCATTTTAAGGCACAGGGTATGCATGATAAGGAGAGATTGTTCCGCTACCGCCGTGTGTCACAGGCAAATATTTACAGTATAGGCGAGTATGAAGATTATTTCTATGGGTATATGGTGCCGTCTACAGGATATATCCGGCATTTTAAGCTGTATCCGTATGGAGATGGATTTGTACTCCAAATGCCGACGGTAGCAGATCCGGATGTAGTACCGGAATTTGCACCACAGCACAAGCTGTTTGATGTGTTAAAGCAGGCAGATGACTGGGGAAAGAAGCTGGATGTAGATACTGTAGGGGCGTTGAATGATGTGATCGCAACCGGTGGTATGGGTGATCTTATGTTGGTACAGGAAGCCCTGCAGGAGAAATGTATTGCAGATATCGCAGAACGGATTGCAAAAGAAGATAAGCGGATTGTGCTGATAGCCGGACCAAGCTCTTCGGGCAAGACTAGTTTTTCCCATAGATTGAGTATTCAGTTAAGAGCACAGGGTAGAAAGCCGCATCCGATCGCCATGGATAACTATTTTGTGGATCGTGAGCATACGCCAAGAGATGCGGATGGCAAGTATGATTTTGAGTGTTTAGAGGCGTTGGATGTTGCAGAGTTCAATCGGGATATGCTGGGACTTCTGGCGGGAGACGAAGTACAGCTTCCAACATTTAACTTCCAATTGGGAAAGCGTGAATACAAAGGAAATACATTGCAGATCGGTGCCAGCGATGTACTTGTGATAGAGGGGATACACGGTCTCAATCCAAAACTGTCAACCAGTCTTCCGGATGACAGTATTTTCAGAATCTATATCAGTGCGCTGACACAGTTAAATGTCGATGAGCACAACCGGATTGCGACAACGGATGGACGATTGATCCGGCGTATCATAAGAGATGCCAGAACGCGGGGGAATACGGCGCAGGCGACGATTGCGATGTGGAATTCGGTAAGACGCGGTGAAGAGCAGAATATCTTCCCGTATCAGGAGCATGCGGATGCTATGTTCAATTCAGCATTGATATATGAACTGAGTGTATTAAAGCAGTATGCAGAGCCGCTGTTGTTTGCGATTCCAAAGGATGCTCCGGAATATCAGGAAGCGAAGCGGCTGCTTAAGTTTTTGGATTATTTTCTGGGTGTCAGTAGTGAAAGAATACCGAATAATTCAATTCTTAGAGAGTTTATCGGTGGAAGCTGTTTCAATGTATAAAAGAATCCGGAAGAAGAAAAAGCAGGTCAGTGTGACCTGCTTTTTCTTTTAATGAAGCCGGACTGTAAGCCGGGTTATGTCGTGAATGATCATCTATCTAGGCTGCCTGTTACCAGACAGCTCGAGCGACCTACCAAAGAACCAGACGGGCCGCCTGATCGTCCTTTTATGGTCTTGCTTCGGATGGGGTTTACAGAGCCTAGCCTGTTACCAGTCTAGCGGTGAGCTCTTACCTCGCCTTTCCACCCTTACTATGCAGATGCATAGCGGTATATTTCTGTTGCACTGGCCTGGGAGTCGCCTCCACCGGACGTTATCCGGCATCCTGCCCTATGAAGCCCGGACTTTCCTCACCTGACAGCCAAAGAGGCGGTCAGCCGCGATCATTTATCCAACTTCTTACACATTCTACCATAAGCAACAGGGTAAAGGCAAGTAAATGTTAAGGCAGGCGTAATACCTGTAATAGTTTGGATGAACTTTCGTAAGAACTTTGTAAGGACAGCCGGTATAATGTGTGATACAATCAGAGTAGGTTAGGATAGAGAACGGTGGGAGGTTTTCGATATGGAAAAGAATACGATTTTGGTAGTGGATGATGACAAAGAGATCGCTGAACTGGTTAATATTTATTTGACAAATGATGGATTTTCAGTGTTGAAGGCTGAAAGTGGGGAGGCATGTCTGGAGATTCTGGGACAGCATCCGGAGGTCAGACTGATCATTCTGGATATTATGATGCCGGGAATTGATGGCCTCGAAGTATGCAGACGGATCAGGGCTACCAGTAATATACCGATCATCATGCTGTCCGCCAAAACACAGGATATGGATAAGATTATTGGGTTTGGCACAGGTGCGGATGACTATGTGACGAAGCCATTTAATCCGCTTGAATTGATGGCACGGGTGAAATCACAGCTGAAGCGGTATGAGACAATTTCTATGCCGGGACAGAAGCAAAATGATATTGCTGTGGCAGATCTGATCATTAATGAAGAAGAACATACAGTGTTAAAAAATGACAAGAGGATCGCATTGACGCCGATCGAGTTTTCGATATTACTGCTGCTGGCAAAGACACCCGGAAAGGTATATAGCTCAGAGGATATATTTACAAAGGTCTGGAAAGAAGAGAGTTTTGAGGTAAATAACACAGTGATGGTTCACATTCGGAGACTCCGGGAAAAGATTGAGGATGAACCGAAGATGCCGAAGGTGATCAAGACAGTATGGGGGGTTGGCTACAAGCTTGAAGGCTAAATTATTCAACAGTATCAGAATGAAACTCCTGGTTGCCTTGATTTTATCATTGTTGGCGACGATTGCTACCGATGTGGTGATATTTGGAGGCATTTATGCAGTCCGCTATGCCATGATGGAAGAAAAAATGGAAGATAAGCTCCAGAATCCCATCCGCAATGATAAACAGTTAAAGAATAACAGTGAGACAGGAACCGATCAGGAAGCACAGATCACAAATGAAAAGAATTTTGGTCAAAAAAATCAATACGACCCGAATGAATATATTGAGGACAGGGATAAGACCTATAAGTTTACAGTGAAGATCCGGCATTTTGGATTTATGACACCATATATCTGGCTGGATGGATTGATTATTCTGGCTTTGTCAGGAGTATTTTTCCTTGCCTATTATGTGGCATTCACAAATCAGATCATTGTATATTTCCGTGAGATACAGGAGGCCATTTATCATATTGAGCATGGCGATTTTGAAACGGTTCTGAGCGTGAGGGGTGACAGTGAGCTGTCTGCGTTGGCAGAATCGATCAATGAGATGAAATATGCATTGAAGGAGAGCTATGAAAGTGAACGGCAGGCAGAGAAGGTAAAAAATGATCTGATCACAAATGTGGCACATGATCTTCGGACGCCTTTAACATCCGTGATCGGTTATCTGGAGCTTCTGCATCAAAATGAATATCATGATGATGCGACAAGACAAAAATATACGGATACGGCTTATCAAAAGGCAAGAACGCTGCAGGTTTTGATCAATGAATTGTTTGACTATACAAGATTTCAAAAAGGCAAGGTGAAGCTTGATCTGATGCCGTTAGATATTACGATGTTTTTGGAGCAGCTATTGGACGAATTTAAGATCCGCATGGAAGAAGAGCATCTGGAGTGTATTGCGGATATTCCCAAAGAACCGATCATGATAGAAGGTGACGGAGAAAAACTGGCACGGGCTTTTTCAAATCTGTTGACAAATGCGGTGAAATATGGATCGGATGGCAAACAGATCAAAGTGTCTCTGATTGAATTGGAAGAACAGGTTTATATCTCATTTACGAATTATGGCAAAGTGATCCCACAGGAAAATCTGCCATATGTCTTTGACAAGTTTTATCGTGTTGAGCAGTCGAGAAATGCAAAGACAGGTGGAACCGGGCTGGGACTGGCAATTGCTAAAAATATAGTGTTGATGCACAATGGCGAAATCTCGGCAAAAAGTGACGAGAAGGGAACCGTGTTTACGATCTGTCTGCCAAAACAAGGGGCAGAAGGTGTACATGTCGAACGAAATAAGAAGTCGCAGAATTCAAAATCTGCACAGGTCCGCAGCCTGTTTGCCAAAAAGGCAATGAAAGGATCCGAACAGGACGAGTAGAGGAGAAAGAGAGAGGTTATCAAGATATGAAAAGAAAATGGTTGGCCGTCATGCTGATGTTGTTGATGATTGTAACTGTTATGCCGGATACTGTAAAGGCATGTGCAGTGCAGGTGACAACAGAGGATGTGACGACGAATGAACAGAACACGGAAAATACAGCGGACAGCCAGTTCCTGGTGAAGATCCGTTATGGAATTGATTCTCTGGTGGCATATAATGCCAATACACCGGTACAGGTCACTGTTACGAACCAGGGAGAGGATTTTGTCGGGGAGTTGACGATCACAGTTGTGCGTGAGTATTATCAGAACTATGCATATAGTAATGATATCAGTCTGCCGGCCGGCGAAACCAAGTCATATTTTATGACATTGCCGGCGATTTCCAATATGTCAAATTGTGTTGTCCGCATTCTGGATGCAAAGGGGCGGACGAAATATGAGAGAACGATCATGAATTCGGTAAATATCAGTTCGGACTGTATTATAGGTGTTCTGAGTGATGATTATACCGCACTGAATTATCTGGATGGTATGGCACAGTATATCATGGGTAACACATTTTCGTTTAGGATTGGACAGATGACAGAAGAGACCATGCCGGATATTGCTTCCGCATTGGCTACCTGTAAAATCATAGTGATCGATAACTATGATACATCCAAGCTTTCTGATGCACAGTATACGGCACTTAGACAGTGGGTGGAGAATGGCGGCATATTGCTGCTGGGAACCGGTTCTGAGCATACGAAAACCCTTTCGCGTTTTCAGGATGATTTTGTATCCGGACGGATAGGAAATCTGGAGAAGAAGAAAATGGCGATGACCGGTTTGGTACAGGTATATAGTACTTCCACAGATGATTCTGATTCACAGAATCAGTCCGGAACAGAACAGGCAGAGGATGATCTGGCGACTGCGACATTGACACCGGATGAAACAGATCAGCTGGAAACATCGGATGAGCTGGATCTGGATGTTCTGGATATCAGTGTAGACGGCGGAACACCGGTCGAAAAGGTAGCAAATGGAGATCTGTTTATTCAAAAGCAGGTAGGGCTGGGTAAGGTAGTGGTCTGCAAAACAGCTCTTTCTATGGAGCCGTTTTCAGGATATGATTTTAATGTCAATGTGATTGCAGGTGTATTGAAGCGGATTGCAACACAGGACATTTTAAATAATCTGAACGGAAATACCTTTGCCGATGATGCGGAGTATGTCAATTCCTACATGATAGACAGTGTTAATGGTGCTAAGATGCCTAAATCAGGGAAATATATTTTATTATTCGTTATTTATGTGATGCTGGTAGGACCGGGTGTATATCTGCTGCTTCGATGGAGAGATAAGAGTAAGGCGTTGTGGATTGCGATTCCGATTGTTACATTAGTCTTTACAGCAGGGGTATATGTAGTGAGTATCAATGATACCGTACGGGATCCGATGGTGACTTCGTTTAATGTGGAAATGTATGAGGAAACATCAAAGACAGTGGTCAGCGGCATTCAGCTTAAGAATCCGAAGAGTCAGGCATTTGAAGTAAATTTAAAGAATGATTACAGCAGCGTCAGACCGATGGATTCAGATTCGTATATGTCCAATTTCTTTAATCGGCAGGCTGAGATCTGTACGATCAAAGAATTGCCGGATCACACTGTCTTGAGACAAAGCAAGGCCCAGGCATTTACACCATTTTATACAGTTGCAAAGGCTGTTGTGCCAACAGAGCAGAATATAGATATGGATATCAAGGCATATCGTTCCGGTTTTGAAGGAACGATTACCAACCGGTTAGAGCATGATCTTGTGGATGTGGTCGTGTATATCGGGGGATACGCATGCTATTTTGACCGCATTGCAGCAGGTCAGACGGTAGAGATCTCTAGACAGGATCAGAAGCAGATTACAGATATATATATGTTGTCTGAGTTCCTGGATATGGATGCGTATTCTAAGAACAGAAAGCAGTATAATCATCTTCAGAATATACAGTACGCAATGTCATCTTCATTTTATCAGCTGCAGTCGGATGACGGTTTTGTGGCCGGGTTTGAAGATGGCGCAGTGCCGGATGTGGTAGCGGATAAGAATGTGGTAGAGTATGGAGAAAACATGGCACTGAAACAGTTCTCAGTGCGATTTGCGGATGTCAAGGGTGTTTATTCTAATAATATTCATCGGGACTATATGATCGACAGTTCGGATGAGTGGGATATCCAGAGTGGTTATATGTATAATTCAACAGAGATTGAGGTGGAGTATGATTTTGGAGAGGATGACATCAATACACTGTACAATCTTGGATTTGGTCTGAATACAGATGGGAATGTAGATACTACATGCTATCTCTGGAATGAGACGACAAAGAGCTGGGATGAGATCTTTGTAGGCGATACTGATGAGGCGCAGATCAAGAAAGATAACTATACAAGTGATCACACGGTAAAGCTTCGGTATGTGTCGAATATGTCGCTTTATGGAAACTGCATGGTGCCAACGATCGCGGGAGGTGAGAACTAATGCTGGAGATCAGAAAGCTTAGAAAGAATTATGGGAAATTTGAAGCATTAAAGGGGATTGATCTTACGATCGAACGTGGCGAGATCTTCGGATTTATCGGACCAAATGGTGCCGGAAAGACCACGACAATGCGGATCATATGCGGTCTGTTACAGGCAGATAGCGGGGAAGTATATATTGACGGCATTGATGCATTAAACGAGCCTGACCGGATTAAACGCAAGGTAGGATATGTGCCTGACTTTTTTGGTGTGTATGATAACCTGAAGGTGATGGAATATATGAATTTTTTCGCCTCTATGTATGGATATAAGCCGAAAGAAGTGAGAGAATCCATTTTGGGACTTTTGGAGCTTGTGAATCTGTCGGATAAGGTGGATGCGTATGTAGATGGGTTGTCACGAGGTATGAAACAGAGACTTTGTGTGGCAAGAGCATTGATTCATGATCCGGATCTGCTGGTGTTGGACGAGCCTGCATCAGGATTGGATCCAAGGGCCCGTTACGAACTGAAGGAGATCTTGAAGAATCTAGGAGAGATGGGAAAGACGATTATGATTTCTTCCCATATTCTGCCGGAATTGTCGGAAATGTGTACGAGCATTGGTGTCATGGAAAAAGGTCAGTTTGTGGTATCGGGTAGCGTGGATGAGATCATGGCAAAATCACGGGGGGTGGCACCGCTTCATATAGAGGTAGTGAAGAACGAAGATGTAGCAATCTGCCTGCTAAAGGAATGTCCGCAGGCAAAGAAGGTGTCCATCCGTGATAATATGATTGTAGTGGAATTTGAAGGAGATGACCTGGATGTGGCACAGCTTGTGAAGCATTTGGCTGAGCATGAGGTCGGTATCTGCAGATTATATCGGGAACAGGGAGATTTAGAAAGCATCTTCCTTGAGGTGACACAGGATGCTGAAAAGGGAGGTGTACAGGCATGAGATTGAATCCTATATTGAATAAGGAACTGACGATCGGAGCAAGGTCGATCAAGATGTCCATTCATTTAATGATCTATAATCTGATCATGGGTGCGATTGCGATCGTTACCATGATGATGCTGGAAAATGACAGCCGTTATGGCGGTGCAGATTATCAGACTTTGATGGCATTGTTTCCGATTCTGGCAACGGTACAGTGTTTTATTATTTTATTTATGATTCCTATCCTGACGGCATCTTCGATTGCCGGTGAACGGGAACGCCAGACATTGGATGTGATGCTGACGACACCGGTCAGGCCGATGTCCATTGTATTGGGTAAGGTAATGTCAGCAATGGCACAGGTACTGATGTATGTGGTATCGAGTGTGCCGATCATGTCATTGGCATTTATCATCGGCGGTATGCCATGGAGCTATGTATTTGGATTTATTGCAATGGTTATTTACGCATCCTTTTATGTAGGTGCGGTGGGTGTGTATTGTTCTGCAAAACGCAAGAAAACGATCACATCTGTCATCTCCAGTTTTATTATTATCGGCGTTGTAATGATTGCAACCTGTGTGATATTTTTTGTGTCGGCGTCCATCAAGTTACGGAATTTCTATACTTATAATGCACCGGCAGGTTCTACAACAGCCATGTCGAACTGGAATTTTGGACTGACACCGTTATGGATGCTGTTAAATCCTGCAGTGCCGGTTGCCAATTATGTAGTGAAAGCATATTTTGGTTATAGCATTGCAGATCTTGGTGTGCAGTATAAAAGCAATCTGTCGACGGTAATGTATGCATTGACGCAGCATTGGAATGTAGTGGCCATTATTGTAAATCTGTTAGTTGCACTGCTGTTTTGCCGGCTGGCTGCGAGAAAGATCAATCCACTCAGGAAAATGAAAAAACATCCTGCTTCCAATCAACCGGAGGAATCATAAGTCTCTTTGGAGGGATCTGTATGAAAGAGTATGACCGATACATTAAAAAACGAATAAAAGAGTCTAGGCGCCGGATCATACTGGTTCGTATGACGGATCATCTGATATTTGGTCTTGTGATAGGCGTGGCGGTGGCTGCATTTGTGATGAGTCTGTCTTTGATCATACCGATGTATTATGCATATGTGGCAGCTTTGCTGGCGGTGATATGCGGTGTAGTATCAGGCGCGGTCTTGACAGTTGTCCGGTGTCCGGATATGAAACAGACAGCCCTGTTGATGGATGCAAAAGGATTGCAGGAGCGAGTGATCACATCCTTAGAGATGGCAGGACAGGACGATGCATTTGCACAGCTTGTAAAGGCAGACACTGAAAGGGTCTTGCAGGGGTTTACGCCGGACAGGGTATTCCCATTTCAGATCAAGCCGAAGCGTCTGGTTATTTTGTGTGCATTGTCTGTGGTGCTTGCTGTGGCCGGACTGATCGATTCACCGGCAAGGAAACAGGCGAGAAATGAGCATGAGATTGCTATGGAGGCAAAGGATAAGGCAAAGGAACTGGCGGATCGGGTCGAGAAGATTGAGAAGCAGGGTGTGTTAGATGCAGAGCAGAAGAAAGAACTGGCAGAACTGTTAGCGGAAACCAAAACAGATCTGAAGGAAGCAGACAGTCAGGAAGATTTGGAGAAGGCAGAAGCAAGATTGCAAAAGAAGCTGGAACAACAGGTTAAAAATGCAGTCAAAGACAATAAATCAGATGCGGCGAAGGCTTTGCTTGATATGGCAATGGATATGAATGCAAAACTGCCGGATGACAAGCAGCAAGCACTGAAACAGCAGTTTGCCCAGATGGCACAAGCAACAAAATCTTTGCAGGATATGGAAGAGCAGCTAAAGACATCAGAGAACCTGACGGATGAACAGTTGAAACAGATGCAGGAACAGATTGAGCAGGCTGCGGCAAATCTGACGGACGAACAGTTAAAGGAGCTGTTGGATCAGATTGCTGCCAATATGAATGCAGGTCAGATGGATGCATTGTCTGATCAGATTGCATCAGCAATGTCAGAGATATCCGCATCGCAGGCAGCCATGATCAATGATGCTTTAGATGGAAATATGTCATTGGCTTCGGGAACCGGCAGTGCAGATTCCGGTGACAACGATGGCAGTGGCAGTGCTTCTGCATCTTCAAGTGGATCCGGACAGGGATCCCAGGGAGGATCCGGTGGTCAGCAAGGTCAGGGTGGCAATGGTCAGAGTGGCGGCGGTACAGGCAATGGTGGCAGTGGAACCGGTGCGTCAGATAATGCCGGAAATGGATGGTATCAGGGCAGTGATCAGGGTGCAGAGAAGAAAGAACAATATGCCGGAGATACGATTGCCGTACCGGAGAATTATCAGGATAATGACAATCTTAAAGGCACTGCCTCACAGGGAGAGCAATATAAGCAGAATGGCGGACCGTCTGTAACATGGTCGGGCAATAAGGTGGATTACCAGTCTGTGATCGGAGACTATCAGAATCGTGCATACCAAAGGATAGAAGGTGGAAATTATCCGGCAGATGTACAAGAGACGATTAAAGGCTATTTTGAGAGCCTGAACCAGTAAAGGAGGATATAATGGACAATCAGCAATTTACGGATATTATAGACAAAATACATCTATGCGAGGAAGAGATTGGTAAGGCGATCATTGGTCAAAAAGATATTATCAGACAGGTGATGCTGGCGATCTTAGCCGATGGAAATGTACTGCTGGAAGGTGTGCCGGGACTTGGTAAGACGCAGCTTGTGAAGACGATATCCAAGGTGCTATCCATGGAGTTTTCCCGTATTCAGTTTACACCGGATCTGATGCCGGCAGATGTGACAGGTACGAATCTGATCATGAAGGAAAACGATAAAAATACATTCCGCTTCGAAAAGGGACCTGTCTTTGCAAATCTGGTGCTGGCGGATGAGATCAACCGGGCAACGCCAAAGACACAGTCGGCTTTGCTGGAGGCAATGCAGGAAAAAACAGTTACGGTGGGAAAAAATACTTACGAAATGCCACAGCCGTTTATGGTGCTGGCTACGCAGAATCCAATAGAGAATGAGGGAACATATCCATTGCCGGAGGCACAGCTGGATCGTTTTTTGTTTAAACTGAATGTGGATTTCCCAACGAAGGATGAATTAAAACAGATCATGGATGTGACAGTCAGCAATCGCAAGGTGGACATAAAAGCGGTGATGGGTGCAGAGGAGATTCTTGCCATGCGTAAGATGATCACAGATATGCCGATTGCAGATGCGGTTATGGATTATGCACTATCGATTGTGGTTGCGACACATGGAGAATTGGATGGAGCACCGGAGATTTCCAGAAAATATGTGACTGCCGGGGCAAGCCCGAGAGCTGCGCAGGCGATTGTTAAGACAGCAAAGGCAAGAGCACTGATGGAAGGCAGGTTCAATGTGGCATTTGAAGATATTGCATTTGTGGCATATCCTGCGCTTCGACATAGGATCATTTCTAATTTTGATGCACTGTCAGATGGTGTTAGCAACGATGATATTATCCGTGAAATTATAAAGGGAATTCAGACGGTATAGAAAGAGAATGACAATGGCAGATAAAATATTTGATGATGGTTTTTTTCAAAAATTGAATACATTGAAGCTGAGTCTGACCATGCGGATGAATCAGGGTCTGAGTGGTGCGAGAAAATCTTCTGCAAAAGGCGCTTCGGTTGAATTTTCCGACTTTCGGGAATATATGCTGGGTGATGATATCCGGCGTATAGACTGGAATGCGTATGGTCGTATGGACAAGCTGTTTATTAAGCAGTTCATGGAGGAGAAAGAAGCAGTTTATCATATATTTCTGGATACGAGTAAATCCATGGATTTCGGGGATCCCCAAAAATCAAAGCTGGCATTGCAGGTGGCAGGTGCATTGTCTTATCTGATCTTAAATAATCTGGATCGTGTATATGTGACGCAGGTGCAGGAAAATGCCTTATCCTATGGCAAGGGGTTGTCAGGGAGAAATGCATATAAAAAAATATTGGCACAGCTTGCCGGGATCCGGTTTGATGGGAAAACAACACTGGCGGCATCCATTACAGGTAGAAACATTTCCAGTCAGGGTTGTAGTATCATTATCAGCGATTTTCTGGATCCTGCCGGCATGGAACCGGCTCTTCGTTATTTGAAATATAAGAAACAACAGATTGTGCTGATTCAGATCCTGGCAGAACAGGAAGTCCACATTACCCAGGAAGGCAGTCTGAATCTGATCGATAGTGAGACGGGAGAAACGGTGAAGGTTACCGTAAACCGGAAGATGATTGAGGCATATGAACAGGAACTTTCCAAATTGAAGGCAGGACTTTTCAGACTGGCAAGAAAATATGAGGCAGGATATATATTTGCAACAACGGCAGAGCCGATTGATCGGGTACTATTTGATGGTATGCAGTCTGCCGGATTTGTGGTGAACAGATAAAGATTATTTCAGAGGTTCTATATGAGTGTAACGACAGTATGGCCTTTCTTTTTGCTGATACTGATCCCTGTGATCGTATTATTATATATTTTAAAGCAGAAAGGTATTGACGAAGAGGTGGGCTCCGTCATGTTATGGCGGGAGACAATTAAGAATACAGAGGCAACAACGCCGTGGGAAAGATACAGACATAATCTGTTGATGTATTTGCAGATCGCAACGGTGCTGCTGATGATCTTTGCGTTGGCATCGCCGTATCTGAAGCGTGGTGGAAGGGATTATACCCAGACGATCATTGTGCTGGACAATTCGGGCAGCATGCATGCCGCTTATGATGAAAATAAGACGAGATTTGAAGAGGCAAAATCCCGGGCATTGGATTATATAGACAGTCTGCCGGAGAATTGTGCGGTCAGTATCATATCCTCTGTAAAGGGAGGCGAAATCATAGCATCCAATCTATCAGATAAGCAGGCGGCCCGCCGGGCGGTAGACAGAGTGGTATGTACGGATCTGCCTGGAGATCTTACCGACTGTAAGAATCTGGTAGCATCGATGTGTGCGCAGTGGGACCGGTATGCGGTGACTATGTTTTCGGATTCTCCTGTGGTGCTGGATGATCTTACGGCGACAGTGGTGAATCTATATACCGAGGGTGAAAATGCTGCGGTGAATTATCTAAGCTATGGATATAATGGGGATGGAACCATGTCGGCTTTGGCCAAGGTCAGTAATTATGGACATACAGATATTACACGGGAACTGAATCTGTATGGAGATGGTGAACTGCTGATGGTATCAAAGGTATCAGTTGCGGCCGGAGAATCGGAGATCGCCTATTTTAATGATTTTTCATTTCAGGGTTCTTTGCTGACTGTGGAAATCAACGAATCTGACAGCTTGCAGCAGGATAATATAGCAGGAGTTGTAGTAGATGCCAGCAGTACCAAGCGTATTTTGCTGGTTACAGGAGGAAATACATTTCTTGAAAAGGCATTGGCGACGATTCCGGGACTGGATGTGTATAAGACAACGGATATCTCGGTCATAGGCAAAAACGAGTCATTTGATCTTTATATTTTTGACGGGGTTATGCCGGATAGAGTTCCGGATGAAGGAAATTTAATTTATTGGAATCCAAAAGATCAGGATGGAGAACAGAATTTAGAAGATATTGCAGTATCAGATACGAAAGAGGGCGTACAGCTCTCCTTTGTATCATCGGAGTTGTCAGATTATCTGGAAGGCCGGACTTTCGGTGTCAATCAGGTAGAGTTGTTCAATCGACCGGCATGGGCGACATCTTTTCTGAGTTGTGGAGAAGATTGTGCAGGATATTATGGAGAAAACGGAATGCGTAGAATTATCTGTGCCGGTTTTGATATTCATGATACAGATCTTGCACTTTCCGCTGACTTTCCGATCATGATACACAATATGATCAATTATGCCCTTGATAACGGTATGTTGACGAAGGCTGCCTATACAACAGGAGATAAGGTGCAGATCAATAGTCGTGATAAGGAGACGGATGTGATCGTGACGACGCCTGATGGCAGTCAGATTGAGCTTCCGGCTACATTGACAAGTAAGGTGTTTGCGGATGTCAATATAGCCGGGGTGTACACTGTTTCACAGGTTGTCAGAGGAGAGACTGTATCGGATACCTTTTATGCGGCATTTCCTGTGGATGCGGAATCGGATCTTACAGATTCGGAATCGGTGCAGGGTGCAACCGTTGGATCGGATGATATTCCAAGTGGCGGCACCGATCTTAGAAATTATGTGATCCTTGTATTGCTTGGATTGTTGATTGCAGAGTGGATATTCTATGTGAAGGACTATTAAGCCGGGGAGAGATTTATGCGAATTGCATTTGAAAGACCTTATTTTTTGATAATGATTCCGATTGTGATTCTGGTTGTCATCTGGATCGCAAAAGGATTGAGAATGTCAAATCAAAGGCGTAAAAATAAATATACGATCTTGCGATGCCTGGTGGCTGTCTTGCTGATATTAGCCATGTCAGGAATCAGCGTGGATAAACATAAGGATATTACGACTACGATATTTCTTGTGGATGTATCGGATAGTATGAAAGCACATCAGGAAGAAATACAGAACTATCTCGCAAAGACCATCTCCGACATGCCAGACAAGAACCGGATGGGTGTTGTCGCATTTGGTGCGGACAGTAAAGTCGAACAGTTTGTCACGGATCAACGGATTTTTACAGAGCTTGGAACGCATCCGGTGACAACGGCGACCAATGTAGAGAATGCGATTACTGCTGCACTGTCCTTGTTCCCGGATGATACTGCTAAGCGCATTGTGTTGATTTCTGATGGACAGGAAAATGAAGGAAGCATGCTGAATATGTCTTCCGCTTTGCAGACGCAGAATGTAGAGCTTGCTGTGATACCGATGGAATGGGAGATTGGAGAAGAGGTATATGTGGACAATCTTACGGTTCCCGATACGATCAGAGAAGGAGACCAGTATGCTATCACGGTAAATGTAGTCAGTAATGTGGATACAGATGCTACAGTGTCCTTATATTCAGGCAGGACGATGAAGGGAACAGAGGATGTCTATCTGACGGCAGGTGAGAATCAATTTGTGTTCTATGACACGGCAGATAGTGACGGATTTAGAAGTTACCGGGTTGAAGTCAAGGCCTCACATGATACACTGACCGTGAATAATGAATATTCCACATATGCCCAGATTGAGTCCAAGGCAAGGATACTGGTTGTGGAGGGACAAAAGGGAGAAGGCGCTGCATTTGAAAAAATGCTTCAGGCTGCAGGTGTGTTATATGATATGGTAACAC
Organism: uncultured Lachnospiraceae bacterium; assembly: GCA_934293375.1. Taxonomy (GTDB): domain Bacteria; phylum Bacillota; class Clostridia; order Lachnospirales; family Lachnospiraceae; genus RGIG6919. The sequence goes on along the minus strand of CAKQYS010000004.1, from coordinate 112,738 downwards.
CGACCGGTGTGCCGGCTGACCTGAATCAGATGTTGGAATATAAGACGATCGTGTTACTGAATGTGTACTATGATGATCTGAAGGAAGGGTTTGTAAACAATATCAAAGGATATGTGAAAGACTATGCGGGTGGTCTGATCGTGACGGGTGGAGATAACAGCTATGCATTAGGAAATTATCGGGGAACTCCACTGGAAGAAGTGTTACCTGTGAATGTGGATCTGGAAGGAGAACGACAGATTCCGAAAATGGAAATAGATCTGGTGATCGATCATTCCGGCAGTATGTCTATGACGGCGGAAGGATCGGCAGCTACCAGTCTGGATCTGGCAAAGGCAGCTGCGATCAAGGCATTAGAGAGTCTGCGAAAGACAGACCGGATCGGTGTATTGGCATTTGATGATATGTATACATGGGTTGTGGATCCGCAGGCGGCAGATCATATAGATGAGATCACGCAAAAGATCGGAAGTATTGAGATAGGAGGCGGTACCAATATCTATCCTGCTGTGGAGCAGGCAGTGTCATCAATTGCACAGTCAGATGCACAGATCAAGCATGTGATCCTTCTGACAGATGGAGAAGATACCTATAACGATTACGAAGATCTGATCAGCAAGATCAATGACAATAACATTACACTTTCCACAGTAGCTGTTGGAGAAGGTGCAAATGTGCAGTTGATGTCCTCGCTGGCAGAGGCATGCAATGGGCGGTATTATTATACAGATATCTCACAGGGACTTCCGAGGATTTTTGCAAAAGAGGTTTTCATTGCTACAAAGGAGTACCTGATCAATGAAGAATTTACGCCTGTGATTGCTGCGAATAATGATATGATACGGAATTTTGCTGATGGATTTCCAACCTTGAAGGGCTATATCGCAGCGACGGCAAAACCGACTGCAACCACGGTGCTGGCAAGTCCGAAGGAGGATCCGGTTCTTTCGGAATGGCAGTATGGCCTTGGTAAATGTATTGCATGGAACAGTGATGTGACAGGTGAGTGGTCAGGCAATTTTACGACATGGGACCGCTATGTAGAATTCTGGAAGGGAATACTGGATTACAGCATTACGAAGACGGATCTGGGAGATGATTCCCTGAGTGTGAAGCAGGAAGGCAGTACGGCTTATATTGAGTATACGACAAAGGATTATGATGCAAATACCAAGATCACCGGTGTATGTACCGATGAAAAGGGAAATACCGTACAGCTGGAATTTGATCCGGTGACACCGGGAACCTATAAGGCGGAAATAACAACAGATGAAGTAGGTGTGTACAATATAGCATTGAAAAACGCATCAGGAGATGAGACGGTAAAGAGTGTAAATACAGCGACCGCTATGCAATATTCTGCGGAGTACCGGTTCAGCTCCAGTACGGATTCGTTATCAAAGCTTACGACACTGGTGGGCGGACATGAATTGACAATGAATGATGTTGTGTTCCTGCCGATGGAACATACAGTGAAGGCAAAGGTGAATATTGGCACTCTGCTTGTGTTGTCTGCACTTGTGCTTTTTATGTTGGATGTAGTGGAGCGGAGATTGAATCTAGACCTTTTAGCAAAGCTGAAATGGCCAAGGCGGCAGATTGAAGTAGAGACGAAAATTGCAGCTGAAAAGCCGCAACGCAGAGTGAAGATGTCTGAACAGACAGCCGGACGGGAGAAGCCTCAGAAAAAGAAGCATATGCCGCAAAAAAAGAATTCGGAAAAGAAGACAAAAGAACCACCAAAGACATTAGATACAAATGCATTGCTGAAACGGCAGCAGGAAAGAAATAAACACAGACAGACTGCTGTTAAGGATTGACAGGTTTGACGGAATACAACCGTTTTGAAACTTCAATCTCGTGATAGCGGGTCTTGTAATCCTGCTCAGACAGACTGGTAATGTAATTTCTGATATATTGTTTTGGAATACCATTCCGGTTGAGGATATCAGCTGCCTTGTTGTATGCAATGGCAGCTGTTTCTTCGTCATTGTATATTCCTACCTGATAATTGCCATTGACATGGATCGATACTTTATACCTGGGTGTTGTATCTGTCAGACATTTCTGTACACCGGTATAGATGTTGATCGCCTGAATATTGGCATAGCGCAGATCATGTGCATTGCCATTGACAAAACGATAATCACGTCCGGCAACAGCATAGCTTTTGAGACCATATCGTAAAAGCAGACCATACTGACTGCCATAATCACAATAAAATAAGCGGTTTCCACGCTGCATTATTTTATGTCCTGCATAGAAAAACAGATCATCTCTGTCAAATAACAGGACACAGTCTTTGGACAGATAGTATTCAAAATGATGCGGATATAGATAGATCGGGGTCTTGAAATAAATTCCGGAATCTCTGAAATTCACAAGAATTACAAATTTATCTAAAGGAAGCGAGCTGCATCTGGCAAAATCGCAAATTTCATAGCAGTTGTTTATGAGAATATCCTGTGCTGTCTGATATGCATTTCCGGCATCCTCCTGCGCGTCATAACTGCCCAAGCTGATATGTCTGCCGCGAAAAGTGATCGAGGCACGATAATATATGGAATTGTCTTTTCTGGTTGTCTGATATACACCCGGCTGACGCATGGTTCCCTCACAATGCTTTCCTTTATTTGTTCTAATCCTAGTGTACACGGGAATGGGAAACTTGGCAACATCTAAAATGTTACATCATTTTAATACTTTGCAATATGTTATAATAGACAAAACATGAACAACAAGATAAAAAATAGAAATAAATATTTGACAATAAAATTCTGTAAAATGCATTAAATAATATACAAAATATACATTGTAAACAGTACAAGATGGCAAAAATCATGTATAAATGTATGAAAAGTGCATAATTCCCTTGACCTTTTGCATGCTTATGAATTATAATAGCGATATGTTACAGATGTAACATTTTTGTAATAAATCAAGTATGGAAAGGTGAATTGAGCAATGAGAAGATTCCGGGTACAGGATCAGGATTGTTCACAACAGAATATAGCGAATAATATACAAAAGCATATTAAGCGTGTTGGCGTATCACTGGTTGCGTTTTCTCTATGCGCATCAACATTGATCTGCGTAGGGCAGGAAAATCGGGCACCGCAGTTTTCGTACAAGGGTATTACAGTAAGTGCACAGGATGGTATCACAGATACATTGGATACGGTGTGTAAGGCATCTTATAGTGAGATTGCAGAAAAGTATGCGGATTATATGGAGCTTGCCAGATTAGAGGGTGCAGAGAAGGTGGCAGAAGATAAGGCTCTGTCGGCTGAGAAGAGGCGTAAGGATGAGATGGCTGCAAAGAAACTGGCTGCGAGCCGGAAGGATACGGCATTGGCGACCGGCACGAAGACATCTGCAGCGAAGATGGCAAATGAGAGTGAATATGGAGATTATTTAGGTACATTTACGGTTACTGCCTACTGTGCATGCAAGAAGTGCTGCGGTAAGACAACAGGTAAGACGGCCAGTGGAAAGATTGCAAAGGCGAATCATACTGTTGCAGCAAGCAAACAGTTTGCATTTGGAACACAACTGGTGATTGATGGCAAGGTTTATACAGTGGAAGATCGTGGTGGTGCGATCAAGGGAAATCGCATTGATGTATTCTTTTCTTCCCATAAGGCGGCATTGCAGTTTGGACGCAAGAAGATGAAGGTATATAGCTATCATAAATAAATGAAGAGAAGAAGGTCTGAAACAGTACAAGGTTTCAGACCTTTTTATTCTATATAGAAAGCATGAAATTCCCTGAATGGCATTTACAATCGAAAGGATTTATGATACGATACTGGCAAGTGTGATGTGAAGTATTTCAGTCTTTATAAGGCTTGAAATCATATATACATCAGAGAAAGATAATAGGAGAGGATAGAACATGAGCGTTATATACAAGAGCACAAGAAACAGCAGCGAGACAGCAACAGCTTCACAGGCTATTTTGAAAGGACTTGCACAAAACGGTGGATTATTTGTTCCGGATCATATTCCGGCTTTGGATGTGTCCTTAGAAGCATTATCCGGGATGAATTATCAGCAGGTGGCATACGAGGTCATGAAACTGATGTTTTCGGATTTCACAGAAGAGGAGCTGAAGCATTGTATCAATGGTGCATATGATAAGAAGTTTGACACAGATGTGATCGCACCGTTAGTAACAAAGGCCGGAGCGCACTATCTGGAACTGTTCCACGGATCTACGATTGCGTTCAAGGATATGGCACTTTCCATCCTCCCATATCTTTTAGTGACTTCTGCCAAGAAGAATCAGGTAAAAAATGATATTGTGATTTTGACAGCAACATCCGGTGATACCGGTAAGGCGGCGTTGGCAGGATTTGCAGATGTGCCCGGCACAAAGATCATTGTGTTTTATCCGAAGCACGGTGTGAGCCCGATTCAGGAGAAGCAGATGGTGACACAGCGTGGAGATAACACATCGGTAGTTGGTATTATCGGAAACTTTGATGATGCCCAGACAGGTGTTAAGAAGATGTTTAGTGATGAGACATTAGCACAGGTGATGGATGAGGCCGGATACCAGTTCTCCTCTGCGAATTCTATCAATATCGGACGTCTGGTTCCGCAGATGGTATATTATGTATATGCATATACAAGACTGATCGCAGATGGTACGATCAAGGCCGGGGATCCAATCAATGTGGTAGTTCCGACAGGTAACTTCGGTAATATTCTGGCTGCATACTATGCAAAGAAGATGGGACTTCCGGTTGCGAAGTTCATCTGTGCATCGAATGAGAACAAAGTATTATATGATTTCTTTGAAACAGGTATCTATGATAAGAACCGTGACTTTATTCTTACATCTTCTCCATCCATGGATATTCTGATCTCAAGTAATCTTGAGAGATTGATCTATGAGATTGCAGGTGAGGATTCAGAGAAGAATGCAGCCTTGATGAATCAGCTTGTGACAGAGGGCCGGTATGAGATTACAGCAGATATGAAAGAGAAGCTTGCTGCATTTTACGGCAATTACGCAAGTGAGAAAGAGACTGCTGAAACGATCAAGCGGATATACGAATCTGATCATTATATTATGGATACGCATACAGCAGTAGCAGCTACCGTTTATCAGAAGTATGTGGATGCGACAAAGGATCAGACACCGACAGTGATTGCATCTACAGCAAGTCCATACAAGTTTACGCGGAGTGTGATGGAGGCGATCGACCCGAAGTATGCGTCACAGTCTGATTTTGAACTCGTGGATGAACTTAACAAGCTGTCAGGCGTGAAGATACCACAGGCAATTGAGGATATCAGAACCGCTCCTGTATTGCATGATACAGTATGTGATAAGTCAGAAATGGAAGCTGCAGTGCGTAATATCCTGAAGCTGTAATGTTATGAGGCAGATCATAAGCTCCGCATTGCGGGGCTTGTGTTGTATGGGAACAAAACGATCTACAGGGAAATCGGTCTTTGCGTGCATAGAGAGACATATAATTAGATGGAAGGACGAGAAATGGCGATTGATCAGGAAGCGATAAAATTTCATATCAGAGGCATATTGGAGGCGTTAGGAGAAGATCCGGACCGGGAAGGTCTTATAGAGACACCGGACAGAGTAGCGAGAATGTATGCAGAGGTGTTCGAGGGGATCCGGTATAGCAATGAAGACATTGCCCGGATGTATGGCAAGAGCTTTTCTATTTGTGATCCGGAGAAGACGCAGGACATTGTATTTGTCAAGGACATCGATGTGTTCAGTTACTGTGAACACCATATGGCATTGATGTATGATATGAAAGTTTCAGTTGCTTATATTCCAAAGGATAAGGTATTAGGACTCAGTAAAATTGCCAGAATTGCAGAAATGGCATCGAAGCGTCTGCAGCTGCAGGAGAGAATTGGAAATGATATTGCACAGATCATGCAGATGGCGACAGGTTCGGAAGATGTGGCGGTTTTGATTGAAGCCTGTCATAGTTGTATGACGGCCAGAGGCATTAAAAAGCCCGGCGCGAAAACATCTACGCAGACATTACGGGGGAGATTCCTGACGGATGCTGGATTGCAGGCAAGACTGGCAATGATGAAATAACAGGAACAGGTTGTAGAAAACACAATAATAAAATAAAAGGAAATGGAGATTGGAAAATGGGAAAGTATTTTGGGACAGATGGGTTCCGAGGTGAAGCCAATGTCAATCTGACAGTAGAGCATGCTTATCAGGTTGGACGTTTTTTAGGCTATTATTACGGACAGAAACATGAGGATGGAAGAGCAAGGATTGTAATCGGTAAGGATACCAGAAGATCAAGTTATATGTTTGAGTATTCGCTGGTGGCAGGTCTTACAGCATCGGGTGCAGATGTATATCTGATGCATGTGACACCGACTCCTTCGGTAGCTTATATTGTACGGGTAGATGAATTTGACTGTGGAATTATGATTTCTGCAAGTCATAATCCATACTATGACAATGGTATCAAGGTCATTAATGGTCAGGGCTACAAGCTAGAGGCGGATGTAGAGGCAAAGATAGAAGCTTATATAGATGGTACATGGGGCGAGGTACCACTTGCAAAGCGTGATAAGATTGGTAAGACTGTTGATTATACTGCAGGTCGTAACCGCTATATCGGCTATCTGATGACACTGCCTACACGCCCATTTAAGAATGTCCGTGTAGGATTGGATTGCGCAAATGGTGCTGCATATATTGTGGCGAAATCCGTATTTGAGGCACTCGGCGCAAAGACATATGTGATCCATAATGAACCGGATGGAACAAATATTAATAACGGATGTGGTTCTACACACATAGAAGCATTGCAGAAATTTGTGCTCGAGAAAGAGCTGGATATTGGATTTGCCTATGATGGAGATGCTGACAGATGTCTGGCGGTCGATGATAAGGGCGAGATCATAGATGGAGACAAGATTTTGTATATATGCGGAAGATATCTGGCAAAGCGTGGAGAACTTCCGGGTAATACAGTCGTTACAACCGTCATGTCAAATCTGGGATTGTATAAGGCATTTGACCGTAAGGGACTGTCCTATGAGAAGACTGCCGTAGGAGATAAGTATGTGTTTGAATGCATGATGGAACATGGCTATGCTCTGGGTGGAGAACAGTCGGGTCATATTATTTTCAGTAAGTATGCGACAACGGGAGATGGTGTGCTGACATCTCTTATGCTGATGGAGGTAATGTTAGACAGTAAGCGTAAGATGTCAGAGTTGTTTAACAGTCTGCATATTTATCCGCAGCTGCTTGTGAATCTGAAAGTTAAGAGTAAGCCGGCGGCGAAGGCAGATCCGGATGTGCAGGCGGTTGTGGCACAGGTGGAATCGGAACTGGGAGATGAAGGCCGCATTCTGATCCGTGAGAGTGGAACAGAGCCTGTGATCCGGGTGATGGTAGAAGCCGCAACAGATGTATTGTGTGAGAAGTATGTATATATGGTGATCGATAAGCTAAAGGAAAAGGGTCACGAGGCATAAAAATAAGGTGTGCAGTTTGTCTGCACACCTTATTTATTTGCGGACCAGGTTGATGGCCTTCTTGTGAATGTCAATGGTGACATCGGTATGATCTCCACCGTATTCTCCATCAAGATCCCAAGGGATCGGATCATCTGAATGAAATGTAATATGGTCGGTTTTAAAGGTTGTAATGTATTTTTCGTTGTCCTGGTCTAAGAGAATAGAGTTCAGGATAGACTGCAGTTCAAGAGGTGATTGCGGATAGCGGATCAATACGACTTCAAATAAACCATCGTCAAATTCCACATCTCTGGCACCGATTGCGCGGAATCCGCCGACTGAAAGCGAGTTGCAGACCATTGCAAAAATATAATCTCCTGTAATCTGCCGGCCATTTGCTTCAATCGTGACATGATAAGACTTCAAGGTGGTGAGAGCCTTAACTGCCTCCATCAGATATGCTGTGTGACCGAAGGTGTTTTTTAAATCCTGTGGCGTGGAATATGCGACATCCGTAAATGCGCCAAATGAGGCAATATATACAAAATAGTCATTGGCATCATCATCGGCTTCCATGCCGTGTAATGCACCGATGTCAATGGCATGTGGTTTATATTTGACGGCACGTCTTGCAGCCCTTACCGCATCTTTTGGAATGCCGAGACTCTTGGCAAAATCATTCGTTGTTCCACATGGGATGTATCCGAGCGGCGTCTGAATATTACCGAGCATCATACCTGTGATCGTCTGATCTAAGGTACCGTCTCCACCGGCACAGACTACCAGATCGTATTGGTTTCCTTTTTTTCTTACGGTATCTCTGGCATCATGCTCTCCAAGAGTAGGATGCATTGTGATTTCGTAATCATAATTTGCAAATATTTCAACAATATCATATAAATGAGATCTGATCTGTGTACGTCCGGCGACCGGATTCACTATAAAAAGAAGTTGTTTCATAAATATTCCTCCTGCAGGTTGTCCACCTGAGTTATATATGTCCACAGTATATACGGATAACAGGAGAAATACAATTAAAATTTTGTTAAGAATTTCCTAAATGCAATTTCGTTGAACTTTATGGGATAATATGGTATTCTTATTATAATTGTCTAACTAGGTGCATTTTTGCCGGATATCAGTTGTATATCCGCAGAAGGGATGAATATATGGGGAGAATAACAGAAGAGATCAAGAGAAGACTCGTTGGAATCGGGATAGCAGTCATATTGATCGTTCCGCTCTTTTTCGGTGTGATGCCATATGTGGTACATGGTGCAGATCAGACAGGAACGGTAACTGCCTCTGTCTTAAATGTCAGAACAGGTCCCGGGACAAACTATACCGTGGCCGGCAAGCTGTTGATAGGGGCACAGGTTACGGTTGTTGAGGATGCAGGGGGCGGATGGTATAAGATACGGTATCAGTCAGGCAATACAACATATGAAGGGTATGCGAGCCAGAGTTATATCAGTATTGCAGGCCAGAACGGAGATGCCGGCGGAACGACACCGTCATCCTCTGCAGATTTTGAGACATCGCTGACGACGGCGGGATTCCCTGAGAGTTACAAGGCATATCTGCGGAATCTGCATGCAGCTTATCCCAATTGGCAGTTTGTTGCAGTGCATACCGGACTGGATTGGAATACGGTCATTGAAAATGAGAAGAATGTACAGGGCAGTATTAAGAATACAGTCCAGGGAACCACAGCCGCACCACATTATAACTGGCGGTCGACAGAGGTTGGATATAACTGGGCGACAGACCAGTGGTCTGTCTATGATGGATCAAACTGGTATGCCGCATCCAAAGCTTTGATTGCATATTATATGGATCCGAGAAATTGTCTGGATGCAAATTATATATTTGAATTTGAAAGCTTGAATTATATACAAAATGGGCAGAGTGCAGCAGGCGTTGAAGCACTGCTTGCCGGCAGTTTCATGGCAAATGCTGTGCCGACCGGTAGTTCAGTTACCTATTCGCAGATCATGATGAATGCCGGTGCCGGCAGCGGAGTCAGTCCATATCATATTGCTTCAAGGGTGAAACAGGAAGTTGGCACCAGAATTGGCACGGCTACGAGCGGGACCAATGCGACATATCCGGGTATTTACAATTTTTATAATATTGGAGCATTTGATAATGCTGCGGGAGGTGCGGCTTTAAACGGACTGAAATGGGCAGCTTCAGCAGGCAGTTATGGCAGACCGTGGACCTCGCCGGAGAAATCGTTGGTCGGAGGTGCGGCATATATTGGTGCAAGCTATATAAACAAAGGACAGAATACATTGTATTTCGAGAAGTTTAATGTGGTAAATCAGAGCAGCGGACTCTATAAGCATCAATATCAGACCAATATTCAGGCTCCAACGGTAGAAGGATATAAAATTGCATCTGCATATAGTAAGGCGGGCATGAAAAACAGCACCATTACTTTTAATATCCCGGTTTATCTGAATATGCCGGAGACACGGTGTGCAAAGCCGGCAGACAGTGGCAATCCTAACAATTGGTTAAAAGCATTGTCAGTGGCAGGATATAACCTGACACCGACATTTGATGTGAATACGGTCAATGATTATCAGCTGGTTGTAGATGCCGGCGTCAGTGCAGTTACGGTATCGGCATCGGCAGTGAATGCCAGAGCAACGGTCACGGGAACAGGTGTGCTGCAGTTGAATCCGGGAATCAACCAGTTTGATATTTCAGTGCGTGCACAAAATGGTAATATCAGGACATACCACCTGACGATCGCAAGAGGTACCGGAGAGGCACAACAGCCGGTAACACCGGCACAGCCTGCATCGGATCTTACATTGAGCGGAGCTTACAATGTTATGGCGGATACGATTACGGGAGTGGCAGCAGGTACGGATGTGAATACCTTGATTGCAAAACTTGGTGTTCAAAAGGGTGTGACGGCAGTGGTGTATCAGGCGGATGGAAAGACTAGACAGGCGGGGATTGTAGGAACCGGCAGTATTGTCACAACTTCTTTGGGCGGCAGCGCGAAGCAGTATTCGATAATCGTATATGGCGATGTAAATGGCGATGGAAAGATTACGGCACTGGATCTGTTAAAGGTGCAAAAACATCTGTTGAAGAGCAGTAAACTGAAAGGATTGTTCCTACAGGCTGCGAATGTGAAGCACAGCGGAAGTGATGTGTCGGCATTGGATCTGTTAAAGATTCAGAAGCATATTATCGGGGCTGCAAAGATTACACAGTGAGGCGTCGAATGAATCAGGAGGATAAGACATGAAGATATGGAAAAGATTGTGTGCAGTCGGGATCGTGTTATGTATGCTGGCGGGATATTTTCCTGCAGTATCTGTATATGCTGCGGATGCAAAGGTCAGCATTGCACTTTCGGCATCATCGTTGAAGGAGGGCGACAGTCTGACCGTAACTGTATCTGTAAAATGCAGTGATGCGATCGGTTCCTATTCGATGGCAGTGACATATGACAGCAGTGTGATTGAATATACGGGTGGTGCCGGCAGTGGTGGATCCGGCACTGTCAATATTGCGGGATATGGTGATGGGTCTGCCAAGTCATTAAAGGCAAGTCTGAAATTCAAGGCAGTTGGCAGTGGAAGTACCGGTATTGCAACGACTGGCGGAGAGGTGTATTCGTGGGATGAGGCATCCTTAAACATTACACATGCCAGTGCAAAGGTATCCGTAGGGGCATCTGCTACAGCTTCTAAGGATAACAGCTTGTCAGCTCTGACCGTATCACCGGGAACATTATCTCCGGCATTTGATGCCGGCACGACAAAATATGCAGTCAGTGTGGGTGCAGATGTCAGCCAGTTGGTCGTCAGTGCTTCTGCCAAAGATGCCAAGTCCAAGGTATCCGTATCCGGTAATAAAAAGCTTAAGGCTGGACAGAATACGGTTAAGGTGACAGTGACAGCGGAGTCGGGCGACAAGAAGACATATGTGATCATATGTACCAGAGCAGCGGCTTCGTCAGCGGAGGATACATCAACCGAAAAAGGTACTACAGCTACGGAACAGACAGAGACCGGCAGTGAGGCAGCCTCTACATCAGAGACAGAAACAACACAGGAGATGACAACACAGGAACAGCAGTCGGGTATTTCGGTGCTGATCAATGGTTTCACATATACATTTGCAGATTCTGCAGAGAATCTTGATATACCGGAGGGGTTTGAACAGACGGTTTCTACCTATCAGGGACAGCAGATTATGGCATTTGCAGGACCGGACGGGGCAGTTGTTCTGGTGTGTCTTTTGACACCGGAGGGGGACACTGCATGGTTTTTATATGATGAAACTACAGGTGGATTCCTGACATATTGTGATCTGCAGACAGCAGCAAATAGATTGTTCATTATGGAGGCTCCGGATACGGTAGTGATCCCGGATGATTTTAGGAGTGTGGAGCTGGATCTGAATGGTATGATGATACCGGGTTATATGAATGAGACGAATTCAGAAATCATTCTTGTATATGCAAGAAAATTGACGGGAGAAGAGGGACTCTATTACTATGACACTATAGAAAATGGTTTCGTGCGGTATATACCGGATCCGGAAAATGAAAATGCTGTAACACAGGAAACAGCCGAAGTATGGAATTCAAAGAACCCTCTTTATGGAAGGGTATCCTTTGATAAGCTGAGTTTGTTGGTAGGTGGCTCTCTGATCGTATTGCTGATCCTGTTGATCGCATTTTGTGTTGCGCTTGTAAAGAATGCACGGTTAAAGAAGCTTTTGACAGCAGATACTGTATCAGAGGAAGATAGGATTCCGGATACCGAGAAGCAGGAGCAGCAGGACGAGCAGGAGCAGAATGTACAGCCGGATCGAAAGGTTGTGATGGCACCGACGGAAAAAACAGATGAACAAAAGCTGGAAGAGCAGGCTGCGAAAGTTGTGGCAAAGCTGGCTTTGGATGAGGAAAGCGAATCAGAGAAGAAAGATTCGGATCAGGTGACAAGGGATACTGCACCGATGCCGATCATTCATATTGATGACGATAATGATACATTATCATAGACCGTAACATAAGGAGGCGCATTGTGTATGCAGACCAAGAAGAAGCTTGGTATTTTAGGAGGTATGGGGTCTGAAGCAACAGAGGTGTTCTTTAAACGTATCATTGATCAGACAAAGGTCGAAAATGATCGTGAACATTTAGACATGCTGATATATAATCATGCATCACTGCCTGACCGGACAGAGTATATTTTGTCCGGACGACAGGATGAGTTGTGGGAAATCTTAAGACAAGATATTGATATGCTGATGCAAATGGGATGTGAATATATTGCGATCCCCTGCAATACATGCCATTTCTTTGCGGAACATATCGTAAAAGAAACGAATCATGGGTTTATCAATATGATCATGGAGACAGCAAAATATGCACAGCAGACGGGGCATAAAAAGGTTGGAATTATGGGTACAAACGGGACCCTGAAATCAGATCTGTATGGGAAAATGCTTAGGCAGATGGGACTTGAGGCTGTATATCCTTCGCAACCGATGCAGGATGTTGTAATGCGTATTATTTATGATCAGATCAAGAAAGGTGACAAGGGAAGCCTTTCGGATTTTGAAGCAGTTGTAGATGAACTGCGTGCGGCAGGGTGTGATGCCGTGTGTCTGGCATGTACAGAGTTGTCGGTGTTCAAGGAGAATTATGTGCTGACAGATACATTTTTTATAGATGCACTGGATGTTCTCGCTCGGAGTGCGATCGTGGCATGTGGTGGTACACTAAGGAATATGTAGGTGTGAAGATATGAAAGATTACAATCAATACAAAAAGTTAATAATGTTTCTTGTAAGCTGTTTCAATATTGTAATGCATGGTGCAGTGTTTGCCTATGTGTGGTTTCGTTATTATGCAAAGGTGATCGATAATCCATTCTGGGAACGTGGTAATTATGTAATGATTTTGGTTTATGTGGTTATCTTTTTGTTGTTTGCCCAGGTGTTTGGTGCATTGAAGGTCGGTTATCTGCAAATGATTGATGTGGCATTTTCACAGGTTTTGTCTATTTGCTTTACCAATGTGGTAACAGTGTTTGAGCTGGCCTTGATCAACCGCTGGTTCATGGATGCTAAGCCTGTCCTGGCGATGACTGCAGTACAGATTGTACTGGGATTTGTATGGGTATGGGTATCCAGTGCAATGTATAGAAAGATCTACCCGCCACATCAGATGATCGTGGTGTATGGACAGTATGATTATGAAGATATGCTGGAAAAAATGGAGCGGCGACATGATAAATATAATATTCAGGCCTCCATTAATATTTCAGAGGGAATCGAGAAAGTAAAGGAAGTGATTGTCAGATATGAATCCGTTATCTTATATGATCTTCCGGCAGAACAGCGTAACATTATTCTGAAACATTGCTTTAAGCATTCGATCCGTGTGTATGTGACACCAAAGATATCGGATATTATTCTGAATGGAACAGATACGATTCATCTGTTTGATACGCCGCTGTTGCTTGCCAGAAACAGCGGATTGAATTTCCAGCAGCGGTTTTTCAAGAGAATCACGGATCTGTTGATATCAGGTATCATGCTGCTGATCACACTACCTTTTTTCCTTGTGGTAGCGATCCTGATATACAGCTATGACAAAGGCCCTGTATTTTATAAGCAGGAAAGGTTGACATTAGGTGGCAGAAAGTTTATGATCTACAAGTTCAGAAGTATGTGTACAGACTCAGAAAAGAATGGAGCCCGTCTGGCCATGAAGGATGATGACCGGATCACACCGGTTGGCAGATTTTTGCGTAAGACACACTTGGACGAATTGCCACAGTTAATTAATATTATCCGGGGAGACATGTCAATCGTGGGACCTCGCCCGGAACGACCTGAGATTGCAGCACAGTATGAGGAGAGTATTCCTGAATTTGAGTATCGTCTGGCAATGAAGGCGGGACTGACCGGCTATGCACAGGTGTATGGTAAATATAATACAACCCCATACGATAAATTGAAGCTTGACCTTTTGTATTTGGAGAATTATACTGTTTTCTTGGATTTGAAGTTGATTCTGATGACATTTAAGATTATTTTCCAGAAGGATAATACAGAAGGTGTGGATGCCAATCAGACGACGGCACAAAAATAATGAGGATATAGATATGTCAGAGCAGATTAAGGTGTCAGTGGTGATGCCGGTATATAACGGAGCCGCCTATATTAAGCAGGCGATTGATTCTGCCCTCGGACAGCAGATCAGTATAGAAGTGCTGGTGATAGATGACCAGTCTACAGATTCATTGCCGGAGGTGCTGGCAGGATATGCTGCAGATGGCCGTGTCAGATGGATCAGAAATGAAGAGAATCTTGGTGTGGCAAGAAGCAGAAACTATGGCGTAGCCAATGCAAAGGGTGAATATATCGCGTTTCTGGATGCAGATGACTGGTGGAGCAAGGGCAAGCTTACCAAACAGATCTCTGAAATGGAGAGACAGCAGGCGGTGATGTCTACAACTGCAAGGGATCTGATGCGTCCGGATGGGAGCTTTAGTGGGAGGACGATTCCTGTGAAGACCAGGATTACATACCATGAACTGTTGAAACATAATAGTGTGTCAACATCATCGGTTGTGGTCAGAAGGGATGTTATGCTGCACTATCCGATGGAACATGATGACAGCCATGAGGATTATATTACATGGTTAAAGATTGCCCGTGAATATGGATGGGTGCTTGGCATTAATGAACCCTTGCTGCAATATCGATTGAGCGAAGGATCCAAATCACGAAATAAATGGAAGTCTGCGTGGATGACATTTAAGGTTTACCGTTATGCAGGATTATCCATTCCACATTCATTTATCTGCTTTGTCAGTTATGCGGTGCATGGCATATTAAAATATTATGGCAGAGCAGGAAAGCATCGATAGATACAGGAGAATTATGTTATGAAAGAACAGTTGAAGAACTTTAAACGCTACTCATTTTTGTTGCAGGAGCTTGTGAAGAAAGGAATCAAGCTAAAGTATCGACGTTCCTATTTAGGAATTTTGTGGTCGCTGTTAGAGCCATTGATGACGATGATCGTATTGACACTTGTGTTTGGACGACTTTTGGGAAAAGGTAACAAGACATTCCCTGTCTATGTATTGTCAGGACGGCTGCTTTATTCATTCTTTAGTACAGCGACGAAGACTTGTCTGACATCTATACGGAAAAATGCAGCGATGATCAAAAAAATATATGTACCGAAGTATTTGTATCCAATGTCGGGCGTGCTTGTGAATTTCATTATTTTTGCATTATCACTCCCGGTATTATTAGTAGTATCCTTAGTGCTTGGTGTATGGCCTACATGGCATACATTATTGGGATTGATCCCGTTGACCATTCTACTTGTGTTGACATATGGTGTAGGGATGATCGTGGCAACAATCGGCGTGTTTTTCAGAGATCTGGAATATATCTGGTCGGTTGCTTTGATGCTTGTGATGTATACCTGTGCAATATTCTATTATCCAAAGAGCCTGTTGTCAGAGTCACAGGGATGGCTTTTGAAGCTGAATCCGTTGTTCTGTGTGATCGAATGCTTTAGAAGCACCGTATTTGCAGAGCCGATGAATATAAAATATCTGATATATGCAAGCGTGTTTGCTGTTGCCAGTTTAATATTTGGATTATGGATCTTTAAGAAGAATCAGGATAAGTTCATTTTACATGTATAGAGGATCAGGACTCATACATAGGACGGACAGGAGAGTATATGAGTAAGAAAAAGGTTGTATTAGATGTTCAAAATGTCAGTATGCGGTTTAATCTCAGCAAAGAAAAGACAGAAGATCTAAAAGAATATGTGATCAAGATGTTAAAAAAACAGCTGCAGTTCAATGAATTCTGGGCTTTACAGAATATTTCATTTCAGCTGAATAAGGGTGACCGTATTGCATTGCTGGGTACAAACGGTGCAGGAAAAAGTACGCTTTTAAAGGTAATTGCCGGCGTGTTTAAACCTACAGAGGGCAAGGTGATAAGACATGGGAAAATGGTCCCACTTCTGGAGCTTGGTGCAGGATTTGAGAAACAGTATACAGGTGCAGAAAATATTTTTCTGTACGGGGCCATGTTGGGATTGGACAAGGCATACATTGAGAGTAAATTCGATGAGATTGTAGAATTTTCTGAACTTGGTGAATTTATAGATGTTCCATTGCAGAATTATTCATCCGGTATGCGTTCCCGTCTGGGCTTTTCAATTGCAACGACGGTTGCTCCGGATATTCTGATCTTGGATGAGGTGTTGTCTGTAGGAGATGCGAAGTTTAAGCGTAAGAGTGAAAAGAAGATCCTTGGCATGATGCAGGACGATGTCAGTGTATTATTTGTGTCTCATTCTATGAAGCAGGCACAGCGTATCTGTAATAAAGCGATTGTATTAGATCATGGTAAGATGATCAATTGTGGTGATATAGATGAGATGATAGAATTCTACTCCAAGATGCTGGAGCTGGATCCTGCAGATACGGATTAATCAGGAAGTTTCGTGATTGTCTTTAGGTAATTGTCTTAGATGAAGGGAGAATATGATATGGGGAACCTATTAGTAGCACAATCAGGAGGACCGACAGCTGCGATCAATGCGACGATCGTTGGTGTCTTGGAAATGGTTAAACTGAGCAGCCGCATCGATAAGGTATACGGTGCCAGATATGGTATTAAGGGTGTGCTAGAGGATGATTTGATCGATCTGGATCATTTGAAATGCAGCACCAAGTCGCTTGAATTATTAAAACAGACCCCGGCGGCGGTGCTTGGATCCTGCAGATTTAAGCTTGGAAAGAGCGGATCCGGTGATCTGGATGTGCAATGTGGCAGGATCATTGAGATTTTTAAGAAACACGATATTCAGTATTTTATCTATGTCGGTGGGAATGATTCTATGGATACTGTGTATCAGTTAAATCAATACTGTCTCCGTAACGGCATAGAGGATATTAAGGTGTTAGGTGCCCCAAAGACGATCGATAATGATCTTCCGGTTACGGATCACTGCCCGGGATTTGGTTCAGCAGCAAAATACATTGCGACAACGGTGGCTGAGCTGGAGAGAGATATTTCTGTATATGATGTTGCGGCCGTCACGATCGTGGAGGTTATGGGGAGAAATGCAGGCTGGCTGACGGCATCTACGGTTCTTGCAAGGGTAAATGGTGGTCGGGGACCGTCTTTGATCTATTTATGTGAGCATGAATTTGATATCGACAGATTTGTAGAGGATGTCCGGGAGAAGACAGCAGGTGGACAGGGCATTTTGGTTGCGGTCAGTGAAGGCATTAAGGATAAGAACGGTAAATATATTTCGGAGCTTTATCAGCCAAACACAGTTGATGAGTTTGGACATGGCTATCTGGCTGGTGTTGGGCAGATATTGACACAGATTGTCAAAGAAAGACTGGGATGTAAGGTGCGTGCGGTTGAGCTGAATCTGATGCAAAGATGTGCCTCTCATATCGCCAGTGCTACAGATATTGAAGAGTCCCGTATGCTTGGCATGAAGGCGGTCATGGAAGCATTAGACGGCAAGAGTGGCGTGATGGTGACATTGGATCGCAAGGATGCTGCAGAATATACAGTGGAGTATGGAAGTGTCGATATTGCTGAGGTTGCGAACAAGGAGAAGGTGGTACCGGCAGAATGGATCACAGAAGATGGTCATGATGTGACAAAAGAATTATATGACTATCTGTATCCTCTGATTGAGGGCGAGCGTAATATCAGATATCATCGTGGCATTCCGGATATGATACAACAGTAGATAGAAAACGGATGGCAGACAAAATTGTCCGCCATCCGTTTTTTCTATGATGAATGGGTTGGGTGTCTCAGCCTTTTGTGAATAGCAAAGGTATCCATAATCATCCGAAAGATATCACGGATACGGATTCTGGAACCGGAATCGTCCTGATCCCGAGTGAAGACAACCTCGACAGGAAGTTCGATAATCTTCTTGTGCTTTGTGGCAGCGGTAGCCAGAATTTCAATATCAAATGCATATCCATCCGTTGTGATATGCTTGATGATCGGACGGATGGTATCGCCGCGGAAGAGCTTGAGCCCGGTCTGTGTGTCATGTGTATTCAGATGGAACAATAACTTCAGCAGTACATAGTAACCATAGCTCATGACACGCCGGATCTTCGGATAATCAAGCCGGGAATCCGGGTGAAGCTTTGAACCGATCGCGATGTCGGCATCCTGTTCCTCTAATTCATATAGAAAACCTCGTAGCTGTGCCGGATCAAGATCCAGATCGGAGTCGCAAAAGCCAATGTATTCGCCACTGGTCTGCATAACACCTTCTCTGATCGCCCCTCCTTTTCCCTTGTTGGGAGTATAGCTGATCACCTTAATGTGTTCGTCATCAGATGCCGCATGTCTGGCTTCGCTGCATGTGTTATCCGTACTGCCATCGTCCACGATAATAATTTCGTAGTTGCTGGCAAATACAGCGAGTGTCCGGCTCGTTCTTAATAGGTTGTCATATATGTGAGTGCCTTCGTTATATGCGGGCATCACCAGAGAAAGCATTTCCTTATGCAGATAAAACTGTTCATAGGGGTTCGCAGTTGTGTCCATAATATCCTCATTTCCAATCTCATTTGCACCGGCATGAATAACGGTTTATCGTGTTTGCTTTATGCCGGCCCAAAGCCTATTTTAACACATTTCCACATAAATGGAAAGGGTGGACGCAGGCTTTTTACAGAAAGGGCTGATAGATCAATGCACGGTAAATTGTGTTGTATTTGCACGGAAATAATGTTATAATTCCTAAAGTATGTGTATGATGGAGGATGATATAGTTGCATATACTGGTATGAGGAAGAATAGAAATACAGTAACCTGCACCGCTATTTGAGAAGGCCGGGTGCAGATAGAGACAGAACAGGAATAAGGAGGCAGGAATTAGCATGTGTGGAATTGTTGGCTATATTGGGCAGGAGCAGGCAGCTCCGATTCTGTTAAAAGGTCTATCCAAGCTGGAATACCGGGGATATGATTCAGCCGGTGTGGCAGTATATGATGGAAATGAGATTGAAGTTGTAAAGGCGAAAGGGAGACTGGATGCACTTCGTGATCTGACAGATGACGGCAGAAACCTGACAGGGTTTCAGGGGATCGGTCATACAAGATGGGCGACACACGGAGAACCATCCGTGGCGAATGCACATCCGCATTATAATCACGATAAGTCCATCGCTGTAGTACACAATGGTATTATCGAGAATTATCAGGTGCTGAAGGATAAGCTGTTATCTAAGGGATACCAGTTTAGTTCAGAGACAGATACAGAAGTGGTTGCTCAGCTTTTAGATTATTACAATACCGGTAATCCGATCGAGACGATTGCTAAGGTGATGCATCGTGTGAAGGGATCCTATGCATTTGGTATTATGTTTAAGGAGACACCGGGCGTGATCTATGCAGTCAGAAAGGATAGTCCGCTGATCGTTGGCGTGTCAGAGACCGGTAATTATATTGCATCTGATGTTCCGGCCATTTTGGAATATACCAGAAATGTATATTACATTGAGAATCAGGAGATTGTGGAACTGACAGAGAAGGGTGTCCGTTTCTTTAATGAGGATATGGAAGAGATCCAGAAAGAGATGAAGACTGTAGAATGGGATGTTGCTTCCGCAGAGAAGGGTGGATATGAGCATTTCATGCTGAAGGAGATTTATGAACAGCCAAAGGCAGTCATGGATACGATTTCTCCAAGAATCCAGGATGACAGGATAGTTGTGGATGATCTGAATATGTCGAGTGAAGATATTCAGAAGATCAGTAGAATTTATATTGTTGGATGTGGATCAGCATACCATGTCGGCATGGTTGGCAAGTATGTATTAGAGCGTGTGACCAGAATTCCGGTGGAGGTAGATCTGGCATCAGAGTTTCGGTATCGGGATCCGATCCTTGAGAAAGATTCGATGATGATCGTGATCAGCCAGTCCGGTGAGACTGCGGATACTTTGGCTGCGTTAAGGCAGGCACAGGCTTTGGGATCTAAGGTGTTGGCGATTGTCAATGTGGTAGGATCCTCCATTGCAAGAGAAGCGGATAATGTCATGTATACATGGGCGGGACCTGAGATTTCTGTTGCGACCACAAAGGCATACAGCACGCAGTTGTCAGCACTTTATCTGTTAGCCATGTTATTTGGAAAAGAGAGAGGCATTTTGTCGGATACAGAATATAATGAAATGCTGGAAGAACTCAAGCAGATCCCTGAGAAGATCCAGACAATACTTGGTGACAAGGAGCGTATTCAGTGGTTTGCAAGTAAATATGCAAATGCACACGATGTGTTCTTTATTGGGCGTGGACTTGATTATGCATCCTCGCTGGAAGGTTCATTGAAACTGAAGGAAATATCGTATATTCATTCTGAGGCGTATGCTGCAGGGGAATTGAAGCATGGACCAATCTCACTGATAGAGGATAAGATTCTGGTTGTTGCTGTAGTTACACAGCCGGATCTGATAGAGAAGACCATTAGCAATATTGTAGAGGTGAAGGCAAGAGGTGCCTATGTATTTGCGATTACGAACGAAGGCAACTATGCAATGGAAGATACAGCAGATTTTACTGTATATATTCCAAAGACACATCCTGTATTTGCCCCGTCTTTATCTGTGATTCCGTTACAGTTGTTTGGATATTATGTATCTGTAGCAAAGGGATTAGATGTTGACAAGCCTAGAAATCTGGCGAAGTCTGTCACAGTGGAATAGGGTTAAGAAAATATTCATAATTGCGTAAGATACAGACTATTGCGAATCTGATGACAGAGGAGTAAAATGTCTGTATGCCGTTTCGGGTAGACACAACATAAGATTAGGAAAGGGGTAACATCATATACAGGTGATAGTCACTATGTTAGATGCGTAGACAGTATGGCAGCAGCAAAGCCAAGAAGATGGAACTACAAATTAATTATCAGCCTAGAGGTGCTGATTCTGATTGTACTGATGATCTTGTACAGTCTTTGGAATGTGAATCATAAGATGAACAAGATAGATTACAATGATCTGTCGGATGATGATATTGAGATTAATGAAAACATGAATTCAGATGCCACAGGTTACACCAATATTGCATTGTTTGGTGGTGATTCCAGAAATGGAACTGTGGAGAAGGGTACACACAGTGATACGGTTATCATTGTGAATCTGAACCATGAGACAAAGGAAGTCAAGATGGTTTCGGTGTATCGTGATACATTTCTTGAAATTGCGAAGGATAATCCGAACAACCAGAAGTTGACACATGCACATTTCATAGGTGGACCAAAGATGGCGATCAATACACTGAATCGTAATCTGGATATGGATATCAAGGATTATGTGACGGTGAATTTTGAAGCTGTGACAAAGGCTGTCGATGTATTAGGCGGTATTGAAGTCACGATCAAGAAGAACGAAGTGAAGTGGTTTAACAAGAATATTAAAGAACAGAATAAGATCTTTAATGAATCCACACCACTATTGCAGGGACCGGGTACCTATACATTGAATGGTACACAGGCACTGGCATATGCACGTATCAGAAAGACTGATCAGGGGGATATTACCCGTACAGAACGTCAGCGGGAAGTGATCGGACTGATGGTTGCGAAGATCAAGAAGGAGGGACTTACGAAGCTGAATGATCTGATGGATGCAGTCTTCCCATTGATCTCAACGAGTATCTCCAAGACCGAAATGATCTCGTTAGCTTCGCAGGTGTTTGGATATGATATTGTGGACACAACAGGTTTCCCATTTTCGTACACGAGTCCGACATTGGGCAAGAAGGGATCGGTATTGGTTCCGGCAGATTTAGAGCATAATGTAATGGCACTCCATAAGTATTTATATGATACAGAGAATTATCAGGTATCAGAGACCGTAAAGCGGATCAGCCAGTCCATTATCAGTGAGACTGGAGTAACATACACGAAGCCGATTGATTTGTTAGAATCATCCGGAACAGGGGATTCCACATCGGAGGCTGGTACGACAGAGACGCCGGTTACGCAGTAGAGAAGTGCTCATCTTAAAACCATATGTTTTGGGATGAGCTTTTTCTTTTATATGCGTCTGCAAAGCAGTGATAAGCCGGCGATGCAACATATTAGAGAGAGGGATAGATATGATTAGAAGAGAACAGTTTTATTTTAGGTCATCAGATGAGGTGACCAAGCTTCGGGGAATGCGCTGGATTCCTGTTTCTGTGCCGGTGAAGGCAGTGTTGCAGGTGTGCCATGGTATGTGTGAGCATTTAGAGCGGTATGACGAATTTGCAGCATATCTGGCTGAGCGGGGATTTTTAGTTGTCATGCATGATCTGATCGGGCATGGTAAGTCGGCAGCGAATGAAGAGGCTCTTGGTGTATGGGGCGATTATATGATGAATAGTAAGCTTGTGTCAGATATGTTTAAGGTTCGTTGCATGATGCAGAAGGAGTATAGCCACGTCCCTTATTTTGTTATGGGACATAGTATGGGATCCCTGATCACCAGAGAGTATATTATGACGCATAAGGATGGGCTGGCAGGTGTGATCCTGATGGGTACAGTAGATTATGGCAATCTGACATCTAAGGCGGGAATCGCATTTCTGAAATGGATCTCCCTGTTTCATCGGGATGGTATGCGATATAGGAGCACGCTGGTGCATAAGATGGGACTTGGACGATTTGACAAACCATTTGAAAACGAAAGTCTGCGTAATGCATGGCTGTCCAGGGATGTAGAGGAAGTAAAGAAGTATAATCATGATCCGTTGTGCAATTATGTATATTCTATTGGTGTATTCAATACCGTATTGCAGGGAATGCTGTATGTGCACGATGCAGAGGCAATGGAAAACTTCCCAAAGGATGTTCCGGTGCTGATCCTGGGAGGCAGTGCAGATGTGGTCAATGCGAATGGAAAGACAACCTATAAGTTATGGAGAACCTATAAGAAATACGGCTGGAATGTCAGAAAGCATGTCTATCAGGATGCAAGACATGAGCTGCTGCATGAGACAAACAGGCAGAAAGTGTATGCTGATATCGACAAATGGCTGGATCGGCAAATGCCTGCTTCATAAAATAAAAAAAATACACGAGATCTCTTTAGATTATTAAGAAACGGTGCTAAAGCTGTATATAATGATGAGATAAATAAATGAGAAGTCTGACAATATAATAAGAATGACTAAACTGTCAAATATTCTGACAATTCACTGGAAATTGCCACTTTACTTTTTTAAGTTTGAGGTATAAGATATAAAATCATAGTGTTTGAAAGGAGTTTTGGCATGGAACGTCGTTATGATGAAGCGACGAAGCGCCAACAGGGCTTGTATGATTCAAGCTTTGAACATGATAACTGTGGAATTGGTGCAGTCGTGAACATTAAAGGTAAGCAATCCCATGAGACGGT
The DNA here is from genome assembly GCA_934293375.1 of uncultured Lachnospiraceae bacterium. Lineage (GTDB taxonomy): Bacteria > Bacillota > Clostridia > Lachnospirales > Lachnospiraceae > RGIG6919. Next base: position 88,802 of record CAKQYS010000004.1, on the reverse strand, counting down.
TGCGGATGCCTTGAAGATCGTAGAAAATTTGGAACATAGAGCCGGCAAAGACGCCGAGGGAAAGACTGGAGACGGAGTAGGTATCTTATTACAGATATCACATAAATTCTTCGCAAAAGCAGTCAAATCCCTCGGCGTTTCTTTAGGTTCGGAGAGAGATTACGGAATCGGCATGTTCTTCTTCCCGCAGGATGAGTTAAAGCGGAACCAGGCAAAGAAGATGTTTGAGATTATCGTGGAGAAGGAAGGCATGGAATTTCTCTGCTGGAGAGAGGTGCCAACGCATCCGGAGATCCTTGGCAAGAAAGCAGTGGATGTAATGCCATATATTATGCAGGCATTTATCAAGCGGCCGGATTCCGTAGAGAAGGGGCTGCCATTTGATAGAAAGCTGTTTATTGCGCGTCGTGTATTTGAACAGAGTAATGATAATACCTATGTTGTATCTCTTTCAAGCAGGACGATCGTCTATAAGGGTATGTTTTTGGTAGGAGAGCTTCGTCAGTTTTTTGATGATCTGCACAATGAGGACTATGAGTCTGCAATCGCACTGGTACATTCCAGATTCTCGACCAATACAACACCGAGCTGGTTGAGAGCACATCCGTACAGATTTATGGTACATAATGGTGAGATCAATACCATTCGCGGTAATGCCGATAAGATGCTTGCCAGAGAAGAGACGATGGAGTCGGATTACTTGAAGGATGAAATGTATAAGCTGACACCGGTTGTAGATCCGGATGGATCCGATTCCGCAAGACTGGATAACACATTGGAATTTCTGGTTATGAGTGGTATGGAGCTGCCTCTGGCAGTGATGATCACGATCCCGGAGCCTTGGGAGAATAACCGTTATATGACACAGAAGCGTAAGGATTTCTACCAGTATTATGCGACCATGATGGAGCCTTGGGATGGTCCGGCATCCATTTTGTTTACAGATGGAGATATCATGGGTGCGGTGCTGGATAGAAATGGTCTGCGTCCATCCAGATATTATATTACGGCAGATGATAATCTGATCCTGTCTTCCGAGGTTGGTGTATTAGAGATTGATAACAGCAAGATCGTGAAGAAGGAACGCCTTCGTCCGGGTAAGATGCTTCTGGTAGATACTGTTGCCGGTAAGTTGATCTCGGATGATGAATTGAAGGAGAAATATGCCAGCCGGCAGCCGTATGGTGAATGGTTGGATACCAATCTGATCAATTTGAAGGATCTGGCAATTCCAAATGTACGTGTAGAGGAGTATAGTCCGAAGATGCGGGCAAAGCTGCAGCGGGCGTTTGGGTATACCTATGAGGATTTAAAGACTTCGATCCTGCCGATGGCAAAGACCGGAGCAGAATCCATTGCAGCGATGGGTACGGATTCTCCGCTTGCGGTATTATCAGATAAGAAGCAGCCGTTATTCAATTACTTCAAGCAGCTGTTTGCACAGGTTACGAATCCGCCGATCGATGCGATCCGTGAGGAAGTTATTACATCAACATCCGTTTATATCGGCAAGGATGGAAATCTTCTGACAGAGACACCGGATAACTGCCATGTATTGAAGGTGCATAATCCGATCCTGACCAATACAGATATCTTGAAGATTAAGAATATGCATATTGACGGGCTGAAGGTTGGTGTGATTCCGATTACCTATTATAAGAACACCTCATTAGAGCGTGCGATCGACAGACTGTACATCGAGGCAGACAGGCTGTTTCGGGATGGTGTGAACATCATGATCCTGTCTGACCGTGGTGTGGATGAGAATCATGTTGCGATTCCGTCATTGCTGGCTGTTTCGGCAATGCAGCAGCATCTGGTACGCACGAAGAAGAGAACCTCTGTTGCGATGATCTTAGAGAGTGCGGAGCCTAGAGAGGTACATCATTTTGCAACACTGCTCGGATATGGTGCCTGTGCGATCAATCCATATCTGGCACTCGATACGATCAAGCAGCTGATTGACAGCAGAATGCTGGATAAGGATTATTATGCAGCTGTCAATGATTATAATGATGCGGTACTGCATGGAATTGTTAAGATCGCATCCAAGATGGGTATTTCTACGATCCAGTCATATCAGGGTTCCCAGAACTTTGAAGCAATCGGATTGGATGAAAATGTAGTGAAGAAATACTTTACGAATACCGTGAGCCGTATTGGTGGCCGGAGCATTGAGGATATCCAGACGATGGTAGATGAGCTGCATTCCTCTGCATTTGATCCGCTGGGACTGGATATTGATACTTCATTAGAGAGTGCCGGCAGCCACAAGTACAGAAGCGGTAAGGAAGAGCATTTGTACAATCCACAGACAATTCATCTTCTGCAGGAGGCTGCATGGACCGGAAGCTACGATCTGTTTAAGCAGTATACGGCAATGCTGAATCAGGAAGATGATTATATGAACCTTCGGGGTCTGATGGATTTTAAATTCGCAAAGAAACCGCTGCCGATTGAAGAGGTTGAGCCGGTCGACAGCATTGTAAAGCGGTTTAAGACAGGTGCGATGTCATATGGTTCTATTTCGCAGGAGGCGCATGAGACGCTTGCGATTGCAATGAATATGCTCGGCGGCAAGTCGAATTCCGGTGAAGGCGGTGAGGATCTGGAGAGATTATCCATCGGACCGGATGGCAAGAACCGCTGCTCTGCGATCAAGCAGGTGGCTTCCGGAAGATTTGGTGTGACCTCTAAGTATCTGACATCTGCAAAGGAGATTCAGATCAAGATGGCACAGGGTGCAAAGCCTGGTGAGGGTGGACATCTGCCGGGTGGAAAGGTATATCCATGGATTGCCAAGACCCGTCATTCAACCCCTGGTGTAGGCCTGATCTCACCACCGCCACATCATGATATCTATTCGATTGAGGATCTGGCACAGCTTATTTATGATTGCAAGAATGCAAATAAAGATGCAAGAATTTCTGTCAAACTGGTATCCGAGGCAGGTGTCGGTACGGTTGCTGCCGGTGTGGCAAAGGCCGGTGCACAGGTCATTCTGATCTCCGGCTATGACGGAGGTACCGGTGCAGCACCAAGAAATTCCATTTACAATGCGGGACTGCCTTGGGAGCTGGGTCTGGCTGAGACCCATCAGACACTGATCATGAATGACCTTAGAAATAAGGTGATCATTGAGACAGATGGTAAGCTGATGAGTGGTCGTGATGTTGCTATCGCTGCGATGCTGGGTGCGGAGGAATTTGGATTTGCGACGGCTCCGCTTGTAACAATGGGCTGTGTGATGATGCGTGTATGTAATCTGGATACCTGCCCGGTTGGTATTGCGACACAGAATCCGGAGCTTCGTAAGAGATTCAAGGGCAAGCCGGAGTATGTTGTGAACTTCATGCGGTTTGTGGCACAGGAGCTTCGTGAGTACATGGCAAAGCTTGGCGTACACACGGTAGATGAGCTGGTCGGCAGAACCGATCTGCTGGTTGCCAAGGACGCTGCTGCAGAGAAAAATGTGGATCTGTCAAGAATTCTTGAGAATCCATTTGCCGAATCCAAGCAGAACAAGATCGTGTATGCAGATAAGAATGTATATGATTTTGGACTGGAAAAGACTGTGGATGAGAGAGTATTGCTTGCCAAGATGAAGACGGCATTAGAGAAGGGACAGAAGAAGAGCGTAGAGATCGATGTTACGAATACGGATCGTTCGGTTGGTACGATTTTCGGTGCAGAGATCACAAAGCGTTACTATAACACATTGCCGGAAGATACCTATACAGTGAAGTGTAATGGTGCCGGTGGACAGAGCTTTGGTGCATTTATACCAAAGGGACTGACACTGGAGCTTGTCGGTGACAGCAATGATTATTTCGGCAAGGGACTTTCCGGTGGTAAGCTGATCGTGTATCCACCAACGGGTGTGACATTTAAGCAGAATGAGAATATCATTATCGGTAATGTTGCCTTGTATGGTGCAACGAGTGGTAAGGCATTTATCAATGGTGTGGCCGGTGAGCGTTTTGCAGTCCGGAATTCCGGTGCCACGGCGGTTGTTGAAGGTGTAGGCGATCATGGCTGCGAGTATATGACGGGCGGCCGCGTTGTCGTATTAGGTCAGACCGGAAAGAATTTTGCTGCCGGTATGAGCGGCGGTATCGCATATGTACTCGATGAGAACAATGACCTGTATATGAAGCTGAATAAGGAAATGGTTGAGTTCGGTCCGGTATCAGATAAGTATGATGTTATGGAATTAAAAGATATCATCAGTGAGCATGTAGCCTATACAAATTCGGAGATCGGTAAGGAAATTCTGGATAATTTCGGAGAGTATCTGCCGAAGTTTAAGAAGATCATACCACATGATTATAAGAAGATGATGAATATGATTGTACAGATGGAAGAGAAGGGTCTGTCAAGTGAGCAGGCACAGATCGAAGCCTTCTATGCAATTAAGCATTAAGCGGACAGGAGGGATATGGAATGGGCAAGCCAACAGGTTTTTTAGAATATGAGAGAGAAAATGCACCAGCGGTTCCGCCGAAACAGCGTATCAAGAATTTCAACGAATTCCATACGCCGTTATCTGCACAGCAGCATAAGTGTCAGGGTGCGAGATGTATGGATTGCGGAGTGCCATTTTGCCAGTCCGGTCTGTTGATCAACGGCATGGCTTCCGGTTGTCCGCTGAACAATCTGATTCCGGAATGGAATGATCTGATTTTTAACGGTAATTTAGAACAGGCATATCATCGACTACACAAGACAAATAACTTCCCGGAATTCACATCAAGAGTGTGTCCGGCACCATGTGAGGCGGCATGTACCTGTAATCTGAACGGTCTTCCGGTATCCATTAAGGAGAACGAGAACTGGATCATTGAAAATGCATACGAAAAAGGATATGCAGCAGCGAAAGCTCCATCTGTCAGAACAGGCAAGCGTGTAGCAATCGTGGGTTCCGGTCCATCCGGTCTGGCAGCGGCAGACCAGCTCAATAAGCGGGGGCATGAAGTCACGGTATTTGAACGGAGTGACCGTGTCGGTGGACTTTTGATGTATGGTATTCCGAATATGAAGCTGGAGAAGCAGTACATTGACCGCAAGATCAATGTTATGAAGGAAGAGGGCGTACAGTTTGTGACCGATGTCAATGTCGGTGCACCGAAGTCTAAGGGTGGATACCCTGCAGATAAGCTGTTAGCAGAGTATGATAGCGTGATCCTGGCGTGTGGTGCATCCAATCCAAGAGACATCAAGGTGCCGGGCAGAGATGCCAAGGGTATCTATTTCGCCGTGGATTTTCTGAAGGCTACGACAAAGAGTCTGTTAGATTCCAACCTCAGGGATGGTAATTATGTCAATGCCAAGGATAAGAAGGTGCTTGTCATCGGTGGCGGTGATACCGGAAATGACTGTGTCGGTACATCTGTCAGACATGGGGCATCGGTTGTCATGCAGTTGGAAATGATGCCGAAGCTGCCGGATACAAGAGCGGAGAATAATCCATGGCCGGAGTGGCCAAGAGTGGCGAAGACGGACTATGGTCAGGAAGAAGCCATTGCAGTCTATGGTGAGGATCTGAGAATCTATCAGACAACTGTGAAGGAATTTGTCAAGGATAAGGATGGAAATGTGACAAAGGCTATCTGTGTCATGCTTGACTGGAAGAAGGATCCGAAGACCGGGCGCATGAGTATGAGTGAGGTGCCTAACAGCCAGTATGAGATTGAGTGTGATCTTGTTCTGATCGCAGCCGGCTTCTTAGGATCACAGGAATATGTTTCCAAGGCATTTGGCGTAGAGCTGAATGAGCGTACCAATGTAAAGACGGCACCGGGACATTATGCAACAAATGTGCCGAAGGTATTCGCAGCAGGCGATATGCATAGAGGACAGTCCCTTGTTGTATGGGCGATCCGGGAAGGCCGTGAGGTGGCAAAGGAAGTCGATCAGGCACTGATGGGATATTCCAATCTGGCATAATAAAGGAAAAAACGATGCGTAGAAAAGACAGAGAAGTAACAGATTTTGATGAGATCCTTCGGATTGTGGATGCCTGTGAGATTGTAAGACTGGGATTGGCAGACGGCGATTATCCGTATATTGTGCCGGTGAATTTCGCATATACAGTGCAGGATGGACAGTTATTTCTATATATTCATGGTGCGATGGCAGGCAGAAAGTACGAAATGCTGTCAAAGAATCCGGTATGCTCCTTCGAGATGGACATTCCGATCTGTATGGATTGTCTGGTGGAGCAGAAGGATGTGACAATGCGGTATCAAAGTGTGATGGGACATGCCGAGGTAACATTTCTGGATGGGGACGAAAGACAGCGTGCGATCGATGATGTGATCATGGCACGCCATGAGGAGACAAAGGATTTCGTATATAACCAGAGTGCAGTTGCAAGAACGGCTGTTGCCAGACTGAAGGTGACAGAGCTGACAGCAAAGGCAAATCCGGTGAATGGTGGCGCGGATGTATAAAAAATGCCGCATGCAGGGATGAAAATCTCTGTATGCGGTATTTTTATGGATGAAACCCGCAGATCTACATATACTACCTTCAAATGAAGGAGGTATGCGATATGGATGATACGATCAAATTGCTGCGTGAATGTGATGCCGGGATTAAGATGGGGATTGCATCCATCGATAAGGTGTTGGATGATGTGCAGGATGAGAAGGCAAAGGAGATTGCCAATCAGATTATAAAGCTGGAGCTTTCTATGTGTGACAAGCTTCGCGGATATTTATAGCAGATACGAATTGTCATGTCATGATCACGGATACAAAAGCCATTATCAGGAATGTAAGATATTCCCGGTAATGGCTTTTGTTTGCGCTTAGAATTCTAATGATTAAGTATAACAGAAAAAGGTAATGAAAATAAATTGGATAATCATTCTATAAATATATTGATTCAATGCGGTTTATTGGATATTATTTAAGAAGATTATTACAAAAAAAGCGTAATAATGAAGAAAATACTTGACCTTAAAGTGACTTTATCCTTTATATTTGGGGAAATAAAGGAGGACAGGCGATGAAAATTAACGAGGTAGAAGCGAGACTGCAGATTTCAAAAGCGAATATCAGATTTTATGAAAAGGAAGGTCTGTTGTCACCGAAGCGTGGGGAAAATGGATATCGGGACTATTGTGAGAAGGATATGGAGCAGTTAAAGAAAATTATCATTCTGCGGAAGCTGGGCGTGACGATTCCGGATATGCGGGAGTTATTTGCCGGACAGATCGAGCTGCAGGATGTGCTTGCCACGAATATGGAGCAGCTGACCAGACAACTTGCAGAGATTCATGGTGCGATCCGTCTGTGCGAGGAAATGCAGAAGGATGATCAGGCGGCTGTCCATTTGACGGATGATTTTTATTGGAACAGGCTGCATGAGGAGCAGACACAGGGCGCGCGTTTTGTAGATATCGTAAATGATTATCTGGAGTTTGAAAAGCAGTCATGGCTGGCAATGTGGTGTGGACCGTTTCTGTTTCCGGCTGACAAGCTCGTGAAGAAAAAGGGATGGCTGATTACGATAGCAGTATTACTATTGTTATGCGTTGTGCGCGGCATGGCGAAGGTGATCTGGCATACAGGCACCTTCGTGGAAGGATTTGGCTATCCATTTGTTTTGTTTGCGTTTATGACACTGATTACATTTCCGTTATTTGTGCTCAATCGCAGATACCGGGATGCAGATCTACCGGAACCGAAGCAATTAAAAGCATGGCAGAAGGTGTTGAAGGTGATAGGGGCACTGTTATATCTTCCGGTTGTCTTTTTTGGGGGACTCTTGGTTTCTGACCGATGCATTACATCTGCCCTGTTAGGAGATTTTCCCTATGTGACAACCAGTAAGCTATGGCTGTTATATTTCATTGTGGGAATGTATTTGTTCTGTGTCATCGTCTGGCTGTATGGCAGACATGGTATTTTCGGAAGATTGGGAGAGGGTATGGAAGGCTTTCGGGCACATTTGCCGGGACGGGTGAAGACGAAGGTACTGCTTTTATCCATTGGGGCATATCTGCTTGTGCTTGTTTTATATAGTTTGTGTTTTACCGTTTTCACGGAGGATGGCGTGATTGACAGAACCCTTTGGCACACGAAAACCTATACATGGGAAGATGTGGATCACTATGAATTGCGGGCAGACTTTGACGGTTGTCTGAATTATACAGTTGTCATGCAGGATGGATTCCGGGCGAGCTGTCTTGGCAGCGGTATATCGGGTTCGTCCCTGCCGGAGGACCGCTATCCGGACGATACAGACAGCTATGCCAAAATGCTGACAGAGAAGTTTCATGATATGCATATCCCACTGAAGGCGTGCGACTGGGAGAAGCTCAAGAAGAAGCTGACCTACGAATACTGGCGGGATTATGCCGATGAGCTGCGGGAGATTGTGGAGTAGGATCGAAGCAATATTTGCGTTGAATTCTATCGTTGTTTGTGTATACTAATACTTAGTGGGTGTAATATCATGAAGAAGATAGGGTGAGGAGCAGATATTTTGCTTACATTCGGATGAACAGAAGATATATTAAGAAAATTAGGAGGTATGGATTATGACAGAATTAAGACAGAGTGCACTTATGGAGCTGGAAAAGATTCCAGAAGATAAGCTATCCTTTGTGATTCAGATTATGCAAGGGGTAAACGGATTATATAATGATAATAAAGAGGAAAGGAAAGAGGCATTCTTAAAGCTGGAGCAGATACGAAAAAAGGAATTGTGATGGATGATGCGGCAGAATTAGCTTCTTATAGGGAACACAAATTATGAGGAAACCATTTGTATTCGTGCTTATGTGTATATTGATCTGTTGTATTTTTGCAAATACAGGGACAGTTGTGTATGCAGAGGATGAGGAGATAACATATGATGTCTGGGACGGAACAGTTGCGACATCATTTGAAAGCGGAGATGGATCACAAGAGAATCCGTTTATCATAGCTACAGCATCGCAGTTGGCATATTTTGCAACTGTAGCAGGGCAATGGGGTAGCTCTAATAAATACTATGTTGAACTTAGCAATGACATTTATCTTAACGATATACAAAACTATAATCATTGGGAGGAGGATGCGAACGGATTAAATACATGGACTTCGATCAATGATTTTAAGGCACATTTTAATGGGAATCAGCATGTAATCTATGGATTATATGGAGAGAATGGATTATTCCTGTTATGTGATGGCGGAGACATAGAGAATGTCAATCTGAAAAATACATATATTATCGGAACAAAGAATGCAACAGGTGGTATTGTCGGGTGCGGCAAGGCAAACAGTTTGGGAAGTATTCAGAATTGCAGTGTCGATGGTGTGATTAGAGGAAGCGGAGAATTGGGTGGTATTGCCGGTGAGATTGATAGTTTTGGGAATACAACGCAGTTTACTGTTGAGAATTGTATAAATTATGCAGAGGTATATGGCTCCAAGAATGTTGGTGGTATCATTGGCCTTGCGAATCAGGATTTTCATGCTACGGTAGTGTCAGGTTGTATCAATAAAGGGAATATCATATGTAGCAATACAGAGGATGGAAATGCAGGTGGCATTATTGGCAAGCAAATAGGCGATGATAAAGGTACAATTCAAATAGAGTACTGTTATAATACCGGAAAAGTCCAAGGGGGGCAGTATGTTGGCGGTATTTTGGGGTATGCATATCCTCATTTTGGGGCGTTGTGTACAATCGATCAATGCTATAATGAGGCAAATGTGAATACAACAAGTGCTTCCGGCTATGCAGGCGGAATCATTGGAATCAGTTACGCAAATGTGGATGCGCATACATATATTAAGAATTGTTATAATCATGGAAATATCGTGTCAGAGAATTATGCAGGTGGTATTGCAGGTGCATATGCCCATGTGGGTTCTTATGATGCCGGAACAAAGAGAATCGACAATTCCTATAACAGTGGACTTGTGAAGGGAACCTATAAATCTGCGTGTATCCCATTTTATACAAGTTCGGTCTTCTCAAATTGCTATTATTTAGATGTATCATGTGACAATGATAAGGAAAAGGTTGGAGAAGCTCTTTCGGAAGATGCAATGCGGAATCAGGATAATTTTCATAATTTTGATTTTGACAGTATCTGGAAAATGGATACAGACTACCCAATTTTGAAATGGCAGCAGACGGATGTGGAAAGGGGCGCCGACAGCAAAATCGTACAAATGGTATCAGAGTACACCTCAGACGCGATCTATGCACAATACGAGGCAATCATGAACAGTGATGTCTCAGAGCAGATGAAGCAGCAGAAATATTATGAATTGTTTTCGCAGTATGGGTTTTTAGATGTATTAGAGGGCATTCATTACTTAAGTAATACGACACAGAAGCGGTATGCATACTTAAACCTCATGACGGATGCATCGTTTTGTGCAACAAGTTATCAGTACTGGCTGGATCATACGACAAAGGGACATATGGCAAGAACACTGTTAGTAGCAGATGGTCTTGTATTTAATAATGAGCTGAATGACTGGATGAGCTTCAAGACCTATGCGGAGTCGGATTATCCGGGTGTGGCGAAGTACAAAGAAATGTTGTATGATTTTATGGATGCGACAGCAGATAAAATTATGGTGGAGAATTGTGTCAAGAGTGTTAAAGATGTACAGAAGCTTGCGAAAAATGTTAATGCAGCTGCAAAGACATATGCGGATGATTTGATTCAAAAGATCAACCATTGTGAAACAACGGATGAACTTCAGAATCTGATGGCATCTGCAGAGGCAAAAGGTGTATTTGTGAATCTCGCGTCTTCCTATGATCAGGATGGCAATCCGGAGTTTTCTTTCAAACTGGATGAAACAACAGGATTTGGAAAGTTTGCGAAGGCAATGAAATGGAGCAATAAAATCATGTCCTTGTGTACGCTTGGCTATGATGAGATTCAGGACATGATCAGTCTGAATGGCAGACTGGAAGTGTATGCGCAATACAGGACCTTCCTGACAGATATCGTGAATAACACAGAATATATACCATTTCAGCTTCGATGGGCTGCACAGCAGATTTTAGAGGAAATGGAAGAAGGATACAGTGGAATTGTGAAGAATATCGTGATTGAGATCCTGGATCAGAGCGATATCAATTCAGAGGTTCTAAAGGCGATTGTCGGTAAGACGGGTGCAGCCAGCTTGTCTGCTTGGCTGACTACGATCCAGATCGAGTCTTATTTTATCAATAAGCTGGCAGATGTCGGGGAAATGGTAAAGAAAGAAGCCTATGTGGAGGGATATGCATATCTTGCTTCGGCTTTCAAGACACAATTAGAGAAGACAAAGCAGGCGTTCTTGAAGAATAAAACCGAGAAGAATGCATGGAACTTCTATTACAATTATAATATTCTGTATCAGCTACGCTATAAGGGCGAGGAGGCGTATTTGGCATTCTCGAAGGTAAATGGTCTGGCGGGTGCATTATACGATTTTGGTTATACAGATAAAAAGCTGGTGGTCGATGATACCATAAAGATGCTGAACGAACGCTGTCAGTTTGTCTACGATGACGAGAAGGAGCTGCCGGAATCCTGTCAGTTTGCAGCCAAAGCAGTGATTAAATGTCCGGTGAATGTTATGGTTTATGATGAAGCGGGAACGGAGATTGCAGTTTTAAGGGATGGTGTGGAATCGGATATCACGAATGCATACGGAAGATTTGCGGTTGTATATAATGCCTATGCGGGTGATTATCAAAAGGTGTTATGTTTTGCAAATGCAGATTCGGATTACAGGATTAGAATACAGGGCACAGATGCCGGATTCGTTACAATGGAGATGGCAAGTAAGCAGACGGATGATACGGTTTATGCATTTCGTAATATAGAGATGCAGAAGGATGGCGCGATTGAGACTTCCATTCATCAGATGACACAGGATAACAGCTATTCGATCGATACGGATGGCGATGGCATTGCGGATACCGTCAAGCCTGTTGAGGTGATTTCCCACCAATATGTACCGGTAACGGCTGTTACATTTGATAAGAGCAGCGTGGATATGCTGGTTGGCGACAGTGTGATGATGAAGCCGGGTATTTTGCCAGAGAATGCAAGTAATCAGGACCTTACATGGCTGTCTGGTAATCCTGGGATTGTAATGGTTAAGGATGGAAAGCTGTATGCGGTTTCAACAGGACAGACATCAATCTATGTAATAGCACAGGATAATACAGATATCTCTGCTACATGTGTTGTTACGGTGTCATCAAAGGATACAGGCTTGACCGGAGATGATACTAAGGTGCCGGAGAAGCCTGCATTACCGGGAGACGATACATCGAGTGGAGCTTCACAGAATCCGCAGGGAGACAGCTTATCTGCTACACAGGATGCGGATCGTATTATAGAGATCCATATTACAGGTATGTCTCATCGCATTGCAGCAGGCAAAAAAATAAAATTGACGATCAAGGGGATGTCAAAGTATGAAGCTGCGAAGCGTGTGAAATGGTCGAGCAGCAATACAGCGTATGCGACTGTTTCGGCAAAGGGAGTTGTGATGACAAAGAAAAAAGGCATTGGCAAGACGGTTACCATTCGGGCAACGGCAACGGATGGCAGTGGGAGCACTGCGAGCTACAAGATTCAGATTCTAAAGCATGCAGTCAGAAAGCTTCAGCATAAGACGACAGCGAAGACGATCAAGTGTGGCAAAAAGCTGAAACTGAAGCTCCGGATTCTGACAACCGGAAAAACAGCCAACACCAAACTAAAATGGACTTCTTCCAATACCCGATATGCAACCGTAACACAAAAGGGTGTTGTAACGGCAAAGAAGGCAGGAAAAGGAAAAACAGTACGCATTACAGCGATGGCCACGGATGGTTCAGGTAAGAAGTTAAAAATCAAACTAAAGATTCAGTGATTTGTCTTATATGGCAAGCATTACGGCCGGATAGAGTTTGTCAGTTTCTGAACGAGACTGGCATAGCTGTCCGGTTTTTTGATTATGATATAGAAGGTGACATTGACGATCGCATCTGTGATCGTCACGGCAATTCTGCCAGCGGGCATACTGTTTTGTGAGAGTGCAACATTCGTAACGAAGGATGGAAGCGAGGAGGCAATTCTCATGGATGGAAATATAATTCCTGAATTGAGGTTTTACCAGAAGGGAATTTATTATCGTATAACAATAACTCCATTTGGTGAAACAGGCATTGATAAGGAACAACTTATAGAAGATAAATATTTGAAGAACGACAACGGATATGAAACAGGCTTAGTTGTATTACACAGACTGGGTCTTACCACCCAGATGCCAAATGAAAGAATTCTGGCAACGAATAAAGCAGGTGACTGCGCAAGAATGGATAAGAAGCTGGGAGTTGTGGTACGACCACCAAAGGTCGAGATCAATGCAGATAATAAAGAATATCTGAAGATGCTTGATGTATTGGATATTCTTGATAATGCACCTGTAGATGCAGAACATCCATATAAAATGATTGGTGAGTATATTGATCGATTAGGTTTGGAATATGTCAGACTGCTAGCTTTAGCCAATAATTATTACAATCGCAACACGATTTTACAGTTAGCACATGTGGCAGGAGGTCGATCATGAAATTACATGAAGATCTAAATGCTTTCTGAGTGCTTATAAATGATATACATGAAAGAACAGGATATCGTCTTGATGTACTTGAAAAAGACTATTATGTAGTATTGATGTTAGAGGAGTTAGCAAAAAAGCAGGAAGAAGGACTCCCAGTATATGTTTATGAACCGGTAACAGATTATGACAGGGATGATGCGTTGCAAAGGTTTGGAAAATTGAAGATCGAAGCTACATCATTTACCATTAGCGAGCCTGTTACAAGTATGGAAGGGAGTGGGTTTGATACATGGAGAGCGTGTGCAGACAGAAGCAAATGAACCAATATACAGTCAAAGCCGTCATATTTGATATGTATGAGACACTGGTCACACAGTACCGCTGTCCGGTTTATTTCGGTACCCAGATGGCACAGGATCTGGGCGTGGATGTGGATGCATTTCAGCGAGTGTGGAGACCGACAGAAGACGGACGGACATTGGGAACCTATACATTGGAAACGGCATTGGAGTATGCAATGCGACAGCTTGCCTGTTATACGCCGGATCGGCTTGCACAGATATGTGAGAAGCGGATCCGCACCAAACAGGCAGGCTTTCTGCATTTACATGAAGGGATCCTTCCCATGCTTGCGGGTCTCAAGGATCGGCAGGTGAAGATCGGCCTAGTAAGTAATTGTTTTTCGGAAGAGGCTTATGCGATCCGGAACAGTGTGTTGTATCCGTATTTTGATCATGTATGTCTGTCCTGTGAGATGGGCATCAAGAAGCCGGATCCCGGAATCTTTCAGGCATGTCTGGATGCTCTTTCGGTGGCACCATCACAGGCATTCTATGTAGGAGACGGTGGCAGCGGCGAATTAGAGGCGGCAGCCGCACTGGGGATGCAGGTTGGACAGGCGATGTGGTATATTAAGGATGTGCCGCAGTTAAATCATCGAAAGCCGGAATTTGAGCCACTAAATGATCCGGAAGAGATATTATTTTGATCCATAGATTTGATTATGATACACCGATTGAAGAGACAATGGAGAATCATTATAATCTTCTGTACCGTGAGGACGAACGGGAGCTGATCCCGATCTGCAGACAGATGGATGTCTCTTTGATGCCGTATAGTCCATTGGCAGCGGGGCATCTGGCGAGAGCAACATGGAATGCGGATACATTGCGTGGCCAGACCGATCGTGTAGCGAGAGGAAAATATGACAGAATGGAAGCACAGGACATGACATATCTGGAGGAACTGTATGTGCCACACCCGGTTGTCGGTGCGATCGATCACAATCCGGAACCGGGCGTTGTGTTGCTGGATGAGAAGAAATAGATAATGCATATCATCGAATCAGCTTCATATCCTGAATGACCCATGTCTGTTCTTCCATGTGATATCGGGTCTGACAGTTCGGACAGACGCTCTGTCTGACGGCATCAAAGCTGCTGCCACAGTTCGGGCAGCTGACAGAAGTGATGGAAAATCCCGGAGGATCTATGTGTGTGATGTTGTGAGTGAGGGTCACATCAATGCAATCACCTGTTTTCTTGATCTTTCCATTATGCTCGCTGTAGTTGATCCACCAGGTCCGCAGCGACAACTGCAGCAGATTTCCTTCACGGTGTTGTTTCTGCAGAGCGATAGCATCTATGTAGGTCATTTCCACAATATCAGAAAATTCAGGCTCCCGGGAGTCTTCCATATAGGCGGCGAGCTCTGACGGATTCTCAGAAAATACTGCCATCTTAATGAGGGAAATCATCTGACCCTCGAATTTCTGAAAAGAAAAATAAGGATCAGACGCTGACAGGATTCTGGTTAGCTTTCTCTTGGAATGGAGTACTTTGAACATTGGTATATGTTTTGCACCATCCATATTGAGATTGGCATAGAGCAATACAAGATCCGCAAGGATCAGACCACCGAAACCACCACAGAATGCAGCACCCAAATAACAGGTCAGCAGTGTGAGTGGCAGGATCAGGGCATCCTCCGGATTTTTGGCATTGCCGATCATGCATGCGATCAGGAGGATGATGAATACCAATGCGATCGTACCCCAGATCAGGATCCGGGTCAGATCAGTATTTTTTGCAATAGAACTCATTCGCAGAAAGAACTGGTTTGTTACCCTTGGAAACAGATCTGTGATCTTGAAACAGGTATGACAGTATGGGCATCCTTCTGTGAGCTTGGATACCGGGCTGACAGCACCACAGTTAGGGCATGTCATGGTCATGTGCGTAAGCTCTGCTTCGTTTGGAGAGTGTACGACAGTTTCATACATAGTCTGATCGAGCTTCCTTTCATAAAGCACTGTGTGCTGATCGGAGAAGGTAAGCTGTCTGGAGATATCCTCATATAGCATATCTGTTGTATACCAGGAGGAGGTGTGTGAAAAACATGCGGTTCCATAGCTCTCTCCTTTGGAAGGCCGCAGCACATTTGTCATGGACAGTCCCTTATTGTGCAACCGTTTTTGTTGTAGCTTCAGGAAATAAGTGGTGTCTCCGTCACAGGATTCCGGTAGGGTATCCGTTTCATACCATGCATTTAATTCTTTTGCGAACGCATCATAGATACTTCTTTTCGAATCCCATTCCGGGATAAAATCATGAAATGCTTTGTTCTGCTTTATAAAACGGATCAGGCGGTGTATGCCGGGAAATAAGAACAGGATGCCACCGATCAGAGAAAGAATCTGGAAGACCTGTGGAATCTCACAGGTCGCAATCGATGCAACCAACACGCCGGCTGCGATCAGACAGATACCCTGGGTCAGATCTGTGCCGTTGGCCATCTGAACCGGCTGTATTCGCTTAGTCGTTTTGATATTCGGAAATAATGACATAATAAAACTCCTTACTGTAGTGGGTTTGAAAATTGCTTATAGATATAAGAACAGATTACCGCACACCATTCCTTATGTAAAGTAATATTTAGGTAATAGGCAATTACGAAACGCCTTGAAGCTGTTGATGTTATGTGCATATTGCATAATAAATCGCATCGATATTTCGTGTATAATGTTGAATTGAATAATTAAATGAAAAGATGTGTTAACATATAGAGGGTGAATGTTATAATACATATATGAAACGGGTTTCACGAGAGAAAATGAAGGAGCGTGAGAAGATGACAGAAGAGCTTTTGATGCGGTATCCGGATGTCGACGGTATTATTGCTGCGAATGATATGGTTGCAATATCCATATATAAGGTACTACATAAGAAAGGTATCAGAGTGCCAAAGCAGATACAGCTGATCGGCTACGATAACATTTATTTATCTGAGCTGATGACTCCGGCACTGACAACCGTAGCACAACCCATTGACGAAATGGGTGTCAAGGCGGTAGATCTTCTGATTCACAGGGATGAGACAGCGGATAATGCACAATCTGAATTTGTTTTTCTTCCGAAGCTTGTGGCTCGTGAAACAACAATAGAAAGGAGAGTATATGGAAGAAATCTTCGCTTTGTGTGACCGGATCACGATCCTTTGGGATGGTTCTTATAGCAGATGATGAACGGAGAGAGTATTCCAAAGGAGATTCCTGTAGAGGTAACTTTGATTACAAAGGATAATGCACAGTAACAGCGTTGTCGGCAAGGATCGAATAGGAGGCTATGAGGACATATGAAAGCATTAGCAAATGAAGCATAGAATATGAATGGAAAGAGAGGTATGGGAATATGAGATTTTTCATTGATACAGCAAATGTAGAGGATATTAAGAAGGCAAATGACATGGGTGTGATCTGTGGTGTTACAACCAATCCATCTCTGATCGCAAAGGAAGGCAGAGATTTTAATGAGGTGATCAAAGAGATCGCAACAATTGTAGATGGCCCGATCAGTGGTGAAGTGAAGGCAACTACGGTAGATGCCGAGGGCATCATTGCAGAAGGCCGTGAGATAGCGAAGATTCATAAGAATATGGTTGTAAAGATTCCTATGACCGTAGAGGGATTAAAAGCGGTAAAGGTATTGACAGCAGAGGGAATTAAGACTAATGTAACATTAGTGTTTAGTGCAAATCAGGCATTGCTTGCAGCAGAAGCAGGGGCTACCTATGTATCACCATTTTTAGGAAGACTGGATGACATCAACCAGCCGGGAATTGACCTGATCCGGACGATTGCCGACATCTTTGATATCTATGGATATGAGACACAGATCATTGCAGCTTCTGTAAGAAACCCGATTCATGTAACAGATTGTGCACTTGCCGGTGCGGATATTGCGACAGTTCCATATAAGGTGATCGAGACAATGACGAAGCATCCATTGACAGATCAGGGAATTGCAAAGTTCCAGGCTGATTACAGAGCGGTTTTCGGAGATTAAGCTAGACAATGGCAAGCAGATTGTGGTATATCTAATAGTTAGGAAGACACATATGCAGACAATCTGTATATGAATTTTTAGAAAGGAAGGACCCGGTAGACCGGGTGAGGAATGCTATGAACAAATTAGAGCTTCAAAAAAAGGCAGTTGATATCCGAAAGGATATTGTGACCGCAGTCCACAGTGCGAAGGCAGGACATCCAGGTGGATCTCTCTCAGCAGCAGATTTATTTACTTACTTATATTTTGAGGAGATGCACATTGATCCTTCAGAGCCAAAGGATGAGAATAGAGATAGATTTGTATTATCAAAGGGACATACCGCGCCGGGTCTTTATTCCGCACTTGCGGAGAGAGGATATTTCCCGGTAGAGGATTTAAAGACACTGCGTCATATTGGTTCTATTCTACAGGGACATCCGGATATGAAGCATATTCCCGGTATTGATATGTCATCAGGATCATTAGGACAAGGATTGTCTGCTGCAGTGGGTATGGCATTGTCAGCTAAGATGCAGGGAAAGGATTACCGCACATATTGTTTATGTGGTGATGGCGAGATTCAGGAGGGACAGATCTGGGAAGCCGCCATGTTTGCCGGACACAGAAAGTTAGACAACTTGCTGGTGATCGTAGATAACAATAATCTGCAGATTGATGGAACAGTAGAAGATGTATGTTCTCCATATCCGATCGGAGAGAAATTTAAGGCATTTAATTTCCATGTGATCGAGATCAACGGAAATGATTTTGATGAAATTGACAAGGCTTTTAAAGAAGCAAAGCAGACAAAGGGTATGCCAACAGCGATCATTGCACATACGGTGAAGGGCAAGGGCGTCTCCTTCATGGAGAACAATGTCGGATGGCACGGCAAGGCTCCAAATGATGAAGAGCTGGCACAGGCATTAGAGGATTTAAGAAAGGCGGGTGAGGCATTATGCTAGGAGATAAGATTGCAACAAGAGACAGTTATGGTAACGCACTGGTGGAGCTTGGAAAGGAGCATGATGATCTTGTAGTGTTAGATGCGGATCTTGCGGCTGCAACCAAGACAGGTATCTTTAAAAAGGCATTTCCGGAAAGACATATTGATTGCGGTATTGCAGAGTGTAATATGGCAGGTATTGCAGCCGGTATGTCAACAACAGGATATGTACCGTTTATGAGTTCATTTGCCATGTTTGCGGCAGGACGTGCTTTTGAGCAGATCAGAAATTCAATTGGTTATCCACACCTGAATGTGAAGATCGGTGCAACCCATGCAGGTATTTCTGTTGGAGAAGATGGTGCAACCCATCAATGCAACGAGGATATCGCCTTGATGCGTACAATTCCGGGAATGGTTGTGATCAATCCTTCTGATGATGTAGAGGCAAGAGCAGCAGTGAAAGCTGCGTATGCATATAATGGTCCGTGCTATTTAAGATTTGGCAGATTAGCGGTTCCGGTGATCAATGATGAGGCTACTTATCAGTTTGAGCTGGGCAAGGGTGTAGAGCTTCGTGATGGCAGTGATCTGACCATCGTGGCAACCGGACTTCCGGTATCAGAGAGTTTAGAGGCAGCAAAGCTTCTGGAAGCAGATGGTATCAAAGCCCAGGTGATCAATATCCATACGATCAAGCCGATCGATGCGGATATTCTGGTTGCTGCAGCGAAAAAGACAGGCAGGATCTTTACAGTAGAGGAGCACTCAGTGATCGGTGGTCTTGGCAGTGCAGTTTCAGAGGTGCTTTCTGAGAAGTGTCCGGTTAAGGTAACGAGAATCGGAATACAGGACACATTTGGAGAGTCTGGTCCGGCAAAGGATCTGCTTCATAAGTATGAACTGGATGCAGAGGGTATCTACAAGCAGATCAAGGCTGCGTTATAATATACCTGCATATCAGGGGAAGAATAGAGGCTTTCGAGAGGCTTTCGAGCCTCTATTTTTTGTTGGCATAGTTTGGGAGAGATGATATAATAAATGTTATGCTGGCTGTGCCTGCACAAGCCGGCATAACGCGAAAGCATACATTTTATGAAAAGTAACAGGAGACAGATATGAAATGTGTAAATTGTGGTGCTAAGCTTGCACCGGATACTCTGATATGTCCATTTTGTGGAAGTGAAAATACAGAAGAAGCCAGAGAACAGCATGAAGAAGAACTGCAGGAGATCTACGATAAGATCGGGGATGATCGTGCTGTAGAAAATGAGGTAGTACATAAGGCAAATCGTTCGGCAGGGAAAATCGCTTTATTTGCCATCTGTGGCATTGCGTTTATTTGTCTGGCGGTATATATGATTTCCGGGCTGCGTGCAAGGAATGCATATAGAGATCAGCATGGAGCACTCAATGTGATGGAGCAATATTATCAGGCCGGAGATTATGAGGCGGCTGCAGATTATTATGAAACCCACGAACTGTCAGGCCCTACCTACGGTAAGTACGAGCATACAAAGGACGCTTTGCATTGGCTCGAATATGCAAGAAAATATATGAAGGACGGGGATTATTTCCTGCAATGGATTCCAGAGGATGCAGACTATCAGGAGTGGGAAGAATCTATTGTGGACAACATTACCTTTGAACTGGATTCTGCTTTTTTTGGATTATATAAGATACAGAAAATGCGGGAAGATGGATATGTTTATCATGAGCAGGCAGTTGTGGAATATGCTGAGAATCTGGTGATTTCTGATCTCAAGCAATATTATGCACTGACAGATCAGGAGATCGTGGATGGCGTTGCACTGCAGGCGGAACCTGATATGGAGAGGGAAATGTACAATGCGCTTGGACAGGAGATTGCCAGATATTTTTGGGAACAGCGTACACAGGAGACTGAACAGACGAAGATGCAGGAGGGAGTATAGTGAAGTGTAAAAATTGTGGCGGTGATTACCGAACAAGGGAATTGATATGTCCATACTGCGGGACAGAGAATCTTGTCGGCAGGTTATGGATGGCACAACGAACAGAAGCGGAACAGGAATATGAGGCATATCGGCGGGAAGCGGGCCGGCGGGTGTCGCCTTATGTGATCAACCGTGTATTTGGAAGAATTGCCGTGTTGATGGCAGGCTTATGTATTCTCACACTTGTGGGATCAGTGATTGTGCTTCTGACAGCACAGCTGATGCATCAATATGCCGTGAATCGCGTGGATATGGAGAAAAAACAGCAGACGATGGACACGCTCTATCAGGAGAACCGGCTGCCGGAGCTTTATGCGTATATGTCTGCATATGATCTGATAGGAGAGGATCAGTATGTTTATACACAGGCAGTATTATTGAATTTTGATTATGAGAATTATCGCAGTCATCTGCTGGAGTTTCTGGAACTGACGGAAGAAGAGAAGCAGCAGGATGATTATTACTTAGCTTACAGCATACGCTGGGGGAATGATGTATATCAATGCAGATTGGGCAGCTATTATGCATTGGCAGATGAGAATCAGACTCTGTATGATTCTTATTGTGACGATATCCGGGATAGTTTTGTATATGCTATGGGCATGACGCCGGAGGAGGCTGATCAGATCCTGACATCGGATACAGCTGATTATCGGACATATAATGAACTGGCAGAGACATTGATTGAAAGGGGGGCATATCTTCATGAAGCAGGCGAAAAATAATTTTTTAGGATTGCACATCTTTTTAAAGGCGATGTTAATTGTTTTTTTGGGAGTGTTATTATATTTTATAGTGACATTTTGTACGGATTCCCTGATTTCATATAACAATGAAAAACTAGATAAAACTGAAAGTATAGAACGATGTGATTCACGGTATTATGACAGGGAATTTGGGCAACTCCGGGAGATTTTGCTGTTATATGATCTGTTTGATCCATCACTGTATGGGAAATACTGGGAGGCAGTAAATGCCTATGAAGACTATACCTATTATCTGCAATGGGAGCAGGCAGCTTTGCAAGGCGCACAGGGCGCGGAAGCAAAGCTTGAGACCTATCGTGAGAAGGTTGAGGATAACAGCATCAACTGCCGATATACAGAGAATACAGAGGTGTTAAAGCAATACGCACAGCGATGTACTAATCAGAAGCAGCTTCCTGACTAAAATCATAATTTTTCATAGGTTTTGCTTTAAAGTCAACCGGAATGATATTGTGTGGCAGCGTGACGATCGTTTCTGTCTGCATACGGAGCACATCGTCCGGATCCATATGAAAGAATGCTGCGGTCTGTCGGATTGTGGCATTCGGTTTGAACTTACGACGGGTTAAACCGCCGAATCTTCTGCGGTTATATTCTTTCCAGAATATCATCAAGACCGTTTCAATCAATAGCAGAATAAATGTAATATAGAGAAGTCTGCCGCTTTCCACGATCACATCCCGGTTGTAGATCCAGATGGAAACCGGCATTTTGTGCATGAGAATACAGATTCCACCATAGATACAGTACAGGATATATACCAGAATAAAACACCAGACCATACAGGTGCATAGAATCTCTAATCCCTTTTTCCATCTTTTTTGCTGTCCGGTAATAATATGGGATTGGTCTTCAACAATTGTGGCCGCCGTCTGTTCCTGTGCAGTATGAATGCCACGATCCGGACTGTTCCATGTAGCAAGTTTTTTTCGAGGCTTCAATAAGGTGGTCGGCAGTGCAGACAGGGCAACAAGACCGTTTATGATCCAATAGACAGCCGGATACCAGGCTGCAACCAGCATGTTTCTGAGAATTTTCTCATCATATTTTTTCTCCAGAAAAATTGCAACAATAAACTGTATCAGACAGATGACTGCCAGATACTGTGATTTCCATATATAAGGAATATAGCTGTCCGTATGATAATAAAGCCGTATGATTTCTGTCAGTGTAAGCAGCAGCCAGGATAAGACCCAGGTAAGAGACAGCACCTGTTCAGCATATACCGGAAATAGACGCCTTCTGCGCCAGCTCTTAAAAATACCAAAATGCCGCAGCATGACCTCCTGACCGCCCTGCGCCCAGCGTTTGCGCTGCTTATACAATCCCTTGATGGTTTCAGGGACAAGCATCCAGCAGATGGCACGCGGTTCATAGCGGATATCCCAGAAGTTGCGTTCCAGCTTCCAAGTGACACCAATGTCTTCTGTGATCAGATCACGATCCCATAGACCACAGTCTAACAGAGCCTGTTTTCTGTAGGCAACAACAACGCCGGATACAGTCATCACCTTACCCCAGATGCGCTGACACCGTTTGATCAGGGATATAATACTGGCGTATTCGCATAGCTGTATTTTAGCAAGAAGTGAGCTGCGGTTTCGGACTCTTGGGTTTCCGGTAACGGCACCGACGCGCTCACCATTGTTCGGATTTACAAAATGTGGGATCATGTAACGCAGACAATCAGGGTCCAGATAGGAATCTCCATCAACACAGACAAGATATTCTCCTCTGGCGGCCAGAAATCCGAGATAGAGAGCATTTGCCTTTCCACAGTTCTCTTTCAGATCGACAAATCGAACACGCGCATATTGTGATGCGAGTTGTTGTTCAATGTCGGGGCTGTTATCGGAACTGCCATCATTGATAAGGATAATTTCGTAGTGGGGATAGTGAAGTGCATTCAGATGATTCACTGTTGTGATGATATTGTCCCCTTCATTGTATGCGGGAACCAGAATCGATACCATCGGCGTATCCGTAAGAGGAAGCGGATCCTTTCTCTCGATCCTGTAATAATATATAATGCCGCCGATCATCCACAACATTCCCATTGCGATAGGGTACCAGAAAACAAATAATTCGATCGGCTTCATATGGGATAGAATAAAATCAAATATCAATTCCATAGCTGGAATTCACTCCTTATTTTTATTTCCCCCATATTGTATCGTATAAATGTCAAAAATGTTTCATGTATTTCATGGAAAAATAGCGAATAATTTGTGAATTCAGCTAGGACTCATGTTATGTGATCGGATTCTCGCTCACATATTTCTTCAGGGCTGCAAAACTTTCCTTACTTAAAACATGTTCGATTCTACATGCGTCTTCGGCAGCAGTATTGGCAGGTACGCCAAGCTTGCTCAGCCAGTTGGTCAAGAACTCGTGACGCTCGTAGATCATCTCTGCGATCTCACGACCGGATTCCGTCAGATAAATAAAACCGGCATCAGTCACAGTGATATGATTCGCTTCACGAAGCTTCTTCATTGCAATACTAATGCTGGATTTCTTAAATTCCAGTTCATTTGCGATATCTACTGATCTGACGACCGGAAGTCTCTTGGACAGAATTAAGATCGTTTCTAAATAGTCTTCAGCGGATTCGTTGTTTGTACGGATCATGTATTCACCTCATTTATATTGTTTTCGTCTCGTTTCAGATGCAAATAGTATATCACATATGGCAAATTATTTCAAATATAACAGTTTTGATGATAGAAGTTGTGCAATAAGAACAAAATGTAGTGTACACTAAATTAAGTTCTTGACATCTTATTAAGGTTAGTCTATACTAACAACGACTTGAAATAATTTATCATTTAATTCTGTGCAAAGGAGATGATAGTATGCCTTTATCCATGGCAAAAGAGGGAGAAGAGAATACTGTAAAGAAGATCGGCGGCAAGGAGGAGACAAAGAGATTTTTAGAGAATCTTGGATTCGTTGTCGGTGGAACCGTTACGGTGATCTCCCAGATTGGCGGTAACATTATTGTCAATGTGAAGGATTCTCGAGTTGCAATAGGAAAAGAAATGGCGAATAAGATTATTGTATAAGTCAGGAAGGAGTGTAGGATATGAAGACCTTAAGAGATGTGACTGTTGGTGAGACTGTCAAGGTTAAGAAGCTGTCAGGAGAGGGCCCTATTAAAAGACGAATCATGGATATGGGTATTACAAAGGGTGTGGACATTTATGTAAGAAAAGTCGCTCCATTGGGTGATCCTGTAGAAGTAACCGTCAGAGGTTATGAGCTTTCGCTTCGTAAGGCTGATGCGGAAATGATTGAAGTAGAATAAAAATAAAAAGAAAGGAAGAATATTATGGCAATCAAGATTGCATTAGCAGGTAATCCAAACTGCGGAAAAACAACATTATTTAATGCCCTGACCGGTTCTAATCAGTTTGTTGGTAACTGGCCTGGTGTAACAGTAGAGAAAAAGGAAGGTAAGTTAAAGTCAGACAAAGAAGTTGTCATTATGGACTTACCCGGTATTTATTCACTTTCCCCATATACATTAGAGGAAGTGATCGCAAGAAATTATCTGATTCAGGATAAGCCGGCTGCAATTATCAATATTGTAGATGGTACGAACCTTGAAAGAAACCTGTATTTGACAACGCAGATCTTAGAGATGGGAATTCCGGTTGTCGTTGCAGTTAACATGATGGATATCGTAGAGAAGAATGGCGATGTCATCAATACAAAGAATCTGGCAAAGAGCTTAGGCTGTGAGGTCATGGAGATCTCCGCATTAAAGGGCAAGGGTGTGGATGCGGTTGCAAAGAAGGCAATCGCGCTTGCAAAGGCCGATAAGAAAGTCACACCGGCACATACCTTCAGCCAGCCGGTTGAGGATGCGATTGCCGCTGTGGATGTAATGCTTGGAAGCAGCATCGAAGAAAGCAAGAAGCGTTTCTTTGCGATCAAGCTGTTAGAGAAGGATGATAAGATCGGACAGCTCATGAGCAGTGCGCCGGATGTATCCGCTGAGATCAAGAAGCTGGAAGATGCGATGGATGATGACACAGAGAGTGTAATCACAAATGAGCGGTATACATATATTTCTTCTATCATCGGCGATTGCCTGAAGAAGAAAAAGGAAGGACAGAAGCTTTCTACATCAGATAAGATTGATAAGATTGTAACCAACAGAATTCTTGCACTTCCAATCTTCGCACTCGTCATGTTCCTGGTATACTACATTGCGATGTCAACCGTAGGTGCCTGGTGTACAGACTGGACCAACGATAATCTGTTTGGGGACGGTTTCCATTTCTTAGGAATCGGTTCTGCAGATTATACAGAAGCTGCTGATAAGTTCGGCGAGGCAAGCCAGGTTGTAAATGGATTTATCAGCTATGGTGAGGAACAGGGCAAGGATATGTCTGCAATCGCAGATGCACTGGATGCAGAGAGTGAAGACTTCTCAGAGGATGGTGCTGCAGCAGCCCTGACAGAGCTTACAGATATGTTTGCAGATGGAGATGAGGCTTCTTATCTTGTAGAAGATGAGGAAACACTGGCAACAGAAGAGGTTACTTCTTCTTACAAGGATCTCGTAGCTGCATTGGATACTTATGAGAAATATGATTATGCAGATCCGGATCCGGCCGCATATGGTGTATTTGTACCATCTATCCCTGCATTGGTAGAGATGGGATTGGATGCAGTCAACTGTGCTGATTGGTTAAAGGGTCTTGTATTAGACGGTATTGTAGCCGGTGTCGGTGCCGTACTTGGTTTCGTACCACAGATGCTGGTACTGTTCATCTTACTTGCATTCTTAGAGTACTGTGGATACATGGCACGTATTGCATTTATCATGGACCGTATCTTTAGAAAGTTTGGTTTATCAGGAAAGTCCTTCATCCCTATGCTTGTTGGTGTAGGTTGTGGTGTTCCCGGTATTATGGCTTCTCGTACAATCGAGAATGAGAAGGACCGTCGTATGACGATCATGACGACAACATTTATTCCTTGTGGAGCAAAGGTTCCATTCATCGCAATGATCGCGGGTGCGATTTTCGGTGGATCTCCGATCATCTCTACAGGTGCTTATTTCTTAGGTGTCATTACGATTATCTGTTCCGGTATTATGTTAAAGAAGACAAAGATGTTTGCAGGCGATCCTGCACCATTCGTTATGGAGCTTCCTGCATATCACTGGCCAACAGTCGGATCTGTTTTAAGAAGTATGTGGGAGAGAGGCTGGTCATTCATTAAGAAGGCCGGAACGATCATTCTGTTATCTACCATTGTAGTTTGGTTCACAACATACTTTGGATGGGTTGACGGTGCGTTCGGTATGCTGACAGAGGATCAGATCGACTGCAGTATTTTAGCTAAGATCGGTAATGCCATTGCATGGATCTTCATTCCACAGGGATGGGGTAACTGGCAGGCAACCGTTGCTTCTATCACAGGACTGGTAGCAAAGGAGAATATCGTAGGTACCATGGGTATTCTTTACGGTGGTGGCGATCAGACGGTATATCAGGCATTAGCAGGTGCATTTACATCTGCAAGCGGTTTATCATTCCTGATCTTCAACCTTCTGTGTGCTCCATGTTTCGCTGCTATGGGTGCGATCAAGCGTGAGATGAACAACACAAAGTGGTTCTGGTTTGCAATCGGCTATCAGTGTGGTTTAGCATATCTGGTATCTTTAGTCGTATATCAGATCGGCAATGTGATCACAGGTGGTGCGTTTGGTATCGGAACGGTTGTTGCTATTTTAATCATTGCACTTTTCCTGTATATGCTGTTTAGACCATATAAGCAGGCTGTTGCAGAAAATGCAAGGGTGGCTGCAGCAAGATAATTGCAGGATAGAGATCCACTAACCAAAGGATGGTGAGCTACGATGGATGAGAGAACCGCAATAAACAATGAAACATTTCAGCGAACCAGAATGCAGAAGGAACGCATTATTCAGAAGCTGAAAGAGAGGGGCTGCCGCATTACAAAGCAGCGTCTGATACTTTTAGATATCATTCTGGAAGAAAACTGCACCTGCTGTAAGGAGATCTATTATAAGGCATCCAAATGTGATAAGCGGATCGGATCTGCTACTGTGTACCGCATGATCAATGTCCTCGAAGAAATCGGGGCGATCAGCCGGAAAAATATGTACAGGATCGAAGAAGAGGATGCAAAGGAGCAGGGTTCTGTTCTGGAGATAACACCGGATAAAGATTCTTGTACGATCGCATTTGATGATGATACGATCGTGGAGCTTCCTGTGAAGCGATGGAATCAGGTGATCCAGATGGGACTTATGGCGTGTGGATACGACTATGGTCATGCAGTAGAAAAGGTTTCGCTGCAATAAATAAAAAAGACAATTGACAAATACCCCTGCCGGGTATATAATTCGTAAATGGATTATACCAGGTGGGGGTATTTTTGCGATGTAAAGTAGACAATTGCGAAACTCTCAATTACGATTGCGACTATGTGCATATTGCATGATGTATAAGCAGGTACTTGAAGAACGCCGGTTCTTAACGAAGTCAAGCTACCGCATTGACTGAGTTTAGCACCGCTGCGTGATGAAGTAGCGAGAGCGTGCCTGCGATACATTGTGCAATATGCACATAACATCAACAACTTCAAGGAGTTTCGCAATTGTCTAGTAATGTAAAGGATAGAAAGGAGCCTGCTATGGATGAGAATAAGAATACCTGTTGTAGGGAGAAACATGGATGTGAAGCGTGTCATAAGACAAAGGAGCGGGATGAGAAGGAATACAAGGATCTGATGAACCGATTGAAACGGATTGAGGGACAGGTCAGAGGTGTGGAGCGGATGCTGGAGGAGGATGCCTATTGTATTGATATTCTGACACAGGTATCGGCGGTAAATGCTGCATTAAATGCTTTTAACAAGAAGCTTTTGGCTGCACATATAGAAAGCTGCGTGGCGGAGAATATCAGACAGGGTAATGACGAGGTCATTGAGGAGCTTGTCAATGTGCTTCCTAAGCTGATGAAATAAAAACCGCGGTATATGCGTACTCACATATGGAATACTAGAGGATAAAAAAGGATGTGATATATATGGAACAATATCATGTGACAGGCATGAGCTGCGCCGCCTGTAGTGCAAGAGTAGAAAAGGCTGTAAAAGCCGTGGACGGTGTGACGGACTGTTCGGTGAATCTTCTGACAAATTCGATGGGAGTAGAAGGCACCGCTTCCTGTGAAGCAGTGATCACCGCAGTTGAGAATGCCGGATATGGTGCGGCGTTAAAGCACAGTGGACATAACCGGGCAGAAACAGATAGTGATGGGGAAGATACGGCTTTAAAGGACACAGAGACACCGAAGCTCCGAAACAGACTGCTCGCATCGCTGGTGTTTTTGTTGCCGCTTATGTATGTTTCGATGGGGCATATGATGTGGAACTGGCCGCTACCGGCATTTGCAAAAGATAATCATGTGGCAATGGGACTATATCAGCTGTTGCTGACGACGATCATTATGGTGATCAATCAAAAGTTCTTCATTAGTGGCATGAAAGGGGTTTTGCATAGGGCACCGAATATGGATACTCTGGTGGCAATGGGAGCAGGTGCTTCCTATATCTACAGTACTTATGCATTGTTTGCGATGACAGATGCACAGATGCATATGGATATGGATCGCGTGATGGCTTATATGCATGAGTTTTATTTTGAATCTGCTGCAATGATTCTGACCTTGATCACATTAGGCAAAATGTTAGAGGCATATTCTAAGGGGCGTACAACAGATGCCATCAAGGGATTGATGAAGCTTGCACCGAAACAGGCAGTTTTAATGCGGGATGGTGAAGAGGTTACGGTGCCGATCGGACAGGTTAAGCCGGGGGATATCTTTGTGGTAAGACCGGGTGAGAGTATTCCGGTGGACGGCAGGATTATCGAAGGCAGCAGTGCGGTCAATGAATCGGCATTGACCGGAGAGAGTATCCCTATAGATAAGGAGCCGGGTGATCAGGTATCTGCAGCTACGGTCAACCAGTCCGGATTTTTAAAATGTGAAGCAACAAGAGTTGGAGAAGATACCACATTGTCACAGATCATACAGATGGTAAATGATGCGGCTGCGACGAAAGCTCCGATTGCCAAGATTGCAGACCGGGTTTCCGGTGTGTTTGTGCCGACTGTAATTGCAATTGCATTGGTTACAATTGTGGTATGGCTGCTTGCAGGGCAAAGCATGGGGTTTGCGCTGGCAAGAGGGATCTCGGTGTTAGTGATCAGCTGCCCATGTGCATTAGGTCTGGCAACTCCGGTTGCGATCATGGTTGGCAATGGTCTGGGGGCAAGACATGGTATTATGTTTAAGACAGCGGCTTCCCTTGAGGCGGCCGGAAAAACAGATATTGTAGTGTTAGATAAGACAGGCACGATTACAAGTGGACAGCCGGAGGTCACGGATATTGATGTGTGTGATGGCTTTGATACCAATACACTGTTAGGATATGCATATGGTCTGGAATGTAAGAGTGAACACCCATTAGCAGGGGCAGTGATCCGTTATGGTGAACTGCAAGGGATCCAAGCACCGGAATGCGAAGCGTTTAGTGCGGTATCAGGAAATGGACTGTATGGTATCATACATGGCAGGACAGTTGTGGGTGGCAAATATGCGTATGTCAAAGAACAGCTTCAGGATCTGGCGACATTGGATCAGATGGAGACAAAAGCAACGGTATATGCAAAGGATGGAAAGACACCATTGTATTTTGCAGTGGATGGTGTGCTGGCAGGAATGATTACAGTCGCTGACACTGTGAAGCCGGATAGTGCACAGGCAATTCGTGAACTCCATGAGATGGGCATCAAGGTTGTGATGCTGACAGGAGATCATGCACTTACGGCAAATGCAATTGGCAGACAGGTAGGTGTTGATGAGGTTGTGGCAGGTGTGCTTCCGGATGGAAAAGAAGCAGAGATTGTCAGGCTGGCAGAGGAGAAGAATGCGCATGGCAGATCCAGTCATATTTCAATGGTAGGAGATGGCATCAATGATGCACCGGCACTGACCAGAGCCGATACCGGTATTGCAATTGGGGCAGGTACGGATATTGCGATAGATGCAGCAGATGTTGTATTGATGAAGAGCAGTCTGTTAGATGTGCCGGCAGCGATTAGGCTGAGCCGGGCAACACTGCGCAATATTCACGAGAATCTGTTCTGGGCATTCTTTTATAATGTGATTGGGATACCGCTGGCTGCCGGTGTTCGGATTCCGCTGTTTCACTGGCAGTTAAATCCAATGTTTGGCGCATTTGCGATGAGTCTGTCCAGCTTCTGTGTTGTAAGTAATGCATTGCGATTGAATTTGACGAAGTTGTATGGCAGAAAGAAAAATAGAGATAATAGACTGTCGCAGGCTGGTGGAATGGATGTGAAATCATCATCCGGACAGGATAATATAAATACGAACAAGGTTCAGAAGGAGGACAATATGAAGAAGACAATGATCATTGAGGGTATGATGTGTGGACACTGTGAGGCGAGAGTGAAGAAGGCATTGGAGGCATTGCCACAGGTGGAAAATGCTGATGTCAGTCATGAAAAAGGCACCGCTGTAGTGACATTATCCGAAGAGATTGCGGATGATGTATTGAAGAAGACTGTAGAGGATCAGGATTATACGGTTCGATCCGTTTCTTAAGATCACTCGAAAACGGAGAATGTAAAGGAGAATCCCTCTTTGCCGGAAATGCAGGAGGGATTTTTTGCGTGGCAGTTTGGTTTGACGAGTATAGTAGAATATGGTATATTATGAATATGTATGGTCATTGGAGATTCTATATATGCAGGGGGTGTATTATGAGAAATTGGACGAGACAGATTTCATGTCTGCTGGTATGTCTGATGTTGTTTACATCTTTTTTCTGTATGCAGATCACAGACATTTCTGCGGCGGTTACACCATATGGTAAGCATGGCAGTCTGACAGTTGTGGGTGCGGATCTTGTGGATTGCAATGGAGAGCCGTTTCAGCTGCGGGGAATCAGTACACACGGGATCAACTGGGATGTGGGTAAGCCATATGTGAACAAGAAGGCATTTCAGTCGCTTCGGGATGGCTGGGGTGTGAATGCGATCCGTCTTGCAATGTATACAGAGGAGTACAACGGATATTGCAGCAACGGTAACAAGAGCGAACTGAGAAAATTGATCTATAAAGGTGTGAAGTATGCGACAGAGCTTGGGATGTATGCTGTGATTGACTGGCACATCTTAAGTGACGGGAATCCGAACCGCCATGTAGACGAAGCGAAGAAGTTCTTCAAGACTATGGCAAAGAAATACAAAGATCAGGACAATGTGATCTATGAGATCTGCAATGAACCGAATGGCTGTAGCTGGGAAGAGATTAAGCGTTATGCCAAAAAGGTGATCAAGGTGATCCGGAAGTATGACAAGGATGCAGTTATTATAGTAGGAACCCCGACATGGTCTCAGCTTGGATCGGATGGTTCTTCCAATGAGGTAGCAGATCATCCACTTACCGGTGTGGATAATGTAATGTATTCGCTCCATTTTTATGCAAGTGAGAGTTCGCATAATCAATATTTGCCTGCAAAGCTTCGCTATGCAAGACAGAAAGAGCTTCCTGTGATTGTATCAGAGTTTGGATTATCAGAGGCGAATGGAAATGGTTCCATAGACAAAAAGGCGGCGGGACAATGGTTTAAGAGGCTGGATCAGGATCATATCAGTTATTTTTGCTGGAGCCTGTCCAACAAGAATGAGTCGGCGTCTCTTTTAAAGACAGGTACGAAAAAGACAAGTGGCTGGAAGAATAGTGATCTGACGACAGCCGGAAAGTTTATAAAAAAGAAATATACTGCAAGACGCAAGGCAGTTGATTAAGGAGGAAATGTATGGGCGGATTACTAGAGCCGTTGGCAGGTGTGCTGCTCTTTGTTGCATTTATATATTTGATGATCTGGACGGTACGGTTCACGGGATTTAGTATGGACAAGCGGCGGGAGAGACGGTCCCATAAGGCACAGCAGAAGAAAGAGTCCATCAAGCTAAGGACGATCGGGTGTTCTAAGAATTATTGGTACAATAAGCAGGATGTGGAAGATCGGCCGGAAGGCAGATCTATGGAGTCCTATTATCATTATTTCGATAAGGCAGAGGATTGTCTGAAGGATCTCATCATAGAGATGTATGATTGTGGTCTGGTGCGGACAGAGATGTTGGAAGCAATTGCCTATAGTGGCGGTATGGTAGGTACTGAGGCGAAGAATTTTGTGCAGGATCTGCATAATGAGAATGTAGTGTCTGCTAAGGAAGAGAAGGCTGCTTTGGTAAAGGCAGGTGCAGACAAGAATACGATTCAGATTCCGGTTGTGGATTGGGATCTGGAGGATATTCTGGCAGATCAGCTTGCAGAGGCTGCCAAACGAGAGCGTGCTGAGGCAATGGTAGCGGATGAAGTGCTGCGTGAGGCTGAGAAGATTCTGAACAAACAGGAACAGATAAAGGTTTCTTCCTTAAATGGTGCAAGAGAGCTGAAGCCTGTCCGAAAGAAGATAGAACACAAGACAGCTGAACTGGGAAAGGCCCGCTTAGAGGCAGATAAGAAGAATCGTTTGCGGAAGCAGCAGATTGAAGAAGAGGCCAAGCTTGAAGATGAAGAATTAGAGGCAGAATATGCCGGTGCTTTGGATCCGGAGGAGGACGAGGCATCCATTCTTCCACCTGAAGATCAGGAAGATGAAGTGGTAGCGGCAGCACTCCATGATAAGAGCCGACATAACCGGCACAGTAAGCATGAGACTTCTAAAGATGACCACAGTATATCTGAGGAGACGCAGGATATGGCTGATGATGTATTAGAGCAGGCGGAACATGAGCTTGCACAGGCAGAGGAAGAAAAGGAACATCTCGGTGCGGAGCTTGGACCGATGTCTAAGGAAGAGAAAGAAGCGTACGAGAAGGATATCCTGATTCGGACTGCGGTATATGAAAGCTGGGTCAGCTATGTATTCCGGCTATATGAGCTGGTTACGATCAATGCAAACGAGGAGATCCGCAATGAGATCCGGATCGCGTTGATGGAATACGGACACAATGATGTAGAGGTACTACTTCACAGTCCGGAATAAAATGATACGAGAAGTGTGCAGAACTCTGTCTGCACACTTTTTTTGTGGATAAATCATCATGTATATCATATGCTGTAGTAAGCAGGATGGAAAAGGTGACTGATATATGGATAGCGTGAAACTGGATCCACAACTAGGTCTGGCACTTTCTTTATCGGATCAGGAACGAAGCCGGAGCGAGGAATTAGAACTGGGATACGACAGCATAACCAATACCTGGGAACTGATCGTACAGTATGTTGGCAGTCTGGATGAGGCTGCAGGTGATCTGTTGCTCTCGATTGTATACCTGTCCGGGGATTACGCAATTGTACGGATTCCGGAATCCAATATAGAGGAATTACTTAAACTGCGACAGATCGCATATGTAGAAAAACCAAGGATGCTTGCTAGCGAGCAGACATCCGATGGGAACAGCCGTACAAATGTGGATCAGATGACGGGTTATCAGGTTTCCTGTATCCCTGCAGTCAGGCGGGAACCATATGGCTTGACAGGGGTGGGTACGCTGATCTGTGTCGTTGATTCCGGGATTGATTATTTCCATCCGGATTTTAGAAATGCAGATGGCACAACCAAGATTGCCGGGATCTGGGATCAGACAATAGAAGGAAATCCCCCGGAGGGATTTTATTTGGGAAGTTATTTTGATAGAGAGCAGATCAATAAGGCATTAGAGACGGGTTCGCGGGAGAGTGGGAGACAACTGGTACCGAGTACGGATCGAAGCGGACATGGGACGCATGTAGCAGGCATTGCGATCACGATTGCTCCGGATGCGAATCTGTTGATCGTAAAGCTGGGTACCGGCAAAGAACAGGATGTGCCAAGAACAACGGAGCTGATTCAGGCGGTTACTTTTGCCAGAAGATATGCGGATGCTATGAATACACCGATCAGTATCAATTTAAGTTACGGCAACAATTATGGGGCGCATGATGGTACGGCATTGGTGGAACGGTATCTGGACAGCATTGCTGCAACAGCACGCATGAGCATATGTGTCGGGACGGGAAATGAAGGTGCAGCATCCCGACATGTTTCCAGACGGATTCCGGTTCCAGTGCAGGAGGATCGGAGATCCTATCAGGTGGAATGGGTCGTTGCACCGTATGAGACTTCGCTCAATCTGCAGATATGGAAATCATTTGCAGATGATATGGAATTTAGTATTGTCACGCCCCGTGGTATATCTGTCGGACCGTTTGGCGTAAACCGGATGCAGCAGGTGGGAAATCAGTATATTAGATATTTGACATCCGGTACAAAAATAGAAATATATCAGGGGCAGCCGACTCCATATAACCAGTCTCAACAGATATTTGTGGCATTGATCCCGGAAGGACTGTATCTGGACGAGGGAATCTGGAGGCTGGAGATACGCCCGATACAGATATCCGGTGGATCGTTGGAATTATATCTTCCTGTTGCAGAGGCGACCAGTAGTACAACCGGATTTTTAAATCCGTCAGTTGATGGAACATTGACAATTCCCTCGACTGCAAGCAGGGTGATTTCTGTTGCCGCCTATAACTCTTTGACGATGTCACAGGTTGCATTTTCCGGCAGAGGATTTTCCGGATCTGATCAGGTGAAACCAGACTTGGCAGCACCGGGCGTAGATATCAATGCGGCAGCACCGGGTGGAGGATATAGCAGCCGGAGCGGAACCTCTATGGCAACACCGTTTGTGACAGGAGCGGCGTCATTGCTTATGCAGTGGGGAATCGTAGATGGCAATGATCCGTATCTGTATGGGGAGAAGCTGCGGGCATATCTGACAAGAGGGGCAACGAGACTGCCCGGGTTTCGTACCTGGCCCAATCCAAGACTGGGCTGGGGGATTCTATGTGTACGAAACAGTATACCGATGTAAGCATTGCATGTCCGATATGAAACGAGTATAATAAACATGACTTTTGAGAATAATGAGTATAGCAAGGTAACATGACGAAGGACAGGAGGCATACAGCATGAAAATATTATTATATGACACGAAGAAATATGATAAGGAATCCTTTGAAAAGATGACAGGTAATTATCCGAATTTAGAGGTAGAATATCTGGAAACGGATCTGTCACCGAGAACTGCGGGATTGGCAAAAGGATATGATGCGGTCTGTGCATTTGTCAGCTCTGATGCGAGCAGACCGGTAATAGAGAAATTAAAGGATGCCGGGGTATCATTGATCTTGATGCGTTGTGCAGGATATAATAATGTAGATATGGAGGCTGCAAAGGAATGTGGCATTACAGTACTGCGTGTACCGGGATATTCACCGGAGGCGGTTGCAGAGCATGCGATGGCACTGGCACTTGCGGTCAACAGGCATATCCATAAAGGATATATTAAGGTGAGAGAGAATAACTTCAGCCTGATCGGATTGACCGGGATCAATTTCCATGGTAAGACTGCCGGCATTATCGGAACAGGTAAGATCGGGGCGGCCATGGCCAGAATCTGTCAGGGCTTTGGAATGAAAGTGCTGGGTTATGATGTCTATCACAACCCGGATCTTCCGTTTGTGGAATATGTGGATATGGATACGATTCTGGCACAGAGTGACCTGCTTTCTTTGCATTGCCCATTGACTAAGGAGAGTTATCACATGATCAATAAGGATACGATCGCAAAGATGAAGGACCATGTGGTACTGGTCAATACCTCCAGAGGCGCTTTGATCAAGACTGAAGATCTGATCGCAGGGATCCGCAACAAGAAGTTTTTTGGTGTAGGACTTGATGTATATGAAGAGGAAACACACAACGTATTTGAGAACAGGGAGGATGATATTCTGGAAACATCCATTACGGCACGATTATTGTCTTTCCCAAATGTAATCGTAACATCCCATCAGGGATTTTTGACAGAGGAGGCATTGGCATCCATCTGTAAGACAACACTGGAAAATGCAATTGATTTTGCAAATGACACGATCAATGAGGCAAACCGGGTGGTGTAGACCTACATGCATTGGATAGGGGGATGGCTATGAGTACAGAAGAGAGAAACAGACCGGTTGCAGTATTTGATTCCGGATTAGGCGGTATCAGTGTGTTGCGGCAGTTGTACCGGATTTTACCAAATGAACATTATATTTACATGGGCGATTCTAAGAATGCACCTTATGGCGAGAAGACGACAGAAGAGGTATATGAACTATCAAAGCAATGGGTGGATTATTTTTTAGAGCGACAGGCGAAAGCAGTCGTGATCGCATGCAATACAGCAACAAGTGCAGCGGCAGCCAGACTCCGGCGTATGTATCCGGACCTGCCGATCATCGGGTTAGAGCCGGCATTAAAGCCGGCGGCCATCCGATATGCAGGTACAGATCAAAAGATCCTGGTATTGGGGACTTCGCTTACCTTGCGGGAGGACAAGTTTCAGCATTTGTTACACCAGTATGAAAATCAGGCGCATTTTTATATCAAGCCGGCTCCGGGACTGGTGGAGTACATAGAACAAGGGAAGATCAATACAACAGAAATGGATGCGTATCTGACAGATTTGTTACAGGATTATCTGCAGGAGCAGATTGCGGCAGTGGTGCTTGGCTGTACGCATTATCCGTTTGCCAAGGCTGATTTAAGACGGGTGCTTGGTGAACAGGTGGAGTTCTTTGATGGAGCAGAAGGCGCTGCCAGACAATTAAGACGCCAGCTTGAAGAGCGCGACATGTTGAATCTGTCTGATGTGCCGGGACAGGTGGAGATCTACAACAGCGAAGGGCATGGGGAGAAGGAAAGCCTGAGCCGGAAGCTGTTTGCACTTGCCTAGCTGCTGAACGATAAAAGGGGGTATCGCGTGAAGATCAAATACGATAAACGAATGATAACAGTGTTGTGGATAACAGCCGGGGTAGCCCTTGCGTTTTTTCTTGTTGCATTGGTTGTGATGTACCTGGAAATTGCCGGAATGGAGCTTGTATTTCTGTTCGGCGCCTATGTGGGCGGCGGTGTGCTGATTTATGCTTTGATCAATCTGGCATTTGCCGCCTGTTATTGCAAAAGATTAAGAAGGCATGGCTACATAGTGCCGGATGACAGAATGCAATATGAGAATCATCTGGAAAATCTGCCGCGTACAGGTGTTGCGGGGCAGGACACAGATCTTACAGGGCAGGATAGCAGGGAGAGCATCCGGTTGGCGGTTATGCATCTTGTGGTTTTTGTGATTGCGAATATATGGAATCTTTATTATTATATTCACTGGCACCGGTATGTAAAGGACACGGCAGTCATATTTCTGTGGGTGCAGATTTTCCTGGATCTGGTATGGGGGATTTCAGCACTTGGATATTTTCGACAGCGAAACCCCCAAACCTTCCGGGATGATGTCGAAATGGATATCACAAGAAAGAAACGGATGAGCATGGAAGAGGGAGTTCTGGCAGGCATTGTTGTGTTGTTCCTTACGATTCTGGTGAAGACAATGGCGGTGGATATGACAGCGGCCATATATCGTTCCCTGCAGGAGACCGCTCTTTTATGATTTTTTAAAAATTGCAGTCGTAATAGTATGATTCGGCAGGAACGGATATACTACAACTGTAAACAGAAATATGTGAAATCATGAAAGAGAGGAAATTCGTATGCAGAATACAGAGGATCGTGTGGCGTTACTTAGGACATATTTGAGACGGCTGGGAGACGGAGAATCACTGGATGCGGTAAGAGCAGACTTTGTCAAGGCATTTCGGTATGTGGATGCTGCTGAGATCATGCGGGCGGAACAAGAGATGATGAAATGCGGAACACCGATCACAGAGATACAGAAGCTATGTGATATTCATTCGGCATTGTTCCATGGAACTACAACCGAAGAGAGGATACAGACTGCAAAGCAGGCGGCGCATACATCGTCTGTCCGGGAACAGAGAATGACAGTGACAAACCGGCTTGTCGCAGAGACAGG
Organism: uncultured Lachnospiraceae bacterium; assembly: GCA_934293375.1. Lineage (GTDB taxonomy): Bacteria > Bacillota > Clostridia > Lachnospirales > Lachnospiraceae > RGIG6919. The sequence continues at coordinate 50,170 of CAKQYS010000004.1, read as the reverse complement.
ACACCCACTTTCCACATTTACAAAAGAAAATGAGGCACTTGCAGCACGGCTGAAGAAGGTCCAAATGGAAATTACAGAAGGACAGGTATCCAAAGAATCGATTGCGCAGATCAGGGAAGCAGCCGTTCATTATGCCAAGAAGGGAGATCTTTTGTATCCGCACCTGAAGGTGAAATATGAAATACCGGGACCTTCGGATGTGATGTGGACAGTTGATGATGAGATACGGGATACACTGGCGGTCTTGTCCAAAGAACAGATAGGAACCGGTCAGAGTCTGGAACGGCTCCAAAAGGTGATCGTCAGAATGGAAGAAATGATATACAAGGAAGCCAACATTTTGTTCCCCAATTGCGCAGAGAATTTTACAACAGAGGAATGGATCCGGATCTATCAGGATGCGAAGGATTATGCAGACTGCCTTGGTGTGAAACCTGAAATCTGGAATGTTGCCGAAGAAGCAACAGGGGTTGTGCCAAATGCAACACCACAGGAGCAGGAGATTGTGATGGCAGGTGGTCATATGACGGTTGCACAGCTGACAGCAATGTTAAATACGATGCCTTATGAAATCACATTTGTGGACGAGCATGATATCAACTGCTATTTCAATGAAGGACATAAAGATTTTAAAAGGCCGGGCATGGCAATCGGACGGGAAGTGTATTCCTGTCATCCACCGAAGGTGGAGGCGGGAGTCAGAAGTATTCTGGATTCGTTCAAGGCAGGTACATTGGATCAGGTGCCAGTATGGATGGAGAAGAATGGAAAATGTATACTGGTTACCTACATGGCTGTACGGGATCCGGACGGCAGATATATGGGAACACTGGAGCTTGTACAGGATATGACATTTGCAAAAGAACATTTTACTTCATAAAACAAAAAGAGCTCTGTCAGGATGACAGAGCTCTTTTTGTATCAGGAATCTGCTTCTTACAAGAAAATGTACTTCAGGATGAAGAGAAGTGTCAGTATATACATTAAGCTGCTGATCTTCTTCTCCTTAGCCTTGCCTGTGAACAGATTGATCACTGTCCATGAAATAACACCTGCAGCGATACCATCAGAGATGCTGTATGCAAGAGGCATTGCGATAATGCAAAGGAATGCCGGGATTGCTTCTGAAGCATCATTGAAATCGATCTTGGCAACAGAACCCATCATGAAGAAACCAACGATGATCAGAGCCGGTGCGATTGCAAAGGATGGAATTGTCAGGAACAATGGTGACAGGATTGTAGAGATCAGGAATAATACAGCAGTTGTTAATGCTGTCAGACCGGTTCTACCACCTTCTGTAACGCCGGCAGCACTCTCTACGAAAGTTGTTGTGGTAGAGGTACCGAATACAGCACCGATTGTTGTTGCAAGTGCGTCAGAAAGCAATGCACCTTTGATTCTAGGAAGCTTGCCGTTCTCATCCAACATGTCTGCCTTAGAAGATACACCGATCAATGTGCCCAAGGTATCAAACAGATCCACGAATAAGAAAGAGAACATAATAACGATAAAATCTAAAATCTTCAGGGAAGAGAATACTTCCTTATCCAAACACTTACCGAAGGTTTCTCCCAGTGCGGTAAAATCAAAGCTGACAAATGCAGATGGAATTACGGAATACATACCTGCATCCGGATCCGGAACATAAATGCCGCACAGTTCACAGATAATACCGAGGATCCATGTTGCAATGATACCGATCAAGATGCTGCCCTTTACCTTTAAGATCATTAAAACGGCAGTGATGATGACACCAAGAATAGCCAATACAGCACCTACAGTGATGGCATTGACGCCGTCAAATGCCTGTAAAGAAACCAGTGTAGAATCAGAATTGACGATCAGCTTGGCATCCTGCATGCCGATAAATGCAACAAACAGGCCGATACCAACGGATACAGCTGACTTCAAAGATGCCGGAATTGCATCAAAGATTGCTTCACGCACAGAAGTCAGAGACAGGATGATGAAGATCACACCTTCTACAAATACTGCAAATAAAGCCACTTTCCAGGTATAACCCATGGAACCACATACTGTGTAAGCAAAGTAGGCATTCAGACCGAGTCCCGGTGCCAGTGCAAATGGATAATTTGCAAGCAGCGCCATCAGTAAAGAACCGGCAAATGCAGATAATGCTGTAGCGATCAGGATTGCCTTTGGATCCATTCCGGATGCACTTAAAATGTTAGGATTCACGGCTAAGATATAAGCCATTGTCATGAAAGTCGTAACACCGGCTAAGAGCTCGGTCTTCATATCGGTGCCATTTTCTTTCAGTTTGAAAAACTTGTCCATGATAGAACCTCCTCATAAGATATTGTAAAAAACAATCTTAACTCTATCATAATTAGAAAAGCTTGGCAAGTAATGATGATAATTATTCGCAAATATAACTTTTCTTTATTAAAAATGTGATTGGTTATGTTTAATAAAAAAAATGTGCATTGTGCATAATGGACGAAACGGCAGGCATTATGATATGATGTTAAAGTGATCGTGTTTGTGTCCGGTCATACAATGAGGAATTAGACAATTGCGAAACTCTCAATTACGGTTGCGATTATGTGCATATTGCATGATGTATAAGCAGGTACTTGAAGAACGCCGGTTCTTAACGAAGTCAAGCTACCGCATTGACTGAGTTTAGCACCGCTGCGTGATGAAGTAGCGAGAGCGTGCCTGCGATACATTGTGCAATATGCACATAACATCAACAACTTCAAGGAGTTTCGAAATTGTCTAAATGAGGGATTTATGAGAGGAGATATGTTATGCGTGATATTTACAAGAAGATGAAAAAGTCGGCAATGGGCCGGATCTGGGTGGGACTGGTATGTATCATACTGGGCGTTGGCATGACGCTTGTTATGCTGCAGTCTGGCCCGATCGGCTATATGCTGGCGAAGGACAATGTATTTGATCTGGAGTCATATCATCTGGAGGTGACTTCTACCTATGATGATTCAGTTCAGAAATTTTATACCTTCCACGGCAATATGCTGTTAGATTGGTATGCAGAGTCTGAGAACAATGGTAGATACTATATTCTGCCAACTGTGGATAAGAAGTTCATGGGATTATATGTCAGCAGTGCCGATGTATCGACTGCAGAGCAGATCGTATCAGAATATCAGACTTATCTGACAAGTGGAGATGAGGCTGCCGAACCATCTACATTCCTTGATGGTAAGGGTTATGTATACGGCATGAGTGACAAGGAACGGGGTTACTTTGATGATTATATGAATGAATTTCTGAAAGCACTTGGTGTGGATTCACCGGAATCCTATCTATCTCATGAGACCATGTATATCTGTAGTATGACAGATGTGATCAGTGGTTCTGACTGGGCTGTTACCATTTGTGGAGCGATCTTTTTGATTTTAGGTATCGTGTATGTCCTTACTTTCTTTACGGGCAGATACAGCAGGCAGCCAAAGAAATATATACAGACCTTTGGCCTCAGTGAGAGTGATGTAGAGGCAGATATGGCATATGCGGTCCACAAGAAGAATATTGATATCGGACGCAAGTATGCAATATGTTATGGGCAGACTTGCTATCTGATCCCATATTCCCAGCTTCTGTGGACATATGTGAACATTACAACGACGAAGCATAAGACCTATGGCATTACGGTAGGCAGTACAAAGACCTATCAGGTGTTATTTGTGATGCGGGATCACAGCAAGTGCAATCTCGCTGTGAAGAATGAAGATATGGGACACGAGATTGTGAAGGAGATTACAACGGCAGCCCCGCATGTAATCGGTGGTTATCATCAGGAGTTGGAGGATATGTACAATAATAACTTTGCGGAACTGATCCGCATTGTAAATGAGCACAAAGCAGAGCTTGAGGGGAATCTGTCAGCCAATACTGCTGCTACGGTGGATCCTGCGTCAGATGCTGATCCATTCATGTAAGTCTAGACGAAAAAGGAGATGATAACCATGATAGTAAAACAATGCTATATGCGTATTGTCAGCGTATTTTTGACAATGTTATTGCTATTGGGTATGTCAGTACCGGTTTCGGCAGCGGATTACACGGCACAAGATACAGATGTTGATCTTTCGGTGTCAGCAGCCGGTGTATATGAGAATTGGGACGGTGTATCCAATGTATGTCAGTTCCTGGATGCAAAGGGGGAAATGTGTCTGGCATATGTAAAGGGTAAGACGGTATCCGTGATCCGCACCAAAAAGGGAAAGAAGACCGGCAAGACAATAAAACTGAAAATGCCATATTCAGAATTTGGTGGTGTGGCCTGTGATGCAAAAGGAAACTATTATGTGGTATCCGGAACCCAGAACAAGGGTCAGGATTCCTCCAAGAAAACAATCTATATCACAAAATATAGCAAGTCAGGAAAGAAAGTGAAATCTGTCGGGAACTGCGGCGATGCGAGTCTGACAGCTTATTGGAGTGGGGAATTTCGTACGAGAACCCCGTTTTTCGGTGGTAACTGTGATGTGGCAGTGAACGGAAAATATCTGTGTGTGCATTATGCAAGAGAAATGTATTCCGGACACCAAAGCAATTCCATGTTTGTAATTGATACGCAGACAATGAAGAAGGTTTCGGCAGGAGTCTTTTATCAGTCACATTCCTTTGCACAGCGGGTTGTGCCATATAAGAATGATTTTATTCTGGCAAGTGAGGGAGACTGTTATGAAAGAGCCTTTACGGTTTGTGAGACGAATATTGCTTCCGGGCAATGTGTGGTACAGCCTGTATTTGATTTCTGGGTAGAAAAGGGTGCATTGGACAGATATGATATGTATCAGGTCAATAATAATCGTGCACATATGGGTGGTGTTGCTGTTGGAAAAAATAATCTGGTGGCTTTTTGTGCAACTTCGGTGAAGGCACTGAGTAAGCAGGCGAAGAAACAGTCGGAAGAACTGTATATCCAGATTTTTGATCCGGAGAAGAATCTGGCGGATGCCGCTTCTTATAAGACAAAGGGCGAGAGAAGCGGTGTTGCCGGCAATAACGGTACGCGTACAGTTACAAACCATGGTGTGAAATGGCTGACAAAGTATGGTAAGAACTATTCGGTAGAGAATCCACAGATTGTAGCAACGGCTTCCGGAAGATTCGTGGTGCTGTTTGAACGCAGCCATAAGGGCAAATATGAAGGTGTATTTTATCTGGTGGTCAATGCAGATGGTAAAGTTGTAAAAAAGATTGCAAAGATCTCAGGAAAAGCAAAACTCAATCCGTGCAGAATGCCGGTATACGCAAACGGTAAGGTGATGTGGGCAGCAAACAACAATGGCGGTAAAGATTTGTATATTCATAGTTTTTCAGTAGAATAAAGGGTTGTTATTTATAGGGAACTATGTTACACTCTTAGAAGTTGTGAGGGAGTAATTGGCGTAGCAGGTCTGCAAGCACCCACATAGAATCATGTGGAAGACATTACGCGGTAAGTCAACATACTGACCATCAGGGTCTGGCTTATCTTAAATAATGAGACTCGCATATGGGGTATCCGTATGTGTGTCTATCGAAAAACAGATACGGTGTGCCACCGTATCTGTTTTTATCTGCACACATAAGGAGGAAGAAATGAGTATTATTGAGTTGTTTTTGTTAGCGGTAGGATTATCGATGGATGCTTTTGCAGTATCGGTATGCAAGGGACTGTCCATGCGGGAAATGTCTTTTAAGAAGGCGGCTGTGATCGGTCTTTGGTTTGGAGGCTTTCAGGCGTTGATGCCACTGATCGGATATGTGCTGGGAAGCAATTTCCAAAAGCAGATTGAGCGCATTGATCATTGGATTGCATTTGGTCTGCTTGCGGTCATTGGTGGAAATATGATCTGGGAATCCTTCTCAAAGGAAGAGGAGCATGTGGATGCATCTATCAAGGCACGGGATATGCTTGTGCTTGCGATTGCAACGAGCATTGATGCACTGGCGGTCGGTATTTCCCTTGCCTGTATTCAGGTGCGTATCGTACCGGCGATCAGTTTTATCGGAACCGTTACATTTGTATTATCGATGATCGGTGTGAAGGTTGGAACCGTATTTGGTACGAAATACAAGTCGAGGGCAGAGCTTGCCGGAGGTGTGATTCTAGTGCTGCTTGGTGTGAAGATCTTGTTAGAACATTTAGGTTTCTGGATTTCGTAGCTTGTGTATTTTATCACAAATGTGGTATATTAAATGTATGCATATAGAGAAAGGAAGAGGCGTATGCTGGAATTAAGAGATATAACCTTCCAGGTTGAGGAGAATGGTAAGACAAAGACCATTATTGATCATTTTGATTATACCATAGAGGATAATAAGTTCACTGTGATTACAGGCCCGAACGGTGGCGGCAAGTCCACACTGGCAAGACTGATTGCCGGTATTGAGAAGCCGACCTCGGGGCAGATACTTTATAATGGAGAGGACATCACACAGTGGAGCATTACAGACAGGGCAAAGCATGGGATCAGCTATGGATTTCAGCAGCCGGTACGATTTAAAGGAATCAAGGTCATGGATCTGATCCGTCTGGCCGCAGGCGATAATCTCTCGATCGCCGGGGTATGTGATTACCTTTCCGAGGTTGGCTTATGTGCCAGGGATTATGTCAACAGAGATGTAGATGCGAGTCTGTCCGGCGGCGAATTGAAGCGAATAGAGATTGCGAGTATTCTGGCGAGAAAGACCGCATTTTCGGTGTTTGATGAGCCGGAGGCGGGGATTGATCTGTGGAGTTTCCAGAACCTGATCAAGGTATTTGAGAAGATGAGAGGGACGGATGACAGAACGATCGTGATCATATCTCATCAGGAGCGGATTCTGAATATTGCAGATGAGATTGTAGTGCTTGCAGATGGAAGATTGAAGACACATGGACCAAAGGAAGAGATGCTTTCTGAGGTATTAAAGGGCACCGGAAGCTGTAAGTTTTATAGTGAAGCGCAATAGCCGCAGATGATAGATTGGCAGGAGATGAGTAGAATGGATCAGATTCAGAAGACTTTATTAGAGCAGGTTGCAGATCTGCATGAGATTCCGGCAGGTGCCTACAATATCCGTGCGAATGGTGGTAGTGCCGGACGGAATACAACCGAGAATATCAATATCGTGACGAAGGAAGATAAGCAGGGCATTGATATCTATGTCAAGGAGGGCACGAAGAAAGAGAGCGTGCATATTCCTGTGATCATCAGTGAATCCGGTTTAGAGGAAGTAGTGTATAATGATTTCTATATTGGTGATGATGCCGATGTCCTGATCGTGGCAGGGTGTGGGATTCACAATGCAGGTGATCAAAGATCCAAGCATGATGGCGTGCATACATTCCATGTGGGAAAGCACGCGAAGGTGCGCTATGTTGAGAAGCATTATGGACAGGGCGATGGCAGCGGGGAGCGGGTCATGAATCCTGCGACAGTCGTAGAGCTTGGTGAGGACAGCTATATGGAGATGGAAATGGTGCAGATCAAAGGTATCGATTCCACCCATCGGGAAACGAAAGCGAAGCTGGCAGATCAGGCGAAGCTGGTGATCACCGAGAAGATCATGACGCATGGCAATCAGGTTGCAACAACCGATTTTGAGGTGGATCTGGATGGTGAAGATTCCAGTGCCAATGTGATTTCCCGTTCGGTGGCAAGAGGACAATCCAAGCAGGTATTCTCTTCCAAGATCAATGGAAATAACAAATGTGCAGGTCATTCAGAGTGTGATGGCATTATCATGGATGATGCTGTGATTTCTGCGATTCCGGAGATTACAGCGAATAGTGTGGAGGCATCCCTGATTCACGAGGCTGCGATCGGCAAGATTGCAGGAGAACAGCTCATAAAGCTGATGACGCTCGGACTGACAGAGCAGGAGGCAGAGGAACATATTGTAAATGGATTCCTGAAATAAGGGGGAAAGGAAATGCTGCGATTAGGTTATGTTATTATCATATCGCTGCCTTTGATTATTTACTATATCAGAAGAGGTACTTATATTGAGAAACACAGCGAGCGGTACACAGAGGAGGATCGGTATGCACTGGCACAGAAGGTGATCCGGATCATGCAGATCAATGGTGCGATCCGCACGCGGGTATATGGTACAGAAAATCTGCCCGAAACAGGTGGATATGTGATGTACCCAAACCATCAGGGCAAATATGATGCATTGGGCATTATGTCTGTACATAAGAAACCATGTACGGTCGTGATGGATGAGAAACGATCGCATCTGCCGATCGTGGGTCCGTTTTTAAAACTCATACAGGGAAGTACACTTGATAAAACAGATATGCGCAGTCAGGTGCGAACGATACAGAAAATGGTGCGTGAGGTGCAGGCAGGGCGTAGATATATAGTATTTCCTGAGGGAGGATATGATCATAATGGCAATCAGGTCATGGAGTTTATGCCGGGTGCATTTAAGACATCCATTAAGTCCAAGACACCGATCGTACCGGTAGCGATCATCGATTCGTATAAGTGCTTTGGCACAAACACACTGGGTATGGTGGAGACACAGGTACACTTTTTAAAGCCGATACCATACGAAGAGGCGGCAGAGATGTCTACACAGGAAATTGCATCGGTTGTGCGGGCCAGAATTGAGGCGACGATTGCAAAACAGCTGCATGCAACGGAGGATCTGCAAAGATGTCTGGATGAATCAGAGAATCTGCTGGATGAGGATCTTGCCATGAGCTGTATGCTGGAGATGCGAAGCAGAGTACAGGATAAGAGGATAATTAGATAACAGAGGTGATACATATGAGATTATTAGGATCTATTATTTTAGGTGCAATTGCAGGATGGATTGCAGGCAAGCTGATGGACAGCGAGGGTGGTCTGCTCAGAAATATCATTGTAGGAGTCATTGGTGGTATGTTGGGAGGATTTCTTGCAGGTGCCATCGGCATTGCGGCACACAATCTGATCGGCAGTCTTTTGATTTCTGTGATCGGTGCATGCATCTTTTTGGCGATCGGAAAAAAGTTATTTAAATAGCGTATTTTTCCTTGCAGAATATCAGATAATATAGTATAATCAATTCATAGTTTCAACCTGAGATGTTCGACAATTCCTATTATTTTGAACCTACATTTATTTTTGACGGGATTCCGGATATAGATGTGGATGTCAGGCCTCCGTTCGCAGTGGAAGGCAGAAGCATTTATGAGGTTGCCCACCTAGCGTTGCTAGGAGTCAAAAGATAGGAACCGGCATTTTGGGGATACTTAAGAGAAGCAGCATTCATGTGCTGCTTCTCTTGCGTTATATATAGAATTCTTTACGGAAAGGGTGCAATATGAAAAAGATAATACTTCGGGTGATCGTAGTTGTAATGCTCGTATTTTTGGCGGGAACGACAGCGATAGTGATACATAAGTTAAAGAAAGAGGAACAGATCACGGATGGAATGTCAAAGCAGGCCGCAGTGTATCTGTTATCCAGATTGGGATCAGACGATGCCACCAGTCAGGCTGTGATGTCGATATATGAGCCGCTTAAAAATGATACGGGTATTTCGGCAGGTGAACTTTCTCAGGCACTTTCTCTTTTGGGAATTACATGGGAATATCCGGATATTCTGGATCTGGATGACATGAAACAGAATATAGTCCTGACCCCGCAGCAATTCTATCCCGTTTTTCAACGGCTGATCACAGATAAGAGTGACAGCGGTATTTCTAAAAAGTCATATTACATATTTGGGCAGGATGCGGAAAAACTCCATACCAATGATGGACAGCTTGCATATGCGTTTTATGATGAAATGGAGATCCCACAGGAAGTAGGAGATTTCTATGTGCAAAATGATACAGTGATCTACTATATTGGACATTCTGATGGGAGCACGATGCTGCATAATGTCTGGCTGACAGGATATGAAGATGGCAGTGCACAGTTGTATATGGAGGATCAGAGCTATTCATTTCCTTGTAATGTGAGTGACGAGGACAAGAAGAAGGTGGACACGCTTGCAGATATTTTTGTCTCTAATCAAGGGATCACGGATATTTTTCTGAAGTCAGAGGTGATTTCTGGTAAGGTGCTGTCCGTTACAAAGGATGGGTTAAAGATTGAGAAGTATGGGGAACTGCCACGGTCGCAGTATTACAAGATTTATAAGATTCATGGAAAGGTAGCACAGGAACATACATCGAATATATTGGTCGGTTATGAGAAGGCCAGTTTTGTTGTAGCAAATGGTATGGTAGAAGCATGCCTGATCACAGAAGAGATCAAGGCTACCAATATCAGGGTGGTGATCAATGATACAGGCTACAAGAGTGTGATGCACAATATTGTGAAAGTAACCTGTAATTCTGATTTTACGATGAAGTACGGAAAGAAAAAAAAGAAATATAAGGCCGGTGATCAGGTGACACTCAATATGGATAGTCCATGGTTTAGTGCTGATAATCCGGATAAACTGGTCAGGTTTACACCAAAGGATGAGGATGGCAGGATGCAGCTGTTGTCAGTGGAACGGGCTTATGGAAGCCCGGAGTATCGAGGTACGATTGAGGTTGCGCTGCTTGGAGAACAGCTTGCGATCGTAAATGAACTGCCAATTGAGGAATATCTGTATAGTGTGATCCCAAGTGAAATGCCTACAAGCTATCCGATGGAAGCTTTAAAGGCACAGGCAATCTGTGCAAGAGGTTATGCGTATAAGGCGGTGCTTGCCGGCACCTATGCATCGTATGGTGCACATTTGGACGATAGTACGAATTCACAGGTATATAATAACAGCCGGGAAAATGAAGCTTCGGTTTTTGCTGTAAAGGATACCTATGGCGAAGTAGCACTGTACGATGGTCTGCCTATGAATACTTATTTCTTTTCAACATCGGCAGGCGTATTTTGCAATGATGAGGATGTCTGGGGCGGTAAGGCATCAGCTTATCTGACAGATCATCTGGATACAGAGAAGAATGATGCGGTGGATCTGTCTTCTGAGGATGCATTTGTGCAATTTATGAATGGAAAGTCGGATGAAAAGATATTAGAGAAGGATCAGCCTTTTTACAGATGGACGATTACCTTTCGTACGAAGCAGATCTCTGCAGCCATCAATAAGAATCTGGCAGACAGAATCGAAAAGACCCCGACACAGATACTGGTAAAGAATAAATCGGGCAGGTATGTCCGGTCGAAGATCGATACGATCGGCACAGTGAAGAGTATTGAGGTGACAGAACGGGGGAAAAGTGGTATTATCAAGACTATGATCATAATCGGTTCTAAGGCAGAGATCAAGGTTACCGGACAGACAAATATCCGGACGCTGATCTCTCCGGAGGGAATCGAGATTGTGAAGCAGGATGGAAAGACAGTGGATACCTTTGACTCTATGCCAAGTCCATATTATTATGTGGAAAAGCAGAAAGACGCTTTTGTCATTCATGGTGGAGGCTTTGGACATGGCGTGGGGATGAGTCAGAATGGTGCGAAGGTTCTGGCTGACATGGGATATACAGCAGAGAAGATCGTAAAACATTATTATGCAGGGGCGAAGTTGGAGAATATATATGAAAAAAACACAACAGACGGGGGCAAGGCGACCTCTTCTAAGTAAGATATATGCATTGTATATTGGTTTTTTTGAAAAGATGAGTGAAGATCATGTTTCGGCATTTTCAGCACAGGCAGCTTTCTTTTTGTTGTTGTCGGTGTTTCCGCTGCTCATGATCATTCTGAATCTGACGAGATATATGCCATTTACACAGGAGGATATCATTCTGCTGATTGCAAATGTGGTGCCATCTGAATTTGTGCAGTATATTACCTCGATCATTTCAGATCTGTACGACAAGTCACATACGACATTGTTATCAGTATCTGTTTTGATCACATTATGGTCGGCAGCAAAGGGCATGCAGGCGATTGCCAACGGTCTGGACTCTGTATATGAATGTGAGTGTTATCTGGGATATTTCAGATGGCGGCTGGTGGGTATGATCTATACACTGTTTTTTATTGTATTGATCGTGGTGACATTGTGCCTGTTCGTATTTGGCAATGCGATTTATCATACATTGGTAGCTTATTTCCCGAATCTAGATAATATTGCACAGTTGGTGATCGGTATGCGGTCCGTGATCGGTATTGTATTGCTGTTTATATTTTTCCTGTTGTTATATACCTATCTGCCTGATAATAAGGGCATCAAGGTTAGAAAGAAGATTACGCGTAAGCCAAGACATCAGATCTACGGAGCGGCATTTTCGGCTGTTGCATGGGTGCTGTTGTCATATGCGTTCTCTCTGTATATTGATAATTTCAGCAGATTTTCTTATATGTATGGCAGCCTGACGACGATCATTTTGGCGATGTTCTGGCTTTATATGTGTATGTATATTATCTTTATCGGTGGTGAGATCAATGTCTATCTGAAATGGAAGCACCATGATCTGAAGGCACTGCGGGAAGACATCCGCATTATGAAGCAGGAAGAGGAGAAGCGGAAAGAAGAAATGCAGAAAACGAAACCGCAGGATACAGAGCTGCACAATGAACAATGAGTTCATGAATTGAACATTTGGAAGAGGAATTAAGAAAAGACATCCGGCATATCATCATGCTTGTGGCTGCAAGCTGATGAAGCGGATGTCTTTTCACATGTTCGATTATTTTGTCCGGGCAGTGCATGTTACAGCTGCACCTTTATATTTGATACCCTTATAGGTCTTATATGGTACGACCTTATATTTGTATTGTGTGTACCGTTTCAGCTTCTTGTGGGTATAGCTGTTTGCTTTTATGGTCTTTAACTTTTTGTAAGTTTTTGATTTCTTATCGTACCGGTAGATGATGTAGCCGGTAGCACCTTTTGATTTCTTCCATGTCAGTTTGATCTGCTTTTTCTGGCAGGCGGCCTTCAGTTTCGTTACCTTGGCCGGGGCAGTGGCGGCATAGATCGTATCGGATACAGTGCCATAATAGATCTGTCCGGCGATCTTCTGATAAGAACAGATCCGGTAACGGTATCCTGTCGTTTTGGCAAGCTTCGTATTCTTATAGCTTGTTGTACATGGATTGGTGATCTTCTTGATCTGTTTGTAGGTTCCTGTAGTGGCATCGTACCGGTAAATGATATAACCATCTGCACCATCCTGTGCCTTCCACTTAAGCCGGATGGAAGCAGTAAATGCTTTGTCAACGCGGAATTTCTTTGGTGCACTGCTCTTGGTTGCTGCTTCGATGCCGGTGCCGGATGGGCTGTAGATGGTTTTGCCATCATGGAAGATGCCACATACTACTTCAAATGTATAGTGTGTTCCGGCTGTCAGTCCGGTCAATTTTTTGCTTGTTGTGCCGGCAGTTGTATTCGCAATCTCTTCATAGCTGTCGGTGAGTTCATCATATTTGCGGATATGATAGGTATCTGCATTTGGACAACTGCTCCAGCTTAAAGTGATATCGTGGATGCCATACCCTGTAACCTGCAGTTGGGCGGGTGGAGGGCAGGCGGTTGTCACTGCCAGTGTCATCCTGGACGATTCTGGTGTATATGTGATGGAGCCGTCCTGGGCATAGCTGCCGGCTGCCAGCTGATAGTAATAGGTAGTGCCGGCTGTCAGATTCTGATCTGTATAGTGGTAGCTGCCGGAAGGAAGCGTTGTGATGGCTGTATAGTTTTTGCCATCCATACTTCTATACAGCATATAGCCTGTAGCACTTGCGGACTCTGTCCAGTTTAGCGTCAGAGCAGTATCGGATATATTCGATGCAGCCAGCTGACCAGGGGAAAGTGCCGGTGTTGTAATCGTCAGTGCCTCGTCAGACTCACTGGAGATATCGCCATCCGCTAATTGATAGTATGCATCGACATGATACAGATAGGTACGTCCCGGAGCCAGTGTATCGTCTGTGTATGTGGTTTTGCCGGCTCCGCGGATCGCAGCGATCGTCTGATAGGTGGCACCCATATCCACGCTGCGGCTGATCTGATAGCCATATACACCGGGCACTTTTTCCCAGGAGAGGACAGTGCTGGTGTAATCTGTGGTGACTGCCTCAAAGGATTCGGGGATATCCGGCTGGATCATATAGCGGAAATTGCAATCGACATGACCTTGGATACCTTTGACGGATCCGGTGCTTGAATACTGCCAGTAGTTATAATCTCCGGCATAGCCGGTCTTAGAAACATAATTGGCAAGCCAGATATTATAATTGTCGTAGATTTCATCAGCGTAAAGCTGTGATTCCAGCATGCTGCGGTTCGCATAGACCGCTGCCGTATAGCCCATGGTCTCGACGGCTTTACAGAATGCATTGCAGACCTTAGTCGCTTTGGATTTTGACAGCTTTGCTTTGTAAAGGCGTCCGCCAAGACCGGAGGAAGTGGAAGCGTATTCGTAATCCAATACAACCGGGAGCTGAATATCGTATCCCCGGATCAGAGAGACTGCGTATTCGGCTTCTTCGATTGCTTCGGCCTCGGTGGTTGCCTGTGAAAAAATATAGACACCAACATCCACGCCGGCTGCCAAGGCATTTTTAATATTGGTTTCGTATAGAGGGTCGGTTGCAATGGCACCCGTGCCATAACCACGGTAGGCAACCCTGATAAATGCAAAATCAATACCTGATTTTTTAACCTTCTTAAAGTTAATATCTTTCTGATACAGTGAAACATCAATTCCTTTGATCACATCATATCCTGAAAAACGTGAATTATGTGAATAGTTGGACAGGCTGTTTGGAACCGTAAGTGCGCTTTGGCTGAGTGAATCATTCGTAGATGAAAGTTCCCGGTAGGCCTGTGGATCATCGTCAAGCGGCGAGATGGCATTGCCTGTTGCATCTGTCTGCATATAAATGCCAGCCTGTGCATGACAGGCTGGCGGGGTAATATGTGCAAAGGTAAGTGCCGCACATAGTGATATGCCGGCTAAAGTGAATAGTTTTGTTGTTTTCCTCATAATCGATAAACTCCTCCGGTTTATTTTTTCGTTCTGGTGGTAATCTTCACGGCCTCAGAATTGTATGATTTCTTCTTATAGGTCTTATAAGCTTTTACCTTGTATATGTACTTCTTGTTGGCTTTTAATTTCTTATTGGTATATGTATTTGCCTTTACTGTTTTGATCTTTTTGTATTTACCGGAAGCATTGTCATACCTGTAAATAATGTATCCGGACGCTCCCTTGACCTTTGCCCATGATAGCGTGACACTGTTTTTCTTTGAACGATACCAAAGCTTTGTGACATTTGTCGGGCTGGTTGCAGCATAGATAATAGAGGTAAATTGGCTGTAAACTTTTTTATTATCTACGGTCTTGTAACTGCGGACCTTAAACTTATAAGCTTTTGCATTCTTAAGTCCGCTTACTGTATAGGATTTCTTAGATGCGCCGGAAAGTGTGGCGATCTGTACATATTCATCCTCATCATCACTGTACTGATAAACCTGATATCCGCTTGCACCTGTCACTTTGTTCCACGAAAGCTTAATGGTGTTTTTGGTTGATTTCACCGTCACAGAAGCCGGTGCAGCCGTTTTGGTAGAAGTCAGGACAACAGGAGCAGCACTCTTCTTTTCATAGATCATAGATCCGTCGCTGCCTGTAATACCGGCACGGATCTGGAAGTAATACTTTGTTCCTGAAGCAAGATTCGATACCTCGTAGCTGGTTGTGCCTGCAGGAATATTTGCTACCAGAGTATAGTTGCTGCCATCGGTGCTTTGATAGATCGCATATCCTGTTGCATTGACATTTGCACCCCATGTCAATGTAACGGAGCTGTCAGTCTGACTGACTGCCTGAAATGAACTGACAGACAGATCCGGTGTCGGTGCTGCTTCTGCCTGTGAAAATGCACCATAACGGTTTCCGGAAGACAGCTTATAGAAAGCACGAACCTTATACTGATAAGGGGTGCCCGGTGTCAGGTCATAGTCAAAGTAGGAGATCGTGCTGGCACCCTTTAAGGTTGCAACTTTTGTGTATTCGCCGGTGGCACTCTTTGCACGATAGAGTTCATAGCCGTAAACACCCGGCACCTTTGACCAGGAGATGGTGTTATCCGTGTAGGATACATCCGGATTCTGGATGGAAGCCGGTGCAGCCGGGTTCTTCATGTAGCGGAAGTTACAGTCTACATTGCCCGGAATACCGGCAACCTCGCCCGTACTCGTATACTGCCAGTAGCTGTATTCTCCGGTGTAGCCGGCTCCGCTTGCAGCCTTTGCAGGATAAACTGCCAGCCAGACCGGATAGTTGGCTGAGATCTGGTCTGCGTAGACTGCACTGCCAAGCATGGATTTGTTGGCATAGAACATTGCGGTATAGCCCTGGGCTTCAACCTGATTACAAAAGGCATTGCAGACACTGGTCGCCTGTGCTTTTGAGAGCTTCGCCTTGTATAGACGACCGGTTGCACCACTTGCATTTGATGCGTATTCAAAATCCATGACGATTGGCAGGGAAATGTCATAACCCTGTACGAGACTGATCGTATGGGCAGCCTCTTCTCTCGCTTCGTCTTCAGTAATAGCCTGGGAATATATGTATACACCAACATCAATGCCGGCAGCTAGTGCCCCCTCGATATTCATCTTATAATAATCATCATCTACGATCGCACCGGAACCATACCCACGGTACGCAACACGGATGATGGCATAGCTGACACCGCCGGCCTTGGCAGATGCCCAGTCGATCGCACCGGTGGAATTGATACCTGCATTGATGACTGCTTTGTTTTGATAAGAAGAAACATCAATGCCATGGATGACTTCGCAGTCGGCAAATCTTGCATCGTGTGCATAGTCTCCCGATTTAAAAGGAGTATTGGCACCGCTTAATGCCGTGATGTTTAGTTTGTTGGATGATGACCGTCTGGAAGCGACTGTGTTGGTCATGAGCTTCTCATATTCGGTGTATGCCTGCGGATCATCCGGATCATCGGCAAATTCTTCAAAGGTGATATTTTGGGTGTTTTGTGTTGCGGCTGATACATTGTTCGGCAGAGAAACTGCACTGACTGACAGTGTTGCAGCTACCGCGAACATCAGTAGTGATTTTGTCATACTTTTTCTCATTTGAATCCTCCTACTATGAGCACTTGGCGAGGTATTGTCGAGCCTAGTGCGAATGTACACCTGAACACTTGGCGAGGTGTTGTCGAGCCTAGTGATCATGGTGTTACAAGCATATGCACTTGGCGAGGTATTGTCGAGCCTAGTGCGAATGTACACCTGAACACTTGGCGAGGTATTGTCGAGCCTAGTGATCGTGGTGTTTATTTATGCTATTTTATCAAATGTGACCTGCAAACGCAAGCAATGGCATTTGTTTCCAGACCCATATACGGCATCTTCATAAATTCTTCAGGAAATAGCATTTTTTTAAGTATAGAGCGGTATGCTTGAACAAAACTTGAAGGCAGGTAAAAGTCTCCAAACACGAATGAAAAGAATCCGATTGCATTTTGTGGCAGAACTGTTATATTAAGGATGGGAATGCGGTGATAGAAAAGGAGTCTAAGTATGAATGTTCTGATGATAGAAGATTCTGTGAGTCTGGCAGATACCGTCTGTGAGGCTTTGCAGAGAGAAAATTATATGGTGGATGTATGTCATGACGGACAGAGTGGGTATGAAAATGCTATGACAGGGATCTATGATATTATCATACTCGATATTATGCTGCCCCAAATGAACGGATATGAAGTGCTGGCGGCATTAAGACAGCAGCAGGTTGAGACACCTGTTCTGATTTTATCTGCGAAATCGGAGTTGGAGGATAAGATTGCCGGATTTCAAAAAGGGGCCGACGATTATGTGACGAAGCCGTTTGAGATCAAAGAGCTGATCTTTCGTATTCAGGCAATCGGCAGACGCAACCGGTCAACGATCAGCAGACAGTTGACACTTGGAAATCTCACATTTGATCAGGGAAGTCTTGAGATATCCAATGCACATACACAGAAGAAGATGCAGATCGCAGGAAAAGAAATGCAGATACTGGAGTATTTTCTGCTGAACCAAAATCAGGTGCTTGAAAAGGAACAGATTGCAACAAAGATCTGGGGATATGAATCCAATGCAGAGTATAATAATGTCGAAGTGTATATTTCTTTCCTGCGAAAGAAGCTGAAACATTTGAAGTGCAATGTCAGGATCCGGGCAGTGCGTGGTGTCGGATACATTATGGAGGAAGCAGATGACTAGAGGATTAAGAAGAAAGATCAATGTTCTGATCACGACACTGTTGACAATGATCTGGATCAGTGTGCTGGCACTATATGTACAGAATGAGTTTCATGATAACCAGAGAAATCTGCGGGATTCTTTCCGGCAGGAATTCCGGTCTGTAGGATGGACAAAGTTTCTGGAGTCAGAGGGGGAATTGTCTGATCTGGATGATCTGGAATATGCAGTATTCAGTGTAAATAAAGATAAAAATGCAGAACTTCTTTTTCAGACATTTGAGAGTAAGACAGCTGCGGAACTGATGCCGTATGCAAACCGGCTGGCGAAAAAGTGGGAGAGCAGTGTACAGTTTAAGGAATATACCTATCTGTACAAGACGATCGAGAGAAAGAAATATCATCGTTATGTGGTGTTGATCAGTAACCGGCCGGCGGTTAAAGAGACAATGCCGACGATCTATCTGTGCATTCTGCTGGTGATAGCGGGGGTAGCGGGTTTTTATTTTGGTGCCAGACTGTTATCCGGCTGGATGGTGCATCCGATCGAGGAGATGATCCAGTCAGAAAAAACATTTATATCAAATGTAAGTCATGAGTTAAAAACGCCGCTCTCTATCATCCAGGCCAATTCAGAACTTCTGGCACAGGATGTGGAGCCGGACAATAAGCATCTTGGATATATCAGACAGGAGACAGAGCATATGGTTACATTGATCAACCGGATGCTAACGCTCGTCAGGCTGGATGCATCGCAGATCAAAGAAACAAAGACGCGGTTCTGTGTTGGAGAGGCGCTTTTAGATGTGATCTATCCGATGGAGAGCGTGGCATATGAGAAGCATATTATGATCGAGACGGATATACCGGAAGATCTATATCTGCATGGTGTACAGGATCAGATTGAAAATGTGATGTCGATCCTGTTAAACAATGCGATCAGCTACACGCCCAAACAGGGGCAGATCAAGGTACAGGCTTTTATACAGGATAAGAAGTTTAACCTTGTAGTTTGGAATACAGGCTCCGGAATTCCGGCAGAACAGCAGGCACATTTGTTTGACAGGTTTTTCAGAGTGGACGAAGCACGGGCAGATAATGAGCATTTTGGACTCGGATTATCGATTGCGCAAAGCATTGTCAAGAATCATGCGGGAAGGATCAACTATACAAGGAAAGACGAATATAATGTCTTTACAGTGATACTTCCGGCTTGACAACGGAGAAAAACATGGTAAACTATTGTTAGTTATAGCGAATTTATGCTATTTATATGGTGAAAGACAGTGAAGATGCAGGAAGGAATATAACTTCTGCCAGAGAGTCGGGGTCATCGGCTGGAAGCCTCGTCAGTACAGTTAGATTCTTAGATTCACATCGGAGTTGCCTCTTTGAAAGATGAAAAGATAGAGCAGAATTCCGGGAATATGATTTCCGATTGAGAGAATTTGTGCGATATTCGGTAGGAGAGGACGTGAACACGCGTTAAGTGGAATGAGAGCAGATCAGAGTTCTGGTCTGAATGTGGGTGGTACCGCGGTGAATATGATTTATCGTCCCTGACTGTTATGCAGTCAGGGATTTTTTAAGTTAAGGAGGAAGACATGAAAGAGAAGTTACAGGCAATCCGTGAAGAGGCGATTGCAAAGATCAACGAAGCAAAGGATCTGGATGCGTTAAATGACATCAAGGTCAATATTCTGGGTAAGAAGGGTGAGCTGACCCAGGTATTAAAGGGTATGAAGGATGTAGCACCGGAGGATCGTCCGAAGGTTGGACAGATGGTAAATGAGGCAAGAGCCGTGATCGAGGAAGCACTGGATAAGGAGATCAAGGAGATCAACCGTGCACTTCGTACCGAGAAGATGAAGCGAGAGACGATTGATGTAACGCTTCCGGGCGTGAAGCATATGAAGGGACATCGTCATCCGAACCAGATCGCGTTAGAGGATCTGGAGCGTGTATTTATCGGTATGGGCTATGAGGTAGTAGAAGGTCCTGAGGTAGAGTACGATAAGTACAATTTCGAGTTGTTAAATATTCCTGCAAATCACCCTGCAAAAGATGAGCAGGATACCTTCTATATCACAAAGGATATTCTGCTTCGTACCCAGACATCGCCGGTACAGGCGCGTATTATGGAGACAGGAAGAATGCCGATCCGGATTCTTTCAGCAGGCCGTGTGTTCCGTTCGGATGAAGTGGATGCAACCCATTCACCATCCTTCCATCAGGTTGAGGGTCTGGTTGTTGATAAGGGTATTACATTTGCAGATCTGAAGGGCACATTATTACAGTTTGCGAAGGAGTTCTTTGGAGAGAAGACAGAGATCAAGTTAAGACCACATCATTTCCCATTTACAGAGCCGTCTGCGGAGATGGATATCACCTGCTTTAAGTGTGGCGGTAAGGGCTGCCGTATGTGTAAGGGCAGTGGCTGGATTGAGATCTTAGGCTGTGGCATGGTACATCCGAAGGTATTACATGACTGTGGAATCGATCCAAATGAATATTCAGGCTTTGCATTCGGTATCGGTCTTGAGCGTATCACTTTGTTAAAGTACGAGATTGATGATATGCGTCTGTTATATGAGAATGATACCAGATTCTTAAATCAGTTCTAACAGTAGATAATTTTGAAATATAGATAAGGAGTATAGATAGAATGAATACACCAATTTCATGGTTAAAGGTATATGTACCGGATCTGGATGTGCCGGCACAGGAGTTTGTTGATAAGATCACATTATCCGGTTCTCATGTGGAGAGTTTTGTGAAGCGTGATAAGAATCTGGATAAGATCGTAGTCGGAAAGATCTTATCTATTGAAAAGCATCCGGATGCAGATAAACTGGTGGTATGTCAGGTCGATGTAGGGGCAGAGGCACCACTGCAGATCGTGACCGGTGCTAAGAATGTGAAGGAGCAGGATGTGATTCCTGTGGTGCTGGATGGCGGTAAAGTCGCTGCAGCACATGGAGACAGTACGGAGTATGAAAACGGACTGCCGATTAAGAAGGGAAAGCTTCGAGGTGTGGAGTCCTACGGTATGATGTGTGGAATTGAGGAGTTAGGCTCCTCAAGAGATTTCTATCCGGAGGCACCGGAGGATGGTGTTTATGTATTCCCGGAGGATGCAGATGTGAAGCCGGGTGATGATGCAGTGCATGCACTGGGTCTGGATGATACGGTTGTAGAGTATGAGATCACATCCAATCGTGTAGACTGTTTCAGCATGATCGGTATGGCAAGAGAGGCCGCAGCAACCTTCAATCTGCCGTTCTATCCGCCAAAGGTAGAGGTAAAGGGCGCAGGTGGAAATGTCAATGATTATATTTCCGTAGAGGTACAGGATACGGATCTGTGTCCGAGATATTGTGCAAGAGTCGTAAAGAACATTAAGATCGGACCATCTCCGAAGTGGATGCAGAGAAGACTGGCAGCACAGGGCATTCGTTCGATCAATAATCTCGTAGATATTACGAACTATATTATGGAAGAGTATGGTCAGCCGATGCATGCGTATGATCTGGATACGATTGCGGATCATAAGATCATTGTCAAGAGAGCATCCGATGGAGATGTATTTACTACATTGGACGGACAGGAGAGAAAGCTTGACCATGATGTCCTGATGATCAATGATGCGAAGGAGCCGGTCGGCATTGCCGGTATCATGGGTGGAGAAAATTCCATGATCACAGACCATGTGCAGACGGTATTGTTTGAGGCTGCATGCTTTGATGGCACCAATATCCGTCTTTCCTCTAAGCGAATCGGTATGAGTACCGATGCGTCTGCGAAGTTTGTAAAGGGACTGGATCCGAACAATGCGATCGAGGCAATCAATCGTGCCTGCCAGTTGATTGAGGAGCTTGGCTGTGGCGAGGTGGTCGATGGCGTGGTAGATATTTACCCGAATCCGGTGTCTGACAAGGTACTGCCATTTGAGCCGGAACGCTACAATGCCCTGCTCGGTACAGATATCGACGAGACATTCATGCTGGATGTGTTCAAGCGACTGGGACTTACCTACAATGAAGCAGACCGCACGCTTACAGTTCCGTCATTCAGACAGGATCTTAACTGTATGGCAGATATGGCTGAGGAGGTAGCCCGTTTCTATGGATACGATCAGGTGCCTACGACACTGCCGCACGGAGAGGCAACACTTGGTAAGAAGCCGTATAACCAGATGATCGAGGATATGTGCCGTGATATTGCGGAGCAGAATGGTTTCTCAGGTGGTATGAGTTATTCCTTTGAATCTCCGAAGGTATATGACAAGCTTCTGTTACCGGAGGATTCTCTATACAGAAAGGCAATCGTGATCTCAAATCCGCTTGGTGAGGATTATTCGATCATGAGAACCATTTCCTTAAATGGTGTGATCTCTTCGTTAGCAACGAACTACAATCGAAGAAACAAAAACACAAGATTATACGAATTGGGTAATGTATATCTGCCGAAGGCACTGCCTTTGACAGAGCTTCCACAGGAGCGGATGAAGATGACCTTCGGTATGTATGGAGAGGGCGACTTCTTCAATCTGAAGGGTGTGTTAGAGGAAGTGTTTGAGAAATTTGGCCTTGGCGACAGCATTACATTTGAGCCGGCGGCTGTACATCCATTCCTGCATCCGGGCCGTCAGGCAACGATGAAGAAGGGCAAGCTCGAGTTAGGCTTTATCGGTCAGCTCCATCCGGAGGTTGTAGAGAACTACAACATGAAGGGTGAGGTATATGTTGCAGTGCTGGATATGCCGACCCTTACGATGCTTGCGAAGTTTGACCGGAAGTACGAGGGCATTGCGAAGTTCCCGGCTACCACAAGAGATCTGTCTATGGTCATGGACAAGAGCATTTTCGTGGGACAGGTAGAGGCAGTCTTAAAGAAGTGCGGCGGCAAGCTGTTGGAGAAGGTGGAGTTGTTCGATGTATATGAAGGTGCACAGGTTGGAGAGGGCAAGAAGTCGGTTGCATTCTCACTGGCATTTCGGGATAAGGAAAAGACCTTGTCGGATACTGAGGTGAATCCGATCATTGACAAGATGATCGCAGAGCTTAAGAAATTAGGCATTGAGCTTCGATCATAATGACAGAAATATTTGCCCTGTATTGACAAGAATACAGGGCATTTGATTCGGCGGGATGGAGGGATACGCAGGATGAAGAAAACAAAATGGACAGCATATATTCTGGTATGTGTGATGATGCTTGGTATGCTCTGTCCCGTGTCATCGGTAAAGGTGTGGGCGGAGGATACGGAATACAGCTCTGAAGATGGCATGTATCAGTACCGGATCGTGGATGCAGCGACGAATTCGATCATGATCACCGGCGCCGGGATCAAGGAGCCACTCGTGGTGGATGAGGAGGATGGCGTAGGGGTGCTTAACATTCCAGCAGTCATTGATGAGAAATATAAGGTGATCGCAATCGGCAAGGGTGCATTTGAGGGTATGCTGGATGTGAAGAAGATCGTGATCCCTGACGGTGTGATCAGTCTGGGGAATTATTGCTTTTATGATGATCAGGATGTAGAAGAGATTGTGATCCCGGATACCGTGGAATGGATTGGGGAGCGAGCTTTTTCTTACACGAAATGGCTGATCAACCAAAGACAGGTAAGGGATGATCATCTGGTCATTGTCAATGATATTCTGGTCGATGGAAGATTATGTACAGGTGCGGTGGTGATCCCGACGGGTGTGACCAGAATCAATCAAAGTGCTTTTTTTGGCCCTCTGACTTATGATCTGTATACAGAACCGCTCTTTTCGGCTTCGACGATCACTTCCATCACGATACCGTCAACCGTGACTTCGATTGGGAAATATGCATTTCAGAGCAATCATCAGCTGGAGACCGTCAGTTTTGTGAAGGGCTTAAAGCTGATTGAGGATCAGGCTTTTGTAGATTGTCAGGCATTAAAGAGTATTAAGCTGCCGGCAAGTGTGGAGACCATCGGTGCCGGTGCGTTTTTTCAGTGCACATCCATGACGAAGGCGGATATCAGTAAATGTCTGTTGGAAGCACTGCCTCTGTCCTGCTTTAACAAATGTTCTTCCCTGACAGAATTAAAGCTGCCGGAAACCCTGAAAAAGATGGATAGGCTGGTGTTTGCAAATTGTCCGAATCTGAAAGAGCTTGTATTGCCTGCAGGTCTGCAGGCGCTTGGCAAGGGTGTTTTTGATGGCACAACGGAGATCAGTGTTACGATTCCGGAGACGATTTCGGATCTTTCCGGATTTACAAATGCGCCGGGGACGGGCGCGACATTTCATGTGTGTGCGGGCAGTGCGGCAGAGACCTTTATGCGGGAAAATCAACTTGCTTATGTGACATATGGAGATGCGCCGCCTGCAACAGAAACCACCGAAGCGACGACTGCCGGGACGGAGGCGACAACGACAGAGGCTTCGTCTACGGAAATGGAGGCGACAACGACAGAGGCTTCGTCTACGGAAATGGAGACGACAACAGAGGCGGAAGAAGAACTGGAGCTTGAAGAGGATCCGGATTCCCTGATCGGAGAATGCTATACGAAGAACAAGGTTGTCTATGAGGTGACATCTGCAGATGCGGTGTGTGTAACCGGGGTATCAACAAAGAAGCTGCTGACGGCAAAACTTCCTGATACAATAAAGTTGCAAGGCAGGCTTTATCAGGTAACAGCAATCAGAAAGGGCGCATTTTCAGGCTGCAAAAAGCTCAAAACGGTGGTCATTGGCAAGTATGTAAAAGCAATCGGCGACCAGGCATTTAAGAACTGTACAGCACTGACGCGGATCACGATCGGCAGTAGGGTGGAAACGATCGGGAAGTATGCATTCCAAAATAACCGAAAGCTTCGGAAGCTGGTGATCAACAGCAAGAAGCTGAAAACGATTGGCAGACATGCATTTGATGGTGTGAATGCATCGGTGAAGATACTGGTTCCGGCAGGAAAAGGCAAGGCATATAAGAAGCTGATCCAAAAGGCAAGGACAAAGAATAAATAATTTATACATGGGTTTGTCAAATTGTACAAACCCATTTTTTTTGTGCGTTTTGTGTACTACAATAATGAAAAATAATCTTCCAAGTCATGCATGGGAATGCTATAATAACTTGGAAAAGTGAGGAGTTAGATGTGATAAAGGTAGGAATTTGCAATCTGGATCCGGCGTTTGCAGCACAGATGGAGACTATGCTGTCAGAGATCCTGATGCAGTATGATGAATGGATGCTGGAAAGCTATACAACAGAAACTTTATTGGCGGCGGCGGACGAGCATACGCTGGATTGTAAGCTGCTGATCATGGATGTGTTTGATCCGGATGGCAGCCAGGAGCGGGTAGCCGCATATCTGGAACAGACAGGATGCAAAACGGATATCATCTATATCACAGATGCGCAGGACAAGGTGATGTCCTGTTATCAGGATCGTGCTTATGCGTATATTATGAAGCCGTTGCATGACAGTGATATGCGCAGAGAGATCGCAAGATATTTCCTCGAACAGAGGATTCATCAGCGGTGTATCCGGATAACCTTTAATGGACAGGAGAGTTATATTTCGATCGATCAGATACGCTATGTGGAGAGTGCACACAGAAAGGTGATCATCCATACTGCAGATAAGCAGTACGAATATTATACCAAGTTAGATGACATGGAGACAGAGCTTGCCGGTGAACATTTTATACGGTGCCACCAGAGTTACCTGGTATCGGCAGGATATATTCAGGATTACCGGAGTGGAGAAGTCTGTATTGCAGGGAAATGGGTTCCGGTCAGCAGACGGTACCGGCAGAGACTGGAGAGCGTGATCTATCAGGCAGAGCTTGCTGCTACAGGCGCAAGGGAACAGGCGGTGTCCCACAAATTTGTTCAGGGCAGCGTGCACCAGTTGTCACAGACGAAGGGTTCCCTGATCTGTGTGAAGGGCGAGTATATTGGTAAGATCATAAGACTGGTGCCGGAGCAGACCGTCATAGTGGGCAGGTCGGGGCAGACAGCAGATATCGTGGTGAATCTGCCACGGGTAAGCCGGCAGCATTGTAAGATTACATATCACGAGCAGGAGGATTATTATGAGATTTCCGACTGTTCACTGAATGGAACCTTTGTCGACGGGGATCGTATGCTGAGACGGGGCGATGTCTATGCAGTAAAGCCGGGTACCACGATTGTATTCGGTGATGACAGATATATATACAGGTTGGGATAGAACCGGAAAGGATGACATATGAATCTGATAAAATGTGAATTAGGACATATTTACGATACTGAAAAGTTCCGATCCTGTCCACATTGCTATCATACGAATATGACAGTAGAGGATGAGGAGGATGCCATGGGTGAGTTTCAGGCGGAGCAGGATACACAGCAGGCGTCAGAGGCAGATCAGCAGAGATTCTATGTGCTGCACAGAAGGCGCACGATGGGGATGCTCGTCTGTGTGGCAGGGCAGATGGCAGGAGAGGCATTTGTGCTCAAGGAGGGCGAGAATGTGATCGGACGAGGTGCCAATATGGATGTGGCACTGACCTATGAGGACACGATATCCAGACAGCGACATGCGGTGCTGGTCTGGGATGCACGGCAGCAGGCATTTGTGCTGCAGTATGATGAGAGCAGACAGGATGTATGGATCAATGAAAACAGTGTGCCATCCGGCAGTGTAGTATCAGACCGGGATGTGCTGCGGCTGGGAACATGTGAACTGATACTGGTTGAGGCGGGAGACATATGGAACAACAGAGAATAGAGACGCGGACACTGCCGCAAGCGTATGTGCTGTGTGACCGCTATCGGATAGAAAAGGTGATAGGAGAGGGTGGATTCGGTATAACCTATGCCGGCATTCGGATTTCGGATGGACTGCGGGTTGCCATCAAGGAATATTTTCCGGCACAGCCGGAGCCGGAAGCCATAAAAGAAAAGGGGCTGCAACATTTCCTGCATGAGGCGGAGATCCTGCAGAAGTATAGTTACTTAGAAGGTATGGTGACGGTGATCGATACCTGTACGGCGAACCAGACCGCATACATTGTGATGGAATTCGTGGAGGGCATCACGCTCGCACAGTATGTGAGAGAGAATGGTACATTTGGCTATGATGAGTTGCTGGCGTTGATGACACCGATCATGAAATCCTTGTCACAGATTCACAGACAGGGTGTGATCCACAGGGATATCAGTCCGGAGAATATCCAGATCGGATTGGATAACCGGTTTTATCTGCTGGATTTTGGTGCGGCGAGACAATATGCAAAGCAGGATAGCAGAAATACCGTGATCCTAAAGCAGGGCTATGCCCCGCCGGAGCAATATACCGGCAAGGGAAAGCAGGGGCCGTGGACGGATGTGTACGCCCTTGCGGCGACAATGTATACGGCATTGGCGGGGGAACCGCCACAGGATTCCGTGGAGCGGCTGCAGCATGACGATATGGATGCGTATTATGCCAGACTGAAGGGGATGGCGTCCTGGCAGATCCGGGCGTTGCAGAAGGGACTCGCCTTAAATGCAGCCGCACGGTATCAGAACATGGAGAGCCTGCTGCTGGCACTGACGGTTGCACCGGCAATCGAGGATCGTAAGACGCGCATGGTGGCAAAACAGCCACAGGCAGGGAACGCTTCCCCGGGTATCCATAAGCGGTATTGGGTTGCTGTCGGACTGGCGGTTGTTGTGCTTGGGATCTGCATTGGCAGTATTTTGTATGCGGCTACGCATCGCAGGCAGGCGGGAACCCAGGAACAGGTACCAGACACAACACAAGAGCAGACACCGGAAGCAACGCAGGTGGGTACACAGGAGCAGACACCGGAAGCAACACAGGTGGGAACCCAGGAGCAGACACCGGAAGCAACACAGGGGCAGGCATCAGACACAACGCAGGCGGGTACACAGGAGCGGGCATCGGACACAACGCAGGCGGGAACACAGGAGCAGACATCAGAAGCAACGCAGAGCAGTGGAGATTCGCAGGCGAATACAGAGAAGAAGCAGACCTCCAAAAAATCGTCCTCAAACACCGGTACAAAGAAAAATACGAAAAAGGATAAGACTGAGGATTATAAGGTGATCGAGTCGCCGAAATATGATGAGATCGGGCTGGATTAGATCAATAGAAACAATACAAAAAAATATAGAATTTCTGTTGAAATGGGATATAAGATATGATATGATGAATATGCCGAAAGGATTTTGTCCTTTCCCATCATGGATGGAGATCCATATTAAGGAGCGATATGGCGGTGTGCTGGCATCGAAAACAACTATCACTGGCGGAAGTACCCGATAGGTGTCAACTGTTTGGCAGCTATAGATACCGGGTAAGTGAGAGGCTTACAATGTTGGGATAGCAACCGAATAACCAGAATTGCATAAGATACAATGACCGTGGATTGATTCACGGTCATTATTTTTCAGGAGGTATATGATTTCCAACGATAAATATCAAATAATAAAAAGTGCAATCAAGGTACATAGCAGATTGAAGGGCAGAACCTATTTTCTCTTGTATAAGGTGAATGCCAAACAGCCATCTGGTTATACGGAGTTTACGATCCTTGAGGAGAATTTCTGGCATCTGGTAGGCTGTAGAATGGATGAGACATTGCATTTAACCTCTGCTCAGAAATATCAATTATATTATGATTGTCTAGAAGGAAAAGACATATCGAAGTATCTGGTGTATACGAGACAGCCGCAGGATGTTATAAAGAAATCCAATGTAGTGATACAGGTTTTTGATTTCATCACAAATGCAAAGGCAACGCGAATATGTATCACAGATGGAACTCCGGAATCGTTCATGTTTCAGGTTGGTGCCGGCTCGGCAAACGGACTGATAGGATATGGTGATAGCCCAAAGGGCATGATTCCAAAGACTGCACAACAGAAATCGATCTATAAGATTCAATCAAATGCAAATAATAAAATATTTCTAATTCTTAGTAAACCTTATGGGTTTGCGAAATATAATCAGGTTGAGTATAAGATTAGTCCAAAAATATTTCCCGCAATTCTGAGTGAATTGCCAAAGGAAATTCAGTATGAGAATCATTTGTTTCCAGTTTTCACACAGTAAGCAATTCATGTTAATTTGTACATCGCATTGTCGTTTTGTACATCCCTATTTCTTTCCAAAATCATTGTGATAATATCTAATTATTACGATCATTGAGGAGGAATCATAATGCGAAAAAGAGAATTTTCAAGAAGGGTTGTGGCTGCGGCACTGGCAGGTGTGATGGCAGTCGGAACCTTTATGACACTGCCGCAGAGCAATGTGCGTGCACAAGAGCAGGAGACAGCGGTAGAGCTGCAGGCGGCTTCGGATACGGCGCTGCCACGGGAGTATACGATTTCAAATGTCAGGGAGTTTAAGGATTTTGTTTCTCTGGCCAGTGCCGGAAACAACTTTGCGAATGTGGTTGTGAAGCTGACAAACAATATTGTATTTGACAATACGCCAGATAATTACACCTCCATTCCGTATTTTGCCGGCATCTTTGACGGATGCGGGTATACGATTTCCGGTATCTATCAGAAACAGGGGAATGGTATCTTTAAAAAGATATCGGAAACCGCAGAGATCCGGAACTTATATGTGCAGGACTGTACATTTGATGTCAAGGGATACGATAGTGTCGGTACCATCCTTGGATGGGCAGATGGCGGTACGATCCGGAATTGTCATACGGTGAATGTGACAGTGAAAGTGGCAGACGGTAATTATGTCGGCGGTATTCTTGGAGAAAGTGATAAGTATGGAGATGTCAATATGATCAACTGTTCGGTGCAGGGCGGTTCGGTTTCCGTCACCAATAAATCTCGTGGGGAGCAGTATGCAGGAGGTCTGGCGGGCAGCTGCTGGTCAATTTACAACAGCTGGAGTACGACATCGGTGAATTCCAATAACTATGGTTTAGATGATCATTATGTAGGCGGGCTTGCAGGTTGGGTTACTTATATGCAGAACTGTTATTTTGCCGGTACCGTGAAGGGAAGCAGCATTTATACGGAGCATTCGACATTTAAGCATGATCCGGTTGTGGGTGCACTGGCAGGGCATGGACGAAAGATTGTGGAGAATAACTACTGCCTAGAGGGTGCATATTCCACAATGTTTGGTGAGCTGGATTGTTCTGCGGAGACGAATAAGACATATACGGCAGCGTATATGCAGTCACAGGCTTTCTTAAATCAGATGAATGCCAATATTGGGGATCGTACGGACTGGATGCTGTGGGAGAAGCGTGCGGAGTCCGTGTATCCGGTACATGTATATGGCGTTTCGCTTGCAAACTGCAGTGTGGCATTGCCTGTGCCTTCGGTTGAGTATACCGGCGAGGAGATCAAACCGGCCGTTTCTGTAAGCTATAATGGCAGGGCATTGACGGAGAATGTGGATTATAAAGTTACCTATGCCAATAACACAGAGGTCGGACAGGCATCGGTGGTTGTGATCGGCGAAGGCATGTATATGGGTTCTGCATTATTGCCGTTTACGATCGAGAAGGCAACCCCGAAGGTATCCTATGTGAGTGCATATAAGGTGACATATGGACAGAGAGGGTTTGTGCTGAGCCTGAATCGGAATGGTGCAGAGAATGAAATTACCTTTACAAGCTCGAATCCAAAGGTTGTGTCTGTGTCGGATAAGGGTACTGTGACAGTGCTTCGTCCGGGCAAGGCAACGGTGACGATGCATCTGCTTGCCTGTGATCACTACAAGACTGCAGATTATAAGATCAGCTTCACGGTGAAGCCGGCGAAGCCATCTGTATATGTATCCTCTAAGAACCGGAACCTGACGATGACATGGTATCGTGATACATTGGTATCCGGCTATGAACTGCAGTATTCGACCAACAAGTCCTTTAAGAAGCATGTAAAGAAGGTCACCTTCAAGAAGAATAAGACGGTGAAAAAGGTTGCGAAGAAGCTCAAAAAGGGCAGAAAATACTATGTCAGAATCAGAAGCTACAAGACGGTAAGCGGCAAGAAGCTGTACTCATCATGGTCAGCAAAGCGTACCGTTAAGATTAAATAAATACAGCAGATAGAGAGGATCATACTATGCTCGAACAGAATGAAAACAATATGCCAGAGGTAGAAAATGGCATCGAGATGCGTGATGATTCCGGGAAAAAGCCAGAAACAGCAACCATCGTAAAAATTGCGGTGGTTGCTGTTGCGCTTTTACTGGCATTTATCGCATTTACGCAGTTAGGACAGAAGAAAAGATCATTGGAGGAGACGATCGCAGCCCTGCAGACAGAAGCTGCGAAATATACGACATCGGATGATGTGAACGGGATGCTTTCTGTATTCTTTCCCGGCAAAAGGGCAAAGCAGCTTTCTGCCGAACAAAGCAGCTATTATACGGATGCGGCGGATACTTATAAATATGTGACGAAGATTACGAAGCTTGACGAGACGGAGCTGTCGGTATATACACAGGGACTGCAGGCGGTGGTTGAGGACCGCCTGCAGCAGGAGCTTGGCAGCCTCTACAGTTCGGAGCTTGTAAAGGCTTGCAGGATTGTGTCCGTACAGTGTGATTATCAGAATGCAAATGCCGTGTATTCCCTGATCGCATATCCATATAAGAAGACATGGTATGTGCTGCCACAGATTTATGATGATATCTGTTCGGCACAGGTGTCAACGGATCTCGAAAGTGCACAAAAGATTGCAACCGCATTTGCGACAGCGTTTGGACAGGAAGAGCTTGCAAATGGATTTGCGGATTATCTGGCGGCACCGATCAATTTAGATACGGATTTTACTTATCTGCCGCCGAAATTTCAGGAGACCGTGCTTGCCTGCCTGGAGGGGAGTATTCCGGTTGTCGCATACGGCAGACAGCAGACAAATGGATTTTCTGTGTATGTGGATGCCAATTATTCCGTAGCGGTCTATGTGGCAGATGCCAAGAGCAAGCTGCAGTGGAAGCTCTATCCGGTGATGCAGCCGGAGCAGGAACGCTATCTTGCGGGAGAACGGGATGAGACACAGCCGGACATTTCTTACGAAAATGGTGCTCTGCAGTTGATCAGCAGCCAGTCACCGCTGATCGGCTACTGGCAGGCAGAAGGTGCCGGTATGTATATCGGCTATGATACAAGTGGTGGTACGGAGGGGCTGGCAGCCTATGTGCAGACACAGGCGGGAATGCAGATCCTGACGGCAAGAGATCCGGATTTTACACTGATCAAGCAGGATGGAAGCCTGCTCTATCAGGGATCGGGATGGATCAACACGGAATACAAGCCGGTACAGTATGGGATCACGCCGCAGGCGGATGGAACCGTTATGCTGCAGGTGCAGGTGACCGACGAGGCACATACAGCAGTCGAATCGGAGACCGTGTATACTCTCACTTCCGGTACGGTAGGAAGAGAAGTACTCGACAGGCTTGCCGGCAATTACCGGTGCGGTACGGATTGGTCCGATCTGACAGCAGACGAGCGTGTATGGCAATATGATGAGGCCTGCGGGCTGGTACATGCGGTGTATGACGGAGGCTGTTCGTTTGCCGCGAGACCGACAGTGGTACTCTATGATGGCATCAATACAATCCATTATGTAATGCCAAGTCAGGGTTTGTATGTTGCAGAGCAGGAACGTGTGTGCTACGAGGGAAAGCGCTATCGGATGCTGGATGCGGATACGGTGTTTGTGGATGAATATCTGATCGGCGGTGGAGGCGGCCAGACCTATCAATATTACCGCAGCGGATCTGCGGCATGGGAGAAACAGAAGGTTGCACTGCACTTTGAAAAATACATCAGCGATTGTAATGTAGATATTGATGCCTGCACATTTGAGGACTTAAATGCCGATGGAATACCGG
This sequence comes from uncultured Lachnospiraceae bacterium, assembly GCA_934293375.1. Taxonomy (GTDB): domain Bacteria; phylum Bacillota; class Clostridia; order Lachnospirales; family Lachnospiraceae; genus RGIG6919. Next base: position 17,165 of record CAKQYS010000004.1, on the reverse strand, counting down.
AATTTATATACCAGAAATACGATGAAGTGAGCATTCTGTATTACCGGGCGGATGAGGAAGTCGTGGCAAAGGTTTGTCCGCCATTTGATTATGCGAAACTGGCATATCGTAAGGGCAAAGGAGAATTTAAGCTGACGGGATACAATGGCGGTATGGAAGAAGATGAGACATATTATGAATTTGATGGGACCGATATTGTCTGCACGGGCAGTGCCGTGAAATACCTATCTGATCTGGATCATATCTGGAAGTATTCCATCAATTATGCGCCGGATACAGAAGATGCAAAGGAAGTATCGGAGGCGGAATACAAGTCATTTGTAGATTCCTTTGACACATATGAGAGCGAACCGGATCTGGCATATGAGTACCTAAGAACTGCATACGAGGCGTATTTCCTTCCGGATACGGCCGGGACGCAGGAATAATGCCTTGCAATCCTGTGCGATTCGTGGCATTATCATAGATAGGTTTCAAGGAGGAAATAAGAATGCAATTATCTGATTTTTACTATGATCTGCCACAGGAGCTGATCGCACAGGATCCGCTTCTGAAGCGTGACAATTCGAGATTGATGGTGATGGATCGCAAGACAGGTGAGATCACACATAAGCATTTCTATGATGTGATCGATTACCTGCATCCGGGCGACTGTCTGGTGATCAATAATACAAAGGTGATTCCTGCGAGACTGCTCGGAGTCAAGGAAGATACCGGTGCTGCGATCGAGGTTCTGCTCTTAAAGCGGCATGATGATAAGACATGGGAGACACTGGTGAAGCCGGGCAAGAAGATGAAGCCGGGAGCACGGGTCACATTCGGGGATGGACTTTTAACAGGAGAGGTCATTGATGTGGTCGAGGAAGGAAACCGGCTGATCCGGTTTACATACGATGGGATCTGGGAGGAGCTGTTAGACAAGCTAGGACAGATGCCGCTTCCGCCATATATTACACACAAGCTGGAGGACAAGAACCGGTATCAGACCGTTTATGCAAGGCATGCGGGATCTGCGGCGGCTCCGACAGCCGGCCTGCATTTTACGAAGGAGCTGCTCCAAAAAATTGAGGACAAGGGCATCCGGATTGCCAATGTGACATTGCATGTCGGACTCGGCACCTTCAGACCGGTAAAGGTAGACAATATCCTGGAGCATCATATGCATTCGGAGTTTTATGTAATCGAGGAAGCGGATGCAAGGATCATCAATGAGACAAGGGCGTCCGGTGGCAAGGTTGTCGCTGTCGGCACGACCAGTACGAGAACGCTGGAGACAGTGGCAAAGGAGGATGGTACGGTATCTGCGTGCAGTGGCTGGACGGATATCTTTATTTATCCGGGATACCGGTTCAAGGTTGTAGACCGGCTGATCACGAATTTTCATTTGCCGGAGTCAACACTGCTGATGCTGGTATCAGCATTTTCAAGTCGTGAGGAGATTTTACATGCATACGAGGAGGCTGTAAAAGAGAGGTATCGGTTCTTTTCATTTGGGGACGCGATGCTGCTATACTGATTTTGTTAAAATATATGGGTTACATATCGCAATGTAGCCCATCTTTTTGTATGAAACCGGTTGTGATTTGTACAGAATTTACAATTTTATGATGGGAATTTATAGATTATTGACATCTTGTTTTGTGAGAGGTAGAATATAAAAGATGTGGTGTATGCAGGATTTATGCATATATCAAGGGGGAGAGTATTTTGTTACACAAGAATATAAATGGATGGAGGTCAGCATGGCAAAACGCTTGAATATCGGCTTGTTTATAGATGAACTGGATAACAGTTTTACAAGTAAGGCGTGTCAGGGGGCGGAGCTTGGTGCACAGGCGATTGACGCGAATTTATATATATTCCCGGGTAAGTATCTGGATTCCGTTGATGTGGTAGATGAGCGCAGACAGTACGAATATCAGTACAATCCGGTGTTTCAGTATGCAGATAGTAAGAATCTTGATCTGATCTTTGTAATGATGGGTACAATTGGCTGCAGGACAGATTTTGAGCGGCAGATTGAGTTTTTGAGGAATTATCAGGATGTGCCGATTGTGACATTGTTTACGAAGCTTGCGGGGTATCCTTCTGCTACATTTAACAATAAGATCGGCTTTGAGAAAGAGATTATGCATCTGATCGAGGATCATCATGTGAATAAGATCGGTCTGGTCAGTGGTCCTATGACGAATATGGATGCGGTGGAGCGGTTTGAGGTATATCGTGATACCTTGCAGAAGGCCGGAATTCCATATTCTGAGGATCTGATTGTATACGGTGATTTTGAGCAGAGCAGTGGATCGTGCGTCAGAGAATTGCTGGAGAGACATAGTGATCTGGAGGCCGTTGTGTTTGCCAATGATATGATGGCAATGGGTGGTTATCCGGTGATCAAGGAGATGGGGTTGGAGATCGGTCGGGATATTTTAGTTGTGAGTTTTGATAATTCCAATGATGCAGTGACGATGATACCGCCACTGACTACCGTTGAGGCGAATCCGATTGAATTGTCATATAGGGCAATCTTACATACACAGGATTTTATGAATGACAATGGCAGATATAATCTGGAAGTTGAGACACATTTTGTCAGACGCAATTCCTGTGGTTGTGATGCATTTGATTATGAAACGATGGCATCCTGGCTGGAATTTAACAAGATGAGAGATGCCGATTCTATCAATGTAGAAGCAGTACATCAGTATTTGTTCGGATCGTATTATAATGTGGATGAGCTGTTACAGATCAAGGATGATCTGGCTGTTTTTCTGAAATTGGCATTTGATATGATCAAATATGGTGATACGGCACAATATGAGCAGGATCTGTCCAGTATATTCAGACGGATTATCGGGCAGCCGTTACTCCATTATACAACGACTGAGAAGTTCTTTAATATGCTGACCTCCCTCTATCACGAGTGCAGCCGGTTATTAGAGCTTGATGACGACAGAATGCGGTTGACTGTTTTATTTGCAAGATTGTATCAGAGTTTTGCAATCCGTTGTTCTATGCTGGTACAGGGGCAGCAGGACCGGATGGAAGAGATCTCACAGCGGATCAATACAATGACCGGAGATATGTTTATTATTGGGTCAGAGGATGATATTTCTTATGAACTGGCATTGGCGAAGCTGCCGGGACTGGGTATTCGGAGTGTATACTTATATACTTATCAGGAATTGATCCGGCATAACCGGCATGATTCATGGCAGATGCCAAAGAAGCTGTTGTTGAAGGCGTTATGTAGGGGTGGGCATGCTGAAGCACTACCGGTTGAAAAACAATTGATCCGTACGGATAAGCTGCTGCATAATGAATTTATTGAGAGACAGGAACGCGTTACGATGGTGATCTCGCCGCTGTTTTCCGGTGAGGAGCAATATGGTGTTCTGTTAAGTGAGACTTCATATGATGATTTTTCAGTGATCGTACCGGTCACCTATCAGTTGTCTGCAGCACTCAAGTCGTTGTTGTTGATCGAACAGCAACAGCAGATTCAGCGGAAGCTGGAACAGAGTATTGAGAAGTTTAAGGAGAGCAATGATCTGTTAAATGAGATCTCAAGATCTGATGAGCTCACCGGATTATATAACAGACGAGGATTTCTGGAGTATGCACATGCGGCGATCACCAACAAGCGTAATGTGGGACGCCGTGCACTGGTGGCATATGCGGATATGGACAATCTAAAGATGATCAATGATCATTATGGACATGATGAAGGCGATTTCGCCTTGCGGGAGATTGCGTCTATTTTGCGGGATACCTTTCGCAGTACGGATATTGTGGCGAGATTTGGCGGTGATGAGTTCGTAGCATTTGCGATGGTTGGTGTGGAGAACTATGGAAACCTTATGAAACGCCGGCTGGCGGAGATTACGATCAGGCATAATGAGGCTGTGAATAAACCATATCCGATTGAGATAAGTACCGGGATTTGTGAATTTGAATGCGGTCCGGAGATCGATTTGTATGAGATATTGGATGTAGCAGATGAGAAACTGTATGAGGAAAAGGATGAGAAGAAACGCAGGCGTGGTTCATATCGCTGATTCCTTCAGGGTCGAGTTGAAGAAACCTGCATAAAGGGAGCAGGTGTTATATTGGGAAGCACAGATACAATGTGCTATCAGGGGGGCAGCCTCGTGCTAGTTATATAGCATGAGGCTGTTTTATTTGCTGACAGGCTGAAAATGTTTACTGTTATATGAGACCTTTTGTCTGTCTGATTTATCTAATAGGTGTATACGATATATTTGCCGGCGAAAAGGAGGGACATAGCGGATGACAAAGGAAGAACTTGGCGATTTGATTGTGTTAAATAAAGAGGGATTCTATCGCATAGCCAAGACGATTTTAACTGATGATGCAGATTGTGCAGATGCCATTTCAGCAGCAATCGTGAAAGCATTTGCACATTTTGGGGACTTGAAAAAGGATAAATACGCTAAAACATGGTTTGTAAGAATTCTGATCAATGAATGTTATGCAGTATCAAGACAGTTAATCCGTGTTGTAAAGGTAGATCCCTTGGATATGCCGGATTATATGCAGCATGAGCGGGAGGATTACTCAGACCTATATGAAGCAATACACAAATTGCCGGAGGGAATCGGTATTGTAATCACGCTATATTATGTGGAAGGTTATCGGATCAAAGAAATTGCAGAAATGCTGGATCTTACGCAAAGTGCGGTGAAAAACAGAATGCTCAGGGGCAGGAAAAGGTTGAAAGAATTATTGGAAGGAAGGGAAGGTGTACAGTATGAATCAGAAGGCGTATAAGGATCTTTTTCCGAAAATGCCGGCACAGATGGCAGAGAGGATTGATCAGCTGGTACAGGAACAGGTGAATATGGAACCGGTGAATTTACAGGATACCCGGCAGGGGCGGAAACAGTCCAAAAGAAATGCGGTATACAGATATAGACGGGTTGCAGCCCTTATACTGGTGCTGCTTGCCGGCACAGGATCCGCAGTATATGCAGCGGACAGGATTTACCGGATGTATGTGGAAAAACAGGGGCAGTATCAAGTGAATGTGGGAGTGAAGACAACGCAGACATCGGATTCAACATCAATGGAAGAGAATCCAATTCCCAATCAGGTCCCTCGATTGAAGGTTGTGTATTCTTATGTCCCAAAGGATTATATTCTGCTGGATTATGGTGATCTTAGGAAAAAGGATGGTGATGCATACATATGTTCAAGTGAAATTGCGATGACGGAATCCTTTATCAACGGAGCGTCGACCCTGAATGAGAGATTCGCAATAGACAGTCAGACAGTTACAGTAGACGGACATGAGGCAGTTCTGTATCACAAAGCAGATGATACGAGTGCAATCAATATTTTTTGTCCGGAGTACTATCAGGTGATTCGGATAGATATCTCATCAAAGGACCTGACGGAGGACGAAATCGCATCGGTGATACAGGGAATATGCATAGAGGACACTGGAGAGAAGGCAGGTACCAGCGGCTGGCTGACGACAGATACATTCGATCAGCCAATAGATAATACAGTGAATAACAATGTATATAGTGTCAACCGGGATAAGACAACAATTTATCAGATCGGCGATACATTCCGTCTTCCGGTAATGGAAGTGCCTGCCGGTTTAACTGCTACAGTAAAGGATGTGACCGTTACAGAGGATTTAAGTATCTTGAAAAATGAGAAAGAGATTCCAAAGGAGTGGAAGGCACTGCAGACCGGAAACGGTACATTAAAGCCTGTGGAATTGCAGTTCATCAAGTCCGGGGATGGTAAAAATTCCTTAGACCAGGTTGTGAAAACACAGACAGAGGCGGTGAAGCTGGTAGACATTACAGTACAGTATACCAATCATGAAGATCAGACATTGAAAAATATCTTGTATAATTGCACTTTGTCAGTGATGGATACAGATGGAGAAAATTTGGTGATGTCCGGTGTGAAGCGTAATTATCTAAAGGAAAATTCGGGTGAAGTTGATGATGTCAGGACGCCTTCCTGCACTGTAACAGATACGGGAGAAATGTTTTATTATGAAATGTTTGATGATGAGAATAAGAATTATATACAGGAATTAAAGCCGGGTGAGAGCGTGACCATGCATTTTGCGCAGCTTGTATTTGCCAGAGATGTTCCGAAACTATATGTCAATTTAAGCACTTATGGGACGGGATACTGCTTTACGGAAGAAAATATGCATTGCGGATTTGTGTATATCGGGGAGAAAAAAGAATCACATAAAAAATAGCATGATCTGCTATGAGGATATCTATCGTGCCGGAGGGCATGACAGATATCCTTTTTTATATGAAGATTATATTTTGCGGGTCTGTCCATGATCCTGTTGTGCTGCAGATTCCGGCATATGGTGGTCTGCATTGGAGGTGCACAGGGAATATTGTTCGATATATTGCTTGACATTTGCCTCCATGCAGTCTAGGTCAACCTCATACACTGCGTTTCCATCTATGATCAATTCTGTTCTCATATTTTACCAACCTCCCCATATATATTACTATATGCACAATTGGGCGAGGAGTCTCGAAAATGGGAAAAAACACGGTCGGCGGTCCATTATCTCGAATATGCTATGAAGACAGTAATTTTCTGTTAGAGGCAATGCTGCCCTTTGTGCCTGTCCAGTTCAAGCTGCTGCTGGCCATGATGATCAAATGGAATGAGGTACAGCGGATTCTCCGGGTGTTTCAGAATCCGGGAGGACTTGCCAGCTACGGACTCGAAGATCAGCCATTTTCATTCTCAAAATTAATGTCAGAGCTGGCAGCATGCCCGAATCCTGCATTGTCCGGTGGTATGGAGCAGATGTCCCAGATGATGCAGATGATGCAGATGGCACAGATGATGCAGAATATGCCGGGGCAGGAAGCCGGGGCATCGGATGCTGTGGGAGAAGCGTCATCCAACCTTTCAGATACCATCGACAGGATTATCACAGCGTATGCAGCGGTTCCGGAGCCCGTTGATGCCGGACAGATGTCCGTCGGTGATATGCAGGAGCCCGTTGATGCTGGACAGATGTCCGTCGGTGACATGCAGGAGACTGTTGGTGTCGGACAGCCGGATCCTCTTGGGAATCTGGATATAGATCAATTTGTAAAGGAGATATTTTCATGAATCAGGAATGGTTAAACAGCAAAGAATTTAAGGCGCTTCCACCAATGAAGCAGGCACTTTTGCGTGCACTTCTGACAGAGGGCACCGGAAAACCTACAGAAGAGGTGCTGCCGGCATTTATGAAGGCAAATTCAGAGCTCAATAAGCGAGGGATGGGATTTACGGATGCCGAACAGACATTGCTCATGGAGGCTATGATGCAGTCCATGAGTCCGGCTGAAAAGCAGAAGTTTGCGATGCTTCAATCTATGATGAAAATGAAGTCATAGCACTTTACATTTCCCCACAAATGCTTATATAATGGTGTCAGGTATTTTGGGTGTCTGACACCATTATGGTTTTACGGAGCAGACAGGAACAGAAAGGATTGCAGGATGCGGATAGATAAATTGCTGGGAGAACTTGGATATGGTACCCGGACGGAGTTGAAAAAGGACTTGAAGACCGGGTTGGTGAAAGTAAATGATACAGTGATCCGGGATGGCGGATTTCATGTGGTACCGGAACATGACAGGATCGTGTATCGTGGGATACCGGTTGTCTATCGTCCTTATGAATATTTTATACTGCATAAGCCACAGGGATATGTATGTGCGAGAAAGGACAATGTGTATCCGACTGTGATGGAATTGATTCAGACTGCAACGAGACATGATCTAAGCCCGGTGGGGCGTCTGGATCAGGACACCGAGGGATTGCTGTTGATCACGAATGACGGACAACTGTCTCATAAGCTGCTATCCCCGAAGAATCATGTGGACAAGACTTATCTTGCAAGACTGACTGGCATTGTCAATGAAGATGACATCCGGGCATTTGCGAAAGGTCTGGATATCGGAGATGAGAAACCAACATTGCCGGCGGATTTGGAGATTTGTGCAGTGGACACCGATTCCGATACAAGCGAGGTGCTGGTTACGATCCGGGAAGGCCGGTATCATCAGGTGAAACGCATGTTTCAGGCTGTTGGTAAGGAGGTGGCCTATTTAAAGAGACTGACATTTGGCCCGTTGACTTTGGACAGCTCGCTGGGGCTTGGAGAGTACCGGGAATTGACAGAGGAAGAATTGAAATTATTGAAGGGATGAGAAGGATATACAATGGAAAATCAATTAAAACCATTTTCAAATATAGGGTTTATCGGACTCGGACTGATCGGCGGATCTATTGCACAAAATATCAGGGAGGTATATCCACAGACGACGATCATTGGATTTGATGTGGACAAGACTGCATTGGCAAATGCACATACGGATGGTACTGTGGATATTGTTGCAGATGCGGTAGGAGATCTGTTTTCTGACTGTGATGTGATATTTTTATGTGCACCAACCCATTTTAACATCGAATATCTCAAACAATTACATGCATGCATTAAGCCGACCTGCATTCTGACGGATGTGGGAAGTGTAAAGGCTGATATCTGCGAGGCCGTCAGCGGGCTGCATATGGGCAGATATTTTATCGGGGGACATCCGATGGTAGGTTCCGAACAGAGTGGATATCAGGCTGCAAGACCACATTTGCTGGAAAATGCCTATTACTTTATATGTCCGGATGCAGAGGTGTCAAGGACAAATGTGGACAGATTTTCGGTCTATATCCAATCCATTGGGGCGATCCCGATTGTATATAGTCCGGAGGAGCACGATCATATCACATCCTATATCAGCCATATTCCGCATTTGATTGCAGCAAGTCTTGTCAATCTGGTGAAGGACGCCGACACGGATGGCATGTACAAGGAACTTGCTGCGGGAGGATTTAAGGATATTACAAGAATTGCGTCCTCGTCTCCAACGGTTTGGGAACATATTTTGACGAGTAATTCTGAACAGGTGGCTGCCGGCTTACAAGAATATATCCGGCTGTTAGAGCAGATGCACGAGGCAGTCAGAACCCAGAATGGTCAAAGAATTTATGATTTCTTTCATGATGCGATGACCTACCGCAATTCCGTGCCAAATAAGTCGATCGGCGTGATCGAGCAGCATCATGAATGCTTTATTGATATTCCGGATGAACCGGGATCCCTCTATAAAGTTGCCAAGATCCTGGCAGATCACAGCATTAATATCAAAAATGCGGGGATTGCATATAATCGTGAAGAAGGGGAAGGGGCATTGTGTTTAGAATTGTATCTGAAAAAGGATCTGTCAGATGCGATCAGTGTGCTTCGGGAAGCCGGATATAAGGTGTTTGAGAAATAATCAGAAATAGGGACTGCATCTTAACACGGGAAGTTAAGGTGACAGCCCCTTTTTTAGATGCCGGAGCATCTTGTCAGTGTAATCTCATTGACAAATGAGATTAGCAGCCACAGCCACATCCTGAATTAGAGTTGTTGCCACAGCAGCAGCTTAAGAGTAACAGGATCCAGATGATGTCACAGCATCCATTTCCATTGCCGAAGAAACCATCGCCGTCACATCCTCCACCACAGTTACCACAGCAGAACAGTAAAATGATAATCCACAGACATGAGTTGCCGCCAAAGCCTGAGCCGCATCCTCCACCACATCCGGTTGCTGCTAAATCGCTCATAATTGAGTCCTCCTAAAATACTTTACACTTCATAGTATGCATGTGTACGCAAATGGTGCCTAAGAAAATATTTCTGGTTTTAAGATGAAGATATCAATTTACGATATCATGATCGTACGATTACTGATCGTGTTATTTGTATTGATTTACACCTATATATTACAGTATGAATCCTTTGCCATGACTGCAAATATAAACTGGTGCCGATTCTGGTGAAGTATAGAAAGAAATCATAGGATGAGAATATGTAAAAAAGAAAACTCTGTGATCTGGGGAATACCCGGTCACAGAGTTTTTATGTAGGATCAGATTCTGAAGTTTCAGGATTGTGATCACGCATGCTTTGCAGAAACTGCAGCAGGCGATCACGCTGCCCGGTATTTAAGTAAGACCATTCTAACAGGATCGCTTCCTGATCTGCAGAAGGATATAGCATAACATCATTGGAAAAGAACTGGCTCAGTGTGATGCCAAAGGTATTGCATAGGGCTTCCAAAGTGAAAATATTCGGCAAGGTATTGCGATGAAATATATTGGATATGGTAGAAGCTGCAATGCCGGATTCCTTTACCAGCCGATATTCCGTCCATCCTCTTTCTGCTGTTAAATCTTTGATTTTTTGAGTTACATCTATGTCCATGAATTCCCTCTTCATTTTCTGAATCAAGTAGTATCTTAGACATATTTTATAGTAGTTTGGATAACAAAAACAGTACTGCAAAAGATTGTAAAATAGCACTCAATATGGTATTATTATTTGTAGGAGCTTCTACATCTGTTTGAATAGATCGAGAGGTTATGAAAATTAAGAAAACCGGGTACCATTTGCAGACGAAGATTTCGAGATATAAAAATATAAATACCAATGAGATACCCGGCGTCAGGCAGCCATAGTTCGAAAGATCTATGGCTGCCTTTTGTCTGTAGGGTTTGATTGCCGGAGTCGCTTTTATGACCAGATGCAAAGACCTATATGATAGAACAGAAAGGCAAGCAGCAGCGAGAAAATCAGGTAATAGATCACAGAAAGCACGATCCATTTCTTCGAGTGATTTTCGCGGAAGGTTGCCGCAACCGTCATGGAGCAAGGCACATTAAATACAATCGCCATAATGAAGCCGAGTGCCTGTGGCTTGGTAATGATCTGTGGCAGCAGTGCCATCATGCTCTCTGTCATGCCGATCGATTTGGCATTGAATGCAGCATTTACCATATCCGTATTGCTGTATAAGGCATTGATGACGCCAAGAAGGGATTCCTTGGTGAGCATGGAGGATATGTATGCCATAAACATCTGCCAGGTCATGCCAAATTGCAGGGTGACAGGTTCGATCGCCTGCCCGATCGCCGTGAGGATCCCACCGGAGCCTGACCAGTTGTAGGAAAGCAGATAAAAGATAACCGATACCAGCATGATCATACGAAACGCCCGTATAAAGATATCCTTTGCTTTGTTTAAGGTCGTGCGGACAATGTGTCCCCATTTTGGTTTGTGGTACGGTGGCAGTTCCATGACAATGCCGCATCGATCGTCTGCATGGATCAGCTTGTCTTTGAAGATTCTGGAGGCCAGAAACAGAGAGCAGATCGTAACAAACAGCATGGCAAGGGCAATCAGGATGGCACCTGACGGTCCGAAGAATACCGTTGCAAGCATCGGTGCGAGTGACAGTGTGGTGGCACAGGGAATGCTCCATACCAGAATCATGGTCAGAAACCGCTGTCCGGCACTGTCGATGACACGGCTTCCGGCAACGCCCGCCATGTTACATGCCATACTCATCAGCAGAGAACAGATGCTCTTTCCCTGCAGTCCGAGTCGCTCCATGGCAGCGTTGAAGACAACCGAGATACGCGCCATATAACCGACATCCTCGATCAGGGCAAATACAAAGGTAACGCCCAATACGAAGCCTGCCATTGCAATTGTGAAGGCGAGTACATTTGGCAGTACGACATAGATTAGCTCTGCAAGTGGTCCCCACACATGCCATGCCGTCATCAGGGCTTCCAAAGGTCCGCTGATGACAGCGGCGAAACCGAAGCCCAGTCCCATGACCGGTGCAGCAATCACCATGGCGATCGACAGGGCCGCCACGATGATACCGATGGCGATCCATTTGCCGCTGTGTCTGCCCAGCGCCTTTTTGTCAAAGCTGCATAAGGCAGGGGTCGCCGTCGATTTGGTAACGGCTGCTGCAAGCAGGGAATCGATATACTGATATTTCAACGAGCCGGAATGCATCAGCCCCTGATCTGAGGCTTCCAGCTTTCCGATGGCAAGCTTTTCCTTTGTATATAATGCTGTGTCCTCCAGCTGTGCTGTGAGACAATCCCATGCAATCCCGGTATCCTGCTGATAATAGGAGATCAGTTCTGCCTGCTCTGCAACCGAACCCTTGGAGATCGCTCCGGTCAGCATCTCCTTTAACGCATCGTAGCGTCTGTGATCTGAGGCGACAAAGCCGATGACGGGAATGCCGAGTCTATCGCTTAACTTCTGGGCATCCACCCGGATGCCCTTGCTTTCGGCGACATCCATCAGATTCAGGATCAGGACGGCAGGTGTCTTCGTTCCAAGAAAATCGGTATACATATAAAGGGATCGTGCAAGCTGCGAGCTGTCCACCAAAATGGCGATCAGGTCAGCCTTGCCGGATTCTATGTATTCCGAAGTGATCCGCTCCTCATCGGAACCGGCAGACAGACTGTAGCTGCCGGGCAGATCAATGATATGGTATTCGGTGTTCTGGTAGCAGAAGGTGCCCTCCTTACACTCCACTGTTTTGCCGGGCCAGTTTCCAACATGCTGATGCGAGCCGGTAAGCCCGTTAAATACAGTTGATTTGCCGGAGTTGGGCTGCCCCAGCAGTGCAATCGTTTTACTCATTTGTTTGTACCTCCTGTGATCTCGATTTTGTCACAATCCATTTTGCTCAGTGCGATCACCGAGTCCTTGCAATAAAAGAGCACCGGCTGTCCCTTGCTATTCTGGATGACCCGGATTTCACTGCCCTCGACAATGCCTATGCCGATCAGGCGTGACAGCAGATGATGACTGCCGGTCACATGGCTGACATATCCGGTATCACCGGCATTTGCTTCTGATAGCTTCATAATGATTCCTCCTGTGTTATATGTTATTTGGCAACCGCCCGTATCTCTTTGACGCATTCCTCTGCATGTGACATAACAAGCTCTGCATGCGCATAACCGTCAAATACTTTTTCCTCGTACTGTTTGATCTGTGGTTTCACAATCTCATTTGACTGCAGGGCATACGGCTCCCGGCTTCCGCACCACAGATATACCTTGGTATGATCGATCGTGACAGACGGATCAATTTCATAGGTATAATTCGCATAGGCGATCCGAAGCATATTGCGGTAGGTGATCGGCGTCGTGGTAAATGTATGCTCATACATGGATTTTGCATTGTTTTTGTCATAGCCCATTTGCTCGGCGGACATTTTCATCATGGACGGTACTTCAAAATCCTCGCCCCTGCTGACTGCCTGCTGCATCGGATACATCATTTTTGCAGTAAAATAGGCTGCAAATTTTCCCTGATGCGCTACATACAGCCCGTCTAAAATGGCGGTGCCAATTTCAATGTTGTTTCGCTGCAGCAGATTGTAAAGGGTTGTTGCTCCCATCGAAATGCCGTAGGCATAGTCGAGATGTCCATCCAGATTTTCCTGAATGTAGTCCTCCATATCGGCACACTCGCTGTCGAAGGAGTCGAAGGTGGTTTCGGTGGCACCGTCCGAACCATGATTGGTCGGTACGATCAGGTAATAGTCCTGCTTAAGCTCTGTAATCTCAGCCTCCAGAGAACTGCCGTCCATATACATGCCGTGTATCATCAGCATGGAAGGGTTCTGCGGATCCCCATAGGTATCGATTTTAAGCGGCGTATCTGTCACCGTCTCTGTGTCAATATCCCGGAATGCATTGCGGATGCTGATGGATAAGTATGCGGCAATGCCAAGTACAAGTACCAGGATGGCACCGACAATGCTGCTGATGATTTTGAGCCATAATTTCTTTTTTGCTTTCATTTGCACTCCATCCTTTCTGATCTTATATCTGTCATTTTAGGCATACATAGAAAAGAAATCTATGCACATTTGACAAAGAAAAGGACTGTTTAGCACTTTGATGGTATTGAAAATATTATGGAATTTGGTAGAATAAACAGAAAAAGGCTTTTTTAGCGAAAGGAAACACAATGGAACAGCAGATGACCGACATGTATGATTTTGAGAAGATATTTGGGGATTTTGAGCATGTGCATCACATCCGGCAGGAGACGCCGGAGGGGGATATCCGGATCACACTCTATCCGGTGGTGCCGGGCATCTATCTGGCACTGAATGAGGTGCATGCGACCACGGCCCCTTCCACCGATATTATACCGGTCTCGGAGTGCATCACGATCAATCATTGTCTGGATGGGAGATGTGAGTTTAAGCTGTCGGAGTCCAATTACAGTTATGTATGTGCGGGGCTGACCTGTATAGGATGCAGCCCAGTTGCAGGTGGATTTTATTATCCGTCAGCGTATTATCTTGGATATGAGATATACATTTTCCCGGAGATGTTTACCTTGCAGACAACACAGCTCCTACAGGGCGCTTCCATTGATATGGACAGGCTGCTTACGAATATGCAGTGCCGTACCGATGCCAGAATCGGGATCAGCTCGGAGGATGTCCGGTCTGTCTGGAAGCATTTATTGCAGGCGGACCGCGAGGATCTGGGGTATGCGAGACTCTGCACCGGGCTGCTTTTGCATGCATACTGTCATGGCAGTCCGTTGGCTTCACCGGGTCTTATCAATCTGACCAGAGAACAGGCGGAATGGTCGAAGCAGGCACATGATATCCTCACGGCGGATCTGAGCCGGCATATTGCCATGCGGGAGATCGCCGGGCGGCTCCATGTCAGTGAGACGAGCCTGAAGAAATATTTTCGTATGGTATATGGCAGGAATGTATCGGATTATATGCATGAACGCAGGATGCAGTATGCTGCCGGCAGACTGCTGGAGACGGACGATTCGATCGCCGATATTGCCGCTGCGGCCGGCTACTGCAATCAGGGCAGATTCGCAAAGATATTCCGGGAATATGCGGGGATGAAGCCGCTTGAATACCGCAGACTGGGACGGTCGTGAATGGTTAAGACTGCTTGGATTTTGCTGCTTCGGGATTGTGATCACGCATGCTTTGCAGAAATTGCAGTAGGCGTTCACGCTGCCCGGTATTTAAGTAAGACCATTCTAAGAGGATTGCCTCCTGATCCGCAGAAGGATACAGCACAACATCATTGGAAAAGAACTGGCTCAGTGTGATGCCGAAGGTCTTGCAAAGGGCTTCTAGGGTAAAAATATTCGGCAAGGTATTGCGGTGAAAGATATTGGATATGGTAGAAGCCGCAATGCCGGATTCCTTTACCAGACGATATTCCGTCCATCCTCGTTCGGCTGTTAAATCTTTGATCTTTTGAATTACATCTATGTCCATGAATTCCCCCTGCACTTTCTGAATAAAATAATATCTTTGTCATATTTTATAGTAGATCGGAACACAAAAACAGCACCTTGAATAGTTGTAAAACAACACTCAGTACGGTATCATTTGCATATAAAGTTCCTATTATAGGTTGATTGGGTTGATGATATGGATTGGGAGGTAATGAAAATGGTATCACATGCAGAGAGAAAAATGAAATCAAAGAAGTTAAAAGGGATCGCAGTCGCTGCGATGTTAGGATTAACGATCGCAACCGGGTTTTCATCGGTGCCGGCTTATCGTGGCACGGCGAAGACAGTGGAAGCCGCAGGGAAAAAGAAGGATAAGAAGAAACCTGTGATTACGATCAAAGGTCAGAAGAATATTAAGGTGATTGAGGGAAAATCCGTCAAATTATCGAAAGTAACGGCAAAAGATAATGTAGACGGTAATGTGACTAAGAAAATAAAAGTAGTTGTGAAAAAAGGGAAGAAAAAATATAATGCCATTGCTAAGAAAATACAAAGTAATAAATCAGTAAAATTTAATACTACTGGCAAATATGCGATTACCTATACAGTAACAGATCGAGCCGGTAATAAAGCTACGAAAACAAGATATGTTACAGTGCGTGAAGAAAAGGCAGAGACTCCGGCAACTGAGACGCCGGCTGCAACAACAGCGACAGAGGCACCTGCAACTGAGACTCCGACAACACAGTCACCAACAACTGAAGCACCAACTACAACAGAGGCTCCAACTACTCAAGAACCAACTACAGAAGCTCCAACATCTTCTACTGATTTATCAAAATATGCTGATATAGAAAAGGTAACAGTTAATGGGATTACATATAACATTGCAAAAAGTTTGAAAGTTGACGAAGTTATTGATGGAACATCATGGTCTATGTATTATGATAATTTTGATTCTCTTAATATGTTATCTATTGGAATCGGAAATAATTCAAAATTTAAAAATTATGATCAAACAAAGCTTTTGTTATACTTTTTAGGAAAAGTTACTGTTGAATATGATGGTCAAGATGTTTCTGATAAAATCATATATTATCCAAAAAAAGATACAGATAGAAATACTTTTAAGGTAACTATGTATATTCCATTAGAAAGTAATAAATTGAAATTTATAAGTATAAATGAAATATATTATGGTGACTATTCTTATCTTATTACATTATTAACAGGTTATCAAAATTATTATGCGAAATTATCAAAAGATGATACAAACGAATTTGCAATAGTTCCAACACCTAAAAACTTTAATTTACAAAGTGTATTAAATGATGAAGATACTCTTAAATGAACTATACAGAAATAAATATGAGCAAGTAGAAAATGATTATGAATACAAAGTATCATATGCGGTATGCAATATAAAACAGATGTGAGTCCATATCAATATGATACCCGGCATCAGGCAGTCATAGGTCGAAAGATCTGTGGCTGCCTTTTGTCTGCAGGGGATTGGGTGGCGGATGATGTGTGAAAGCGGTATGTTCGGAATTGTTGTCTGCTTCATTCTGTAGGGATGTGAGTAATCATATGGTTCTATGTGAAAATACCCGTTCTGCGAGACAGGAACGGCAAGATACCAGATATGCGAGGGAGAAATACTTGATTTATCATCTCTGCCTTCTCTGGAATACAAGATATTTGGTATACATGTGAGGAATCTTTGATCTATCATCCCTGCCTCCTCGGAAATACAA
The DNA here is from genome assembly GCA_934293375.1 of uncultured Lachnospiraceae bacterium. GTDB lineage: Bacteria > Bacillota > Clostridia > Lachnospirales > Lachnospiraceae > RGIG6919. Next base: position 242 of record CAKQYS010000004.1, on the reverse strand, counting down.
GATACTCAGTATGCGAGGGATGAATTATCTTTATATCCGTATATCCATGTTGTGAGGCAGGAGCGACAAGATGCCCGGTATGCATGGGATGAATGGTATAATTTGGATGCTCAGTATATAATAATATGAATTAAATATATATTTTATATTGACATTATACAATCCTATGGTATGATAGATATATGAATTCATACATATGACATACCGGTGTGTCTCCAGAAGAAGGAGGTACATGATTGATC
>CAKQYS010000003.1 GCA_934293375.1 uncultured Lachnospiraceae bacterium | reverse complement strand
ATTCGTTCGTCTTGATCAATCATGTACCTCCTTCTTCTGGAGACACACCGGTATGTCATATGTATGAATTCATATATATCATACCATATAATTGCACAATGTCAATATGAAACATATATTTTCTTTATTTTATTATATACTATATATCCTGATGATACCGTTTATCACATTCATACCAATCTGGGTGGAATCGCAGAACACAAAAGCATAAAAGTTGAAACATCACAAAAAATCAAAATCATTCTATATTTTACAAAACGGAGCAACCAGGCAAAGTTCACAAACAGAAACCGGGAGCATCCCAAAGTTTGTAGATTTTCACAAACTTCGGGACACTCCCATGTCATTCCGTATTATAATATTATTTCGTCCAACCAATTACTTTTACTTGATCTTCATCATATTCAAGACTATCCAATTTTTTATTATTCGTTACATTCAGACTTCTCAATTTATTATCACCGCAAATTAACCATTCTAATGCTGTATTTGTGCTTATATCCAGACTACTCAGTTTATTATTACTACAAAATAACCATATTAGTGCTGTATTTGTGCTTACATCCAGACTACTCAAATTATTTCCACTACAATTTAACACTGTCAGTGCTGTATTTGTGCTTATGTCCAGATTACTCAATTTATTCTCACTACAATATAACGCTGTTAATGCTATATTTATATTTACATCCAGACTACTCAATTTGTTTTTGAGGCACGATAAAACTGTTAATGCTGTATTATTACTTACATCCAAACATTCCAACTTATTATAACCACATTCTAACCTTGTTAAGTTTGTATTTTGGCTCACATCCAGACTGTTCAAGTTATCTTCCATGCAATCTAACTCTGTTAATGCTGTATTATTGCTTACATCCAGACTACCCAATTTATTCCCACTACAATCTAACACCGTCAGTGCTGTATTTGTGCTTACATCCAGACTGCGCAATTGATTATCATAACATACTATCGTTTTCAATTCAGGGAATTTCTCAAAAGAAACGGATCCTTTTATATTACAATCAGGCCAATAAATACCTACCAAACGCCCATTTTCATTCCAATCATAACCTGATGAATACTCAAAATCTCCCTCTCCCAGAGACCAACGTTTTGATACAAGATTGGCATCCGTTGGGATATTTGCACCTTTTGCATTCTTTTCTTTAATGATTTCCTGTAATGCCGCTACATCATCCGGATTTTTTCCTTTCGTATTCGTCAACTTAATTCCCTTGACTGTCACTTTACATACATATTTCTTGCCACTTACCTTTGCCGTGATGTTTACCTTACCGGCTTTCTTTGCAGTCACAACACCCTTCTTGCTGACGCTGGCAACCTTTTTATTGCTGCTGCTCCATGTAATCTTTTTCTTCTTCGGGACATTTTTAAGCTTCAAAGTAACCTTTTTCCCTACTTCTAATGTCACCGTCTTTTTGCTTAACTGTACCTTCTTCTTAGCTGCCTGTACATTGCATCCCGGCACTACAAACATTCCTGCTATCATGGCTACCGCAAGCAAAAATGCAGTGCACTTCCGTAAATTTCTCATATCCATCCTCCTGATTTATAATAATTTAGTAAACATGAACAGACCAACAGTCCAATACCCTTATACTCACAAGTAGTACAAACGCAAAAAAGGAACTTTGCTTAAAGTCCCCTCCATCACCTGTTTCTGTCAAGTCCTTTCTTGTTTAATATTTACAATGTATCATAGAAGAAATTCATAGTCAAGCGTATGAGATAGCGTAGAACGGTCATGCTTTACTCCCGCATCACAACATACCCTACTCACTCGACAATATCAGCCTCTCCGCCAGCACCGCAGCCCTCGTGATCTCCTCCACATGGCTGTATTCCTTGCAGGAATGACAGTTATTCATGCCGGATGCCACGACAAGCCCACGGATTCCATGATGATAGAAATGGTTATTATCGCTGCCGCCATATGTGATGATCAGCTCCGGCGAAAGCTTCGCCTCCAGACAGGCATTCTGAAACCGGACTGCCACCGGATCCTCCTTCGGCACGCTGTATGCCAGACACAACACATTTGTCGTAAATTCCAACCGGATTCCATCCGGCAACACTGCCGCCTGCATCTGTTTCTCGATCTCAGAAAGCTGCCGTTGTACACTCGCATTATCAAAGCCTCTGACCTCACCTGTCACACGACAAAATGCCGGCACCACATTATCGGCACTGCCACCCTGAATGGTACCGATATTCACGGTTGTATCCCCGACATGTCCACAGGCAACCGCCAACACGGCATTTGCCGCAGCCCGGATCGCATGCAATCCCTCTTCCGGTGAAAATGCAGCATGGGCTCCTCTTCCATAAAAATCCGCCTGAAAGGAAATGATCGCCGGTGCCTGATAGGCAGCCGTTCCAACCGCCCCTGTCAGGTCAAAAATATATGCCTCCCGTGATTGCAACGATGCAAAATCAAACTGCTGGATGCCCTCACAATATGTTTCCTCTGCCACATCAAACAGCAGCTCAAATGGTCTGTGCGGCAGACCGGATTCCTGCACCGCTATGACTGCTTCCAGTATCGCAGCCACCCCCGACAGATCATCCGCACCCAACACCGTACTTCCATCTGATGTAATCGTGCCGTCCTCATGGATCTCAGCACTTTTATGGGTAGCGGGATCCACACTGTCTAAATGTGCTGACAGCAGAATCGGCGATGCATCTATCTCCCCATCCACATACGCATACAGATTGCCTGCATTGCCGCCGATCTTCGCACCGGCGTCATCCTCGCGATAAGAGATCCCAAGCCGATCTAATTCCTGCTTCACCCTCGTAGCCATCTGCTGTTCCTGCTTTGACGGATTATCAATGTGCACAAGCTCTGTAAATAGTTGAATTACTCTCTGTTGATTTGCCATACCTGTTCTCCTTCTTATTCTGTATCCCTTGACGATCACATCAAAACCTTTAATATGTTTCGTGATTGTCTAATGTACTACATTATATAGGTATTTATAACCGGCTCACAAATACGCAATTCAAATATTAAGCTATAGATTCATTCTATAGCCCGTTTTCTATTCTCGTACAGCACGCATTCTGTTGATTTTAGCATTGCTCACGATATTTTTGTAAATATCGACGGCTTATTTTGATGACATCTCCATTTGTCATATGGATCTCATTTCCGATTTTAGCCCGAACATACTGAGCATGTATAATATATGAGTTATGAATTCTGATAAAATATTTTCCAGCCAATTTGTTTTCCAGATTTTTCATGCTGTCATTAAATACATACTGTCCCGTTTCTGTCACCATCGTAATCTGATGCTGGTGCGATACAAAATATAAGATATCATCGAGCTTCACCATGCATTTTTTCCTCTTACTGTGAAAAATGAGATACTCATCCTCAAACAACTCGTTTCTTTCTTCCATACATATCCTCCTATACTTACAAAATCTTCAGTTCCTGATGTGCTTTACTATATCACATTTTCCCCTGTTAAAACCATTTCTGGGACGAATGGTCGTTTTTCCGGGGTGAACGGTCATTTTTCCGGGATAAATGCTGTTTCCCATGCAGATATTGTCGTTTTTTTGATTGAATTTACCGGACTTGACATTTATGAAATTTGTATATACTCTTATGCTATCAGAAAACAGAAAACACATAACGAAACCGGAAAGGAGCAGCCGATGACACTACAACAGCTTCATTATGTTATTACCATATCAGAGGCGGGATCTCTCAATAAAGCAGCAGAACGGCTGTATATTGCACAGCCGTCTCTCACAAGCGCGATCAAGGAACTGGAAAAGGAACTTGGCATTACCATTTTTAACCGAAGCGGGCGCGGTGTAACCCCGACACAGGACGGCACCGAGTTTCTTCTGTACGCAAGGCAGATCTATAGTCAATATGAGGATCTGATGGACAAATACGGAAATACGCAGAATGTAAAGAAAAAATTCGGCGTATCAACACAGCACTACTCATTTGCTGTCAAGGCTTTTGTCGAAATGGTCAAGAAATTTGACACTGTACAGTATGAATTTGCGATCCGCGAGACCAAGACAAAGGATGTCATCAGTGATGTCGCCAACTTGCGAAGTGAGATCGGCATTCTGTATCTGAGTGATTTTAATCGGGCTGCGATCATGAAGCTGCTCCGCACGAACCAGCTCGAATTCCATCATCTGATCGAATGCCGGCCATATGTCTATCTGTGGGCTGGTCATCCTCTCGCAGACAAAAAACAGATCACCTTTGAGGAATTAAAGGATTATCCATGTCTGTCATTTGAACAGGGCGATGCCAGCTCCTTTTATTTTGCAGAGGAAATCCTCAGCACGAAGGAATACATTCGCACCATCAAAGCAAACGACCGGGCGACCATACTCAATCTTATGGTTGGACTCAATGCTTACACCCTGTGTTCCGGCATTATATGTGAAGAATTAAATGGCACCGATTACCTTGCCATTCCTTTTCAAGCAGATGCAGATGATGACTGCAGCATCATGGAAATCGGATACATTACCAAGCACAATACCATGCTTAGCAAAACCGGCAGGCACTACATTGAAGAGATCAAGCAGTATCTTGCTATTGAATCAAATCAAAAATAACTGTTCAGTTATAGATTTTCCCTATTACCCACTATATTCATAGAATATTGGACAATCACCTCTCTTTGGGGCTAGAATGAGCCTCACAAGAGAGGTGAGCAACAATGATCCAATTACAACATATCAATAAAACATTTGTAGATGCAGGAAACGAGGTACACGCCGTCCAGGATGTGAGCCTTACCATAAACGAAAAAGACATCTTCGGTATCATCGGTTTCTCCGGTGCCGGCAAATCTACACTGGTACGATGTATCAACCTGTTAGAGCGTCCGACCTCGGGAACAGTTCTCGTAGATGGACAGGAAATGACCGGGCTGTCACCGAAGGCTCTTCGGGAAGCCAGAAAGAAGATCGGCATGATCTTCCAGCATTTCAACCTGATGCCATCCCGAACCATCTTTGGCAATGTTGCCTACCCATTAAGAGGCAGCGGACTTAGCAAACAGCAGATTGCCGACAAGGTCAACGGTCTGTTAGAGCTGGTCGGCATCTCCGATAAAGGAGATGCGTATCCGAGTCAGCTTTCAGGCGGTCAGAAGCAGCGTGTTGCGATTGCCAGAGCGTTGGCAAATGATCCGAAGATCCTGCTGTGCGATGAGGCAACCTCCGCACTGGATCCACAGACAACCAAGGCAATTTTGAAGCTTTTGCAGAAGGTCAACGAAACACTCGGCATTACGATCGTGGTCATCACACATGAGATGGCAGTCGTCAAAGAAATCTGCAACCGTGTTGCTGTTATGGAGCACGGCAAGGTCGTAGAGGAAGGAGAGGTATTCTCCGTATTCTCTGCACCGAAGGAAAAGGTAACGCGTGATTTCATCAAGACGACCTCAAACCTGCAGAAGATTGAAGAGCTGATCGCATCCGGCTCCCCGGTTGTTGCCTTAAAGCCCGGCGAGCTGATCGTAAGATTATCTTATATAGAGAAAAATGCTTCCGAACCATTGATCTCTTCTGTTACCGAAAAGTTCGGAATTATATTGAATATCATTTTTGCAGATGTTGAAATTGTCCAGAATGCACCGATCGGCGGTACCGTCGCAATCATCAGTGGTGACAGTGACAAAATCGACAAAGCATTACAATATCTGATTGAGAAAAATGTTGGCGTGGAGGTGATCAAAGATGGTCGAGTTTCTAAATAATGTGATTCCTAATGTTATGAACAAGCTGCCTGACTTTCTGCAGGCAATCCGGGATACGCTCGTCATGGTAGGCTGGTCCGGTATCATCGCATTTGTACTCGGACTGTTCCTCGGTATCGTGATCACCGTCACCAAGCCGGGCGGTATTCTGGAAAACAAGATTCTGTTTCAGATTCTGGATAAGCTGATCAACTTCTTCCGGTCGATCCCGTTCATTATCCTGCTGACATGGGTTATCCCTCTGTCCAGAGCGATCATGGGTACGGCGATCAATGTCGAAGGTGCCATTGTCCCATTGATCATGGGTACGGTTCCTTTCTTCTCCAGACAGGTCGAAAGTGCACTGGCACAAACAGATTCCGGTCTGATCGAGGCTGCACTCTCTATGGGATCCAGTCCGTTAGAGATCATCTTCCGTGTCTACCTGCGGGAGAGCACAGCCGCCATCGCACGAGGCACCACGATTACAGTCATCAGTCTTGTCGGACTTACCGCAATGGCAGGCGCTGTCGGTTCCGGCGGACTCGGTGATTTCGCCATCCGGTATGGTCATGACCGTAACATGACCGATGTCACATGGGTCACAGTGATTGTCGTATTTATTCTGGTGAGTATCATCCAGATCATCGGCAATCTTGTAGTAAAGAAAAACCAGCATTAAGGAGGACTTCACAATGGATGTACAAACAAGAAAAATTGTCATTATCGGTGCAGGACATGTAGGTTCTCATGCAGGCTACGCACTGCTTTCACAGGGACTGGCAGAGGAAATCGTATACATTGATGTGGATGAGGAAAAGGCGCGTGCACAGGCACTTGACCTGTTCGACTCCACTGTATATCTTCCGAAGCATGCCATTGTGCGGGCAGGTGATTACAGCGATGCAAAGGATGCACAGCTTCTGATCGTAGCAGCGGGACCACTTCCTGATATGAGCAAGGGGCAGACACGAATGGATACCCTGAAGCAGACGATCGAGATCATGAAGGATGTCACGGAGAACATCCGAATGTCGGGCTTCTCCGGCATCATATTAAATATATCCAATCCGGCAGATGTGGTTACACATTATATCCAGCATACACTGCACTGGCCGGCAGACAAGATTCTGTCCACCAGCACGACACTGGATTCCGCAAGACTCAGACGGGCGATTTCAGAAGCCGTTGGCATTGACCAGAAATCCATTTACGCCTATGCATTAGGGGAACACGGCGAAAGCCAGATGGTACCATGGTCTACCGTTACGATTGCAGGCAAGCCACTCTACAAGCTGATGGAACAATATCCTGATACTTACGGCAAGCTCAATCTCCCTGAGATCGCCGCTGCCGGCAAGAAGGGCGGCTGGATCATATTGGGCGGCAAGGGTTCCACAGAATTTGGAATCGCTGCCACGATCGCAGAAGTTGTACGCGCAATCTTCGGTGATGAGAACCGCATTCTTCCGGTTTCCGTACTGCTCGATGGCAAATACGGTCAGCATGATGTATATGCCAGCGTACCGGCGGTACTCAATAAGAACGGCGTTGCAGATATCATAGAATTGGATCTGAACGAAGAAGAACAGGTACAGTTTGATACATCCTGTCAGACCATGTATGAAAATTATCTTGATGCCCTGAAGCTTTAATACCATGAATCATACACGAAATATTTGGAGGTAACCATTATGAAGACAATTAAGCGATTTAAGAAATTAACAGCAGCCATTTTAACATTCAGCCTTTTTACCCTGGCACTCACAGGCTGCGGCAAATCCAACAGCAACGACAGCACAGCAGCGAAGAACGATACCGGCAAGGCAGAAACCACTGTCAAGATCGGCGTAGTCGGCAGTATCTACGAGGATCTCTGGGCACCTGCCAAGGAGTCCTTAAAGGCAGAGGGCATCCACTTAGAGATCGTACAGTTCTCTGATTATGTAACACCAAACAATGCCCTTGACAATGGGGATATTGACTTAAATGCATTCCAGCATCACATTTATCTGGACAATGAATTAGAGCAGTATGGTTATAAGATTAAGCCGGTCGGTTATACATTCATTATTCCTCTGAACCTTTATTCCCACAAGATCAAGGATGTATCTGAGATCAAGGACGGCGATGTCGTAGCCATTCCGGATGATCTGACAAATGGCGGTCGTGCACTCAAGGTATTAGAAGCAGCCGGTCTGATCACCTTAAAATCTGACGCAGACTTCAATCCATCTGTGGATGATATCGAGTCTTACAAGGTCAACTTTGAGATCAAAGAGCTGAAGGCAAACACCATTCCATCTGTTTTAGACGATGTCACAGCAGCAATTATCAACGGAAACTATGCACTGGATTTCGGTTTGAAGACAGAGGAAGCGATCTTTAAGGATACTGTATTAGACGAAGAAAAATACTGGAACCTGATCGCTGCAAAAACAGCAGATCTGGAAGATCCTGCAAAGGCAGAAGCCTACAAGAAGGTTGTAAAGGCATTTCAGTCCGAAGCAACAGAAACGGTATTCAATGATACCTTTGGCGGCTACTTCATCAAGGTAGGCTGGGATCAGGATTTGTTCGCAGACAAGTAAAACAGTTTCAAACACCCCACCGGATCATCTCCGGTGGGTATTTGTATAAAGGAGGAAGCAAAACAAAATGAAAGCACTATCAAACCGAACCAAAGATTTTACAGACTCCGTGATCAGACGCATGACACGGGTTTCCTTAAAATATAATGCCGTCAATCTGTCACAGGGATTTCCGGATTTTGAACCACCGAAGGAAATCCTCGATCGTCTCGCCGAGGTATCCCATGAGGATTACCACCAGTATTCCATTACCTGGGGTGCCCAGAATTTCCGGGAGGCACTGGCGGCCAAGCAGTCACGCCTGATGGGACGGACGATTGATCCCAACGGCGAGATCGTTGTCACCTGCGGCAGTACAGAAGCCATGATGGCAGCGATGATGACCGTTGCAGATCCCGGCGACAAGGTCATCATCTTTTCCCCATTTTATGAAAACTATGGGGCAGATACCATTCTCTCAGGCGCAGAACCGATCTATGTACCACTCTATCCACCGGAATTTCATTTCCATGTGGATGAACTGGAGGCAGCATTTCAGCAGAATCCAAAGGCACTGATCCTGTGTAATCCGTCCAATCCATGCGGCAAGGTATTTACCTATGACGAACTGAAGCTCATCGCCGATCTGGCCGTCAAATATGACACCTATGTCATTACCGATGAAGTCTATGAGCATATCGTATATGCACCGAATAAGCATATTTATTTTGCATCCCTGCCCGGCATGTGGGAGCGTACCATCTCCTGCAGTTCCCTGTCCAAGACCTATTCGATCACCGGATGGAGACTTGGTTATATCATTGCACCACCTGACATCATCGAGGTTGCCAAGAAGGTGCACGATTTTCTGACCGTCGGTGCTGCTGCTCCACTACAGGAGGCTGCGGTAACAGGACTGCAATTCGGAGACGAATATTATCAGTGGCTCACGGACAAATACACGAAGAAGAGAGATCTGTTCTTAAAAGGTCTGGATGACATTGGCATTGCACACACCATTCCGCAGGGTGCCTATTATATTCTGTTAGATATTTCTGAATTTGGGTACGAATCCGATCTGGAATTCTGTGAGGTGCTGGCAAAGGAAGTCGGTGTCGGTGCGGTCCCCGGCTCCAGCTTCTTTCGAGAGCCTGTCAACAATCTGATCCGGCTGCATTTTGCGAAGAAAGATGAGACTCTTTATGAGGCACTGAACCGTCTGCAGGATATCCGGAAGAAGATTCCTGCCAGAAAATAAAGCATCCTTGTGGGGGCATTTGCATTATGGTTTGATTTCCATCTGCGAGTTTGCTGTCACCCTGTGCAGGAATTGCCGGTAAAACCCAAATCCTACCGCTGTCGTAATCGTCTCCGTCACCGGGAATGTCATCCAGAACCAATTCAGTCCAAATCTGGAAAATAGATAGCCCAGCGGCACGAACAATACCACTGTCCGGATGATCGTCAGCAGGGAGCTTTTCAGGCTGTCTCCCACTGCCTGAAAGAACACCGGAAAGATCAGGGATGTCACCATCGGAATAAATCCGACACCGATAAACCGAAATCCCACACTGCCAATCGACACAACCAGCTCATCCGAAGAAAACACTCTGAGCATCTGTTCCGGGATCAGGGTAAAGCATAATGTTCCCAGGAACATCAACGCCATGCCAAATAACACCGATGTCGATAATGTTTTCCGGCAGCGCTCCAGATTCCTTGCTGCATAGTTGAAGCTGATGACCGGCACGATACAGGTCTGCATAGATCCCAGCGGAATAAAGAAAAATGCCTGCCACTTGTAATACAGTCCCAGTGCCGTCACCGCCTGATCCGAAAATGTTGCAAGGATCAGATTCAAGCCTAATATGTAAAATGTATACGCTGACTGCATCAGAATATTCGGCATACCCAGCCAGAAGATCTGCTTGGTGTATTGCGGATATTTATGTATCCCGGGTGATCTCCGGAATCCGCCCTTCATCACCAGCAAGGCTGCCACCATCTGTCCTGCCACTGTCGCAATCGCCGCTCCGGCAATGCCAAGCTTCGGTAAACCGAACATACCAAAGATCAGCAGCGGATCTAATATAATATTCGTGACCGCACCGGCAATCTGCGCGATCATCGGCAGCTTCATATTTCCATTTGCCTGTAAGACCTTCGTCCAGATACTTTCCAAAAATAATCCGAAGCTGAACACACAGACAATTCTTCCATATACAACGACATCATGAATGATCTTTGGGGAAGCTGTCGACATCCTCGCATACGCCGGCATGATCAGATAGCAGATCAGGGCAAATGCCAGCCACAGCATAACCGCCAGCGGGGTTCCGACACCCGCATATTCATCTGCTTCTTTTGCTTTTCCCACACCCAGGCGTGCTGCCATTACCGTGTTAATACCGACGCCGGTACCTACAGCGATCGCAATCATTAAAAGCTGCAGTGGATATATAATCGAAAGTGCCGTGAGTCCTGTCTGTGCATATCTGCCGACGAACAGACTGTCTACGATATTATAAAGTGCCTGTATGAGCTGCGCGAGCATCACAGGCGGCGCAATCTTCAACAGGATTCTGCTGATCTTCTCTTTTCCGAATAGCTCTGTTGTATCCATTTTCTATCTTCTGCCTCTTAAGCCCTCTGACACTGGTTTGCATATCTGTGTAATACAATATGCAACTATCTGTTCGGGCTTACTTTCTGTCATAGTCTGTCTTTTTATCTGCCTCCGTAATCGGTCGCAGCACACGGCATGGATTGCCAACTGCCACCACATTATCCGGAATATCATGCACCACGATACTGCCGCCGCCGATCACCACATTGCTTCCGATCGTAACACCCGGCATCACCTGTACCCCGGCACCGATCCACACATTGTCACCCACCCGGATCGAGTAGGCATATTCCAATCCCTGATTACGCCGCTCGTAATCCACCGGATGCCCCGATGTATGGAAACCACAATTCGGTGCGACAAATACATGATCCCCGAAGCTGACACCCCCTGCATCCAGTATCGTCATATTATGATTCGAGTAGAAATCCTCGCCAATCTCAATATTATATCCGTAATCACACCAGAACGGTGCCTCGATGTGAAACCGCTCACCTGTCTGCTTAAACATCTTCCGGATCAAAGCCTTTCGCTGTTCCTCCTCTGATGGACGTAGCGCATTGTAATCATAACACAGCTCTTTGCAGGCAATCCGTTCCTGTTCAAGCTCCGTAGCATAATTCGCATCATACATAAGGTTCTTCAGCATTTTCTCTTTCTCTGTCATCTTCGTGCCTCCTAAAATTCGTTTTTATATAGACATGTTTTATTTGTCTGCCTTCTTTCGGTTACAACGCCAACACAATGTCTGCAGATTGGAAGCTTCTGTCTTGCCTCCCTTGGATACCGGCACAATATGATCCACTTCCAAAAGAAGATTCGGCTCGTTAATCACACTGTTGCCGCACATACAACATGTATAGTGATCCCGCTGTTTAATTGCCTCCCGCAGATCATTGGTCATCGCACTTCTCTGTGCTTTGGAATGTTCTGTTTTCGATAACCTTGCATTCATCTCTAACAGAACACCATGCATCACATCTGCACTGCATATAATTGTAAAGGATTTCGCGCTCTTTTGTGCAGGGCTTGTATATTGAAATGTAAATACGGGGGCGGGAATCTCCATCATACTCCGGCTGACATCACAGACCGTATAAGGAATCCGCTCCTTTTTATTATGATAGATCCGGACAAATAGTGGCAGCCCGCCCATGATCTCTTCTCGCAAATGATCCATATTCTCTGTCAGCTGTTCCCATTCCCGCAAATATGCATCACAAAAATCCACATACTGCAGACAATCCATTGCATACGAAATATTAGAATACTTCATGAGATATTTCATGCTGTTCCTCTGTGCATTGGCGACCACACTGCTCGAACAATGCACTGTTTCATATAGTCCTAATTGTTCAGCTTTGTCTTCAAATTCAGACAGATTCCCAATCAGCCACTGCGCCCGCTCCTGATTCTTCCCGACCAATTCGGGATCCACCGCTTGAAGATCTTCTCTGTGTATTCTGATATAAGCATTTGCAAATGCATGCAATATCAGTTTTAATATAAAGATCGCAAATACACTGACAATGGCAATCCCCAGTATATCATAATCTGTTTGTTGTAAAATAGTGTTGGGCATATTATTTCGCACCTCGTAAAGCGGCAGATATTTTTCATATATGAAACTATACACGATATGTATATTTCTGTCAATGCAAAGAAAAAACAGTGATCTGCACATTGGCAGACCACTGTTTTCATTTGAATTTCTTATCTGATAAAATGGGTTGCATACTGCCGTTCGGTATCCGGCAGGGCGATCCCCTGTGCCTTACCTGCTGCAAAGCATTTGAGCATCCATGCCATATTTCTGGCAAGATTCCGCATGGTCTGCATGCCTTCCTCATCAAGCTTCGCTTCTCCCGGCACTCTGCCGTGTACATTGTTCCAGTAGGTCGATCCCACAACCGGCATCTGGCTGATGCCAAAATATTTGTTCATGACATCAAAGGATGCTGTCGTCCCGCCACGCCTTGCAACGGCAACCGAAGCCCCCGGTTTAAATGCAAAGGTACGCCCGCTACTGTAAAACACTCTATCTAAGAATGACAGGATCCTGCCGCTCGGATGTGCGTAGTATACCGGCGTTCCGAATACGAAGCCGTCTGCCTGCTTCGCCTTTGCCACAAATGCATTGACATCGTCATCTGTAAACACGCAGCCATCTTCCGTGCACTGTCCACAGCCGATACAATCCCGGACAGGCTTTCCACCTAACTGGAAGATCTCATACTCGATGCCTTCCTGTTCTAACTGCCTTCCAATCTCCTCCAATGCCGCGTTTGTATTTCCATTTGGCTTTGCACTGCCGTTTAACATCAATACTTTCATGATCCTCATCCCTTCTTACATATCTGTATATAAGTATCCACCATCTGCACAACACCATCTACACCAAGGTCGACTGCATTCAGACACAGATCATAGTTGCCTGCATATCCCCACTCTTCTCCGGAATAGTAATTGTGATAGGTTCGCCTTCTGCGATCTGTATCTTCAACCATCACCTTCGCCTTCCGCTCCGAAATGTCATGCTTCTTCATCATCCGCTTGATCCGCTCTTTCTTGTCACCGCAAAGAAAAATGCTGACCGCATCCTCACGATCCCGGAACGCATAATCGGATGCCCGGCCGATCACAATGCAGTCCTTTCCCTCAAACAAAGCGCCGAGTGCCTTGCCCGGTGTCGCATACAACCGTTCCGCAAAATCTTCTGCCACGGAATGCAGCATCGCATCTGCCGGCATTTCCCCAAAGAAAAACGGATATTTCTCATACAGATGCTTCTGCTTTGCCAGTGCAATCATTTCTTTCCGTGCATAACACGGGATCTGATATTTGTCAGCCAATGCCTTACCAATCTCATCACCGGCACATCCACACTCTCGTCCGATCGTTATCACCATACTACCAACTCCTTCTCTCTGTTCTAGGCGTTCTAATCCGCTGAATCATGCTCATGTGCATATTGCACATCTAATCAAAATTTTATAATTGTCAAATGGCATACCATCACTCACCAACACACAAACGATAAATCTCCTGCGGATCGTGAATCACAAATGGAGCCCCCTGCTCCATAATAAAAGCTTCCTCCCGAAAACCCCAGCCAACCATAATGACATCCGTTCCGGCATTCACTGCAGTCTGCAGATCGACCTCGGAATCACCGATATAGACCGCATCCTTCCTGTCAAGTCCGAATCGGGCCAGCACCGCATTCACACTGTCCGGGTATGGCTTTCTTCTCTGTCCTTCCTTATCCCCGACAGAGAAATCAAACAGTCCCGGAAAATAGTCTTCACATAAGATCTTCACGCCATAATCCGCCTTGTTCGAAACCACTGCCGTCAACATGCCTGCCGCCCGCAGCTTCCCGATCACCTCCGGCACCGCATCGTACGGTCTTGTTTTAACCGCACAATGATCCTTATAGTAATCATTGAATGTCGCAAACACCTGCTCGATCACCTCATCAGATGTCCCCGCCGGCACTGCCCGCTCCACCAGCTTGTGAATTCCATTTCCAACGAAATGCCGCACCTCGTCTATCGTTCTCTCCGGCATATGATGTACCCTTAATGTATAGTTCATACTATCCGCCAGATCCTCTAAGGTATTTAATATTGTACCATCCATATCAAAAATTGCAATTTTATATTTCATGTCTTACAACCTCCCATTGATTTCTCTTCTGCAGCTAGATCAGTGATGCAAATACGGATGACAGAAAAACCGTCAGGATGCCCGATACCGCAATTGCCAGACTACTCATGGCACCTTCCACCTCGCCGATCTCCAGTGCCTTTGCGGTACCAATCGCATGGGACGCAGACCCAAAAGCCAGTCCCTTTGAAATCGGCTCCGTAATACGGAAAATTCTGCATACCAGCTCTCCCATAATATTTCCCAGTACACCCGTTACAATAATGACTGCCACTGTGATCGTCACATAGCCTCCAAGCTCCTCTGATACCGCCATACCGATTGTCGTCGTGATCGACTTCGGAAGCAGTGTCACATACTCCTGATGCGACAACCCCATGATCTGGGACAATACAAATACAGTTCCCATACTCGTAATAACGCCTGCCAATAGGCCAAGCAGAACTGCCTTATAATGTGCCTTCAACAGATCCCATTGCTCATACAATGGAATGGCCAGACATACCGTTGCAGGTGTCAGCAGCCAGCTTAAATACTTTGCCCCTTCATTATAAACCTCATAATCTATGTCAAACACTGCCAATACAAGAATAGATACCACGATGGAGATCAGCAGTGGATTCAACAATCCCACCCGGAACCGCTTCTTTAATAACGATCCGATCAGATACGCTACCAGACTTAATGTAACTCCTGCAAATGCAGAATTTATAAAAAACTCATTCATGCTTCTCACCCTTCTTTTTTTCTAACCGGATCACCACCTGAGACGAAAGCCCGGCAGCCGCCATCACCGTAATTACACACACAACCGTAATCACACACACCGGTATTAAAACCGGCTTCAACGCAGCATAGCTATCGATCAATCCCACACCTGCCGGAATAAACATAAGCGGCATGATCTCAATCAGGAACTTTCCGGTGTCCTTTACAGCATCTAACGGTATCCAGCCTGTAAGCAGACCCACAAATAAGATCACCATTCCATAAATACTTGCCGGGACGGGAAGCGGCAAAAGATAATGCAGCAATTCCCCCACAAATGAAATGGCCAGAATAATTAAAAACTGTCTCACATACTTCATATTACATTTCCTCTTAACACAGATATTGACAGCACCCTGCCGGATGCTGCCAATATATTATAAAACTTCATATTGATTTGTCAATCATGGATTCCTAGCCCTGCTCCACTTCCATATTCTTTGGTAAAACCAGATTCAGCACGATCGCACATACAAAGACAACCGCTACACAATTCTCAGCAAATACTGTCTGGATGATCTCCGGAAATACACGAAACAGTTCCGGCACCTGTGTAAAACCCAGACCAATACTCAAAGACAATGCCGCGATCGTAATATTCCTCTGTGTGTATCCCGCCTTGCCGATCATCTGCATACCACTGGTCACGATCGTACCAAACATCATGATCGTGCATCCACCTAACACGGACTCCGGGAGCGTTGCCAAAACTGCACCGAAGATTGGGAAAATCCCAGCTAACAGCATAATCACAGCACCCGTAGCGATCGCAATCCGGTTCACAACTTTGGTCATGGCAACAAGTCCAACATTCTGACTGAAAGAAGTGATCGGCATACATCCGAACAATGCCGAAAATGCACTGACAAAGCCATCACAGGTAATGGAACCGGACAACTCCTTTGTCGTCACATCGCGCGCAAGACCTGCTGACGCAATTGCGGAAGTATCTCCGATCGTCTCACACGCTGATACCATAAAAATCAATACAAATGCAATGATCGCACTCGGATGGAACTCCATTTTAAATGGCATAAACCTCGGAATATCGATGATCCCTGCCGACGCAATACCGGAAAAATCCACACATCCCATGATCACTGCCACCACATAGCCAACAACCAGACCGAACAATACGGACAGCTGTTTGAAGTACTTCTTCGCAAAAATATGAAACAGAATGCAGCTCAACAATGTCACCGTTCCCAAGATCCAGTTCTGTGCCGAACCAAAACTATCACTTCCCGATCCACCACCAAAAGAATTCGCACCGACTGACAAAAGGGAGAACCCAATTGCAGTAACGACTGATGCCGACACGATCGGTGTCACCAGCCGGATCCAGTATCTGGCAAACAAGCCAAGAATGCCTTCTACGATACCACCGACCAGCACGGCACCCACGATCGCACCATACCCATACCGGCCACCCACAACACAAGCTACCGATACAAATGTAAAACTAATACCCATGACGATCGGCAATCCTGATCCCAACCACAAGACCGGGAACAGCTGCACCAGTGTTCCGATGCCTGCGATCAACATCGCACACTGAATGATCTGTGCCGTCGTCACTTGATCAAATCCACATGCACCTGCCACGATCATGATCGGAGCAATATTGGATACAAACATCGCAAGTACATGCTGTAGTCCAAATGGCACTGCCTTTGCAATCGGCAGCCTGCCATCCAATTCATATAACGCATTTTCTCCATAGGACTTCTCTTTATCATCTGTTGTTCTTTCGTTTTGTCTCTTCATCGTTCATTTTCCGGAAGTATGTTCCGCATCCTTTCTACTGTTCTCTGAATGTGATCACTCCGGTATTCGCATCCATCTTATCTACAATCGCCAATGACTCAAGCTGATATCCCAGATTCCGGATCACCTGACCGCCAACCTGAAATCCCTTCTCAATAGCAATTCCAATTCCCTCAACAGTACCGCCCGCTTCATTCACAATAGAGATCAGTCCCTGTAGTGCACAGCCATTTGCCAGAAAATCATCGATAATCAGCACATGATCCTCTGCTGACAAGAACTTCTTTGATACGATCACCTGATTCGTACATTTGTGTGTAAACGACTCCACCTGTGCAATATACATTTCGCCTTCGATATTGATGCTCTTTGACTTCTTGGCAAACACAACCGGCACATCAAAATGCCTTGCAACCATACAGGCAATTCCGATACCGGACGCCTCAATCGTAAGGATCTTGTTGATCGGTTTTGTCGCAAACCTACGCTTAAATTCTGCTCCCATCTGATCAAATAACCGTATATCCATCTGATGATTTAAGAAGCTGTCCACCTTCAGTACATTGCCCTCCTTGACAATGCCATCCTTGATAATTCTCTCTTCCAGAAAATTCATAATACACCTCCATCATGCATTCCCATAATCACATGGATTTCATTGTAGCACAGAGGTATCTTCTTGTAAATGTGAACTATATCTTCTAATATTTCCACTGCTCTGCCTGTAGCTGCAGCTCTGACATATGCTTGTAGACACCATCCTGCCGCTTTAACTCAGCCGGTGATCCCTGCTCAGCAACTACGCCATCCTTTAAGACCACGATCTTATCAACACCATCCACAGTCCGCATCCGGTGTGCAATGATCAGCACAGTCTTATCCTCGATCAGCTTGGAAATGGACGCCTGGATCGCCGACTCGTTATCCACATCCAGAGATGCGGTTGCCTCATCCATCAGAACGATCGGCGCATCCTTCAGAAAGGCTCTTGCGATCGAGATTCTCTGCCGTTCACCACCGGACAGCTCTGATCCGTTTTCCCCGATCATCGTATCCCACTTCTTCGGCAGCTTCTCTACAAAGTCATAGCAGTTCGCCAGTCTGGCTGCCTCCATGACCTCCTCGTCTGTCGCATCCTTCCGTCCGATCCGGATATTTTCCATAACGGTATTATTAAACAGGGTTACATCCTGGAACACGATCGAATACAGGGAGAGCAGACGCTCCGGGTCAATCTCGGATACCCGCATACCACCGACTGTGATCGAGCCCTTATCATAATCCCAGAATCTGGCAGCCAGTCTGGACACTGTCGTCTTACCACCACCGGATGGACCGATCAGAGCGGTTACCTCACCCTGCTTTGCCGTAAAGCTGACATCCTGTAAGACCTGTTCTCCGTCCTCATAAGAAAAACCTACATGGTCAAATGTAATATCATAACCATCATGCTGCATTTCCTCCCGTCCGGTCTGTTCCTCATGAGACAGGATCTCATCCATTCTCGCACAGTTCTGATTGATGCTGATCACAGCTGCCAGATTCTGCAGTGCCACCTGAAGCGGCTCATACATTCTGGTCACAACCAGCAGGAACATGAAAAATGTCAGGACTGTAATCTCACCCTTGACTAACAGGGTACTGCCTGCCAATGCCACCGTGCCGATGCCAAGCTTTAAGATCAACTGTGCCGAACAAACAAATGCCGCATTAGAAAACTCAGCAACGATCGCATGCTGCTCTACTGCCTTGATTTTCTTGTTCAAGCCTTCCATATAGGTATCCGTCATATTATTGGAACGAAGATCCCGGATCGTTTCGAGTCCCTCCTGAATACCATCCAGACATGCCAGCTTATAGGTCAGGGATTTCTTATGGACATGATCCATGACCTTCCTGGAATAAAACACAATGAAAAAGGCAATCGGCATCACCCAGATCGCAGCCAGTGCCATTCTCCAGTCAAACACAAACAGACTGATCACGATCACCGTGGTCGATCCGAACGCACCGACCAACTCCGGAATCCAATGTGAACTCGCAGTCTCAATCAGTGCACAATCGGACATGATCGTATTTGTCAGATCCGACAGATCCTTCTTACTAAAAAAGGACAGTGGCAGTTTTCTCAGCTTCTCAGCCAGCATTCTTCTTCTCACACCACTCTCGACATAGGTGGCAAGAAAGGTGCTCCGATACTGAAACAATGTCGTGAATATGATCAGAATAAGTGCCACGATACTGCCTCCAAGGAAAAATGACAACTTCTCCTTCGGCACACTGCCCTCCAGCAGATATCCGCAGAGCAGATACAGCAGACCTACCGGCATCATCAATACCAGATTGGATAATGTAACTGCCACAAACGCATGAACCATTTCTTTTGCACCCTTATCAGACAGGGCATATTTATGCTTTAATTTCTCTATCATGCCATTTCACCTTTCCTTCCTACCTGCCAGTTGACAGATTGATTGTATTCCTTCCACATATGCGTATAAATACCATTCTGCGCCGACAACTGTGCATGCGTGCCGCTTTCTGCAATTCTGCCATCCTTCAGCACATAGATACAATCCACATCTGTGATCGTAGATAATCTATGTGCGATCATGATCACGGTTTTATCCTTTGACAGATTCTCAAATGCAAGCTGTACCTGTCTCTCATTGTCCGGATCGGCAAAGGCTGTCGCCTCATCCAGAATCAGGATCGGCGCATTCTTCAGAAATGCTCTTGCAATCGATAACCGCTGCGCCTCACCACCCGATACATAAATACCCTTAGAACCGATCATAGTATTGACGCCATCCGGAAGCTTCTCAATAATATCCATACACTGTGCCGCCACAAGCGCCCGCATGACCTCCTCATCGCTTGCATCCGGTCTTCCCATCCGGACATTTTCAAGAATAGTGGTCTTTAACAGCTTGCTGTCCTGAAACACATAGGATACCTCCTCCATTAGCTCCTTCATGCCGATATTCCGAACATCAACACCTCCGATTCTGATGCTTCCCTGCTTCACATCCCAGAATCGTGCCACTAAAGATGCCAGCGTAGTCTTTCCGCCGCCGGACGGTCCGACCAGTGCGATATGCTGGCCTGCCGCAATCTCCATTGTTACGCCATCAATCGCATTTTTCTTGGCTTCGTCATATGTAAATACAACATTCTCAATTCTGATAGATGCATCTTTCGGCTTCTCACTGACTGCTGCCTCCGAAAGTGGCTGCACTGCTAAGATCTCGTCCATTCTGTTTAATGCATCCTGCACGATCATCTGCGACTCTCCCGCATAAGCCGTTTTCATCAGCGTTGTTGTCAGAATCGATGTGATCAACACATAAAAGATCAGATTCAATACAAAGGTGTCTGTAACCGTGTTGCCACCCAGTACATAGGCCGCAATGATCAGAGCGAAGAAAATACCATTCGAAGCTGTTGTAAAGCCGATCATCGGCAGCATCATATTCCTGGTGTATCCGATCGTCCACTTCTCATATTCATCAATTGCTGCTTTAAACCGTTTGAACGAAAACACCGTCTGTCCAAAGGTCTTAACAACAGGAATGCCTCTGACATATTCTACCGCCTCAGACGACATCGTCTCCAGGGCATTCTGATACTGCTTCATATCCTCTGCCATCTTCGGCCCCATCATCAGCGTACCCATCAGCACAAATGCAAGTATTGCAGGAATCAGACTGATCAGTCCCAGTCTCCAGTCAAATGTAAGCATCATGACAAGCAGACCGACCGGCGTTGCATAGGACACTGCCTTATCCGGAAGATTATGTGCCAGAAATGTCTCTGTTGCTGCACTGGATTCATTCACAACCCTGCGGATCTTACCGGTTCCCTGTGCCTCTACATAGCCAAGCGGCAGCTGCATAATATGGTTCATCATCGCTGTCCGCATATTGGCCTGTACGCGGAATGCTGCTGCATGGGAGCACATCAACGCCGCAATATAAACAATCATCGCCAGCAGTGCAAACCCTACCGCCTGCCAGCCATACGACACAATATGAGTTGCCTCCCCATAGTTAGGCTTCACCTCAAGAATTTCTCTTATGATGCGCCATACATCATAAAACGGTACCAGTGCGATCCATGCACTGATCACAGCAAGTACACATGAGGCATAGGTAAAATACCGGTGTTTCCCGGCAATCCCCATGAGTCTTGACAATACACTTTGTTTCTTTGACTTCATTGTGTTTCCTCCTTCTATCTAAAGTTAGCTTTTACTAACTCATTATCATTTTTTTAGGCAGTATTACTACTGCCCATTTTACTGTTACGATGACAGCCCCATCACGGCACTCCATCCGGCAAAATTGAAAATCCTGACATTTTGCATGAACTGTTTTGCCTCTTCATAACTCTTGTTATGTGTCACAGCTTCATATACATACTGCCAGCCATTGCGGCAATATACATGAATAAAAAAATCATCCGGTCTGTGCTGTGCATCCGCATGCTGTGCAACGAACCGTTTGTAAAATGTCTCCTCGATCGCCGCCAGCTTATCAAAAAAATCCTCATACTCTGTTCCTGATGAACAGCAGAAGATCAGCTTAAATGCATCAATATGTTCATATATATATTTCAAAACCTGCTCTGTGCCCTCATCCCCGACATGTTCTGCCGATACGGCATCGGAAAGCCCTGCTGCCTGTTCTATACTCTGCAGATAGATCTGCATCAGTCCATCCGCCGCATCCTTCACCACCGCAGTGAACAACCCACTCTTATCACCAAAGCGTGTATAAATGGAATTCGTACTCACGCCGCTCTCTGATGAGATTCTTCTCAGGCTCGCATCATGAAATCCATACTGTAAAAACTCTCTGCGGGCGGTTTCAATCAGAAGCTCCGTGACACCTGCTGATTCTTTTCTCATACATGATTCCTCCATAAAATAACAATGTTATTATAACGCTGTTATTTTAATTGTCAATCTTTTTTTTACTTCAACATCCCATAACCGATAAATTCCACTGTGATCGGACTGTCCGGAAACAGATGACGGTACAGATCCAGAAAATAATCATCCGTCATGCTCGCAATATAATCCACCACGATTTCATTTGGATCCTGCAGCAGATATTCCCGGATGGAAAAGGTATCCGCATACCGGTTGACATCCTGCAGGAAACAGACATGATGCATAAAGACATACTGCTTTTCATATTTCGTCTTCATGCGGGCAAGCAGCTCGCCGTTATCTTCATCCAGACTGCTGCAGGCAGCTTCCTCATGCAGAAGCTGTGTCTCCTCAAGCAGCCGCTCATAGAGTGCCTCACACATTGGTCTGATCTTTGTATTATATTCGTGATCCAGGTGCTTGTTCGCATAGATCAGATTATAATTCTCTTTTTTAGCCTTTGAAAATGCCTTGAAATATTCCGGTGTCATGGATAAATATGGTTTACCATAGCTGTTCTCAATAATATTCACGATCATATTATTGATGATCTCCGCATTCGAGGTCCCGATCTCATCATTTGCAAAAGCAGCATCCCGTTCTAACAGACCGAGCCGTTCTGCATCCTGTCTGTCCTTTCCGAGATAGGCAATGATATCGCTGACTCTGACCACACAGCCCTCCAGTGTACACGGGATCTGCCTTTTATTGGCATCCGGATCGGTATAACAGGCTTCGATCCTGGCATCCAGATCCTTAAAAGACTGCACAGCTCTCGGGCGATATTCCAAAAGCTCCATCTCTCCATTATGGCAGAGAACACCGTCTAATACCTGCAGGCTGATATTCCGATGTACAAGACGGTCTAACACCCTTGCACTATGTACATTATGATTAAACATTCTGCCTGTATGGGCATGATACAGTTCATTTAACATCCGTTCTCCTGCATGTCCGAATGGAGTATGTCCGATATCATGTCCCAGTGCGATCGCCTCAATCAAGTCTGTATTCAGGTTTAATACCCGCCCGATATTGCGTGCAACCCGTGACACCAGCTGCACATGCAATGCCCGTCTTGAAATATCATCATTTTTGTAAAAGGAAAACACCTGTGTCTTATCGGAATACCGGTTATAATACGGATTGTGCATGATCTTCTCAATATCCCGCACATAGGCCGGACGCCACAGATTCGCCCGGTCATGTGACATATTCCTGCGGATGATATTCTCATCCCGGCTGGCATATGGATTCATGACATGCTTCTCCTGATCGGATGCGATCTGCTCTGTCAACTCTTTTGAAATGTTATGATATTGCGCCATATATCTTCCTCTCCTTATTTAAAATACCAATCGATGTATATAGAAAACGCCCCGCCGCATGCAGCCTGCATGAAACGGAGCGCTATCTACTGAATTACTTATTTGCCAGATACTTGTTGATCGTTGCCAACAGATCATCACAATCCATACCATGCACCATG
Organism: uncultured Lachnospiraceae bacterium; assembly: GCA_934293375.1. GTDB lineage: Bacteria > Bacillota > Clostridia > Lachnospirales > Lachnospiraceae > RGIG6919. Next base: position 212,247 of record CAKQYS010000003.1, on the reverse strand, counting down.
CATGCTTCCTCTAATGTCTCACCCTGAGCAGATGGACATCCAGGGCAATGCATGCCGCCTGCCATCAGGATTGCTGCAATACCGGGATCCACCATTAAGATCTGTCCGATCAGCATGTCCTTCGTAATCTCCATTTGTATGTCCTCCTTGTAGTTCTATATAGCATAGTGTGCACAATTTATGTAGCACACATACTTGGTTTATTTAATGCGTACCTTCTTCACATTACTGAAGGATCCGTATGTATACTTACCATTCGCGTATACATATGGACGCACTCTTACATAGTATGTACCCTTCTTCACAGTATAATATACATCACTACCTGTTGTTGTATACTTCTTAACGCCCTTCTTGAACTTCTTGCTCTTGCAAAGCTGCAGCTGATATCCGGTTGCACCCTTCGACTTTGTCCACTTAGCATGAACAGCCTTTGTTCTTGAATATCTGTATTTATAATATTTCGCACTCTTAAGCTTCACCTTGGATGGCTTTACGGTAACAACACAGCTTGCCATGATCTCATCATTATCTGACGATGTCGCATAGATCGTGGCCGTACCTGCTGAAACAGCCTTGATACTTCCATTATTGACAGATACCACATTGCTATTGGTAGATGACCATACAATTCCCTGATTCGTCGCATCTGCCGGAGCTACACCGGCTGTTAACACTGCCTTTGCTCCACGATTCATTGTCAGCTTCTTCTTGCTGATGTTCAGACCTGATACCGGTACATAGGTTCCTACATTCAGTGTATAACTTCCATATTTCCATTCATATGACCCAACATAAATATAATAAACGCCTGCATTCACTGCAATGTTATTATTGTTGTACAGGATCATACCGGTTGTACTTGATTTGTATGGGGTATCGGAATTTACCTTCTGTCCGTTGGCATCAAATACAGATACCCTTACTTTATCCAGATTTGATGACTTTAAAATGATGTTCAGATTCCTAGGAGAATCTACAGCCAGTCTGTAATAATCACAGTCATCATTGATTCCGAGATGTCCGCTGATCTCCTGATTAAACGAAATCTGGGATGCAGAGGCCAAGGTATTGTTGATTCCCCCCTGGGTCTCAGGAAATGTCTCTGTGGCCGGCGCAAATGACGGTGTAAACTCATACTTGCCATTACAATTCTGATAGGTCGCATATTGCACAACATAATAATAAGTACCCGCTGCCAGCTCTAATGTGTACTGACCAAGTCCCTGTCCTGTGGCACTGTTCCACCTAGGTTGACTATACCATACCTGTACACCCTTGGCATCATATACCTGCAGCAAACAGGTCTCCATGTAAATCGCCTGTGTAATATTCAAAGAACCCGATGCCGGCAGCGTGAACTGATAATAATCAGCCCCATCATAGTCTGCCAGCAGACCGGTATACTTCGTTCCATTCACTGCGATTGGATTGGCTGTCGACAGTTCGTTATTCTTCTTATCCTGAGATTCCGGGAATGTCTCGCCGGCAGATGTATAGTTGAATGTAAACTCGTAATTTCCATCATAATATGTGGTTCCCCATCTATCATGTGTCTTTACACAAAAATAGTATGTCCCCGCAAGCAGATGCTGTGTAGTGTTATAATTTCCAACCTTTGAAGTCGAATCCCAGCCGATTGTCTTGTACCACATTCGCTCCTTCGCCTGATTAAAGAACTCAATGTCGGAATACTCCATATATGTCTGCATATTCAGTTTCAGCTCTCCGGACTCCGGCAGTGTCACCTTATACCACTGTGCGGTCTGACCGGATGCCTGTGCATATCCGCTCACCTTCGTTCCAAATGTAACCGCTGTTGCAGAATTCGCATCTGCACCTGCAGCACTGACTCCGGTCACTGCTATGCCAAATACAGCAATAAACATGACACAGAATGCCGCAGCATGATAAACCCATTGCTTCATACTTCTCTTCATTACAGATATCCTCCTCACAAATATGTAAATATATCACGCTATATCCTTAACATTATACAATAGGGAATAACGATTATCAACCAACAATTTTCTTTGCAATTTTTCTTACTTTTGACATTTCATTTACACATTGTATACATGTATACAATTTTTGAGAATGTACGGAAAAAAATACACAAAAACAGACCAAAACCATTTGACGGCACAAGGCAATGCCTATATAATGACAGTATAGAAATTCAAGGTGGGCAGGTACCATACCTCTTGTATACAATCATAACACATTGGCATCTATGGGTTATGGCTGCGGCTTACCTTCTATTATTTCATACAATTTATATTAAAGGAGGAGTTATTACAATGAAATCAGAAGCATGGAACGGTTTCGTAGGCGGTAATTGGGAGAAGTTCATCGATGTTCGTGACTTCATCCAGAAGAACTACACACCATATGAGGGAGATGACAGCTTCCTTTGCGGTCCTACACAGAATACCAAGGATCTGTGGGCACAGGTTATGGATTTAACAAAGAAGGAGAGAGAGAACGGCGGTGTTCTTGATATGGATACTAAGGTTGTTTCTACTTTAACTTCTCATGGTCCTGGATACCTGAACAAGGACAAGGAGACTATCGTTGGTTTCCAGACAGATGCTCCTTTCAAGAGAGGCATGAATGTATATGGTGGTCTTCGTATGGCTATGAAGGCTTGTGAGGACAATGGCTATAAGGTAGATCCTGAGGTTGTTGAATTCTTCTCTAAGCACAGAAAGACACACAACGAAGGTGTATTCGATGTTTACGATTCAGAAATCAGAACATGCCGTACTAACCACATTATCACAGGTCTTCCGGATGCTTACGGTCGTGGACGTATCATCGGTGACTACAGAAGAGTTGCTCTTTACGGTACAGACAGACTGATCGAGGACAAGCTTGCTCAGAAGGAGTCATTCGGTAGAGTTTACACAGATGATGTTATCCGTGGCAAGGAAGAGATCGCAGAGCAGATCAAGGCTTTGAAGGAATTGACACAGATGGCTGCTTCTTATGGTTTTGATATTTCTAAGCCTGCTAAGAATGTACAGGAAGCTATTCAGTTCACATACTTCGGCTACTTAGGAGCTGTTAAGGAGCAGAACGGTGCAGCAATGTCACTTGGTCGTACAGCTACATTCTTAGACTGCTACGCTGAGAGAGATTTAGCTGCAGGCACTTTTACAGAGGAGCAGATTCAGGAGTTCATTGATCACTTCATTATGAAGTTAAGATGCGTTAAGTTCTCTCGTACACCTGAGTACAACCAGATTTTCGCCGGTGATCCTGTATGGGTTACTGAGTCATTAGGTGGTATGGGTGTTGATGGTCGTACATTAGTTACAAAGATGTGCTTCCGTTACCTGAACACACTGAACAACTTAGGTGCAGCTCCAGAGCCAAACTTAACAGTATTATGGGCTAAGAACTTACCGGTTGCCTGGAAGAAGTTCTGTGCTAAGATGTCTATCAAGTCATCTTCTATCCAGTATGAGAATGATGATTTAATGAGACCGGTTCACGGTGATGATTACGCAATCGCATGTTGTGTATCTTCAATGGTTGTTGGTAAGGAAATGCAGTTCTTCGGTGCAAGAGCTAACCTTGCTAAGTGTCTGTTATACGCTATCAACGGTGGTGTTGATGAGTGTACAGGCGTTCAGGTAGGTCCTAAGTACCGTCCGGTTGAGGGTGACTACCTTGATTACGATGATGTAATGTCTAAGTTTGATGATATGATGGAGTGGTTAGCTAAGGTTTATGTAAGTGCTCTGAACATCATCCACTATATGCATGATAAGTATGCATACGAGAGAATTCAGATGGCTTTACATGACAGAGATGTTAAGAGATACTTCGCAACAGGTGTTGCAGGTCTTTCAGTTGTAGCAGATTCATTATCAGCTATCAAGTATGCTAAGGTTAAGGTTATCCGTAACGAGCAGGGTGTTGTTACATCTTACGAGACAGAGGGTGACTTCCCTAAGTATGGTAACAATGATGATCGTGTAGATGAGATCGCTACAAACATCGTTACCACTTTCATGGATAAGATCAGAAAGCAGCATGTATACAGAAACGGTGTTCCTACACAGTCAATTCTTACAATTACATCTAATGTAACATACGGTAAGAATACTGGTGATACTCCTTGTGGTAGAAAGCATGGTCAGCCATTCGCTCCAGGTGCTAACCCACTGCACAAGAGAGATACTCACGGTGCTGTAGCTTCATTAGCATCAGTTGCTAAGATCCCATTCAAGGATGCACAGGATGGTATTTCTAATACATTCTCAATCATCCCTGGTGCACTTGGTAAGGATGACAAGGTTGTTGCAGGCGACATCGATCTTAAGTAATAGTATTTGATATAAGGAGGTTATTATAATGGAAAGCACACAGCAGATTGATAACTTAGTAACAATGTTAGACGGTTATGCAGCAAAGGGCGGCTATCATTTAAATGTTAATGTATTGAACAGAGACACTTTAGTTGATGCACAGGCTCATCCAGAGAACTACCCACAGCTGACAATCCGTGTTTCAGGATACGCTGTAAACTTTGTTAAGTTGACAAAGGAGCAGCAGGATGATGTTATTTCAAGAACATTCCACGATCATATGTAAGATTTACAGACTTCGTGCAATGCAGAAGTAACATATTTACAAACGAGGGGAGCCTTACCGCTCCCCTCTTCTATTCATAAGCGTTTATTATATATGGAGAGGGAAATATGATAGGACAGATTCATTCAATTCAAACATTTGGCACAGTAGATGGCCCCGGTGTACGCTATGTCGTATTCTTTAAGGGCTGTCCGATGCGATGTGCATACTGCCACAACCCTGACACCTGGGAAATGGCCGGTGGAGAACAGTGGACAGTAGAACAGCTGATGCAGGATTACGATAACAACAAAGAGTTCTATACAACCGGAGGCATTACCGCTACAGGTGGAGAGCCTTTGATGCAGATAGATTTCTTGATTGCATTCTTTGAAGCTGCACATACCAAAGGAATTCACACATGTCTGGACACTTCAGGCATTTTCTTCCAGCCGGATAACCCAGAGGTTATGCAGAAGTTTGACCGCCTGATCAAGGTCACAGATCTTGTCATGTTGGATATCAAACATATTGATCCGGTAGAACACAAAAAGCTGACCGGTCAGGATAATGCGAATATACTTGCCTTTGCCAAATACCTCTCTGATAATCATGTTGATATGTGGATCCGGCATGTGATTGTTCCGGGCATTACCTTTGTCCCTGAGTATCTGGACAGACTCGGCTATTTCTTAGGTGATCTTCACAATATGACCGGTCTGGAGATTCTACCGTATCATACACTCGGTGTAGTGAAATATAAGAATCTTGGCATTGATTATAAGCTCAAAGGTGTAAAAGCGCTGAACAACGATGACGCTGTCGAAGCCAAAAAGATGATTCTGGAAGGTGTAAAGCGGCGAAGAGCAGAGCTTGAAAAAACTAATGAGAACTAATCTCATGGAACGAATTTACACTTGATATTCGTAGATGTTTCGATTAAAATATAGCTAGATAAGGGTGTAACACACCTGATTCCAATATAACATAACAAGGAGGACACAATAATGGCATTCGTTATTTCAGATGCATGTTTATCATGTGGTGCATGTGCTGGCTCTTGCCCAGTAGGTGCTATCTCTGAGGGAGATGGTCAGTTCGTAATTGATGCAGATACTTGTATCTCTTGCGGTTCTTGCGCAGGTACTTGCCCAGCAGGTGCTATCTCTGAGGAGTAATTGTTAAACATAACCAAACTTTGTTCATTGAAAAAGACCTGTAGGCTTACAGGTCTTTTTCTTTTCAAGCAGATGCCATTAGTGTATGGTTTATTTCGGCACATAAGTAATATAGGTGCTGCCTGCCGCCTCCATTTTCTTCGCAAACGCCGGCCGGTCTTCCCTGATACTTTCCCCGCTCACCGGATCATAATACCGGATCGCCGGTGCGTTATAACTTGTGATCACAACATAATGATCATCCGCAATTTTGGCGATGACCGGAACGGCATTTGCCAGATAATATAATATGGTATCTACCGATACATTCACAAAACGCAACCCAGTCACACCTGCCTTCTCGTAAAAGAGGCTTTCTATATTCCCATTATATGCACTCACACCTGCAGCATCCACCGTTGCTCCGGCATACTGTAATACCATTTCCATGCATGCAGTCAACGAATCTACCTCCTGTGATGTCTGGATTACAGGCACCTGCTCCGTAATCGTATAATACTCCGGCAGCTGTATCTTCTGCCAGATCCTCACTCCGTTTGCATCTAACACAATCCCTTGGTTCTCAACCGCATCCTTTAACGCCAACGCAGCATCCTCATAACTTGCCGTCATTCCTGTCGTGTTGAACACATAGTAACCTCTCTGTTCGGATTTCATATCAAACACCGTATCCACATTATTCTCACTAAGAATCTCTTTTGTAATCAGCAGCTTCGGAACTGATTTTACATAGATGTATTCCGGAAATACCAGATATAGCAGATTCAAAGATGTCTCTGAATATCTGTAAATCGCCTGAATCTTTGTTGATGTCTCTGCCTCCTTGAAAGTGATAAAGTCCTGATCTACCACCTCATAACTATCACCCTTCTTATCAGCTTTATCAAAATGGATATCCAGATCTTTTGTATACGCATGCATAATGTATGTGCCTTGCTGCTCATATTCCTTCAAAAGCTTCGTATTCATATCAACAACTTCCAGCTTATGCATTGGAAATATCACTGTTCCGTCTGCTTCTGTTACAACATCTTCCCGGTAGGCTTTACCGCATACAAAATCACCATCCACAAATCCAATGGTCTTGATCCGTTCCTGATCTGAAACAGTATATTCCACTACATCTTCGGTCGTAAGGTCCATCAAATTGATCTTAGTGTTCTCGGTGAGATCCTGTTGCTGTGGGTATGCGATCCGGCTCCCATCCTTAGATACAACGAGTTCTGTCATATCCAGATCTGTCGCCAGCTCCGTCTCCTTTCCATCCTTTGCCACCCTATATATCGTCCCTTTCAGATAGCAGAAAAATGTACCCTTGTCATTCAGATACATCATCTGATCCACATACTGTCTGATCTGTGCATACGGAAGTCCTACCTCCAGAAACATAAGTTCCTCTGTACGGTTCTTGTCCGCCATATACCGATAAACTGCAATCCCTGTATGTCCTTCATGCCGGCCACGATTCATATACCCGGCTACCGCAAATGCAATATTGCCGTCATCATCCATATTGAGTAATTTGATGGAATGTTCCCGATAAGTATTGTTCACATCCAGATAGTCTTCCTGCCAGAAACCGAATACCCGTACAATATCAGTCTTAGCATAATCGTAATACCACAACTGCCCTTCTCTGACAAATGCAACACGCTTCTCCTCATCGCTTGTCAGAAACGCAAATGTATCCGCATCTGCCACACCGATCTTAAACCAGTTCTTGACAGTGTTCACATTTTTATAATTGTATAACTCGTTCTGTGTACGCTGGTAATCCCATAAATATATTTTGTCATCCGAACCATACCCGGTTTTAAAATATTCTGTCACATTATAATAATTGGTAATTGTGTCATCTCCGGCAGCCAGCACAAATGTCATCTTAAAAACACAATACTCATCATTAATCTCCTGTATGGCAGGGATTACCTGGGAGATAACAGATGGATTCATGTTCGCATAGGTGACTGTATCAAAATTAGAATGGATCGATACATTGGCAAGATCATTATTGTTTCCTGATGCATTCGGTTCCAGTCTGTCTGCTACAATATTTTCTTCCTGTTCCTTTACAAATGTCTGTTCATGAAATGCTTCCACAAAGGCAAGCAATTCTTCCACATGACTACCATCGCTCTCGATGATTCTTGTATAATATCGAATCTGTTCTTCACCCTTTGTCAGCATCAAAATATAAAAATATTCCTTACCGGCAGTCAGATTCATTCGGATCGCAGAGGTACATTTCGCATAACCATCCTCATTTCGTATATCCGTAATCTCTCCATTTTCAACAAGCGATCCATCCGGTGTACGCACTTCATAAGAAAATACATCATAAGCATCTGCATCTGCACCTAACCATATCCGGACTTCTCGATCCTTTGTCAATGGCACGATTGCATCCCGCAGCATAGACATATCAATCTGGTTGGTGTATCCATGCATCGTATTGATCAGCTTACTGTCGTATTCTATATAGGCAATCGGTAAGGTTGCAGGATCCATCTCTGCGGATACCGTATTGATATTTCCATTTTCAAAGTGATTTGTAGCAACTGCAACTCCTATAAAAATGATCAGGAATGCAATCACCTTCCATATTGTCTGTTTTCTCATATCTGTTACCTGTTCTTTATTTGGTGATTCTTATCTGCAATGTCTGCAGCGATAACGGTTTCTTCTATGATGCATCTCATTCAACAGCAGTACTTCTATCATCTGCCGAAGCATACAATTGCCATGATCACAATCCGGCACATATGGTGGCTCACAATGCCCATCACGACATCCATCGTGTTTAGGATCCGGTCTCCACGCCATACAGGATACTGCTGCATCCTCTTGTGCATCTGTAACATCCTGATACACATTCTGCGCAAGTTTCCAAATCATAGGCGCATCCAGCACCTCGTGAAACATCGGGCTCCCCTCATATTCAAGTTGATCACATAAATCCTCAATCTTCTCCGTAATCGCAAACAGCTGGGATGGATAGGCTTGTTTCATCTGTATATATTCCTTTTCCTGTTCCTCTAATGATGCCAGCAATACCTGCTGCTCTATCTGTTTTGCTGTTTCTGTCTTCTGTGCGATCTGACACAATGCATCTAATTCATTCATAAATATAAACTCCTTACTGACTTATAGTAGTATCTATATGTCAGTAAGGAGAATCCTGTTCCAATCTTGCGGCTATTAATCTCCGAAGCAGATTCCTAATGTCTTTGCCTCTCGGATAATATCATCATCCGGAGAAACATACTTCAGCTTACCGGCAGACTCTGATAACGGAATATCTGTCACTGCATTATTCTTTAATACAACCAGCTTGCCATAGTCCTCGTTCTTGATCAATTCAGCTGCATGTGCGCCAAACCGGCTGGAGAGAACCCGGTCATATGGGCATGGTGACCCACCTCTCTGTGTATGTCCCGGTACCGTTACACGGACTTCCTGACCTCCATTTGCCTTAATCTGGTCTGCAATCTCATAAGCAACTGACGGGTATGGATAATTCTCCATACGCTTCTTTCTTTCCTTCTTGGACATCGCAGCCACTTCCTTGGAAATAGCACCCTCAGCGACTGCAAGAATAGAGAATCGCTTTCCCTGCTGTGCGCGCTTATCCAGTGCCTTCACAACATTCTTGATATCATACGGAATCTCTGGGATCAACACAACATCTGCTCCACCCGCGATACCGGCATGCAATGTGATCCAGCCAACCTTATGCCCCATGATCTCCACGATGAATACCCGTCCGTGTGAAGCAGCAGTTGTATGAATACAATCAATCGCATCTGTAGCAATATTCACTGCACTCTGGAATCCAAATGTCATATCCGTTCCCCACAGATCGTTGTCGATCGTCTTCGGCAGACCGATCACATTCAAGCCCTCTTCACTCAGAAGATTCGCTGTCTTCTGTGATCCGTTACCACCTAACACAACCAGACAATCCAGCTTCAGCTTCTTGTAGGTGTCCTTCATTGCCTTTACCTTGTCAAGACCATTCTCATCCGGCACATTCATCAGCTTAAACGGCTGTCTTGAACTTCCCAGAATCGTTCCACCCTTTGTCAGAATGCCTGAAAAATCATCTGCATGCAAAAGTTTGTAATTCCCATACATCAAACCCTTGTAGCCTTCAAGGAATCCATAAATCTCCACCTTATCAAAGTTTCCATACAATCCCTTTACAACACCTCTCATTGTTGCATTCAAGGCCTGACAGTCACCACCACTCGTCAACATTCCAATTCTTTTCATGTAACTCACCTTCTCTTTCTTTGGATTATTGTGTCACTCAAAGATATCTTTAAGTGTAGATCACTTCTTTGCAAATGCAGGATCTGTTGGATCCCATGTCTGCCCCTTTGGCAGAACCGGCGCCTTTGGTTTGCCCAACGGACCCGGATCCTTATCCTTATAAATAATGACTTTCGTCTTTAATTTACAATTATCATATATCCATTTTGCATCACGACAGGTAAGACGAATGCACCCTGCAGAAGCTGTTGTTCCCAACTTTCTAAAGGATCCCGACAACAATGTCTTATTGTCCGGTTCATGATACGGCACTGAATGAAACAGAATGTGACTGACAATTCTTGTAGAATATTGTCCCCATACCTCATGAATCAACGGCTTCCAACGATACTTCTGCATCGTATAAAATGTGCCTACCGGTGTGTCATTTCCGGTTGAGCATACAAATGCTTTCACAGGCTTATCATTCAAATAGACTGTAATACAGTTCATCTGCTTATTTACCTTGATCACATGATTCTGTTCGTTGGCTGCAAGATATGCATCCTTCGTCTTTAAGGATGTCTTGTTCTGTTTCTTTACCAGCTTCACCTGATATCCCGTGACTGCCAGTTCATATCCCTTGCTTCCTGCAGTCTGTCCGTTTTTCGCCCAGTCAAGCCATCCATACTTTTGGATTCTAACCCTATAGTATATATGATAGGCCTTTGCCAGTTGTCCATTCAGACGGATCTGAATACCCGCAATCGCCTGTTCACTCTTTTCTTTACCTGCCAGTTTGCCGGATGTCGTCCATTTTCCCATATTACCGGACTCATACACAACCCGGTATTCCACGCCGCCGGCCAGCTGTGTATCGGTAAGTTTCATCCTGATTCCTGTGAGTGGCTGAGCCTTTTTAGACCGGCCTGCCTTTTCTCCCAAGGCAGTCTCTGTGGCATCTTTCCATGTCTTTGATGTTTCCACTGCCCGATATGTCATATGCGGTGTTTCAAGGGTTGGCCGTTTTGTCTTACCCGGTGCTTTTCCACCCTTGGCAACCAATCTGACACTGATTGCATTGATTCTCTGTGCCAGATTCTTACTGCCCGCCATCTGTCCATTGCAAGCCCAGTCAAGCCATATTCCATCTGTAATATGCACTCTGTAATACAGATCATAATGTTGTGCAAGTTCTTCTGTCAAAACTGCAGAAACAGCCTGAATTTTCCCCTTTGTCACAGATGTATCTGTAGTTGTGGCATAGCGGCTCCATCCATTGGTCGTATAAGTCCTGTATTTCACAGCACCTGTATATTCCGATGTGACAGCAATGTCCAGATTCGTAATACTGCCTGCCTTGTCCACATTCTTGGATGTAACACCCTTCTTAACAGGAGATGTCCATGCTCCATCCTGTCGGACACGATACACAAGCTCCGGCTGTATGCCGGACGCGGTATCCGGTGTCTCTGTTTCATAGTATATCCCCTGTGCAACAGCTGATACATGCGCCAGCACGGATACAGCCATCATACATAATATGCAGAAAACCGCATATCGAAATCCTGTGATTATGTTTTTCATTTCTTTGTCCTCTCCGGGCATCCTATATAATACGATACCTACAAATCTATTCGTCCTTCCAAAGCACGCAATAATGTAACCTCATCAATACAATCCAGATCTCCACCCACCGGTACGCCGCTCGCAATCCGGCTTACCTTAATACCGGTCGGCTTGACAAGCTTACTGATATACATTGCCGTCGTCTCACCCTCCAGACTGGAGTTCGTTGCAATGATCAATTCTTCTACATCTCCCTGCAGCCTTGTGATCAGTTCCTTTAAATGAATATCTGAAGGACCGATGCCAAGCATCGGGGATATCGCACCATGCAGCACATGGTACACACCCTCATACTTCCCGGTTCTTTCATATGCCGCCAGATCTCTGGTATTTTCCACAACCATAATGAGTTTGTGATTACGTTTCTCGGACTTGCAGATCGGACAGATTTCCTGATCTGTAAGATTTAAGCATTCCTTGCAGTATCTTATACTATGTCTGGTATCCTTGATCGTATCTGCAATCGCATCCACGCGTTCCTGTGGCATATTCAACAGGTGAAATGCCAGGCGCTGCGCAGATTTGCTGCCAATTCCCGGCAGAGCTGATAAGGTCTCTATCAATTTATTTATCTGCTTACTATATACATCCATGAAGCAGCATCCTCCATTTCTAGAATGGGAATCCGCCGAGTCCTCCCATATTTCCTGTTATCTTCGACATCTGCGACTGGGAATCCTCCTCCTGCATACGAAGCGCCTCATTCACAGCAGCGATGATAGCATCCTCTAACATCTCAATATCATCCTTATCTACGATCTCTTCCTCCAAATGCACATCTAACAACTCCTTCTTGCCTGTAACCTTTACTGTTACGGCACCACCGCCTGCAGATGCCTCATATACTTTCTCTTCTAACTCCTTGGTTGCCTCTTCCATCTGACGCTGCATCTTCTGCGCCTGCTTCATCAGATTATTCATATTACCAGGCATTGCACCTCCTGGAAATCCACCTCTCTTAGCCATTCTTCTAAATCCTCCTAATCTTCATATTCTACTAAATGATTTATTTTAGCCAGATTGATGCTGTGAACATCTCCGGTCTTCTTTGGCGAAGTCCGGTACTGGCACTGAAACCGGATCACACTGCCCACAATATCTGCCACTGCCGCTGACAATTCTTCCAGACATTCAGGCTTTGATATATGCATATATCCATAATCATCCTGTCTCGGGAACGTCAGCATCAAAGATGCATTATCCGATCCCAGATTCAGCTCGGCACCATCCAGATACAGATCCATCGGTGACCCCAGTTTTGCCTTCACATTCGACCAGTGTGCAGCTACATCCTTGATCTTCGCTGCATCCGCCGGCTCTAAAACCCTGTTAAGCTCTGCATCCACATCCACCTGTTCAGCAGACTCCTCGGGTCGTCCCGCCTGTGCCGACACCGGTACAGAGGCCTGCACAGGTCCCCGCAGCACCAAATCCTCAATCTGCGTCTCTAACTGTCTGATCCGGTCTGCAAGATCGAGATAATCATGCTCCGTTTGCGGCTTACACAGCTTCATGACTGCAATCTCCACCTCAACCCGCTTCTGACTCGCAAAACGCATCCTGTTACCGAGCTCCGAAAGATCCCGTATATAACGCATCAGGGCAGCTTCTTCCACTTCATTTGCCTGTGTCTGCATCAATGCCTTATATTCACTTGACACATCTACCATCTGTGCTCCGTATTCACTACTCTGCATCAGCAGAAGATTGCGTAAATACCAGATAAAATCCGATACAAACTGTGCAAGCTCTCTGCCCTGCCACATCACCTTATCAAGCAATGATAGTGCATCCATGACCTGCCCATTCCATATGAACCCCAGCATCTCATGAAATACCTCTACATCTACTGCGCCAAGAATTTCCAACACCTTATCATATGTCAGCGTCTCTCCTAACAGATATGAGATGCACTGATCCATGACACTGAGCGCATCACGCATAGACCCATCCGCAACCTTCGCTACATAATGGACGGCCTCCTCTTCATAAGGAATGCCCTCCCTATTTAACAGATCGTCGAGTCTGGCTGCAATCGTCTCCACAGATATCCGGTGGAAATCATATTTCTGACATCGGGACAATATCGTAATGGGAATAGCATGTGTATCTGTCGTTGCGAGAATAAAAATAACATATGACGGAGGTTCCTCTAATGTTTTCAGCAGTGCATTACACGCCGCCGGTGACAGCATATGTGCCTCATCAATAATATAGACCTTATACTTGCCTGTAGCCGGTGAATACTGCACCTCATCTCTGATCTCACGGATATTATCCACTCCATTGTTAGATGCAGCATCAATTTCGATCACATTCATGGAACTGCCCTCTGAAATAGATCTGCACATCTCACATGTATTACATGGGCTGCCATCCGGCAGTCTGTGTTCGCAGTTTACTGCCTTCGCAAATAACTTTGCCAGTGTAGTTTTACCGGTTCCCCGTGTACCATGAAACAGATATGCGTGTCCGATACGGTCATGCACCAGCTGGTTCTGAAGCGTCGTAACGACATGCTCCTGTCCTTTCACCTCTGAAAAAACATCGGGTCTCCATTTTCTATATAACGCTACATAGGACATCTTTGTCACCTCAACTACTTCTTATATCGAAAGCGGAATATCTGATCCATCATACGAAGTGTCTTGAAATTTCCCTTCGCCGTGATCACTCCCGACATAAATCCACCCTGAAATGTATCCTTTCCGGCCATAATGGACCGCAACACTTTCAGTGGTACTTTCATTGTGACATCCCCCTCTGCATCATCTCCATAATAGCACATCACATTAGCGGGACTCACTTCTATAATCAATCGTTTCTGTCGCTCCGGAATCACCAATACATACTTGGCACTAAAATCCTTCTCCGGGAAATAACAGCTTGTAAATTCATCCACAAATTCTTCGGTCTGACGAGGTAATTCTTCCTTTTCATTCTTTGCATACAAATCTTCACCCAGCATCTGTTTAAACTTGGCAGACAGTTCTTCAATATCCGCCTTCTGCTTCTGCACATAACTGTCATCCGATACAAATCTGGATAGTCTTTCACTCTCCTGAGGTGTCAGATTGATCGTTTTGGTGTGGGAAAGGCTCTCACTCACCGCATGGTTGCTTCCCGGCAGCGGAACCAGCTTCTTATTCACAGCCCTATAAAGATCCTCTGCTCTCTTTTCTATCATATCAACATATGCAGGATTCGATTCTATCTGCATATGGTTCTCTACATACGCAGCCAAACCCGGAATCGGCATGCCACCCAACATCTCCCAGGCCTTCACCAATGCCATCTCTGCATCACGCTCGCCATAAGCGGTCGCCATCACCACCGGCATCATATACAACCCCGACAGCTTATTCTTATCTCCATACAACCAGCACATATCTAAAAACTGCTGCATCAGACCACCTATTCCAAACCACTCCAGTGAAACTGCAAGAATCACGCCATCCGCTTCTTTCAGGGTTGCCGGAAGCGTCGCAATGGCATTCTTGTCCTCGTATAGATTATATCTGACGATCTCTACTCTAAGTTCCTGCAATACCTCTTTTAATTTCTCTACCACATATAATGTAGGATCCTCCAGCAGTCCACGACCACCATAATAGATATTAACCCGCATTTATTTCTCCACCTTTTACATAATTCCATACACAATACTGCGTACACAGCTCATGTTTTATTTTACACGAAATAGCAAATGAATACAACTAAATTGTGCATGGCAGGTATCGGATTTGATATATTTTACATAATTACATAGATTCCAAAACAAATAACACAGTTCCAAACCGGATCTGATCGCCCTGCGTTACCTGTTGCTCCGTCTCAACATCCAGCTGGCTTTCATTGAGATAGGTCCCATTGCGGGAATGCAGATCCATCACAAATACCTGTTTGGTATCAAATGTCAGTCTGGCATGGATTCTGCTGACACCGGGTGCATTTACCACATACTGACAGTTGGGAGTCTGCCGCCCCAGCATATAGGATCCCTCTCTTATAATCATATTTTCATATCCCGGTGTTACAGCCTTCAGATACACTGTATATCTGTCCTCTGACGAAAGCAGGGTGGTCTCTTCCCGACATTGCACCTCCTCCGGTTCGACCTGTACCGGTTCTGATATATTCTGTGTCTCCTCCTTTTTATTATTTTCATCTTCCGGCAGATATTCCGGTTTTAGTAATTTCTGTTTCCATGCATCTACCAGTTTTTTTAGTTTATGACCCCAACCGGTCTCCTGCAGATCATACATTTCCTGCACTGCCATAAGGTCTTGTTCCGTATACTTTT
Organism: uncultured Lachnospiraceae bacterium; assembly: GCA_934293375.1. Lineage (GTDB taxonomy): Bacteria > Bacillota > Clostridia > Lachnospirales > Lachnospiraceae > RGIG6919. The sequence continues at coordinate 196,305 of CAKQYS010000003.1, read as the reverse complement.
TCTCATCTTCCGGACATGTTATTATGTGCTGTATCTCTTCCGGCTCCTGCCGGCACATTTGTGTAAGCAGCTCATACGAGGCGCCTTGTCTGCGGATCCTGTCATACAACCGGCAGATCCAGGAGGAAGCTTTCGCATCCTCATAATCCATATGCTGCATCAGATACTCTGTCAGTTCTGTAATCTGTTTCGCAATATCCCGGGGATGCAGCGGATCCAACACAAACATCACACCTTCTCGATCCCAGCACCAGTATATCCCGTCCGGCTGCAATGCAAGACAATCATATGGCAGCAGATATTCCCGCAGTCCCTCTACACATGTGCACAGATCCCGATAGATCTGTCTGACTGTTTCATATGACATTGGTTTCTGTCCATACACCACCTCCATTGTCTGGCAGCCTTCAATCCGATAGCGCAGATGACATCTGCCATTGAATATCCGCACCTCATGGGGAAGTACAAATGGAAGTTCATTTACAGCGATCATATTCAGATCATGACTTTTTGCCGCTTCTAATATCATATACTGATGAAAACCCTCTCGTTCATATGCCGCCTTAATCTCTACTCCTCCTTTCCCTGCAGCCATTGTGTCCTGCGCATAGATCTGACTGTCTCTTCAATTGTCAGATCCTCTTTCACACTGTCGCAATATGTATACACACTTCTTTCCAGTACAAAAAATGCCCGGATCACAACTGCAATCACCGCCATATAAATAATCATGATCACAACTGCTTCCACGGTTGCACTCGCTCTATTATTTCTCACCAGATCACTCCCTTCTTTCCTGCATATTCTGACTACACCGGTCTTTTTTTCATTCTGCACCACATCGGCTGCATGCACCCAGCCTCTGCACCTCTCTTTTTTTGACCCGCTGTACCAAACGGGCAACACCCGGACACCCGGCTGATCTATGATAACAGTCTCCATATGTCGTCATATAATACTTTCCCTGCAGCCTGCCACAATACCGGCATTGCCCCTTACCGCTTCTCAATGCCTCCTGTCTTGTCACCGTCCGGATATCCCGGGTCAGATGCGAACAGTTCCTGCTGCTGTGGTATACTGACTTATGATCAGTAATATACACATAAGTATCCTGCTGCCGGTCATCCACATACCCAATGTACATTTTCTGCCGGATATGTTCCTCAAATGTCAGCCGAAGCCGGGATAAAAACGGCAGTTTCACAGCCACCTGATATCGAAGGGCTGCTTCTAAAAAACCATCATCCGTTATCTTCACACCGGTCAGCAAAATTCCCCCGCTTCCACCTTTCACATACTGTGCCACAAGCGGATCCTTTCTGCACGCTGTATGCAGCTTGGCAGACATACCTGCATAGACCATCGTCCGAGATTCCCCACCCACAAACTGTTCACGGCTATATGCGTTCTTTGCCGTCTTGCTTCCCGCCTGCGCAAAAGCGGAATACACCTTCACATTTAATGTCATCACAAACCCAAGCTGTAGCAATGCCAGCATTGCAAACAGAAAAAGGGTTATTGCAATACTTGCTTCCACGGTTGCATAACCCTTTCTTCCCATACACACCGCCTCCTAATATTCCAATTTACGCACATAAATAAAATGATACCATGCCGGATCCTTCTGTTTCATCCATCCGGCAAAATGTGGAGCCACCGATAGCTGATAAGAGAATTCTGCCTTTGTAATCACCGATGCAAAAGAAAATGACGGCTCTTTCTTTTGCAGATTCCATGTAATCACATCCAATATCCTGTCATACACTGCATCCTCTGACAATTTTGTTATCATCAGGATCAAAAGATAATCCGAATAAGATAACCCATGTTCTGCCTTTATCGTCCGCCCTGACAACCGGCCTCCAAATAATGCTGCAAACGAAAGCCTCCAGGTTGCATCTGTCTTTGCGATAGGCACCGGCTCCCCATGCAGCAATGCCCGGACATCCAATACACTTTCTCCATAGCAAACCGCTCCGGTCAACAGTCCCTGTACCACTGTCGGTGCCGTCGCAGTCGCAGCACCGATTGCGATGGCTGCAGCCCGGATCCATAGCATTTTACCCGCTGCATTTCGCAAATAAGCATAATTACATGGCATGCGCAGCCTGATCAGGGCATGCACGGTTTTTAACAGATTGTCCCGATCCGACGATGCACCATACAAAATATATTCCTGCTCCGCACGCAGCACCTGTGATGAAGGCTCCACATAATCACCAAATACATCTTTTATGTATGCGGCCAGTTCGATCCGGTCGGATGCACTCTCTGCCAGCTTCCAGTCAAATGGTGCCTGCTCCAGCATGTCCTGCATCTCTGTCTCCCCGGGAAACCCGGAATCACCGGTGTCCACCACCGGTGCTGCCATATCCATCTGCGTCTTAGAAGGAAATGCATCTGCCGGACATACTGTCCGAAGCAGCAGATCCCCGGTAAGCCCGGACAACATCCCCCTTGGATCCTGAAACTGCATCTGCTCCTCTATTGGCTCCTCCACAGAAGCTTCCGGATTGTCTGAGCTGATCTCAGTGTCTTGTGCTATGTCCTGCTTCCCTTTGATATAAGACAGCAACCGGTCAGTTAAGCCATAGACCGCATATGCATGGATCTGCTTCTTCAGACCGGCATGTCCATCCTCCATAAAGCCTGACTTTGCCTGCAGCCTGACATCATCAAGCTGCAGTGCAAATAACCCGTGCCTTCTACCCAGACCATAGGTAATCTGTTCTTTCTGGCGTTCCTCAAGATACACATGATTTTCAGTTCCATAGGAGGCATCCACTCCCAGCAGATGATAATCCTCAAATAAAGCAACATGGAAATCACCAAACAGACTCTCAATATTACCCGTGACAAGATCCTGAGCCTTTCTTTCTGCCAGCTTTACATACATGAGCTCCAGCATAAACATTACAAATGTCATAAACACCAGCATGAGCAGCACTGTAAAGACTGTCACATATCCCTTGTTTCTCACTTTGTGTAGATCTCCTTTGACTGTTTTGTCACAGCATTCCAAATATCAGAAACCAGTGCACTGATCTTTCCCTTAAAGAAATATACCATTGCCACAAGCACTACGATGATCAGCACCACTTCCACAACACCCATACCTTCTTCGTCCTCTACAAATCTCTTCCATTCATTCATATACATTCTCCTTTCTAACATTATGCAATAATTGGAGTTTGCAAAACTCTCAATTACGATTGCGACTATGTGCATTCCATAAATTTTCTAATACATTTTTCAAATCTCTATAAAATATAATATTGTTACATAACATCTCCGATTCCATAAAAGCCCGGAACCATTAAAAGTACCATGACGACTGCAAGCAGCAGCACCATCGGAAACAACAGCTTCGTAGACGCAGCCTCCCCTTTCGTCCTTGCCTGTTCTTTTCGAAGCACGAACGCATCTTCCTCTAACTCTGTCAAACGGTTTATAACACCCTTTCCTCCCATCTGTACAGTCTGGATCAAAACTGACATCAACTTTTGATACTGCTGATGTTCGCAAGACTTTCCAAATTCCTGATATGCCCGGCATTCCGAAACACCATTCTGTATCCGAAGCAGCATATGCTCCAATCTGCATCCTAACACCGCTTCTTTACCTGTCTTTTGCCTATACATTTTCATGATCTGTTCCATCGCCGTACGGATCGTCATACCCGATGCCATATACAATGTCAATTGATTCACAAATGCCGGATAAGCCTCTAACAATGCCTGCTGTTCTGCCTGCAGTGCCTCCTTTTCTGTCTGTCGCACATGTACACGCAGATAAATCACCGCACATATGGCAGCCAACGGAAAAAACATCCATGTATGGTTATCCGGTTGACCACTATATATCTTTGCATCCAGCACTTTTTCCGGCAAGGTCACGGCATCCGCATCTGATGTGGTTTCCTGCAAATATGCCTGCAATGCATCCTGAAGCTGCTGTATGAATTGCTCTTTTTCACTATATTCCTTTGGCAACACAGTCAGGATATATTGTCTGGTCTGCATATAGTCCGCATACCGGATCTGCGTATGCAGCACACAATCTGTCTGCTCTGTCAAAGTTTCATTATGCACTTCTCCCTGATCACTGATCAACTCCGGGGTGTCCGACCACCAGTCGATTGCAAATGGCATAGCTTGTACCTGATCCGGCAGTTTTAGGTCCTGACAGATTGCATGCATATCTGAATTCTGTCCCGGTATGATCTTTTCCAGTTGTGAAAAAGTCTCTGTTGCAAGCCCGGATAACTCTTCTTGCGTGTATGTCTTTGCAGGCACACATACCGTAAGTTCTCCGCTCTCCCCTGATTCTCTCTCATAATAAACCGACTGCTGTGCATCATCTTCCCCATAATCCGGCCGTATGAGCGTCACCTGCTCCTGATGGTCTGTCCGCATAAACAGCACACCCAGCACCAGTCCGACCATAAGGATCCAAATCTCTCTTTTTCGCATAACGCCTCCTTTCTAGATCCGGATGTCAACAAAATGCTGTCCGAGCAGGTACGCTATCAGAATCACCAACAGACATACCGACATAAACAATACGCCGGGCAATGTATGATACAACACATCAAAATATCCGGGATTGGTCATCTTCATATATATCAGCATTGCAAATGGCATACCGCACATAATGGTCTGTTCCATTTTCTTTGCAGAGATCAAGGCCGCTATCTCCTGATCTGTCCGTTGTTTCTCCCTGATATGCCATGCGGCCTGTGCGATCACATGAATCAGATTCCCGCCATTTTTGTGTGCAATGGACGCCGCTCCATAAAACAACTCGACATCCTCCAGTCCGGTCTGTTTTGCCAACTCTGCAAACACATGAACCAACGGCACATTCAGTCCAAGCTGTGCAATTCCATTTTCAAACACACCGGACAGCCGTCCGCAGCCTCCCTGCTCCTGTAGTGTATGAACTGCCCGCACATAGCTGTTCTCAAAAGACACTCCGGCATAAAGAGCCGCTGACATCTGCTCCAGCAATGCCAAAAACTCTGCGGCCGCCTGCATCCGGTTCGCATGCATCCGGTTAGAAATCACACCTGCCGCTATCATTCCGGTCAAAATACATGTCAATGGCGTATACAGATAGCTATCATAAAACAGATCACTGATCACTACCGCCATTAACAGAGCGAAAACTGCTGTCAACAGAAGTTGTGACAGCCTGACCGCATAAATGCCCCTGCATAAGCCTTTCATATGCTTCATAATATCCCTCATTTCTTAATTTCTCTGTCTGCAAGAGTTCCTGCTGATACTGCAGGGATCCCCGGACCTTTGCCGACGAACTGCGCAAGGATGTATCCGAGCGGTCTTCACAGAAACGATACAAAGTGCGCAACTGATAGTTTCCCATATCTACACCAAGCACTTCACAGATCTCCAGTACACATCTGCGTCTGTCACGCAGTCTTCCCAGATGAATCACAATGTCAATTGCGGATGCAATCTGTGCCTGAATGGCAGAAACCGGCATATCTACAGCCATCAACACCATTGTCTCAAGTCTGTGCAGCATATCTGCCGCACTGTTAGCGTGTCCTGTTGAAATAGATCCGTCATGCCCGGTATTCATGGCAGTCAGCATATCGAGTGCTGCACCATCCCGCACCTCTCCAACGATCAGTCTGTCCGGCCGCATACGCAGACTCGCCTTGATCAAAGCCTGAATCGGTACGGCATTTTCACCTTCTACATTTGCATTCCTCGACTCAAGCCGCACTAAATTAGGAATTCCCTGCAGCTGCAGTTCCGCAGCATCCTCCACCGTAATGATCCTCTGGCCGGAGGGGATCAATCCACTCAAAGCATTTAAAAATGTGGTCTTACCGCTGCCGGTGCCGCCTGAAATAAAAATATTATAGCCACTCTTTACTAACAGCTCTAATACACCTGCGGCTTCCTTTGTCACTGAATGAATTGCGATCAGTGTATCCATTGTCATTGGCTCCTTCGGAAACCTACGGATCGTCATAACGCCGCCATTTAATGAAACCGGTGGCAGCACAACATTGACACGGGATCCATCCTGCAGTCTGGCATCCACAACCGGATGCGTCTCGTTTACAGTCCGGTTGCAGTCTGAGACAATTTTCTGTATTACATCCCGCAGCTTCTCCTCACTGAGAAAGCTCTTAGGGTAACGCGAGATCCTCCCGTTTCTTTCAATAAAAATATCTGCATATCCATTGATCATAATCTCGGTAATATCCGGATCCTCTATCAGCTCTGACAGCAGATCCAACCGCCGCAGACTATGAAACAATTCCTGACGCAGACGCAGCAGCTCCTTGACCGGAATGGACAGTTGATCCGCTTCCTCTCTGATACATACATCGATCAGATTTAGCACCGCCTCATCCTCCATCTCATGTGCAAACTGCATCTTCTGCATCACATTTTCCCGCATGCGCTCCTTATAGGCCTGCCATTCCTCTTCCTTCATAGAGCAGACATCCCTCCTTTTTCTATTATATTAACTCCCGCACTACATTTTGTATGCGCACTTTCCAGTCTCCTCCATGTGAAACCGGGATCACTTCCATCCTGTCAAGAACATCCTGACAGTCCCAGACATCAAATGCTCGTTTCATACTGATGTGCTTCTGTTTCGAAACCTCATCCTCATAGACAGGAATCACGATCCGGTGTCCCAGTCGAAGCAGACCCGGGTCTTCCAATGCCCCAGTTCCAATATCCATGATCAGCGCAGTATACTGTCCGGATTGTTTTGTCCGGTCAATAAACCACTGCAAATGTTTCAAATCCAATACACACAGATCATAATATGCATCAGCCGATGGAATAAAATAACTGTTATGCCAGACCTGCCTTATACTCAGCAGACTCTCTGTGATTGCTGGATCCTCCTGCATAATCGCATAGAGCAACCGTCCAAAATGCATTTGCATTTCATTTACACCAAGACTGTTATAATCTTCCATTCCAATATACAGTGAACCCGGCAGCTGCCTTGCAAGTTCCAGCGCCATCGTAGTTTTTCCACTTGCTGCACAAGGTGAATAAACCATGTACACAGGCATCTCTCCGTCACTCTGTCTTGGCAGTAACGGCATCACACATGCTGTGATATCATCCACCAGCCGGGATGCCGGACGATATCTGTATATCCGTCTGTCCGCCGGCCGTTGGTCATCCTCAATCTGTGCATCCGGCAGTCTGCCAGAACCCTCTGCAGTCCTTGGAACAGTAACCGCCTCATCGGTCAGACACACAATGGGAATCCGCTGCATCCGTGGATCACCGGCAAGTTCCCGATACACGATATCTGCACATACGACAAGGATCAGACCATGCTCACAGACAGCCTCAATCAAAGATGTCTGTTCTGTAAACGCATAGACTCTATATGGCAGTCCCGCATTGTTCATATACTCCATCAGCCGGATCACATATTCTTCATCCGGGTCATATAAACCGATTGTTCATTTTGCCATTCGCATCTCTCCTCTCTTTCAACACACCCTAAGCGTCCCGAATCTACAGCTCCCCCTGCCAGAATCCGGCTATCACACTCAGACAATCATTTTATACAAAGCTGCCAGAAATACAGCCAGCGAAAAATGTATCGTGTGTCCCTTTTGCATATGAAATCTTTGAAAAAATGGATGATTCAACATCAGTCGAATCAATGATTGGCATGCGCCAATAATGAAAGCATCTACTATCAGACCTGCGATCCGGACTCCAAACAGAACGCCAAGTACCGACAAGAGCTTCAGATCTCCACCGCCTAATGCATGTATATGAAACAATGCAAACAAAGATATAAGCGGCAGCATCGCACCTATGGTCATCTCAGGAATACACCTGATGCCAGATGTGCTGAGCGTATAGCTGATCGCTATCGCGTATCCCACACCGATCATACGGTTCGGGATCTTTCCCCCGGCAAAATCGTAATATACGACAGCCATCAGGAATGGAATCATCACATATGCCGTGTAATCACCTCCATCTATATTGATAGTTACAAATTACATATTACAGCAAAAATAAATAAAATCAACTCTTGACATGCAATTTTTTCAATTTATTTTGAATGAATCTTACAATATATGCTTATACTGTAATATATAAAAATACCGGTGCAGATACTTACGAATAGGCAATTGCGAAACAGAAACGGAGGTGTTTCGTTGACGAAATCAAAACAGAAATTTGAACAACAGCAGGCAGAACTGCTCTCACAGATTGAAGAATCCAGACAACGGCTGCAAACGATCCTGATCAACCTTGAATATGTCACTGAACCGGAACTGCTAGACAGTCTGATATACGAATTGAAGGCGGTACAGGGAAAATACCAGTATCTGTTGAAAATTGCAAAGGCATACCGGTATTCAAAAAGGACATGAGCGAAAGCCCATGTCCTTTTCCATCATATGATATTTATTTATTGGCTGTGTCGCCTACATACTTGTTCAGCTTCTCCACAACATCATTTAAGTTGTATGGCTTCGCAATGTAATCATCCAGTTTTGCCTCAAGGATACGCTCCTTGTCTCCAAACATCGCTCTCGCTGTGACAGCGATAACCGGCATACGCTTTCTGCCATCCTTAAATTCAATCTTACGAATCTCCTGCGTAGCAGCAAGACCATCCATAACCGGCATCTGGATATCAAATAATGCCGCATCATATTCCTTCTGCTTAAACAGTTCGACAGCTTTCTCGCCATTCTCTGCAATATCATAGGAATATCCTGCCATACCAAGCAGCTTTCCAATGACCTGCTGGTTGACCGGCTCATCCTCAGCCACCAGAATACGGGCACGCTTGTTAGATGCGTTGACAGAGAACAGTGCAACTTCCTCTGCCTCCTCCTGCTTATGTACAGGTGCCGCACCTGTGATCACCTTCAATGGAATCTCTACAATAAAGGTACTGCCGACATCTTCCTTACTCTGTACAGAAATGTTACCACCCATCAGTTCTACGATCTGCTTCGTAATAACCAGACCCAGTCCGGAACCGCCATACTTCCGTGTATCGGATGCATCAACCTGACTGAAACGGATGAACAGCTTGTTCTTATCCTTGTCAGAAATACCGATACCGGAATCCGCAACCGCGATCCGTAGCTTAAACTGATCATCTGAATCATCAATCGCCGCAACCTTTACACGGACGCCACCTTCTTCGGTGAACTTGATTCCATTGGAGATCAGACAATTCAATACCTGCTGGATTCTCTGTGGATCGCCCTTCACAGACTGTGGAATATTGTTTGAGAAGCTGCAATCCAATGTAATATTCTTCTTCTCCGCGATCGGTACCTGTGCCGCTACCGTCTCTTCAATCGTTGTTCTGACATCAAAGACTTCTTCCTTCAGATTGTACTTGCCGGCCTCTAACTTACTGATATCCAAGATATCGTTGATCAAACGAAGCAGTGTATCTGCACATTTCTTGGCTGTGACAAGATTATCTCTGTAATCCGCCTGCAGATCGTCTGCCATCAATGTCAGCTGCAGCATACCCAGAATACCATTGATCGGGGTTCTGATCTCATGCGACATATTGGCAAGGAACTCAGCCTGTGTCTTGTAGGCAATATTCGCATCCTTTACAGCCTGATTCAGCTTAGACTCTGTCTCCTTCTGCTCTGTGATGTCGATGACTACCATATTGATGAAGTTCGCCTCTGTCTTATACATTACGGTATTGAACACCTTGTTTAAGTTCTCCATCGTAATCTCAACCGACATCAGCTCGCCTTCCTTGGTACCGGAGTTCGTATAGGCATTGAACCATGCATTGATATCCTGCAGGACATCCATCTTGCTCTCGCCTAAGATCTTGCCATCATAATCGGATGGATCCAGATTAAAATATTCACAGAATCTTTCATTGGCATCTGCAATCCGGTATCCTGCACTGCGCTTCGTAACCGGATCTGTCAGCATTTCTGCCTGTGCAAATCCAATCGGCAGATTCAGGAATAATGTTCTGTACTTGTCACTCTTCTCATTGGAAGCCTCTTCACCTTTCTTGATAAACGAAATCGCAATCGCTGTACATGCCGCCACCAGAACGGCCCCCACAACCGATACTACAATACTCGGCTTCGCCACTACACTGATCACAACTATGATAATGATCTGTGCCACGATCGCCAGGATCGCCGTCTTCTTCCAATCGTCAAAAATAACCTTGCGTTCCATGTTATACCCCCTTATAATTCTGTCGCCAGCTGCTTGATATATTCTGTCAGCTGATCTTTTACTTCGTCACGCTTCAAGGCAAAATCAATCGTTGCCTTAATAAAACCAAACTTGTCACCCACATCATAACGCACACCTTCAAAGTCATACGCATAAACCGCCTGACTGACCAGCAGATTCCGGATTGCATCTGTCAGCTGGATCTCCCCATTCTTGCCGGGACTCTGATGCTCTAAGATCTCGAATATCTCCGGTGTCAGTACATACCGGCCTAATATTGCCAGATCACTCGGTGCCTCATCCACTGCCGGTTTCTCGATCAGATCTACGACCTTCGCCCGCCGCTTATCTGTCCGCCTGCGCCCCGATGGTTCTACAATACCATACTTGCTGACCATCTCATGCGGCACTGTCTGTACGCCAACCACAGATGCACCGTATTCATTGTATACATTCATGAGCTGCTTGAGTGCCGGCTCACCTTCCTCATGCACCACAACATCGTCTCCAAGCAGAACAGCAAATGCCTCATTCCCCACAAATGACTTGGCACACAGAATCGCATGCCCGAGTCCTTTCGGCTCTTTCTGTCTGACATAATAAATATTGGCCAGATTCGCAATCTTACAGATCTCGTCATATTCCGTCTGCTTGCCTGCCTGTTTCAGCCGTTCTTCGAGTTCATACGACCGGTCGAAATGATTCTCCATACAGTGCTTGTTGGAGTTCGTAATGATCAGAATCTCCTCAATTCCACTGTCCACGGCTTCCTGAATGATATACTGGATCGTCGGTATATCAACGATCGGCAGCATCTCCTTCGGGATCGCCTTTGTCGCCGGCAAAAACCGTGTCCCCAGACCCGCTGCCGGAATGATCGCCTTCTTGATCGGTTTCTTCATCTTCCACAGGAACCCCCTTCTTATTTCTTTTTCCCCATATTAACATGAGCACATAAATACCAAAGCCCACAACTGTTATTATTATACCATACTTAAGCCCGACTGTGGTATATCTAAATTCTATTTTATGCGTGTTTTTTTCAAGATTTACTCCCAAAAAGGAATCCAGTACAATCTCCGTTTCCTGTTCCTCGCCATCAACATATACCCGCCATCCGTCATCATACGGAATAGAAGTATACAACAGACCATCTTCCTGCACATCAACCGTTCCGCAAAGGTATCCGTCCCTATAGGATACCTCTGTCATCGTCTGCCCGGAAAGCACATGATATACATCCTCAAATGCCGCATTATCATAGCTTGCTGCGTACAGGTTCAAGGTTCCGGTAAGATTGCCTCCCGCATTGAGCAGATAGTCGATCTGGATCTGCTGCCCGGCCGTCACCTGACCCACATGAAATACCTGAAGCTGATAGCGATCCTGCGTGATCATATTACCATCTATTGACAATGCAATATTTTTAATGTTATTTCCCTTACAATTCAGATACAGATCCATATCCTCCGGTACGGTAAATATCGCCGAGATCGTCGTCTCTGCCGTATCGGTTCTTGTATATGAGATCTGATGTGGTGCCTCAGAATATCCGACTTCGCCCTGTGAACTGAACACATAACATGGAAAATCGAACTTATCAAACAGCTCTACAGGCAGCCCGGTCGCAACCTGCGCGATCTGGTTCTGCGTCTCAAATACATCCCAGCTCATCTCATAGTCAAGCAGATCCTCTTTCACCATAAACCCGATTGGAAGATAATATGGGTTTTCATACAAGCCGACACCACCTTCCTCTGTCACATAATGAAATCCGAGCTGATTATAAGCGTCCTCCCGGACAAGTGCATATTTCACATTCATCATGCTATTCGTAAGCGGCGTCGAACCATGATAAAGGTACTCATTGGCACCGGTGTAAAACCCAAGCTTGCCCATTGCCGTCACCATATCTCCCGGCACTGTCGATCCAAATATACCGATACTATGCAGATTGTGCCATGTTGCCTCATCCAGCATCCGTGATTTTAGCAGATCAGACCTGTAAAATTCGGTTCCCATTTGCTCATCCATATAATCCTTCAGCACTGCCACATTATCCGTGTCCTGCAGATAAGTTTCGGTACAGACACTTCCGTTATCTGATAATCCATAGATACCATTTCCCAGGATCTCACCGATCGCAAACACCGAAAAAAGGATCACATAAGTCATTTTACCGATCATACCTGTCAGATATAACACCCCGATCACCAGATAGATCACCAGCATTCCCGCAGAGATCAGGTAGCAATACAGCGGAAGACTTTCCTCTGCCCCAAAATAAAACAATGCCACTACCCCTCCGCAAAGCACGATACCGATCAAAAAGAGAACCAGTGCACGACCTCTTGCGCCAACCGACTGCCCGCTATGCTCCATACCGGTGAGGGCACTGTCCGCCATCAGGATCAGCATCATAATGAAACAGAATGAAAATCTGTTCGGGATTCCATACTGGTTATGAAATGCGTGCCAGATATAATTCAAGAGTTCATTATTCATGCTCACAGTCAAAAATGCGAGCATCAAGATATACCGGAACCGTGTCCACAGCTTCACTCTGCCTGAAAAAACAAACATCAATGCTCCAACCAGCACAAAGATACCACAGTACAGATTCGCACCGCCGTCAAAGGTCTGGTTCGTAACCGGTTCGATTGCGATCAGAAGCTTCTGCAGAATATTCAGAACATTTCCATACCAGTTGCTCTCCGGCAATGCCATGGAGTTACCGGAGCTTGTATTCATAATGCCATAATATGCCGGCACCAGCAGCACTGCTGCCATTGCCGCCCCTGTCAGAGAAGCCACGGCAAACCGGATACCGTGCACAAAGAAATTCCGGATATTCTGATGTTCATACAAAAAGAACCAGAATACCAGAAACAGACACACAATAAATCCCATATAGTAATTGCAATACAGGGTATAGAACAATGCCAATGTGTACATGCGGTAATCCCGGTTGTCCATCAGGCGTTCAAATCCAAGCAGCACCAATGGAAATACCATGATGACATCCATCCACATTAAGCACCAGTTATATCCTATGACAAATGCACTGAAGGTGTATGCCAGTGTCAATGCTGCCAGCACAAGTTCATGTGGCTTCTCCCCCTTCTTATGTTTCAGAAAATATGCCATACAAAAACTTGTCAGTATGAATTTGAGGGACAGCACCAGACTGATCCCATCCACAATATGTTCCTTGTCAAACAATAAAATCAAAAGATTCATCGGGCTTGACAGATAATAGGAAAACAGAGATAAAAAGTTTCCTCCCATCCCGACATTCCATGTATAGAGCAGTCCCGATCCATGCCGGATCTTCTCATACCATTCTGAGAAAAACGGCACATATTGATGAATACCGTCAATCAGCATCATATTATATCCGCCAAATGGACCAAGCTGATTAAAGAGCCACATTGCCACTATGACCAGCGTGGTCAGTCCGACGCTGTACACATACAGCGTATGATCCAAATACCAATTCTTAAGCTTTGTTTTTCTGTTCATGTTTCTAAATCCTATCTATTCTTTATTCTCTCCGGCATCCCATACCGCCTACAATCTATATTTACATTCCATCCGGTGTCTGCTCCATAAATGCCAATACATCCTCATATTTCATATGCCCGCCAAACAGATCCAGCGCACTACCGATCGTCACATCAATATGGTTATGTCCGAGTCTTCTGAGCACTTCGAGATCTTCAAATGAAGATACTCCGCCGGCATAGGTTATCGGGATCTTATCAAACTCTCCCAGAAGTCCTGCCAGCTCACATTCGATACCGGATACCCTGCCTTCCACATCCACCGCATGGATCAGGAATTCATCACAATACGCAGACAGCTTCGTAAGCGTCTGCATATTCACCTCTTCCTCTGTGAATTTCTGCCAGCGGTCGGTTACGATATAATAGCTGCCATTGCGTTTTCTGCAACTTAGATCCAGCACCAGATGCTCCCGTCCAACGCTTTCCGTCAGATCACGCAGTCTGTCATAATGGACATGTCCATCTACGAACACATACGATGTCACGATCACATGGGATGCCCCCATCTCCAGAAATGCGGCTGCATTTTCCGCATGGATGCCACCACCGATCATCAGGCCGTCCGGATATGCTGTCAGTGCCAGCTCTGCCTGTTTTACATCCTCGTCATAATATTCACTGCCCTCTTTATTCAGCAGAATAATATGTCCGCCCTTGATCCCCCGATCCCGGTACAGTCTGGCATAAAATGCCGCATCCTGCTCGGCAACAAAATTCTCTTTCGCCTGATTTCCCACATCTGACAGGCTGCCGCCAACGATCTGCTTTACCTTGCCATTGTGTATATCAATACATGGTCGAAATCTCATACATGTTCTCCATTCTATAATTCTATACTCTCCAAATCTTCCCGTTCAAGCCGCATCAGCACATCATCATCTACATCGCGAAGACCGACGATACGGGTTGCCTGATTGGACATTGCTTTCTCCATGAAGTTTCGTACATCTCTTGCATTCGCATAATTATCGAGATGCTGTTTCGCACGATTCTCTAAATATTCGGCAGCATATGTGCGTGCCTCATCCGATAAACGGTAATCCTCCCGCTTGCACATACTCTCAAAGATATGCAGCAGTTCTTCCCCGGTATAATCCTCAAAGAAAATGTATTTATTAAACCGGGAGCGCAGACCCGGATTGGAATTCAAGAATTCCTCCATCAGATCCGGATATCCGGCTACGATCACAATCAGATCATCCCGGTGATCCTCCATTGCCTTCAACAGCGTGTCGACAGCCTCCTGTCCGAAATCGCCCTCCCCCTTATTGGAAGTCAGGGTATAAGCCTCATCAATAAACAGAATGCCGCCTAGGGCTTCCTGTACAACCTGTGATACTTTGGCTGCAGTCTGACCGATATAGCCGACTACCAGATTGGAGCGGTCTACTTCCACGAGCTGACCCCCGGACAATACACCAAGTGCCTTATAGATCTTCGCAAGCATTCTTGCTACTGTTGTCTTACCAGTGCCGGGATTGCCTGAGAACACAAGATGCAGCGTAATGGATGGCTGCTTTAATCCACGCTCCTCCCGCATTTTACGCACCTTCAGCAAATTGACCAGATTCAGGATATCCTGCTTCACGGAAGCCAGACCTGTCATGGCATTGAGTTCCTCTAACAGTGCATCCACATCCTTTTCCGGCTCCTGCTCTGCCCCCTTGACGCCGGCCTGTTTTGCCAGTCCCGCAACCGGGTCATTCGGATCCTTCTGATACAGGTTGTATTTCTTCAGATAATTGTCAAGCATGATCGAATAGTTGGTCAGATTTGCGATCTCTGCCTGTGTCGATTCATTATCGCATGCCACAAAGTTCTGTCCCAACAGCTTAAATGCGTCCACCAGGATCTTAGACCGTCTGACAGATTTCTGTTCCGGGGTCAAAGACGGACTGACATCTGCCTCCACGAAATAGGTCAGCGACCGTGGCGGCGTATTGATAAAATCTTTTCCGCTCGTTCTCTCATATTTGAAGCGGTTCAGCTTCGGCACATCAAAATCAAACCCCAGATTATTCTTGATAAATGTAAGTTCTTCCCGCATATTGCTTCCGTCTGCAAAACTTAAAAATGCAAGGAATTGCAGAAAATCAAACTTGACCATATCCCGAAGGGAAATACTCCCCTTCGGCATCAGATGATACCCTTCTATAATTGATGCATTCTGATATACGCGTTCCAATACAAACTTCAAATCCTCAGCCATACTGCCCTCCAAATGTTTAATCTATTTTCTCTGCTATGCCTGTTCCGTATACACACGCGGCACTCTCTTTCCAATATCACAGACAAATTCATAGTTAAAGCTGCCACAAAGTGCAGCCACCTCTTCCACTGAAAGATTTTCACTGCCATCCTTTCCAACCAGTGTCACGACATCTTCCACCTGTACATTCTCGATCCCGGAGACATCCACCATGAACTGATCCATACATACTCTTCCAATGATCGGCGCGCGCTGTCCGTGAATCAACACCTCTCCCCTATTAGACAGTGCTCTTGCATATCCGTCCGCATAACCGAGAGAAACGGTTGCAATCCGCGTTGGTTTCTCTGTCACATATGTCGCACCGTAGCTGACGCCCTCTCCCGGTGCCACCATCTTCACATGCGTAACATGTGCACACCACCGGATCGCAGGTCTTAGATCCAACCTTTCCTTGACAACCTCCTCTGATGGATACAACCCATATGTAATAATACCGGAACGCACCATATCATAGCGGTGGTGGTCAAATTCCATAATACCGGCACTGTTGCAAATATGCTTCACCCGGATATGGATGCCCGCCTGCTCTAACATCTCCACAAAACGATCGTATCTGTCCATCTGCTTGTTCGCATAGGTCTTGTCGACCTGATCCGCACATGACATATGGGTAAACATGCCTTCTACATCGATATTATCTAATTGTGTGATCTGTCTGATCTGCTCCACACTCTCTGCTACCGGTGGGAACCCGATCCTTGTCATGCCGGTATCAAGGGCAATATGCACCTTTGCCACCTTCTGCTGTTTATGTGCTTCCGCTGACAATAACTTCGCATCCTCCACATTATATATGGTCTGCGTCACATCATACTGCACCACATCCGGGTATTTGCCGTGCATCGTATATCCGAGGATCAGGATTGGCAGCATCAATCCGGCCTGCCGAAGCTCCACCGCCTCTTCAATCGTTGCAACACCAAAATAATCCACCAGATTTCGAAGTGCTGTCCCAACCTGAACTGCACCATGCCCGTATGCATCAGCCTTGATCACAGCCATCACCTTGACGGAATCGTCTACTCTCTTCTTTACTTCGCAAATGTTATGCACGATTGCTGATAAATCCACCTGTGCATATGTCCTCAAACTCTTCGTTTCCATACTCTGCACCTTCTTTGCATTTATTGATGTTGAGTTTATCACTTTTTGCATATTTATTCAAGGCAAAGCCTGCCATCCTGCACAAACCTTAAGAATTGAAAATCGCACCTGCCGGATGACAGATGCGATTTTGCTGCAGATTTTATTTATATGCCTGGAAAGCATCCTCAACCACTTCAGGCGCCACCTTCGGTGTCAACAGACTCACAACCGGTACGATGATCAGACCAACGATCATGGCAAATGCACCTGCATTGATCGGTGACTGTAACAGTGCCGGGAAGGAAGGTCTGACTAACATATTGGCCACCATAAATATCGTTCCAAACAGGAAGCTGACCCATACAGCAGCTTTGGTAGTTCCCTTCCAATAAAGTCCATACAAGAATGGTGCAAGAAATGCACCTGCTAATGCACCCCATGAAACACCCATCAGCTGTGCAATGAAGGTTACATTCTGCTGGTACTGAATAATTGCAATGATGACAGAGATCAAAATAAACACTACGATCAAAAACCGCATACAAAGCACCTGCTTCTTCTCATCCATTTCTTTCACAACATGATCCTTGATCACATCGATAGTCAGGGTTGAACTGGATGCGATCACTAATGAGGACAGCGTGGACATAGATGCGGATAATACCAGGATTACAACCAGACCAATGAGTGCCGGCGACAGGTTCGAGAGCATCTGTGGAATGATAGAATCAAATCCATTCTTAGCAATGTCTACCTGATCCGAGAATAACCGTCCAAATCCACCAAGGAAATAACAGCCGCCGGATACCACAACTGCAAATACTGTAGAAATGATCGTGCCCTTCTTAATTGCTGACTCATCCTTGATCGCATAGAACTTCTGTACCATCTGTGGCAGTCCCCATGTACCAAGGGATGTCAGAATGACAACCCCGATCAGATTCACCGGATCCGGCCCAAGAATCGATGTAAATGCACCTGTCTGCTCTGAAACCTGTGGATCCACTACCTGAGACAGTCCTTCAAAGGCAGTTGTAAATCCGCCCTGCGTCTTCAGCACTGCAACGATCACGGTCACAATGCCAAACAGCATGATGACACCCTGAATAAAATCATTGATCGCGGTTGCCATATATCCCCCGGCGATGACATAAACAGCCGTCAGAACCGCCATCAGAATAATACATACCTCAAAACGGATGTTAAATGCCATTCCAAACAGTCTGGAAAGTCCGTTATACAATGATGCTGTATATGGAATCAGGAACACAAATACGATCACGGATGCTCCGATCTTTAATGCCTTGCTGTCAAATCTTTTTCCGAAGAATTCCGGCATGGTCGAGCTCTTTAAATGCTGCGTCATCAGGCGGGTTTTCTTACCTAACACAAGCCATGCCAGCAAGGTTCCGATTACCGCATTTCCAATGCCGATCCATGTCGAAGCAATACCATATTTCCAGCCGAACTGTCCCGCATATCCGACAAATACGACCGCAGAAAAATACGAAGTACCATACGCAAATGCCGTCAGCCACGGTCCAACGCTTCGTCCTCCTAATACAAATCCATTCACATCTGTTGTGTGCTTACGGCAGTATAAACCAATGGCCACCATCACGCCAAAGAAAACCACCAACATGAAAACCTTTAAAATCATATCCTCTCTCCTTATTGTCTTTTATTTATTAGGTAATTGCGAAACTCCTTGAAGTTGTTGATGTTATGTGCATATTGCACAATGTATCGCAGGCACGCTCTCGCTACTTCATCACGCAGCGGTGCTAAACTCAGTCAATGCGGTAGCTTGACTTCGTTAAGAACCGGCGTTCTTCAAGTACCTGCTTATACATCATGCAATATGCACATAGTCGCAATCGTAATTGAGAGTTTCGCAATTGCCTATTTTATTTATTAGTATAACGCTTTGTCCCGTTACGCTTTAACGCGTAAAAGTAACAAGTATAAAAAACTCGCTGCCATAGAACATCGTCTGTCTACACCGCCTATGGCAGCAAATTATTATCCGTGATTCTGCTGTGCTACCACACTGTCTCCACAATAGATCTTACGAAGCTTCGGCTTCTCGATCTTTCCCGTCGGGTTTCTCGGAATATCCGCAAAGATAATCTTATGTGGTCTCTTATATCTAGGAAGCTGCATACAGAAATCATTGATCTCCTGTTCTGTACACGAAAAGCCTTCCTTCAGCTCAATGATCGCTGCTGCAATCTCGCCTAAACGCTTGTCCGGCAGACCGATCACCGCCACATCATGCACCGCATTATGGGTTCTTATGAAATCCTCAATCTGTACCGGATACAGGTTCTCACCACCACTGATGATGACATCCTTCTTACGGTCTACCAGGAAAATAAAACCGTCCTCATCCTCCTGCGCCATATCTCCGGTATAGAGCCATCCATCATGTAGCACTTCAGCAGTCGCCTTCTCGTCATGATAATAACATGTCATGACACCCGGTCCCTTCACGGCAAGCTCGCCGACCTGACCACGCTCTACATCATTGCCCTGCTCATCAATGATACGCACCTGCCATCCATAACCCGGCACACCGATCGCACCAACCTTATGAATGTTCTCCACACCAAGATGCACACAGCCCGGTCCGATTGACTCACTCAGTCCATAGTTTGTATCATACTGATGATTCGGGAAATATGACTTCCAGTGCTTGATCAGGCTCGGTGGTACCGGCTGTGCACCAATGTGCATCAGTCTCCACTGATCCAGATCATAATCATCAAGCTTCAATCGACCGCTGTCCAAAGCCTCCAGAATATCCTGTGCCCACGGCACCAACAGCCATACGATCGTACAATGCTCCTTTGATACCGCATCCAGAATAAATTCCGGTTTCGTACCCTTAAGCAGTACCGCCTTGCCCCCGGTCAAAAGGCTTCCAAACCAATGCATTTTCGCCCCTGTATGATATAGTGGTGGAATACATAAAAAGACATCATCCTTCGTCTGCCCATGATGATTCTGCTCAACCTTACAGGAATGCATCAGGCTCTCATGATTATGTAAAATCGCCTTCGGAAACCCGGTTGTGCCTGACGAAAAATAAATCGCAGCATCATCCTGATCTGTGATCTCCACATCCGTAAATGTACTAGGCTGATTCGCTGTCAGGGAATTATAATCCTCTGCAAATGACGGACAATTTTCACCCACATAAAACAACAGTCTGTTTTTGCTGACTGACTCTGCAATCTCTTCCACCCGGCCGATGAATTCCGGACCAAACACTAAAATGTTCGTATCTGACAGATCCACACAATACTCAATCTCATCCGGAGCATACCGGAAATTCAATGGCACAGCCAATGCACCGGTCTTTAAAATTCCAAAATAGATTGGCAGCCACTCCAGACAATTCATCAACAGAATCGCCACCTTGTCACCCTTCTTAATTCCACGCTCTGTCAGCAGGTTGGCGAAACGATTCGCCTTCTCATTGAACACATTCCAGGTAATCTCTCTTCTATAATGTGTCACCGGATTCGGCTCCATCAGTTCGTACTCTTTCCATGTAACTCTTCTCGTCTCTTTCACCTCCGGGTTGATCTCGACGAGACAGACATCGTTACCGAACTTCTGGCAGTTACGCTCCAGCAATTTCGTAATTGGCATCTTCTTACCCCCAATTCTCTTCCTCTTCATCAGACATATATCAATGTCTGTGTTCTTTACTTCACTGCGTAACGCTTTAATGCATTAACGCATACGATAACCTGTATTATAATCCATTTGTGTACATCTTTCAAGCATGATTTTATATACTTCGTATTCTCTTACAGGCTGTCTCAATATCCACCGGTGTCAAATGCCGGTTGGCTGTTTCTTTCTCCGATGCCAAACGCTCCGACGCCGCCAGACACGCCTCATTCATGATCGCCTCGATCTGTGCGCAGCTCATACCATCAAAAGTCTTCGCAAGCTTCGGTATGGAAAATGCATCTTCGACGCTATACGCACCGGCATACTGTCTGATCAACTGCTCTCTTGTCGCCTGATCCGGATTCTTGATCACATATCTTCTGTCAAACCGTCCCGGTCTGATCAGTGCCGGATCCAGCTCATGCAGATTATTTGTGGCTGCCACCACTAATACACCCTGTCTGTGTCCCTCGAACCCATCCAGCTCATTGAGCAGAGCTGTTACAATACGGTTATTCTCTTTATCAATCGCCTGTCCGGCATAATTTCTACGCTCGCCCAGACCGTCAAACTCATCAATAAACACAATACACGGTGCACATTTTCTCGCCTGGCGGAACAGTGCCTTGATCTTGGCCGGACCGATCGACATATACATACTCTGAAAATCAGTTGCCTTCGTGGCAATAAAATGCATGCCGCACTCGCCCGCCAATGCCCTTGCAAAAAGGGTCTTGCCATTGCCCGGAGGTCCTGCCAGAAGAATACCGCTTGGCTGTCTGACGCCTCGTTCGTCAAACTGCTCCGGATGCTTCATCAGTTCTACCAGATGGGCAAAATCCCGTTTCTCTTCTTCCATGCCTGCAATATCCGAAAATCGACAGTCCACATGCCGGACAACCTGAAACTGCCCCATGTAAAACCGATAAACAAAAACAATCCCGGCTACCAGAATTCCAATGAAGATCAGATTCACGATCCCATCTACGATGGCATACAGAATATCACCCGCAGACGCTTCGTCTGACAACTTCACGCCATGTAGCAGCAGATATTCCTTAAATTCCGGATAACCGGGATTGTCTGTCACATACTCTGTCCGGTCAGACGACAAACGATAATACACATCCTCTGATGTCAATACTGCCTCTGATACCTTGCCGGCTGAAACCGCCGTATAAAACGCTTCATACGACTGTCTGCGCGCCTTGTGGTGTGGATTCCAGAACAGGATCCCCACCACACAGATTGTCACAAGTACAATCACGATATATTGAATTATATGTTTCTTACGCTTCTGTATCATCAAGCTCCTCGATATCATTTACCGGAGGCTTCAGCCCAGTGATCTCGATACCATTCTTCTGTGCGTAATCCCACAATGCCGCATGAATTGCTTCCTCTGCCAGCAAAGAACAATGTACCTTGACCGGTGGAAGACCGTCTAATGCTTCCATCACCGCCTTATTCGTCACCTCTAAGGCCTCCTGCACTGTCTTTCCCTTGACCAGCTCTGTCGCCATACTGGAAGTTGCAATTGCTGCACCACATCCAAATGTCTTGAACTTCGCCTCCTGAATAATGCCATTTTCGTCTATGTCGAGGTACATTCTCATGATGTCACCACACTTGGCATTTCCCACAGTACCGACACCACTCGCATCCTCAATCTCTCCAACATTTCTTGGATTACTGAAATGATCCATTACCTTTTCACTGTATTCCATATTATCCGTCCTTTCTCTTATAATTGCAAGTATAAATTATTGATTGTGCTTTACGAAATCCTCATACAGCGGAGACATGCTTCTCAGTCTCTCGATGATCTTCTTGATCTGATCCACTGTAAAGTCAAGATCCTCCATCGTGGTTTCCTCAGATAATGTCAGGCGCAAAGATCCGTGTGCGATCTCATGTGGCAGACCGATCGCCAGTAATACATGCGATGGATCCAGTGATCCGGAAGTACATGCCGATCCGGAAGAACCGCAGATACCATTCTGATCCAGCAGGATCAACAAAGACTCACCCTCCACAAAACGGAAACAGATATTTACATTGTTCGGCAGTCTGTCCGTTCTATGTCCGTTTAACTTCACATATGGCACTTCCGCAAGGATACGGTCGATCAGATGATCACGAAGCTTGATCTCGTATGCCATATTCTTTTCCATATTCTGCTTTGCAAGCTCTGCAGCCCGGCCCATACCGACAATACCCGGTACATTTAATGTACCTGCCCGCTTCTGTCTCTCCTGTGCCCCACCATGAATAAAGGAGCCGATCCGAACCGTCTTTCTGATATACAAAAATCCGATTCCCTTCGGTCCATGGAACTTATGACCGCTTGCACTCAGCAGATCAATATTCATCTCATCCACATCCAATGGAATATGTCCAAATGCCTGTACTGCATCTGTGTGGAACAATACACCATGTTTCTTTGCGATCGCACCGATCTCCTTTAACGGCTCAATCGTACCGATCTCATTATTGGCTGCCATAATAGAGATCAAAATGGTGTCCGGTCTGATCGCAGCCTCTAATTCCTCCAGTGAGATCTTACCATCTGCATCTACCGGAAGATATGTGATCTCATAACCGTGCTTCTCCAAATACTGGCATGTATGGAGAATGGCATGATGCTCAATCGCCGATGTAATAATATGCTTGCCCTTTCTGGCATAGGACTCTGCGATCGCCTTTAATGCCCAGTTATCGGACTCTGATCCACCGGCTGTGAAGTAGATCTCCTCTGCCTTTGCTCCGAGCACATCTGCTATCTGATCTCTCGCTGCCGTCACTGCCTTATTCGACTGTGCAGCAAACGAATAAACCGCCGATGGGTTACTATATGTCTCCGAAAAATAAGGCATCATCGCCTCTAATACCTGTGGCTCTACCTTTGTCGTCGCCGCATTGTCCAGATAAATTAACTTCTTCATGTTATGACCTTCTTTCCAGATTAAATCCTAGTAAGTTTGTATGAAATATAATACCACCATAAATCCTGTTGTCAATATAGGTTTCACCAAATTCACAAAAATATGATGATATTTTTTATCAGATGATATAGTCTGATCCTTTTTCTTCCTGCCATACCATCATATCAGCCAGTGTAATATGATCCACTACACCGTTCACTGCATCGTAAATCTGTTTCCAAATCCGGATCGTAATGCAGTCATCCATCCGGTCGCACCTGCTGTTTTCATCTACACAATCCACCGGTGCGAGGCTTCCCTCGGTCAGGCGTAGAATCATACCCACTGTATACTCTTCCGGTCTCTTTGTCAGGTGATATCCTCCCTGAGCCCCTCGGATACTTTTTACATAGCCTGCCTTATTCAAATTAGAAATAATCTGTTCCAAATATTTTTCTGATATGCCCTGTCTGGCTGCAATATCCTTCAGACTGATCGGCGCATCTGCATCATGCATTGCAAGGTCCAGCATCAATCTTAACGCATATCTTCCCTTTGTAGAAATCTTCATCGTACACGCCTCCATCTTTTCTTCTGGCTGCTGCCTGTATCTATACCGGGCAAACATTGTCTATAATTCCTAGAAGTATACTATGAATTATAATACGATTCGACTCCTATGTCAACCCGTTATAATCGTTCCACCGCCAATGACCGTATCCCCGTCATAGAGTACAACAGCCTGTCCCGATGTAATGCCCCGCTGCGGTGCATCAAATGTAACCTCTACCCGTCCGTCTGCGATCGGGCGTACCGTAGCATCGGCCTCCTGCTGCTTATACCGGATCTTTGCCTTACACCGGATCGGTCCGTCAATGCCCGGAACCGAGATCCAATTCATGTCCTCTGCCTCAAATGTTGTTGTAAACAAGGACTGATTATCACTTAGAATAACCTCATTGGTCTCCATATTCTTGCCACATACATAAAGCGGTGCCGGCAACGACAATCCAAGTCCCTTTCTCTGTCCGATCGTATACCGGATAATACCCTTGTGGGTACCCATGACTGTTCCATCCTGCAGCACAAAATTCCCCTCCGGAAATGTCTTGCCCGTATACCGTTCAATAAAGGAAGCATAATCTCCATCCGGCACGAAACAAATGTCCTGGCTGTCACGCTTCTTTGCATTCACAAACCCTTGTGCCTGTGCAATTTCCCGGATCTCGTTCTTTGTATATTCCCCCAGTGGGAACTTCGTATTGGACAGCTGCTCCTGCGTCAGATTATACAGCACATAGCTCTGATCCTTGCTTTCATCCAATCCCTTTTTCAGCAGATATCTCCCCGTCTTCTCATCCATTTCAATCCTCGCATAATGCCCTGTCACCACATAATCATAGCCCAGCTCGTACATCCGATCCAACAGCTTCTCAAATTTGATGTAACGGTTACAATCAATGCATGGATTCGGTGTTCCACCTGCCATATAGGTATCCACAAACCGTTTGATCACCGCATCATCAAAATATTCTGAAAAATTCAACACATAATATGGCATATTCATCGCAGCAGCCACTGCTCTGGCATCCTCTACATCCTTTAAAGAACAGCAGGTCTTCTCGTTACACGAATAATCTACATCACTCTGATACAACTTGAGTGTCACTCCCATGCATGCATAGCCTGCCTGCTGCATCATATAGGCCGCTACACTTGAATCTACCCCACCGCTCATGGCGATCATTGCCTTCTTCATCACATTGACACCTCTTTTCCATCACATATGCGTTCATTATACAGAATCGCATATGAAATATCAATGCATCCCACTTGATAAATAAAATGGAATTGGATAGAATATATTTAATAGGCAATTGTGAAACTTCTTAAAGATGTTGAGGTTATGTGCATATTGCACAATGTATCGCAGGCACGCTCTCGCTACTTCATCACGCAGCGGTACTTGCAATGAGCACTTAGCGAAGTGGTTTTGAGCTTAGTGCGAATGTACACCTGTGCACTTGGCGAGGTATTATCGAGCCTAGTGCACATGGTGATACCTTGCAAGTACCTGCTTATACATCATGCAATATGCACATAGTCGCAATCGTAATAGAGAGTTTCGCAATCGACTCATTTATTTAAGAATAGAAGGAGATGCACCCCATGCATATATTAGAGAATCTGGAACCGGGAAGAGTATTTTATTATTTTGAGGAACTATCGAAGATTCCGCACGGCTCACGCAACACAAAAGCAATCAGCGATTACTGTGTGGCATTTGCCAAAGCACGCGGTCTTCGTGTCATACAGGATACAAGCAATAATGTTGTCATCTTTCATCCGGGCACATCCGGCTATGAGGATCATGCACCTGTGATCATACAGGGGCATCTAGATATGGTATGCGAGAAGGAGCCTGACAGCACGATTGATTTTCTGCAGGATGGTCTGACGCTGGTTGTGGAGGGCGATTATGTCCATGCCGACCGCACGACATTGGGCGGTGACGATGGGATTGCCGTGGCATTTGCCCTTGCAATCCTGCACGATGACACGATTCCACACCCACCGTTGGAGGTCGTGCTGACCGTGGATGAGGAGATCGGTATGCTCGGTGCCAATGCATTGGATTATTCTGTATTAAAGGGGCGCACGATGCTGAATCTGGATTCGGAGGACGAGGGCAGTCTGCTCGTCAGCTGTGCAGGCGGTGTCACTGCCACCTGTCATATTCCGGTCACGCGGGAAACTGCACACCCGGAAGCCGCAAATTCTACCTTCTATACCCTGACCATTTCCGGGCTGACGGGAGGGCATTCCGGCGTTGAGATCATCAAGGGGCGCGCCAATGCATCCAAGCTGCTTGGACGGGTTTTATATGCGCTGTCCAAAGAGACATCACTCCGGCTCGTCTCTCTTTGCGGGGGCTTAAAGGATAACGCCATCCCACGGGAGGCTTCTGCTTGTCTTACGCTCGATGACAACGAGTATGACATTCACAGCTTTATCACGAAGTGGCAACACATTCTCCAAAAGGAATATGCCATCACCGATCCGTCTCTGACACTTATCCTGACACAGTCTGACAGTGCAGATGCCGCTGTTATGGATCCTCTCTCTACCCGGCATGCGATCCACGCATTATACCTGTTGCCAAATGGTATCCAGTCTATGAGTCACGATATCGAGGGGCTTGTACAGACCTCCCAGAATCTGGGCATTCTGGATACCACAGACACAGAGGTCACCTACAGCTTCTCTACCAGAAGCAGTGTTGCTTCCGAGAAAGCAGAACTCCTCTCCCGCATGGAATGCCTAATGCACACACTTGGCGGTACACTGACCACAAGCGGTGACTATCCGGCATGGGAATACCGGAAGGATTCGCCTCTGCGTGACCTGATGGCAGCGCTTTTCACGAAACAGTATGGCTACGCACCAAAGATTGAAGCCATCCATGCAGGTGTTGAATGTGGCTTATTTGCCGAGGGGCTTCCCGGTCTTGACTGCGTGTCCTTCGGTCCATTGATCAAGGATATCCACACCCCTAAGGAATGCCTGTCGATCTCCAGCGTACAGCGCACATGGGAGTACACACTGGCAGTCCTAAAGCAGTTATAATTGGGCAAATCAGGCGGCTGCATCTTTCGTTGCTACCGATTCTCATTCATATAGGTCTCCACCCGGCTGTTGATCGTCTCACCGACGCGATCTATGGTGCAGTCGCCGTTAAAGTAGGCAGAGACTTCTGCTTCTTCCTATGACATAAGGCGCCGTTTTTCAACTAAATTTGTTTTACCTTTCACCTTACTTTCTCAGATAATCTTTTTTCCAAAAAAGGTTTTACTGAATTCAATAATACAGCACTTATCTTCTTTTGCTGTCGAGGTGTAATAGAATCTTTATTTCTTTTGTTAAACATAGTCAACATAAATTCATAATCTTTCTCGCCATTATAATGATTATAATCCGTATTAAAAGCACCTTGCTCATATAGCCACCGAAGAAGCTTTCGTGAAAATAAATCTGTAGATAATGCTAAATACTGATGTTTTTCAACAGCATGAAGCAATTTAAATTGGCTTTCGATCAATGATGTCATTTCATTTAAGTCAAGCCTATTAAATTTCCTTACACAGGAACTCCCTATAGGACACAATATTTTTTTGTTACGCACATTTTTTATTGTATAAAGATATTTAATATTTTCTTTCCCACAAATACATTTCTCCGAACAACTTTCATCTTCTTCACAATCGTATATTTCCCACTCGGTTACTGCATCTTGCCAGTTGTCACTTTCAGAGTTGTCAACAACCGTCGCAATAAGATTTGTCACATATGTACCTTTTATAACTGTCATCTCATTCCCCCCAAAAAGTCCTTATCAACATATTTTTAATCCTGCCCAAAAGCAGCATTAGTACTTGTATGCTATACACATATGTCATAATATAACAACCTATGTTCACACGAAAATACAGCATCCCAAGCATACAAACACCATGCATGAAGGCAATGCAAATCACCGTCTTTTTATGTCGAGAACACACATCTTTTGACAATGGTTTATGCACTGAATCCACAGGTGCAAGCAATATTACCGCTACCATGCAAATGATAAATAATCCACACACGATCGATAATAAGTTATTATCATGTACCGGCATAATATGTACCATAATAATTTCACAAATAATAATGATGCTGGAAAACAAAGTACATGTACCTGCTGTCTCAGCATGATACCCCCCACAATAACTTCGTAGCGGTATATACAGGAACAGAAACAACATGACCTCACGCAAACTTGAGCCTGCTACACCCAATACAATAGCAATCACAACATTAATCATTACTTCCACCATGAGCAGATAGCCATATTCATAAACTGTCCTGTCTTCTTCTGCCAGCACATGATGATCCACCTGCCACGATATAACTTTAGCTATTTGTCTCCTTAGCATGCATATCTCCTCTACCGGTTCTCATTCATATAGGTCTCCACCCGGCTGTTGATCGTCTCACCGACACGGTCTATCGTGCAGTCGCCGTTAAAGTAGGCGGAGACTTCATCTGTCACAATCGACTCTATCTTATGATCCACTTTTCTGCAATGCTTCGCTCCCAGTACCAGTTTCTCCACTAGATCTGCTTCTTCCTGTGTCAATGATGTATAGATCATGCTATCCGATCTTGAAGTGAACGGATCGATTTCTTTTCCATATTCATCGGTATATGTTTCCGTTGCCATTGCTTCTCTCTTGCGCATTGCAAATACATCTTTGCGCACAGGAAACAGTGCCGACCAATCATACTGTCCCTCCTTTGTCAACAAGGAACGGACATACTGCCATACAACATCCTGATACTTAGACTGTGAGGAGATTCCTATACAAGATACAAATTGCATACTTGCAAGATCCCGATAGGCATTGGCATATCCGATACAACATATATCCGTGCCAAACCGCCTTGTAATTTCTTCAATTTCGAAAAATTGACTCATTTGAAATATGTTAAGCCTGTATTGATTATTTTTGAATTCTGAATCCCATGTCTCACCGCTTAAAAGCCGCTGGGTGCTGCCACCCTGCTGATCACAGTATTCCAATATTCTCCTGAACAATGTAGACTCAAACTTTGCCTTACCTGTATTCCAATCCACGAACTCCGAATATCCACCCAACAGGAAATTATCAAACAAAGCAGATCTGCTATTATCGTAAAACAACGGTTCATCTGAGGACTCTGCGAAATCTATCATATCCTGTTTCGTCCAACCATCGTGATACTGTCCCAGCACCGTTTCTTTACCGTACATAAAGTTAATCATATAATCCGTAGATACATAATAAAGACCACCATCCGCCAGCCATGCTGACATTACGCTATCTAAGAAATCCTCTTGATCCAGTTCATTGTCATTGTCTAAATATGTCTGCATGTCTGTTAACAGCCCGGTATAGATCAGTTTGTCCATCCGATCCCAATCCGT
The DNA here is from genome assembly GCA_934293375.1 of uncultured Lachnospiraceae bacterium. Lineage (GTDB taxonomy): Bacteria > Bacillota > Clostridia > Lachnospirales > Lachnospiraceae > RGIG6919. The sequence continues at coordinate 166,552 of CAKQYS010000003.1, read as the reverse complement.
CACAATGATATCCGGCATATTTCCGGCTGCCACATCCAGATTAAATGCCTTATCAATATCTAAGTTTTTTGAATAATCCTTGACCTCGATCTGATAACGGTCATTTACCTTATTAAATTGCTCTACGAAGTGATAAAACAGACCAGACATATCACCCTGCGCATAATGACCTAATGTAATGATTGTCTTAGCATCCTCTTTCTTTTCAGCCTCGTTTTCCTTTGCCTTACCACAACCGGACAATGCAGATAGCATACAGCCCAATGTCATGACAACCACCAGCCATTTCATCTTTCTCCCTCTACACATAGAATCCCTCCTTTTTTGCCATACACCACCTTATTCGTTTGTCTCCGTATTCAATATGGTATCAGTATTTCCATCCTTACCATAATACATCAGTATATCTGGATTCTCACCGGCATACTCCCTATAATTTTTCTGGACATACTTATCATTTTCCACCATCGTATAAGTACCCGGATCCTCCTCTTCACCGGCAATCTTAGAATAATCTGTTTCATCCAGTGCTGCATAATTTCCTCCTGCAGCTATAATATTCGGTGCAGAAGTGCTCTTGGATATCAACAATTTTCCATCCTCATAGTAATACAAACAATGTTTCGGCTCATCCCCAGCAATTGCAAAACTGATATATTCCGGCAAAAACAGTCCAAACATATCTGTTGTCAACACAGTTTTCACCTCTCCGGTCTCCATATTCATATAATTATAGTCCGTCTGATTTCCGTTTCCGGCATAATAATATAATGCACCCTGCTTCCAATATGCCATATCTAAACTACATGATAACTGCAGTCTTTCGTTCTTTTTCATTTTCTGTGTTTGCAGATCAAGATCATAAAAATCTGTAAAATCTTGTCTTGTATTGGATTCATCCTGTACACTGTAGCAATACCTGACCAGTAAGGTACTGCTGTTTTGATAATCTCCCTCTGTAATTGTCAGACTATTATTAAAATGCTTCTCACTACCCTCCAGCTCTAACACTAATTTCTTATTCCCTGTGGCTAAATCCACCGACCACAGCTGTGCTTTTCCATACCCGTATGTTATACCATCTACTGTAATCTCACCCTCTGTTGTTGTAAATGTATAATAGAGCATATCTCCTACTGCTGCCATGGAATATACCATGCCATTACCTCTCTCCTCTGCTACACATTCCTTCTTCTTGTGATCTGCATCCCACCTTTTGATCCTCCATATATTAGAAGCATCGTACGGGTCTGTCCCTATAGATAATACATACAGTTTTTCCTGATGATACATAATATAAAACAATGCTTCGTCGCTATCTTCCGAATACACTGTCTCCTTTTTATCATCTTGATGCTGCCAATCAATATAGGAAACGGAATGCAATCCCATATGATAATAGCCCTGATCCGCAAACGCATCGACTGCACTAATATTAGATGCCACATGGATCTCATCCATACCCTGATCAAAGACTGCAGTGTCTTCATGGTCTGACTGTGTGCAAGCCATCAATAAACATAAGATTACGCACAACAAAATCATCCCGCTCTTTCTTTTCATTGCATATCCTCCAATTTCATAAGCAGTCCACCGACCTAAGTCGATGGACTGCTGTTAACGGACAACAAACCTATTTTTCGTACCTTCCAGCAGCCTTACCATAAGCTGCCTTATTTTTGCATTCACAAAAAACCTCATGATATCCTATTGCATTAAATGTACCCGCACTTCTAGATACTGTGCTGTAACCAACATACAGAGTACATGTTCCATTCAGCTTCTGGTTGATCTTTGTATATCCTGTAGTACCATTCGCTAACACAGTCACCAAACCCATATTATAACTTACAGATCCATTAGTACAGCGTAAATTCTTTGCTGTCGATGCATTAGGAGCAGCAGTCATCCAATCAATGCTACCAGTATATGTTGTCGCCTGCACCCCTGTCGGCACCACCAATGCCACTGCCATTGCTGCTGCCATCACGACCTTGCCCATATTCTTCATCAATTCGTTTCTTCTCATAGTAATTCTACCTCCATTCAAATTGTACCTTTTGCAGTTTCACTGCATTTTTTCATTTTTACATTGTTTCTTCCGACATCTACTGATGTCTCTTTTTTGCCTTCATAAAGGCTGCCAGTTCTTCCGGCTCATCGGGCTGATGCACGATCCATATACACGCTGCATTCGCTGTCTGTATTGCCACACAGGCTGCCACCATGTTTATACATCCCAATATACACCCCAACACCTTTTGTACCATACCGGATCCCCCTTCCATATGTATTGGTGATCCCATTATGGTCTATACACACTTGTATGCCAGCACACGTGACCGCCTGATTCCATGCTACAGCCTTTTTGTATCCCTGCCTACCCCTCTGGCCAAATTCGACATGTTTTGTCCCAAATTAGCATCACAAAATTCTAAAAAAGTCCTTGACATAGAAAAATCGCCCTGAAACGGGCGATTTTCTTACTTCATTGATGGCAGCATAAGTACTGCACAAAACTGTTCATTTTCTACATAATACTGATATAGACCCCCATATTTCTCTGCTGTTTTCTCTATACTCCTGATACCGATACCATGAACCCCTTCTTCATGCTTGGTAGACTGCAGTCTGCCATCCAGCAGATGCAGCCTGCCATCCATATCATTGACCACCTTGACTATACATTGCCTCTGATCCTGCATAAAAATGCGTACTGTTATGTGTGCATTCTTCTTTTTGGATGCTGCAGTCACCGCATTATCCAGCATATTTCCAACCATCGCAATCAAATCTACATCCTGCACCTGATCCAATACACTTCCGGGTTCCACATAAACATCAATGGCAATACCCGCACGCTCCGCTTGTGATACATATTCCTCTAATAGCACATTGAGCAGCTTATCAGAGCTATACTCTTTGATCAGTTTGCGGTCAATTTCCCCATTGAGTGCCTCCACCAACTGTCTGATCTGCTCTGTATCTCCCTCATATGCCAGCTCGCTGATCACCTTCAGATAATGCCGCATATTATGCGTGATCTCATTGAAATTGTCATTCAACTGCGTTACCTTATGTAGATGTGCAATCTCTGCTCTCTGACTGGTGATCTGTACCCGCTGTTCCTGTGTATATTCAAGATTTTCCGTATATTGTACAAACGCATAGAAAAATGCCATATTACCAACGATCATACACACAAACAAAACAGTCAAAATGTATTGCATCGCAGCGTGCTGTTCAAAATCAACACCACAATAAAATACTGCCAGCATCGTCCCGACAGTTGTAGCCGGAACTAAAAGATATGTCCAGAACAGGCGGTTTGTAATCCTGCGTTTCGATCTGGACGAGGTCTGACGCATGATCAGAAACACAATATAATTGATGAACTTGATCAGCAACAGCTGCCATAAATAGTTCGCCGGTGGTACCAGACCATATCTGCCTCCATATTCAATCGTGATCTGTGTAATAATCAGGAACAGAAACTCCACGCCTATCATCACGGTGAATGCAGTCACAAAATAACCCAGCCGGATACCGACCCGTGCATCATACACCAGAGAAACATAAATCCACAGCAATAATGGCACCAGAATGAGATTCATAATGGAATTATTCTGATCATTGATCAGAAATAATAAAACAACTGTTGCAGCACTAATATACCTCACATTTCTACCTGATAGGCGCAATGTAAAAAAAGCAGAAAGATAATCATATAACATATAAATCTCTGCAATACATGAAAAAAATATAACCAGTTTATCAAATACTCCCATACTGCCTCCGCATCAATATTTCTTTCCAAGGAATTTCATATAACAATATTTAAAATCCTTCGCATATTTCCGGGAAACCGTCAATTCTTCTCCATTACACATCTTTACAGTGTTCTTACCCACACAACGGATATGCTGCATATTCACAATATAACTGCTGTGCAGATATACAAAATCGTCATAGTGTCCAACCAACTCCCGCAACTTCTCATCCACCAGTATAGGCGGCAGCTCTTCTCTCGCTGGGAATTCATGATCCGTCACAATACGGCTTCCACGCTTGGCATTCTCTATGTACAGAATATTCTTTATCTCTACCTTGACCAAGGATCCCTGATAATGTCCAACCACATATTTTTTTTGAAATCGGCGCACCATTTCTTCCAAAATGATCTTCATTTGATCTCGAAAGTCAGCATCACTGTCTGATTTCATCAAATATCGAAACGGTGTTGCTTCAAAAGATCTGACAGTAGGACTGCAGGCACCGGAGCAAAACACCAGCACTGCATCCCGGTTTAATACACGAAACATTTTGGCAGTCTGATCCCCATCCATTCCGGGCATCTGGATATCCAGAAACAGCAGAGCGTAATCCTCTGCCCGCACATCCGACATCATAAGTTCTTCACCGGACATAAATGCGTGAATCTTAATCTGATAGGTATGTCCATCCGCTATCTCTTCCAGCAATCTACTGAGATAAGAAATAAAAGTTTTATCATCATCACAAATCGCAATATCGTACATATAAACTCCTTCGTTTTAACTCTAAAGATTATTATAGTAAAACGAACCTTTTTCGTCAATATGACACATTTATTATACCTGTCATCCACTATCAGCCATCTGCCGGAGCGGGCAGGTAAAAAAATGCACCCACAAGGCATTCGCCTCACAGGTGCATTTCATTTCTATATATTATACATACTTCAATGGATTCACCGGACTGCCATTGACAATCACCTCAAAATGCAGGTGAGGGCCTGTACTTCTTCCGGTATTTCCTGATTTACCTAAGGTGTCTCCCTGATCGACATACTGTCCTGCCTTCACTGACAGCTTCGACATATGCGCATATCGGGTCTTGATGCCATCACCGTGATCGATCAGGACACTGTAGCCGTAGCTTCCGTTCCAACCGGCACTGACAACCTTACCGCCTCTGGCTGCATGGACTGTCGTACCAACACTACATGCCCAGTCCACACCCTTGTGCAGTCTGCCCCATCTCTGCCCGTAGCCGGATGTCTGTCGACCACCGGAAATCGGCCGGATGTAGGTTGGTCTGCTCTTCGTTCCCCGCTTTACAACCTTGGCAACCGCAGCCTTCTTGATCTCTTCGTGAATGATATCACGATTTGTCTCTGCGCCATTCGTATATTCGATCACAGCCGTCACGACCCGTTCACCCTTGACTGCCTCCTGCACCACGGTGTTTGTCCCCTGATAGGCTGTATCATCATCTACATACTGCACCGGTGCATCATACTCCTCTGTATAGGTTTTCTGTTCATTCACCACGACAGAGAGCGGAGTCTCCGGTACTGTCACTACGATTTCGTCTCCAACCAGAATATTAGAGTCTACCTGCAGATCCGGGTTCATCGATAACAGATCCGAAGTCGACATACCATGATCCTCAGCGATTGTCGACAGACAATCTCCAACCTTCACCTCATATACACCCTTCTCTACATTCTGCTGCGTAATATCCGCCAGTGCTGTCGCGGGATCCGTGATCTTGTCTGCCGTTACATAGGTCTCTGATACCAGAATGTCCCGGTCAAAGCCCATTCCTACAATCCCATCTGTGGCCGCGTACTGCTCTGCCGTCATCTCCTGCCCCTCTGCCGGGGCTGTCGTATCTGTCGGGGCTGCTGTATCTGTCGCTGCTGCCGGTGCTGTCGTATCTGTCGCTACTGCCGTGTCTGCTGGGGCTGCTGTATCTGTCGCTGCTGCCGTGTCTGTCGGTGCTGCTGTATCTGTCGCTGCTGTCGTGTCTGCCGATGCTGCTGTATCTGTCGCTGCTGCCGGTGCGGTTGCTACCGTATCTGACACCACATTTGCCATCACCAGATCTGTATTGCCCTGATCCTCTACAACAACGGTCATCGCATTCGACTCCCGCTCCTCATCCGGAGTCAGCACCACCTGAAACCGGTTCTCCGTATCGTAGGCTGCCTGAATCTGATCCAGCAGACTCGTCACATCCTCCTTAGAAGCAAGGGTTACGGTATAATTCTTAATCTTCATCGTATATGCCAGCTGCTTATGCTGTGCAGACTGGTAATTGTCCAGCTTCCCATAAATGGTATCTGCCAGCTCACTCGTCGTCTGAAGTTCCCTTGAAGGAGCCGTCACCGGGCCAAATGTTACATCTACATCATAGAGTGCCAGACCGTTTACCGAATCATTCTTGTGTTGTCTCGCCTGCAGATATGCATTTCTCGTCTCAGCTTCAGTCTCACAGAAACCGATCAGCTGTCCATTCATATAAATACCCTGGTAATCCCCACGAAATGTGTCCGAAAGACTTGCAATCGGAAATGCCAGAAGAACCGCCACGATCGTATAAAAAGTTGCCTTTATGATCTCCACCTTGCCAGATGCATGCTTCACGCTTCTGAATTTCATGTGGATACCCTCCTTTATACATATTTCTTAACAAATTTAACACTTTTGTAACAAAAGACATTGTACCAAGAAATATGTCGACTGTAAAGAGGTATTTACTTCTTTCGCACGGAATATCCAAATGTTCCGAGTTTTTTCCCCAGATCATAGTATGTTCCATGAGAATATGCTAAAAGATCTGCCTTCTCCAGATCAAATCTGCCGGTCGCATCCATATATTCATCACTGACATTGACATTCACAACTTTTGCAAGGAACATATCATGCGAACCTAACGGTATCACCTGTGTTACCTGACATTCGATATTCACAGGACTCTCCATGATCAGCGGCGCTTTTACTACCTTGCAGCTTCCCTTCGTCAACCCCATCGCGGCAAATTTATCCTCGTCCTTCCCTGAACGAACCCCTACATAATCCGTTGCCTTCGCCAGATCATGTGTCGTCAGATTCACAACAAATTCGCCGGTCTCTTTGATCATATGATAAGAATGTCTTGACGGTCTGACTGAAATATAGAGCATAGCCGGATCTGAACAGATCGTTCCTGTCCATGCCACAGTCAGTACATTATCCTCTCCATTTCCATCTGTGCAGGACACCATGACTACAGGCAGTGGATAAAGCATATTTCCCGGTTTCCAAGATATTTTTGACATAGTATTTTCCCTCGCTTTCTCATTTTTTCATTATGGCATAATTAGCATGCACTGTAAACTATATAAAATTATGTCTAGCTTTTCACTAGGACAAGTGATAAAATAGTATATTAGTGAAGGAATGCAAATGATTAAATTCTAAGAGGTGGTTTCATGGCAAGACAGTTTTTGGATATAGAGAATGTTCCAGACGATCTGAAGACCAAGGTCAAACAGGATCTGAAATTTAAAACCGGCATCTTTGTATGGCGGATCAAGTTCAATACTCCACTTGATCCTTTATCCGTGACGAGTGACACCACTTATGTCTCGAACGAAGTCGGAGAACGCATGCAGGCGAAGATCCGATATGATGCAGAGAATATGCAGATCGAGATTGAGCCTCTGGTTCCATATGCACAGGATGAATACTATTATCTGAATATCACCACAAAGGTGAAGTCCCGAAACGGTCAGAAACTTACGAAACCCTATCAGATTAAATTCAAACTATAAAACACCAGCCTGTTACTCTTGTGTCGTAACAGGCTGTTTATTTTGATATTCCTTTTGCCACTTCGTAACAAATCCTCTGAACTTATCCCACTTTTCTGGATAATCCACAAAATATTTCGGACATTCTTTCCCGGTCACATCATAATGCCGTATCACCTGATCCGCAGTCAGATGATAATAATTGCATAACTGTGCCACCAGATACACACACGCATTATAGGTTGCATCATGAAAAGCACCACTCTCATCCGGATGACACATCTCAATCGATATCGATTCCTTATTTTCCTGATTTGATGCATAGCACCACTCATTTAATGGAATACACTGAATGATCTCACCATTCAGACCAATTACAAAGTGGCTGCTCGCCTTCGTCTGTTGTGTATCTTTCAAGCCCTCAAAATAATCACGGTTATTCTGTGCCGATGTTCCGGGATTCGCAGTATAATGGATCACGATAAAATTCACTTCATCGAGCGTGATACCCGGTCTTGAATACTCATTTGGTGTCAGATATTGCTCGCTGATTTCCAGATCAGGAAATGCTGTGGCTGCCGAAGTCAACGGCGGAATTTTTTCTTTGATAACCGATTTCACCAGATCTGTCACCGCCGAATCCGCAGATACGGTTTTACCATTCTTGTTCCGTACCACTGAACGAATACCGAATCCCAACACGGTTACAAATATCAATACCGCCAGTATTCCCTTTACCCTCTGCATCCGGATCCGTTTCCTGTGCAAAGTGATCCGTTCCTCCCGTGTTAAATAGTTATTTTTTTGTTTACCCCTTCCCATATGCTCTCACCCTCATCTTTTGCAGACATTGATCCCCACCCATACGGTGAGGCCTTATATTGTTATATTTATCTTAGCATGTACCCGGGATCTCTTTCTTAACAAAAACTGAACATATTAGATATATTTTATGTCGGTGTGTCCTGTCCGGCACAAAACTGCGCAATCAGAGCAAGCTTGTCCTTTCTGGACAGCTGTTTCAGATGCCATTCTCTCGACATTGCTTCCTGTTTCGTCCCAAATGTCTCATAATATACAAGTCTCACAGGAAGCCGGGATCTGGTGTACTTCGCACCCGCCCCGGCATTGTGCTGTGAGATCCGATGTTCCAGATCATTCGTCCAGCCCGTATACAAGCTGCCGTCACTGCATTCTACAATATATGTATAGTTCATGTTGTTATCCCCTCTATCGGTGTTCCAATCACACCGTTTTCTCTTACTTCCGGCATCAGTCCCATCCTGAAGAGGACCTCAGGATGTAACTAACACCTATATTAAGCCTCCGAATAATCTGGTATTTTATCCATGAACGAATAGTGTTCCAAATGCAAAACTGGTAAATAGGATTCGGCTGCGGATTCTAATTCATTATATGTTGCACCTGTCAGAATGTGCAAAGCCGGTCAGATCATCTGACCGGCTCTGTTAGAAAATACGATAGCTCCATCCACGATCCCTGCACACCTGTTGCAGGCGCGCCTGTGCTTTTACATACTTCACATGTCTTCGCTCATCCGCTTCCTTATAGTCTCTGATTCGTTCCCGATTCATATTATCATGCAGATCATTCAGCTTCACAATGGTAGCCAATTCATTGTCCGCTACACGCTCAATAAAATCCGCATACTTCTCACCCTTACGCTTCGATATTGCATCCAGTGCCTCAAGCACCTTTTCCGAAAACCCTTCCATTCTTAACATGTCAATTGAGATTGGAGTATCCTCTATCACATCATGAAGAATTCCGCATATCATCTCATCTTCATTACGCCCTGACAGCATCACTCGCATCGGATGCAAAATATAGACCTGCCCCGCCTTGTCAACCTGTCCTGCATGTGCCTCTACTGCAATATGAATTGCTTTCTCGAGCATATCCTCTCTCCTTTATTGATGAGCCTTATCTACAGTATCATTTATGTTTTACTACTTGATATATTTGTCAAGTGCGCTTTCTGCCTTACTATTGTCTGCACTGATCACCATCACAACATAATTGCCTGCCGTACGGATCACCGGACTGTTCAGCTTTGGCATTTCATCCGGCAGATAATTCTCACATGCCTTTTTCTGATCTTCAATTCTTGTCTCGCACGCCGTCTTCACCGCATCCAGATCCTTGCTGTCCTTTACACGGAAGATCGCAATCTCCTCTGCTGTCGCACCGGTGCCGATGTACACTTCATACTCTGCTAATGTATCTGCATCCACACTATAAAGGGTCGCTACCTTATCATTATCACACTTTGTCAATGTGTCTGTAAATGCTCCACTGTCTAACAGATCTGAAGCCGCCTGGCTGATACCAAATACAACTTCTTTCTGCCCACCACAGGCTGCCATCACCAACATTGTCATTCCCAATAATACTGCTAATACTTTCTTCTTCATGTTCTTCCTCCATTTAGTTTCATTGAATACTATATCATTTATTTTTTTATAAATGTATTGCCTTTCAGATAATTTAACCATACCATACAATAGTCCTTATTACAATGGACACCATCATGACTTGCTCCCTTTGGCAACGCACCACTCTCGTCCCTGAGTGCCGATGCGACATCAAGATAGATCACCTGCGGTCTTGACTTGCACATATCTTCGATCAGGCTATTAAATCTGTTAACCTTCTCGTTGTTATAAATGTCATCCGTCTTCGACCGTTCCGCTGAAATTGGCAGAATATTCTGCACATAGATAATGGCATCCGGCTGTTTCTCTATAATAGCATCTACCAATTCTGCATATTTATCCTCAAATAAATAATCAAATGCCCAGCCTAGTTCATTCACGCCAAACATAATATAGATCTTAGCATATTTCTTATCATCAAGGGCTTCAAGCACTGTCTTCTTCCCGCTGCCGGACTTCACGATCTTGTTGCTGAAAATAGATTCCACATTCAGTCCCTTGGAATAATATGCATCCACATTCTGCATTCCCGTATACAGGAAGAAGCCTTCTGTTCTTGAATCCCCAATAAAGAGTGCATCGTCAAAATAATGAGAATCCACTACCTCTTCCTGATATTGATAGACCGTTTCATCATATTGATTATCACCATGAACCGGCTTCTCATCCGATGCCGTTGTATGATCTCCATGACTACTCACCTTCAACTGATTGAAATGCTGCAGATTCAACGGTGTAAGTTCCATGTATTCTGTCACCGTGACCTGTCTGCCGACGCCTTTGATATCAAGCTCTCTTATATATAATGCTAACAAGGAAATCACAACAAATAAAACCGCTATGATCGTAAACACCAGAATATTGCGCATCTTACGTCGCTGCTTATAACTTCTTCTGTAGCTTAAATTCATTGCAATGCATCCTTTCATCATTCTTCTAAAATATTCGGATTTGAGTATAACACTTTTTCTCCTTGATAACTAGCCATTTTTATTACGATTTTCTAAATTTTTATTTTCTTTTTCCTATTTATTATTAGGAAACTGTTAGACAAGCATACGCATGTATGATAAACTATAGCCGTACTATTTTGTACTTGTAAGGGAATATTTCCCGGAAAAGGAGAATTTATGGCAACTACTTCACAAAAAATCAATCTAAAAGGCGAAGAGATCGTTGAACTCGTTGCTGGCGGTTATCAGGCATATGTTGCACCGTTTTTAGGCAGCAATATTATCCGCTTATACAATATCGAGAAGGACATCGAGCTGCTACGCTATGAGGAAGACCTGTCGATGGAGGATCTGAAGAATCAGGCTGAAACTCACGGACTTCCAACACTTTATTTACCAAACAGACTGGCAGATGGCATATTAAAGACATCTGATGCTACCTATCAGTTTCCGATCAATGAACCGGCATTCAACACACATTTACATGGTTTTCTGCACAAGCGGCCTTATGAGGTCGTAGAGATGTCTGCCGGTGAAGATTATGCAATGGTCAAGACTGCATATACCTATGACGAGAAGGATGAGGCATTTTCTTACTTCCCTGTCAGTTTCAGATCCGAGATTTATGTCAGACTGGACGCTTCCGGATTATCTTACAAGCTGACCATGACGAATCTTTCAGAGGTTCAGATGCCATTTGGTGTCTGCTCCCACACTGCATTTTTTGCACCGTTCACCAAGGGTGGCGATGGTATGGATGTACGCCTTTATATCCCGATCGGTGATCGTTGTGAGATTGACGAAAGATATCTGGCAACAGAAGAATTGCTGCCTCTTGATGACCATGACAAGCAGTATCTGTCCGGCAGCCTGATCCCGGTACATCAGCCGATCGATACCGAAATGTATTTCGGTGAAGTTGGTGAGAAAGATGGCAAGCCTTATTATGGTGCGATCGCCACAGATACCAAGACCGGCACCCGCATCTGCTATGAGGCAGACCATGCCTACAAGTTCTTTATTGTATGGAACGAATGGGGCGAGAAGGGTTATTTCTGTGTTGAACCACAGACCTGGATGGTGAATGCACCGAATCTGTCACTGTTTGATGAGACTACCGGATATCAGGAACTTGCTCCGGGAGAATCCAAGACTTTGACCCAGCGGCTCTATTTAGATTAATTTGAAAACAACCGACATTTTCTTCGTGAATTTGTCGGTTTTTTCTTGTGTTTTAGGGTCTGATATCGTATAATGAGACCATACGACTGTACATATCCGGATGTATCTATTGTTTCATATAACCAATAGATGATCCGATCGTACAATAAAAGAAAGGAAGGTATTTATTACATGAAGTTTGGTTACTTTGATGATGCGAACAAAGAGTATGTGATCACTTCTCCTAGAACTCCATATCCATGGATCAACTACTTAGGAACACAGGATTTCTTCTCTTTGATCTCTAACACAGCAGGAGGTTACAGCTTCTATAAGGATGCTCGTCTTAGAAGAATTACAAGATATCGTTACAATAATGTGCCGATCGATATGGGCGGACGCTATTTCTATATCAATGAGAATGGCACAATCTGGAACCCTGGCTGGTCTCCGGTGAAGACAGAGCTTGATTCATACGAGTGCCGTCATGGTATGGGTTACACGATCATTACCGGTAAGAAGAACGACCTGAAGGCTGAGGTTACTTTCTTCGTACCACAGAATTATGCTGGTGAGGTACAGCAGGTTGTCCTGACAAATGAAAGCACTGCAGAGAAGACTTTCTCATTCTTCTCTTTCGCAGAGTGGTGTCTGTGGGATGCGCAGGATGACTGCACAAACTTCCAGAGAAACTTCTCTACAGGTCGTGTTGAGGTGGACGGATCTACCGTATACCACAAGACAGAGTACAGAGACAGACGTGATCATTTCGCATTCTATACGGTGAATGACGAGATCGACGGTTACGATACAGACAGAGATTCCTTTATCGGACTCTACAACGGTTTCCACAATCCACAGGCAGTTGAGGCTGGCAAGGCAAGCAACTCATTCGCAGATGGCTGGTCACCGATTGCTTCCCATTATAAGAAGATCACATTAGCTCCGGGCGAGTCTAAGACTTTGGTATTTATTCTTGGTTATGTTGAGATGCCTGTTGACCAGAAGTTTGAGGCGGATGGCAAGACCATTAACAAGGTAAAGGCTCACGCTATGATGGAGCAGTATAACACGCCTGAGAAGGTTGCTGCAGGTCTTGCTGAGTTAAAGGCTACATGGGACAAGCTTCTGAGCGTATTGAGTGTTGATACACCTGATGACAAGGTAAACAGAATGGTAAATATCTGGAATCAGTATCAGTGTATGGTTACATTTAACCTTTCTCGTTCTGCATCATATTTTGAGTCCGGTATCGGTCGTGGTATGGGATTCCGTGATTCCAACCAGGATGTATTAGGATTTGTTCATCAGATTCCTGATCGTGCAAGACAGAGAATTATTGATATCGCTTCTACACAGTTCCCGGATGGCGGATGTTATCATCAGTATCAGCCTCTTACAAAGAAGGGTAATGCCGATATCGGTGGAGATTTCTCAGATGATCCATTATGGTTGATCCTCTCCGTTTCCGCATATATCAAGGAGACCGGCGACTGGGGTATCTTAGATGAAATGGTTCCTTATGACAATGATATGTCTAAGGCACAGCCAATGCTCGATCATTTGAAGGTTTCCTTCTACAAGATCGTAAACAATTTAGGACCTCATGGTCTTCCACTGGCAATGCGTGCTGACTGGAATGACTGTATCAACCTTTCATGTTTCTCAGACACACCAGGCGAGTCTTTCCAGACATACACGAATCCAAAGTTCGCTGCAGAGGGTGGTTACTCTAAGGTTGCTGAGTCTGTTATGGTTGCAACATTATTTACATATTCAGGGCCAAACTATGTATCTATTCTGAAGCATCTTGGCAAGGATGATGAGGCTGCTGCCGCACAGGCTGAGATCGATAAGATGAAGGCCAACATCATGGAGCATGCATGGGATGGTGACTGGTTCTTAAGAGCCTACGATGCAAACGGTGAGAAGATGGGTTCTAAGGAATGTGAAGAGGGTCAGATCTTCATCGAGCCACAGGGATTTGCGATTATGTCTGATATTGATGCCGAAGCCACAAAGAAGACTCTTGCAGCCGTTGATGAAAGATTGAACACAGAGCATGGTCTTGTTCTGAACAATCCTGCATTCACAAAGTACTATATCCAGTATGGTGAGATTTCTACTTATCCGGGTGGATACAAGGAGAACGCAGGTATCTTTACACATAACAATGCATGGATCATTTGTGCAGCTGCTTATGCCGGCGCCGGTGATCAGGCATTCAAGTACTATTCAGAGATTGCACCTGCATTTACAGAGGAGACATCTGATCTTCACAAGACCGAGCCATATGTATATGGCCAGATGATCGGCGGTAAGGATGCCGGTTCTGATATCGGACAGACAGGCAAGAACTTTGGTCAGGGTAAGAACTCATGGCTGACCGGTACTGCTGCATGGAACATGGTAGCAATTTCACAGTACATCTTAGGTATTGCTGCTGACTTCGACGGATTAAAGATCGATCCTTCTATTCCGGCTGCTTGGGATGGTCTGTCAGCAAAGAGAGAGTTCCGTGGAGCTACATATGATATCAAGGTTACAAATCCGGATCATGTATGCAAGGGTATCAAGAGCGTTACCGTTGACGGCAATGCAATTGAGGGCAATGTTCTTCCTGCATTCGGTGATGGCAAGACTCACAATGTAGAGGTTGTAATGGGTTAATCCCTTTCATATCACGAATTACAATCATAAAAGCCTACAGCAGATGCTGTAGGCTTTTTGTTACCTTTGAGTTCTTTATACATTTACGCTTGTTGTATCTTAGCATCGCATTCCGGACAATATCCGTGAAAGATCACTGTATGCTGTGTAATCCTTCCCTCTGTGACCGGAGCAGCTTTCTTCAGAAGATAATCGCCAAGATCTAATTCTACATCACTGACGGCTCCACATCCCAGGCACTGAAAATGATAATGCGGATGGGTAAATCCGTCAAAATGATCTACCTTACCATCACAAGATATCCGCAGGATCTGACCCTGATCTGCCAGAAGTGATAAGTTACGATATACAGTACCCAGACTCAGATTGGGCATACTCTCCCGTAAATTAGTAAATACAACATCCGCCGTCGGATGGTCTTTCCGCGTCTTGAGAAACGCTATGATTGCCTCGCGCTGACGACTTCGTTTCGTAGCTGCCATTGTATCCTCCTATCCAATCTAATAATAATAGTCATTCCTATTATTGCATAGAGAATACAATCTGTCAATGCCAAGATTTCTGATCCACTAATCCGTCATTAAAGATACCGGATTCACCGGTTTCCCTTCTTTCGTAATAGCAAGATAAAGATGGGTCCCCTCTTTCTCATAGTAACTCGTTGGTTCTGCCACACTGGCTAACTTATCACCGGCGCTGACTGCATCCCCCTTCTTTACATGAATATTCTTCAGCTGTCCATAGAATACCTCATACTGATTACCAAGTGTAAGTACCAGATAGTCTCCAAACTCCTTAGATGTGCCTGTTTCTTTGACTGTTCCGGCATACACTGCCTCTACCTGATCGCCCTTTTGTGCTGCGATCAACATACCCGGATTACACTTATACTGATCCAGTGTTTGAAAATAGACCGTGGTATCCATACTATATGGCAGGATCACATCACCGGTAACCGGCCATGTCAGTGTCTGGCTCCCATTATATCCATTTCCTGCTACTGCCCGGCTGGTCTGAGACTCTGTCTGTCCGTTTTTTTCTGTTGTGGACAACTGATCCTTATTTTCTGTCGTACTACTCTGTCCTGCCTTCATTGAATCTACATCTTCTCTTGTGGCTGCCTGCGTCTTTTGCGTATTGTTTTTGGTTGGTGTACTTTCGCCGGCATCCTCAGCCGTAACATCTTCACCCATTACATCGATCTGATCTGCCTCTTTCATCGTTTCCTGCTTGGATGCATTCAAATCCACACCCTTGTCCTTTGTTGGTTTCTGGCTCTTAAAATTGTACGTAGCAAGCACCGCTAACAGTGCAATCACACCAATACCAAATGCGCCATAGAATAAATAATCCTTCTTCATATTCATCACCTCAAAATTAGTGTGTACCAATATGAAACCGATTATTCAATGTACTTTATAAAAATGGAAATAGAAAACGGCATGCACCATATGGCACATGCCGTCTCCGGTTATATTCTCTGGCAGACTAGTTTGCCTTACCTACTGAACCGAATAACTCCATCTTCTCCTTAACTGTAGCCTTGATAGCCTCAGCACCCGGAGCAAGAAGCTTACGAGGATCAAATCCCTTACCTTCGATATCCTTACCAGCCTCGATATACTTACGAGTAGCTTCCTGGAATGATAACTGGCACTCTGTATTTACATTGATCTTAGAAACACCAAGTGTAATAGCCTTCTTGATCATATCTGCAGGAATACCTGTACCACCATGCAGAACTAATGGCATAGCGCCTGTCTTCTGCTGGATCGCATCCAATGTCTCGAAGCTTAATCCCTGCCAATTGGCAGGATACTTACCATGGATGTTACCAATACCTGCTGCTAACATATCTACACCAAGGTCTGCGATTGTCTTGCACTCCTCAGGATCTGCACACTCACCCATACCTACAACGCCATCTTCCTCACCACCGATAGAACCTACTTCACACTCGATAGAAAGACCTAACTGATGTGCTACATTAACCAGCTCTGTAGACTTCGCAAGATTCTCCTCAAATGGATAATGAGAACCATCAAACATGATAGATGTGAAGCCTGCCTTAATACACTTGTAGCAGCCTTCGTATGTTCCGTGATCTAAGTGAAGAGCAACCGGAACAGTAATTCCTAACTCCTCATCCATAGCCTTTACCATAGCTGCAACTGTCTTGAATCCGGTCATATACTTACCGGCACCCTCAGATACACCTAAGATAACTGGGCTCTTTAACTCTTCTGCTGTCAATAAAATTGACTTTGTCCACTCTAAGTTGTTAATGTTGAACTGACCAACTGCATAGTGACCTTCCTTAGCCTTCTTTAACATCTCTGTAGCTGAAACTAACATATGAAATATCCTCCGTATCTTATTATTTGTGCGTGATCCACACACCTGTATTAAATTATACCCCATTTGCAGATAAAATGGAAGTCAAAATGTTTATTTTATAATGAATCCTGCAATTCGATCCCATATCACTGCAAAGAATAACGAGACCGCTAAGAGCACAGCCGTACCGGCAGGAATTCCAATCCACGCAGGCACCTGCACCGGTGTAAACATATTCTTCATAATATCCAGAAACAGAACATGACAAAGATATATGGTAAACGAATGTTTAGAAATCAATTGTATACACCATCTTACACCATCACGAAACCGGCTTGATGTTCGTTCTCGCATTATGCCGGCTTGTGCAGGCACAGCCGACGCAACGCTCGTTATATCATAGAAAATAAGGCAGGATGCCGCTGCAATCATCACATTCCGATATTCAAAATAATCCTCATTATGCATCCCCAATCGATTACTTCCGCAATATGTCGCCACCACCGTCACCGCAATACAAATAAGTGCTCCCGTATAGCAGAGCCACCTTGGAATTGCTGTCTTTTTCATGGTATGACTAATAATATAACCCATGATAAAATATCCCAGATAACAACTGTCTCCTACCAGCGGAATCTCGTATGTGATCTTCATATCATAAAGTGCAATGATATAATCCAATGTCAGAAATCCAAACCAAAGGAATACAAAATATCGCATCAGCAGATCCGGCATATGCTTCATCATACATTGTATAAATGGCAGGATCACATACATACCCAGAATCGCATATAAAAACCATAAATGCTTCTTGATCGGGGACTGGAACAATTTCATAAAATTATATCCCTCACCACAATACAGCCAGTTCCACACATAATAAATCCCACTCCACAACGCCAACACACAGAATGTATTCCATGCCCGTTTCATACTCTTTTTGATCAGCAGAACTTCCGGAATCAATAGATATCCACTAATCATGAAAAACAGTGGTACTGACACACGGCATATCCCGTTAATCATGATGGAAAAGATATAATCCCCATTCGAAATCGTGCCATATGCCCGGCTGTAATAATTGGCAGTATGAATTCCAATGACCATGACACATGCGATGACTCTTACCAATTCTATACTATAATTCTTTTCTCTGTTCATGGATCTTCCGTACATCCTTTATGCATTCTGCAAAAATGCGACATATCCCTTCTTGGCTTCATAAACATCTGCTTTGCTTGTGATCTCCCATGGAGCATGCATATTCAGCACTGCGACGCCACTATCAATTACTTCCATTCCATATAAAGACATAATATATGCAATGGTGCCGCCTCCGCCTACATCTACTTTACCAAGCTCAGCCGTCTGATAAGCAACATGATTATCATCCATCATTTTTCTGATTCTTCCCATGTATTCTGCATTGGCATCATTCGAACCTGACTTGCCGCCACGACCGGTAAACTTACTAAATACAAGCCCCCGTCCCATATAAGATGCGTTTTTCTTCTCAAATGCAGATGCATACAACGGATCATATGCCGCATTCACATCCGATGAAAGCATTGATGAATTCGCCATGCAGCGCTTTAAACTGAGTTCTGAATAGTCTCCCGTTAATGCGATCAGTTCTGACACTGTGTTCTCAAAGAACTTTGACTGCATACCTGTTGCACCAACGCTTCCGATCTCTTCCTTATCAACCAACAGACAGCAAGATGTCTTCTCCGGCTTCTCCACTTCCAGCATTGCAGCTAATGAGGTATATGCACACACCCTGTCATCCTGTCCGTATGACATGATCATACTTCTATCCAGACCGCATTCTCTCGCTCTGCCAGCCGGAACCACTTCTAACTCTGCAGACATAAAGTCCTCTTCATCCATATCATACTGCTTCTTGAGGAGTCCAAGAATGTTCGCCTTAACTGCATTCTTTTCTTCCTTCGCAAGCGGAATCGTACCGAACAATACATCCAGATTCTCAGCCTCGATCACCTTTGCAGCCTTTTTTTCCTGCTGTTCACCTGACAGATGAATCAGAAGGTCTGAAATACAGAATACAGGATCTGTATCCTTTTCTCCGATCGATACCTCAACCACACTGCCATCCTTCTTCACGATCACACCATGCAGTGCAAGTGGAATCGTAACCCACTGCCACTTCTTAATACCACCGTAATAATGTGTATCTAAATATGCAATATCCGTATCCTCATATAATGGATTCTGCTTGATATCCAGTCTTGGAGAATCAATATGTGCTCCCAGAATATTCATGCCATGTTCCAGCGGCTTCTTTCCAATCTGAAACATTGCGATTGTTTTCTTCATGCACACTGCATACACCTTATCGCCGGGTTTTAATTTCTTTCGTCCACCTATCAATGTATCTATATTGACATATCCGGCTTCTTCTGCCATCTTCACCGCCAACTTGACACACAGCCGCTCCGTCTTACCTTCTGACAAAAAACCAATATACGACTGATTGAGTGATTCTAACTCCTTTAAGTCCTTTTTCGTATAGCTCTTCCATGCATTTGGTCGCTCCATGATTCATTCCTCCTTTATCCATGACACTTTGGAAATCCTGCTTAGTATTCCCATTTCACACAGTATCATAGCACTTCTTTCGTAAAATATCCATTCAATTCTTCACAATCAAGAGTTTCTGCCCTGATTTCAGATCATCATTTTCCAAATGATTGATCTGTCGTATTCCATCTATCGTGGTATAGTACTTCTTTGCAATGCTCCAAAGGGTATCCCCATCCTGCACCATATAACCTGTCATTGCCGGCAATGCCTTGATTTTTTCATATGGTAACGGCTGCACATCCAACTCCGTAATGCCTGTTGCCTGCCCCTTTTCAAAAGCTACAATATCCAACCCTACCTGGGCCTTCAATTCTATTTCGTCCCCATCAAGCATAACCGCCTGTAGCTGTTCCAGTCTCGGATGCATCTCATAGCGATCCTGATCCCGCATATTCTGCATCTCAACCAGGTAGGTAAATGGAATCATTGCCTCCATAGAACTCACCGGATGTCTGTCATTGGCTGATATATAGATGATCGTTGCCAGCACCACACCGTCAATCTGCAGACCGTCTTCTGTGACTCGTTCCTCATCCACCTTAACGCTGCCTTCTGCCTGACAAAGCTGAAGCATCTTATCCTGATTCCGATTCAAACGGATCTTCTCCGCTACCCGCATCTTCGCAGCATTCTTTGACAAAACCATTTCGTAGTCAAATGGGGTCTGTTCATCTACTATCTCGACATTTGGAGCAAATACATCTGACAGAATCGTCATCTGTCTATCCTCATATACTTGAATATCCAGCGTCACAGATGCAATTACTTCTAAACCGCGTTCCTCACCATCTGCATCCGGCTTGATCAGAACTTCTACATCTGTCAGACCTGTTTCAATCACTGCCACCATTTGCGTATCTGCCCCGGCCACATCCACGCTTCCATCAAACGGGATCTCCATGGTCAGATACTGCAAAGGTTCATTTTCATCTTCGGACTGATAGATGACAAATAAATTCAGTTCGCCCTCAAGCATGATTGCATGATCTATGAGCTTGGTTTCTATAGAGTCAAGATTCACACTATACCACAGTAACTCTCCGATATTAGGCTTCGACTGCGGTAGTGCAACCTCTTCTTTGATCCGGAACACATCCTTATTATCTACCATGCGGCGTGTATAACTAAGTTTCTTATACAAGCACTCCATTCCATTTGCATTTGACAACTCCGTTGCAATCTCTATCTGGTCTTCACCATATACCTGCATCACATATCCGACAAGCACCTTGACCGCAATCTTTCGGGAGTTGACCGTAGAAATATTCAGGTCATCAATATCCAGATGGGCTCTACAATGATCTGTAGGAAGCACACCATCCATATGTACATTCTCCGCAAATGGCAGCATCCCCTCCATATAGCATAGCGGCCGTGCCTCGTTCGGTGTTGTATATAGTATCCTGTAATGCACTGTTCCCGACAGTTTTACCCTGTCCACCATACACTCACATTCTTCAAGACACACCTCACCCTTTGCCACGATGATCTTATCAATATCTTCCTTTAGATCCGGCACATTAAAATCTTTATCTAATGTCAGGCTTCCCTTTGTACCCGCCTTCATTTCGTTACATTCCATACTCGTCTTCGATAATTCCATGTTATCCTCCCAACCTATACATATCGTATCCTTGCTTCCAAACTGTGCCATATATGCAAGATACATGATCGCAGTTCATTTACTCTATGTATATGTATGAAATGTCCTATTTATGACCGGGACTTTTCCCTCTTCGAATCATCACGATCGCACACGCCAGACCCGCAATACCTGTTGCAAGCAGGATCCAAATAACAACTGCAATCCTGTCTCCCTCCTGTACACATGTAAAAGAGACATTTTCCTCCCGTTCATTGCCTGCTGCATCCACACTGATCACCTGCAGACTCTGATGTCTGATAGAGCGGTCAATTGCCAGCTCCATCAATCTCCCATTCTCAAAATCCTCCAAAGATGCAATCTGTGTACCATTTAGTATTACTCTTGTACTCCTAATCTCTGTATTATCATAAACCTCCACACCGATATGTATATCGGCTTCCCGATCAAACTTCTGACCATTCGAAACCCCACTGATGATGCAACTCGGTGCCGTATTATCTATGCAGAATTCCATTAAAGTGCGGCACGCCCTGTTATCAGATATGTTCCCGGATGCATCCGTCGAAGAAACTGAAACAGCATAATTTCCTTCTCGTACAAATACCCCGGCTGCCAGTCTGTATTCATAACGATACCAATTATCCTGCGTCCTTGATGCCACAACCGTATAATCTTTCCCTTCCTCCAGATTCACGATCTCACCATCCAGCGTATAAGCCAATTGATAATCTTTCAGCTGATCCACATTCGTCTCCACAATAGAATAATTCTCTGATGTTGTTCCATAATGTGTGTCTAAAACATTCTGTAACGCCTCACTGCATGTATAGGCGGATCCAAACCGGTTCACACGGTAATCTACATTTTTTGTCGTGACATGTCCTGCCAGATCGGTTGCTGTCACCACGATCGTGTAACAATCATCATAATCCCGTAGATACCTAAGATCCTGATATGTATAAACATATTCTCGCTCTGATGATGCAATCTGCGGTGAGAGTTCTGACAGAGTTCCATGTCTGCCACCTGTTATCTGAATGTGCACTGCTCCTGCGTCATAATTATCATCAAGAATCCTCACAACCGGTCTGACTGCCCGGTTATAAGATTTATTCTGCTCGACCCCGGTGATTTCAATTTCCGGAGCCGACAGATCTATCGTAAAGGTCTGTTCCGGAATCTCCTGTGCCTGATTGCCTGCCAGATCCTTTCCTTGTACCGAGATTGTATAATCTCCCTCCTGTACAAACGAGAGCACTGCCTTATGCACATCTCCATCAGAAACAAACCTTCCAATCTGCGGTGCAGCTATCTTTGTTCCATTATGCGATGCTGTCACCAACACTTCCATCGCTGATGGATCAAAATTATGTTCTCTTACAATCAGGGTTGCCGTTCGGCTCTCCCCATAGTATTGTTCCTTGTATGGTGTTTGATTATCAAATTCCAATGATATTGCCGGCAGGGTATGATCTATCACAAAACTATCTTGATATGTATATTGGCTTTTATTCCCGGCCATATCTGTCGTACTGATTTCAAAGGTATATTCTCCATCCTCAGTAAACGGAAGCTGCATTTGATATTTCTTGTATGACACGCCATCCTCTGTTGTGCCGATCGTTCCATCTGATTTAAAATGTGGTGTCACAGACATAGCTTTTCCATCCCGGTACACAGTAACCACCGTCGATGACGCATCATAATTCAGCTCCTGAATCGTGATCGTTGCTATCCGGTCCGTTTTATAATATTTCTCATGTAATGGCTGGCTCTGATCAAATGCAACACGGATCACCGGCTTGGTGATATCAATTTTATAGTGTTTCGTAAGTTCACTCTGATTCCCTGCATTATCCTCCATAGTCAATGTGATCGGAATAGCATTGCCTTCATTGACCTTGTCAGCATTCAACAGTACAGAAGATTTCTCCCAATCTGTTCTGATCTGGGATTCCTTTTCAAAGCTCTCCGATACATATTTGCCATTCACGCTATAACCAATCTTTTTAATGCCGGAATAAGAATCCTTCGCCGACAATTTCAATATAACATCTGTACGATAAAATCCATAAACATTTGCTTTCGATGCTGTGATTGAAAGGGCTGATGTGTCTTCATGCATCGTTTTATCTTCCAATACAACACCATCTGCATACTTTATATGTTCGGTCGTTGTTGTATGATATCCATCCGATATCTCAAACAAAAGCGTTCCTTTAAAGTTCTTTTTTATAGTCAGAAGATATGTATATTGTCCTTTTTCATCCTTGCCTAATACCCCCTGCAGTCTCTGTTCCTTCGCAGTTAGCTGATCTTTCGCCACACACACTACTGAGAGCTCATCCGCATTGGACACTTCATCCTTCAGGCGCAATGTGATCACTGCAGAATCCGTATCAAACCGGTTAAAAGTACTATAAAAACGATTCTCATAATCCGTCTTCACATCAACCGATTCCAGCTGCGGTGCTGTCTTATCGATCCGGAAATCATATCGTGCCGTTGCAGCGGTTCCCATAATATCCCGAACAGTTAATGCAGTTGTATATATGCTCTGGTCCGCATATTCCAGTGTCAATGTATATTCATCTTGATCCTGCCTCCAGACCGACTCATCACAGATTCTGGTCGTCAGCTCTGTGATCGCTACCTGTTCACGGGTTCCATCCGGCTTTACGATCCAGACATCTGCAGGATTCTTTGTAATGGAATGCAGACTGCTTGTATATGTATACACAAATGTAGAAAAGTCGGGATTCTTCTCATGCATGGTATATACCACCTGCACATTTTGTCCTGCTCTTCCACCTGATACCGTCTGTTTAGAAGCTGCCGTCAGCTGTACCGGTTCCTGATCAATATAATATACATCACTCGTCTTCGTGATGATCTCATTTTCTGCAATATCCATATAGGAAACCTGTATTATATATGCATCCGTATCATCTGCCTGAAGCTGATAATCACATGAAATATTCCAGTTCCCATGATGCTGGTCCACTACTATACCTCCTGTACCATCATAGCGGTATTGTGCAACCTCACGCTTTGGATTTCCCTGATCATCCACCTGATACAAATGAACCCAAAGCATCTGTGGCAATAATAATTCACCTGATGCCGTAATCTGCATATGGATCTTTCCCTGATCCGGTACAATATATTTCCGATCACGCAGATTTCGGACTGTGTTGCCGATTCCAACTGTATTCCATTGTATACCTGACTTTATGTAGGTCACCTTGCCCGCATATGCATTCTGATATTGATAATCTGTAATATTCCCAGCCTTATCATACACATAGATGTGAAGCCTCTCTTCTGCAAAAGCATCTAAATTCTCCAACGATACATCCTGATAGGTATATGTATCTCCTTGCGGTGTATTAGGCTGTAATGTAATCTTCTCATCCTGATGCTCTGCCATGATTTCGATCTTTAACAGATGTGCTTCCGTCACCTGAAAATCAATCAATGGCTGATGAAAAGCCTCTGCCTGATATGTCGTATCATACGGTGTATGCACCATACCTGTGATCTGTGGATCTGCATCATGCAGTCTCACAGAGGCATCTTCAATCTGTGGCATAGTGTGATCATACACTACCTGAATCTGTTTGCATGTCTGATTTCCATGAGTATCCTGCACTGTCCACTCTACCGTTCCACTTCCTGTGATCGCATAATCAATCTGGCAGGCACCCTCTGTCATATCTGCTGTCACCATCCTCTGCACCGGTCCACTCACTCGAATGGTCTCAACATCTAAATGCTCGTCCTGAAATGTGACGGATAAGGCTGCCTGGTCTGATGCATTCATATAATATACTTCCTCATCTCCATATTGAACAGCCCAGACTGCATCCACTGTAATCTCTGGTTTTACGCCATCTACATCGACAAGGAATTCCAGTTCCCGCATATTTCCTACATGATCATACACACGGTATGTAAATCGTTGTCTTCCCTCAACACACGGGATTGCCGCAGTCTCTAACTGATACTGCATTGTCTGCATAGACTGTATCGTCTCTTCCGTCCCATCAATGACCCTGGTAATCCGATCAATACCGGATCCGTTCTGATCCTCACTGGCACCGATCGTCAGCACATCATCTGCCTTCAACAAAATCGGTCGGTTACTGTCAGTGGAAACCGCTTTGTGATTCTTATATACTACCACCTGTGGAGCCTCCTGATCCGCTATCACACGGATCTCCCCCGTTGAACCAAATGCTTCGGAACCGGCATCCGTATTCTTCATCTGCAGATACAGGGAACCACTTCCAAGAACAACTACATGCTCTGTTTCGCGCTCATCAAATGATACAAAATCTGACGGATAAACCGATTCCTGATCCTTATAACGATAGGCAGTATAACGGTTTTTCTTTATTTTAATTGACTTCATTTTACCATCATGAAATAGTACTGCAGTTCCCGCCTGCTTTGTCATATACATTCCGGTGTCCGATGCACATTCATAATCCCGCCCATACAAAATATCCGTATGCAATATGGGAATCTTCTTAGAAAATGATGCCTGAGGAGTTTCCTCTACATTAGATCCCTCTCCCGCCAAAGTGCTGTCTACCGCTTCGATCTCAAGTTCATCTGCTATCGGTTCTGTCGTTGCCAAATATTTAAAACTTGCCTGATTCTTTGTCTGTGTCATGGCAAGTTCAACATCCGAAGGGATTCCATCCTTCACACGGAATACATATGACGGTACCTGTTCCAGGTTATATATAGTCTCCCCGGTTGCAGCACATATTCCCAATTGATATTCGACATCCGGCATCACAGCATTAGCAGCATTCTCAAATGTCAATGCCAGAATATCCTCCCGTGCTGTCAGGGCCGCATCTGTCTGCAGCGACAGACTGCCATCCCACTGCTGATTCCATATATGCTGCACCGTATCGTAAAACAAGGTAACAGCTCCTGCTACCGCCTGCTCCCCCACTGTACCATTCACTGCAACCAAATGCTCCTGACTTCCTATATAGCGAATCTGATAAGTACCTGCAACCAGACTGACACTACCGCCCTCAATCGGAATATAATTTTCCCCTACCTGATAATAAAAAGTTCCGGCACCACCCGATACGGAAATGGTATATGTGGTTGTCTCCCCGGATGCAGCCTCTTCCTCCTGTGCATGTAATCGTGGAATCCAAGATCCGGCATTGCTAAACATGACCACCAGTATCATGATCCATGCTGTCAATTTTCTTCTCCATGTATATTTCATCCGGTATCCTCCTCCCTTTATGGACCATAGCCTATCAATCCCAGCCGATCCAATATGTATTCCATATCCTATGCAATCAACTCATCTGTATGAATCATCATAATATGTTTGAATAATGTAAACTGTTCCGGCAACGCCTCCCCATCGGACAGACCTTCGTGAGGTTGATGTATTCCCTTTGATGTATCTAACACCGATGTTGGTGCTGTCTCTTCTAAATATATGCTATCTGCTGATGCAGCATCTCCAAGCATCTCTGTCTGTGCATCCACCTGCAGCATCTCGGTTGCCCCATCATCTCCAAGCATCACCGTCTTTGCATCAGCTCCAAGCACATCGGTTGCCCCGTCCGTTCCTAGCATCTCTGTCTGTGTATCGGCTTCCGGCACATCGGTTGTCCCGCCATCTCCTAGTATGATAGTTTCATTATCATAAGCATACGCCAGTCTCTCTTCCTTTTCTTTTCGCACCATCTCCTGCTCATGTTCTAATGTCTCTAAAATACTCTCTGTCCTGACAGGTTTTTCGTCTTCCCTCTGATATGGTGTCTCCCGGTGTCGGCTTCTCGTTAGTGGCTTCTCCTCTGACATAAACATCTGTCCATGCAGTTTTTTGTGGGAAGCTTCCTGCGCTTCTTCAGCCTGTCTTTGCATTCTGCGCAGTTCCTGCTTCTGTGTAAGTCCAAGTCTCTTTCTTATAATTGCCTTTATTCCATATACAATATAGAAAATCACTGTCACAATCAGAAATATGACAGCAGCTATTCCAAATACGACAGTTAAACGGTCATATAAAATAATATTATGTTCCATACGGTATCCCTCCTATTGGACTTGTTCTTCCATACCTTCATATGCAGCCATAATCGCTCTTCTGGCATTCGGTATATTCTCCTTCAGATAACCATTCAGGGATGCCTCTGTTGGATTCTTAATATCATATTGCTTTGTTGCAATTTCCTTTTCAATATCATCAAGCATACCGGTAATATCTGTAAGTTCAATACCAGCATTCTTAAACTCTACAGCATAGCTGTAAATATTGGTAACAATATCTTTCAATATATGCAGTCTGGTTACAGCATTGACATTTTCACTCTGATATAACTGCAGATACCCATTCCAATACTCAGCAAAACTCGTTCCGGTATCGCCCATCTGATCTGCCTTCTGATTCAGAAGCGCCCGATTCTGTCCAATCTTCTCATAAATCTGTGCATTATGATACTGGGCACTGTTGCCCGCTCCATCATTCTTAATCTCTTCCACCTGAGAAAACCATTGCGTTGCCTGCGTGAGCATTGGCGTATAAGTACGATCATCATTTGAATACTCATACCAGTACGCTGCACCCAGATCGTATGCCAACTGGGCATAGCCTGTCCGATCCGCCTTGATTCTTCCGTTGTTTTCATTGATCAATCTGGTAATCGTTTCAGCCTCCCCACGGCTGAAATATCCGTCACTTCGATCATATTCAAGCAATGCATTCAATGCGTCCGCTTTATCAGGATTCAGCTTCAATGCCTCTTCAATATAGTTCAGATAATCATCATCGTTCGTTGCCTGAGCTGCGCGCTCAAGATATGCCTGATAGGTCTGAGAAGTCAGGCTCCTGCTCTCGACATGTCCAAATGCACAAACACCTGCACAGATCACAGTCAGCACTGCAGATGCCGCAAACAAATGCAGATGGTGCCGTTCCCTTTTCTTATATTCGATGTCCAGTTCATTATAATGCTCGAGTGCATAAAGCAATTCATTACAATTCTGATACCGGTCCTCCGGATTTCGCATTGTACACTTCAGGATGATCTCTTCCAGTCCGGAAGACAGATTCTCATCCCAATGTCTGATCGGATACATCTCGTATGGAGGCTTGGCCGGATTATGCCCTGTCACCAAATGATACATCGTGGCACCCAGATTATATATATCCGTCCGGGCATCTGTCTGTCCCTGTCCGCCAAACTGCTCCGGAGCCGCATACCCCTGCGTACCAAGGCAGGTTGTATCCTCTGTGCGATCTGCATCAGCCTTATATTCTCTTGCTGTACCGAAATCGATCAGCATAACATTTCCATCAGGCTTTAACATAATATTCGCCGGTTTCATGTCCCGATATATGATTGCCGGCTCTCTTGTATGCAGATAGTTGAGAACATCACACAGCTGTTTTGCCCATTCAATCACCATGTCCTGTGGCTGTGCACCGTATTCCTTCAAGGCATCTAACAGCGTATTTCCTTCTATATAATCCATCACGATCAGAAATGTATCATCGTAATCTATCACATCAACAATGCTCGGCAAATGCGGATGGGAGAGCTTCTTCAGCATATTGGTCTCTACAATCAGCCCCTGCTTAACCACCTCAAAATTCTGCGTTCCATTCTTACGCAGTTCCTTGATCGCCCACTGTTTATTCGCCTTTTCATTCATGGCAAGATATACGATACTCATGCCACCTTGTCCGACTTTATTCAATATTTTGTATTTTCCGTCGATCACAGATCCAATCTCTAACATCTGCATTCCCCCGTTATTTTTCTAACACACCTTGATCAGTGCGACCGAAATATTATCTTCTTCCTTACGCTTCTTATTCAGTTCCGTTAAATAGGCTGCATTCTCAAGCATATCCTTCTCTGTCTTTAACATCTTCGGACATAGCCTCTCATACATCTCATCCTCTGTAATAATATGTCGAAACCCATCTGAACACAGCATATACACCTGTCCCGTGACAATCTTTCCGGTATCATACTCCGGTTCCATATATTCAGAGGCACCCACACATTGCAAAAGTATATTTCTTCGCTTATCCGTATTTGCCTGCTGCGGCGTCATGCGTCCGGCATCGACTTCCCGCTGCACATAGGACTGATCTCTTGTCAGGCAGGTAATCGTCTTATCTATACAATATATCCGGGAATCCCCAACATTCACCGTATAATATCTGCCCTGATAAATCAAAATCCCTACAACCGTTGTACCTAAAGTAATCCCCTTTTGCTCACCATATACTGCAATCCGCCTGTCTAAATCCTCAAGAATCGTCTGCCACTGATACTTGAGCGTTTTCTCAGAAAATCCATCCTGAAGCATCTGTGGAAATGTCTTCTGAAACCAATCTGAAAAAGCCCTTACCACCGCTGCTGAAGCCAGTTCTCCCCGATCTAATCCACCCATTCCATCACATATCACCGCAAATGCAATCCGATCCTGACCATAACCTGCGACCTCAACTAATACAGAATCCTGATTCGTCTCTTTACGGATACCAATATCACTATACGCCGACACCAAAAAATCCAAATTATACACCCCGCATCCCAATTAAAAACTATAGTATTAGAGTATCGTTTTTGCCGGGTTTTGTCAATGAAATCAACGAAAATAGGACAATTAGTATGCCTGTGACGAGTAGGATAAATAGGATATCGGCAAATCGTATTTTTCACATTTCACTGCAACATATGGAAAAGATGTTTTTCCGGTCTGTACATCCTGACTATCAGATATCAGAGAAGTATTCATATAGATTGCATTTTCTCCCAGATACAGATCTGATACCGCCACACTAAGCTGATCCCGATCCTGTTCTCCATACCCCACTACAATATACATATAACTGCCTGTTGTATATGACAACCGAAACGGTGTTTCCTTTTTCTCCTCTATGATAGCAAGCAATTCCTTTGGCAGCCTGCTCTCATCACACACAGTATATTCAATATCCTGGATTTTCTTTGGTTCGCTGATCTGTCCGCAGGCACTGCAGAAGACCAATATCAGAAAATGAAAACATAAAAAAACAGCTACATACATGAAACGACTCACATACTCTCCTTTCCCCACCCGGTAAAGCTCTCTGTTCGTTTCATTATATGCAGCTGTTCTTTCAATTAGTAACCTAACTCCTGTCCAACTAAAATAACTTTAATCCTGCCCGGTATTCCACACCTTCTTGTAATGACAGTATGCGAACAGATACAATCCGGCGAATAGCAGTCTGCACAATGTCCGGTAAGTGCACACGGTGTATTCTTATGCAGTCTGATTGCATTTGGTGGTGATGCAATGTCTTTCACTCTCTGATAACCGCTTTGAACATCCGATACTACCTTGTTCATACCTGCCACAATAATGACATTTTTAGGTCCCTGCATCAAACATGCCAGCCGATTTCCATTTCCATCAATATTGATCAGTTCTCCCTCTAAAGTAATCGCATTTGTCGACATCAGGTAATAATCTGCCATTACCGTTTTGGCAAAGATCTCCCGTGCCTCTTCCGGATCCTTGGCAAGTGCCCGGTCAATCAGCCGGTATTTGCCTCCACGGATCGCATCCATAACGCCGATCTCTGTCATCGTCATTGTGCCACCCCAGCTGATACTGGCACCTTCCTCCATCATCCGAAGCACGATCTGTTTTGCCTCTTCCGCATTCTGTGCATAATATCCCTCAAAATTCCGTTTCTTCATATTCTTGATGATCGTCTCTGCCTGCTTCTGATAAAATATTTCCTTTGACATATGTGCATCCTCCTAACATTTCATATCCAGCAATGGTTTTCCGGCTTCTCACATGAAAACACAATAAGGCACCCCAAAAAAGATGCCCCATTGCTTTATGTCTACTTGTATTGTCTTTACAGTCTTGAATATCCATAGCTGTTCACAATTGCCTCAATCGGCTGTCCTGCCTTGCAATATGGACAGTCATTGTGCTTGTATGTATGGTATTCCGGCAGATCGTCCACATGGAATATACTATGTACCTCATGTGCGTCTACTGTGTCAATTGCAGAGAAAATAGCTGAGATGCCTTCTACAATACCACCATAGTATTCGATACATTCCAGACTTCTCGAAATCGTCTGTCCTGTTGTTGCCGAAGCAAGCAATAATAAAATGTGCTTATTGCGTACCATCGGCTGCAGATTATCCCGAAAGATCATCTGTCCGTTAGAATTGAACTCCGGTGTAATCACATATATACTCTGATGCTGATTCATAGACATAAATCCCGCATCGGATAACTGCTCTGCCAGCAATGCTCCAATTGCCTCACAGCCGTCCATACAAACGATCGTATCTACCGGTGTCGTGCTTCTATATTCTTTCACTATCTCCTTCGCTGCCTCATATGCCACACTCTGACGGCACTTGATCGTCGTCATATCAATATAGTGGCTGATATGGGAATGATTTGTCGCAAAATGTCCCGGAACCACCTTCAGCTCCAGCTTCATATTCCCCGGTGATGCAACCTTAACCGCTCTGTCTTCCATATGTAATCCTCCATTCTCCTTTAAATTAGCAATTTGAAAGTAATACCAATCACTGATCTTATTATACTGGAAAATGGAACATTTGTATAGAGAATAATTCTATTATGCGACCGCCAGCCACATAAAAATGCACCTGAGTAAATAAATTGCGGAGGTAATCCCTGCACCAACAATACCAATTGTATAAAGTCGTTCCAGAATCGTGTGCATCCGTTTTCCAAACTTCTTTAATCTCAACATTAATACATCTACTCTGATTACGATTTCCATATCTGTATCCTCCTTATGGCCCATTTGATAGCACCATATTAACAGGGCGGACTGCCAAATCACGGCATATTCAGAAATTATTCTAATAAGATTTTGAAATAAACGGAACCGCCATATGAATCTTTGTCTTATTCTGTGTTTCGTCATAGGTCAGGGCAATATTGACATTGACACGCTCTCCATTCTGATAAACATACTCTCTCTCATGCCTTGTGTATCCATATATTGTGTACAGATCATCAGTACGATTACCGCATACCTCCTTTGCATCCATACAGTCTAAAAACGCTTCTATCAGCTTTTCGCGTGCCTCTTTGCTTTGCCGTCCATGCATCTCACCCGCCAGATAAATATTCACATCTGCCTTCATCCCAATATCCGCAAAGATCTTCTCTAATTGTCTGCGGTAATACTGTACATGTTCCACACTGTTATAAATTGTAATGGTTGCATATACATACTGTTGGTTTAAAGCATCACCATCTGCATTTTCTGTGTGCAGCGTGATCAGCTGCAACTGCGTTTTTCCGTACGCACCATCTTTGATCAGACTGGTTCTTGTGAAACTGCCACCATCGACAGTATCAATCAGATATCCCTCTTTGATGTCCAGTTTATCCGCCAGATTTTGCAGCATTTTTTTCTTGGTTTCTCCGCTTAGATACATATCACCAAAATATCCGTATGCCTCCACATCACTTTCCACCGGAATCGTCTTTATCTCGTGAAATGCTTCGATCAGTTGGTCATCATCTTTCATGCCCGCATTGACAGCCAACTGGATACCAAACACCATCCAGACTAATATAAACAGATACATCCACTCTTTTTTACGCATAAAAAATGCCCCCTATACTCTCATTTACATAGAGTATTGACGGCATTTTCTAAAATATGCAGGTCGTCTTATTAAAACAGATCCTTCGTCATAAATTCTACAAATTTGCTCTTCGTCTTCTTCGTATTACCGGATGCTTCTTCATGCATCTTATCCCAATATTCCTTCGTGTATGCGAAGAAATTCTTTGGTGCGGACATATCCGTTACAATATATAGCTGATCCTGTCCATTTCCCTCAAATCCAAGTATTTCACAGCTATGCAGCTGTGTCACATAGTCTTCCCCATATAATGACTTCACATCATCATAGAGCTTATCAATTCTGCGGCCCATCCAAAGTGGTCGATAGCTTCCGTTTTCGAGTACAAACAACTGCGCAAACGGCAAATTCTTGGACATCTTGACAAACTCTTCTAATATCATATCTAATCTTCCTTTCTACACAACTATCAAGTAGTATAAAAGACAATACATATCTATGTCAAGTGTCTTCTTGCACTGTAGATTCCATATGTACCTTATCATTACCCATAAAGACACAAAAAAGGCCTGTGAAGCATTTCACAGGCCTTTTTATATTATTTGTGTGCTACCAGCAGTCTGACGATTGCTCGTTTCAGTGCGAGTTCTGCACGGTCATAATCTATATCCGTATCATTATGGTTCAATCTGCGCTCCGCACGGATCTTCGCCTCCTCGGCACGTTTGGTATCAATCTCATCCGGCCATTCTACCGACTCTGCCAGAATGGTAATGGAATCCTTTAATATCTCCACAAAGCCTGACAGCAAAGCAGCTTCTTTCACACTCCCGGCACTGTGTATCCGCAGTACACCCGGTGCAATAATTGAGGTCATTGGCACATGCTGTGCATACACACCAACTTCCCCTTCTGTTGTTTTAAATTCTATAAAGTCAGCCTCTCCCTCATAAAAAATACGATCCGGAGACACGATCTTTACGCGAAATGTCTTTTCTGCCATATGCTCTCCTCTATATCCTGATTACTGCATTCTTGCAAGCACATCGTCAATATTACCCGCATTCAGGAAGTAGCTTTCCGGTACATCATCATGCTTACCTTCAAGGATTTCCTTGAATCCTTGAATCGTCTCAGATACCGGCACATACTGTCCCGGCAGGCCTGTAAACTGTTCCGCAACATGGAATGGCTGCGACAGGAATCTCTGAATCTTTCTGGCACGGGATACGACCAGCTTGTCTTCCTCGGACAACTCATCCATACCAAGAATTGCGATAATATCCTGCAATTCCTTATACTTCTGCAAGATTTCCTGCACACCACGTGCCACTTTATAATGCTCCTCGCCAACTACTCTTGGATCCAGAATTCTGGAAGTAGACTCCAACGGATCTACTGCCGGATAGATACCCAGCTCTACGATAGAACGCGACAATACAGTTGTCGCATCCAGATGGGCAAATGTTGTCGCCGGAGCCGGATCTGTCAGAT
Organism: uncultured Lachnospiraceae bacterium; assembly: GCA_934293375.1. GTDB lineage: Bacteria > Bacillota > Clostridia > Lachnospirales > Lachnospiraceae > RGIG6919. The sequence continues at coordinate 132,068 of CAKQYS010000003.1, read as the reverse complement.
CGTCGGCCGGCACATATACCGCCTGTACGGATGTAATAGAACCGTTCTTGGTTGATGTAATTCTCTCCTGCAATGCGCCCATTTCTGTCTGCAATGTCGGCTGATAACCTACAGCAGATGGAATACGGCCTAGCAACGCCGATACCTCAGAACCGGCCTGTGTAAAACGGAAAATATTATCAATGAACAACAGCACATCCTTACCGCCCTGATCTCTGAAGTACTCTGCCATCGTAAGTCCGGTAAGACCAACACGCATTCTCGCCCCAGGCGGCTCGTTCATCTGTCCAAATACCATTGTTGTCTTATTGATAACACCTGATTCTGTCATCTCATGATAAAGGTCATTTCCCTCTCTTGTACGCTCTCCAACACCGGTAAATACAGAATATCCACCATGCTCTGTTGCGATATTACGGATCAGCTCCTGAATCAGTACTGTCTTACCTACACCGGCACCGCCGAACAGACCGATCTTTCCACCCTTCTGGTATGGACACAGAAGGTCAACAACCTTGATACCTGTCTCTAACATCTCTGTATCGGTTGCCTGCTCATCAAATGCAGGAGCCTTTCTATGAATTGGAAAATGCTCTGTCACTTCCGGAGCCGGCTTATTATCGATCGGTTCCCCAAGCACATTGAAAATACGCCCCAGCGTGTTCTCACCAACCGGTACTGTAATTGGTGCTCCAGTGGCAATTGCTTCCATACCGCGCTTTAAACCATCCGTCGGTCCCATGGCGATACATTTTACGGTGTCATCTCCAAGATGCTGTGCCACCTCAACTACAAGCTTCTGTCCATCCGCCAGGGGAATGTCGATTGCTTCGTTGATCTCCGGCAGCTTGCCCTCAGCGAACTTAATATCAAGAACTGCACTGATGACCTGCGTAATCTTACCCTTATTCATCTCTGCCACTATATTCACTCCTTTCAAATTATAGTATTATTCAATCGCAGACGCACCTGCGACAATCTCTGTTAATTCCTGTGTAATAGAACTCTGACGTGCTCTATTATATAACAATGATAAATCTGATATCATATCTTCAGCGTTGCTTGTAGCATTATCCATCGCCTGCATTCTGGCACCATTTTCACTGGCTACAGCCTCGATCAGACCACCATAGATCAGGCTGGTCATATACTTCGGAACGATCTCATAAAGAGCTTCCTCTGCTTCCGGCTCATAATCCATCAATGTCACAGCCTCATTCTTGTCCGTTTCTGCCGAAGCCTCCACAATACTCATGTCGATTGGCAGCAGCCTGATCACATGTGGGATCTGGCTTACTGTATTCTTAAACTCCGTATAAGCAAGATATATCTCGCCAACTTCTCCGTTTGTATACATATCAAGCACCTGCTTGCTGACTGCGATCGCATCTGAATACAATGGTTCATTTATAATATCCGACTCATCCTTTACGATAGGATAACCTTTCCTTGCCAAGGACTCATATCCCTTACGTCCAATCGTATAGATTGTACTGTTCTCAGGGGTCAGTCCCGATGCTGCCATTTCTTTGACAACATTATTGTTGTATCCACCTGCAAGACCCTTGTTTGAGGTGATCGTGATCACCACCTTTTTATCACAGCCGTTAGAATCAAGATACGGGTGTGACACATTATCTGTCTTTGCCAGAATGGAACTGACCGTCTTATACATCATGTCAAAATATGGCTTTGTGCTCTCGGCCTTTGCCTTTGCATGCTGCAATTTGACTGTAGATACAAGCTTCATGGCCTTGGTTATCTGCATAGTGCTATTGACACTATTTTTTCGTCTTTTGATATCCTGCATGGATGCCAAGACATATCACCTGTCCTTTCCGTCTGCACAGGCATCTCCCAAATGCAGACTCAATACCTGCAATCTACTTAAACTCAGCCTTAAACTCTGTAATTGCCTTGATGATTGCCGCCTCAAGCTCCTCAGAAAGTTTCTTTTCTTCACGAATCTTCGTGAAAATCTCAGGATATTTTGTATCAATGAACTCAAATAATTCCTTCTCAAAATCTGCCACACGATCCACTGCGATATCCAGCAGATACTTCTTTGTCGCCGCATAAATGATCACAACCTGACGCTCAACCGGCATCGGCTTGTACTGTGGCTGTTTTAACATCTCCTTGATACGCTCACCCTGTGCCAACTGCTCCTTGGTGGTATCATCCAGATCGGAACCAAACTGGGAGAATGCAGCCAGCTCTCTATACTGGGCTAACTCGACACGGATTGGAGATGCAATTTTCTTCATCGCACCAATCTGTGCGGATCCACCTACTCTGGATACGGAAAGGCCCGCATTGACAGCCGGTCTGAAACCGGAATTAAACATTTCTGTCTCCAGATAGATCTGTCCGTCCGTAATAGAAATTACATTGGTCGGGATGTATGCCGATACATCACCTGCCTGCGTCTCGATGATCGGTAATGCCGTAAGCGAACCTCCACCCAGCTCATCCGACAGCTTTGCGGCACGCTCAAGCAGTCTTGAATGCAGATAGAAAACATCACCTGGGAACGCCTCACGCCCCGGTGGTCTTCGGAGAAGCAATGAAAGTGTACGATATGCCGTGGCATGCTTGCTCAAATCATCATATACCACCAGTACATCCTTTCCCTCTTCCATCCATTCCTCACCAATCGCACATCCTGCGTATGGTGCGATATATTGCAGCGGTGCCAGTTCTGACGCTGTAGATACTACAATCGTCGTATAATCCATTGCACCAAATTCTGTTAATGTCTTCACAATCGAAGCAACCGTAGACGCCTTCTGACCTATTGCTACATAGATACAGTTCACGCCCTGCCCCTTCTGATTGATGATCGTATCAATTGCGATCGCCGTCTTACCTGTCTGACGGTCGCCAATGATCAACTCTCTTTGTCCTCGACCAATCGGTACCATCGCATCAATTGCCTTGATACCTGTCTGAAGCGGTGTATCTACTGACTTACGTGCGATAACACCAGATGCCACCCGCTCGATCTGTCGGGTCTTTGTTGCATGAATAGGTCCTTTTCCATCGATTGGCTGTCCCAGGGCATTGACAACTCTGCCCAGCATACAGTCTCCAACCGGCACCTCAACTACTCTTCCGGTTGTCTTGACCGTGTCGCCCTCGCTGATGTTCTTCTGATTACCGAGAAGTACCGCACCAACGTTATCCTCTTCCAGGTTAAGCACCATACCATAAACCTCTCCAGGGAATTCTAGAAGCTCACCCTGCATGGCATTTTCCAAACCATGTACACGGGCAATACCATCAGCAACCTGGATAACGGTTCCCACATCAGCCGTCTCAAGCTGTGTAGAATAATTCTTAATCTGCTCTTTTATCACTGAGCTGATTTCTTCCGGTCTTAAATTCATGGAGCCTTTGCACCTTCTTTCTAAAATAATCTATGCTTTCATCAATGATTGTCTCATCATGAAAAGCTGGTTCCTGATACTACTGTCTACAACCCGGTCCTCGATTCTGATCACAAGTCCACCGATCAGCGATGCATCTACCTCATAATGCACCTCCATACTGTTGTAATCTGTCGTCTCCAGCAACCTTGCTTCAATCTGCTGCTTTTTTGCATCAGAAAGTGTAATGGCCGATGTAACATTTGCTACACCGATCTTTTTATGATCCTTTACTCTTTTGATAAAATATTCCAGGATCGCCGGAATATCCTTTTGTCTGTCTTTCTTGATAATGATAGTCAGGAAACCCACAAGCTGTTCGTGTACCCGTCCTGTAAAGACTTTCTGGATCATTGCGGTCTTATCTTCCTTGAGCACTTTCGGATGGCCCAGAAACAGATTCAGATCCTGATCCCGTATAAACACATCATACAGTCCTTTTGCCTCTTCATAAAAAGCATCAATCTGATCCTCCTCCACAGCCAGCTCAAATAAGGCTTCCCCATAGGTTGTACTTACCTGCTTAGCCATGTGTCATCACCCATTTCCTTCAATGTCTCATCAAGCAATGCATTCTGCTGCTCCTCACTGATCGAAACCGCAACAATCTTCGAAGCCATCAGGGTTGCTACTGCAATGATCTCCTTGCGGACATCATCCTGTACCCTGCTCTGCTCCATCTCGATCTCCTGATTCGCCCGCTTCATGATCCGTGCAGCTTCCTCTTTCGCCTCATCCGTGATTTCTGTTTCACGCTTCAACGCTTTCTTGCGGGATGCAGCAAGAATCGACTCCGCTTCCTTCTCTACAGACTTGATTTTATTATCATATTCTTCCTTCAGCCGGGCAGCCTCCTGCTTGTCCTGCTTCGCTGTTTCAATATCATTCTGAATCTTATTGCGTCTGTTCTCTAACAACTTCTTCGCCGGTTCGAATAACAGATATGACAATGCCGCAAACAAGATAAAAATACTGATGCCCTGAATCAGTACACCAAACAGCAGCTGTGGATCCAGGCTGAAGATATATGGATCAGCTTCCAATAAGAAATGCATGGTTCCCAATCCTGTGATACAATCTCCCACGTCCTTGCCTCCTTTCGCCGTATTTACTACTCCCTAATCCGGAATCACCGTAATTACAGCTTCAGGAATTTTGAAAGCAATGGGTTTGCATACATCAGAATCAATGCAACAACCAGACCATAAAGACCTGTTGTCTCGGCAACGGCCTGTCCAAGCAACATTGTCTGCATGATATCACCCTTTGCTCCCGGATTGCGTCCTACTGCAGACGCACCATAACCTGCGGCAATACCCTGTCCAACACCAGGACCAATACCGGCAATCAGTGCAAGTCCGGCACCGATCGCACTACATGCTAAAATTAAACCTTCGTTTGTAATATTACTCATATTCTTTCTACCTCCATATAAATTTAAAATTAGTTTTCCAGCTTATCGCTGATAAATACCATGGTCAACATACTGAACACAAATGCCTGGATCGCACCTGAAAACAGATCCAGATATGCATGTAAAAATGTCGGAATTCCTATCGTCACAACTGTCGGCAGCAGATTGTAAAACAGTGCCATCATAACTGTACCTGCCAGAATATTACCGAACAGACGCAAAGACAGGGAAACCACGCTTGAAAACTCACCAATCAGATTACTTGGGAATAGAATCGGAATCGGTTTGAATAAATTCGTGATCACACCGAATTTGTTGGTCTTAATGTTTGCATACCACACCATGGATACCGTGATAATCGCCAGTGTCAAAGTCGTAGCATAATCCGCTGTAGGCGGTCTGAGTCCAAACAAGCCTGAGATGTTACACAGAAAAATGTACAGAAATATTGTACCGATATAGTTCACATATTTCTTTGCATTCTCTCCCATCGTTCCACCAACAAAATTCACAAGTGTCTCAACCAGCAGTTCTACTACATTCTGAAACATTCCCGGAACTTCATCGGCATGCATGATCTTATGTCGTGCCACGATCGCAAATCCTATGATCACAGCAAATATAATCAGCATACAGACATGACTGGTGGTCAGATATACATCCTGACCCATGAATTGAAATGGCATCTTCAACAATTTATGAATAAAGAAATCCACTTCTTCTTCCTCTGCATACATATGCAGACCGCCAATACGGGTGAGATTCACTCCGATACCGGCTAAAGCATATCCCATATGTTCACTCTCCTTCCCTGAATATTTTTGTTGTTATATACGAGGATACCAGTGGCCGCATCAGTCCTGACAACTTAAGCCCCAGCAGTCCGAGGATCACACCTACCGGACTCACACGGGGAAGCAGCAGACTCAGATATACCGCCACCAGCATCATGAATAACCGTAACATAGATTGACGAAAAATGTATTTGCCGGCCGCATCGGGATCCATATCCAGTCCACGATCCAGTGAACGATACATATGCGCCGCCATTACACAGGAAACCACACATCCTGTAAGTGCTCCCAATACAAATGCCAGTCTGTCTTCTACCACAAGAACTCCGATCAGACTGATGACAATAAAATAAAGGGCAATGCCGAAAATAAGATCCCGTAATACTTCGTCTATATCGCTAATGTATTGTTTTATTTTCGTCATCGTCCTCACCTTTTATCCCGGCATCATCGGACATATCCTCCCCTTGTTCCCAGTCAGAGAACATCTGGTCGTACTTGTCCCGGCTGCTCGTCATATCGATATACTGTCTGATCAGGGAATAACATCCGCTGTATCCGGAAATCACACCGAGTGCAATAAAAAAAAACATCAAATTACAACCGAAATGATTATCAATGTAATACCCGGCGGCTGTGCAAAGACCAACTGCAACGATCATAGTCAGACCGATCTGAAGCACTAACATGAATGCTTTTGCAATTTTATTTCCTTCCTTCATAACCTGCCGGCCCCTCTTTTCAGACTTCTTGTAAGTATACCATTTTTTGTTTAAATCGTCCATATTTCCAGTCGAAATTTATAGACATTTTACTTTTCTTTTATTATAATTTCGCAACTCTAATCCTCTAACATGGATATTCTTCTGACATGGCGCTCATCATTTGAAAACGGTGTATCGATAAAAATATCTGCTATCATCATTGCAAGTCCCGGTCCTACTACCCTGGCTCCCATTGTCAGCACATTTGCATCGTTATGCTCTCTTGTAGCCTTGGCACTGAAACAATCATGGCAAAGAGCCGCACGTACACCCTTAACCTTGTTGGCAGCTATGGAAACGCCGATCCCGGTTCCGCAGATAATAATACCCTTCTCGCATTCACCATCCGCCACCGCATGTGCTACCTTCTTGGCATAAATCGGATAATCTACAGACTCTTCGCTGTCACATCCAAAATCCTGATAGGCAATGCCTCTCTCATCCAAATGCTTCTTCAGTTCCTCCTTCATGGCATATCCGCCATGATCACATCCTAATGCGATCATAAAATATTCCTCCATATGTTTATTATTTATGTTGTGCAATTTTGCAGTCTGCCATGCATACACACATCTGCAAAACAACTCCTCTATATTATATATGAATCACCCGGTGTCCTGCAGCCTTTAAAAGACGATTCATGATCGCGTTGCCAAGACTGTCTCCCGAAAATGACTCTGTATACATGTATTCCATTCCCAATGTATCAAATTCACGCAGACAACTGTATAATTTTGCCGAAACTGTGATCGGTTCTGATCTGCGTCCCATGGACAACACCACATCTGCATCATATAATTCCCGTGTTTCCAGCGTAGCCAAAACCCCTACCCGGTGCCCCATCTGCCGCTTCTGTGCGGTCAGGGCATTGATCTTACGAACAACATCTGTTAAATTGCCCTCTACAATGGTTAATTCGCCCTTTGGTGCATAATGTGTGTACTTCATCCCCGGTGCTTTCGGACGCACATTCGCTGCCACGCCCATAATACCCGGATCAAACTCCACATGTCCAACTACCTGTTCTAGCATCTCCGGTGTAATATAACCCGGGCGAAGGATCATCGGAACCTGTGAAGTCATATCCACGATCGTGGATTCAATCCCGATATCGACTTCTCCGCCATCAATAATATAATCGATCTTACCATTGAGATCCTCATATACATGAGCTGCCTTGGATGGGCTTGGTCTGCCGGATGTATTCGCTGATGGAGCAGCGACAAACACCCCTGATTGTCTGATCAGTTCCAAGGCACCAGGATGTGATGGCATCCTGACAGCCACCGTATCAAGTCCTCCTGTTGTCTCCTTTGGCACCGCAGCCTTCTTTGGCAGCACCAATGTCAACGGTCCCGGCCAGAATGCGTCCATCAGTTTCCATGCATCATCGCTGATATGTTCTGCAATCTGCTCGACTGCGCTCTCATGAGCTATATGCAGAATTAACGGATTATCAGACGGTCTCCCCTTGGCTCTGTATATTTTCTCAGAAGCTGCCGGATTCATACCATCCCCGCCCAAACCATATACTGTTTCAGTCGGAAATGCTACGAGACCACCCTCCCTGAGGCATTTTGAAGCCGCAGCAATACATTCCGGCTCCTGTTCATTCCATGTAATCATCTGCGTATTCACTATTTTATCCTTCTTCCTGTCTGCAGTGATCAGGTATATTCCCCTTGTCTGCATCACGCAATTACTTTTCCGTTTATTATATCATGGACCCCCTCTCCGGGCAAGAATGCATATATTTTCTGTTTTTATTTTTATCGCATAAATTACTCTCTCATTTCATATACTGAAGAATAATGGCATCATTGATAGAGGTGTTTATGTCCGGTAAGCGTTCAGGGATTATTTATATTGTAATAGGAACCATTATACTCTGCGGTGCATTCACTGCTTATTGGAACACACAGACCACAAGCAGCAAACATATCATTACGATCCTGATCGATCCCGGTCACGGTGGTGATGATCCGGGTAAGATCGGCATCAACGGAGAACTTGAAAAGGATATCAATCTGTCGATTTCACGCAAACTGGCTGCATGTCTCAAAGCAAATGGTTACCATGTTGTAATGTCCAGAGAAACAGACTGCATGCTGTCAGATCCTCAGGTCCCCAACAAAAAGACCTCTGATCTGAGCCGCAGAGTACAGATGATGCAGGAATCCGAGGCGGATTTTGTTATCAGCATCCATCAGAACAGTTACCCGGACAATTCTATACACGGCGCTCAATGTTTTTACTATGCCGGATCTGATACCGGGCAGGAACTTGCCGGCATACTGCAGGCAGCTCTGATATCACTGGCGGATCCGGATAACCGCAGACAGGCCAAATCCAACGATTCTTACTACATTATGAAAAACAGCACCTGTCCTGTCATCATTGTCGAATGTGGTTTTTTGTCGAATGCTGATGAAGCACTCCTGTTGTCCGATGATCAATATCAGGAAAAACTAGCACTTGCAATTACAACCGGTATCAATCAGTATGTACAAACGCAATCATTATATGATCGCAAAATAATCTTCCAGCATTCTCATATCATAATTTCATGACATTCTCATATCCTATATAATAGGGATCGGGTGCACCCGTCTGCCCGGCTCGCTGCATACAAAAAGGAGTCTGCCAAAGCAGACTCCATGTGCATGTCAGCACATTTGTAATAGCTTGATGATAAGAAACCGGCAATCTTTTTGAGTTGTCGTTTCGGATCCCTGATTGCGGATTCTTATTTTGCATGATCTCTCATGCATTGACAATAAAGAAACAATATCTTATGTACTGGCTATCACCTCCCATTCAATTTATTTGTGTAATGCCATACAAATGTACGATGTGATGTGTAAACATTCTTGTGCATTACGGTGGAATCAACATTCCACATTTATAATAACTTTTCATTCCAGCTGAATATGAATCGGAAACCCGGCGGGGAGACCGTAACCGGTCCATATTTGTCCTACGGAGTCGGTTTGAAACGAAAAAATTATTAACTTTCTCAGTTTTGGCTTTACATGTTCTATTTTTGTGATAAACTAGACTGTGAATATAGAATACATCTTGGTTGTGCAGCGTTCTGTGTTATAGGCCAGAACATGATTAGTAAGGAGATGATCCTATGAAGCTTGAACGTATTAGTGAAAATAAAATCCGTTGCACCTTAAACAAAGCAGATTTAGCAGACAAGCATCTGCTGCTCAACGAGCTTGCATACGGTACAGATAAGGCAAAGGAGCTGTTCAGCGAGATGATGCAGAAAGCATCCGCTGAGCTTGGCTTTGAAGCCGACAACATTCCACTCATGGTCGAGGCGATCCCGGTATCTGCCGACTGTCTGATCCTGAACATTACAAAAGTCGAGGATCCGGAAGAGTTTGATGCACGGTTCTCCAGTTTCACACATGAAATAGAAACTGATGAAGACGATGACACGGAATACTTGTCCGATATTGAAGAATATATTGACGGCACATCTGCCATTTTGGACAATCTGCGAGAAATCCTCCACGAGGAAACTCTTGATACAGATGAGACAGATGCATCCGGCACACCGGCACACAAGTCCAAGCGAAATGCCATAGCAGGTCAGACATTTAAGCAGCAGGATACCGCTTCCGGAACACTCCCGGCTGACACCTGCCGGATATACAGATTCCATGATCTGACTGAGGTCAGCATGGTTGCTGAGCTGCTTGAAACATTATACAACGATACCAACAGCCTATATAAGAATCCCCATGACAATCTGTACTATCTGATCGTCATGAACACAACCCAATCCACTGTATTCAATCGTGTATGCAACATACTGGGCGAATATGGAACTATTGTCAAGAGCTCCTATGCAGCCCCAAGTTATATACAGGAACACTACAGACTGCTTCTTGGGCATAACGCCCTGCAGTCATTGTCCAAGCTGTAAATCTATCATGCCTCAATGGGCTCTGTTTTGCAATAGAGATGGGACATCCGAACCTTTTTCGGGATAGATGGGACAAATTGGATATGCAAGAATAAAAAAGGATGTGCAACAAAAATGTTGCACATCCTTTTTGGATTCCATTTATCCCATATTTGTTGCGTTTTTAATTCTTTACGATACAATCTTCTTATTACTAGATAATTGCGAAACTCTCAATTACGATTGCGACTATGTGCATATTGCATGATGTATAAGCAGGTACTTGAAGAACGCCGGTTCTTAACGAAGTCAAGCTACCGCATTGACTGAGTTTAGCACCGCTGCGTGATGAAGTAGCGAGAGCGTGCCTGTGATACATTGTGCAATATGCACATAACATCAACAACTTCAAGGAGTTTCGCAATTGTCTATTCTTATTACTGTTATAAGGAGGAATCCCATGTTACACTATAATCTGGCAATTATCGATGACAATACTGCAAGCTGCGAACAACTTAGTACCCATCTGAATACCTATGCACGACTTGCAGGCGTTTCTTTTACTTTTAAAATTTTCAACCAGGCAACTGAATTTCTTGACGCAGTCATGAAAGAAGCCTTTGTCCTATGCATAGTATCAATGGATATGCCAGCCTGCAACATCTGTTCTTTTTCGGATCAGCTTTATCGGTTGAAGTTGTCCATACCCATGATCCTGACCAGTCAGGATACCGATCGTGCCTATGAAGCTTTCCGTAATGAAGCCAGTGGATTTTTACTGACACCCGTATGCTACGAAGATCTGTCTGAATTATTAAATCGTCTGCTGCCCTATTTGTTTGCGAAAATGTCTGTTCCAAATACTACCAATTCCATCATGGTCAGACAGGACGGCAATCCATTCTACATTCTTACCCGCGATATCTATTATTTTGAAAAATACCGAAACAAACTATACATATACACAAAAAACTCCTGCTATCATATATACGACACCATCCGGTCATTAAGACATCAATTAAATCCCAAGCAGTTTGTTCAGATTCACCAAGGTTGCCTTGTTAACTGGAATCATGTAGATCACATCGCCCGGGAAACTATTTATGCCGGTCCATACAAACTATCTATCAGCAGGACATACTATAAAGCCGTCCTATTCCAGTTCAAAATGCATCCACTTGAAAACAGTCTGCCATCCTATGTTCCACAACCAAAGGTCATGCAGGTTGCGCAGCCAGATGTAGCGATTCTGTCTAAAAAGCAGACTTCACCTGTTCAATCGCTTCCAGATCTTCCTGTGAAAGACGAAGATTAGCCTTCATTTCCGATCCATCCGGTTTGATCACCTTGATCTCCATAACCGTACCTTCTAAAAGTGCCTGATTCCCAACAGCCTGAAAGAACATCGGAAGCTTTGGATGTCTGGTCACAAATCCCTTCCATACATTTTGAAGCTGCATTAATTTCATTGGATTAATTCCCATTTTATACCCTCCATTGATCCGCCATAAATCTCTATGGCAGTGTTTTATAATTTATTGTACAATAGGGTATCATTAGTTTATAAAATTTGCAATCAGAAAAAGGAGACATTCCATGAAGATTTTATTGATCTATACCGGTGGTACAATTGGATCCACTACGCAAAATGGATTCATCAATACCGATCCGGCACAATGCAGCCAGCTTTTATCGGCATATACAGATTATGAATCTGCATTTGATCTTGAACCTGTGGTATTTACTACCGACTCCCCCTATGTCATTCTGAGTGAAGAACTGAATATGTCTCACATCCTCACTCTATATCAATGTATCCGCCAGCATTTGGCTGAAGACAGGCATTACGATGCCATCCTGATCACGCACGGCACCGACACCCTGCACTATACCGCTGCGGCCCTCTGCCGTCTATGTCCGGTTTCCAGCTTGCCTATCGTGATGGTCTCTGCTAATTATGTTCTGGATGATCCCCGTTCTAATGGTTTTGCAAATTTTGCATCAGCAGTCGCTTTCGTCCGCCATATGCCGCAAACTGGCGTATATGTATCTTATCAGAACAACATGTCAGACGACAGCATTGCACCGGTGTACATTTACCACGCAAACAGTCTGATGCCTCATACGCTATATGAAGATACGGTTTCCAGTCTGCACGGGCAATATGTCTGCCGTATTCTTCCAAAAAAGCGGGACGGACAACCGTATTACGAACAGACAGAACAGTCTTTGGCATACCATTCTGAGACAAATGCCGTATCCGAAAACATATCACTGCTGCAGCCCCGCCAGCCGGATATACTGGTACTGACTGTCATGCCCGGCATGTATTACCCTCCCGTCACAGACGATATCCGAGCCATACTACTACTCACTTATCACTCTGGTACACTGCCGACAAAGGACTCAGCGTTTCGTGATTTTGCCATATCTGCACACAAAAAAGAGGTGCCGGTCTATGTGCTTGGCACTGACCCCGCCTGCACACCTTACGCAAGTACACAGGCTTACACCTCTCTTCATCTGACATTACTCCCGGTCATGACACCGGCAGATGCCTATATGCAGCTTGTGCTCGGACTTCTATAGAATCCAATGGATTCTATATGAAGTCAAAGCTTGCCTGCTCGTAATCCAATTCTTTGTATTCAATCTCCTGCTGCTCAGTCTGGCTTCTGTAATCTACAACAACCGTCTGCTGCTTCTTTCCAACCAGCTGCTGCCCCAGTGTATAATTTACATCAAACTGTGCCGTAATAGCCGGTGTCGCTCCTCTTGCCGGCACGATCAGCTGTACACGATTAGCCTTCAGAAGTGCAAAGATCGGCTCCCAGATATAGATATCTTTCGCTGCACCAAATGGATTGTCAATGAATATTGTCTTAGTTCTCTTGTCATTTTCCACATTAGATCCGTACATACCGGAAATATAATTGATGATGGAGATCAAGAACTGAATATAAATACCCTGTGACTGTCCGGTACTTCCAACCGCTTCCTCATAACGCAGATATCTGCTCTGTTCCTTAATACGCTCACGCTTATACAAAGTCAGTCTGACTGCGTTCATATCCGTAACGATCACGCCAAACAACTTCTTTAAAACCAGCCTGCTCCGTATATATTTCATACGGTCTTTCGCATCATCATACTGATCTGCGCCTGCAACCACATCATCTATATAATCACTCATTTTCTGCTTCATGAACTCTTCCTTGACATATGGAATCGTAAGGCCAACCATTTGCACCGGCTCACCATTTAATGTAATTCTTGACAGTCCCGGCAGCTTATCCAGTTCGGTCTTCACATCTTTACATCTCTGGATACACTGATTTTCAAAGTTATGCTTGATAAATTCCATATCTGAGATGCCCTTCGCTACACGATCCTTCTCCAGCTCAATAAAGGAAATCATTGTCTTAAGATTATCCAACAGAAGCGTTGCAGATGCGTAATCCTCCGGCACTGACACATCTCTTCCGATTGTCTCTGACAGCTCAAATGCCTGCATACTATACAATGTCTCTGCAGTATGTGACTTATACTTAAGAAGCTCCGCCTTCGCGCGCTCTAACGCTTTCTCACTCTTGTCATATGCCAACAGGCTTTCCTCGAAAAGGCTCCGCATTCTGTCTTCTGATTCATGAATCACAACCGCATCCTTCGGCGAAATCTCATTCACCTTCATGATTCGGGTTACATCCTTATAAAGCTCTACCATACTATTATGCTGTTTCACACTGCGTTCGTATGCTTTGACCATTTCCCGGTATTCCTGGTCAATACGCTTTAACACTTTATCACCTTCACTGATCGCCTGTGCAATCTCTTCCCTGGATACTGTAACCGGTGTATAGCTTCCGTGCTTCTCCTCGAGCTGTTTTACTGACTGTTCAATGTTTCCTTCCAAATGATGCAGCACACTTCGCTTCTGCTCTAACTGATTTGATAACAGCGCACCATCCGTTGACAATTTCGCAGCATAGACAGACAGCTTATTGAGTGCCTGCTCGCCAATTGTATACAGCTTATGATCTTCATCCATCTGCGCAAGCTGTTCCATACTGATGTCCCGGCGTTCAATCGACCGCTGCAATCTTTTCATACTCTGATGCAATGTCTCGATCAGCTGCTTCTTATCTGCAAGTACAATGTTTTCACGCTCATATACCGCTTTCGCTGCCTTGAATGCAGCATTCAGTTCCTCATCCGACATCAACAGCATTTCGTAGCTGCCATCTACATAATAATCCGCATACAGCTTCTGCCATTCCTGTCTTCGAGCATTGACTGTCTGTTCCAGAGTCTCAATCCTGCCCGTCACATCATCATACTCCATGCCGGACTCCTCAACACGCTTCTTAAGAGCGGCTATCGTCTGCATCAAACGCTTTACATCCGCTTCCCGGTCCTGCTTTTCCTGATCAAGTTTCACAATACGATCACTTACTACCTTCACCGCAACCAGATTCTTCTCTGTCTGCAAAAGCTTATCAAGTTCCTGTCTTGCAGTCTGAACTGCCTGCTCATCCTGCTCGATCGCCAACAACAGATCATGACATCCATCCTTATATGCATTCTGCTTCTTTTCCAGCGCAACAACCTCCGCTTTCTTTTCATTCACGGCATCCATTGTCTGAATCGACACAGAAGCACCCAGACTGCTGATATATTCCATATCCTCTTCATATGTCAGACCCATTTCAGTCAGTCTTCTGATGGATTCTTCACATTCTTTAATTTCATTTTCAAGCTGTTCTCTTGCCTTTTTCAGCAGTGTCTCGTCTGTGAAATGCATCTTTCCCTTGGAAATAAACATTACGGAATCATCGTAATTTCTTCCCATTGGGTTATACAACAGCGCTTCACTAAAAACCGGCACAGCGTAATCGCCAAGCTGCAATTCATAGATTGCATCATCTGTTGACAAGAAGTCGAAATTCTTAACTACAACACCATATGGCAGCAATGGATATCCTTCCAAAAGCTGTTCCCTCTGTGCAGTATCTCTTGCAGCCAGATAATCCATACCGGATACCGCACTCTCATTATGCCGTGTCTCGATATATTCCTTCACCTTTGCGACAGCAGCTGTCTCACCGATGATACGGTCCTCTGCAAGATCTGCTCTCCGCCTTACCAACTGCTTTAAGGTATCCTGCTTATTGGTCACATCTACAATACATTGCATACAACGCTTATTGATCGCTGACAAAAGTTCCTTTTGCTCCGGCACATTATAAATTCTCAGCATATTCTGAATGCGGTCCGCATTATCCAGATACCGATCCATCTGCTCCTGTCGCACCTTCAGATCCGCCTTTGCCGAAGACAGGCCAAGCTCCAGTCTGTCTGCTTCATGCAACTGATCATAATATGTCTTCGTATGCGTCTTCTTCCGGCTCTCAGCATCCTCTATCGTTTTCTTACATGCCGCAATTGCCTGTTCATTTGAAATTATCAGTTCTTCCGCATCTGCCAGCATCAAAATGCTGGTATTCGACTTGAGCTGGCTGATTGTAGACAAAAGTTCCCGGGCCTCTTCTTTACAACGCTTCACATCATTTTCCGCAACAGACAGACTGATCTGCGCCTCACTAAGCTGCTCTGACTCTGTCTTATATCTTTCTCCCAGCTGCTCCTGGCGCACCCGTTCTGTCTGAATCGTCTTCTGATCAACCGCATCCTGCTCATCATTCATACATTTTCTTACATAAGCCAGCTGGCGAAGTTTCGATACATCTGTTCTGGAATCCGTCTGGGCTGCACGCAAAACAGATTCATTTTCACGAACTGCTGCAGCATCCCTTTTATAGTCCATATAATCATTCATGGACTCTTTCCATTTCAGCTCGTTAAGAGTCTCCTGATATTCAGATTTATTTTCACCCACCAAACGCAAAAGCTCCTCTATTCCATCCATTAGAGCATCCTTCTCATACTCCATTTCCCGGATTTTCAGAGCTTCTAACTCTTTTAACTTCTTTTCTTTTTCCTTAAGCTTATCTTCCTTCTGCTTCTCAAATCCTGCCAGCTTGATCTCATCTTCCTCTGTAACCGCCTTTCCCGTCACATAGACATTGGCAATGGTCTGCTTCATCTTATCCCGCTGCTCAAATAAATTGAGAAAGGATGTCACCCGTCCCTCTAGTACATGGATCAGTTCGGTCTGACGGTCGTAATTTGCAATATCCCGCTTCTTCTTTGTCAGCTCCATCAGTTTGTCCTTAATATCCAACAGATTCTTGGCCATGTCCTGGGAATCTTCATTCTGCTCTGTCTTCACCAGATATGCTTTCTCAATGATTTCTTCAATCAGCAGATCCTCTACAACCTTTCTCGCCGTCCTGTAATTACTTTCAAAATATGTTCTGACATGTCCCTCGGTTTTATTGATTCCACGAATGATCTCCCAATGGCTTTCATACAGGCCATACTGACTAATATATCTTTGATATTCTCCCTTACGATCAAACACCTGAATATCCAGATTCAGATCTTTGCGTGAAAGATCCTTTAAATAATTTCTCAGTCCTGTAAATGAAATGTGTTCTCCATTTTGTGACAGTGGCAGATTCACAATATCATTTCGATTGTATTCCCGATACCGGATGCAGTAATTAAAATATTCAATTGATGCAGTATCCTTTCTCGCAGTTTCCTGTCCCTCTGCCTGATCCTTTGCCTTCCTCGCACAGAATCCGGTCGTCATATAACGATACCCCTCACCATTCTCTTCATCGTCAAGCTTCCACTCGATCAGAGAATGAATGACTGTATTGCCCCCTCCATTTCGAAACAGCTTCTCGATCGGCTGCTTCTCGTCCAGTGTACAGTTTGGAATCAGGTTCTGTAAAAGAAGCAGCATCAACACACTCTTTCCACCACCATTTGCCAGATCATACAAGGTATTCCTGCCGTACATACGCATGACAAAATCATCGTACTGCTGCGTGCCAAAATTATATTTTACATTATTAACTCGTATTCTATTGATACTTGGCATCCTGCTTCTCCTTTCTACTCATTCTCAGACACCCCTGATAATACCTCATAAAGCCGTCCTCTGTATTCCTCAAAATAATTCTCAACCAATGCTTTAAACCGGTCGGTCGGATAATACCGGTCTTCTACCTCTAAAAACAATCCCTGTGACAGCAGGAAATTGAATGCGATCTTACATAATCCCGCGCGAGAATTTCTCGATGCACGCAGCTTATCCCGGTCTTCCTTTGAGGCGGTCGGCAACTCATCCCACAACAGTGCGATCGTCTTAAAACTGTTTTCCTCCACTTGATCCATATTGTAGATAGACAGTTCCTTGAGAATACCCGTCAGAGACTTTGACACCTCATCCAACACATTTTCCAACTTCACGAATTCCTGAAACTGATACGCTGCTGAGTCATTATAAAACGACAACAAAACCTGATATATAATATAATAAACCAGATAAAGCTCTTTATTATACCGCAGTCCCATGATCCGTTTCAGTTCCTCGTTGGTATAACCGAAAACATGATTTCCCTCTCCCGCTGTCAGATACAATGCATCCTGATACTCATATATTGTAAGGTTCAGCTTCTTCATGATCTGTCCGGTAATCTCATACACTTCTGCATTCTGAAAATATTCGTCATACAGATGCCCATTTTCCCGATCACCTTTCCTGACTTCTTCGCCCATGATCAGCTTCGCATAGATATCCAATGCCTTATCCAGATTTCGACTGTCCATCCTATACTCCCTCCTCAATCAATGAAAACCGCATATTCGTAACGACAAACCGCTCGTCCCCTGCAAGCATCTGCTCTCTAGGCAAGGTCTGTCCTCTCGCCTTTTTTACCTCTGTCACATAGCTGCTTAAATTGATTTTCTCTTGCGGTAAAAATGAAATCTCAAATACCATATTTCCATACCTGGCCCTCTCATTTTCAGTCATACTGTCACTGATAATCCCCTCTAGGAAAGTATCCTGCCGTTCTAACAGTTTCGCCATATCATAACAGTGTTTCTGAGACAAATGCGACAGAAATCCATAATAATCACCGTTGACAAAAAGCTCTTCTCCAAACTTAATCTCTAATATACCGTTGAGTATGTTCAAATCTAATGTATGTTTCTTCATAAGCTGATCAAGAAGCACCATAAAAATGCGTTCATAGTTTCTTGCAATCCTCTGATCCACCAGCTCATCTTCATATACAAAATCCTGATCAAATGTTTCCTTTATAATCTTCTCACCCGGATCTGACATATCCTGCCTGTATGTCAGCATATTATCAATCTCTCTGACAGTAAATGTCTTCTTGAGCCGCGGTGCAAACAATGGTGCCAGAACATTTCCCATAAGTGCAGGATGATCCTGTTTCTGCACCTTTAACAGACTTTCCTTAAAATCAAATACATTTCGAAGTTTTCGAAACTTCGCTCTACTGATAATCTTATCCGATGCACTCTGCAAAGCAATCGTTTCCCCGATCAGATCACTATGTTTCTTGATCGTCTTCTTAAGCTCTGTCTCTAGGGTATGAATATCCTCTAATGATTTATAAAACTCATCCCTGCCCTCTGCATCACGGTCACCCGTCGCTGTTTTTAATGCCTGCTCGATCAGCTGTTGGTTCTTTGTAAACAGCTTTTGTTCCTGTTCAAACCATCTTGCTGCTGTTTCCATATAATCCTCGCAGGCTTTTGCACCCGCAAACACATCGTAGTTCAAGATATGCAATACTTCCTGCTTTTCATAAATGAGCTTGCTCACCTCGCTGTTGATCCGCTTGACCACTTCGATGCCGCCCTTGAAGTTCTTTGCCGTGATCAGCTTGCCCAGCAGAAGCTGCTGTACACTGATCTTGCTCTCCTCCTTCATCTCCTTTGTATCCAGATAGAACTCGATACCTTCTGAGGTAATATGATACCTGACCTCGCCATCTACAATATGACTGTCAATATACTTTACACGTGCCGTCTTGTTCTGTTTTGTATCCGGGTCATAGAAAGTGAATTCAAATGCTCGTCCATCATTCTTGATCTTATCAAATATATATGCTGCTAATGCACGCTCCTCTTCCGGGGTCTCCTTCAGATCGTAATCCCGTCGTAACAGCTCAATTAAGAAGGTCTCATACTGACCGTATGTGACCTCCCTCTCATTAAAATTATTCTCATTAATGAAAAACCGTAGAGTCGCCATCGTGATATATCCCATATCAAGCCTTGCATATCTGCCCTCCCTATACTGGGAAAATGCAGTATCGCACAGACAAAAAAACGGATAATACTTCCGTAAATTCTGCATCCGGATATTCTGATCCTCTATGATATCATTGATCATTACATGCTTTAGTGCTGCCATATTCTCTCCTGTCCGGATTTCTTAGAACTCCCGAAGTTCATCTGAACCGTCATCTACCGTCTTCTCTATCTTTCGAATCACCACATAATAGCCATTTCCTTTTGAAACCTCTACAAATACACGGTCACCAACCTTATGTCCCATGATTGCTTTGCCAATCGGAGAAACATTGCTGATCTTTCCAACCATTGCATCCACTCTGAGACTCGTCACGATTTTGACCGTTTCCTCCTCATCGTCATCCTCATAATAAAGGGTAACTGTATTAAATAATCCGATTTCATCTTCCTTCGAGGTATCTTCGATCATCTTCGCCGTCCGGATCTCCCGCTCTAAATAGCGGATACGACTCTCATTTTTATTCTTCTCACGCTTTGCAGCATAATACTCAAAATTCTCACTTAGGTCTCCCTGCGCTCTTGCCTCCTTCACCGCCTCTAAAAGCTGCTTTCTGACCACAACCTTGCGATGTTCAATCTCTTCCTCCATCTTCTTGATATCAGTCTCTGTCAATTCATGATACATAAATTTCACCCCATTTTGCTACATAAAATATAATATATTCAATTTCCGAAGCTCATGATATACCCTTGCAATCGGAAGCCCTACGACATTATTATAATCGCCACAGATTCCCTTCACATGAATCGCAAACTCTCCTTGAATACCATATGCACCTGCCTTGTCAAACGGATCTCCACTTGCGATGTACGCATCAATCTCCGGTGCTGTCAGTTCCTCAAACATAACATCTGTGCACTCTACAAATGTATGTGTTTGCATCACATCCGGAGCATCTTCTGTATGGAAGCAAAAACTCACGCCTGTATATACTTTATGCGTATTACCTGACAACATGGAAAGCATCCGGAACGCATCTTTCGCATCTTTTGGCTTGCATAACAGTTCATTCTGATACACCACGATCGTATCCGCACCAATCACAAGCAGCGGTGTTCGTGTATCACCCTGCTCGTTCACCATTTCATAAACCTCCAATGCCTTCTGCTTTGCCAGATGCATCGCCAGTTCACAAAAATCATTCCCCGTATGCTCTTCCTCTCCCCGTGCAGGTATCACCTCATAAGGGAACCCCAATTTTGCCAGCAGCTCTCTTCTACGGGGAGACTTAGATGCCAGGATCACACGGTAAGGCATTGTCTTTGCATGAATTAACGCCTTCATCTATACTTCCTCACTTTCCATATCAGGAATTTCATTTTCCGGCAGACTCCTTATGATATTTCTTCTTACAGTTTCCTGCTGTTGCATATCCGAGAATCATATCCTTTAATAATACCAATTCATCCGTATAATCTCTATTCTCTTCCGAACCCCAGATAAAACCACCTGCATAATACGCACAGGCCGTCATCATCGTGTGTACCGTCACGCGGAAGAACTGCTCCCGTGGGATATCTGTCCGGAATGTATGATCTTCCTTCGCCTTTTCAAACATTAAACGGAATCTTGTATCTGCGGAATACAAAGAGTTATGGAACCCTTGCAGCTTTTCGTGATTTCTCCCTGCATGGCTCACATAATGATTGAAATTATCATTAAACTGCAGCAGATCCTTACGCTTTTGATACATATCAATATAACTGTCCATTGTGAAAATCAATCTGTCAATAGCAGGAATCTCATGAATGGAAGAAATTGGACGAACCGCATCCACTGCACTCAGATAATCTCCCCACTGCTTCGTATTCACAGCAATTACCAGTTCCGGTTTACTGGCATAATGTCTGAACAATGTTGCTCTTCCCACATTCGCAGCTCTGGCAATCTCATCCATACTAACTGCTTCTATCTTCTTCTCCACAAATATTTGAAATGCTGCTTCTAATATTATTTGATCCTTCTCTTCCATCTCTTTCTTTACTTTAACCGGATCTCTCATGTTTGCCTTCCTCACTCTTTTGTATTTCCCCCGAGACAAAAAGTCTCATTTCTATTGTAATGGGAAACCAATAAAGCGTCAAGTGAGCGTTGCTATAATTTTTCTCACACTTTCCTTCGTAGTATTGATTTCCCGCCCCATAAATTTAAAATACAATATATAAATTGCTTGCTTTTTTATACATGATATGTTAAAATGCATTCAAAGCAGATTTTCATTTGCAGACGAACGGATTCGCATATCCGGCTGAGTCGTCATCCCATAATTGATATCTTTTAATATTATATTATTCTCTGCTTTTGTTCCACATTTATCACAATAAAAACAGGGGATAATTGACTCATGTTGTCTCCTGATATCAAAGGAGGAATGCACATGAGCAAAACGCGCTTGGCCATATCGGTCGAGACAACGGACGAATTGATTCGCCGTTACAACGAAAATGTATGCCGACTGCTGGCAGATCCACAGATCCTGTCATATATACTGATCCACACCATGGACGAATTTTCCGGTTGGGATATGCCGACTATGATGGCTGCTATCTGTGATATTTCCATTCAGGATACCAGATTGGATCCGGGATATTCCAATCTTAACCGGGATATCGGGGAGCAGACAGTTGATCTGGTTCCGGGCGAAGGCGAGATCCGATATGACATTCGTTTTTCTGTTTGTTACGGTGATGAACCAATCCGAATACTACTGAATCTCGAAGCGCAAAAGTCAACAGATCCCGGTCGACTAAAGTATCACATTGAAAACCGTGTCCAGTACTATCTGGCACGGATGATCTCTGCGCAGAAAACGCAGGAATTTTCCAAGGATCATTATGACGATATCAAAAAGGTGACCAGCATATGGATCTGTATGGACGCATCACAAGATGCTGATGGGATCACAAAATTTACATTCAAACCGGATACTCTATACGGCAAAGATGTACAGTACAAACAATTTGACAAAATGGAAGCATACATCATCCGCATTCGCGAATCTGAAAATGTAGCAGAGTCCCGTAATGAATTGATCCAGATGCTTGAAACCCTTGTATCTAAAAGGGAACCAACAGAAGTTAAGAAACAATTACAAGAAAAACATGGTCTCATAATGGAGATACCTGATACAGAACAGGAGGTTAACAATATGTGCAATTGGGGCGAAGTTCTCTATGAACGGGCAACTAAACAAGGTCTGGAAGACGGCTTTAAACAAGGCATTGAACAAGGCATCGAACAGGGAATCGAACAAGGCATCGAACAAGGCATCGAACAGGGCATCGAACAGGGCATTGAACAGGGCATTGAACAAGGTATCGAACAGGGCATTGAACAGGGCATTGAGCAACAATTGGTAGCCTTAATCACAGCTAAACTCAGCAAAGGAATGCATATTCCAGACATCGCAGATATGCTGGAAGAAGATGAAACTACGATTCGTGAACTGATGAAAAAATACTCCTTATCACAAAATTCATAATCACATCTTCAATACACACGAAAAAGAGGGTGATATCAATTCACCCTCTTATAATCCAATGTCTCCGATATAAAAACCTGTCATTGGCTGTTATCTGGTCTTTATTGATGATAACAGCCATCACTTTACCTACAAAATCTCCTCTGCCAGCTTCTCCATCGCAGCAAGATCAGCTTCTTTCATCGTAGAACGGATCGTCACTACCGTTTCACACACAGTCACATTTTTCATGGTATCTAAAACCGCCTTCATACTTCTGGCAGCAGTTGGACCCCATGATCCATTTTCCAGAATTCCAACCTTACGGTTCTGATACATCTTATGTGACAAGCGATGCAGAAAATCCTCCATCGGCGGGAACACTCCCCCATCATAGCTCGCAGCGGCTACAATCATACTGCTGTATCGGAATGCATCCTCAATCGCCTCTGCCATATCATCCCTAGTCAGATCAGTAAAAGCAACCTTCACACCCTTTTTCTTTAATATTTCTACAAGCTTTTGTGCTGCCACCTTCGTATTGCCATGAATTGAAGCACATGCCACCAAAACACCCTCATCCTCAGGTGCATAACTGCTCCATGTCTGATATTTCCCTATGTAATACGGCAGATTCTCTTTCAGAATAGGGCCATGCAGCGGACAGATTGTCTGAATATCCAGTGCAGCTGCCTTCTTCAGTAATGTCTGTACCGGTGCACCATATTTGCCAACAATATTAAAGTAATATCGTCTTGCCTCACATGCCCAGTCCTCATCGACAGAAAGGGCACCGAACTTGCCGAAGCCATCTGCAGAGAACAGAACCTTCTCTGTACTCTCGTATTCCACCATCACCTCCGGCCAGTGCACCATCGGCGCAAGTATAAAACGGAGCTTATGTACGCCGAGCGTCAGTTCGTCACCCTCTGCTACCGTCATACAACGGCTGTCCAGATCTGCAATCTCAAAAAACTGTGGCAGCATTGCCTTTGCCTTCACACTCATCACCAGCTGTGTCTTTGGATATTTCTCCGCAAACAGTTTGATATTGCCGGAATGATCCGGTTCAAGATGTGATACGATAAGATAGTCCGGGATCTTTCCATCTAACACCTGATCCAAATTTGCAAACCATTCCTCTGTTTTTCTCGCATCTACGGTGTCCATAACCGCGATCTTCTCATCTAAGATCACATAAGAATTATAAGATACACCGTTTGGTACTATGTACTGACTCTCAAACAAATCAATTGTCGTGTCATCCACTCCGATATAACGGATCGCATCTGAAATTGTTACATTACGCATTACTAGTTCCTCCTTCGTTATCCACATTTTTATTCATTACTTCTCTGCTTGAGTCTTCATCACTTTATTTCGAATCATTTCAACAATCCTCGCACCGGCATATCCTGCAATACCTCCCACAAGCACACCGCCAAGAATATCTGTCGGATAATGCACATATAAATACATTCTTGAAAACGCGATCAAAACTGCAAGTCCAAGAGTGCTCCAAAATAGCCCATGCCGTTCTTTTGCACACCATAATGCAAACACAGCCGTAAAGGATGCCGCTGTATGTCCTGATGGAAATGAATAATCTTTCGGTTTTGCCACCAACAGATCCACCATCGTGTTCACAGTAAAAGGTCTCGGTCTGGCAAACAAATTCTTCAGAATTGCATTACACAGAATCACATCCACAAACAATGATACTGCCAGCACACAGCCAAGTGGTCTCGTTTTCTTTCTAATCAGCAATACAACTGCCAACAGGATCCATATCATGCCCGCATTTCCCAGTGTACTGATCCCGACCATCACTCTGTCCATAATCGGACTATGTAACCCCTGCAAGGCATCCAAAATCCACAATTCTATATTCATGCTGATTCCTTTCTAAAATTGCTTCTGCGCAATTGGAAATCTACTTAACAATACAAACTAATGGCGCATACGCCAGTCAATACACCGCTTCAGATAGTGGACATAATCCGGGTTCTGACACATGCCTTTACCCGGCGTATCAGAAATCTTCGCAACATCCATGCCATTGCATGCTGTTGTTTTCATAACGATATTGAGCGCCGGCACATCTGTGTCATTTGCAATAAAAGTCCCAATTCCAAATGCCACCCCTGCCCTGTTCCGAAAATATGCATAATACTTACTTGCTCGCTCAAAATCCAATGCATCACTGAATAATAAAGTCTTTGTCTTTGGATCTATTCCAAGGCTCTCATAATGTGAGATCATCTTCTCACCCCATTCATACGGATCCCCGCTATCATGACGGACACCTGAGAACAATGTCGCATATGTCAACTGAAAATCATTTAAAAAACAATCTGTTGTGATCGCATCTGTCAGAGCAATACCATTTAAAATACCATATTCCTTTACCCACGCATCCAACGCATACCAGTTAGAGTATGCCGGATTATGTTTGTGATTCCCCTGTCCTACACACATGATCCACTCATGTGCCATTGTACCAACCGGCTTTAAATGATATTTCCATGCCAGATACACATTAGAAGTTCCTACGAACTGTGAGTCAGGGTATTTGTGCTCAGCCAGTTTCCGAACTGCAAGCTCCTGTGCCTCTGCAGACAAACGGCGTCTTAAACCAAATTCACTAAACGCTCCAATATTATGTTCCCCAGACTCAAGCTTCGCAATCTTTTCATCCAGCCTTTTCTGAAAGCTCACTAACAGATCATCATAATCATATGCTAACCGGAAATAAACTTCATTGACAATTGCCAGTGTCGGAATCTCATACATAGAAGTATTCAACCATGTCCCACGTGTTTCGATCGACAATCCACTATCCCCATCCGTACCGATTTCAAAATCCTCATACCTTGGATGCCACAATCTTAAAAAATCCACATAACTGCCTTTGATCCATGTCACACTATGCAGATATGTAAGCTCTTCTTCCGTAAACCGCAGCTCACAATATGCCCGGATCTGTTGCTTAATCTCCTCTACCATCTCTGTCGTAAAATGAACATCCTCATTGCGGCACTTAAATGTCCATGTAGTCTTATAATCGCTAAACTGATGATATATTGCCTGCCCCATACTGAACTTATACATATCCGTTTCTAGCAGACTTGTTATAACCGGCTTTAATTTCATGCTTTTCTTCCTCCTGCTATGTATTACCTTTCCCATTTATACGATCTCAATCTGGCAAAGTTTCATTGCGTCCAGAGCTGTCTGATGAGATGCAGGTGTCACACATGCACACGCTTTGCCAATCACACAAATCTTCGTCTCCGGTGCTGCTGCCTTGGCAAGCATGGCATTGCTGATCACACAAATACCGGTACACACTCCAACAAGATCGATCTCATCCATCTGCGTCACATGTTCCCTGATCCATGCGGCCAGCTCCATACTGCCAAATGCAGGCTTGTCAAATATCACAGGCTCCACCGGCATCCTGCCCATCACTTCATCCACTGCCTGCATCACATCCGGATGTATCTGCCAGCCATTCGTATTTTCAATGCAATGCACAACCGGAAGATGCTTTCCTTCCTGTGTTTCCAAATAGTTATTCTGATGTGTATCCCGCGTCAATATAATATTCGTATACATACCGTTCCGGATCACATCTACAACATGAGGAACGGCCGCCTGACACTCTGCATTTCCAAGCGGACCATCAATAAAATCATTCTGCATATCCACTACAATCAAAATCTTTTTCATACCGCTCTCTCCTCGTTTATATAAATTTATCTAGGCAATTGCGAAACTCTCGATTACGATTGCGACTATGTGCATATTGCATAATGTATAAGCAGGTACTTGAAGAACGCCGGTTCTTAACGAAGTCAAGCTACGCATTGACTGAGTTTAGCACCGCTGCGTGATGAAGTAGCGAGAGCGTGCCTGCGATACATTATGCAATATGCACATAACATCAACATCTTCAAGGAGTTTCGCAATTGTCTAATAAATCTATCTTCTGTGCATTAGATTATCACATTTTCCTCTCATTTTCCAGTGTATCAGATATATCAATCTCCTATAATATGCATCAGCTCAGCCACCAGCAGCCCACCTCCGGTTCCGACCACATATCCAAGCAATGCCATGATAATTCCAACCGGAACCAACACACTGGAATAAGCACCTGCCAATACCGGGGCTGTTGCAGTTCCTCCAACATTCGCCAGAGAGGCGACGCAGCATGTAAAAACATCAATATGAAACAACTTTGCCCCACCCACCATGATCAAGACATGAATGATCAAAATAACAAAACCTGCCAACAGCCATATAGGTGCATTTCCAATACTTAAAAGATCTGCACGCGAAGCAATCAATGCAATCACAGTATACAATAACACTGTTGACAATTCTTCCGTACCCCTCAATTTCCCAAATGGTGTCAATGCCGCAAGGACACCGATCAGAGTGACATACAATACAGTCCATGTTGTCTTGTCAAAAAAGGGAATATAGTTGTAAGTCCATACCCCGAGTTCCTGACACAAACCGGAAGCCAGCAAACCACTACCCAGCAGGATCATAATATTCTGCCATGTAAGCTTCTTATCCTCAGCCTGTATCTGTGATTGCAGTGCCATCCCAACCTCATCAATCCTTCTGGTATCTGCACCGATCCAATCATTCAGCTGATCTGCACGCGATACGATCCAGAGCAGAAACATAACATAAATCGTGGCACAAACAGAATCCATAACGAGTGCATATGCCATCGTTGCTTCATCTACATTCAGTGCTGCCTGCACCGCCATCATATTGCCTCCGCCGCCCATCCAGCTTCCACATAATGCACCCAATGCTTTCCATGAATCTGCACCAAGTGCTCCACCAAACATCCAATAAGATATAATAAATCCAAGTCCTATCGAAACGGTTGCGAGAAAAAAGCCAAACAGCATTCGGGGTCCCAGCTTTATAATCTTTCTCAGATCGCATCGAAGCAGCATCAAAAATAACATAGTATACAGAATCGGATTCTTAAGATTGCTGTATGTGTCTGATGTCGTCTCTAAATTCCATAACCGGACGGTACACAAAAGCATAAATCCAAGATACATCAATACGATCGGTGGAGCAAAACTGAAAAACAATTTTGCCTTTTTCCCTGTAAAAATATGTGGCAGATTCACGATCAATGCCGCTACAAAAATAAGTACCGCAATATAAATAAATCCATTTTGAATCATGTTCTGTTCCCTCGTTTTTCATACTATTATGAGCTCTTTTCAAGATTACCTCTTCAAATATTTTGCACGGAAGGATGTATTTTATGCAAGGATTATTTTCATGCAAAAAAATACCCCTGCATCTTAAAGATGCAGGGACATTTCTTTCTGATGAAAATAATCATCTGCCAAATAAGCGTTTCAGACGCATCATCAACTCACTGATACAATCATAATAGTCCACAATTTCATTCTGTATTAGTATTCCCTTCAGGTAACCATCCACATACCAGCTGTTCTGTGTCTGACACAGCCTGTCAAAATTCGGCTTCCGACGGAACAGATTGAAATCATCCAGCGCTATCTTAAAATCTGATAACAATGAAAATCCCTCTCCATCACACACACCCGGTGATGAAACAATCTTATCATAATAGTAATATAAACCACTTATATAGCAGTCCATGCTGGTCATATTCGTCATGTCAAACACCTCCAGAACTTATACCATTGCTTTCTTAATTGCCTCCATCAATTCTGCGTATGTCTCATACGCAGGATACTGTGGGTATTCTTCCTTAATAGCATCTGTAGAGCGGAACAAAAATCCTGCCTTGCTGGCACCGATCATGCCAAGATCATTGTGGCTGTCCCCACTGGCAATCGTGTCATATCCAATCGACTGCAGTGCCTTTACCGTGGTCAACTTAGACTGTTCACAACGCATCTTAAATCCTGTAATCTCACCACTGTCAGCAACTACCAGCTCATTACAAAAGATCGTAGGATATCCCAGCTTCTTCATCAACGGTCCTGCAAACTGTGAAAAAGTATCACTGATAATGATCACCTGACAGATGGAACGCAGTTCATCTAAAAACGCCTTGGCACCCGGCATCGGATCAATCTTCGCAATTGTCTCCTGAATCTCCTTAAGTCCCAGCCCATGCTCCTTCAGAATACCAATTCTGTAATTCATCAGCTTATCGTAATCCGGCTCGTCTCTTGTTGTCTTCTTAAGCTCCGGAATTCCTGTCTCTTGTGCAAATGCGATCCAAATCTCCGGTACCAATACACCTTCAAGATCCAAACATGTTATGTACATCGTATTTTCCTCCGCTTCGTTATCTTATATTCCTACCACAAATATACCATGCTGAAACCGCATAATCAAGACGCATTTCTTCTAAATAAATGTCCTCGTACAATATAATATGCACCCAGCACCAAAATTGTTGTAACAACCCATGAAAACGGATAAACAGTCATCAGTGCCGCAAATGTATGGTACTGTTTGAACACAGTATACAGCCAGATCAACCGCACAACACAACATCCAAATACTGTCATCAGTGACGGCAGCAAAGAATATCCCATACCTCGAAGTGCTCCGCCACTGATCTCATACAAACAGGTCATGCACTCTAACAATTCAACATGTGTCAACCGGATAATACCAAAACGGATGGCCTCTGCATCACTCGTATAGATCTCCATAAAGAACTGATTTGCACCCACAAATATAATACTCATCATCGCTGTAATCACAAGTCCCAGCAGCATGCACTGCCTGAATATCCGTTTACACCGGCCGTACTCCTTTGCAGCGTAATTCTGGCTGGTAAAAGTAACAACTGCCTGTGCAAATGCATTCGTAACAAAATAAGTAAAATACTCATAATTCAACGCCGCGGCAGATCCCGCAACTGCATGCTTTCCCAGACTGTTGATCCCGGACTGGATGCATACATTGGAAAATGAGAATACAATTCCTTGCAACCCGGCAGGGATACCAATCCGCATGATCTTTAACACCTGATCCCCGTGAAGTTTCAGTCTTGCCGGTTCAAACCGTATCGTATCCTCAGCGTGCATCAGATAATAAAGGATCATTCCTGCACTGATCACATTTGACAACACTGTCGCCAAGGCAACACCCGCCACATCTATCCTGCATACAATTACAAAGAACAGATTCAATAGCACATTTACAATACCGGATACGATCAAACAGTATAGCGGACGCTTCGTATCTCCGACAGATCTTAGAATTGCCGCACTAAAATTATAAAACATAATAAATGGCATACCCAGGAAATAGATCCTCAAATACAATACAGCTGCATCTAATGTCTCTGCCGGGGTATCGATCAGCTCCAAAATAAACCGTGCCGAAAACAATCCGATCACCATCAGGATCAACCCACATATCATCGACAGTGCCACCGTTGTATGTACAGATTCCTTTGCCTGATCCGGTTTTTTCTGGCCTATATAATTCGCTATCACAACATTTGCACCGATCGACAGACCAACAAATAAATTCACGAGCAGGTTGATGACTGCACTATTGCCGCCCACCGCTGCCAGAGCATCCGGTCCGGCAAATTTCCCGGCTACCGCCACATCTGCCGAATTAAAGAGCTGCTGCAATATGCTGCTTGCCGCAAGAGGCAGAGCAAATAGCAACAGCTTGTCCATGATCGAGCCTTCCAACATATTCATTTTCTTTTCTTTTGCCATAATAAAAACCTTCCTGCTATGTCAAATCACTTAACATATTATACGCAGGAAGGCTATGTAGTTCAAGTAATTTCGCTAAATTCTCTCTTTGATAATATTTTTACTGCATACATAGGTCAGTACAAAATACCCACCATAAATAAAGGCTAATACCAGCAATGTGATCACAATGGAGATCCCGGCTACACTTGTGCCTACTGATTCTAACAGTATCATTGCAAATTTCATACCAAATATAGAATGCACCGCTGCTAAGATCAATGGTGCCAGGAAGAAAATACCAATCTGTCTAAACAGTGCATGTTTAATCATCTTTTCATCTGCTCCTAATCTCCTCAGAATCTGATATCGTTCCACATTATCCGCACTCTCTGACAACTCCTTTAATGCCAGAATTGCCGCTGCTGAGATCAGGAAAATAATCCCAAGATACAGACCGATAAACGAAACCATCGCACCCAGACCGATCGCAGAATCGCAGACCTCTGTCCTGCACCCTGTCCGGATTGCAACATACTGCATATCTATCTTCTTTGTGTGTGCATCTGCCAATGTCTTGTCAAACGGTCCGATCAGCTGTGCATCTGCAGCATATCGTTCTTCCTTCGTCTGTGCCGCATAATTACCGATCAGATACTCTCCACAGGCATTCTGATCCTTCACAACTGCATCCGGCACCACAAAAAATCCTAGGTTGCAGGCGTTACTTGCAGGTTCAATAAATCCATCCTCACAGGTGTGATACTTTGGAGATAAGGTATGCCCAAATATCCTGATCGCTGTACCCGACTGCAGACCCACATCACGAATCCCAACAAAAGAACCAAAATTTGCCACAACAATATATTCATTGTCATCCAGTGTAAAAGTCTTTTTTCCATACAATGTTGCCAGCCGGTTATAATCACTTAACGATATGATCTGTTCCTTCGCATCCCAGACAAGTGTCGGATATTCCCTCTCCATCTGCTGTGCTGCCGTCCCAATCGAATCTCTCATCGTAAACGCAGCATCCTCATATTCCTGTACACTCACGCTTTCTGCAAGCAATGTATCAACCGGAATTCCGGCATCTGCATACATATCATGAATCGACATTTGCTGCTGTTCTTCAAACTTTGCCTGATCCATATTCGGATCATCTTCTATTTCATCCGTATTCTGATTGACCTTATTGATCATAACATCCACAGGGCACAGTTCATCCAGCTGCATTGCCAGTGAATTACGGAGGGACAAACACGATGCCAGTACACAGATTGTCACAAACAACATCAGACAGATAATAGACATCCCACATACCGTTGTATTGATCTTGCTGCTGATCTGCCTTAAGGTAAAACTATTAAGCCCCTTAAAATATGTCTTTCTAAGGGCCATAAAAATCCGAAGCAACAGACCCGAAAGTGACCAGAAGATCAGAAATGTTGTCACGATACCAATTGCGATAGGGATTAGGATTTCCTCCATTCTCTGCATATCCATGATCTTTTCCGTTACCATATAATATGCATATCCAAGGAAGCCGGATGCGACAAGAAAAACGATCGTGCAGACCCACGGATTCTTCATCTTCACCTGTTCCGAACATCGTCCTGCCTGCAGCAGCTCAATGAGCCTGCAGCGGCTGACAACAACCGTATTGAAAATCATCACCACCAGATACATAATACTAAAGTATACTATGGTTTTCCTACAGGCTGATATAGAAAATACGAATGTAAATTTTGTCATGTCTGCTTCAAACATATTTGCAACAAATACACTCATAACCTGTGACAGTCCCACACCAAACAACAGACCTGCCACCAAAGAAACCGCACCGATCACAAGCGTTTCAAAAAACAGGATCAGTGAAATCCTACGCTTTCCCATACCGAGTGTCAGATAGATTCCGAATTCCTTTTTTCTGCGCTTCATTAAAAACATACTCGCATATACGATCAGGAAGGCAAGTATAATGGACACAAATACACTGACACCTGACAGCATACTTACCATCAGTTTAATAATTTCTCTTGTACTGCTCGTTACATCCAGCATGACTGTCTGCGTTTCAATCGCATTGAACACATAAAACACTGCAACACCCACAATCAGTGTGAAGAAATAAATCGCATAATCTCTTATACTTTTTCCAATATTTTTCATTGATAATTTAAAGAGCATCACTCATGTCACCTCCTAACAGAGTAATGACATTGATGATTTCCTCGAAAAAATGCTTTCTGCTCTTTTCGCCTTTGCGGATCTCATTAAAAATCTTACCATCCTTGATAAAAATGACTCTGCCCGCATAGCTTGCAGTAAAGGAATCATGCGTTACCATCAAAATTGTTGCTTTAAGTGTCTGATTCAGTCGTGACATTCTCTCAAGAAGCATCTTAGAGGCCTTCGAATCCAATGCTCCGGTCGGCTCATCTGCCAGGATCAGCTTCGGCTCTGTGACGATCGCACGGGCAGCTGCAACACGTTGCTTTTGACCACCGGACATCTGATATGGATATTTCTGCAGCACATCCTCCACACCCAGCTCGATCGCCACCTCATCGACACGGGCTGCAATCTCCTTTGCCGCTACATTCTGAATGGATAATGCCAATGCAATATTTTCATATGCCGTCAATGTATCTAACAGATTAAAATCCTGAAAGATAAAACCCAGTTCTTCTCTACGAAACCTGTTCAGATCATTTCCTTTTAACTTCGTAATGTCCCGGCCGCCTACCAGAATCTGTCCTGATGTCACACGGTCAATTGTTGAAATACAATTTAACAGTGTCGTCTTACCACTGCCGGATGCACCCATGATCGCTACAAACTCACCTTTCTCTACCGAAAGGCTCAGATCATCTAACGCCTTCGTCAGGCTCGACTTGCTTCCATAATATTTTTCAATATGCTCAATTGTTAAAATGTTCTCCATGAGATACTCCTTTCATACTCCCATTTACCCAGACAAGCATCAAAACTGCACTCTTCCAGAGCTAAGATATCGTTTGAACCTGTCTTAGATTATCAACTCTCATGTAAGCATTCTACAATACACAATCGAAGCTGTCGCATTTCTAACATTACACAACATTACAATTTTGTAATGTTACTCCGGCCTGACATGATCAAAATGTGCGATCATAATCTCCGTCCTCGTCCCCTCACCAGGCACCGATGCCATAGAGATCTTATGTCCGAGTTGTCTGCACAACCGGTCTGCAATATATAATCCCATACCTGTCGACTTCACACGATCTCGTCCATTCTGCCCTGTAAAGGATTTCTCAAACACGCGTGGCAGATCCGCCGGATCAATACCAATGCCATTGTCCTCGATCACCAGCATGATATCTTTTTCTATATATTCAGTATATATTGTAATTTTCGGTTGTACATCCTCTCGCACATACTTGATACTGTTATTCACAATCTGATTGATTATAAAGGCAAGCCATTTTGCATCCGTCATCACCATACCCTCTACCTGTACAGAAAAATCAATATGATATCCCAGAATATCATCCTTATTGTACAATGCCACTTTTTTCACAATGTCTTTCAATGAATACTCCTGAATATGATAATCCTTTTGGGCATGCTCGGCTCTGACATAGTATAAGATCTGGTCGATCATGCGATCCAATCTCCGAATCTGCTCTTCAAACCCCTTCTGTCCGGTTTCCCCAGGATGGTTATGACACATTAACACAAGACTTGCAACAGGGATCTTCGCTTCGTGGATCCACATCTCGATATATTCCTTAAAATCCTCCAGCTGCCTCCTATATGCAGCAACATTTTCTGTCATAGACTTATCTATCTCATACAAATCCTCATAAAGAAGCCGGCCTTCATAAAAGTCCGGTCTTGACAGCATTTCCAAAATCAAATACTTCTTATCCAATTGCGAAAGATTGTCCTGCAGCCTGTCATAAAAAGCTTTCCGCCTGCCATATTCCCATGCCATGATCCCCACAAATGTCATCCCAAATAACATGCTGCACGCCACCGGCAATGCAGTGTTCACCTGAAACGCAAAAAGAAACATCATCATGACACCGTAAGATACCAGTGCCACAATGATGGTGATTTTTCTATCCTTTATATATTCCCCCAATGTCATACATAATTCCTCTCTGTCATTTTATATATTCCGCAAGTATACCGGTGCGGTATTTCTATGTGGCAAGTCCAACGAAATACCCTTCACTGTAGCTGATAGCCCTGCTTTTTTCTCGTCTCGATCACATCCGCATATCCAAACCCGGACAGCTTGGTACGCAGTCTGCTGATGTTCACCGTCAATGCATTGTCATTGATATATTCATCATGATCCCATAGCTGCGTCATCAACTCATCCCTCGAGACGATCCGGCCACAATTCATCAATAAATACTGAAAGATCAACATCTCGTTTTTAGTCAACAAAAGTTCCTCTTCTCCACGCCGCAATGTACCCTTAGATGGATTTACCTCCAGATCCCGGTAGGTCTGTGTCCCCGATCCGGCATCCATACGCTTAAAAATGGCGCCAATCCGAAGCAGCAGTATCGTTGGGTTATAGGGCTTCATGATATAATCATCTGCCCCATAACTCATAGACAGGACCTCATCTGTTTCTGAGGTCCTGCTTGTCACCATAATCACCGGAATCTGCGATGTCTTTCTCAGTTCATGTAACAACATCTGTCCATTCTGACCCGGAAGATTGATATCCAGCAGCACCAGATCGGACGCCTGCTTCACAATCTGCGATGTCACATCTGTGAAATTCTCTATGATCGCGGTCTGATAACCGGCATGATTCAAAAGCTCGGTAAGTTCTGCCCTGATCGCTGTGTCATCCTCCACGACTGTTATCTTCTTCATATTCCGATTCCTTCCCTATAGCTTAAAATCGAAGTACTGACCTACCTTGCGTTCTTCCTCTGTCTGTGCCAGATCACTGAGCGTCTGCATCGTCAGATCCTTTACCTTATCCACCAGTGCATCCACGGAGGAGGCCGTTACGGTCTCTAACTCCTCTGCATCTGAAGCGGAATCAGAAGCATCTGTCTTCTTGTTCTGCTCCGACTTTTTATTCTTGATCGCTTCTTCCTGCTTCTGTTTCTCTGCACGCTTTGCTGCAGCCTTCTCGTCTGCCTTCTTCTTGGCTGCCTTCTTTGCCATCAGCTTACGCTGTGCGGCAAAGGATTTGTCAACAACCGCAAAATAAGAAGCAATACCCTTGTCATCCACCTGCATGCCATATGCCTTGACACTGCTGCCAAGACGCTCTCCCATGCTTTTTAACTGACCGGCAGCACCCGCAATCAGCCCTTCGTACCGGCTTCGATACTTCTCATCCTCAGCCATCTTTTCAAGCTTCTCCTCATTGATCAGCACCACCGGCTTGGATGCATTGCCGAAGCTCGCAGCCTGTGCCTGTGCCATCTGTTTCTGATCCTCGCTGACCAGAATAAACTCCATATCAGAAAACTTGCTCTTTAACTGATCATAATACTTTGCTGCCTTCTCTGACAGCTTTGCATTGCCGATCACTCTGCCGGAGATCTGTCCTGTCTTCTGCACCGTCTCCGTCTGACCGGTCTTTTGTACATCGTTCTTTTCCTTCTGCGTTCTGGTATCATTGGATATCCCATACGCATTTGCCATCTGTGTCATTGTACTTCCCTGTACTGTTGAACGCATCATGTTCGCTCCTTCCTTGTTTGGTATGGCTCCTCGTAATGACTCCATGCAAATACATGGAATCCTTCGAAAGAGATTCCAGTGTCCTGCACTTACACATCTCCCGCGGCAACCGGTACAACTTCTGCTGCATCCGGGGCGTCTGTGGTATCGCTTATGGCAGCCCCCGCATGGTCAAAGCTGTCCACCAGCTTTTCCCCTGCATTGTCCAGTGCCAGCTTCCGGATCTTCTCAGAGGTACTGTCATCGTCATCCTCCAGTTCACTCTCCGCATCTTCCTTACGCTTCTTCATCATCTGGATATTCTTCGCCGCCTGATAAAGTTCATCATCAAATTGCATCAGAAATTTCTCATCCTGCGGTGGCACCTGTTTGCCCCGCATCATATTCAATGCAATGCGCATAGCCCGTGCCTGATCCTCAAATGGATTCTTGTCACCCTGTTTCGTAAGCTTCATCAGACCCTCTCCCGCACGGTTGATCCGATCCATAAAGTCCTGTGCACATGCTGACATTGCCTCCTTGGATGGTGTATATGTCTCCTGCTCTACCGTCTGCTCCTTCACAGCTTCCTGCTGTGTATTCGTCCTGCCGGCTGCTGCATAGACCACGACACCCTGTCCCGTCTGCTTTGTCCGCATGATTGGCACCCCATTTCGTCTGGCATCTACATTCCCTGTAATCTGCATCATCATCCTCCTTTCACAATTCCATTTGTGAGTATGGAGTACCCTGTTAATATACCTCAATAATAATATCGGCAGCCTGTGCCATGTTCGTTAGCACAGACTGCCGATCTGTTTAATCCCGGACATCCTCCTGTCCATCACCATATGCATCTATATAAACAAATTGATCCGGATCACGCTGCATCGCATAATCCTCATACAACATCGCATCCAGCAGATCCCCGCCACCGGTATCCACTGCAACAACCTTCATGGACAGCGCAGCTTCCACATCTGTGACTGTCAGATCATCCAAAAACACCTGCTCACCGGAGCGCAGCATATTCATCGGAATCAATAAATGTGTCCCCAGATTCTCTCCGGCATCCTGCTTCTCCTTAAGCTGTGCAATCAGATCCTGTGCTGTGATCAATCCTGATACTGTGATCGTCTCCCCAAAGAAATCATTCCGGATCGCAAATACATGCACCTGCAATCCCGGACAGATCTCCATCACACGGGAAGCCAATGCCGCCATCGTGGAATAGGTGAGTTTGCCGGTTGCCAGTGTTATCGTCCGGTTCACGCCCTGCTTCACCTCTGACAAAAGCTCGGTGTCTTCTAACAGTGCATCTACCGCCTGCTCAAATTCTGTCAACAACAGCCTCATCATTCCAACACCATTTTCCAACTGGATGTAGCCATCGTAACGCTCTTCCTCCGGGAAATCCCGTCCCGCCTGAATATACCACTCATCACTGGCATGGATAAAATGCAGACCATACGCATCGTAAAAGCCCTGCTGATAGCTCTCGATCAGATCAATCACCTCACCGGACTGCTCCGGCGTAAATAATGCAAGCGGATACAGATTGTCACGGTATTTCGTAATCCCGGCAGGCACCACCGATACACTCCGCATAAACGGCAGATATTGGGACAAATCTTCAATGGAACGCCTGAGTTCCTCGCCATCATTGACGCCCTTGCAGCATACGATCTGCCCGTTCATCTCAACATGTCCTTCATAAAGCCGGTCAATAAACTTCAATTTCTCTCCGGCAAAACGGTTGTGCAGCATCTTGCAACGAAGCTCCGGATTGGTTGTCTGCACAGAAATATTGATCGGTGCCAGCTGCATCTTGATGATTCTGTCCACATCTTCTTCCTGCATATTGGTCAAAGTAATATAATTGCCCTGCATAAAGGACAGCCGGGAATCGTCATCCTTGAAATATAGGGTTTCCCGCATCCCCGGCGGCATCTGATCAATAAAGCAGAAAATACATTTGTTGCAGCACGACCGGTAATCACTCATCAGATCATTTTCAAATTCGATACCCAGATCGTCATCATATTCTTTATCAATCTCTAACAGCCATTTTTCGCCGTCCGGCTTGCGGATCAGCACCTCAATATACTCGTCCTTACAATAAAACCGATAATCAAATACATCCTGTATCTTCTGATCATTGATTGCAAGCAGAACATCGCCCGGCGCAATCTCCATCTCCTGTGCAATAGATCCAGGATACACCTCTTTAATTATATGTTCATAGTTCTTCTTCATGTCACACCTATTATGCGTATTGTCTTATCGCAGAATAATATACACCATATAAACCGCATATGCGATCAACATGAAAATACCTTCCCTCTTATCAAGCTGCTGCTTTGTCCAGCAGAATATCCACACTAAAATACTCATTACGATCAGCACCATAATGTCAATTACATTTTCCATAACAAATGTAATCGGGCTCATCACGGATGCCACACCGAGGATCAGCAGAATATTAAAAATATTGGAACCGATCACATTGCCTATTGCCATATCTACTTCGTTCTTTCTGGCAGCCACGGCTGATGTCGCCAGCTCCGGCAGGCTCGTCCCCATTGCCACGATCGTAAGCCCGATCAGATTCTGTGATAAACCCAGCCTGGAAGCCACCGTTGATGCACCGTTTACCACAAAATCGCCGCCAAATTTGATCGCCACACCGCCGCCAATAATATAAAGAATGCAGCACCAGATCGGCAGGATCTTAATCTCCTCTTCACTCTCAGGCACATGATCAAATTGCTGTCTCGCCTTTAATGCATTATAAATCATAATACCCAGATATATCGCAAAAATCACAATTAGAATCAATCCCTCGATCCGTCCGAGTGACATACCGATCATGCCAAAAAATAGCAACAATCCTGCACAAATGATTGAAAACGGAAATTCCTTTTTCAGTGTATCCTTCTGGATCGTCAACGGACAAAACAATGTACAAAATCCACATACTACCATAAGATTAAAAATATTAGATCCCACTGCATTGCTGATCGCCAATGCATTATTTCCCGTCAGAGAAGCCGTCACGCTGACCGCACACTCCGGCAGGCTCGTCCCCATTGCTACGATCGTAAGTCCGATGATCATCGAAGGCACCTTCAATTTTTTTGCAAGGGAAGAACTTCCTTCCACAAAAAAATCTGCCCCCTTGATCAGCAGAACAAATCCTACAACTAACAGTAATGCTGCTATCCCCATTTCTTTCATACTACTACATTCCAACCTTTCTCATCACGATATTTATGTTACATTGAACTAACTATATCCAATCCACATATTTTTGTCAATTAGAATGTACATATCCCTGTAATACCATTCCCATTACAACAAAAAAGCCCGGCTAACCGGGTATAATCATATCTGTATAGTCATATTATTTGCCATAACAACGCGTCTATAAAAAATGGGGATTTCTATACTTTGAGGCTTCGACCCATTGATGATGCACACCTTCGTCAAACTCGCC
This sequence comes from uncultured Lachnospiraceae bacterium, assembly GCA_934293375.1. GTDB lineage: Bacteria > Bacillota > Clostridia > Lachnospirales > Lachnospiraceae > RGIG6919. The sequence goes on along the minus strand of CAKQYS010000003.1, from coordinate 92,140 downwards.
AGACACAGCATCATATCATGCATTGCGTCCCTGATGCTGCCATATATAAGGATCTCGCTATCAGCTGGCAAGATGCGTATGTCGGAGGAGCGTAGATTTTCTCAGGTTCTGCTTCGGCTCACAGCGAGGTCTGGTCATGGACGACCAGACCAGGCGAGGGAGCCCTGGACGGGCTCTGTGAGCCGGTCGCGTGCGCCTATATAGATGAACGCAGAACCCGTAGAAAATCACGCTTCGTAGACCGTTAGCAGCTGACAGTTGATAGCGAGATCCGTATTGGCAGCGGTCAGGGATTATAGCTTAATCTTAAGGGCACGCGTTGCATTGATCACCGCAATGACCATAACGCCTACATCCGCAAAGATCGCAACCCACATATTTGCAATTCCGATCGCACCTAAAATCAGGCAAACCGCCTTGACTGCAAGTGCGAATACGATATTCTCCTTCACAATACGAAGAGTCTTTCTGGAAATTTTCATTGCAAGGGCAATCTTCGCCGGATCATCATCCATTAAAACGATATCCGCAGCCTCGATTGCTGCATCCGAGCCGAGTGCACCCATCGCGATTCCAATATCTGCACGAGACAGCACCGGTGCATCATTGATACCATCGCCGACAAAAGCAAGTTTGTCATCCGTTTCCTTCTCTGCTAACAGCTTCTCTACCTCTTCTACCTTGTCTGCCGGAAGCAATTCGCTTCTGACCTTATCCACACCAATTTCAGCGGCCACTCTGTCCGCAGTCTTTTTCGTATCTCCGGTCAACATGACGGTCTGCTTGATGCCATGATTCTTAAGCTCTGTCATTGCCAGCTTGGCAGTTGGCTTGATTACATCAGCAATCACAATACAGCCGGCATAGACACCATCCACGGCAACATAGACAACCGTACCCTCATCATGCTCCTGTGTGATGGATACTCCGATCTGCTTCATCAGCCTGACATTTCCGGCAGCCACTGTGCGCCCGTCTACTACAGCCTTAACGCCGTGTCCTGCGATTTCCTCAATATCTGCTACATGACTAAGATCCATTTCCTGTCCATATGCCCGCTTCAGACTGACACTGATCGGATGACTTGAACCACTCTCTGCATACGCCGCATGGTACAAAAGCGTCTGTGCATCAAATCCATTTGCCGGGTAGCTGCCCGTCACCTCAAATACACCTTTTGTCAGTGTACCTGTCTTATCAAACACAATATATTTTGTTCCGGCTAATGCCTCCAGATAGTTGGACCCCTTTACCAGAATGCCCTTTGTCGATGCACAGCCGATACCTCCAAAGAAAGAAAGTGGAATGGAAATGACCAGTGCACACGGACAGCTGATTACCAGAAATGTCAAGGCTCTGTTGATCCACATTCCGAACTGCGGTGCATCACCCATAACCAAGCTGATAACCGGTGGCAGCAATGCGAGTGCAAGGGCACTGTAGCATACAGCCGGTGTATAGTATCTTGCAAACTTCGTAATGAAGTTCTCAGACTTTGATTTCTTCATACTTGAATTCTCTACAAGATCCAGAATTCTGGATACCGTAGAATCGCCAAACTCCTTGGTGGTGCGAATGGTAATTGATGCTGTCATATTAATACAGCCGGAAATCACTTCTTCGCCTTCGCCTGCGCTTCGAGGTACACTCTCCCCTGTCAATGCACTGGTATTCAAGGTCGTATTTCCGGTCACGATCACACCATCGATCGGCACTTTTTCGCCCGGATTCACAACAATCTCTGTACCGATCTCCACCTCATCCGGGTCAACCTTACAGAGCTTGCCACCCACCATCACATTAGCATAATCCGGACGGATATCCATCAGTGCGGCTATGTTCTGGCGGCTCTTGCCGACTGCACATGACTGGAACAGCTCTCCAATCTGATAGAACAGCATTACGGCAACACCTTCCCTGAAATCTCCCAGCAGCATCGCACCTATTGTTGCAATCGCCATCAGAAAATTCTCATCGAATACCTGCTTATTTAAAATACCCTTCCATGCCTTTTTCAATATGTCATATCCAATAACAAAATACGGCACCAGATACAAAATAATACGAAGCACCTTTGGCAAGGTCACATTCTGATCAATCATGGTAAGTAACACTATCAGAACCGCTGCTGTTATAATTCTGTATAATACCTTTTTCTGCTTCTTATTCATACGCCTCACCTCTTCTACTTCACACTTCCATACAAAACGAAGTTCTTCGGTTCACTTATAAAAAAATTTCGCAATCATCCTCAACCTTCTTACAGTTTGCATATGCTTCCTTCATAACAGCATCTACATCTGCACCGTCCTCAAATTCTACCTTCAGCTTCAATGTCATAAAACTCAGACTGGCATCCTTCACACCTGCAGTATTCTTAACTGCGTCCTCCATCTTTGCTGCACAATTTGCACAATCAACCTCTACACCATAAGTCTTCTTCATAATTACATTCCTCGCTTTCTTTTATTATTTCCACAGCTTCATAAAAACCGGCACATTCCGTCATCACTCTTCAATATGTTCCATACCCATATTTAAAATATTTCTCACATGATCATCATCTAATGCATAAATAATAATCTTTCCTTCACGCCTGAATCTTACAAGCTTCGCATCTTTCAAAATCTTAAGCTGATGACTTACTGCTGACTGCGTCAGATTCAACAGCTGTGCAATATCTCCGACACAAAGATCACTCTCGATCAATGCATACAAAATCCGGATTCTGGTTGAATCTCCAAAAACCTTAAAGATCTCCGCCAATTCATAAAGCTCCTCTTCTGCAGGTTGTGTCTCCAATACGCGTTTCACAACATCTTCATGTGCTGCTAAAAATTCACTGACACTTTCTTCCTTTTTCTCTGCCATATGCACACCCCTTTCTATGAAATAGATAGACGACATAATGTTTATTCATATGAACATCTCTTCATATGTAAGTATATTCACATGTTCATATCTTGTCAAGTATTTTTTTCAGGCATAATTATATTTTTTCCACAAATAATGTTATTTAATGTGGCATACCAGCCGCTATGTCATCGGGTTTATGCATTTCAGTTATTATTTTGTCATTATTTATAGCACACAGAAAACACCTTATGTTTACAATTTACATAGTATCTATTTTAAAATGTAGCTATAAAAGATCAGGAGACGAAATGTTATGAATGCATCTTCTTTTGCAGAAAAACTGAGATTACTGCGCAAATCCCATAATTATAATCAGATTGATATTGCAGAAGCAATTGGAATTGCCCGACAGACTTATTCCAATTATGAAACAGGGAAACGCACACCGGATGCCGACCTTGCAATCAAAATTGCAGAATTCTATCATATAAGCATTGCAGAATTACTTTCTCCTGCCATTACCGGTGAAACTGCAGAAAGTTATCAGGATCACAGCATGTTTATTGATGCAGTAAATATGGATGCATATATGAATTTTATTGAACAGGAATCCAAATCTGAAAAACGATCTGTTCTGGATTACTATGAATTACAATTACTATTTTATTATGAACAGCTGGAAGGTTTAGACAAAGAGGAAATTATAGAGATTGCGAGAATGAAATACCGGAGACAGGTCCGTTCCTCAACACAGGAATGATCTATCTCCGGATGGTTTACATCTTTATTCTTTTGATATCACCACATTACCATTTTCAATCTTTATCCTAACCTTATTGCTGTGAATGCCTGCTGCCGCAAGAATGTCCTCATTTAACTGCACACGCCCCGCCTTGTCCAGAATAGAATACTCATCATGCGAATCCTCCGCAGAAAAATGTTCGCTGGATAATTCCCCCATCCGATCCCGGTAGGACGCCTTCATAATTTTCTCCGTTCCGATCTTACCATCTGAAATCATAACTACGCGGTTCACCTTATTTGCCAGACTGATATCATGTGTTACAATGATGATTGTGATCCCAAGCTCCTCATTCAGTTTCCGGAACAGGTTCTGGATCATATTAGATGTCTTAGAATCCACCGCCCCGGTCGGCTCATCCGCAAGCAGGATCTTCGGATCGTTCGCCAATGCAACAGCAATGGCTGCACGCTGCTGTTCTCCGCCGGACATCTGATCCGGAAAACGGTCTGCCTTATGTGTCAATCCTACCTTTTCAAGCAACATTTCTGCACGCTCACGGCAATATTTCTGATCCCGGTCATACATCGGTGCCATAATATTTTCAAGAACCGTCATATAGGAAAACAGGTTTCTTGCACTCTTTTGCCATACAAATCCAACCATATGCTTTCGATAGTCCACCAGCTCCTTTTCCGTCATTGTAAAAAGATTTCTGTCATCGACAAATAGTTTCCCGGCTGATGGTTTCTCCAATCCGCCAAGCATATTCAGCAATGTAGATTTTCCACTTCCTGACTTACCTATGATCGCCATCAACTCGCCCGATTTTACCTCAAGCTCCAGACCCTGTAAGGCCATGACCTCCACTTCATCCGTTTTGTAGATCTTGACCAGTCCCTCGCAGGAAATCAGACTGTCTGTATGTGCTTCCTGCATATCGGTCTGTTGTTTTGTACGCACCCTATCAGAAATCTTCTGTGATCCGGAATGTTTATGTAACAGCTTCATTCTATCACCTCCCCACACCTTGACAGTAATCCATCCTGCATCTCATACACCACATCCCCATATGCCATCATCGCAGGATCATGTGTTGTCATCACGATCGTGATATTCTCCTGCTCGATCAATTCCCGAAACAGATTGATCACCCGGATACCGGACATCGTATCCAATGCACCTGTCGGCTCATCGGCAAATATGATCTTTGGTTTGTGGGCAACTGCTCTTGCAATCGCAATGCGCTGCTGTTCCCCACCGGACATCTGATTTGGCATATGCATCATTCTGTCTTCCATTTTCATCATTTGCATCACTTCCGTGATCCTTGATTTCCGATCACCCTGATATCCTGCCAGACGCAGACCAAAATCAACATTCTCATAAGCTGACATGATCGGGATCAACGCCACAGACTGAAATATGAAACCAATATGATGACGCCTTTGCAGTTCTTTTTCCTGCTCTGACATCGTGTGATATGCCCGGTCTTCAAAAAGCACCTCACCGGATGTAGCATCATCTAACGCACTCAGAATATTCAGCAAGGTTGTCTTGCCGGAACCGGAACGCCCCTTCAGTATTGTAAGTTTTCCCTGTGGCACTTCCATATCTACACCATGCAGAGCTTCAAATTCCTGCCCCCCACCAAGAGGGAATCTTTTTATTACATTCTTTACTGTCATTATATTATTCATTGGATCCCTCCTTAATCTTCACCTAACTTCAATGCCTGCGCAATCTTCATATTCTTAAGAAGCAGACGAAGCACGATCAAACATACGGCAAACATAATTACAACCACACCGGCAAGCCGGATCATATCCCACATATTTGAATACACCGTAATCGGAATATTATGTCTTTGAGGCAGATACACCAGTGCAACAATTTTTACAAATAAAATCGTAGCTGACACCCCTACACCGGCACCTCCGGCCACAGCCAGTACCGAACTGAAGATCTGTTCGTTTACCAGCATCGCATTGATCTCCCGCATGCTCATCCCCATTGCACGATAAATACCAAACATCAACTCCCGCTGTCTGATGGATGTGATCCAGTACAACAAAAAGCCTGTCAGGCAGAGTACGATTGCAATCATAAAACTCAAGGTATACATACCATTTGTGATCTGCATAATCGGAGAAGATTTCATATCCTCAAGCTTCTGTGTCTTGCTTTCAAATTTTTCGATTTGCATGTTCTTTGCATCAACATAATCACGGACTTCATCCGCAGAATGCCCCTTCGCCAGCTTCATATAAATGTAATACGGCTGCTGTCCAAAGGCTGTAATCGCATAAGCATAGTTGCATACCATGAGATACTGTTGTTTCTCTGCGAAAGCACCTTCCTCGGTCGTGTAGCCGGTATTCTGATACCCCGGCCATGCATCCACGATTGCCACAACTGTCAGAGAACTGTCCTTAACATAAATCATGTCATTTTTCTTCAGGCTGTACTCTTCTGCTAGGTTTTTGGAAATCACCACACCATTTGTCACATTTGCCAATGTATTTAATGTATTGTACCAATGCGTATCATTCAATCCATCCTGCATATCGGCTGTCTCCCCAAATTCCTTTGTCCAGATCGCCTGCAGTTTCACCCGGTCTACCTGTTTTCCATGGATCTTAACCTGCGCTTTATCATCTTCTATCACTCTTGTCATGCTTTCACAAATGCCCTGCTCCTTAAGTCCGGCATACCGTTGATAATCCGGCTCCTCATACATACTGATAACAACACCACGCTCCGGTCTATATGTTTTTGATATCCAGTGTTCCCCGTAAACCAGATCCGCACCTACATTGTACGCAACTCTCTGTGCAGCATTTTCGTTGATACTTCGCACCATATTGGAATTAAATATTCCCATTGCAATCGTCATAACCAAAAATATGGAGATGAACCCCTGTTTTGCAAATGTTCTGGTAATCTGTAAGAAAGAGGCATACAATGCCGGGCTCCATCTGTTTCCACCCATTTTATAGATCAATGTAACAATCCAATGAATCAGACGCAGCATAAACAATCCCCATGCCAGCATAAATAAGGACACATTGATAAAGATCATAGGATCCAGCGGTTCCCCCTTTAACATATTCAGACTGATCACATCCTGCTGGCGATTATAATTGTAGAATAAATAAACAGATATGCCCAACAGGATAAGATCAACATAATATTTCTCCCAGAACTGTGTCTGCTTCTGTTTCTTATCCTGGCTCTTCTGCTGGACAATGGAAAGTCTGGAATACCCGATCACCGGAATGATCATACACAGAATTCCAACCAATGCTGCCACCAGCGAATAGATCACAGTGCTCCCCACAAACCGGTATCCTCCTGTGTCCTTCCATCCGAATACAAGAAATGATTCTGTACACGCTGCCAGCTTACACAGCAAAAGACCGAGAGGAATCCCAACTACAAGACCAACGGCTGATAAAATGGAGAATTGTTCCACATACAGCCAGATGATCTCCAATCTGCTGATACCACGGCTCTTCATCATTGCAATCTCGTCCGTCTCTGTCTGCAGAATCTGACCGGATACCATATAAATAAATGACAAAAGGAGCAGCAGCATTGGCAATGACAGCACCCATAACAATACAGATACCGTTGCCGCATCATTTTTATATGCAGACATAATCCCGTCAAAATTGCTGGATAACAGCTTATCCTGTTTGATTTCCTGCTGCAGGACATTATGAATATGCATTGCGTTTTTATAGGTAATCTGCTGATAATCCAACATCTGTGCTTGATAGAATGCAAGCTCCGTAAAATCCTCCCGCTGCATCAATTCGCAAAAATCATCCTGTGAAACAAACAACATTTTCTCCATTTCTGTCACACGACGGCTCCAGAAAATATCATGTACATCTCCCTCTTCAAAAATACCTATGATCTGCAATTTTAGTGTTCGATCAAAGCGCCCTCCCACATTTTTAAACTCCAGTATCTCTCCGCATGTCAGCTCATAATCATCCATCTGTTTGGTTGTCAGCAGACATGGTATCACACCTTCCACCGTCTGGGCTTCCTGCAGGCTCGTACCCTTTACAATATTAATGTGAGCTTCCATTTCCGGCATATAAGCGACATCAAAATACAAATTTTCAGCACCATAGGATGCATTTGCAACAGTCCCATTGAGTTTATAAATACTCTGTGTCTGTTTCCCTTTTATGCCCAGACGCGCTCTCACCTTCTCTGCCGCAGCCTCCACCTGTTCCTGATATTCTCTCAGATTCCTGCCCGTATCCAGCTTATAACTACCCTCTCTTTGGATAATAGCCGGGTACACATTATCATTCTCAATCTGTTCATAAAATGCAGTCTCCAACAATTTATTCCGGGAACCGGCAGAAAACATCGGATAACAGGCTACCACTGAAATAAACAAGATAATGCCCAATAACAGGCTTGCATTCAGCCATTTTTTGCTTCTCAATTTACTCTTTATATATCGAATCATCCTGCTGCCTCCTTACTCTTTGGTATCTGTTACTTCCCGAATCACAACATCCCCTTCGCTGACACCACAGATCAAAACCCGCTTACCGGAATCATATCGCCTTGCATCGACGCTGCTTTTAACATATTGTTTCACTAATTCTCCATCTACAAGCTTCCATACATATTCATACTCCGTCTGTGTCTCTTGCTCTTTCTCAGTATAAACGCAATTCACCGGCACCACATATGCAGACTGCATATAATTGATCTGATAAGATACCTTATTTATCTTATCTGTCTGCAGTATCCCCTGATCCTCTGTCTCTACATAGAAGACCGACTGTCTGTTTTCATTTTCCGAACAGATACATCTTGTTACATGATATTTTCCATTTATATATGTAATATAAGCTTTGTAATAATCCGGTGCTGACGCAACACAGAGGCCCTCGAAGATGCTGTCTCCAGCATAAATGCTGACCTTTTGATTCACTGCCGCACTCTTTTGTGTTCCGGTATCCTCCATGTTATCCTGTAATGTCACGGCAATCCGTTTAGAAGAAGCATCCGTATATGTAATCACAAATGTCAGATCACCTTCCCGTATAATCCCCCCATTTTGCGCAGCCATTTTCGTGACAACACCTTCTTCTCTTGCCTTGATGTATCGATATCCATTTCCATCATTTAACTGTTTCAGCTCTTGTTCCTGCTTCTTCAGATTGCAGATTGTGTAATCATATTCCACTTTGCTCTGACGATACTCCAAGGATTCTTTCTGTATCGCATATAAATCACCCTTTTTCTTCAATTGCTTCATTGCCTTATCATGTTCTTTTGTCGCCTTGGCAAAGCTCTCCTTTGCCTGACTGAGTTGCTGTTTCACCTGCAGCAGATCCGCTTTTCCCTCGTTAGAGCGAATTTTTAAAATAGATTCTCCCTTTTTGACTGTATCTCCTTCCTGCTTTAATACATCGATCACAGAATATGTTTCTTCAGCATAAGCCGCATACTCACGGGTATCATCCTTTTTACACATCTGTGTCATCATGGTACACGCATACGATGCAAGAGAAATTTCCTGTGATTGATATTGAATCGGAATCATACCCGGCTGACTGTAATATACCAGTTCATTTTCCTCCAAGCCTTCCTTAACTTCTGTATATACCATGTCTGATGCACCCGTTTTAATGATCCGCTTTTCTTTATCACTCTGTTTGGTCTTCACATATACATAGGTTTCATTCCCACTTGTCTTTATGGAATCATTTGCTACCACCAGAACATGATCCACTGATTCCCCTACATAATACAAAGGATAACTCTGTCCTATCTGCATTGTTACACCATCCGGAATATCAAAGCTTGTATAAATGTATCCGCCTGCCGCCTGCATCGCTGCCAATGCCGCTGCATCTGTGTGACATCTTGCAAGATCATATCGTTTTCCGTTGACAACAGTATAGATTTCTTCCAGATCTTTTACTTCCGCATCATTCAAAGTATGTCCACTATCTTCAATCCTCGCATGTTCATAATCTGAAACAATTACAACATTCTGGGAGGCTTCCACATCCCCTGAGGATGTGATATCCACGATATAAGTCACATATCCGTCCTGTCTGGCAGTCAAGGTGCCGTTTTCCAGGATTTTTTTCTTTTCCGCCATTTCCTCTTTCATTCGGCGGACTATTCTTTTATGCATGATCCGATCATACTTTTGGCTCTCTTTTTCTATCTTAAGCTGTTTTTTGTATGACTCCTTCTCCGCTTTCTCTTCACACTCCAGAATCTGTTTCTGTAAATTGTTTACCGTCACATCATGCAATTCTTCCTGAACCTGAAATTTTTTATTCTCATAGGTCAACTCGTCCTGTATATTTTCGAGTTCTCTCTTGTCATTTTCCAGATTCACACTAGCCAACACGGTTCCGGACCTGACATAATCCCCAATATTCACATAGATGTGATCGATCGTAGCCGCTGATGTGTAAAAATAACATTGTTCCTCCGGCACAACTAATCCCATACTGTCAATCAGTTCCCCATAATTTCCAACTGTTCCATAAGTCACCGGGCGATATGCCTCATTGGTAAATACGGGATCCTCTAACACCGGTATGTCCTGTGTCTGTTTTGCGGTACCACAACCTGACAGCATAAGCACACCACTCATCATATATAACAGCCATCTGTATTTTTTTATTCTCATCTTACCATCACCTGCTCTCCGCCTTTCAATCCGGACACAATCACAACAACAGCATCCTGCCCATTTTGTACGGTGTCTCCAACATTGACCTTAACACCTGTTCGGAATCCATCTTCATCCATTGTATATACATAATATGAATTTCCGGCTTTAAATACGGCTTTCTCAGGAACATAAACCACATCCTGCAATGGTTCCTTTTTCTGTGTAATATATAATGTATCTGTTGCCGATACACCCTTTAAGCTGCTTACAGAACAGAACAACAATTCCTTTTGTCCATCCTCTCTGTCTTCTATTTTCTCCAGCTTCATCTTGTATTCTGCTACACCCAGCTTCGCTGTAAAGATCTGTCCGATTGCAAATGGATATGTATCTGATGTCGTAGCCCTATACTTTCCGGAACCACAGGATTCAGATATCAGTGTCTGTCCTGTAGTCGCATATCCATACTCCAATGTCTCATCTATCCCTATGATCTTTCCGGATTCCGTCGCCTTAATCTGATACTCTGACAACTGCGACTGCAACTCCTGCATACGCACTTTCAAAATTCTGTTCTGTTCCTGCAGATCCTTGATATTGTCAAGATTCTGCTGATTTTTCTCAATTTTATTTAACCTTTTATAATGCGCGATCATAAGTGTATTCTCTTCAAATGCATCCCGGGATTCCTTTATGGACTTATCCACTTCATCAGATGCAAAGTCAACAAGCATATCTCCTTTCTCAACCCAATCCCCCAATGATACATATAGTTTCTTCACTTTAAGATCATCCTGATCCACCTGATAATTGATACTATGAAAACTGTCTTCCCTAAGAGACAACTGCAGCTCCGGTTGCAGATCTCCACGAACTGCTTCCCCAGTGGCGTACTCCAGTTTCTCATATAACGGAATACTGATTTCCAATGATTGTCCTCCGGTTTCTTTTTTACTTCCACATGCAACCAGACCAATGGCCAATATACAAACAAGTATATATATGACTCCACACTTTCCTTTTGGCATATGACCCCTCCTTCAGTTTTGTTATGAGATTGATTCTATTCCCAAAATGTTTCATAATTGTATCATTTTGGAATTGCAAATCCTGCATACAAATGCTATGGTTATAAAAGATATTTATAATACTGTGAAGGAAGTTCCTTATGATACAAATACTCATCGTGGAAGACGAACACCCAATTTCAAACCTGATCTGCATGAATCTTGAAGATGCCGGATATCAATGTACATGTGTGTCCGATGGTATGGCTGCAGCCGATATTCTTGAGGATCATACATTTGATCTGATCCTGCTCGACATCATGCTGCCACAGGTCAATGGCTTTGAATTACTTGAATACATCAAACCTATGAAAATCCCTGTTATATTTCTCACTGCCAGGGGTGACCTGTCTGACAGAGTCAAAGGACTGACTGCCGGTGCAGAAGACTATATTGTAAAACCCTTTGAGATTGTAGAGCTTATGGCTCGTATTCAGGTTGTACTCCGCAGATTTCATAAGACCGATATCACACTTTCCTACCGGGATATCGTTGTGGACACGGAAAACCATACTGTCACCCGTGCCGGCATTCCATTGGAACTGACGCACAAGGAATACGAACTGTTAGTACTTTTTCTTCGCAATCCCAATATTACCCTGTACCGGGATCGCATCTTCGAATGTATATGGGAACAGGAATATACCGGAGATACCCGGACATTGGATCTTCATATCCAACGCCTGCGTAAGAAGACCGGTTTGGAAAAGAACCTGCGAACCGTATATGGGATCGGCTACCTGCTCAGCAGCGCAGATTCGTGACAATACAAATAGGAGACAACATGAAATGCATTTTCGCTATAAAATATTACTGACCAACACCATACTGTTATGTCTTGCCATCGGCACTGCCGGTTATTTTATAATAAAAAACAGCCTGCAGCTCACGCTGGACAAGCAGATTGAAAATGCAGTTCTGGAAAACAGCCTGCTGTTATCTTCTGTAGAATACAACCTTATCAGTGCACAGAGTACAGATATCCGCCTGCCTGAAGAACTCATTCCATCCATCGGCAACCTCGTCTTTCAAGGTATGTCAACCCCCAACACCGCAATCTACATCCAATACCGCGATCAGATGCTCTACAGCAACGATACCACTGAATTGAACACCTCGCTCTATCAAGAGATTCAGCCTTCCAACAGACGATATCTCATCTCCAAAGAAGATGACCACTATTTCATCTATGTGACGGCACTCACTTATTTGGACGGCGAGGATCTGTATATCACAACCAGATCCGATATCTCTGATACCTTTGAACTGCGGGATCAGGAAATTGCCTTTTACCGCATGATCGTCTTACTTTTGTTATGCATTTGTATCCCAATCATCTTTGCGATCAGCAAATATATTACCAAGCCTCTGGAATATATTAATCAGGTTACCGGTGAATTTGCGGAAGGAAATTATCAGGTACGCGTCCGGATGAAGCAGAAAGATGAGATCGGCCAGTTGGCACGCAAATTTAACTACATGGCAACAGCCGTATCGGATCACATGAACGAACTGCATTTGATGGTAAAACGCAGAGAACAATTTGTTGCCGATTTCACCCACGAAATCAAAACACCTATGACATCCATCATCGGATATGCGGATATGATCCGATCCAAAGAACTACCGCGGGAAAAGCAGATCATTGCTGCCAATTACATTTTCTCCGAAGGAAAGCGTCTTGAAGCGATATCAAGAAAGCTCTTTGACTTAATTTATCTGAACCATGTGGAAATCACCTTGCAGAACATTGCCACCGTAACTTTGTATAAAGAAATCGCAGACAGTATATCACCAAAACTGACAGAATCCGGACTCTGCCTCAGACTGGATGTAGAACCTGCTCTGATTCATGGAGATAAGGAGCTTTTAATGACCGCTTTTATCAATCTGATTGACAATGCACGCAAAGCATCCAAACCGGGTGACACGATCTACTTTGAGGGAAAATGCTTCTCCAACGGCACCTATGTATGCAAAGTGATCGATCACGGCATTGGTATGTCCAATGAAGATGTCCAAAAAATATGTAATGAATTCTATATGGTTGACAAATCCCGATCCAGACAAGCAGGGGGTGCAGGTCTCGGTATGTCACTGGTTTCTTTGATCGTATCACGGCATCATGCTGCCCTGTCCATTATCAGCCGTCCTGATGAAGGTACAGAAATGCGTATTACATTCCCGGATTATGAGGAGGTGTCCGCATCATGAAATATAATATTATCATCATAATTGTCACAATATGCAGCCTGTTATGCGGTATTTTTCTACCCGGTATTCTCATAAATAACCAGACAGGGAAGTATTACACATCAAAAACTGCGACTACGATCTCTTATAATTACGAGATTACACCGATCATGTCCAGAAATGCGTCTTCCCGGCTGTCAACCTATGAACAACTAAAACTGATCTGTAATCTATGGGACAGTACCATTACGCAAGCAGATGTTTCCGAAGCCCGTCAATCTCCTTACGAAGCACTGACGACTGCCCGGGAGTCCATAGAAACTCTGTATCAGGCAGGCGGCTATCCTTGTTCGGTTGCCACAGATCTGAAAAAACGCTATGACTGGACTGCCACACTCTATAAAGCGACCGATAACAGTTTCCATACATATTCTGTTTATTATTGGAAATTTGATCTGGTACTTTATGGCACTGCACAAACCCATAGCATCTGGATGACTGAGGATGGTACAATCTTTTGTGCGGCAACCAATGTACCGGGCACTGTAAAAAATCTTGCCTATGCTTTATCGAATCCTTTTACACAAAATTCATTTACACTAACGGCAGATCTGACCAGAGAAAATATACCAATGTATCCGCAGATTTCATTGCCATATTCTAATTTAGAATTAAAAGATTCTGTGTTATGGATCGTTGACAGCTCCAATGTAAGGAGTCTGTCCGATGCAAAAAAATATTATGAAATGAACATAATGGATGGTGCTGTATACTATGCATATCAACTGTCAGACGGTTCTGACTGCTACATGTATACCTTGATCCCTTATCGTCCGACATCCACATCTGAGTAACAATTTCGTTTGCCACTTTATTTTATTAAGTCTTTTGTGCTATAATATCAGACTGCAGGCTGTAACGAAACATCGTCTATATGGAAGTATGAATCAGATTGGAGTATACATAAGAAATGAAGCAGGCACATTCTAAAGAATTCAAAAACGGTATCACCGATGGCATTCCGGTTGCACTCGGTTACTTCGCCGTATCCTTTACATTTGGGATTGCGTCCATCACAGGTGGACTCAGTATTCTGCAGGCGGTACTGATCTCGCTGACCAATGTCACCTCTGCCGGACAGTTTGCAGGGCTGACGATCATCATCAGCGGTGGCAGCTATATTGAGATTGCATTGACACAGCTCATTATCAATCTGCGCTACTGCCTGATGTCGTTTTCTCTGGCACAGAAGCTGAAGCCGGGAACCCCAAATTATCACCGCTATCTGATGGCATATGGTGTGACAGACGAGATCTTCGCCCTCGGAGCTAGCCGGAGCGGATTCCTGCCACCAGCCTATCACTACGGAATCATGGCTGTCGCAATCCCCGGATGGGTATTCGGTACGCTGATCGGTGCTGTGTTTGGCAATATTTTGCCGGCCTTTATTATGAGTGCACTCGGCATCGCCATCTACGGCATGTTTCTCGCTATCATTATCCCACCGGCAAAAAAAGACACCGCCGTACTCTGTGTTGTCGTCGGTGCCATGCTGATGCGTGGTTTCTTTGCTGTTGTACCGGGATGCAAACAGATATCATCCGGATTTGTCATTATTATCACAACGATTCTCGTAGCCGGCATCGCCGCATGGTTAAAACCGATTGCAAATGAAGGAAAGGAGGAAGCATCCAATGAAGCCTGATATTTATCTCTATATTATCATCATGGCAGGCGTTACCTACCTGATCCGTATGCTTCCGCTTGCACTCTCAAAGAAGGAGATCACGAACCCATTCATCAAATCCTTTTTGTATTATGTGCCATATGCGTGTCTGGCAGCCATGACATTTCCGGCAATCCTGTCTTCTACTGCCACATTGCTCTCAGCCGTCGCCGGCTTCGCAGTCGCACTGATCGCTGCCTACAGGGAACGCAGTCTGCTGATCGTAGCCCTGGAAGCGTGTCTTGCCGTATTGATCGTAGAGCAGATCATGCATTTTATATGATCGTATTCGCTAACCGCTGGAGTGTCTCCATATAGTGCAGGTAGCCTGCCTGTCTGGCAGTGACGCCGCGGTTATCATGCATCTCCCCATCACCAACCGGCAGACAGAAGCTGAAGCACGGAAAAAATGCCTTGTAATCTCTGGCTTCATCCGCCTCAGCGCTGCGCTGTATGACGCAGGCAGCCGGAATATATGCGGGGATATCCGATAGATCCTGCGGCACGAAGCTCCATGCATATCCGCTCTGCCGCATGATCTCCGTCACCACGCGTCCCATCGCATCCGTCCAATAATGATTCTCAATCGTATAATCTGCCTGTTCCTGATATCCCTCATAGCTGACATCCAATACGATCACAGCCACATCATTCGTAAATTTCCGCAAATATTCTGACAGCTGCAGGGCTCCGATCGAGGACACCTCCTCGTTGCCGGTAAATGCCACTACCACATGATCTGCCAGTCCACCCTCCAGCATCAGACATACGACTGCCGCATTTGTGATGGAGTTGTCGTAGGTACCACGCAGCAGACCTCCATCCTGCATTTCGGAAAAGCACTGCGTAATCTTCTTCTCGCAGTCCACATGCGTCGACAATACCACAACCGGTCCACTCATCATCGATAACGGCTTGCGGCTGTACAAATGAAACAAACCCTTGGAATTCACTCTGCTGTAGTCTGATGAGGACAGGATCGCTGCGATCCGGTCCAGTCTGGATGACAGCGTAAACTCAATCCCATCATCATAATTCAGCACATTTAATCGTTCAAGTATCTTATAGTATTTCTTGCGCTTCATGCTAGTCCTCTTCCCGTAAAAATTCCGCAAATTCAATCTCAGACGGTAGTCTCAGATCGCCTCTCGGACTGACGGAAACCGTTCCGACCTTGACACCATCCGGCATACAGTTCCGCTTGAACTGCTGGCGGAAGAATCTCGTATAGAATACATTCATCCAATGCCGGATCTGCGTATCCGAAAATGTGTACGCAGGATCCTGCTTCACGGCATTCTGACACAGCCAGAAGATCTGTTCCGGTGTCATACCGTATCGCAGTGTATAATACAAAAAGAAATCATGCAGGATATACGATCCGACCGTATCCTCTGTCTTTTGTGCGATCGTACCATCCGGATTCGGCGGCAGAAGCTCCGGACTGACAGGAGTATCCATAATATCCTCGACCACCGCCTCAATACCGGCAAATCCATTGGCACTCATATAGTGTCCGACCTGATCCACCAATGTACGCACGAGTGTCTTCGGAATACTGGTGTTCACGGCATACATACTCATATGATCGCCATTGTAGGTACACCAGCCAAGTGCCAGCTCCGACAAATCGCCGGTGCCGATCACAAACCCGCCTTCCTTATTCGCAACATCCATCAGAATCTGTGTCCGCTCTCTCGCCTGACAATTCTCATATGTGATATCATGCACAGCCTCATCATGCCCAATATCCGTAAAATGCTGTCGCACAGAATCCACGATTGGGATCTCCCGGATATCACAGCCCAAATATTCCATCAGCGTTATGGAATTATTCTTCGTGCGTCCTGTCGTACCGAAGCCCGGCATCGTGATTCCCACCAGTGTCTTCGCAGGGAGTCCCAGATTCCGGACCGCCTGTGCTGACACCAGAAGGGCCAGTGTGGAATCCAGTCCACCGGATACCCCGACCACGATACATTTGCACCCGGTCGCTTCCATACGCCGCTGCAGCCCTGCCACCTGCATCCGGAAGATGGACAAACACCGCTCCAACAGATTCTTAGATGGCACAAATGGTGTCATGGACAGCTTCGCCATCAGCTCCTGCTTCTCTACAAAATCCTTATGGCACCATACCTTCTTATATGGGGCACCCATCATCCGTTCCTTGCAGTCTGCAAAAGACTTGTTCGCGATCCGGTCATGACGGATCTTTGTCAGATTCAGATCCCGGATCAGGATGCCATCGGCAAATGGCTCCCGCTCGCCTAACAGTCTTCCGTTCTCATAGATCAGATTATGACCACTGAACACCAGATCCGAGGTGGATTCATACATGCCTGCAGATACATAGACATAACCACACAGACAGCCTGATGACATCGCCGATGCCAGCGTCCGTCTGTACTGTGCCTTCCCGATCACCTCATTGGATGCAGAAAGGTTGCAGATCACCTCTGCTCCCTGCAGTGCTGCCAGTCTGCCCGGCGAAATCGGAGTCCACGCATCCTCGCAGATCTCAATTCCGATCTTCACCGCTTCCGATCCGCTTCCAAGCACCACGATCTGCTCCGTCCCAAAGCCGCAGGTATGTGTCTCATCCAGCGAAATCTCCTGATAACCACTGCCGGAAGAAAACCAGCGTTTCTCGTAAAACTCCCCGTAATTCGGCAAATACAGCTTCGGCACGAGTGCAGCCACCCTGCCTGCATGGATAAATGCAGCACAATTATACAACCGACCATCCAGTTCAAACGGCAGGCCTGCAAGCAGGGCCGCACCCTGCTCACCCCATTTTCCTGTCAGTTCCGCTAGTGCAAGCAGGCCCTTCTTCGCCTGCTCAATGAGCTGTCTGTTCTCAAACAGATCTGCACAGGTATAGCCTGTCAACGACAGCTCCGGTGTCACGATCATATCCACCGTATCTGCATGTGCCTCATAAACCGCACTGATCTCCGTCACATTTGCCATTACATTGCCTATATGCACCTTTGGTGTGGCAGCCGCCACCCGCAGTAAATCCTTCATAACTGTCCTCCCTGGGTCTGGTCTATGATGGGAACCGGTCTATTATGGTCTCTGTCCCATGGCTCCCTCAAGTGTTATTGTCTCACCTGACATATACTTGAAATCCGGTGAAGCAAGCTGTACGCAGGCACGACCGATCTCCTTCTCCGCATCCGCAAAATGTCCCATCGGTGGTACATGCACATTCTTCTCAAACGCATCCGGATACGCATTCTGAAACTGCTCAAGCTGTGATGTCCATGCTAACGGACAGACAATATTCACATTGATACCGTCCTTCGCCCACTCTGTGGCAGCCACACGGCTTAATCCTCTGATGCCTTCCTTGGCAGCGGCATACGCACACTGTCCATAGTTTCCGAACAAACCTGCCCCGGATGCAAAATTGATCACAGATCCCTTGCTCTCCTTCAGATACGGATAACATGCTTTCATATAATAAAATGCAGCATACAATCCGGAATACATAGCAAGATGAAACTGCTCGGTTGTATGATCTGCCAGCGTCACACCGGACGCAGATGCCTGTGCATTGTTGATCAGCACATCAATATGACCAAAGGTATCGATCGCCTGCTTTACGACATTGCCGACAACCGCCTCATTGTCTGCATCCGCAGATACATCAGCGGCAACTGCCAGCACCTTGATCCCATACAGACGCTCTAATTCTTCCTTGGCATCTGCCAGCTTCTTCTCATTACGGCCTGTGATCACCAGATTCGCACCCTCCTTGGCATATGCCGTGGCGATCCCATATCCGATCGAACCACATCCTCCATCTGCCAATACGGCACGACCGCCGCCTGTGATGATTGCTACCTTACCCTCTAAAAATCCCATTGCAAAAACCTCCTTATATATCCGGTTCATACCGGTTTCCGATATTTCTATTATACGAAATCCAACCCAAAAATACAACATCTTACCTTTTCCATTGACAAATCACATCCTTACAGTGTACGCTAAGTCCGTATTGATATAAAGGATGTGCAAATGATGAAAAAAATCGTACTGAGTATATTCATAATTCTATTGATCTGTCTGGCAGGCACTGCCGCATTCCGGATCTACCAACAGCACCACACACCTCCTGTCGCATATGCATTAAATGTCGACAGTTCCTATGGTGTAACGGTTGCACCGGAGAAATGTGTCTCTGATATCTCAGGAAATACACCCATTGAAGCTACATTTGTGTCCGATCCTGATTTCAAAAAAATAGGCACCCAGAATATTTCCATTCTTTTGACAGACTGTTATGGAAACACCACAACCGTTGCATCTCTGTTACATATTACACCCGTCGTTGACGAACTCACATTAGAAGCATCGGAAACGACAAGACATCTCACGCCTTCTCTGTTCCTGTCCGATCCTGACAGTGCATCTGAAATTGATGTTACATTGGACGATTACAGCCAAGTCCTTGATACTGCAAAGGTCGGGAACTACAACATTACACTGCTCTGTGATGGTATCCATTTCACATCTACACTCCATGTCACAGATACCACACCCCCTCAGATCGTTACCAAAAATTATACAATCTGGCCGTATGACTCTATTTCTGTATCTGATTTTATTGCATATTGCAGGGATGCTTCTACAGTCACATATGCATATGAAACAGAACCCGACTGCACAACAGCAGGGGAACAGGAAATCACCATTCACTGCACAGATGCCTCCGGCAATACAACGGATGCCAATGCCCTGCTTACGGTCAAAAGAGACACAACACCACCGGTGCTTCAAGGTGTCCGTGACCGGCAGATCACAGTGGGAGAAACTCTCGCCTACAAGCAGGGTGTATCCGCAACCGATAATTCTGATGGAGAAGTCACGATCTCTGTTGACAACTCTAAAGTGAAACTCAATACTCCGGGAGAATATGAGGCAATCTATATTGCCACAGATCCATCCGGAAATGAAACAAAGAAATCTATAACTATCACAGTAGTGGAAGTTTCTGACTACACCGAAGAAGTAGATGAATTGTGTGAAGATATCCTGTCCGGAATTCTGACAAATGATATGACCCAGGTAGAACAGGCAGAAGCCATCTACAACTATGTTCACCGCACCATTACCTACATCGGACATTCTGACAAATCCGACTGGGTACAGGGAGCATATCAGGGATTTACAAAAAAACAAGGCGACTGCTTTACCTATTTTGCCGCCTCCAAGGCACTGCTTACACATGCCGGTATTCAGAATATGGATATCAAACGGATTGGCGATACCCATTTCTGGAATCTGGTATATATCAGGAATGGCTGGTATCATTTTGATGCCAGCCCGAACAGCGGTCACTTCCGCTGTTTCCTGAAAACAGATGCAGAAGTAGCAGCCTATGGTCCTTCTGTCGGCCGTCCGGAATATTATGATTTTGACCCTTCACTCTATCCGGCAACACCTACTGAAAGCTTTCAAAAGTAATTCTTTTATTGAAAGACCGGATACCGCATCGTTTTGCCATCCTGTTCCACCACAAGCTGCAATGCACGATATTTGAGCACCTCTCCGCTCTCGGAGAAATCCAGATCATAGGAGATATACCGCCCATCGTCCATCATATAAGTTTCTGCGTAATCTGTCAGCCGATGCTCTTGTGTGACATCTGTAAGCTGGGAAAGTTCCGACATCTTTTCATGATAAGCATCTACCTTTTTGTACTCATTTTTTTTTACATCATACAGATATTTCACAGAATCATCATTCATATAGAACATCACATATCTGCCATCCTTCGTTGCCTCTACAAACACACACGGATCCCCCTGTATCTGCGTCATATTGATCGGCCTGAAGTCGCAGAATCCGGTCAGCTTCTGCGCCTGCAGATCGTATGTCCAGATCCCGATATAATCATACATGATGACCAGATTGCCCTTTGCATAAATGATAGACGGCATCGTTGCTCCAAACGGCATTTCCGCCTCCCCTAGCTCTGCTGCCGATACCGATAGGGGCTGTCTGACAGCATTTTCTCCCTGTCGTGCATGCAGGAGCATGACCCCTGCGCCCACAACGCAAATGAGAGCGATACAGGCTGCCATCGTCCGCAGCCTTCTGATTCTGTTTTTCTTTTTTTCCTGATTGCCATTCTCCCGATCCATACTCCTGATTGCCTCCTCCACATATTCTGTTCTGATTCCCGATACGATCTGCTCTGTGATATTCCGATTCATAACAGCCCCTCCATTTCCAGATATTTCTTCAACCGTTTCCTAATACGGTGCAACCTGACCGTCACATGATTTCCTGACATCTGCTGCATCGCTGCAATGTCCTTCACCGAATCCCCAAACCAATACCGCCGTACAAATAAGATCCGATCCCCCTGCGTAAGCTTCTCCAAAAAATAATTGATATGCGCAGACAGTTCCTTTGCCAGCAGAGCATCCTCCACGCCTGTCGCACCCACTAAGCACTCCTCCAGCTCTGCCAGTGCAATATCATAGGATGTATCCCGCTTCTTTGCCTTACACACCGCCTGCCGTTTGCAGGACACATTCTTCACAATCCGGCATACATACGATGCCAGCGGATCCGGCTTTTCCGGCGGAATCCTGTTCCACACTGCCAGATAAGCATCATTTACACATTCCTCCACATCCTGTTCATTCTGCAGAATATTCGCTGCCAGCCTCCGGCAAAGCCTGCCGTACTGCACATCCAGTTCCCGTATCGCACGCTCCGATCGTGCAAAGAACAATTCTATGATCGATTGATCCTCCATCTATCCTCGCCTCCCTTCATCCTATATCTACGATTTTGTCTCATAATATTACATATTTTTTTCACATTTACAATATTGACTTGCCCCTCTTTTTCGCTACAATATAAATAAGAGAAAATAATACAATGCTTATGCGTTAAACATTTGCGAAGGGGGTATGCATATGTTTCTGGGACTGGAATTGAAACATCCGAAGTTTTATCAGGTTTTCCGGCTTGTCGTCGTCGTGCTGGCATCGATATTATATGCCTGGAATCTCTGCTGCTTTGCAAAGACCGGTGGACTGTTTCCCGGAGGATTCTCAGGTGTGTCACTATTGCTGCAGAAGATCGGCACGACATATCTGCATATCAATATCCCTTATTCCGTATTTAATATTGTACTGAATGTGATCCCGATCTACATCGGATTCCGGTATATCGGAAAGAAATTTACGATCTATTCGATTTTGACGATCTTTCTGTCGAGTATTTTTGTCGATATTCTGCCTGTATCGGTGCTGACAAATGATATTCTGCTGATCAGCATTTTCGGCGGCATCCTAAATGGTGTCGCGATCAGTATGTGCCTGAATGTCGGCACGACCACCGGCGGCACCGATTTTATCAGCATTTTCCTGTCACAGATGAAGGGCATTGATGCATGGAATTATATCCTGATCGGCAATGTTATCATCCTGACGATTGCCGGGGCATTATTTGGCTGGCCGTGTGCACTGTACTCGATTATCTATCAGTACTGCAGCACGCAGGTGATCCAGATTCTTTATAAGCGTTACAAAAAAGAGACGCTGTTCATTATTTCCGATCAGGCAGACGAAATCTACCGCACGATCCGGGCGACAACGAATCACGATGCTACATTGTTTCACGGGATTGGCTGTTATGAAGAAAAGGACAAGACGCTGATCTATTCCGTCATCAACAGCGAAGCCAAGCGGCAACTGATCCCCCTCATCCGTTCCATTGATCCGCATGCCTTTATTAACATTGTCAAGACGGAACAGTTGGAAGGGCGTTTTCATAATATTCCGAACGATTAAATTTATACCCTATAGGGTATAAATATGATATATTATACATAAAATACACCCTACAGGGTATAATTTTAATTTTTTTCTTGAATTTATACCCTATAGGGTGTATTATTTTATTATGAATCAGATTGCACAATTTATTAAAACTGAAAGAAAAAAAGCGGGTCTGACACAGGAGGAGTTCGCATTACGGTCAGGATTGGGGCTGCGATTTGTCCGAGAACTAGAGCAGGGAAAGGAGACTGTTCGCATGGATAAGGTGAATCAGGCACTTTCTATGTTTGGCATGGTTGCTGTACCCGGGAGGTTAGAGAACAACGATGAGTAATATTTTGAGAACAGGAAATGTATATGTTCAGGACCTATATGCCGGTCAGATCCGGGAAACAGATGAATGCTATGAATTTCAATACAACTCCAATTACCTTTCCAAAGAAAATGCCCTGGCTGTCAGTCTCACGCTTCCACTGCAACCGGAGACATATCGATCAAAGCACCTCTTTGCCTTTTTTGATGGTTTAATCCCGGAAGGATGGCTGTTAGAGCTGGTAGAACACAACTGGAAGCTGGACGGCAATGACAGATTCGGTCTATTGCTTGTCTCCTGCAAAGATTGCATTGGAGATGTGCACATTGAATCTGGAACAATCAACACGGAGAATGTATTATGAAATGTTTATGTTGTAACAAACCCTTGAAAACGGATTCTGAAATACACGATGGATGGCATCAAAAATGCATCAGAACATTTTTTGGCACAAACGATATTCCTTCCCTGTCACTGGATCAGAAGCTTCTGCATGATCTGGCAGACAGAACTGTAAATCAGGGATTGACCGTACCCGGTGTCCAGAAAAAACTTTCATTACATCTCAATCAGGATGCGAAAGGTGCCCGTTTTACATTGGTAGATTATCCTACCGGCTTCATATTGAAGCCACAATCTCCCGATTATACACAATTGCCGGAAGCTGAACATTTGACAATGACAATGGCAAGAGCTACAGGTATCTTTGTTGTGCCATTTGCCATGATGGAATGTGATGGTAAATTTGCATATATAACCAAACGGATAGACCGTTTTGCACATGCGAAGCTTGCCATGGAAGACTTTTGTCAGTTATCCGGCAGAAGCACTTCGGATAAATACAAGGGATCCTATGAAGAATGCGGAAAAATCATAAAAAAATATTCCGGCAGAAGCGGTTTGGATCTAAGTGAATTATTTCTGCGTCTGGTTTTCTGCAATGTAACAGGCAATTCCGATATGCATCTGAAGAACTTTTCTCTCATTGAAACAGAACGCAAAAGCAGAAATTATGTACTGTCTCCTGCATATGACCTTCTACCTGTAAATGTTATTATGCCGGCAGACAAAGAATTTAGTGCATTGACATTAAACGGTAAAAAACGTAATCTGCGAAGAAATGATTTTCTTGCACTTGCAGAAAACATGGGGTTGCAAAAAAAGGCAGCCATCCAGATAATGGAAAGCGTGTTAAAAAAACAGACAGCCTATGAGAAATTAATTGACGAATCCTATGTAACAAATGACTTCAAGGATCAATTTAAATATCTGATGCACCAACGAATGCAATTATTATCGTGATGCGATATTATAAAAGAACTCCGCTTTTTAAAAGCGGAGTTCTTTCATTTGGTACTTCTTATATCCATGATATACAAAATAAATCGGATGAACCCCATCCGGAATCTCTACCGATACTGTATACTCTGTCCAGTCTGCATTATCACCCAGTGCAATTCTTGCAAGTTCCGGTCCCTGCTCAGACAACCGGATCTCTAACCAAGGCTCTGCACTCTCATCCGAAGCATACTGTGTCTTCTCATGGATTGCATTTTCCTCGGCCAGACTGCGTTCATCCATTCTTAATGGACCGGCATAGACAACTCGATTCCTATCATTTTCTACCCGCATGATTACGGAAATCTGCCGCACCTGCTGACAGGCAAAATACTTATACCCGATCAAGGTACCATCTCCGATCTCCCCAATAAAGCGGTCCTCTCCGAGATTCGTTACATTTGGAAATGATGCACTGTATATGCTGTTGGAACCGTGCGGCATATTACCATTTGTCAGATTACAGGCGATCACAGCCGGATAACTGCCCCGTGCTTTTAATGGACCGGGATTCAGACCACAGCTCGTGACCTCAACCTGTGCAATACTGCCATCCTCCGCAATCCGGATCTTCTCTGCACATGCCTGACGACTATAATCGGATTTATGTGTCAGTCTATGATAGAATACATACCATTGTCCATTGATACAAACAATGCTGCCATGGGTTGTACCTGTCATATTGAGCCTCTCAGACTCTGGTCTGCCTTGATAGCCGATATCTCCATTGGATACGATCGTACCACCAAATATAAATCCATGGTCCGGATAATCGCTGACAGCATAACACAGCTCATGATTCTGCCATGATGAATAAATGAAATAATACTTACCGCCAACCTTTCGCATGGAAGCACCCTCAAAAAACGGATGTCTCTCAAAGGAGGTTCCCTTTACACGATACGGTATGATATGCCTTGGCTCATCCACGATCGTGAGCATATCTGCACCCAATGTGACCGTACATGGTCCCATAATGCTGTCCGGGTAGCCAAGGATCTCCTCCCGGCTTCTGCCGAACATCTCGATCTCCTCCTGAAGCCTTCCATTCTCCAGAAAATCCGGCTCCTCCTCATAGGCATACTGCGTCCCATAATACAACCGGATCACACCGTCATCATTGATGACTGCAGGATCAAAACAGATATACTTCATCATTGGTGTGCCATCCGGATTGCTGACATGTCCAAGATATGCATATGGCCCCGCCGGCGAATCACTGACGGCAACACTGACCGGGCCCTGATAGCCACCCTGACCATACTCTCCACCCATGCAATAATACAGATAATATCTGCCATCATTTCCCTGTACCACATCCGGAGCATACATATAAGAACGCTTTGGATATGCCGGATCCTGCGATGCCCGATAGATCACACCCTCATAACGCCAGTCGGTCAGATCATCGACCGGAGCTGAGTATGTCACATAATCCAGCATGCAGAAGGTGTGACCACCCTCCTTATCATGAGAACCGAAATGATATACCCTGTCCCCAAACACATGTGGTTCGCCATCCGGAATATATTCGTGTAATGGTAAAAATGGATTGTAAACCTGCTGCTTCATCTCTGTCTCCTTCCTGCCATGCTTCCAACATTTCCTATATCCCGTCCTACTGCTTCTCTGCCGGAAGCTCAGATGCACAATGTGCACACTTGGTTGCACCGATTGGAATCTCACTTAAACAATATGGACATTTCTTTGTTGTTGGCACATCCGGCTTCTTTCCGATCGACATGGCACGGTTGATCGCCTTCATCATGCAAAAAAGAATAAATGCCATGATCAGGAAATTCACAACTGCACTCAGAAAATTGGATGCAAAGCTGCCTACCTCTGACCATGAATACCGTGCGCCCGCCGTAATAAACTGCAGAATCGGATTGATAAAATTGTCTGTCAGGGAAGTTACGATATTAGAGAATGCTCCACCAATGATGACACCGATCGCCAGATCCATGACATTTCCCTTCAGAGCAAATGCCTTAAACTCCTCGATAAACTTCTTCATAAATGCGTCTCCTTTCCAAACTACACACTTTTATACTATATCGACAACTTTCTACTATACTTTATCATTTCATACACTGCAAGCACATTTTCGAACATCAATCAACCATTTATCTGCTTACACAATGCGTCCACCGAATCTGTTGGTTATTACAAAATCTGACATTGTAAAACGGACAACCAATTTTTCAACCGGCTGTCCGTTCGGATTCATTTCACATTTTCTTTTGTAATGTTTTTGTAACCTGTTTACCCTTTACTTTGCAGCCTGCTTTAACAGCCGGGCAACCTCTTCCTCTGTTGCCAGACTAAGTGCCTGCTTGGCAAGGGCATCTGCCTCTTCCTTTGTCCATGCCGCAATCGTTGCTCTGGTTGCCAGAATAGATGTGGCACTGACAGAATACTCTGCCAATCCAAAAGAGATCAGAAGTGGAATCAAAAGCGGATCTGCCGCTGCCTCTCCACACATACCTACCATAATGCCTGCTGCATTTGCCGTCTCAATGATATTCTTCATGGACCGTAACACTGCAGGATTGTAAGCAGAATAGAGGTAAGAAACCTTGGCATTGCCTCTGTCCACAGCCATTGTATACTGCGTCAGATCGTTTGTACCGATACTGAAGAAATCCGCTTCCTTTGCCAGAAGATCTGCGATCAGGCTGGCCGCCGGTGTCTCGATCATCACACCAACTTCAATATCCTTGTTGTATGCGATGCCCTCCGCATCCAGCTCTTTCATCAGCTCCTTTACCAGTGTCTTTACACTACGGATCTCGTCCACACAGGTTACCAGTGGCACCATGATCTTAATATCACCAAACGCACTTGCACGAAGCAGTGCACGAAGCTGTACCTTATAGGAATCTGCGTTCTGCAGACAGTATCTGACGGCTCTGAAGCCAAGGAAAGGATTATCCTCCTTCTCCAATCCGAGATATGGAATATCCTTGTCGCCGCCAACATCCAGCGTCCTGATAATAACCGGTCTGCCGTCAAGCGCCTCTGCTGCTGCCTTATATGCCTCAAACTGTTCCTGCTCTGACGGAAGCTCTGTAGCCCCCATAAACAGGAATTCTGTTCTGAATAAGCCAACACCCTCACCGTCACATGCCGTTACCTGCTTTGCATCCTCCGGATTACCAATGTTGCCAAATAAATGTACCTTGGTACCATCTGCCGTCACAGTATCCTTTCCTCTGTAGATCTCCAGCATTTCCTTCTGCTTTAAGTAATCATCCTTCTTTGCAAGAATATCCTTCTTTTCATCTGCTGATGGCTCCAGAATACAGGTACCGTTCACACCATCCACTGCTGCCTCTATGCCATCTGCGACCTTCGATACGATATCAGCAACACTTAATACCGCCGGAATCTCCAATGCTCTCGCAAGAATCGCTGAATGTGAAGTCTTACCTCCTACTTCTGTAATAATACCCTCAACATTCTCCTTGACAATCCCTGCCGTCATAGACGGTGTCAGATCCTTTGCCACCAGAATGGTACCTGCCGGCACCTCAGAAATATTGATATCCGGTGTGCCGGTCAGAATCTTTAACAGTCGGACTCTGATATCACCAATATCGGTGATCCGCTGCTTGATCAGTTCATCCTCTGTCATCTCAAACATCTGGATAAACATATCACACGCTGCCTCAAATGCTGCCTCTGCACATGTCCCGTCTGCAATGCCATTTCTGACAATCTCTTCCATGCCGGGATCCTGCAGAAGGAGAATGTGTCCTTCCAATATTTCAGCATTCTGTGCACCAACGCGATCCCGCATTGCGTCTGCCATCAGCTGCGTCTTCGTTACAAAAGCTTCTACGGCTTCCTCATAACGCTTTACTTCAGCCTCTGTATCTGTAATTGTATGTGTCTCGTATTCCGGCTTGGCGTCGGAAATCACCACAACCTTTCCGACACCATAGCCCGCCGAACCTCCTATACCCTTCAACATAGCTCTTCTCCTTTACTCTTATGCCTTACTCGCCAAGACCTGACTCAATCAGTTCTACCGCCTTTGCAAGTGCCTCATTCTCATCCTCGCCGCTACACTCCACTGTCAGCTCAGCACCACACTTGATGCAGGCTGCAATGATCAGCATGACGCTCTTTGCATTGATCTTCTTGCCGTTGTAATCCAATGTGACCTCTGACTTAAACTTTGTCATCTCCTTGGCAAATACACCTGCCGGTCTCATGTGTAATCCCTGCTCATTCTTAATTGTTACATTCTTTGATACCATAATCATCGTCTCCTTTTCATAATTAAAATTTAAATATTTTTTTGATTTATTCTGCTGCCGGCTTCTTTATGATACCTAACATCACGCAGGTAATCACCGAACCGATCAGCCATGATACAATATACATCAGTGGATGTCCTACCGTAGCAACTACGAACAATCCACCATGTGGTGCCATCAGCGTACAGTGAAATGCTGCTGACAAAGCACCTGCCACCGCTGCTCCGACAAAGGTACACGGAATCACATGTACCGGGTCTGCTGCCGCAAATGGGATCGCACCCTCTGTAATGAACCCACAGCCCATTACAATATTGGATACGGTTGAATTTCTTTCTGCTTTTGTAAACTTCTTTGGGAAGAAGATACATGCTAATGCAATACCCAGTGGCGGCACCATACCGCCGACCATAACTGCAGCCATTGAAATATAACATGCCTGCACTGCCGGGTCTGTCAGGGCCGCACCGCCATTGATCAGCTCATTGGCTGTTCCCAATACCATTGTGCCATATACATACGCTGCCTTGTTGATCGGGCCGCCCATATCAATCGCCATCATTCCACCAAGGATCAATCCAAGCGGGATCAGCAGATTCTTCGATGCCAATGCAGAAAGCATGTCGCTCAATGCTGTGTTCACAACGCCGATCACCGGATTGAAAATAAAGATCATAAGCACTGCTACCAGGAACATACCTACTACCGGATAGATCAGGGTTGGCTTGATCCCTTCCAGAGACTGTGGGAACTTATCACACAGCTTCCTCAGCCACAATACCAGATAACCGGCAAGGAATCCGGCTACAATACCGCCAAGGAATCCTGATACGGTATTTCCACCATTGTCTGCTACAAATCCAAATTTCGCAACGAAACTCTGAAATCCTGTCAGATTATCATTCGCCCATACATAACCCGTCATCAATGCATTTCCGGAAGAAGCAAGCAATCCACCAAGGAATCCGACCGCCAGTCCGGGTCTGTCTGCGATCGACTCAGCTATGAATCCGGCAAGCACCGGAACCATAAGGCTCATTGCCAGTCCCCCTGCATACTTGAAAAATGCTGAGAGAGGTGTACAGGTACCGAAATCACCTCCGCCTGTTGTACCATAACCACAGATGGAATCGATCAGGAATGCCAGTGCCACTAAGATACCACCGCCAATGACAAATGGTAACATATGCGAGACACCATTCATCAGATGCTTGTAGATCTGACTGCCGATGCTGCCATTGGCTCCGGAAGAAGCCGCCTGCTTCTCACCCTTCTCATGATGCACCGGCACTTCGCCGCTCTCAATCTTCCGGATCAGCTCTGCAGGCTTGTGAATGCCATCGGCAACCTTCACAAATAATACCGGCTTGCCGTCAAATCTCGCCGTCTCTACCGTCTTATCTGCCGCTACAATAATGCCATCACATTCTGCAATCTCCTCTGCCGTCAGCACATTCTTCGCGCCGCCGGAACCATTGGTCTCTGCCTTCACAGCAATGCCGAGCTTCTCACCTTCCTTCTCCAGTGCCTCTGCTGCCATGTATGTGTGAGCAATCCCTGTCGGACATGCTGTCACTGCCAGTACACGATATCCCTTCTTCTCTTGTTTTCCTGTTTCTTCCTTTGTCTCCTCCGGAAACTTCTCGCTCTCATACTGATCACATACTGCAAGGAATGCATCTATGTCCTTGGCTGCCAACAGTGCAGCCCTGAAGTTCTCGTCCATCAGCAGCATGCTCAGTCTTGAGAGGACCTCCAAATGTACATCTGCGCCAGCTTCCGGTGCTGCGATCATAAAAAACAGATTCGATGGCTGTCCATCCAGTGCGTCATAATCCACACCCTCCGGAACTGTCATGGCAGCCAGTCCCGGCTTCTTTACAGCCTTGTTCTTGGCATGCGGAATGGCAATTCCTTCGCCGATCGCAGTGGAACCGCTCTCCTCGCGGGCTACAATGCCCTCTCGAAACACTGTTTTGTCTGTAATATTGCCCGCCTTGTCATGTAGCCCTACCAGATAATCAATCGCTGCATCCTTGGAATCTAGCTTCACACCCAATGCTATACTGTCTTTTGATAATAACTCTGTAATTCTCATACGCCCCACTCCTTACAATGTTTGATATAGTCTCTCTACCATCTCCATTGTGGCAAGACCTTCTGAAAATGCTGTCGCACTTCCTGTTGCCGTACCAAACTTCAACGCTTCATAATAATCATGGTCCTTGAAATAGCTTGCCGTAAATCCGGCAACCATCGAATCTCCTGCCCCTACAGAATTCACAACCGTACCCTTCGGCACACCGATCTGGAATACCTCACCGGTCTCTGTTACCAGGATCGCACCGTCTCCTGCCATCGACACGAGTACATTTCTCGCACCCTGCTCCTGCAGCTTCTTCGCATGTAATACGATGTCATCCCGTGTCCGCAGTATCACTCCAAAAATCTCACCTAGTTCGTGATTGTTCGGCTTGATCAGGAATGGATGATACTTCAACACATTCATCAACAGATCTCTGGTTGCATCCACAACAATATCAATCTTCTTGTATGACAATCGCTCCATAATCTGTTCATAAATGTTATTCGGAAGTGATGCCGGAATTGCACCTGCCAGTATCAGGCAATCACCCGCATCCAGATGATCCAGCTTCTCAAATAGTTCTGCCAGCTCCTGATCTCCGATATCCGGTCCCTGTCCATTGATCTCGGTCTCCTGCTCGGCCTTAATCTTGACATTGATTCTGCTAAGTCCCTTGGCAAGTCTGATAAAATCTGTCTTCACACCAAGCGCCTTAACGCCATTCTCGATCTCTTTACCCGTAAATCCGGCAACAAAACCAAGTGCTGCCGAATCCACTCCAATATTTCGCAGGACGATCGATACATTGATGCCCTTGCCACCATAATAGACTGCTTCCGCATTGCTACGATTCACCATACCCAATGTAAGCTGGTCAAGCCTTACGACATAATCAAGAGCCGGATTAAACGTAACTGTGTATATCATAATGTAAGCACCTCCTTAATAATCGTAGAATCTATATATTTATCATTCACAAGACGATCTGTAATTACACATGCTTTTTCAATTCCTGCAAATGTGACAGGGGAAACCCTATCAAACTTGCTGCTGTCGGCTAAAATGATCCGGGCAAACGATCGGTTGACCGCTTCCATCTTCACCATAGATTCATCGACATCTGCTGTCGTAAACCCGAAATCCAGATGAATGCCGTTCGTCCCCAGAAAACATTTTGTAAAATTATACTTCTTCATGCTATTCACTGCCTCAGCTCCGACCACAGCCTCTGTGACCGGCTTGAGCATGCCGCCTATCATATAGGTTCTCAGATTCTTAAGTGTCAGCTTCTTCGCGTGTTCAATACCATTCGTAACAAATGTCGCCTGTGAATCACCGATATATTCGATCAACCATTCTGTGGTGGTTCCTGCATCTATAAATACGAAATCATCATCCTGTATCATGCCTGCCGCATATCTGCCGATCACCTGCTTCGCCTCAACATTCATCTTCGCCTTATCTGCTACCGATGCTTCCCTTGCAATATATTCATGTGTAATCGCACTCGCACCACCATGAATCTTTCGAAGTTTTCCCAAGTCATCTAATGCATTCAGGTCACGCCGGATCGTAGATTCCGACGCACCAAGCTTGTCTACCAGCTCTGTTACGCTCACTACACTCTTCGTCCGAAGCTCATCCAAAATCAGACCCTGCCGTTCTTCTGTCAACATCTGCGCACCTCACTATCTCAACCAAATCTGTTCTTATTCAGTCATTTTCGTTCATCTACACTGATATTAACACCATAATCAGTCATTGTCAATCACTTTTTGCTGTTTTTTGATTGTTTATGACCATTATTGCATTTTGCTGATTGTTTCTGACTATATCAATTGCAATTTCTCAAACGCACGATAAATTCCATCCTCATCAATGGATGCTGTCACATCATCCGCCATGTCTTTCAGCCGATCATTGGCATTTCCCATCGCAACGCCGATACCCGCATATTGGATCATTTCCATATCGTTAGGACCATCGCCAAATGCAATACTGTCTGTCCGGTCTATCCCCAGATGGTCAAAACACACCTGCATACCGGTTGCCTTGTTCACGGACGCAAGACCAATCTCACCTCCCTCTTCTTCATCTCCAAGACTCGAACCTGTCACTGAAAAATACGGCGCCAGATCTGTCATAACCTGCGCAAGCTTCAGATTGGCTGCATTATACACCACCTTCTCCTCACGCTCATGATTCCATGTATCTTCTCTGATCTCGACACCCTTCATGATCAGATCGATCTGCCGTCCTGTCATGCCAAGCCTTTCAAATCGTTCTGTAAAGCACTGATAACACCGTGCATTTAAGATTGGATGGGTATCTGTCTGAATAATATAGACGAATTTATTCTCATCTAAATACTGCATCAGTCGGATACGCTCATCTTTCTCAATAAACTGATGAAAGAGTGTCTGATCCCGATAGATCACATGACTTCCCGCCGCCGCCACAATGCCATCAAAACCAAGTGCAAGCAGTTCAGGATGAATCTGATATCTGCTTCTTCCTGAACAAATAAACAACAAATGTCCATTCTCCTTTGCCATATGAAGTGCCTTTCTTGTCGACTCCGGAATGACACCCTTTATATTCACCAGCGTGCCATCAATATCCAGAAATATTATTTTCCGATTCACAACTATCCCTCCTTCGTAATATCATCTGTCTTTCGTTAGTATTCTCACAAGCCATACTGCTATACCGTCTACTTATGCTTAAACAGATTCTGAAATACACCGCCGTTTTCAATCCCGGCATTCTCACAAACCGCAGCATATACTTCCTGCACATCACTTCCGATCGCGATCTGATATTGTCCGATTGCCTGTACGATACCGACAATTCCCTCTGTAGACTGCAGCACTTCCGTATTCGCTTTGGATTCATCCTTGAGCACAAAACGAAGTCTTGTCACACAATGCGTAAGACTCTTAATATTCTCTTTTCCACCAACATTCTCAATAATGATATCGCTTAATGCATCGCATTTGTTTGACATATTGTCTCCTCCATCTCTTTATACATATTTAGGTAATTGCGAAACTCTCAATTACGATTGCCTATTTATATATAGCAAATGCAATCG
This sequence comes from uncultured Lachnospiraceae bacterium, assembly GCA_934293375.1. GTDB lineage: Bacteria > Bacillota > Clostridia > Lachnospirales > Lachnospiraceae > RGIG6919. The sequence goes on along the minus strand of CAKQYS010000003.1, from coordinate 57,979 downwards.
TCCAGGAAGTGCATCTGTATATGGAATTTGCTTCGTAATATATAAAAACCCGAACAGATATAAAGCAGGCATCTTAAATCAATCCTGCTCCATATCTGTCCGGGTTTTGCCGCCTGCAGCTTAGACATCGTAACAATCCCAATTCGTCGATATGCATATATTATTTTGTTATTCTCCTGATGTGTACCGTAAGGTAGGTCAATTCTTCCTCTGTCACCTCATGTTTCATCTTCTTGTCCATGTATTCCTTGATCTTAACGGCACATTTGTAGGCTTCCGGGTATGATTCCCGGATACTCTTATTGAATGCTGCATCATCTTCTTCATAACACTGCCCCTGTACAGCACGCAGCACGAAAAACTTCAAGTGTGTCATAAATCTCTCATAAGCAAGTGTAGACTCATCAAGAGCAATCCCAAAACTGAACTGTACAATATTCAGGATATCCTTGATCATAGTTGTCGCATTCAATGTGTTCTGAAGATATCCATCCATCTCGGCATTCACAATATGCAACGCCATGAAGCCCGCCTCATCCTCTGCCAGCTCCACGCCAAGCTTTTCTTTCACCATCTCGATTGCCTTGATGCCTACTTCATATTCCTCATGATAGAACTTCTTGATCTCCCATAACAAGGCATTCCGAAATGAAATATTCTGTTTCTGGCGCTCAACCGCAAAATTCAAATGGTCTGTCAATGAAATATATATATTCTTGTTCAAATGCCGGTTCAAGGTCTTCCTTGCATACTGAATGATCTCTCTGGCAACCTCCACATGCTCATATGGCATATCCGCCACTAAAGATCCAAACTGTGACATATTCTCCGAAGGCAGGTGGAATACTTTCTCTACCTTGGTATCATCTATCTGATCCCCGCTCTTTTTCTGAAAGCCGATCCCCTTGCCCATAACGACAATCTCACTGCCCTTCTCATCCACGGAGCTGATAACATTATTATTGATCACCTTGATAACCTTCATTGTACCTGCATACCCCCACAATATCTGTATGTGCGTCCCGATGCCCCTGCATTTCGGATAAAAAAATAACTGGCATCATACCTGCTTATTAACCAATCTAATAAATCTAAGTATAATCCAGTCTTGCCTTAAAAAAAGTAACAATCTGTCTAAAAGAAATATACTATAGATCATCCTTGTCCGTCAACCCCAAATTTTAAATTTATCTGAAAATGATATTCACAAATATCCTTAAGGGAAAATCAATCATAATTGCATTTTGTAAAATATACTTGACATTTTGTAATATGGAATTTATACTGTGCCTATAGCCGATTCACAGATCATATTGAGGGGAGGTTTCAGTGCATGAAACTTGAGGTCAAAAACATTACGAAAAGCTTCGGCGGCAAGGAGATCCTGATGGGCATCTCGTTTTCCGCCGAAAGTGGGAAGGCACTCGGTCTTCTTGGACGCAACGGTGCCGGCAAAACAACTACGATCCGTATCCTAATGGATGTATTTCACGCCAATAGCGGCGAGATACTGTTAGATGGACAGCCGTTTAACCGGCAGAAGGTGCAGATCGGATATCTGCCGGAAGAGCGTGGTTTATACCCGAAACGGGCAGTTTTAGAACAGATGGTATATTTAGCCAGACTACGGGGATTCGATAAAAAGCGTGCTACAGAAAATGCCAGAAAATGGTTGAAGCGGCTGGAAGTATCTGAATATGAAGCAAAGCTGTTAGAGACACTTTCAAAGGGAAATCAGCAAAAGGTTCAATTAGCATCCACTCTGGTATGCGACCCTGATATCATCATACTAGATGAGCCATTCAGCGGTCTTGACCCGGTCAATTCACAGATCTTAAAGGATGTCGTAGGGGAGCTGATCGCCGATGGAAAGATTGTGATCTTTTCCAGTCACCAGATGAGCTATGTTGAAGAATTCTGTGAGGATATCGTGATCATCAATCACGGTGAGATCGCACTATCCGGCGTACTCTCAGAGATCAAGCGGGAATTTGGAAAACACCAGCTCGTGATCAGTGCTGTTGATATGAGCCGGGATGCTTTAGAACCGATTATTTCTGATCGTCTGAACGATCTTGTATCCATAACCGGACGCACCAGAGAGGAACTGATCATTCGCCTTCGTGATGGTGTGAGCAGACATCAGCTATTACAAGCACTTTCTGCACTGGAAACCATAGAGATTGAACATTTTGAGACATACAAGCCATCTCTGAATGATATTTTTGTAGCAAGGGTAGGTGAAGAAGCATGAAACGATTATGGACAGTTTATGAATATGAATTGAAGAGTTACCTGAAGAACAAGTCCTTTACGATCACAACGATCCTGTTGACGGTTCTTTTATTTGCCGGCATGTTCCTGCCGAGAGTCTTTGATATGTCGGATATACTCGGAACCGAAGGGCCCGGATCGGTGATCGAATCCACAGAAGAAACCGACGGCTCTGATGAATATGACGATTCCGATGCACAAGAAGGTCTGACAAAGTTCGGTCTTATGGATCCGAGCGGAATCTTCACCGACACCTCTATCTTATCGGACGCATTTCACGATGCGGAATTCATCCCTGTCAAGAACGAATCCAAATTAAAAAAAGCCATTGAAAATGGTGAATTCTCTGCGGGGTTTGTCGTAACGGATGATCTGCACTACGATTATTATGTATTAAACAGAGAATTGTTTGATGAAAATCAGGCTGCCTTTGAATCGGTTCTGACCACACTCCATCAGCAACGATTTTGCAAGGAGAACGGAATTGACTATATGTCCTTTATGGAAACTTATAATGCCGCTGTCACCTGTAACGAGAAGATCCTCGGTAAAGATGCGGCGGATAACTACTGGTACTGCTATGCCTTGGTCATTGTGATCTTTATGCTGATCATCCTGTATGGTGTCATGATCGCCACATCCGTTACCTCCGAAAAGAGTAACCGTTCGATCGAGGTACTTGTAACCTCTATAGATGCAAAATATCTTCTGTTCGGCAAGGTATTTGCAGGGGCTACAGCAGCCATCCTGCAGGCAGGTATGGTCATCGCAGCTGTTCTTTGCGGCTACAGCATCAATCACGCCTACTGGGGCAGCATGCTCGATATGGTATTCGATATTCCAGGAGAGGTATTAATTGGATTTTCCGTATTCGGCATCGGTGGATTCCTGTTCTACGCATTTTTATATGGTGCCATGGGAGCACTTGTGTCCAAGACAGAAGACATCAACAAATCTGCCGGCACTATCCAGACAATGATCATGATCGTATATTTTCTTGTGCTGTTCCAGCTGCAGAAGCCTGACGGATTCATCATCAAGGTTTGCTCTTATCTGCCATTTTCATCGTACTCGGCCATGTTCGTGCGGATTGGAATGGGGTCGGTTTCCTTATGGGAGATTATCTTATCTGCGGTTATTTTATATATATCCATCTTCTTTGTGGGCTGGATTGCAGCAAAGATCTACCGCATGGGCACACTGCGCTATGGCAATCCGATCAAACTCAGTACTGCTATCAGAAATCTGAAGAATCATTAGCTTACAGAGAAAGGAAGAAACAGCATGGAAAAACCACTTGCATTTACACTGGGTATTATCACCGGATTTATATTTGTATTTATTATCACTTACATTGTCAGCCGGATTGTACGCAAAAAATCAGGTCAGCAAACCAACTATACAGGTCCCAAATATGACGAACGCCAGCTGCTGGCAAGAGGCCGCGCCTACAAGGCCGGATTCTTCACAATGATCCTCTATGCTGCGATGGCCGGTGTTTTGTCTGACATGTTTGGAATTCATCTGCTGATGTCCTTTGCCGGTCTCTGGGGTGGAGTCACCCTATCCCTTCTGGTATTTATAACTATCTGCATTGTAAATGATGCCTACATGACGCTCTATGAAAATGCACGCTCGGTCAATCTTTTGTTTGGCATTATCATAGTGGCAAATCTGATCGGTGACTTTGGAATGCTCCGATCTCATGTATCGCTGATTGAAGATGGCAGACTCGGCATACAATGCGTGAATATCATGGCACTATTCCTGCTCACCATGATCCTGATCCTGTTAGACACAAAAATAATCTACGATAAATTTCATGACGAAGGTGAGGATGACATATGAAGAACCTCAAAATGAAATCTGCCCGTGCAGCACTCGACATGTCCCAACAGGATCTTGCCACTGCAGTCGGCGTATCCCGCCAGACGATCAACGCAATCGAAAAGGGCGACTACAATCCCACGATCAACCTGTGTCGTGCGATCTGCATCACCCTTAACAAAACTTTGGACGAACTCTTCTGGGAAGAGCCATAGGCACCACGAGAGATACTGTAAAAAATCCCCACAGATATATAATCTGTGGGGATCGTATAAGGAAAAAAGGATAGGATTTAAACGTTTTCAATACCATCATCCTGATATGCGACGCGGAATCTTCCATATTCCACATATATCTTGTCATGACCCGGATTCAGTGGATCTGTCACAGTGATATAATTCGCTGTACCATTCAGGATGCTGTCAAATGCACCAATGGCATCTTCTATAATGTCCGGATAGAGAGAATTTCCAAATCCACGAAAATCATGATGTGAATTATACATCAGGTTGTACTGATCCTTCATGTCCCGGAGTCTCTCTAGTCCGGACTTTGCAGCTGCAATCTGTTCCCTTGCATGTATAGGATCTGGGGGAGCAAGGTAATAATTACAGTTACAAGCGTCACCTAACAGCAGTGTCTTCGTAAGATCATCCATAAATACCATCTCACCTGCTGTATGTCCCGGACAATGATAGGCTGTCACTGTCCGATTGCCCAGATCAAATGTCTGGCCATCTGCCAAAGGCTTCCATACCGGCTCCTTTGGCCATTCTCTGATATCCCTGTCAAGATCATAATCATAATGCTTTAATGCCCTGCCTGAGATAATCTGTGCATACTCTTTTCTGAACGCTACTGTCGGAGCGGTATTTCCCTGATTCCAATCCATATCTGCCGGATGCATCCAGATCTCGTCAAAGAAGCCTGCACCGCCGATATGGTCGCCATGATTATGGGATGCCACAACATCATATGGTTTGTCAGTGATCTTATGTTCAATGACCCAGCGAAGATCCCCAATCCCGGTTCCACAGTCAATCACAAGTGCTCTCTGGGAACCGACAATCACAAATACGCTGACACAGTCAAACTCGTCTATTTCATAAATACCCTCTGCAAATTCATAGTAAGGAAGTTTTGTAATAACCATATTATGCCTTCTTTCTCTTCTGGCTTCCCTGATAACAGTCGATCGCTACTGCAAGCAACAGGATCAGACCCTTGATCACACTCTGGAAGTTGGAATTTACACCCATGAGGACAAGACCGTTATCCAGGATACCCAGGATCAATACACCAACGACTGTTCCACTGATCTTACCTTCACCACCGGCGATGCTGACACCACCTAAGCAGGCAGCCGTCATACAGTCGAATGCATATGAACTTCCGGCTCCAGGCTGAGATGCATTTGTTCTTGCTACCATGATCATAGCTGCGATACTTGCTGCAAATCCGGCAAATGAATATACCAATACTGTCAGCTTATTGACATTGATACCTGCCAGTCTGGCTGCTTCCTGATTACCACCTAATGCGTAAATATTTCTACCAAGATATGTCTTGTTCATCACAACCCATCCAAACACGATAAAGATCAGGAAAATGATGACCGGGATCGGAACAGGTCCTAAGTATCCCTGTCCAATTGTTAAAAATGCCTTTGGCATACCGGTGATCGGATAACCACCTGTGATCAGATATGCAACACCCTGTAATACAAGCATTGTGGATAATGTTACAATGATCGGTGCGATATGCAGCTTGATCGCTACAATACCATTGATCGCACCAATGGCAACACCTAACAGAATCCCAATGATGATCGCCAACCAGATCGGCATTCCCTTGTTGACCATACAATATCCCATTACCATACCTACAACTGCCATGTTACCACCGACAGAAAGATCCATGCCTCCGCCGATCATAACCATCGTAACACCAATTACTACGATACCGAAGATCGATACCTGACGCAAAATGTTGATCAAATTTGTCACTGATAAGAAATTCGGTGCGATTGCGGAAAAAATAGCAATGACCGCAATCAGGAACACATAAATTCCGTATTTTTTATAGAATGTAATAAAACGATTTCCTTTATTTTCCATGCTGCTCTCCTCCTGACGCAAGATCCAGAATATAATTCTGATCAAATTCTGATTTTTCCAGTTCCCCGGTCTTCTTACCCTCGTAAATGGTAATGATCCGGTCGGACATTCCTAAAAGTTCCGGCATATCAGATGAAACCATGATAATGGCCTTTCCCTCTGCTGCCAACTGATTCATCAGCTTATAGATCTCCTGCTTTGCTCCAACATCAATACCGCGTGTCGGTTCATCAAAAATGATGATCTCACTGTTGGCCGCCAATGTCTTGGCAATAACAACTTTCTGTTGATTACCACCTGACAGATTCTCGACCCGCTGATCAAGAGATGGTGTCTTGATCTGAAATTTATCCTCATAGTCCTTCGCTACCCGCTCTTCCTGTGCGGTATCCACAAAAGGACCATTGGAAATCCCCTTGATATTGTTGATTACAATATTCCACTTAATACTCATCCGTAAAAATGCACCATGTGCCTTCCGGTCTTCCGGAATATATCCGATTCCAAGCCTGATCGCATCCTCGCAGGAGTGAATATGCACCTCTTTGCCATTGACATATATCTTGCCACTCTCAATCGGATCTGCACCATAGATGACACGCATCAATTCTGTTCTTCCGGCACCTACCAGTCCTGCAAAGCCTAACACCTCACCTCTGTGCAGTGTAAAGGAAATGTCGTGATCCCCGTTTCCCGTTACATGTTCTACACGAAGTGCCTCTTCTCCGACTGCATTGCTTCGCACCGGATAAGATTCTTTCAATTCCCGGCCTGCCATCATTGCAATCAGCTTCTGACGGTCAATATCCTCTATATTCTCTGTTCCAACATAACATCCATCCCGCATGACTGTCACTCTGTCTGCCAGTTCGAACAACTCCTCCAAACGGTGTGAGATAAAGATGATCGTAACGCCCTTTGCCTTTAACTCCCTGACAATCCGAAACAATGTCTCCACCTCGCTGACGGTCAGAGGTGCTGTCGGCTCATCCATGATCAATACCTTTACATTTCGACTCACAGCCTTTGCAATCTCTACTAACTGTTGATGTGCCGGTGACAAATTCTTGACCGGCCTGCTGACATCAATGTCCACTCTCAGATCTTCAAATATTTTCTTTGCCCGTTGTTCTCTGTCTTTGATATCACAGAACACACCGGCTTTCGTCTTGTCTCCGAGGAATACATTTTCTGCAGCACTGATTCCCGGCACGAGTGTAAATTCCTGATAGATTACCTCGATACCCAGATCCTTGGCCATTTTGGGAGTCATCTGCGAATACTCCTGGCCTTCAATATATATTTTTCCGCTATCCGGTATAATAGCTCCTGACAATACCTTGATCAAGGTGGATTTTCCTGCTCCATTTTCTCCGATCAGAGCATGGATCTCTCCTCGTTTTACATCAAAAGATAGGTCATTGATGGCAATTACACCGGGATACGTCTTTACGATATTCTTAACACTTAATATATTTTCCACAGACGTTGCCCCTTTCCTGTCTTTTAAAAGGGCTATCAGCGAGGGATCCTAAGATTCCTCGTGATAGCCGTGATGTTTGTCTGTTACTCTGCCTTATAGTAATCAGCTACATTGGCAGCTGTTACAGGGTAGATTGGAGACTCTACAGCCTCGTCATATGTCTTGCCTGCTACAAGCTCATCAATACACTTTGCCATTACTGTTCCAACCGGCTCAAAGTACATTGTACCTCTCATGCATGTGCCTTCGCTGATTCCCTTTAACGCCTGATTAGTACCATCACAAGCGAATACACCAAAGTTTTCATTATCCTTGCCTGCTGCTTTTACAGCCTCTACGGATTCTACTGCTGCTGCATCACCATAACATACAATTCCATTCAGGTCTGAATACTTCTGGAGCATTGTCTCTGTTGTGGTTGTACCGGATCCTACAACATCCTTTCCGATATCTACAACTTCAAGAACATTTACATTTGGAGCCTTCTCCTTGATCGCATCCTGGATACCCTGACCACGATCCTGCATATCCTGATTCTGGTAGGTTGTATAGATTACGATATTGCCTTCGCCACCTAACTGGTCATTTAACCATTGTGCTGCCATATCACCAATCTGTGTTCCGATTGAATACTGGTCTGTTGTGATTACCACATCATGTACCGCGGTCTCTACACCACACTCGATGATCTTCACACCCTTGTCCTGTGCTGCCTTTAATGCATCGTCGCATGATGTATCAGATACCATTGCTACAATGTAGTTACAATTACCGGTTACCATGTTCTCGATTGCGGATACGGCTGCTGCTGAATCATTATCAAAGCTGGCTGAAACATATCCCCATCCTCTTGTGTCACACTCTTCATGCAGCTTCTCATCAATGCCGATCATGAACTCTGTCTGAAGAGTCGGTGCAAGGAAACCTACCTTTACGCTCTGTGAATTATCCTTGCCTGCTGATGTTCCTGTGCTGTCATTTTTCTTTCCGCCGGCCGCACCACATCCGGTCAGTAATGCTGCACCTAAAATGCCGCACATCAATACACTTAATATTTTTTTCATTTTCATATTGTCGTCCTCCTTGTGTTTTGATAGGTTCATTATATGGGATACGCCCACCTGTCACAATTGGACGAATTTCAGATTTGGGGGGAGAATATTCAGTTCTTTTTCCGATACCCGAATATCATCACACTGACCAGGATCACAACAACCTCAACCGTATACACGGAGTAGCCGAATACACTCCATTTTGCGAGCAGATTCATAAATAAAACCACTGTCAGTGTCCCACATATCGTCCCACTCAGTCTTCCCGTTCCCCGTAGGAAATTGATACCGCCAAGACAGACTGCCACGATTGCCGGATACAGATAATAACTGCCATTGTCCGCACTGCCGGAGGATGTGATCAGCATAATGATAACAGATGCCGCACAAAAACACAGACCACTCAGGCAACTGATCACGATCCGGAGCATTTCACAATTCATACCGCTATTCTCAAGTGCCGGCTCATCCTCTCCCAGCATCCGGATATATCTCCCATAGTAGGTTTTCCCAAGTCCAAACCACGAAAGGACATAACAGATCACTAAAAGTGCCATCATAATGCCCCAGAACCATGTATTTCCATATACATCCCACTGCCTTGCATATAGGATCTGTGTCTTGCCAAACATGTCACACCCTCCATGGAGCACCCTCTGCCAGACGAGCGTCAATAGAATCGGGCTGACCTTAAGCCTGCTGATCAACACACCCTTGATCATTCCACATAACAGATGACATAACATCATCACACCGACAACCAGTACAAACGGCAAACCGACATTCAGGCAAAACGCTCCAACGCAGGTAGCCAATGCAATCTCTGTGATCCACGCGAAATCCAACACCCCGGAAAGCATTTCAAATGTCAGTCCCAAGGTAATAAATCCAAGGATCACATACTGATGCAGATTATATTCAACAGAAAATGCGGTATTGATGCATACCGCTAATATGCACCATATGACCGCATTCAACATTACAACTCTGTACTTCTTCATCCAATCACCTCAATCCGGTCTGCAATATCCCGACAGACCTCTGCTTCGCTCTCAAACAGGATAACTGCCGTGCCACGCTGCGCCATCATCGACAGTTCCGTCTTGATCCACGCACGGTCTTTCACATCCAGATCCGACAAGACATTCTTTAGCAAAAACACTCTGGGATGAAACAATTTCCAACGATACACTGCCAGTTTCCAACCCTCAGAGTCCCGATTGATCATACGGATCTCATTTCGTTTCTGTCCCAAAAAGGTATCCCGCATAATATAGCGTACCGGCTTCTCATAAAACCCAAATCGGTCACTGATCCGCTTATACGACGGCAGCAGAATATTCTCCTCATTTGACAGATTCCTGCAGATTTCTGTTTCTTCTCCACATGACAACAGTGCCACTCTATGCTGCAGCAGTGAATGCGGAGAATTGGTGCGGAGATGCGAACCGTCCAGCACTACAAGCAGATCACTCTGTCTTCCACCATTGATTAGCATATTCCAGATAGTCGAAGTCACCTGTGTGTCCGCCATCACCGCCAGAATCTCTCCCGCATGTACTGTAAGCATCGGTTTTAATAGTGCCTCCTGCCGATAAAACAACTCCATTCTGACAGCATCTCCGGTTCTGTTGTCCGTCTCATTCTTATATACATTGGAATCCAGACCACTCTGCAGAATCTCGCCCACCATATCAAAATCCTGCCGGTCAAATACTTTCTTTGTAATTGTATGATGCCTGAAAATATCGATCTCATCATAAACCGCATTGTCATAACCCGCACGGTTATCCGCGATCATCACTGCAATGCCTTCCTCTTTCAGACGGATCAGAAGCTGCACCAATGCCTCCCTGTCCTCTCCTTGAAATGCACCTCCGATATGATAAAGTACGATCAGTTTTGCACCCTGTGTGATCGCCCGTATCACAGCGATCATAATCTTATCGCTCATCTTTAACAGACTGCTGTCCTGATCCGCCCGCAATGGCAGCCGGTAACGATCCAGATAATGCTGTCCTTGAATATGAAGTGCCTTCTCATTCAATACTATCTTCTTCAGACTGTTTCTCCGCAGCAAAAATATATTCTCACTGACATCTAACGATTCCATATATGAGACATCTGACGATATCACAAAGATTCCCTGATCCTCAAAATCCCTACGGTCATACCGGTTCATACAATGCCCGTTTATAAATACATTGCCCTCGGTAAGTACACCATTGCCCCGCAAAAATTCCGCAAGTGTCTCTTTACTGCCTGACACACCTGCCAGTCCCATACACGCACCTGCACAAATCATCAGATTGATATTGTGTACCTCGATACCACCATTTCCCCGGATCGAGGCTTCTTCCATCCGTAATATCTCTGTCATCATAGCTGTTCCTTATCCTCTGTCTTTGGCAGCCACAGCTCGATATCGGTTCCCCTGCCCTCGCTGCTATATATATGCAGTCCATATTCACCGCCAAACACGAGCTTGATCCGCTGATTCACATTGTTTAGTGCGATTCCATTTCCCCGTTCGTCCGCCCTGTCGGCTTCTACTCTTTTGGAAGTCCGCAAAGCCTGCTGCATCCGCATCAGCTTGTCCGGCGCGATGCCCACACCATTGTCCGATACAACAACCACTGTCCGCTGATCTGTCGCATATGCCCGGATCGTAACCTTTCCGGTATCCGGTTTCGTCTCCAAACCATGAAAAATCGCATTTTCGACGATCGGCTGTAATGACAGCTTCGGGATCAGATAATCATATACCTCCTGATCCTCTTCCTGCACCTTAATATCCAGTGTAAACTTATTCTCAAACCGATAGCTCTGAATCAGAAAATAATTCTCTATATTCCGCAATTCATCCCGGATCGTCACAATACTTTCCTTCTTACTGATGCTATATCTGAAAAATGCAGCCAGTGCTTTCGCCATATTTGCGATACTCTGGCATTCATACAGCAGGGCTTCACTCCGGATACACTCCAGCGTATTATATAGGAAATGTGGATTGATCTGACTCTGCAGGGCAGAGATCTTCGCCTGCTTATCACTCATTTTCACAGTATATTCTTCCTCAATCTTCCGATTCAGTTCCTCGATCTGCCTCGTATACTGCTCCTTTTGCATTTTCAGCATTCTGCTGTATCTTTGATGTTCCCAGTACCAGCCTCCGGCAAATAAAAGGATGAGTACGGTTATCACTATCTCATAATCGTTCATTTTCGTACCTCATCTCTTTTAGTAATATAATTTCCGATATTCTGCGGGTTTGATCCCAACCACCTTGATAAACTGCTGGCTAAAATACTTCGCATCCTTATAGCCAACCTGCTCACCGATACTATAGACCGCCTCATTGGTATCCCTAAGCAGCCGTTTGGCCTCTTCCATCCGGATCCCCAGCAGGTAATTTGAGAAATTCTCTCCTGTCTCCTTCTTAAACAGCTCTGAAAAATAATTGGTATTAAATCCACTGATCTGTGCCACATCCTCCAATGTGATCCGGTCAGCATAATGCTCCTTCATATAGGCAATTGCTTCTAACACCGGGCGTCTCTCCTGATTGACCCGTGCCTCCTGATACTGTCTTAGGGCATTGACCACATACTCTGTCAGATACTCCCTGAGCTGCGACACACTCGTACAGTTCTCCAGTGCGGTCTTTCCTGCTTCCCAGTCAATCGTCTCCCCATCCTCAAAGATCAGCAGAGAAGACACCTCCTGCAGGATCATCTTTCCAATGGCATAGAATTCACTGGCAAACAGATCCTGCTCTGATGCCCTATGAAAACACCTGTGGATCTGATATTTGACTGCATCATACTGCGCAGTCTCCACAACCTTCTTAAGCTCTGTCAGATTCTTCTCTAAATCAATATCGGACATCACAAGATTCCGGTTTGCATGATGATAATCGATCCGTCTGCCGGCACCCTTAAACAATCTCTCATCCACCGACTCCCTGCTCATCTCGATCGCCACATGAATATTATGGAACTCCTCCACCTCTTCGCTGACACCGGCAGTCACACTGTAATGGATAAAATTCGCTATATAATCTTTCATCTCTTCCAGTGTATCTGTAATGTTCCTATCGATCTCTTTGCTATGTATCTGCATGTAATTTAGCACAACCTGCACCGAATTATTCTTCTGTGCCGCAACGATCAGATCTACCGTGAGATCCGTAAACCGATTCTCGACAATATGCACAAGATGTTTCAGAACCAGTCCCATCTGCTGATCATTTTCCGGAAATGCCAGATCCCTGTCTACCTTAAAGCAAACCGCACGAAACAATGTATCCATTAGCTTCAATCCGAATTCCGTATTCACCTGCTCAATATCGGTATCTGACTGCATTGTGATCTGTTTCAAAAATTCCTTATGTCGAAAATACTTGCTGTCATTTAACCGTTTCTCCATCGTATCGACATACTGTGTCTGTACCCGTCTGGCTGATTCACTCTCCACGATCCGTCTTAGCTGTCTGTTAAGCTCATCTTCATCAATCGGCTTCAACAGATAGTCCTCAACACCATATTTCAAGGCCTTCTGTGCATAATCAAAATATTTGTACCCGCTCACCACTATGAAATGACAATGAATCCCCTGTGCATTTGCCTTCTCTATCATCTCAAGGCCGGTCAGCACCGGCATCCGGATATCTGTGATCACAATATCCGGAGAATCCTGCACGATCCTGTCATATGCTGACTGACCATCTGTCTCAATCCCGAGACATGTCAGACCCAGCTCATCCCACATAATGAGTCTCTTCACCAGTTGTCCTACCTTCGCTTCGTCATCTGCGATCAATACCTTTAGCTTCTTATCCATACCATCACTTCCTTTCGTGCCTATACCTACAGTTATTGTGATTATATCACGAACCTATGGTGTTGGTATATGTCTATTCTTGGTAATTTTATCAGGATTCTGTTTATCACTGTCTTAGCATCCTTACCGGATCACAAACTCCTGGGTACCCATTGCGCCGGCACCTAACTCATATTTGTTAAAGGAAATAACAACCTGTTCATTGTCATTGATATAGAACTGTGTATCCTCGTCGATCAGACCCGCCAGATCCAGATCATCCCACAAATACATTTTCTGATCTGCATCCCACGCATCAATCTGTTTGTTAATACTGTCCCGGATAATCTGCTTGTAGCTGCTGCCATACCAATCTCTAAGTGTAATCTGTTTTCCGGTATCCAGATCTATATTATAATAAAATGCCTGATAATAGCCTGATGCCCGTGTCTCATCCTTCGTGATCACAAAGGATACATAATGTGTATCCTTGCATTTAATTTCATAATCCACCACAATATTATATGGGACAAATTCCTCCGGCTTGCCACCTGTCATCAGATATGCCTGATACTCCTCCTGCGCATTTTGTTCACTGATCTCCACTTCTTTATTGATCACTCTGGATATCTCCCGGTTAATCTGTTGTTCCAGATCACTACAACCGGTATTACTGATCTGTGGAATTCTGACATTGACATATTTAGATGCATCCCGATATGAATAATCACGAAAGGTAAATATTTCACATACAGCACCAATCACCGGTGTCTGCGTCAATGCCTTTGCAAATGCCTGGGAGGTATTTAGTAATGTCACTATTCCTACAAAGAAAACTGCAGCCACCGCGCCTGCATAACGGATCCAATGCGTTCTCCGATACGGTTTTCTCTCCAAGCCTTCATCCATCGCTTCCTGCACAACATCCTCCAATATCACAGGAATCGCAATATTATCATACTCATTTTTATTGATCTTCATCTTGCACCTCCAGATCATGACGCAGCAGTTTCATCGCCTTATACAATCTTGACTTTACTGTACTTAGCTTCTCCCCTGTCACCGCTGCAATTTCATCCAGTTTCATCTCCTCAAAAAACCGAAGCAGAATCACCGTCTTTAACTTCGGCGGCAGCCTGTCCATCGCATGATACAGATCAACAGCATCCTCCTGCTGTTTTTGCATATCCCCACGATCATCCATCTCATCCTCATCATACAGTGTCAATATATGCTTCTGCTTGCGAAGTGCCATCAGGCATTCATTGATCAGAATCCGGTATGCCCATGTCTCAAAATATTCACCCCTCCGGATTTTGTCCTTATTCTGCAATATTTTCACAATCGCATCATGTACTGCATCCAATGCGTCCTGTTCATTCTTCATGTATCCATACGCCATACGATAAAGCCTGTTCTGATTCTCTTCTATAAATTTAATTACCCTCACGGAACTGATATTCTCACCCAAGATCCGCTTCCTCCATTTTCTTTGTGCCGGCCGGATCCGATACCTGTTCTACAGCGTATGCACCTTAAGATATTCCAGCCATTTCTCACAATATTCCTTTTTCAGATGAATGCCATCCACTGCTGCATCATCCGGCAGTACCCCATCCTTAGACACCGCTTCTGCCACATTGACATAATTCACATTCTCATCCTGTGCTAACTGTAAAAGCAGCTCATTATATCGTGCGATTTTTTCATTCTTGACATAGTCGCTCGTCTCCGATACCTTCTTGCTCACCGGAAGCACCGACTGAATATATATCTTCGCCTCCGGATTCTCCGTCTTGATATCATCAATGATCTTCTTATAGTCTGCCACAAATATATCCTCACTGTACCAGCCGGTTTCATTTACGCCAAACATTAAGTATACTCTATTATAACTGGTGGCAGCAAGTGCCTGCATTACTGTAACCTTATGACTGCCACTGCCTATCACTTTATCCTTATATACGGAAGCCACTGTCAACCCCTTATGGACATAAGCCGTTGCCTTGACGCCGGTCTGCAGTACCATACCCTCCGTCCTGGAATCTCCGACGAATACTGCATCTGAAAATGATTTCTTGTCTGTTGCAGTCTCTGTTTCTTCAGTTGTCGTCTCTTCTGTGGAAGTCTCCATTTCTTCAGTTGCAGTCTCTTCTGTGGAAGTCTCCATTCCTTCAGTTGCAGCCTCTTCTGTGGAAGCCCTCATTTCTTCAGTTGCAGCCTCTGTTGTCATCCCTGATGCCTGTACAATGTCTGTATCTTCCGGCTGCTGCCTGTCACTATTCTGTCTGCCCAGATACCTGATACCAACACATACCGTTATACCCAGTACAAGCATAACCGCTGCCCTCTTCATTCTCCTGATTTTTCTCCTGCGTCTTTTTCTGCTTTGATTACTCATCCTTCGTTCCTCCTAAGTTCTTCTTTATTTCTTTCTATCTGTTAGATGCACAAGCAGACAAAAAAGTTTAAACCTGTTTCATCTTTTATTTCATGAATTTTTATGGTATCATAATAAAATGAGCATTGCAACGGGTGCACCTGCACAAACCGGCATAATGTGAAAATAATATGGGAGGATTACACATGGGAGAAATTGTATGGAAAGACAGAAAGCGTCATTTCGGATTACCGCTTTCATTTACGAAGTACAGCATTGAAGATGACCGGTTATTTGTGGAAACCGGTTTTTTTACGACGCATATTGACGAGGTGTTATTATACCGCATTCAGGACATGTCACTTAAGATCACATTAGGACAGAAGCTATTCGGCGTCGGCACGATCTCTATTGTCTCAACCGACAAAAGTCTGAGCAACTTCGATCTGGTCAACATCAAAGATCCAAAGAAAGTCAAAGAGATCCTGCATGACCATGTAGAAGCTATGAAGGACCAGAAGCGTATGCGTGTCAGTGAGATTATTGATGACCATGATCACTTTGACGACGATCAGGGGGATCTTGATTCCTATTCCAACTCATAAAATCAGGGCTGCCGTTAGAAATACGGCAGCCCATTGTACTCTATAGACTAATTTTCTTGTTTAATAAGATTGCACTCCCAAAGTATCCAACCAGCATAAATATCAGGGAATTGACAAACTGCAGCAGATTGCAATAAATTGCTTCAATCAATGTATTTACCTGCATTGGATCTCCAAACTGTGGAAGCTTATCCCCGATCCAGTTCATCAGCACGCAGATTGCAATAAAGATAATCGCACTGACTACCCCCTTAATCTTCTTGTTCTGCAGCACGGTAGATGACAAAGAGATGGAAAGATATGCGATCGTAATGATCGTAAAGAACTGCACCAGCATCGCTATGGTAAGCACCGCAACATTGGCCATAACGGAAGCAAATGACATTCCAAGGATACCCTTTGCCATCTGATCCAGCGTAACTTCTATGTCCACACCTGTTACAAATACATTCTTTATCACATTATAATCCAGAACCAGCAACAATAACAATACAACAACCAGCGTCGCACCTGTAAGCAGAATCGAAAGGAGCTTCGCACCAATCACCTGATAAGAGGAAATCGGCGTCATAAATACCATATATCCGGATTTGTCCTTCAGATCCCGGTTATATGACACAATACCATAAACCAGCACAAACAGATATGCCATCACACCGCCAAACATCAAGCCGCTCATGCCTATGGCATACAACGATGGCTTATCTGCACCAACACCGATCAAAAATGCCAGCTCTGCAGCTGCGATGATCGCCAATACGATCATTAGCGGAAATAATCCTCTTCTATACTCATATTTCATCATTTTAAACATAATTCATTCTCCTTTATTCTTCTCTATGCATAAATATCCTTATAGATCTCAACAATTGACTTGCCCTGCTGCTGTCTCAGCATCTCCGCGTCTCCCTGCAGCACACAGGTTCCGTTCTTAATAAAAAACGCATGATCTACAATCTGTTCCAACTCATCTACCAGATGGCTCGACATCAATACAGCGGTATCCTCGGCTGTATTCGCTACAATTGCATTGATGATCTTCTCTCTGGCAATAATATCAATGCCATTTAATGGTTCATCCAACATAACCACACGACTGTCCCTTGCCAGTGTCGCTGCAATCTTCAGCTTTGCTGCCATACCGGAAGACATATCCTTCGCCTTCTGTTCCGGCAAGAGTTCCATCTGTGACAACAGGTTCATATATCTGTCATACTCAAAATCCTCAAAAAAATCATCATAGTATTTTCCGACATCCTTGCATGTCATGTAATTAAAGAAAAATGGTTCTGTCGGCATATAAGCAATCTGTGCCTTCGTCTTATAAGTGATAGGTTCCCCATCCATCGTAATGCTGCCTGCATCCGGCTTGATCAGTCCTGCTATCATCTTCATCAAGGTTGACTTTCCACTTCCATTAGGACCAAGCACCGCATAAATATGTCCCGGTTCCACCTCGATCGACAGATCTGAAACAGCTGTCGTCAGCATATATTTCTTTACTAAATGTTCACATTTTAACATATCATTCAATCCTTTCCACTCTGTGTTATTGTGTTACACTATCTTGCCTCATAATGCTTCTTGAGTAATTCCATTATCTCCTGTGCTGTATATCCCATCGCCGACATCTGTTCATCAAAACTCAACACAATCTGTTCTGTCTGCTCCTGCTTCAGTCTCTCGATCACCTGGGAATCCTCCGTCACAAAAGTTCCAATACCACGTCTGGTATAGGACAAGCCCATAGATTCCATCTCATTATAAATCCTTGCTGCAGTATTCGGATTTATCTGGTATTCTATGGCCAGCTCTCTCGATGACGGGAGCTTCGCACCCAATGGAAGTGTACCTGCAATCAGCTTCTTCTTAATATCCTCAATCACTTGAAGATAGATCGGAATATTATTTTTGAAGTTCATTCTGCACCTCCTTACTAGTGTACTATGTGTATAGTACACTAGTGCAGTTGTTTTGTCAATCACTTTTTTACAAAAAAAATCATCTGGACTCAAATCCAGATGATTTTACTTTACATTTATTACAACACATCCTGCTCCTGCAGCACATCAAACCGCTTGATACTCTGCATGATCACAGACAGCATCATCATAATGATCACCAGGCAATACACTATCCCCGCCACTGCACTCACGCCGCCCTCTGCCATATACCGGCTTCTGCATGTCATACTATAGTTGCCCGGCAAAAGCGGATGCTTCCAAAATGAGGACACCGCAAGGATCACACAGATACAGAAATAGCCGAATGCCGATCCATACAGCAGTTCTCCAAAAATCTGTATGTAGGTCAGTGCCAGTGTGACGAGTACTGGCATAACCATCAGCAACAGAATGATCTGCCCTGTCTTAACCGGCTGGCTCATACCCGCCGTAACGCTCCACAGTATCTCGTTTGTGTGAAAGTTCATCGCATAGCCGCGTGCAGCCGTATATACTGCCGTAATGCCATACACAAACAGATAACAGTATAGGGTATGGATTCCTACCCATACCATCTTGGATCTTGCGTATCTTCCCCGGCTTCCGCTGTAAATGATCTTCATGGTCCCGTAATTCTGCAGATCTGCACGGATAAATCCGGCTACCGTGGCAGCAATGATCATCTGATACACGCACCAGTATATCGGCAGATGAAATACATTCAGATCCTGTGCCTCCGGTTCTCCCGAAAACAGATACACCAGCATATCCGCATAGGAGACCTGCCCGATCGTCTCTCCCTGATTGATCATCTCCCGGATCAGATTATCCATCCCGGTACAACTGATCACAACCACCGCTGCTAATAAAAGCAGGTATCCGGTCTTTCGCAGACTGCCTTCTCTGATATCATTTTTCAACATCGTACTCACCTACAATTCTGCCCTCGGCGATCTGGAATATATGGTCAGACAGGCATTCCAGCTCTTCCCTGTCATGGCATGCCACCACAATGATCCGATCCTCCGCCTTCAGCTTTAACAGCATGTTTCTGACTCTTGCCACACTTTCCTCATCCAATGCATTGATTGGCTCATCCAGTATGATCATCTGCGGACTACCCATGATCGCCGCAGCCACACCGAGTTTCTGCTTCATACCAAGTGAATAGGTGCCGTACCGTCTTGGATCCTCCGGATCCAGCCCCACACACCGAAGCACCTCACAGATACTCTCGTGATCCAGCTTCATTTTCAGATCCG
Organism: uncultured Lachnospiraceae bacterium; assembly: GCA_934293375.1. Taxonomy (GTDB): domain Bacteria; phylum Bacillota; class Clostridia; order Lachnospirales; family Lachnospiraceae; genus RGIG6919. Next base: position 38,215 of record CAKQYS010000003.1, on the reverse strand, counting down.
ATAACAGCTTCAGATTCTCATACCCTGTAAAATCGCTCAAAAATGCCGGATTCTCGATCAGCATGCCAACACTGTCGTAACCATGTGTCTTCAGATCCTTCCCATTCAGCAATACCCGTCCCGAGGTCGGATGGATCAAGCCGATCATCGCCCGCATCAGCATGGTCTTTCCACAGCCGTTCTTTCCCTTAAGACCATAGATCCGGTTGCCTGTCAGTGTCAGGCTGACATGATCTAATACGGTTCGTTTCTTTAGTACCTTTGTATACTCCTGTATCTGAATCTCCATTTCTCCACCTATCCTTTCAGTATATCCCGTCTTCCTGCCACGATCACAAATAAGGAAAATGCCACAATATTTCCCACGATCAGAAACCACGCAATGGCATCCCCCCTCAAGGCAAAGCCCTGTCCGACATCCAGCATGCTAAGCGGCGACAGATATCCTGCATAATACCTTGTACAAAGTACATGCCAGAACATATAAAATAGCATTGGCAAAAAAAGGATCTGGTTCTGCCCCTTCACAAACAGTCCAAATACCATGGAAATACAAGCCATCAGTCCTCCGATCAATGCCCCGATCAGTGTCATGATCAATATGTAAAGTGCTGCATGCTCATAATACAACCCTGATAAAAAGTTGTTATCCGATATCCCGGATAGTGCCGACATCGGAGATGGATTCACTGCAGGGTAGATGGCGGCCTGTAATAACAGACTGATAACCGGTCCGATCGTTGCCGCCAGCATACCGGATAAGGACACTGCAATGTATCTTGCAATCAGCACGCTTTTCGTTGTATACCGGATCGCCAACTGACCCAGATAGCCCGACCGCATATCATCGTAATATGCCGTTGCAAACGGCATTGCTGTCAGCATCGGAAACAGGTAGCTGTACAGCTTTCCGAAAAACACAAAAGGATCTGACACAATATAATATTGTATCAGGGGTTTTGCCCATGTATCAGCATTGATATGTCCGATATTCCGAGATGAAAACACCCAATATCCCACTACCAGCAGCAATTCCATCAGGATCACACGCCGCAGCTTCCTGCCTCTCCACATTCGTTTGAGATCCATCCATACCATCTGCGCCATCGCTATCTCACCTCCAGCTGGTCTAATAATATCATTGGAAATGTCTGGTCTTCATCTGCCAAACCATCATGCATTATATGCAGATTCGGATCCGATCGCAGATTCCATTCATCCCGGGTATTAACAGCCGCAGAAAAATAACATATTCCAAAAAGATCTGTTGTCTCTCCTGCGATCTCCATGGGAATCGTATCATAATCTGATACCGTCCCGGTCGTCAAATCTACACAATATACTTGATTATCCGAATTAAACGGACTGTCATAATAACTGGATTCTTCTTTATCCCATAATCTTTCACTTCCTACAGAACAATAAAAGGAGGAATTTCCGTCATAAAATAGCGTATGCGGTTTTTTATGGTAATTATGAATTCTAATTTCTACATAAGTGTAACATCCATATTTTCTGTACATCGAATCATCATCATACTTTATCGGTGGAAGCACCCCATCCTGCCACTTAGAGGAATCCTGATCCACATCCAGCTTTGTTACATCATCTGACATCTGTGCCTTCACAACCGTATAACCGATACCTTCCCTGACAAACTCTTCTCCCATCTTCGTAAATCGTTCTTTGGTATCCTCCGGCACAACATCCTCTTCGTCTTCCAGATCATCCGCATACACCGTTTCCTGCTGTTTATGTCTTTCTTCTGCCTGTAATACAGCCTCTGCAAACTGCTCCTGATCTGATTTCGTCGCCTGTGTGTAACCATCCGGCCGAAATGCCAGATAATAATGCTGACATTGCACCCCATCATCAAACGATAATACTGCATAGAATGTCCGGTGATACAAGGTATCTACCTCCATGCTTTTCATGTATGCTGCAAGCAGATTCGTTTCCAGCAGAACCGTTGTACTTTCTCCCGGTTGCAGCTTCTCCTTCTCATCCGCATACATTGGACTCAGTTCATATACATACGGATCAGTGCCATTCGTCCACGCACCGCTCTGTATGTCATCAATTCCAAGTATATCACTGATATCGATTTCCTCACCGGATATATTGGTGATCTGCATCTCTGTAATGAGCTGATATTCCTTCCCCAGTCTTTCGCCGGTTGTGTAGATATCTGCATTCATATACAGATCCGGATAAGCGGCAAGCAGTGCCTCGGTGTCATATAGCCTGCCCGTCCCTACCTCATATCGAAGACCATTCAGCTCCAGTCTGCCATCCGGGACCGTTACCTCATGGTAACGATCCCGACAGACCCGGTTTGTATGATAGATACATACCCCAAGGATACCCAGCATCAAGGAAACTATAATAATTGTCATTATTTTTCTCATGATGCTCTCCTATTCTACTCGCGCGAATCAGGGCTCCATACACCCCTATTATATATCTTATCCTCAATGGTTCTTTCTAAATACAGTTTAGCATAGGCGTAATCCAAACCATATTTGTTATAATTCGCCAAATGTCGATAATGTCCTACCGTAATCTGCAGTGTATCCGATGCAATCTTACTGCCATTATCTGAACCACCCTTTGATCGATATACCGTAGCTCTAATTGCCTGTCCCTCCTTTGACTTGCAATAGGATGGACTGGTATCTTCTTTACTCCTGTAGTCCGTACTAAATGCCGCCTGATAACCACTAAATGCCCAAGGGGTATCCCGATTGTTCTTCGCACTGGCATATCCCGCCAACATGCATACTCCACATACCATTGCCAGCATACTCAGCATGGCCTTCTTAATTCTGTACTTCATATAAACTCCTCCATTCATTTAAAAATTAATTAAAGTAATAGTTATGGTATACCTTCCTCAATCATGATTGTAGCAACATTATATCACACTCATTTATAAAAATGTTGTGTTTTGCATAATCTGTCATTATATTCACATATTCGGTATGTTATAATAATTCCAATATCCGCTTTTTATATCTCCGACTAATCTGCAGCTGATCTCCGTTGGTCATCCGCAGATCATCTCCCGACACAATCTCAATATATTGCATATTCACAATGTAGGATTGATGAATCCTTATAAAACCCATCAATACAAGCTGTTGTTCTATATTTTTCATACTATCATTAAATTCGTATTTACCCTTTGATGCCACCAAGGTAATCCGGTGCCCATAGCACGAAAAATATAGGATACCCTTTCACTATATAATTCGCAAAAAAAGGGGAAAAATGGTCTAAAAATTTTTCAATGATTTAACATATCAACAAATCTCTCCACGCAGATCTTATTTGTTTTGTATTTCATCGATCATCTTAATCTTATTATTCATTATAACACATCCAACTCGAAATGGACGAAATTGGGCGTGAACGGTCAAAATTAGGGTGTGAACGGTCATTTTCACCTTATCATCTACGCAGGTCAGAACGAGAGTCTTTCGTTCCTTTGTCTTCTCGCGGCTGATATATGCAGAAACCAGGGCTGTCGCCAAACCTTGACCTCTGTACCCCGGCAACACATCTAACCCTAACAGGTGGCATTACCGTTCAGAAATCCAGCGATCTTCCCAGTCCGTTTATCTTCTGCCACCAGAAACAGATGTATTCTGATAACTGCCACAATATGGGCAACGGTTCGCATATCCGGCTGCAGCACGGAAAGAGGACCCGCAATTCGGGCAGGTAACGGCGATCAGCTTCACCTGATCCGGTGCTACCGGCTTGTCGTCCATCAGCTCTTCCTCACCCGGAAGCTTTTCATCTCTGACAGAGTCCGGATCATATCCATATTTACCATGATATTCATAGATATCCATTGTCATACCAATCGGATAGGTGTCTGCTCCTTTAGGGAATCCCGTTGGGATTACAGCCTCACGCTCTATATGTGCATCATCAAAATAATGCACCTTGACATTTTGAAGGTAGCAATCATTCACTACCACTGAATGATCCTCAACATATCCGTATATCTTTGCAGCATATTGTTTTCCATGTGTGAGGATCTCCTTTTTCTTCGCCCTGCTGTATAAAACACCTGTTACAAAGACTATCCCCAGCACTACAAAAAAGATTGGGATCAACAAAAATGCACCTACCATTCCACACGCGATAAAGACAATGGTTACCATACTTCCGACCGCAATATACATAGCTCCCAGAATCGTTAAGATCTTATTCATCCGTTTTCCCTCCCTGAGATTTGTCCGTTTCATATTCCCTCAGGGCAGATAGTGCCTGACCACCCATCAGATACAGAATTCCAATATTAAATATTGTCATCAATCCAATTCCCACATCTCCCAGATCCCAGACAAAGGTATAGGCTGCAATACCGCCAATAAATAACATAACCAATGCCAGCAGCTTATAGAGAGTCTGCCAGATCCATTTGTCTCCAAATAAGTATGCCACATTACTTCTTGCATAAAATAAAATACCTAGGAAGGTGGAAAAGCTGAATAATAACAATGTCACTGCAATAAAGATTACACCAAAGCTGCCAAGATGATACTGCATTGCAGCCTGCAATAGATCCATTCCCGCCTTGCCGTCGATCACCTCTGCCGGTGCCGTCAGCATAATCATTGCTGTACAAGTACAGATCACAATCGTATCAATGAACACTCCCAGTGCCTGCGTCAGTCCGGCACGCACCGGAAGATCACACTCGGCTGCGGCTGCTGCACATGGTGCGGAACCGGATCCGGCCTCATTTGAGAACAGCCCCCGCTTCACACCATTCATCAGTACCGTACCAAAACCGCCTGCCACCACCTGCCGGATGCCAAATGCCTCTTCAAAAATCCTGCCAAATACTGATGGCAGACTTGTAATATTCATCAGTATAATAAAGATTGTAATAAAAAAATAGCAAACCGCCATAACCGGCACCATCAGATCCAGCACCTTCACTGTTGCATTTCTTCGCAATACGATCACCGCCGCTACTGCTACCAATGCAATCGTTGTATACAATGGCGGTATATGAAATGCGTTGGCAACGGAAGAGGTTACAGAATTGCTGATCACCTGACTAATACCACACCAACAGATAAGACCGGATATTGCAAATAATACCGCGATCACATAATGTCGCTTCTTCTTATGCAGCTTCTCCTCAAAGAAATGATGCATATAATAGGCAGGTCCTCCTCGATATCCACCATACAATGGATCTTCCTCTTTATGGAGCTGCGCCAGCGTAGCCTCAATGAACGCAGTAGATGATCCAATGAGAGCCGTCATCCACATCCAAAATACGGCACCTGCACCACCGGCTGATATCGCCGCAACCACACCCACCAGATTTCCCATGCCGACTCGTGTTGCAGTGGACACAATCAAGGTCTGAAATGTCGAAAGGCTGTCTTTGTTCTGTTTTTTGGAAAGCAGGGATCTTACCATATCCGGAAACAACCGGATCGGTAAAAATCTTGTCCGGACCGTAAAATAGATACCTGTCGGTATCAGCAGAATCACAAGCAATGAAATGCCAACACTGCCGCCACCCGGAAGCGGAAGTGTGATCAGGTCTCCCCACAGAAATGTATATATTTTTTCTATCCATGCCACTATCACATTCAGCATCATCGAATCTCCTTACATTATAACAATCCCTGTAGGCAATTGCGAAACTCTCAATTACGATTGCAACTATGTGCATATTGCATGATGTATAAGCAGGTACTTGAAGAACGCCGGTACTTGCAATGAGCACTTAGCGAAGTATTTTTGAGCTTAGTGCGAATGTACACCTGTGCACTTGGCAAGGTATTCTCGAGCCTAGTGCACATGGTGTTACATTGCTTAGTACCGCTGCGTGATGAAGTAGCGAGAGCGTGCCTGCGATACATTGTGCAATATGCACATAACATCAACATCTTCAAGGAGTTTCGCAATTGCCTATAACAATCCCTGCACTAAAATGATCAGGATCAGAACCGGAAGTACAAACTGAAAATACAGCTTCAAATGCTTTGACACCCTCAAACCCTTTCCGGTATTTGCTTCTTCCAGATAATTCTCAAATCCCCAGCCCCATCGGGTCACACAAAACAGCAGGTAGACCAGGGAACCGATCGGCAGGAGCAGGTTGCTGACAATAAAATCTTCACTGTCTAAAACATCCCGTCCACCAATCAAATGCAGATTGCTCCACACATTATATCCCAATACACATGGCAGACTCGCAATCAGGATCACGATCCCATTGATCAATGCAGCTTTATTTCTACTAATTTTAAACATATCAATACAAAATGACATGATATTTTCAAACACTGCAATGACCGTCGAAAAGCTGGCAAATGTCATAAACAGAAAAAACAGGGCACCCCATATACGACCACCCGGCATATTGACAAATACATTTGGCAGCGTGATAAAGATCAGACTCGGACCGGAATCCACTTCTACCCCATAGCTGAAGCAAGCCGGAAAGATAATCAATCCCGCCATGATCGCTACAAAGGTATCCAGTCCACAGATTCTGGCACCTTCACCTGCTAATGTATGATCCGTTCCCATATAACTGCCGAAAATCTCCATCGCAGCAACACCTAAGCTCAGTGTAAAGAATGCCTGATTCATTGCAGCCGTAATCACATTTTTCAGACCGATCTTCGCAACGGCATCCATATTCGGAATCAAATAGAATCTGACTCCCGCCGAAGCCCCCTGCAATGTGAGACTGTGTATCGCAAGCACCACGATCAGAATCAGCAGTGCACTCATCATAATCTTACTGATCTTCTCCAAGCCATTCTGCAGTCCGCGGCTGCATACCAGAAATCCAAGCACAACTGTCACGATCATCCAGAATGCCATCTGCTTCGGATCCGCAAGCAGTCCCAAAAAGATGTCCTGTGTCTGTGCCGATGTCATTCCCGGTGTGAAGTCTCCCTTTAAAAACTTCACAAAATAGGAAACCATCCATCCGGATACCGTTGTATAATACATCATCAGAATCACGCAGCCAAGAATAGCAATCCAGCCATGTATATGCCATTTTCTGCCCTCCTTCTCCAATGCCTGATAAGCAAGTACCGCACTCTTGCGACTCGCCCGTCCAACCGCCAGCTCCATCGTCAGAACCGGAAGTCCCATTGCCACCAGAAACAGCAGATAAAAAATAACAAATAGTCCTCCTCCATTTTGTCCTACTACAAATGGAAATCTCCAGACATTTCCAATACCGATCGCACAGCCTGCACTCACCAACAGAAAGCCCACCCGCGACTTAAATGATTCTCTTGCCATATTCTAAACCTAAACTCCTTTTATGATTCTGCTTCTTCTGTCTGGAAGTATTTTCTAACCTCTTCGACCACTACACCTGATAATAGAAATACGCCGATCAGATTCGGAATCAACATCAGACCATTAAAGGTCTCCGCAATACTCCACATCAGATCCAGCTGCATCGTAGCACCCACAATCGCTACCAATGCATATACCACCATGAATGGCTTATTTGCCTTTGTACCGAATAAAAACTCAATACATCGTGTTCCATATAAGCCCCAGCCAATAATGGTTGAAAATGCAAAACAGCACATGGCTACGGCAGTGAATATAGATACCCATCCACCATACACCGAAGTAAATCCACCGATTGTAAGTTCCGCACCTGCGGCCTGTCCATATCCCACAGAAACACCGCTGCACAGAATCACAAGTGCGGTCAATGTACAGATTACGATCGTATCTACAAACACCTCAAAGATTCCAAAAAATCCCTGCTTGACAGGCTTTCTTGTATCTGCACATGCATGTGCAATCGAGCCTGTACCCAGTCCTGCTTCATTGGAGAAAATACCCCGTGCAACACCCTTCTTCATACTCATAAAGAAACTGCCCACTGCACCGCCTGTCACAGCCGCCGGTTGAAATGCTCCCTGAATGATCGCACCGAACACCCCCGGTATTGTCTGCCATCTGACAATGACAACACCAATGCCCAGCAATATGTACAATGCCGCCATAAATGGCACCAGCTTCTCTGTCACGCTGCCGATTCGCTTGATCCCGCCGATCAGAATCAGAGCAATCAAAACTGCCAGCACAACCCCCAGCACCAGATTCAGCTTTGAAGCCTGTGCAGTTGAAATGATATTATAATTGTATAATGCTGTATCGATTGCTGTCGTGATCGTGTTGACCTGTGTCGCATTTCCCGTACCAAATACGGTCAACACTCCAAATGCCGAAAACAGATATGCCAGCCAGTGCCAGTGCTTTTTCAGACCATTTTTTATATAATACATTGGTCCCCCGACCAGATCCCCCTGTGCATTTGTCTCCCGGAAATGCACTGCCAGCGTTACCTCTGAGAACTTGGTGCACATACCGAGCAGTGCAGAGATCCACATCCAGAACACTGCACCCGGTCCGCCAATGGCAATCGCTCCCGCAACTCCGGCTACATTTCCCGTACCGACAGTCGCCGCCAGTGCAGTACACACTGCCTGAAATGGCGTCATAGCACCATCCGAAGCTTCTTTTTTCTTCAACATCCGTCCCACTGTCACCTTCATGGCATACGGAAATTTACGGATCTGTAAAAAGTTTGTACGGATACTCATATATAGACCCACGCCAATAATACAGATCATGGCAGGCACGCCCCATATAAAATTATTCACTGCATTGTTAATAGATTCTATGATTGATAACATAACTGATACTCCTATTTTTCTGAAAGCTGCAAACTTTTTCTATTGTATCATAGAACAGCGGTGGCTGTCATGCTTTTTCTACATTGACATGGGGCCCCATAAGCGCATACAAAACAAGGCAGAACCCATTCTAGAATGCGTTCTGCCTTGTTTTCTATACATTCATAATCATAATCCTAGCGGTTGTGCACTACACATGCCACAATACACCATATGATATCTGCAAAGAGTAATACCATAAAGATTATGGTTGCAACCGTCATGCCTTTCATCGTCTGCAGATAGGATGTCAATGTACAATAGAGTGTAAACACTGCCATTACGAGCTGCATCAGAACGACCGTCCATACGATATCCCGATATATCCGGATCGCCTTCTCCGGCTTCACCTTCACCGGCGTATTCCACATTTCGGCAGGCATCAGGTGCAGGATCAGACTACACATCCCTACAGAGAGCAACATGATAACCGGCATGATCAAAAACGAATAGGGTGAACCATATCCGTCAGGATTCCCTGCCACATCAAAATGTGTTGCAACCTGATCCGGAAGCTTTGCAGACCAGATGATGCCGGTCACGATCGAGCCCCACAATACCACATAAGAAAGTACCTCAAACACAATATGCTTCTTCGTAATATAAGCCTTCATCTCAATTCCCCCTACAGCAAATAAATCCCCTTTGGTTACCGGATGTCGAGTTCCGGTGGAACATCAATCTCCTCAGAGACATATTTCCCATCCTTCTTCCGTTGTCTCACACACTCGGATAACAGATATTCGATCTGTCCATTGATCGACCGAAAATCATCCTCTGCCCATGCGGCTAAATCGGCATATAATTTCTCCGATATGCGGAGTGGAATCTGCTTCTTCCCAGCCATTAGTAAAGACTTCCCGAATTCACAATCGGCTGTGCATCATGGTTGCCGCACAAAACTACAAGTAGATTTGATACCATCGCAGCCTTTCGTTCCTCGTCAAGTTCCACTACCTGCTTCTGACTCAGCTCTTCCAATGCCATCTCCACCATACCAACAGCACCGTCTACAATCATCTTTCTCGCATCAATGATCGCAGATGCCTGCTGCCGCTGCAGCATCACAGATGCAATCTCCGGTGCATATGCCAGATAGGTGATCCGTGCTTCCACGATTTGGAGACCAGCTTCATTCACCTTGCTCTGGATTTCATCGCGGATTCTTGACGCTACAATCTCGGCAGAACCACGAAGACTTCCCTCATCCGCTACCCCATCGCCTGTTGTATCCACATTTGGCGCTACATCGTATGGATAAACCCTGACAATATTCCGGAGTGCACTGTCACACTGTAATGACAGATATTCCTTATAATTATCTACATTGAACACTGCCTTCGCCGTATCGGTCACACGCCAGATCACAGCGATCCCAATCTCAACCGGATTACCAAGACAATCGTTGATCTTCTGTCTGCCATTGTTCAGCGTCATCGCCTTTAAGGAAATCTTTTTGCCGATTGATGCCGCATCTACTGCTATCGAAGCACCCTCCGCAGAAACACTGAAAGCGGACTTCGCAGCCGTCTGAATGTCACCACTCTGTGCCAGCTTTGTTGATGCCGCGGGATTGATCGCTGTACAGAACGGATTCACAAAATAGAATCCGGCTTCCCGGATCGTACCAACATAGTTACCAAACAGGGTCAGCACCAATGCCTCCTGTGGTTTCAATACCCGTAAGCCTAGCAACGGGAACCAGCCAAGTGATAACACAATAATACAGATCACAAGCATCACCATATAGACCGGTCTGTCCATGTGGTCATACTGAATCCCCGAAAAAATCGCACCGGCGATTGCCAGCACATAAACCAGCAGTGTCGTCAACAGCACCGCCATACCTTTTCTTTTCGTTGTATAAATCTTCTCCTCCATAGTAAAGCACTCCCTTCTATGTGCGCATTTCAAAATGATATCATTATAATATCATTTTGCATTTACCATGTCAAGAGAAGAAATCACACTTCTTGCAATACTACTTTGCCGTCTTAGCATTCGGATAGATCTTTGCCATCTTCGCATCATCAAAATGAGTGTCCAGCCAGATCTCCACTGCATTATGCTGCGTCGGATCTGTCTCCCTCACATCATATCGGATCAGTGCCATGCATGACATCACGATGTTGCAACACATAAATACAATGAGCAGCCATGTCGCCACAACTCCAATCCGCTTCGGAATCCGTTCAATCCACTTCGAAACTACCGGATAGATCCCCTTAAACCAGACAACAGCTGCCAATCCCCAGAAGAAACAATATAGCAGGTTGATCCGACCTCCGATATTAAACGGCATATGACTGTAATCCCAGAACACCTTGCCAAATACGATCTCTGTAAATACACTGCACAGATACTCGTAAACTCCACCAAGCAATGTACCAACCCAGAATAATTTGAAGCTGTCACTTTCCCTATACTTGTACAATAACATCGTAATCAGTGCAACTCCCAGCCCCCATACAATACTAAATGGACCCCACACAACGCTGCTCCGGCTCATCCAGACACCAGCTGTCACCCGGCAGAATATTGTCTCTGTAATGTCACCAAGAAAGGATCCAATCATGAACAGCATTACAATTTTATAAAAACTGCATCCACAGGCAAATATCTTCTGATCATATTCCGGCGTATCCACTTTCTTCGCCCTGGGATATGCCTTATGGATACGGTCGTCCACATATCCTGTAATCCATGCCCGCAGTCTGTCACTGACATGTTCAAATGTATCATTGGTTCGTTTCCAATCGTCCAGCTGCTTTGAAGTTCCCCTAAGAATTACACTGGAGGCGATCACATCCACTGCCATCAGTCCAAGCATCACCAAAACTGTCACATTCACAACAACCTGTGGCATCCATCGTACAACATTTAAAATCAGATCATTGCCCCAGTGTACCGTAATATAGCCGAGACCCCCCCACAACAATGACATAGGCAGACAGATATATCCATCCAGATTGTTTCTGATGTCAGAATAATCCCACCAGCGTTCGCCAAATATCTTCTCAATCAGATGTCCGGCGATCCATTCTACGATCGTGGCATATGCCATGGCAAACAGAAACAGCCAGACACCGCTAAGCTCCGGCAGGGCAACCGAGATCAAAACCGCAACAATACCATAGATCACACAAAAAGGTCCTGTTACAAGTCCTTTATTCGTAAAGACACGATGTCTTATCGTACCAAGGATCGTCTCCAGAATCCACCCTGCAAATGAATATATAAAAAATAAAACCAATAGCTCCATTCCTGACAACATATTATGTCTTCCTCCTATGTGCTGACAACCCTACATTATGCTTTATTTCAGGCTATTGTGGATCGCGAAAAAAAGATATATAATGTTACAAATTGTAACATTGAATTCTTGATTTTTCAATCCATATCATATTAACTGTGACACAAATGGGAGAATGTGTATCATGATCAAAAACCGGACGAATACCACAAATCTATTATCCAGAGAATTACAGTACTCCACTTGATAAACTGGCGGAACGGATGGAACGGTTATACAGTTGATACGCCCTCCGGCTCTGCCGGTTTTGTCAGATCGCCGACGCCCAGTCTGGTACATCCAAATTTGCTAACCCAGTATCCGGCACCGGATCCACTGCGGATCAGCCGGTTTTCAAAAGCTGTGATCTGTCCGTTCGTGATGGTATAGGTGGCAAGCTTGTCTTTCCGGTCAATCACCGTGACATTGGCGAGTGCACCCGGTCCCAGATTGCCTGCCTTCTGTCTCCACCATACATTTTCTGTCCGCTTTGCAAGAAGCTGTGCAGGATTACAGGTCATCGTTGCGATCGCATCGGATAAGGATAACACCTGTTCTTCTACGAGCTCCAGCAGTGCCGGAATATTATCTCTGGTATCTCCGAAACCTTTCATTGTGGACTGATTCTGTCCATCGGAGACCAGAATCTTCACAATACCCGCCTCCAACGCTTCCCATGCCAGCTTTTGTGCCTTCACAGTCATCTGCAGGCCTTCCCGGCTTCCCAAACCCTTTCGCAGCATCGTTGTAACAAATTCGCCTGTTATCGTATCCCCATTGATCAGCTCCAGCACTTCACGCATTGCCTGTTCTGCCTCTCCGTGGCTTCCTGTCCCTGCTGCATTGGCATGTGCCAGATGCAGGCATCGTCCATGGGAAAGTGATACCATCCGCTTTGCATGCTCAGGATCCTGCGTATGTGATGAATATACAAGTCCCGCCTTGGAGGTGATTTCAAATATTGTCTCAATATTCTCATCGGACATAATAAAATGTCCCATATGATCCTTAATGCCGATCACATAGGGCGCCGTTGCATTGGTCACCGGATTCCGCGTCATACGCATCTGTGCAGTCTGCACATCCAGCGTCCCACGAAACAGCGCAATCAATTCCTGTACCGATAACATCGTTGCCAGTACGGCAGGCGCACCGAGAAAAACACCCGCATTGATAGGAAGTCCCCGATCGATCTCCGCACCAAGCAATGCCGGTGCCATAAAAGTGTTGCCGGCACCCGGAGAAAGTCCCATCGTAACGCCATCCTCCACCGCACAGCAGATCGATCTGGTAGACTGCTCAAACAAATCTCCCATATGCAGATGCATATCAATGAGTCCCGGCACAACCAACAGATCCCGGCAGTCAATCATGTGATCTCCTGCCTCCGGTGCAATGCTGTCCGCTACCTCCAGAATCGTATCTCCCGAAATGGCAATATCTGCATAGTCCTGCAAACCATTTTGCGGATCTACGCAATAGCCATGCTGAAGCAGTAGTCGTCCGGATGACCTTATGCCCTCGTTATGCACTTGAAATGGTTTTAATTCCTGATACATGCATTCACCTGCTTACGCAATTTCAAAAATTCCGGTGTGTCCTTTAGCTCCAGAGTTCTCGTACTTGGCATCCGGACATCGATTTCCTGTGCGATCTCACCCGGATTGGAAGACATGACATATATCTTATTTGCCAGAAACACAGCCTCATCAATGTCATGCGTTACAAACACGATCGTCGGATGCTCTGTCTGCCAGATATCCCGCATAAGCAGCTGCATCTGGCTCTTTGTCTGCGGATCCAGCGCACCAAATGGCTCATCCATCAAAAGCACCTCCGGACTGTTTGCCAACGCTCTGGCAATCGCCACTCTCTGCTTCATACCACCGGACAATTCCTTCGGATATGCTTCCTTAAACTGCTCCAATCCTATAATCTTTAAGTACTTGTCGGTAATCTCCTGACAGACTGCCTTTGGCAGTTTTTTGATCTTCAATCCATACTGGATGTTCTTCTCGACCGTCAGCCACGGAAACAATGTGTATGTCTGAAACACCATACCACGATCCGCACCCGGATCCGTAATCTCTCTGTTATCAATCATCAGATGTCCGCCTGTCGGGAAATCCAGCCCCGCAATCATCCTAAGAAGTGTAGACTTTCCACATCCGGACGGGCCTACAATACAGACAAAATCATTATCCAACACCTCAAAATTCACATCCCGCAATGCCAGAAAATCAGATTTTTTAGTATGATATTCCTTTGCTACATGTCGTCCTAAGATTTTCACATTTGCAAGCTGTGCACTGATCGGACATCCTGTCTTTCGATTTTTATCCTGTTTTGTCTTCGCATTTTTCATATTCGCTACCTGCTTTCTGCCCAATGGAACAATCTTCTGTTGACCAGCACCAAAACCCGGTCTGTGATCAGGCCGAGCAGTCCGATCACAATAATGCCTCCATAAATTGCTTCTGTTTTTACGAATCTCTGCGCCTTCAGAATACTATATCCAAGGCCGGAATTTGCGGCGATCAGCTCCGCCACAACCAGATATGTCCATGCCCATCCGATCATCATTCTGACAGTATCCATCATATGCGGAAGCATAGCCGGAATCAGAACCGTTAAAATGGCTCTGCCGCTGCCGGCACCCAGTGTATAGCTGGATGCCAGAAGATCCTCCGATACGCTTCTCGCATCATCTGCAACCATCAGCACCATCTGGAAGAATGTGCCGAGAAAGATAATGACAATTTTGGCACTTTCTCCGATACCGCACCAGATCATGACAAGTGGAACAAATGCCGGAACCGGCATATATCTGACAAATTCACATAACGGGCTGATTAACGCTTCCATCCATGACAGACAGCCTGCGAGGATTCCAAGCGGAATTGCCAGAACCGCCGCCAGCAGAAATCCCATGACAATACGATACACACTGATTACCATATCTGCCCGCATACTGCCATCCCGGATCGCACTTACAATGTATTGAAATACCTTAACCGGAGAAGGCAGAAACAATTCCTTGACCAGCCCGGACATCGCAAATATCTGCCATAATGCCAGCAGCACAACAAATACGGATATTGCTATGATCGTATAGCTGCGTTTTGAAATTGGTGCATGCAATCTAAATATATGTCTATGCTTCACTTATCTCACCTCTTGTCAATTAAATCAATGCCTCTGTTCCGCGTTCCGATGTATGGATCCGCACACAATCCTCACAGGGAAGCACGAAGATCTTGCCGTCTCCCTCATTTCCGGATTGATTTACCTGTAGGATCACATCAATTAACCGCTGCAAATCCTCATCGTTGACATAGATTTCCAGCATTTTCTTCACGGTCATATGTCCCTTGCAGATCTGATCATCTACGGGTTCATTTTCTGCCGACAGATATTTGACCGGACGCTTGCCCCGTCCAAATACATCCTTCACCGTCAGGGCGAAAAATCTGGCATCAGCCAATGCCTGCTTGGTTTCCAGATATTTGTTGGGGCGTATCATCATAATTACCTGCTTCATATTGCCACCTCCCGTTATTTTTCGACCTGTCCGCTGCTGATCGTGATCGTTTCCTCCACCGGGAGCACAAAGATTTTACCATCTCCGAAATTTCCGTTTTTCACGGTTCTGGCATTCTCTTCAATAATCCGGATTACCTTGTCCACATCTTCTGCATTGACTACGATTACAATCATGGACTTGGCAATTTCGTCATAATAAATGTCACCAACCTTCAGACCTCTCTGGTTTCCTCTCCCCAATACGGAATAATTCGTTGCGGCACGGAAACCCGCATCGTTCAAAGCATCCAGAATCACCGTGGATTTTTCCGGTCTGACAACCGCTTTTATCATTTTCATATTCATATTTGTTCACCTACTCCTTCGTTACCAGTGTTCCAATCTTACCTGCAGCCGTCATACTTGCCAGGGCATCGATCAACAGTCTTGCGCCCAGCACAGATGTGATATCATTTACATCATACTCCGGTGCTACCTCAACAACATCCATACCACACAGACCTTCCTTGGCGATCAGACGCATAAACTTAAGCACCTCTCTTGGCAGGAATCCACCCGGCTCCGGCGAACAGCAGCCCGGTACATAAGCACTGTCCATACAGTCAATGTCAAAGCTCAGATAAACCGCCTTTGCGTCCTTCCATGCGATGTCCAATGCGATCTCAGCCGCCTTCTCGACACCCATATCCACAACCTCATCGACTGTCATGATCGCCACATTCTTCTTGACGGCACCCTGAATCGGATATCTGCATACCTGTGGGCCACTGATACCGATCTGCACCAGATTGGATGCCGGCACATTTGGAATATCCGTCGCATGATAAAACGGCGTCGTGTTCATCCGCTCATCCAGATCTATGTCCTGCATATCAGAGTGGCAGTCAAAATGTATGATGCCGATATTTCCATCTATATATGGTGCAATACCTCGGATTACCGGATAGGTAATGGAATGATCACCACCCATGACCATCGGCAGTGCACCATTCTTTACAATATGGGATACCGCCTTCGTGATCTGGTCAAATGACTTCTCATTATTGGACGGCAGAGTACATACATCACCAATGTCCACAATATTTAAGGACTCTCTAAGATCAATGCCATAGTCAAAATGATATGGTGTATAGGCAACCGATGCTCTCCGGATACCCTGTGGGCCCAGTCTGGCACCGGCTCTGTAGTGCGCTGCACCGTCATATGGAACGCCGAGAAATGCTACATCGGTGCCCTTTAGCTGATTGACATCCTCCAGATACGGCATTTTCATAAAGGTGTTGATACCACCATAGATTGGCAGATCACCTCGTGCAAAACACGGAATCGTTTTGTCCTCTACGCTGTCTGCCGGCAGCAGACCAGTCGCAATGCTCTTTGCGATCATCTCATCCTGCTTCGTTGTCGGCAGTGTATGCTCCATTTGTGCCAGCTTATAGCCCTGCAGATCTTCTCTTCTGTAGCTCATATTCATTCCTCCATCCTGTGTCCAAGCATTTACTTACTGATTTCTTCTACAATAGATGCATCCAACAAAGAATCGTTAATCATCGATATATCATCCACAACCTTCTGATCATTTAAGAACTTCGCATTCTCTGCAAGTGTATAGGATAATGATGTATAGTCATCGCCCTTTGCAAATGCTGTCAGATTATCCTCTACCGTAAATAACTTAATGCCATCTAACATCGTATTGAACTCATCCTCAGAGGTTCCTGCCTTCTCTGCCATGATCTTAACGGCTTCCTCACGATGGTTCTGGATATAATCCATCGCATCATACCATGCCTTTGTGATCTTGATCAGATCGTCCTTATGCTCCTTCATAAATGTGGAACTGGTTGCTGTCATATCCGGAATCAGACCCGGTGTTTCCTTGGTAGAAAACAGCTTTGTAACATCGCCTTCCTTTTCTGCTGTGCTGACATATGGCTCACAGATCTGTGCAGCATCAATCTGTCCGCTGATCAGTGCGGTAGATGCATCTGCCATTGTCATATTCGTAAAGGTAACATCATTTTCCGTCAATCCCACACTCTCGATTGCATGTAATGCCAGATAATGGGACAGACAGCCGATCTCAACCGCAATCGTCTTCCCCTTAAGATCCTCCAGCTTGGTGATGCCGTTGGTTGCCATCAGACAATCGCCACCATATGAATTATCATTGACAAGGAAGCCTACAACATCTACACCACTGGAAACCGGCGGCACCATATCACACAGGGAAATCGATACGAGATCCAGATTTCCACTCGAATATGCCTGGAACTGATCACTGTATACCGGGAAATATACAGTTTCCGCATTTACGCCTTCCTTTTCAAAAAATCCCATCTCATCTGCGATCGCCCATGGATACCAGCCCGTCCATGCACTGTATCCGATCTTGATACTGTCTCCGGAAGCTGCAGCAGCTGTGCTGTCCCCGGATGTGTCGGTTTTTTCATCTGCCTTCTGACTTCCGCAGCCAAACAAGGAAAATCCTAATACTGTAATTGCAAGCAAAGCAAAAATAATTTTCTTCATAATTCGTATCCTCCTGATCTTTTGCATAAAAAAAAGCTGTCCCTTCTTTAAATATATAGAAAAGACACCTTTGCCTAAATAATATCCTGTTGTAAATATCCCCAATATATCTTAGCTGCTTCCTCTATTTTCTCTAATGCAACCTTCTCGTTTACAATATGCAGACCTTCTGATTCGCCGGGTCCCAGAATCGCAAATGCGCACGGTTTATCCTTTAGCAGTACTGCCAGATCCGTATAAAACGGAATCCTTATGTATTCCGCATTTCCTCCTAGCTGCTGTATGCCGTGTGTCAATCTTTGCAGCATTGCATGTGAGGTTTCCATACGCAACGGAATCCGTTCCTGCAGGATGGAATGCTGAATGTGTACCTTATACCGGCTGCCCATCTCCTTTTCCAGTCTCTCGATATCCTTTAAGACTTTTCTGTGAATCTCAACATCCTCTGTCCGGATATCCAGAATGGCTTTTGCCTGTGCGGGAATCACATTTTCCTTGAAACCACTGTGAAACATAGTCGTTGCAATGGAGATCCTGCCCTCCGGCTGCAACCCCTTGAGCTTCATAATAAATTCTGCCAGATATTCAATGGGATTGATTCCGACCGAAGGCAATGCGCCGTGTGCCTGTTTCCCTGTTGCCTGTAATTCCATCCAGATCGTGCCCTTTTCATGGTATCCGATCCGGTTGTCTGTCGGTTCTGCCACGATCACCTCCGCAACGGTATCCAGGATACCGGAACGCTGAATCTCCCGGATTCCGATACAGTCCGCTTCTTCATCCGCTGAAAACACGAAATATACATCCCGTTTCAACTGTATCTTCTGCTCCAGCAGACACTCTAACATCATCAATATTGCAATATCGCCGCTCTTCATATCGGTGGTACCACGCCCATAGACCCATTTTCCATCTACCAATGTTCCATCGATGGGAGGATACCGCCATGCCTCCGGGTTCCCGGCCGGTACAGTATCTACATGTCCCAAAAATGCAATGGCATTTTCTCTGGTCTGCCCGGGGAGTCGGAATACTGCAGAGGCTCTTGTTGGCGAATGACAGAATATCTTGGTTTCCAATCGACCATCTATATCCTTTTTATGAAGCCTGTCTGCAAGAAATTCGATTGCCGCCTTTTCATTACCCGGTGGATTCTGGGTATCCAGCCTCAGAAAATCCCGAAATACGGAAAACACCGGATACGCGGCAAAGTATGACATTTCTTTATCCATGCTTTTGTCTGCCTCCTTTCGTAAATCATCATAATCAATTTAGAAGGCATTTTCAATGTACCTCACAGACATTTTCATATACTATTTTTTATACCTCAAATACATCACTCTGGGTTTTCTCATATCGGACAGCCAATTCCACCAAAACGCGGTCTTGCATTTTTTCAAAATCCATGCCCAGAATCTCCTCTAATTTATGATACCGGTTTTTCACTGTATTATAGTGCATATACATACTCTCGGCGGTCTCCTTGATGTTCCAGTTATGCACTACCAGCATGTCCATTGTATGCTTATACTCGCCATGATTCTCATCATCATACTGTTCCAGCTTATCCAGCAGATCATAACTATGTCGCTTCATCACCATGTCATCCTTCATCATATCCATAAGCCGGTATAATCCCATATCCTCATACCATACAATCATACCTCTGGATGTCCGATGCTCGATCAGACGCTTTACATACATGGCCTCCTGATAGCTCTTATGCACCTTTAATATATTGTTCTTTTCGCTGCCTAAAATGATACTGATCGTGTCCCCCATCTGCCGTTTCGTCGCAGCAGTCACCTTCTCAAGCATCGCATGATAGGTCTCTTTACGCACAATGTCATTTTCATGCACAACCAAAACCGCATGATCTGAAAAACAGGAATACATTGCAGACGAAATGGTCTGTTCAAAATAATGGATCGCATATGCTAACACCCGTGCTGCTTTTTCGTTGATCTCGTCTTTGTTATCCTGCAAATATTGGCTTTTTAGCTGGTCAATATCAAAAATAATCACGCGGTACCGTCCCTCAAAGAACCAGTGATAATTCTTGCCCCGGTATTCCAGCTCCTCTTTGCTCTTAATATTATTGTATATAATATCTCTGACAAACTGATCCCGATATCTGGCCTCAATTTCCATATTGGATATTTTTTGCTGAATCTGCAATTTGATAATAGTAGCTGCATGCTCTAAAATGATGTGATGATATTCGTTTAATGTTTCTTCCCTTGCCTGGCATACAATGTACCCATATATTTTTCGATTATATTGAATGGGAAACTTCGTGTATGCCTCATCTTGCATCATGACTTCATCCATAACCGCCTGCTGCTGCAAAAGCCCCAGCATATCGATATATACCACATCCGTTTCCAACAATTCCGAAACCTTTTCCACAATTTCAGAAATACCCTTTCCTTCTATTGTTAAATCAATAAAGGTCTGATGAATCTGATTGGAGTATTCGATGATCTTGGTCTGTTCCAGCACAAGCTTGCTTAAGACCGGATTGATGACATCCGTAAATGCACACTGCATCGGCATATGTATGATCGGAAACTGTAATGCTTCCGCAAGCTCATATACTGCCTGCGGCAATGCGTTCACGAATCGTCCCAGCTTAATAAATAATGCGGCTGCATGCACCTCATCTATTTTTCTGATCAATTCCTCCAGAAACGAAATATCATTTCTCCATAAATATCCTGTTGTCATTAGAATTTCTCCACCACGCAGCCACTGATAGATATCCGGTGCATCCATGACCGTAACCGATGACACCTTACGATTCAGTCCCTGAGCGCCTGCAAGCACCTTAAATTCACGAAACTCCTCTGTCTCTAACAGTTCTTTTACCGTAAACATCATAAGTATGTCCTCCTGTTACTGATTCTATATCTTTAACTCAATTTTATCACTGATTCCACCTCATCATATCCAAGTGCACACAAATGGGCAAGATGATTTCTGGCCTCTCGTGCATCATAAAGTGTGTCCTGATCATGTGGTTCTATGATAGAATTACCTCTTTCATCTACGAGTCTTCCCGCATTTGCCAGATAATAAAGTGTTCCAACCTCTACATCCTTTGGATCTGTCACAGTTTCATGTGCTGAATTCTGCAGGGGAAGATTATGTGCAATTGCATCTGTGTACTTCCCAACAAATTCACTTCGGAAATTCTCGATTGCCGGAAAAACAGATTTGATCTGTGCCTCCCACACTTTATGCAAAATCGCTTCGTCGTCCAACGGAAGCACATAGACCGAATCGTCACTGTGTGTCTCCTCCTGCGCAATCTGTCGCAGCACACCTACAGGATCCTTCAGAAAAGCGATACCATTTCTGATACAGGCAGCGCATAACTCCATATCATCACCACATACAGCAAATGCAAGCTGTGCCAGATACTGACGCATTCCGTCCTCACATTTAACACTCTGTGCACACACCGCACAGAAGGTATACCTGTCATATGCACTGATTCGCTCCGTATAATCTATCTTGGACAAGCCCCGTTTGATCTTCCTAAGATCGACAGGCTCATTGACAACAAGAATGAACACGCCCGGATCTTTCTTTGCAGGCACCGCCTTCCTGTATTCTGCAATAAAGGTATTCCATTCTCCCAACTGCGCAGGCGAAACCTGTTCGATCCATATGTATCGATTCGATAGGATTCCACCCTCTATTTCCGCTAAAAATGCTGCAACTGATCGTCCGGGTCTGTAATCCATACGCATTTCTTTCTTACAATAATTCTCAAGTAGATACTGTCCGGGATCCCCCTGCGGACATGTCATCTGTTGAAAGCTTCTTCTGCCGTCACAGCAACAAAGTCCACTCCTGACCTGCTCCACCAGCTCTTTATACCACGGCGTCTGTGCCGGCAGGGAGAGGATCACACTCTTCCCCGCCTGTGCATCACTGATAATCTCTTCAAGCATATTTCTCGTGCTGACCATCTGATTCCACCATATCTGCTTCATATACTACTCTCCTATGTATTTCTCAATCTCTTCCAGAATCGTATCCGGGTTCCCCATCATCTGATAGAATGTATATCTGGCAAATGTGTATCTGCCATCGCTCATACGCTGCAGGATATTCATCTCCTCCAACTCCTTCATCAATGAATCCACTCTCTGACGCGTAAGCGTTGTCAGCTTATTGATGCCAAAATCTTCAGCAAGCATCAGGATATCCTTGGCACTGCAGCCTGCATTGGCTTCTTCCTCATAATACCGGTATGCGATCAACAAAGCAATCATGTAGTAAAAATCATCTTCATCTAAACGCAATGTCATAAAGAACCGCTCCCTGATCTGTGACTGAAAATGTTCATTCGCCAGAATTCTCTTAATATGCTTCTCCTGTACCTCATATGGAGGTGTCTGGCTCTCATCATACACCTGTGTCACATCCCGCGGATTTAAAAGCATGGAACAATATAACTGCAACATACCCGGAAAATAATTTGTTGTACTCAATATTGTTGAGATCAGGCGTTCTGCCTTCTCATCGTACCTATCCTTGCCAAAATGGAAGCCTGCGTATGATAATGGCACCTCTAATAATTCCTTAGCCTCCGTGTAGCTGAATGGACGAACCGTCAGGGATGTCAGCTTCGGGAACACACTATTTCTCGAAATCGCCTGATCCTGATAAAACCGCAGCACATTACGAAGACCTGCCACTACAAACTTAAATCTTCCCTGATACTTATTCTGCACACGCTCTAAGGCATCAAAGGACCTATATTCCTTCTCCACATTATCCCGGATAAAGGCATCCGCTTCATCTAACATAAGCAGCAGATATGTGATCGGATGTATTGTATCATCCAGCCGTCTCGAGATAGCCGAAGCCAGCTGCTCCCAATCCGCCGTCTCGCTCCCGGATACCAGAATCCCTGCCTGAACCAGTTCTTCAGATACCCTGCGGGCTGTCTGTTCACAATCCTGATCCCGGATGTCTAACAGGACAGCTCTATCTCCATTATCATCATGATCGATATTATTCTTAGCCATCCGTAGCAGTGCTGACTTACCCAGCTGCCGCCCACCGTACACGATATTAACACCCTTCGGATCTTCAATCTTTCGCAAATACTCTTCTCTGCCGATAAACATTTCCTGTGGCATACCCTTTGAAAAGTCTTCCACATACGGCTGACATGCCGTAAATGGCATTGTAACTGCCATGATCATACGATTCACAGATGTATTCGTATAATGATTCAGAATATAAAGCAATGCAACCCGGTCAATCACTGCATGAATATAGCCGTTTGTCTCTTTCTTATCAAGTCGGGCAATGCGTCTTCTGTCACTCTCTGTCAAAGCATAGTTCAGCAGTACAAGCGTATGATGCTTCAGACCCTTAAAGATGTCCAGCAATCTGTCTGCATCAAACCGCCCATATAGACAGATGACATGAAATCCATTCTTCTCTGCCTCAGATCCAAATGCACTGATTGGATGTGAGTAATTCTCCTTACGGCCATTTGGTGCCTTGTTTAACATGATCTTGTATGTATTATGACCGCTTACCTGCTCCTGCATCACAACAGAAGCCACCCTGAATCCTAAGAGCTGCAGCAATGTCTTGAGCCGGTCCTCGTTGTCAGTGCCATTCCGGATCCAGTTCTTCGCAATTTCTTCACTATTTCTGATCTCCTTGAGCTTGCGCTGACCGTCCTGAATCATACCACCGAGCGGCTGGCTCATATCCTGTGCCTTACGGTATAGTTCCGGATAGGACGCCAAAAAGTCATTTAAATACTCTGTCTGTATGATCTCACTGTCATGAAAATCATCTCTGCCTAAGCGTACCAGCAGATCCTCTGCCGCCACATAATTCTTATCCTGAATCCGCTGTTCAATGCGCGTAAGCACCTCTGTCACATCTGCATCTCCTGCCTCATCGGCATTCCGTCGCTTATACACATCCAACCGGTTCTTTAACTCTACCGTACGAAGCTTCGACTGCTGCTGTGCCTGATTCTCCAATTCCCCTAAGATCCGCTTAAAGAATCCGTAGTTCATACTATCTATCGTAATCTCATACCAGACAGCTACCGTACGAAGCATTTGTTCCTTCTCCTCGACCCGGTCGATCTGCCCGTAGCTCTGAAACAGCTCCAGATCCTCGATAAATTGTGTCTTGGCAGCCCCCATAGATGCCTGTACATAAGAAAATGTCTGCTTAACATTATACTTGCTATTCAACTGCTCCCAAGTCACCGGATCAGTCTCCTTAAAGTAATCCATGATCCGTTCTGCCGATCCGAGGTTTCCTTCCTTCACTGTCATCTGCATCTCGAGCTGTGCAAGCAGCCTTGCATGAAGCGTCGTACGATCCTGATACTCCGGCAGCTTTGCATGCCTAAGGATCCTGTTTTGTGCTGACAGGGTATCTACTCCCTCTACATTTGTCAACACCGGCATAAAGTCCGTATCTAGCATCACCTCATCATGGCATAAAAATCCCACATAAAAATACTTGCGTCCGTATTCCGGATAGGTTCCATTTAATCTGTCACGCAGCTGGATCAAGGTATCCGCTAATACCGTTGCTCCCGCACGGTCCGCACCCGACATGGTAGTCTTTGCAGGCTTTAGCTTCTCAATCATAGACTGCATATCTGCGATCAGACCATCACGGATCCGCTTATATGCAATCATACCACTATCATTGTCATCTATATTGGAAGAGTCCATGACATTGGCATAATCGCACATGACTCTGACAAGCTTCTTAATGGTACTCGTAACATTGCTTCGTACCCCCTTAGCAAGCGGCACAGACTTCTTGGTGGTCTGCATCTGCTCGTCTGCCCGATCCCATGCATCATCTAATACCTGTTCCACCTTGGCATTGTCAATATTTTCCGTGCAGATTGCCGCACGATCTCTGACAAAAGTCTCTGTCAGATATGCCTGAAGCTCCGGCAGCAGCTCCTTTTTATTCTCTGCACAAACCGCAAGATACTGCCCCAGATCACCATTTCTATTAAACAGCAGCTCCTTTGTATGGATCAGACGTTCTAGAGAAACCCGCTCTCTCTTATGTCCCAAAATTACAGAATCATAAAGTTCCTTTGCCGTGCGCACAGCATGATTCACCTGACGCTCCCACTCAGACTTTTCCTTTCTTCTGTAATCAGCATACCGGTCAATACCGCTGTGATTACCCTCCTTGAATTCCTGAAGCCGATAGATCAGATTCTTCAGCATGCTATACTTCTCAAGCAGTTCAACCCCCTCCAGCGATGAGGTCAGCTGCTTCATCTGATAATCATAGGATACCTGATCAAAGAAGAAATTCCGCAGTACAGCAGCCACGAGATAGTATTCATTTGCACTTTCATTTTCAGAAAGATAAATATCAAATATCTTCTCTGAGGAATAACTGCAGTCCAACATTGGATCATTCACCGCATAGGCAAGCTGCTCATATTCGCCATGCAAGGTCATATCGCTGTCAACTGCCGCACACATATATGCTGTAGCCTCATAGATCCTGCCTTCCCCTAACAGCTTCTCTACGATTTCTTGTGCTGACTGTGCAGATGACTCCTGTGATGGCAAATCCGTCTCACAATCTGCCGGAATGGATGCCGGCTGCTCTTGTGCGATTGTTTCCGGCTCTGTTGCCGGTTCATTTTCTGCAACTGTTGCCGGCTCTGTTGCCGGTTCGTTTTCTGCAACTGTTTCCGGCTCTGTTGCCGGTTCGTTTTCTGCAACTGTTTCCGGCTCTGTTGCTGGTTCGTTTTCTGCAACTGCTTCCGGCTCTGTTGCCGGTTCTTCTGCAGCCGATTCCGATACTTCCACTTCTTCACAAACCGGATCCACTGATGCTGCAGTCTCCCGTTCCTCCTCCGGCCTGGGAGACACTACATCCACAGTCTCCTCGTGCAGCTGTACCACCGGAATCGCAGTGTTATCTATATCTTCCACTTCCAGCATTTCATTTTGTTCTTCTGCCTGTGCTGTGGACTTCGGTTCCTGCTGTTCTTCTGCCTGTGCTGTAGACTCCGGTTTCTGCTGTTCTTCTGCCTGTGCTGCAGACTCCGGTTCCTGCTGTTCTTCTGCCTCTGCTGTGGACTCCGGTTCCTGCTGTTCTTCTGCCTGTGCTGTAGATTCTGACAGCTCCTCCGGCTGCACTGCCGATGCATCTGATGTCGGTTCACATTGCAGCAGCTTGCCTGAATGCCAGCAATATGCAAAATGCTGTGAAAAGGCATTTGCTAATGCAAAAACATATTCAAAACGTTTCTCATCATCCGTTTCTGCAAACGCTTCCGAAAGCAGTACATACCGTTCTAATGTCTTATCCAGTGTCTCCTCTGACAGTGACATAACACCCAAGTTTGATACTTCTGTTTTTAACTCTTCAAGATATGCCAAAATCTTCTCATCCTGTGTATATAACCCCTGCACAAACGCTATGATCCGATAGTATTTCTCGCGGTCAGCACGCACCTGCTCCTGTGCGATCGCCTGATCATAATTTTGCAGACTGTTTCCGTCTATCGAAATCTGCATAGCTTCACACATCTCTAAAAATGCATTCTCCTCAGATCGCATATGCATCAACCGACTACATAACGCTTCTGTCTCTACACCCAGCAACTGTTCCCCATCTAAAACAGTCATGGCATCCTGCAACTGCTGCTTGACATCCTGCATCGTGTTTCGTAGGTGTTCCATGTTTTGTTTTAGCTGCATTACTTCGTCTTTTCGCCCCATACTATTCTCCCTTTCCTCTCTCTTTTTGACTGAAATTATGTGTTTCAAGTATACCACGCATAGCCATTTTTATCTACTGTCGGATGTCCCAAAAACCGCTTTTTCAGATCGTTTTATTGATGCCTGACAGCATGGAAAAGGCCCCGGATACAACTCGTATCCAGAGCCATCTGTATGATACCTATGGTGTATTTTCTGCTTCCATCTGTGCATTGATCAAATCTTCAGATGCCGCCATTGCCTGCAGTGTCATGGTAAGGAGCTTTTCCAGTTCCCATCCAAGCTGCTCGGCACCCCGCTCGATCACCTCACGGGAACATCCTGCGGCAAAACCTTTACTCTTATATTTCTTTTTCAGAGACTTTAACTCCATGTCCTTCGTGCTCTTTGATGGACGCATAAGTGCCGCCGCCCAGATCAATCCGGTCAGCTCGTCTGCTGCAAACAGAACCTTCTCCATCTCATGCACCGGCTCCACATCGATCGTCACACCACATCCAACGGTAATACCGTACCCATGCGAACAAACGGCATGGATGATATCCTCTGAGACACCCGCCTCCCTTAACAACTCCGGTGCCTTCAGACAATGCTCCTGCGGATATAATTCAAAATCGATATCATGAAGCATCCCCACGATGCCCCAGTACTCTGCTTCCTCTCTGTATCCCAGTTCGTTTGCATACCACTTCATGACAGCCTCTACCGTCAATGCATGCTGAATATGAAATGGATCTTTATTATATTTCTTCAGAAGCGCAAATGCTTCTTCTCTTGTGATCTGACTCATCCTATCTGCCTCCTGCCTTCTCTATTCTGCCCAGAAAACTCTGCCTTCCTTACGCGGTGCTGCTGCAGATACATCGCCATCAATATAGCCGACTGCACAATGTCCAATTCCTTCCCACTCGCCTTCTATGCCAAGTCCGGCAAGAAACTGCTTCCATTCCTCTGTCTCGAACTCCTCCTTCGCACGGTGGATCCATATACTGCCAAGCCCCAGAGAATGTGCTGCCAGCATCATATTTCCCATTACAAGACTGCCATCATAGACACGGGTCGGCCAGTTCTTGTCAGCCAGTACGATCAAAATCGCCGGGGCACCATAAAATGGATCAAAGCCCGCCGGGAACCCGCCGATCTTACAATTTGCAGCGGACAGCTGATCCCGCAGCTTCTGATCTGTCACCGCAACCGTGATCACCGCCTGCTGCCCTCTGCCATTTGCAGCATACAGGCCAGCTTCAATAATCTGTGCAAGATCCTCCTTCTTCGGCATCTCAGCCTGAAACTTCCGGATACTCCTACGTTCTTCCATTGCCTTTATGATCTCATTCATTGTATGTAATATCCTCCTTTGTCAATGATTACGCTGTCTCAAACATACTGCATAGATTTTTATTTGTCAAGCGTGTCAATCCCTATTAAATAATTTAGGAGGACGAGCAGACGGCTGTAACACAACGAGTTGAAAAAATCCATCAAAACTATGTAAATACAAGACCTCATATTTCCTATCAAAGAGCGTGGAGCTGGACAAAATCCTTTCAAAAGACAGAAGGTCAGCCACATATTCTGCGTACTGCACAGGCATTTCATGCTACCTGCGCAGAACTTCCCGTATCATGATCTCATCATCCACCAGTACAACCCGCAGCTTTTTCATTTTCCCGCCTCCTTCAACGGTAATAACAGATGTGCTGTCACGCCGCCCATTTCATTTTCCATGTACCATAACCCATAGTCTCTCCCACATAGCAGCTTCACTCTTTTCTGTACATTCAGAAGACCGATGCTGTTGCCTTCGAGCTTCGGTGCCTGCTTGGCATAGTTCGTAAGCATTTCCTCGATCGCAGCCTTTTTGCCTGCTTCAAATCCGCTTCCGCTGTCCTGAATGGCAATCTCCATGCCCTTCGGGTGCTTCTTTGCCGCGATCACGATCTGTCCCCGGTATCCTTTGTTTTTCAGTCCATGCAGCAGACTGTTTTCCACCAGTGGCTGTAAAATGAAATTCGGAACCTGCATGCCACCAAGATCCGGATCAATATCATAGGTACAATGCAATGCCGGATATCGGTAACACATCAGATCCATGTAAGCCTCCAGCAGATCCAGCTCATCATCCAGCGTTACCATCTGCCGGTCCACCTTTACGCTGATCCGGAAGAAATCAACGAGATGCATGAGCAGTTCTGCCACCTTTTTGTCCTGATTTAACTCTGCCTGAATGCGGATCGTATCGAGCGTATTGTATAGAAAATGGGGATTGACCTGACTCTTTAAGTACAGCATGGACATTTTCTGTTCTGTCAGCTCTGCCCGGATAATGTCCGGGTTCTCCAGCGTCAGATAAAAGGAAAGTGTCATCAATGTAATTCCCATGCCGCTGATCAGCCATGTATGATGGAAGCCCTGCAGGGCACAGATCGTAAATTCAAAGATCAGAGCTGCGCCAATCGCAAACCGCTTCTTCGGATGCAGCCCCCGCCAGTTGCCAAACAGCAGCCCGGAGCACAGCAACAGATAAAAAGCAACACTGGCATAGCTGATATAGGCATAGCTTCCATCCGAATAATTTCCCATCGGTGTCTCGGTATAATGAATCGGCAGCAACAACACACCAATCTCCGAAGCTGCTAAAAATATCCGGGCAACCGTGTCCAGACACCTCGGCTTTCCGGTCTCCTCCTCCACCAGAATCGCAATATACTTATAGAACAGGAATAGCACAAATGCCATGGTACCGACAAAACACCGGTGCAGATTGGACAGCTTCCGCTCTGCTGTAAAATACATAAAGGCTACCATACCCAGCACCATAAATAATGCGATTTCCATACGAACCATAACAAATCTCCCCTGCAATCTCCTGCATTTCTCTTATTCTTCGTATTCTACCACATCCTGCCGGCTTCCGCTATTCATATCCTGCTGTGTCTCTGCACCATATCGGCAAAGCAGGGATATTACAATAAACATAACACCGAGTGCAACCGAATCATAGTGATCCACGCTGAGCGGTGCAATTTCCTGCATGGTCTGCTCCATCACGGCATGCACAATTTCTGCCACGATCTGTGTCCCAACCGGAATGCAGATTGTCAAAATACCCAGACGCATCAATTCCTTTGCCCCCGCAAAGTGAAACGGTGTGCCATCGGTAAGCTCCCGCTTGAAATAATGCTCCGCAAATTTGGAAAGCACGGCTTCTCCCGCACTTAAGATCATGCCTGCCGCCAGTGCTGCATACACCGTTCCCATGGAAACCTCTGCTTCCTTCTGCAGAATGCTCTCCAGCGTAATGCCGCCAAACCGTAATGTTTCCACTCCGCCAAACGCCATACATAGTATGCCTGCCACACAGCCGCAAAACCCGATCAGGCTGCAGATAAAGGCAATTTTGCTGAGTATTTTTCCAAGCTTTGATAATTTCTGAATTGTATTTAATGTTTTCATTTTCTGTTCTCCTTTTCATAAACATATTTTGCATTAGGCAATCGCGAAACTCTCAATTACGATTGCGACTATGTGCATATGCTCGCCAATAGGCTTACATTCCTTTTCCTCTTATTGTGGTTCTATTCTACGAAAAACACAGAAATCAAAATAGGCTTCTTTTTATGTGAAATGTGTTGATTTTATAGATTGCCCGACCTGCAATATAAAAAGCGCCGTATCACTACGACGCTTTGTTTTGCATGCTGCCTGACATGCATTTGTTCTTTTGTTTGACTGTACATGCACATACATTTATTTTTTGTTTGCACATGCATGACCCTTTATTGGGTTGCAGACTCCTCACTTCTTCTTGGCACGATGCAGAAGATCCAGAAGCCCTTGTTCCTTAATGATGGCAATTCCCTGCCCTTCATCGCCCAACACAATCAGATTATCACCTACCCGGATATCGAATATTTTTCTTGCCTTTGCCGGGATCACGATCTGCCCTTTGTCACCAACCTTTACCATGCCAAATACATGCTTGCCCTTTGGCGGAACCGCAAGTCCCAGATTATCCTTGTCTTCCACATTAAAGGATATCAGATCATCTAACGATACGCCGAAAACATCTGCCAAAAGCTTGCTTTTTTCGATGTCCGGCAACGATTCCCCGGTCTCATATTTGGACAGCGTCTGTCTGGACACACCGATCTTCTCCGCCAGCTCTTCCTGTGAATAGTTATGATATTTTCTAAGTGTTATCAAATTGTCTGCAAAACCCATTTTAAGTATCCTTTCTGTTTTGAAGCCCCAGCACACACCACCGGATAACCGGGATCCGGGAGATCAGTGCATCCAACACAAATGCCCCGGCAAACCCGGATATTGCTACAAGTATATAGATAATTCCCGGCGGCAGACTGGAAAAATTCTGTGTCAGATAGTAAGCCGACATGGCGATTGGTAAATAATGAAAGATGTACAATCCCCAGGCGCGTTTACACATCCATTTGGAAAATGCATTCTCAAAATCTCCCCACCGCTTCATAAACCCAAGCACCCCTAAGCATCCAAACCACGCATACAGGTTGCAGATCAGGGTATCCAACACTTCATGATCCGGGTATGATTTGCCCCGGTACATCACCGTAAAAATCACACAAAATACGACCGCCAGCATCAAAACGACCATCCAACGCTTCGACAGCCTGTGCATCACTTCCTCGTGGGAACAAATATAATATCCGATTAAGAAGCCTGCCCCATAGATTCCGAAACGATAGACGACGATCATCGGCGTATTCAAAACCTGTGCAGCGAGGAATATGACAACTGCGAGCCCAATTAAAAATACAGTATTCGCCTTGGCACCCAGCCTGTAAAGCCTGTCCTTTTCTATTTTGCGAAGAAGGACCAGCAACACACTGAAGATCCACAGCATCTGGATATACCACAGCGGACCTGTTCCGGAAACACACATGATCACATATAACACTGGACCCGGAACTGCTTTCATCTGTGGAAATGCCCCACTGATCAGCATATTGTAATATCCGAGTATCCATCCAAATACCAGCAAACCGATTGTGGATGGCACCAGAAGCTTTCTTGTCCGATCCTTCAGAAATGTCTTGACATCTTTTTTCTCCAGTTCATAACGGGCTGTCATGCCCGATACCACAAACAGGAGCAGCATAAACCACGGATATACGATGTACTGAAAGATATCCTGCGGCTGGTTCTGCCGGAACGGTCCGATCACACCATATTTCGTCACGCCGTTAAACATATAAATCACATGATAGATCACAACAAGAACCACCGTGATCCAGCGTATGTTATCAATGTATGTCTTTCTCATAATAATACCACCTTTGCAACTATTTTTAACATCGTTTTTCTCATTATAAGAAAGATGGCAGACGAAATCTACCAAGCAGATATAACATTTATATGCCGGTTGTGTTAAAAGTGGTTGCGAGGGGTATCTCTGTCGGTCAAAGATTTCCATTGACATTCAGAACCTTACATAGTATGATTTAGTCATAAGAGAAATGGGTTTTCACCGGGTAGGGCTTATGCCTGACAGGATTTGCTCGTTTCTTTTTTTATTTCCAGAATATCATATAAGTACAGCTTTCCAGATGATGCATGCCGAATCAATAATCTTGCATGAAACACATTATATCTCTCAACTTCACCACTTGCACCATAAACGGGCAATGCAAACCTTGTATCGTAACGATACCACCCATTTTTAGCATGTCTGTTGTGTTTGTTCTTTTTATTTTCTTCATATTCCTTTGAGGTTGCAATTTCAATCATCTCCGGAATCGCCTGTGCAGCATTGGCCTTCGCCTTTGCTACGGTACCCTTAATATGCTTCGTATAATTTGATCCGGTATATTCATCCGGTAAATCTGTTCCAATGTATATCAAGTCTTTTGTATCCGCAATCTGATAGAATTCTCCCACAAATTGTCTCAAATATTTTTCAACATCGCACCATTCAACAGCTCTTTTCCCTTTGAAAATAATATCATTGATTAACACGATTCTGTTGCCATCAGCATCTTGCACAATAGATACATTTCTTTGGGATGGATCATTGCTACCATTCTTGCCAGTATATTGGCTCAACATCATTGATCCGATCAATATAATTGCTTCCGCATAAGATACAATTCTTCTTTTGGCCTCTGCGGAAGAATGATGCATCAGTTCCATTATCCTATGTGAATCTGCAACATAATCGACTGTCAAAATTTCATTTTCTCTGTCTTCTTCATCACAAAGCAAATCCACAAGTGACATATTCAATGCCTTACATATAGACACCAGTTTATCCGCCTGTGGATTAATCCGTTTCTTTCGCCAATCACTGGTCGTACTTGTTGCAATTCCCGTTCTTCGTGACAATTCAATCTGGGACATATGTAGTTCTTCCAATCTGTTAAAAATCTTTTCATATATATTCATGATCTAATATTCTTCTGGTTTTTTACCCTGTGTCAGTTGATTAATGTGATCCTCTATTGATGCCGCCAGACTTCTGAGCGCCTGATTCAGATTATCAAAATCCTCTGATGCCTCTTTTAATACACCTTCATAAGGGCTCCCCTGTTCTGAAATGTGCTCAAACATAGAGTAAATCTTAAACAGTTTACCTGTATATGTAACAATTGTCGGACTAATAATTTCCTGAAATGATTTCAATAGCGGAACTACCTTATAATGGATGGCCAGTCTGGATTTTTCTCTATCGCATACATAGGCATACGCTTACATTTGCCCCAAATATGTTCAT
This sequence comes from uncultured Lachnospiraceae bacterium, assembly GCA_934293375.1. Classification (GTDB taxonomy): domain Bacteria; phylum Bacillota; class Clostridia; order Lachnospirales; family Lachnospiraceae; genus RGIG6919. The sequence continues at coordinate 4,576 of CAKQYS010000003.1, read as the reverse complement.
GCTCCCGACCTTTCTCCTTTAGCTCTGCCATACTGAAGTTACCAATTACAATCATCGAGCATTTCACCCATAACCTTCTTTACATCAATCATAAAATCCAAGCACTCTCTTGCTGATACTTTTGATATTTTCTGCTTATGAGCTGATGGATTGCGGTAATTTACACATACCTTTTTTATATTTAGTGTATGCTTTTTAATTGTCTCAACACATCTCGACTCTGATAATCCACAAAACAAATCCGCTTTGGCATATTTCAAAAACTTCTGATTTTCATCTGTAAGCCGCCCAACCAACTTGACAGTGTTAGTATCTAAGTACGCTACATAACCTGTGACACCAGTAATATTTCCTAGCATGAATTCATCTTCTCGTTTTTCCCGATACGCACCATTTTCCTTTATAAGCATATCTGCAGGGAGTTCTATCGAATTACGGTTTAAATAATTCAGATAACCAATGAAATATCTTCTTGTGACTTCCACCTCAAGGGCTTTCGACACAGACATACAAATGGGAGCAAAATCAATATTATCATCGCCATATACTTTCCATTGATCATATAATAGCTCTCCTGTAATCAGAAAAATCTGAGCATTCTGCGTCATCTTTCTCCACGCTTCTGAACCAATTGTATCTGCAATATACTTTTCAAATTTATTATAATCCGAGGTACCTTGTACGCCTGAAGTCACTTCTACAACACACTCATCCTGAATGCGCTTTGCCATTTCTTCCGGATCTGTAACATTTGCATATTTATTCTTGATTTCCTGAATTTTGCACATAGTACCGGACAAAGCATTTTTAATTCTCTCTTCTGAAATGTTACTTTGCATCAAAAGATTCATTGCAGTTTCAAATGCCTTTTTGTATATTATGACTTGTTCTTTATCAGAAAGTGATGTTACCCCGGATAAACCTGTCAATCCTGCAAATAAACCTGCATCTCCAAAGGCGGCCAGAGTTGTATTCATGGATGCTGCTCCGGATAGCGATGAAATAACATATTCTACTGAACGCTTGTCCTCTTCTTTTCCACGCATTTGGCTGGCATTTTCGGATGCTAATTGGGATACAGAACTAAGCAATTCATAATATTTTAGTATCCTCTCATTTTGGGCTTGGATTCTTCCGTTCTTTTCATCCTTACCTTCAAAAAAAGCTTCATATAATCGGTCTTTCATTCCCCGCTTCTCATGTTTGAAAATCTCGGTTTGAAAATACTCTGCATATTTCTTTAATCGTTCTGCTATTTGTCTGCGTTCTGCTGTCGGAAGAAATTCAATATAATTTTTCTTTGCCTCCTCCATATACTCTCAACTCCTAAAACTCCCAATATATCATTTACATTTTATAATTCCATATCAAAGCCTCGCTTGAATGTTTCTCCATACTGTCCCATCGTTACAGTCAATGATTGATCAATTTCTTCTCTTGTGATTCCATCCAACGCACCCGTTTTGATCTTTTTTCCCGGTTTCCATGTCGGATCCGCAGCCTTTGCTGCATCATAAAAAGCTTTATTATATTGTCTCTCATATTGTTCTAACGTCCAGGTTCCCTTTAATCGATCTTGCTTTTTTGCGCTCTTTTGATAATGATAAAACACATCTGATCGCTTGGTCGTATCTCCGTTTGCGATTCCATTTTCTTCCAGGAACTCGCGTTTTGCATTATCGAACATTTCCTGCCTGCTTTTTTCAGGAATATTAATAATCACATGTCTCTTAGAAATCGGAATATCCGTCGCGTCCATACCTGCTAGACCCGTTACCGGAGAAATATAATCTCCATCTTTGTCATAGTTCTTCATAAGATTCTTTATGGCTAATGGATTCGTGTACATCATTCCATTCCCAGCTTTCATCATCTTACTGATAACCGTTTTGTATTGTTTACTGTTTGTGTTAATGCCTGCCGCTCTCAACTGGGATTGTACTGCACTGCTATTGAGCTTTGAAAGTTGAAAACTGCCTATTGGATTTCCCATGGTTTTTCCATATGATTTCTGGAATAAAAATGCATAATCTGTAATTCTTGACATCTTGTAACCTCCTTGTCACTGTCCACATTGCAAGTCCGTTTGCCTGTTTCTCTAATATGTATCGGCATAATATCTTTTATTATGAAGCTGATTGTAATTGTGAATTGTCACTGCATTGTTTCAGTCTTGCTCAGTTTCCACGATTTTCTTTTGGAGGGCATCGTACTGTTCCTGTGATATCTCTCCATTGGTTTCCCCACCGATTCCTACAATAATTCCCTGAAAACGGCTTGCCATGAATTCTGACTTCCTTCTAAAAATGAGTGCAAAAAAGCACCAACCGAAGTTGATGCTCGTAAAATCAATAACTTATACTATTGGTAATATCTCATAGGAAACACACCCTTGTTCTCTTGCCTGTATTTCACACATTTCTTTTGTATCAGCATATCCTCTTGGGTTCTCATTTATATCCACCCAGTAATATTTATATTCACTAACAGGCTTTCCCCATATTTCCTGCATAACATTATCTATAATTCTGCATTTGACATCCGAAATATCCTCAGAAAAAAACTTTACTTTTTCTTCAATGTATTCATCATCATGGTGTATGAAACTATCAATTATGTCGTATAATAAATTTGAAAATTTCAGTGCTTTTTCATCCGAATCAATGTATACGCTGAACCCATTCTCATAAATTTCCTTAATGTCATAGTTTTGTTTTTTCAGAGCCAGTGATATTACCATTATCTTCGCAAAATCAATATATGCTACCGGGAAAAACCAGTTTATATCATCATCAATAATCGTATAAAATCCCATCGTTTTTATGTTTTTTATATGATCCGTTTCATCGGATTCAAAATAATATTCCTTCTCATTGATTACTGGCTGCTCAGGCATCATAACATTACCACATACCAGCTCATCCATACTAACATCAAATATCTGGCAAATATCTTTTGCATAATATATATCCGGTTTGCCTTCTCCCCGTTCCCATATAGAGATCGTCTGTCTTGTTACATGAATCTTATCTGCCAGTTCCTGCTGGGACATATTGTTCCTGCTTCTTAATATGTTTAAATTTCTTCCAAATCTGATATCTCCTTGAACCATAGTACACCTCCGTTAATTGATGTAACAACTATATCACCCTGACAAATTACCTGTCGAGCAAATCATTGTTACATCAATTTTATATAGTGCAAATAATTCTAACATAGTAAAATCAGAATCGATCCAAATCTTCCTGTGTCGCAAGCTCGGCATACTTTTAATCATCGCTCCGGCGTATCAGGAATACCCGGATCACCATGCGAATGCTATATTCTCGAACATAGAATGCAACCATCTGTCCGTCAATTTCTATATCCTTTGCCGTGAGCATTATATCTAGGACATTCTACATACTTGTCTCCACATAAAGTAATTCTCTCAATTTTCAACTATAAAATCATCCTACCTACAGATGCTGCACATCTTATTTTATTATATTATAATCAACCCTGTTTTCGTTAGGATTATTTGTAAAATCAAACGAATGTACATCCATATAAACACAATATTTCAAAAAAGGAGATGCTCACAAATGAATACTTTATTTGCTATAACTGAAAACTATCTGGAATACTGCAAAACGCAAAAAAGACTTGATCATAAAACACTAAAAGCATATCGCACCGATTTAAGTCAATTTGCGTCTTTTTTCAACAACCCTGACATACATACTATATCCATAACCGATATAGAAAAATATATTGGACACCTGCATCAGAATTTCAAACCCAAAACAGCGAAAAGAAAACTTGCTTCAATAAAAGCATTTTATCACTTTCTCGAATATAAAGATTATATTGATCAAAACCCTTTCAATAAAATTAAAACAAGCTTTCGTGAACCAATAACGCTACCTAAAACAATCCCGCTTTACATAATGGAAAAATTACTTGCAACCATATACAAGGAATATTCTTTTGCCCATACCACCTATCAGAAAAAGCACACTCTTCTTGATGTTGCTATATGTGAAACATTATTTTCTACCGGTATGAGAATTTCTGAACTATGTAATTTAAAAAGCTCCGATGTTGACCTTCACGATGCAACAGTTCGCATATATGGAAAAGGTTCAAAAGAACGAATGATACAGATTGGAAATAGTGATGTCATAAAAATACTTAAAAAGTATGTAGCAGAATATATGTCCGAAATAAATAAATGCGGATATTTTTTTGTTAATCCTAATGCCACCTCTATTTCAGATCAAGCTATCAGACGCATGATTAAGAAATACTGTTCTCTAGCGTCTATTGACTTACATATAACTCCACATATGTTTCGCCACACATTTGCTACAAGCCTGCTTGAAGCAGATGTGGATATTAGATACATTCAAGAGATGCTTGGACATAGCTCCATCACCGTAACTGAAATCTATACGCATGTTGCGCTTTCAAAACAACGAGATATACTTGCTGCAAAACATCCTCGACAGAATTTCAAAATATAGTTCTCTTATATTTCGATGGATAATTTTTAGTTATCAGTCAGTTTTTTGAAAAATTTACGAATCATTATTAT
>CAKQYS010000002.1 GCA_934293375.1 uncultured Lachnospiraceae bacterium | reverse complement strand
ATCCGTTTGTCTTGTTCAATCATGTACCTCCTTCTTCTGGAGACACACCGGTATGTCATATGTATGAATTCATATATATATCATACCACATAATTGGGCAATGTCAATATTTATATATTATCTTTATCTACAAATATATAATAATCACATTTGTACCAATTATCCCAAATATCCCTCAAGCATCTCATCAAGATAACATTCTAAACTGATCCTACATATATCTTCTATCTAGTTTTGCAAATCATATATGTCACCCATTTTTCTCTCTTTTCTGGGCATAACATTCCACACATTTGCTCTCTGTTTCTATATCAGTAATATTCAGATAATCCGCACCAGAATCATCACCAAAATTCGTAAAAGACATGGTTATACTATCACCATCATCTAGAACCTCAAGCTTTTTCATCATTTTATCATAATTTGATACAATCGCATGATCCAATCTCCTGACTAGAGAAATATGTACATTCTGATCAAATAACGGCACATCAAAACTCCCCACAAAAGACACCTCATGCTCATCTTTACCCATCTCTGCTAACCTTTTACGGAGATTATCATCTACTGTACCAACAATAGAAAGCTCTTTCCAGCTAAATGGCTGCTCCTCTCTACGAATCAAACCTGCTAGATAAGAGAGCTCCTGCATCTGCTTTTCTGTAATTATCTTTGGAATCTTAATATCATGCCCTACATATTTTTCAATATCACATACATCCCTCAAAAAATGCAGTTCTTCATCAATATTGGCAAAACTACAGTTATACGAAGTTGTATTCACAATACCAGAACATAATATCTCTCCAACACTTAGTACCTTAATAGCAATCTCAACCCCCTCTGATACTAATTTCATAAACTGCACATAATGTAAAAGCTCTTGATTAGAAGCATTATCAAGATTTAATGTAAAATCAACCCTGTCATTTTGAATCATTTTTGTCCGTATCATAATATAAACATGGCAGTTTTTCTGCTCACTATTATCAATGATATATGTACCATCATCCAAAATTTCTTTTATCCGAAGTTCAAGATACTCAAACATTGTCTCCTGCTTGACAATAATTGAACATGCTATTGCAGGTGGAAATGCTTTTGGCCTTCTTACTATAACTTGTCCTTCCAATATTTTTGCTTCCACCTGACTCGGATCTTCTCTTTCACCAAGCAGCTTTACCACATCATGCATTTCCAATTTCAATTGAAGTTGATGTCGATCTGCATAATCCAGAATATCATCATCTTTGATGCATCTGCCGGAGAAAAAATTCGTTCTCCTATATATAATTTCCCATTACATAAATTTCTTGGTGGATATTTTTCTTTGCATCTTGTGTAAGTGACCAGCTAATCAGCTTACTTCCTCTCATCCGATATCCAAAATCCGGATATAAAGGATGCTGCTTATTTATGCTATAAAATATATTATCAAACCTGTTCTGTATTTCTTCCAGGTCACCGTTCTTTGCCAGCTTAGCATATGCTTCAGGGGAATATATATTTAATGACTTCAGACTGTCATTAATATCCGACACATTACTTTGAATAGGCTCCAATTTTTCACTTATAACTTCCGTTACACCATCTACAATATCCCCTGCTAACAGATACTCTTTTACATTAAAATCCGATTTAAAAAAATTACGAATAATATCTATGCCATTATATATAATGATTTTCACTCTTCTCTTCGCCTCATCAGAATTAGCATGACAATAAGAACAGGCTGCAGTAAACACCTCTTCTCTGGCAGCATCCCTTTGTTTTGGATTTGTGCAAAAGCAACGCTTAACAACCAGATTTAAATACTTATCTGATATGAAGTCCATCAAGCCCGCATAGTCTACCTCGTCACAAACTGCTACCGCTTCCTGATACTTCTTTTGAGATTCTGCAAAATCAGATATCGCTTTCTTCAATCTTTCTTCATCTAGCATCCCATCAAATTTCTTGTTTGCAGTTTCCAATGCCATATTGGCAATAAAATCAACTAACATCCCTAAGCTACTCCCGTCCTTTTCATTCATAGATTTATTTTATTAGGCATTATTCAATTCCATAACGCACTTTGTTACTGTATTTTCCAAAGAGACTAAATTCTAAAAGGGAAGTCTCACATGATGGCTTCCCTTTCATATTTCTATTACATATAAAATTTCTTATACCACTCAGCGAACTTCCTAAGCCCATCTCTGAGACTTGTATTAGGCTTAAAACCAAAGTCTTCTTCTAAAGCTTTCGTGTCTGCATATGTGACCGGAACATCTCCGGGTTGCATCGGAACAAGCTTTTTATGTGCCTCAAAATCATAATCTGCCGGAAGCACGCCTGCACGGATTAGTTCCTGCTGCAGAATATCTACAAAATCAAGCAGATTTTCCGGCTGGTTATTCCCGATGTTGTAAACGGAATATGGTGGAACCGGCAAACCGTCTTCTCCCGTCTTTTTCTCCGGAGCAGCCTGCATAACCCGCTTTACCCCTTCTACAATATCATCTACATAAGTAAAATCACGCTTACAATTCCCATAATTAAAAATCTGTATTGTTTCATTGTTACGCAGCTTATTGGTAAAACCAAAGTATACCATATCCGGTCTTCCCGCCGGTCCATATACCGTAAAGAAACGAAGCCCTGTGGAAGGAATATTATAAAGCTTACTGTAAGCATGTGCCATCAGTTCATTTGACTTCTTAGTCGCTGCATATAATGATACAGGATTGTCTACCTTATCCTCCGTCGAATATGGCACTTTCTTATTCGTTCCATATACAGACGAAGAAGAGGCATAAACCAAATGTTCTACACCAGCCTGTCCATCATCGTAGGAATGACGACAAGCCTCTAAGATATTATAAAAGCCTATCAGATTGCTTTCAATATAAACATCCGGATTGGTGATCGAATATCTGACACCTGCCTGTGCGGCCAGGTTCACCACCACTGAGGGCTTATACTCTGCAAAAATCCGATCAATCAGCCCCTTATCTGCTATGCTTCCCTTTACAAAAGTCCACGAGAGATCCTCTCTTTCTGCAGTCATTGCATCAATCTGACTAAGTCGATATTCCTTGATGGAGACATCATAGTAATCATTCATATTGTCGATACCAATGATCTGCATCGGCTTTCCCATACGAATGAGTTCCATAACTAAGTTAGATCCGATGAAACCTGCAGCTCCGGTTACTAATATTGTTTTGTTTTCTAATGATATATTTTTTTTCTTCATTATCGATCATCTCCCAATTATACAAATTTAATGTAAGTGCATAGTTTCAGGGCATCCTCAAAACAATATAGGAACCCTATTGCCAGGATTCGTGTACACTAGCATTTTTCTCGTTTTTTGCTGCATTCTTCCTTGACAACTTCATTCAATTGAACTATTTTTGCTAACTCATCATCTGTCATGTCCTTGTTAATTCACCCTAAATCTAGGCACTTACAGTACTAGGGGTATCCCCTAATATTTCTTATGACCAACTGTTTAATTTTTTCCACAGTCCAAGTGCATACCATTTTTCCTTCCATGCATTTCTACGACTCCAAAAAATATCATACACTATAGCTATCGCTAAAGAGATCATAAAAGTAACAACTGTAATAATCAATAATTGAACAAATTCAAATGTATTACCAAACAAGCTATTCGAAATATCAAATAAGACATCATTTATGATGGAATGAAATATGAAAATATAAAATGTTTTTTTTGATAACCATGTCAAATTCCACTTGATATCAATTACTTTTACTCCTGCAAATATGCATAGACTTGCGATTACTATAAATGGTGAAAAAAAGTTAGTATATGGGTTTGACAAATAATAAGTTACGCCTACATACCTAGCTATAAACGATAAAAAAAACATAGATATTGCTACCAAAAAATATACTATAGATTTGCACTTCAAATGTATGAAATTCAGTATAACATCTCCCATTAAGTAATAGCTCAAATATGCAAACACTACACCTATAGCATACGGTGTCTTTTGACTAGAAATCGCTTGCGAACCTGTCGCCCATACGGTCATCAAAAATGCCAATGAAATATATACTTTGTCATTAATGACAGATTTCAATCTGATTATAAAGGGGGTCAATATATAAATTCCGGCCAGCATATACATAAACCATGAAATCACCCCAACACCAATTATGGTGCTTCTAATCAGTTGCAATACATTTCTTTTATACAGCAATATTTCAATTATTGCTGATATAAAACCAGCACCAAAAAGTGGTATAAATATTTTCCAAGATACTTTTCGATAAAAATCAGAAAAGTGACTATTCTCCTTATTATTCAAATTGAACGCTCCAGAAATCATCACAAAACAAGGCACTGAAAATCTTGTTATAATATTAATTATACTTTCTACAATGTAATGAATATCTGTAGACGGTGTTTCCGAACGCGCAGAAAAAAATTTCCAATTCACATGTATAAGAATAACTGCTAGTGTAGATGCTATTCTTAATGCGTCATAATTAAAGCGTCTATCTGTAATCTGTAAGCCTATCTGATTTTTCATATTCTTTGTCAACTACTTTCTTCTATTTTTTATTTTATTTATCAACAGGTATTTATGTATTGAAGCATAGTTTACCACAGTGCAATCAGAACTCAATATGTGCTCTTCCCTGCTGATTTCAAAGAAACTAGTCCATATACTTATATCCTATCAATCATTATCAACCAATACTAAGTTACCAAAACCGTTTCATCCATTCTTGAAAAGAATAATATTTCCTTGCCTCCACACATTCCGCTGTATCAATATAAGGATATTGTAAAAAGTCACCAATCGACCCTATATCCATTTCATCGTGGCAAATTAAAATATTATTATCATTGTAAAAATCTAAATTTTTAACCTCTGAATTGAATGTAATTAATTTTTTTTGAAAAAATAATGCCTCTAAAACTCGCAGTGTCAACCCATGTTGTCCCTTTAATGGAATATCCAATATGGCTCTAGACCGAATGACATTTTTAATATTATCATCATATGAAATTGGTTTACGATAAAATTTATCCCCAATACTAACTTTAGAGCTTGCATCTGCAACCACATGAAAATTACCCAACAAGTTTGTACTTCTGCAATAGTGTTCAATTATCTTTATGAGTTCCACTCTGTTTTTATCAGCCCCAACAAAATACAAATCCCATTTCGTTAGATTATCATAATTAGTTTCTTTTGCCATGTAATACTGTGTATTAAAAATCATATTGTATTGTTTACAGTCATCGGCATCAAAACTCCATTGTTCACAGTGCATTGCCAACTCACTTTTTGGATTTATTTCATTCTCATATATTTTATTCCAATGCCACATAATCACGCGGCATCCTTCTTTTTTATGTTTTAAGATATATTCAAAAACCCAAGTACGACCCTTTAACCCCTCACATATTATCAAATCGTAATCCAAAATATTCTTCGCCCAATCTCCTAAAAAAAATGATAAAAAAGGCAATTTCAGTTTCACATTGATTTTAGCCAAGATCTTACAAATAGCGTTATCAAATCTATAGACTGGTAAAGCAAATATATACTCGTCGTATTGTCCACTAGCGATCATATCTTTTTTCCCTTTTGTTAAAAACACGCTTCTTTTCATTTAAATACCACCTTGTATATATTTATTTTTTATTCTGTAGTTACTCATCATCTAACGAAATAACACTGGAATGATGCTAACAAAATATTCGGTAATTGAATTTCTTTATATTTTATCTCATATTTGTTCTTTTGATTTCTAGAATCCTATATATATTTGTTATATCATGAAATATTTATCGCATCAAACCTACCATTCCGACATTTTTGTCTGTATAAATATCTAATATTATATCAAATACAATTCACAGAACATTCTATATCAGTAAGTCTTCAAGATTATGATTTATCAAACCGTGATATAGTTTTGCCAACTACCCCGATTATAGGAGAGCGTAAAAATTATTAATTCCCTTTCCAGAACCATCTTCCATTAACTACATAATCCTTCAGTATTTCTATCGAATATCCACCATAGATATTCATGTCAAAGTACATCCACAACAATGTTAGAACCAATGTTGAAATAAAAATATACATCTTCCTATATCTATTTGGTATATATGTATATAGCATCGCCATATATATAAAATTTACAACTGTCATGTACTTTAAGAATCTAGACAGATGCAATGTGAAAATAGTAAGTGGAATATATACTGAACAAAGTAATAATATTAACTGCATTCTCTCCAACCATTTATTAATCGTTACCGATTTCTCCGTATTAATCAGAGCCCAATCATTTATTTTTGTGGACTTTAATGAGATGCTAATATCATCCTCTACCCACCTTCCTACATACCATGTATTTATAATGCTAGCACACCAAATCAGCAACACTGACAGCCATGCATATCTGCCTAATGCGACTGCATAGCTGGCATATTTCTCACTTTTAAGCAAGCTACTCATAAATGTCGCCATTATGGTAACTAGGACTTCGGTCCTTACCAACACAATCAATCCCAGCACCACAAGTGCGAGAGTAGCAATCAATAATTTTCTGTATTTTTTTAGATTTTCCCATTTCCATGTCACAACCACCAATGGCAAATAAAGGTACAGCATCGAATGGAACTGAGCTCCTAATACTGTGAATATAGCAAACTTCCAACCTCCATGCTTACTCTCTGGTTTTATAAGACCATCTATTCCCAACAGCAAAATTGAAAATCCAATCGAATTACGAAGTATCATTGCCTGATTAAATATTAGATGCAACATAAAAAACAAAAATACAAAACCCACTCCTCTTTGCGTAAACTTCTCTATAGTAATCAAAATAAATATTAGCGAAAACAAAAGCAAAACAGCCTTGGCTTTCATATATGTCATTCCTAATAATTTGCATATATACATGCTATTATAGTAAGCCCAGTCGTTGGCTAATTTGATAGGATAAAAGTCAGTTTGTGAATTGAAACTAACCTGATAATTATTTAAATCATTCCAGTCATATAAAGATGGCACGCACGATGATAATACAATAAATATGCATAACAACATTATGATTTGCAATGATTTTTTCTGTTTTGTAAATAGACTAAGAAAAGCTACAGCTATTCCTGTCAGATAAAAAAACCAAAAATTATATTCCATAATTCTCTTTCTTATATGCTCATTCTACATGAATACGACCATATTCCTCCGTCATCAATATTAACCGGCTATACTTCAACACCTATACTCTCATCGTCTGTCAACAATCCTATAATGTGCTTTGGACTAAAATAGTCTTCTGAGATACCATAATCCACCGGTCTGTTATCCTTAATAAATGAAACATCAATTTCTGAAGCATCCTTATATATATATATGTATATCGGATTATAAAACGGCATATCCCTAACCGATTCATTGTTTGTCAAAATTTTTTTATTAAACAGTAATGCCTCACAAACCCTAAGTGTAATACCACTCTGTCCCTCTTTCACTACATCAAGAACTGTGTTGGTATTGAAAACATATTGCAGTTCCTCTTCATAACTAATTGGTCGATTATATGCAATATGCGTTTGCTTCTCTTGCTTATACTTAGGCACACCAACTACATGCATTTTATAATCAACTTGACCTTCTAATCGTAATGCTGTCTCATTTAAAATATCTACTCGACCTGCACCCATGCCTGCAAAGAAAATATCAGATTTTTTTTCCTTCGATACTTGCATATTCCGTGGTTTTGTGAACACCTGTCCTTGCGGCATAAATGTAAAGCCATATTTTGAGCAGTCAGCCTTATCAAATGATAATATCATATCAAATACATCAAAATTTATGCCATTTTGATACTCTCCAGGTCTATACACATCAAAAAAAACCAGTGCATACTTTATGTTACCGTGAGCCGTTTTTACAGTTCTCAAGTAATCCATAGAAAGGTGTGTTTTCACAGCACCATTCAAAATGACAACCCAGTAATCATCTTCATCCTTCCACTCATACCTGCTAAGACCATAAAATCTATTCCAAAAACTCTTAAATGGAAGCTTCACAATAGAATTAAGCTTTTTAGAAAAATGCATTCTATATAGAGGTCTTGCGATTTGCGGAATACATATCTTGGGTATTTCTTCTATCCCTTCCATATTCCATAGGTCCGAAAACATCTGTCTATATAATTGTGTTTCGTCATCTACGACACATATTCTCTTAGTCATTAATATCACCCCTTCAAGATAGTCTTGATACGGTCTTTCAGCCACTCCCGATTATCATAATCCGTATTAACCATGATGAACAGGAAAGCTGCCACACTACAGGCAGCTATATCGATAATAAATCCTATAATTCCTTCGACAGTAACCCACCCAATGAACACGCCAATAATCAAGGTTACGACAACGGCAAGCAACAATGACTTAAAATACTGTTTGAAGTAGCCTCTTAATCCATCTGAAAATGAATATTTATAAAGTATATATGGATCAAACCACAATGTCGTCAGCACATGCGAAAGGGTCGTACCAAGAAAGACTCCGACAATCCCCCATAGCTTTGCGCCAACAATAGACACAATGAAATTGATAATTACTTCTACCGTAGGCTTGAATCTGAAGTGCTTAAAAACTCCATCGGCATTAACATAAGCTTCAACTGGCTGATGTATACCCGATAAGTAACAGTTGAGAACAACTACAAATACGATTTTGTCTGATAACAAGTAGTCTGTACCGAGCCACAACTTAATAAACGGATTGAACAATCCAAAAAGGAAAATCATAATGACTCCAAATAAACAAGAATACAAATATTGCAGTCTGGCAAACACTTCCTGTTTTTTTTCTTTCCCTTCAGACACACATAAATTCCCTACGCTTGCTGCCATTGCCGACTCAATTAAAAATGCAGTCGCCAGAATAATCTGCGTAATCATACTGTAGTTAGAGTAGATTCCAACCAATACAGTACTGATCAGAGCCGAAATCAAGAGATTATCTGTTGCATTAATCAAGGTCTGACCAATACGAATATTCATCATACTGAATGCATTAGAAAAAATTCCTCGTTTACTTGCACCATCCAGCTTTTCAACCTTATTCTTGACAAAGGGAAATAACTGCTTTGCTTTACGGTCTAACAGATATCCGCCATATATCGTCACAAGAATCTGCACAATCATATAGATTATATAGCTTTTGGTGACAATCAACGCAACTATCTCTAAGACCGTTTTAAGCAATGACATCAGCAACGAGTTTCTTGAATTAATACGGTTCAACTGATATGCATTGAGCAAAGATCTACTATGTGCAAAGAAGTATGTGGCTACAGAGTCCGCCAAATGAAGCACATACAAAAATCGAATATTTCCTACATTGGGTACATCTGTAATTAGATATCCAAGAAATGGTATTAATAAGCTTCCAAGTGCCGCTATAAATATGCCAATACCCACATACACATCTCTATAAAATTGATAAAGTTGCGTAACCCTTTCCTCATTATTCTCTAATATAGGTCTGTACATGTCATAAACTATAACAGTTCCAATACCTAACTCAGCCAATGACAGCACTGTCAATATGTTGTTGAAGACACCGCCAACTCCAAGATACTCTTTTCCAAGTATGTAAATAAAAATACTACGAACAACAAACTTGATTACTATATTCACTATCTGTACAATTAAAGCCGCTATAATATTTCGTTTTGTATGCTCGGTTCTGCTTATCATCTGGCTACACACACTCTTCCTATAAGATCCTCTAATTGGTTAATCTTGTCCTCTATGTACATATTCTCTCGTACATAAGTTCCTGCTATTTTGCCCATGTCTTCTACAAACTGTGAATGATTGATAAAATAATTCATCCAATAGACTACATCCTCTCCTTCATTGGCTATCACTCCTCCAGGAAGCTTAGCTACCACGCCTACATTAGTAGAAATAAAAGGCTTATTACAAGCCATTGCTTCTATCAATGTAATCGGAAGATACTCATTATTGCTTGTCATCAAACAGGCATAGCATTCTCTGATAAGGGAAACAGTCTTATTCCTTGACAATCCAGTAATGAATTTCACTTTTTTTTCAGTACCGCTCTCCTTATCCAACTGACCTTTACGCTTGATGAGTTCTTGCAAATATGCATTATCATCTGATCCAACAAATATAAGTTCAATTCTCTTTTCATTCAGCTGATAAAAGCTCTCTAGGGCACGCATCTGATTTTTCCTTGCGCAGAAATTCGCTACACAAAGGAAATATTTATCCCCGATTTCCAAGTCTTTTACAACTGTCTTATCTGCGTCTGTTGCAGGTTCAAACATCTCAGAAACACAACTATTTAATATCACTTCATTATTTTTGAAGCCATGCTTCTTGAAATATCTGTGGCTACTGTCATTTTCAAACAGATGAACACATGCATCATACTTCATAATCTGCCTCCAATGGCTACGATGAAAAATCTCCCAATATGGAGTAAGAACTAACAACTTTGCAATGCGTATAACAGAATTAGCCTGCTTCAAATGCAGATGGCCGTCATACATACCATGCTGATACATGATCTTTTTGCATTTTAATCTGTCTACTAATGGATAGGTCCATGCTGCAAATGCTATATTGCCACAAACTGTAATCATGCAATCGAGATTTGAGTCCTCCTTAAGAAGGAAACTCTGAAACTCCTTTTTCTCTCCATGAAAGAAAGACAATCGTCCACCAGCCTTAAAACGCACTATTCTTACATCATTATGTATTTCTTCACGTTTCATGCCATCCAACAAAGGCGAAATGATCGTCACTTTGTGCCCCTTTTTTACCAAACCTTCTGCCATGTACTGCGTCACCATCTGTACTCCATCTTTGTTGGGATAATATGTATGTGCCATAAACATAATATTCATACTAATACTCATCTCCTCAATACACTTCGATAGAATTCCTGTCTCATACGGATATATATTTGATATAGATTTTTACCTCGAAAAACACGACTAAACGCGTTTTTTCCATCATCCTGTTTCTCACCCGCATAATCTAATTGTATGTGATAATTCTCTACAGACTCTTCCAAATTTGCACATTTATTGTACTCAAAAGCAACTATATCTGAAGGATTATCCAATACATACTTCGTACCAGAAAAATGATAATACATTTTCTCTTCGTACTTCATTTTCCCATTTTCTCTATAGACTAGATAAATCAGTCCATCCTTCCACAATACAAACTGCTCTTCATGACTTCTTTGATGAGAAAAAGAAATCGGATACCCATAGCTTTTGTCTAAACAAAACTCCCAGCCGCAATCGTACCAATTTACATGATTGTACTTGCAGAGTAGGTTATAACCGAATATTTCATCAAAGTTATAAAAATAATTGGATGTAAATACTTTTTTGTATGAAAATGGAGCACCTTTTTTCTTATACAAATGATTCATCTGATCATTATTTCTGTACAAGCATAGGTGTCCCAATGAACCAAGACGATCATACTTTGTAAGCAATTCGACTGTAAAAAAATGATTGATTTGACCAAATACCATGTCTATGTCGCAATGTCCCCAAAATGGATAATCCTTGACATAGTCCTCAAATGCCAAGGCATAAAGAGGCTTATAATCACACAATTTATATGCGCTGTCAAGTGTTATTTCAAAGTCAATATGTTTCTGGAATCTCTTTTTAAGATCAATAAGCTCTTGATGAAGTTCTATGACATTGTCAGGCATGTCAATGTCAACATTGTCATTTGTCACCAACAAAAAATCAAAATCATCATTGATAGCACAACTCTTAACCCACATATTTATATTTGCCGGAAGTTTTCCTATATAACAGGCAATTATCAAGGCCTTTTTTTCTCGTTTCATTACACTTTCAATCCTCTCTCGTTTATCTGTTATTCGTTATAATCTCGTTGTTTCTTATCACTCTCGTTGCATCAAAAAAAGCAGTTGCCAAAATATATATCCATTACGCACCTCGATATCATCCTCCCCGGGATAATATGTTCCTCCCTTATACTTATGCTTTTTATCATTGATGAACATAAGAAACTTAAAGATCAAATTATCCCAATTAACAAGTGTAACAATTGTATCTTTATCTTCGTTTCTCGCCAACCAGTCATAATATTTCAGCTGTTCCGGTACTAAAAACTTATTAACACTATCATCATAACTCACTTATAACTTCATTTTTTTAGAAGGAAGTATAAATTTTTCACCCAACTCAAAATCGAAAATATCTGGATCAAAAATCATATAACCACTACTATCAAAAAAGGTTATTTCTCCAAATATAATTTGCCCATTTTGATTATATAAATCAATTCTAGCATACGGAAAATCTGCTGCCAAAGTTTCAGCGACTTGTATCATCTTCATATAATTATCTGGCTTTTTTATCTTTCGCTTTAATGGCTGTTCATCAGACTCTGAAACATCCAATTGGTTGAAATCTAAGTCAAAAAAACCACATCCAGCCCCTTTTCCAGCAACTCTATCAGCTAATACATATAATAATTCTGCTTTTCCATTAAAACACAAAAATTTATAATCAATAAGACCACCTTCATCGGGATTAGAATTTAAAAATTTTTCTATAATAATACGATGGTTCTTCCCTGAATAATAGGGCCATTCCCTTCCACCACTTTTTATATGTCCATTCAATCGAGTCCACTTATCTACTACTACTGATAAAGCATCTAAATCTTCTGCTTCCTTGTCAGTTATAACTTTAACGGATGTTCCCCCACCTCCCAATGTATCCTTGACAACAAATTGATCAGGCAAACTGTCCCAATTAATATCTTTTACATTGTCAAACACACCATAGCATGGTAACAATATGTCCTTCAATCCTTTACTTATAACATATTCCCTTACATCAAATTTATCAACACATTTAATCATAACCTCATCCCGATAATACAGTTTGTACCATTGAAGTTTTTCTGTATATCTTGTTGGTGTTTCCAAATCTAATTTTCTCCCAGTTTTTAATTTATATTGAAAATTAATCATTGCCTTGTCAGGAATAAAACTTAATAGCTCCAAAATTGTAAGTCTCATTTTCCTGCTTCTTATTATCTTTTTATAATCCATTTCATTTTATCTCTTTCATATATGCATTCACAACAAGTTGCCGATCAAATTCTCTTTCAACCTTTCTTCTACCTGCTAGCCCCATCCGTTTTCGCTCTTCCCTGCTCTTTGTTAAAAACACTTCAATTTTATCAATTAAATCTTGAGTATTCTTTTCTTCTACCACATATCCATTTAAACCGTCATCAACAACTTCTCTACATCCAGAACGATTAGTTGTAATAATAGGTCTTCCACATGCGGCGGACTCAAGCAGCACATTACTTAGCCCTTCAGGATAATATGTGGGATGAATCGTACAACTCATTTTCGCATAAACACTAGCCATATCCTTTACTAACCCATGATAAATAATTACACCCTCGTCTGTCATTTGCCTAAGTCTATTTTCATATGCTTGTTCACAAAATCCGCAAATATGAAATCTTGTTTGGGGATATCTTTCTCTTATTACCTTAGCAGCCTCTAAATACTGGTCAATTCCCTTTTCTTTCATAATACGTGAAACAAAAACAAAATCTATAGTCTCTCCATTTGGATATTCTGACACAGTATAATTTTGAAGATTTACTCCAGATCCTGGAAGCATGTCATATGCTCCATTTACCACACCTTTACACAACATAAAATCTCTATTTTCAGTATTTTGAAAAAAAACTTTCTGCGCCTTTCTAAGTCCCAATTTATACAAATATAAAGTTATCATTTGCATAATTCCAGCATTCTCCACAGCAGTACCAAGTCCTGTAATATTTACCACATATGGAATTTTTAGCCTTGAACATACAATACCTCCATAGATATTCGGCTTTATTGTATATGTAAAAACAATGTCAGGCATAGTTTTACTTATCATTTTTTTATAATAAGAAATAAGTTCTAACTCTTTAATTGGATTAGTTCCATGTCTCTCTAGCAAATCACATGATATGAATTTGCAGCCCATTGCTTCTAATTCATCAACAAATTCTCCATATGGAAGGCAAATGATCACTTCATTTTTCTCTAACAATACTTCTATTAATTCTTTACGGAATTTATATAATCCCACATCATTATTAGCCAATATTAAAATTTTCATCTAATTTTTCTCGCCGGACTTCCTACATAAGTCCCTCTTTCATTAATATCTTTCACTACTACAGCTCCAGCACCAATAATTGTATTTGATACAATCTTTGTCCCTTGAATTATCTGTGTTCCCGTTCCTATCTCAGAACATTCTCCGATATCTACAGTGCCAGACATATTGACACTCGGATATACCGTTACAAAATCATTTATTATATCATCATGACCTAATGTACAATCTAAGTTAATGATAACATGCTTACCAATACTTATATCAACAGTTAATATTGTCCCTGCACAAATAATACTTCCCTCGCCAACATGAATTCTATGTGAGCTTATAACCGATGGGTCTATTAATGTTGCATATTCAACCTGACTATCTGAAAGCTTATCAATAATCTTTTTTCTAACTTTTGCTGATCCAACTGCACATACCACATAGACATCTCCCATATTTTTCAGGTATTCACATCCACCCAAAACGGGATATTCATCTTCCTTTGAACCCCAAATTGATTCATTATCATCAATAAATCCTTTCAAATTCCATTCGGGAGATACTTCATTTATTCTTTCTACCAGCCATGCAACTTCTCTTCCAAAACCACCTGCTCCAATAATGTATAAATCTTTCATATTTTCTCACCAACAAATTATTTTACAGAATCCGGTGTCCCCATAAATTCCTCCATAGTAGCACTTGTTTCAGAACTAACACCACTTCTATCTAATACAACTTTAACCGTATCAATTAATATTTTAACATCACCTATAAAGGAAATATGTTTCACATACCAAACATCCATTGCAAATTTATCTTCCCATGATAACGCATTTCTTCCATTTGCTTGTGCATAGCCGGTAAGGCCCGGACGAACATCATGTCTGTGGTGCTGTTCCTCATTATATCGTTCCAAATATCTAACCAACAACGGTCTCGGCCCCACAATTGCCATATCCCCCTTCAGTATATTAAGGAGTTCCGGCAGCTCATCCAACGATGTACTTCTGAGAAATCGCCCATACTTATTCAACCTTACCTCATCAGGAAGCAGTTTTCCTTCAGAGTCCCTACGGTTATCCATTGTGCGGAACTTGATCAATCTAAATATCTTTTCATTTTTCCCAGGGCGTAACTGTGTGAAGAAAGGATTTCCTCTCATGAAGATTGCACCAAGTATGATTAAAACCAGGAATATCGGTGATAACACAATCAAGCCCATGAAACTAAGGCTAAAATCAATGATTCGTTTGAAGTACTTTGCATACATATATCATCATCCTCTATCAAAACAACTTCTAACAATCGCAATCACGATATCCTGTTCTTCCTCTGTCATATTGATATCACTCGGAAGACATAATCCACGATCAAAGATGTCCATTCCCACATCTGCACAACCACCTGCTATATATGCATTTGATCTAGCTCTGCCATTTCCATTCTTTGTAATAAACGGATTCATACGATAGATTGGCTGCATATGCATCGGTTTCCAGATTGGACGACCTTCCGCATGATAAGCTGCCAATGTCTCTAAGATTTCCGTCGGACATGTCTTACCCACTTCCGATATATAGAGAGCGTCCTTCTCGCCTCTGACCTGCTTACACATAGCGTCTTTCTCGATCAACATGCAGCTAAGCCAGAAATTCGGCTGCATAATATCCGCAATATATGGATTCATAGATATCGGTAATCCTTGAAAACCCTCTTTATATCTTTCATAGATTGCTTTCTTTCCAGCCTTATGCTCTTCCAAATGCTCATACTGACCACGAACAATACCGGCAATAATATTGCTCATCCGGTAGTTATACCCAAGCTCCTCATGCTGATACCACGGAGCAGCCTCTCTTGCCTGCGTTGACCACTTTCGAACCTGGTCTGCCGATTCCTTGTCGTCAGTCAGAAGACATCCACCGCTGCTTCCTGTTATAATCTTATTGCCATTGAAACTAACAATTGCATACTGACCAAATGTACCGGTCTGTCTTCCCTTGTATATTGCTCCCATGGATTCTGCCGCATCTTCGATCAGAATCGCTCCATGTGCATCGCAGATTGCCTTGATCTCATCTAATTTTGCCGGTGTACCATACAGATTTACAAGAACAACAAGTTTTACTTCCGGATATATGCCAAACGCCTTCTCTAATGCCTCCGGATCCATATTCCATGTCTCATACTCTGTATCAATAAAAACAGGCTCTCCGCCTTCATATACGATCGGATTTACCGTAGCATCAAAGGTCACATCCGAACAGAACACCCTATGTCCTGCCAATGTACCCTCTCCGATCTTTGACTTCCCATAAAGTTTTTCTCCTGCCAGCTTCACCGCCATATGCAGTGCCGCCGTACCCGCAGAAAGTGCCACTGCATGCTCTATGCCAATGTAATCTGCCGTCAGCCGCTCCACCTCATTGACATTCTCACCTGCTGTTGTGATCCAGTTAAGCGCAAATGCACGATTTACATATTTTTGTTCCTCACCATGCATGGTAGGACTGGCAAGCCATACCTTCTTGTTAAACGGTTTGATATCTTTTATCTCATATTTTCTAACGCCCATTTTGTCATCCTCTTTTTATATGATATCGATATATACGCATATATACAATCATAAACAAGTAATACACTCTACGACACAGCTTTCTCTCCATTTACCGGATGGAATGTCGTCACAATCTCCTCCACCATCTCTACGATATGATCATCATTTTCATAGCTGGCGGCTGCCAGTGCTTCGAGCTGACCGAGGAACTTCTCGACATCAAATGGAATCGGCTTGCCAATATGGATCAGCTCATTGTCTGTCTTCTTAAGACCTTCCTCTGCCATAAGCTTCTCTTCATAGAGCTTCTCACCGGGACGCAGCCCTGTATAGACAATTTTAATATCTTCATCCGGCTTGAAACCTGACAGCTTGATCAGATTACGGGCCAATGTATCGATCTTTACCGGCTCGCCCATGTCAAGAACAAAAATCTCGCCACCCCACGCCAGTGTACCTGCCTGCAGCACAAGACTCACAGCTTCAGGAATCGTCATAAAGTACCGGATAATGTCCGGATGTGTTACTGTAACCGGACCGCCGGCTGCAATCTGCTTCTTAAATAGCGGAATCACAGATCCATTGCTCCCCAGCACATTGCCAAAACGGACTGCCACAAATTCAGTACGGCTGCCATCCGACTTCTCACTCTTCATTTCCTGTATCCATTCCATATTTTCGTGATGCGTTGTCTGCGTCTGTACCTGCTGAAGATGAGATTCATCATAAGTATCCACATGTGCATGCAGGAATGGAAGCAGATCCATCCGCTTTTCCTTACTGATCATGTCCATACTCTGTATCACCATCTCACAGATCCGCTTACTTGCGCCCATGATACTTGTAGGATTCACTGCCTTATCAGTGCTGATCAAAACGAATTTTTCCGCATGATACTTCAGTGCAGCATATGCAGTTTTATAAGTTCCGACGACATTGTTCTTGATTGCCTCATTCGGGCTGTTTTCCATCAATGGCACATGCTTATGTGCTGCCGCATGATAGACAATCTGCGGTCTGTAGGTATCAAACAGCCAGTCGATGCGCCGGCTGTCTCTAACCGAGCCGATCAATACTACCAAATCCAGCTTTGGATATTTCTTGCGAAGCTCCTGCTCAATATCGTAGGCATTATTCTCATATATATCAAAAATGATCAGCTGCTTTGGATGATGTCCTGCAACCTGTCTTGCCAGCTCACTTCCAATCGATCCACCGCCCCCTGTGATCAGAATGACCTTATCCTGAATATACCGAAAAATAGCATTCATATCTACCTTGATCTGTTCCCTGCCAAGCAGATCCTCGACTGCAACCGAGCGCATCTTACTCATCAAAACATCTCCATTGGCCAGCTGATAGACACCAGGCAGAATCTTGATCTCACATCCGGTCTCATTACAGATATTAAGGATTTCCCTTCTGACTGCCATCGGTGCTGTCGGAATCGCAAATAAGATCAGATCGATCTCATATTTCTCTACATTTGCAAAAATAGTCTCTCTGGTACCAACGATCGGTACTCCCTCCATGTACATGCCTGTCTTTCTCGGATCATCATCAATAATACAACAGACTGTACCACATGACTCAACCGAATTATTCAGTTCTCTGGCAAGAATATGTCCTGCGGAACCGGCACCAATGATCATAACATTCTGTTTCTTACCCTGATTCGCTACCTTCGACCGTTCCAGTGCAATGAAACGATACCCGAATCTTGGAAGCATCACCATGATCACCTGCATCACTGCACCGATCAGATAATACGAAACAGGCATCCGCAATACAAAAGCTGTGATACCAACGATATGTACCAGTACCGTCGCCGCACATGCCATCACAATCCGGTGTAGCTCATAATAACTGGCAAACTGCCATAGACTGTGGTATAGCTTAAAACCGTAAAAAACCACAATACAAAACAGTGTATAAAACGGAGCAAATTTCGCATATGCCACCAGATACTCTCTCGGAATCTGCGAATAATGCAGATCAAACCGCAACAACAGTGCTGCCATGTAAGAGAAATTCACCGCAATCACATCATAGATCACCAGATAGGTTGCAATGAGACTCCAGTGACGCTTCTCACTCTGATATGCAGTTGTCTTCTCTGCTGCTTGTTCCTTTGTATTCATTCCCATTCTTCCCTTGTATCTTCCCGGTCTCTAAGTTTTTTGACCGGGTTACATTCTCTTGCAAATTCTCTGCACTTATGTCAAATGATATCAGGCATTCTATCATCTAACATAAATGCAGAGCCGACAGCAGGGCTTTCGCCCTGCCTAGCCCTTTAGATGCATCCAAAGTGCGTAAAATTACTTAACAGCAGTAACCTTACCATTGAAACCAGCCTTCTTTAATGCCTTCTTGTAGTTCTTGAAAGCCTTAGAAGAAGCCTTAAGTCCCTTAACCTTGATTGTCATCTTCTTTGTGTTCAGCTTACCGAACGCACCCTTCTTGAAGGTAACTGTGTTCTTCTGAACAGTGATTGTCTTGAGTGCCTTAGCCTTAGCAAATGCATTCTTAGCTACTGTAACCTTCTTTGTAGAAGCGAAAGCAACACTTGTAGTCTTAGACTTAATAGCGTTAGCCTTTACAGAAGCAACCTTTGCACCAAGCTTTACAGTCTTAACATTCTTTACAGACTTAACTGTCTTTGTGTTAACTGTAACCTTTGTAGCTGCTGGAGCTGTTGTAGCACTATCTGCTGCTGAAGCAGAAGCGAAACCAGCACCTGTCACTACTAAACCAAGTACTAATACAGCTGCAAGAACTCTCTTCAGTGACTTAAACATGAATCCTTATCCTCCTTTCTCCAATACTCTATGTAAACCGCCGAAGCGGAACACAGCATATCCATAGCTGTTGCAGATTATTTGTCTCCGTAGTAGCTGCCGCCATAGTTCTTTCCATAGTACCCATAGCTGCCATACTGCTTATAATAGTAACCACTGCCGGAACCCTTCACACGGTTTAAAACCACGCCAAGCAGCGGACATCCTGCACGCTCTAACTGCGTGATGGAATTCTTCACGATACCTCTCGGTGTAGAATTGCCTCTGACTACCAACACTGCACCATCACATAGCGAACCGATCCGCTCTCCATCCGATACCAGATTCAGCGGTGGTGCATCTACAAATACATACCGATATTTCTCTGCCAATGCATCCAGTGTATCAGCAAACTTCTGACTCTCTAACAAAATGGATGGGTTCACTACATTATCTGTATTCGGCATAACATCTCCATGCTCATATTGCGTTTTAAGGATCACCTCATCCAGCGAAACATCATTTGCAAGATAATACGATGTGCCTGATATTTTACTGCCATCTGCTTTTTTCATTGCGTATTTGTCTGCCATGACAGACTTACGCATATCTGCATCCAACAACAGACTATCCACACCGGTCTCGGCCATCTGTCTCCACAGCTGCATAGCCACGAAACTCTTACCCTCATCCGGCATCGTACTGATGACCATGATCTTCTTGACATTTTCACCAAGAAATGTCATATTCACCCGAAGTCTGTTGACGGCCTCTTCTATTGCATATGGAAGCTCTGGCATATTCTCAATCGTAATCTGATTCTTATTCATTCTTTCCGGCTCCCTTCTGCTTTCTTTTCTTTCTCTTCTGCTTCATGATCTCCTGCTCTGCCTTGTCATCGATTCCTGCAATATCTCCTTCAGGGATAACTGTCAGCGGCATAACGCCGAACAACTTCTCAACATCCTCAGCAGACTTAAATGTATCATCCAATAAATACTGTACCACAAAGATACCGGCTGCAACGATCAGACACAGCAATGCGCCGATCAATGTATTCTTTGCAAGGCTCGGCGAGCTCTTATCTTCCGGTGTGATCGCACGCTCTGCGATATTCGGTGTTGCTGTCTCCATCACATCCGGCACATATGATACTGCCTTGTCTGCGAGTGCATTGGCAATCTCCTTCGCCTCATCCGGATCTGTTGACTCTACCGTAATCCCTAGAATACGGGTATTATTGAGTGCCCCGATCGTAGTCATTCCAAGCAGCTCCTCATAGGTATAATCTAACGCTAGATTCTTGATCACACTCTCAAATACAGGTCTTACCTTCAAAAGTTCCACATAATCCTCTGAAAGTGAAGTGCCAAGATTCAAGTCGGACAGATTCACAATGGAGTCGTTAGATGCCGATACCATATAGATCTTTGATGTTGCCTGATACTTCGGCGTGATCAAAAAATAAGTAATACCACCTGCAATCACAGCACCTGCTACAAATGCAGCGATCAACCACATCAATTTCGTCTTTAGATAGAAAACCAACTCCAACAGGTCAATCTCTGTCTCGGTATCCTGCTGTGTCTGTGTTATCTCTTTGTGTTCGTTCATTTCTTGTGTTCCTTCCTAATGTAATAATCTACTAGACAATTGCGAAACTCTCAATTACGATTGCGACTATGTGCATATTGCATAATGTATAAGCAGGTACTTGAAGAACGCCGGTACTTGCAATGAGCACTTAGCGAAGTATTTTTGAGCTTAGTGCGAATGTACACCTGTGCACTTGGCAAGGTATTCTCGAGCCTAGTGCACATGGTGTTACATTGCTTAGTACCGCTGCGTGATGAAGTAGCGAGAGCGTGCCTGCGATACATTGTGCAATATGCACATAACATCAACATCTTCAAGGAGTTTTGCAATTGTCTATGTAATAATCTACTCATCATCCACCTTGATACCGCTGTCTACCAATGGAAATAATGTAAACACTGCATCTTTCACAGAATCTTCATCCGCAATAAACTCGGTATGTTCCTTGCCATCGCCAACACGGTCTGTACCGATCGTGCTCTCACCACTGATCTGGATAAATCCAAGATTCTCATACTCGTCCAGATGCTTTGCCAGCTTCGTGATCGTGTTCATGCTCAGATCTGAAGTTGCGTACTCCATGATCTGCTTATATGCCTTTGCAATGAACTTCGCATCCCCCGCATTTTGGGAACTGATCTTGTTTAAGGCCGCAAGCAGATAGGCACGCTGTCGTCTCATACGGGATGTATTTTCTCCATCTCCGACTGACATACGGCTTCGAAGAAAAATATATGCCTGTTCATCCGTCAGTGTCAAAGTCGCTCCCTGTGTCATCGCCGGATCCTGTGTGCTGAA
Organism: uncultured Lachnospiraceae bacterium; assembly: GCA_934293375.1. GTDB lineage: Bacteria > Bacillota > Clostridia > Lachnospirales > Lachnospiraceae > RGIG6919. The sequence goes on along the minus strand of CAKQYS010000002.1, from coordinate 261,644 downwards.
GTCATCCTCTAATGTGACTTCGACACCCTCCAGTACATGATTCAGATCGGATATATGGTCGATCGGGATCTCCAGATATCCATTCACCGGTGCCCCATGAAGAAATGTCGAGACGGTATCGACTGTATTCTGGCAGCTCTGGATCTTACTGCCACCATACCAATGTGCTGTACACAACTGCATATCTTCGTATTCAATGACATCCCCATCCTGATCCATCATCGGAATCTCCGTGATCGTATCGCGGTTCAATTCCAGAAATCCATATTTTTTATCGGTCTCATCAATCACCATCAGCATCAGAAAATCTGCCATAGAGCCCTGATAGTCCTCGCCTGTCTTATTCTCATTACCGCTCGCATCCGTACCCATCACAAGGTAGCTCTTCACAGAATGCTGTAATACATATATGTTGTTGCCGAAGATCACCTCAGCATCATTGTCTGTTTCATATTCATCTTCATATTCTTCTGTCCCACCGGTCACTCTATCCTTGTGATCCAGTGCACGCAGTCCTATGTACATCAATCCTAACAGCAATACAAATGCCAGACATCCGGCAATCACTGTCAGCTTCTTTCGTCTTGTCATATCGCTAATAACCTTTCCCCTAAACCGTCAATCCGGTCAAGTCTTTCCTGTCCGGTCTTACTAAGGATCAAATCTCTTGCTTCTCGCATTCTCGGAGGTCTCGTTGTCATATTATGCGTATCTGTTCCCAGAAGAACATCGCGTTCTTCCCGTAATAAAGCAAGACACTGCTTCTGCTTCTTTCTTCCTGCAAAATGCATAAGAGAGGCTCCGCTTAAGATACTGCCGGCATTCAGCTGCACGATCAGATCTAATGATAGCACCTCATTCATGACCGACATATCCTTCTGAAACTGAAAATATCGCTCCACATGTGCCAACACAACTGTGATACCGCGTTTCAACAGCTGTTTCACATCTGCAAGTACTGCCTGTGTCCACTGTACAAATGGCATCTCAAGCAACAAAATACCGGTTCCTTCTATACATAAGGAAGAAACCATCTCTGCCTTCCCAATACCTCCAAAATAATACACTTCTGCACCCAGATATGTCCTCATAGTTATTTGATTGTTTTTCATCTCTGATTCTAATAATTGGAAACGATTCGCCCGTCGTTCTAAGAAATGCCCTACTGAATCTTTTTGAGCATAAAAATGCGGTGTAAATACTATTGTATCTATCCCCTGCTTCCTCTCCTCATGAATCAGTACCATTGACTCTTCTAAATCATGGCTTCCGTCATCCATTTTCGGTAGTATATGGCAATGAAAATCAATCATACTATCCCCTTATCTATACACAAAAGTCTTACACCGAATATTCATTATATAAGCTGTTTTTTTAAATGTCAACCCATGTCACATACTAATAACTCGATTCATCGTTTTTTGGAACTTTTCACAATGAAATCTCAATTCATGATTTATTTTTATACATTTTTTCTTTTTTCACTATTCATTGACATTTAACGCCTATTATTTTATTATTTTGTTATATGTGTATTTTTAGTATGAACGATATTGGGAGGATTCGATTTATGAATGAACATCAATTAATTAACCGCAGACTACTGGCATGCTGGTCGACCATGGTCGTCATTTTAGTCGCATGTTATGTTCTCGAAGTAGTCAAGCATTCCCGTACGGTGGGCTATGTCACAGTATTTAGCATTGTTACCATCATACCGCTGCTGATCGCACTCGCGATCTACAAAAAAGATCAAAATGCAAAGGCTGTATGGTATCTTTGCATGGGTGGATTTTCGATCACATATGCTTTTGTATTATTTACATCTGCAACACCTGTCGTATTCGTATATGCATGGCTTCTGCTGATCGCATTTACAATGACCTCTGATACGAAAAATGTATTGGTTTTTGGCAGCCTTGCAGTGATATTGAACATGATTGCAACAGTATATGATATGTTGTCACACGGAGACGCTGCAGTTGACTCTGCAACCAGGGAAATTCAGGTCATCGCAACAATATTGGCCTGCATTTTTGCATATATCGCCACAAAGACAGTCGCACATATCAACGATGCCCGCATGCAAAGTATCAAGGAGACAGAAGCACGCCAGTCCGTTATTCTCGACAATATGGCATCTGTATCTGAGATTGTAAAGAAAAACGCAGCTTCTATGCTCGAACAGGTACAAATATTAAACGATGCCTCCGGCAGAACATCCGGTGCCATGGAAGAGATTGTCGGCGGATCCTCTCATACAACAGAATTGATTGAATCCCAGCTGAACCTGACTGCCACGATCCAGGATATCATAACAGATACCTCAAACACATCTTCTGATATCTCGAACCTGGTCGACATCACTACCGACAAGGTTTCTCAGGGTGTTGACCATATTCATGATCTGGCTTCCAGTGCTGTAACCACCAAGGAAAACAATGCCAATGTCTTAGCGCACATGGAAGAGTTGAAAGACACAGCCGAACAGGTTCGCAACATTGTGTCAATCATCAGCGAGATCACAAGCATGACAAATCTGCTTGCCTTAAACGCTTCCATTGAGGCAGCCCGTGCCGGTGAAGCCGGTCGTGGATTTGCTGTTGTTGCTTCTGAGATCAATGGACTTGCACAGCAGACTGCAGAAGCCACTACCAACATCAGCCGTATCATTGAAGAACTCCAGCAAAAGGCTGATGAAGCATCTTCCATCGTCGACACTATGACACAGATGAATGCTGAACAAAATGATCTGATCTTTGAAACCGAGAAGACCTTCAAAGACATCGCCGGATGTATTGACAATGTCAGATCTGCCGCTGCCAAGCAGACAGATATTATGTCCACGCTCGTTTCTTCCAATGAGCAGATTGTAGAGTCTATCAACAACATCTCTGCAATCAGTGAAGAAGTGATGTCGAATTCCCAGCAGACACAACAGCTGTCTGAAGATAACTTAAACGCGTCAGAGCAGGTAGACAAGCTTGCTAACGAACTGATGGAGAGCATCGAACAGCTGAATGTTGAAGAATAACTACTCTCCCATCATATTCTCAATAAAGATCCCGTATCCTTTCGTGGGATTCTTTACAAATACATGTGTGACGGCACCGATGATCCTGCCATCCTGCAGGATCGGGCTGCCGCTCATTCCCTGTACAATACCACCTGTCAGCTCGATCAGTTCCGGATCTGTCACCTCTATCTCCATGCCCTTTGTATCATCTGCCCTTCCGATATTTACCTTTTTGATCTGAATTTCATAATCTTTCTGTTCCCCTGATAAACACGAACGAATATAGGCCTTTCCTTTCTTCACATCCTGTTTATATCCTACAGGCAGCATTTCACCGTTTACCCTTGTATCTTCATATAAAGTGCCAAATATACCTTTTTCCGTATTCTTTGTAATGGTGCCGATTGCATAAGATCTGCCATAACGAATCATTCCACCGAGTTCCCCCGGATGTCCCGATTCCCCTTTTTTTATGTTCAATATCGTAGCACGATACAGTGTACTATCTGTCAACGATACCTGCTTACCTGTGTCCTGGTCTGTAATACTATGCCCCAATGCCCCATAATTGCTGCCATCCACATAAGTCATGGTCCCGATCCCCTGCATATCATCCCGAACCCACATACCGAGCTTATAGCCTTCCTCTGAATTTGCACATCTGATCGCCACCTGCTGTGTATTGCCATTCCGCTCGATCAGCATCACAAGCTCCGGGCTATCCAGTGTCTTAAGAATATCCATTACATCATAACGCGACGAAACAGTGTTACCATTGATCTCCAATATATAATCCCCGGACTGCATAATATGCTCACCCGGACAGATCATTCCCTGATCTACATCCTTCACCTCGCCGAGATCAACCACCATGACCCCCTTTGTGCGAACATAGATGCCGATCGGAATACCTGCCGCCATGACCTGTTTCTCATCTACTACATGTACTGTCACCTTTTTCAATGGCAACACGCCGAACAGATTCACCCGAAGCTCCATATTCTGTGTATCCGCCTTCAATATAAATGGCTGCCGCATATCCACCGTCTGACAGGCTGTGGCAGATTCTGCTTTATAGACCGCTGCACTGGCCGGCACACTAAACGAAAACCTTGATTCTGCACCGCTCGTGACCGATACTTCTTCCGGAATAGATAGTGCAATCGTAGCAATATAAATACCACATACAGCCAGCACATTACAGATCAATAATATAACTAACGCTTTCCGGTATCTTGACATCCTAATTACTCCTTTTCCTATATTTTTTTGATAGGCAATTGCGAAACTCTCAATTGCCTATATTTTTTGATTACAGTCAAAAAAACAGCAGAGATAAAAATCTCTGCTGTTATTATGGTTGATTTTCCAAGAAATATATGATTGATTATAGTTTTGCAAGATTTTCCTTAATCTGATCTGCCATTAATTTCATCTCTTTTGCACTGCCGATCACAGTATCTGTAATCTCTACACCACCAATCAATCTGGCCAGCTCCTCTACAGTTTCATCCTCCGTCAGATGTCGGATGCGTGTCACTGTCTTATCATTTTCCACATGTTTCTCAATACAATAATGTGCATCGGCCATAGCTGCAATCTGCGGCAAATGCGTAATACTGATCACTTGATGGTGCATAGCAATCTGATAGAGCTTCTCAGAAACCTTTTGTGCCGTTCTTCCACTGATACCGACATCAATCTCATCAAAGATCAGCGTATCAATCGCATCGGTATCAGCCAACACTGCTTTGATTGCCAGCATGACTCTTGACTTCTCACCACCGGATGCTGTCTCTGCGAGCGGTCTCATCTTTTCACCGACATTGGTTGAGATCATGAAGACTACCTCATCCATACCGGATGCACTATATGTCTGTACCGGATGTACCGCAACCGAAAATTCTACATTCAGGAAATTCAGATCCAAAAGGCTCTGCCTGATCGCCTCTGACAATTTCTTAGCCCATGCAATACGCTGATCAGACAGCTGAACTGCCAATGTCTCATACTGTTTTTGACACCTCTCACATTCATCTTTCAACCGCGCAGTCATTGCATCATAATCCAGTAAAGCATCATATTCCTCCTGCTTTGCCTGTGCATATTCCAGTATTGTCTCAATACTGTCGCCATATTTCATTTTCAGGCTATTTATGGTATCCAGTCTCTGCTCGATCTGGACAAAGCTTGATTCATCAAACTGCAGGCCGTCAATATAATCTGCAATCTCACGATTAAAATCCGAAATATAAGATTCAATATCAGCCAGCTGTCCATTCAGCGATGACAGACTATCATCAATCTCTCCGGCTCTGTTCATTGCACCACATGCAGTACTGATCTGACTGCCCGCACTGCCATCATTCTCATAACCGGTAATCGCATACACCTGTGCAATATATTCCATCAGCTCTCTGCTATTCTTCATGCGGTTATAATCCCGCTCCAGCACTTCATCTTCACCCGGTGACAGCATCGCTGCATGGATTTCCTGAAGCTCATATGACAAAATATCCATTTTACGCTTCTGTTCAGCATCACTTAAACAACAGCCATCATAGGCTTCCTTCGCCTTCCTATACATATGATACGCTGCAGACACCTTGTTGCACAATGGAGCAATATCACATTCACCATACCGATCCAGAATTCCCATCTGATATCCCTTCTTGGCAAGTGACTGCTGCTCATTCTGGGCATGCATATCCAGAAGGATCTCCGAAACACTCCGAAGTCTGGCAGCGGTCACCGTCTCGTCATTCAGCTTATTGACCACCCGGCTCTCATAAAGTGTCCGGCTGATCAGAAGCTCCCCATCCGGCACTTCGACTCCCAACTCACGAAGCTGCATTGTTGTATCCGGATTTTCAATTGCAAACAACAATTCTACCTGACCATACTCACAACCCTTGCGGATCATATCCTTGTTCGTACGCCCACCAAGTGCCAATGCAATGGATCCTATAATAATAGACTTTCCGGCACCTGTTTCACCCGTTAAAATATTCAAATGATCTGTAAAGCTGATATCTACATTTTCAATCAGCATCATATTCTTCACATGTAAATTCAGTAACATAGTATCTTCCTTTCGCAATTTATTATGCTGTTTGTTATGCTACCTGTTCTTATCATCGCTATTCTTATGATATCACTCACTGTGCTGCACGCCGGATTGCTGCCACAACATCCGATGCCATATGACGATCCTTGATCGCACAAAAGATAGTGTCATCTCCCGCAATACAGCCCATCAGTCCGGAGATCTCCAACTGATCTACTGCCGTTGCCACCGCCATAGCCATGCCGGATACGGTCTTGATCACAATCAGATTCTCTGCTGTATCCATCGACACGATCCCGGTGGTCAGTACCTTCTGATATTTAGACATATCATCTGCACTCTTGCTGTTCATGACAGAATACTTCTGTCTCCCATCCGCCGTTGCGACCTTCGTCAGCTTCATTTCGCGGATATCACGTGATACTGTTGCCTGTGTTGCAGAAAAACCTGCAGCTGCCAGTCTCGTCGTCAGCTCATCCTGTGTCTCTACATCATATGTACTGATGATCTCCTTGATCATTTCCTGTCGTTTTGTCTTCATATATATCGTCCCTTTATTGCTATTATCTATAACATCTTCGTCCGAAGAACATCATAAAATCCTACTTCATATAACTTGATCAGTTCCGTGTGACTATCTGCCTTGCCAATCTCGATCGCATCCCCGCACAGCATCTCATGTCCACTGTTACCATCATAGTTCGCATACGCATCTGTCTGCACATCAGGACGCTTATTCACTACCTCGATCCTGATCCGGGCATCTCCGGCGAACACAATGCTCTTTGAAGTCAGTGAATGTGGAGAGATTGGTGTTACAACCAGAATATCTGCATCCGGGCTCACGATCGGGCCTCCTGCCGACAGATTGTATCCGGTAGATCCGGTCGGTGTCGACACGATCACACCATCCGCCTCATATAGATCCAAAAGCTTATCATTTACATAGATCCGCAGACAGATCAGCTTTGAAAATCCAAGTCTTGAGACAACCACATCGTTCATAGCAGTATCTTCAAACAGACACTGATCTCCCCGGAATATTCTTCCCTTAAGCTGCATACGCTTCTCAACGCTGTACTGTCCTGCTATTAACCGCTTCACCATATCCGATATATTGGATTGTTCAATCTCTGCCAGAAATCCAAGTGTACCCAGATTCACGCCAACAATCGGAATCTGACGGTCCGAAAGCAGTTTCGCTGCACGAAGAATCGTTCCATCGCCTCCAAGCACAATTGCTGCGTCATATGCACCCTGCCATGAACCGACTCCATCAGCCACGATCTGAGCATATCCGCCTGCGCTCCGAATCTCATCCGCAATGCGCTGTGAAACCTTAAGGTCCGGATCCTTAACTGTATTTGCCATGATCAAAAAAGACCGCATAAAAAGTCCTCCCTTAGTGATCCAGCTCCTGATGAGAAGCTGTTACAACCTGTGCAGCATCGAGCAGGATATCCTCCGCTTCCGGATCCTTTGTCATATGCAGAAGATATTCAATATTACCCTCCGGTCCCTTGATCGGAGAATAATCCAGATGTCTTAAACGGAAGCCTATCTCCCTTGCATATGCCATCACCATCTCTATCACTTCCTGATGGACAGCCTGATCTCTGACAACGCCCTTCTTGCCTACCTTCTCTCTTCCCGCTTCAAACTGTGGCTTGATCAGACAGACAATCTCACCCTTGTCGGTTAGAAGCTCTCTCACAGGCAGAAGCACCTTTGTCAATGAAATAAAGGATACATCTATCGATGAAAAAGCAACGGCTTCCTCAATATCTTCCGGCGTCACATAGCGGATATTCGTCTTCTCCATACAAACTACACGCGGATCATTCCGAAGCTTCCAATCCAGCTGTCCATGTCCAACATCCACCGAATAAACCTTCACCGCACCATTCTGCAGCATACAATCCGTAAAACCACCGGTGGAAGCCCCGACATCCATACATACTTTATCCGCAAGCGTTACACCGAACCGGTCCATTGCCTTCTCGAGTTTCAATCCGCCACGGCTCACATACTTGAGAGTGGATCCTCTCACCTCTATCTTTGCGGTATCTGCAAATGTCGCTCCCGCCTTATCTTCTTTCTGATTATCCACATAGACGATCCCTGACATAATGATCGCCTTCGCCTTCTCTCTTGACGCTGCCAGTCCTTGATTGACCAACAGTACATCTAATCTCTCCTTCATCTATTCCTCCAACTCTCCAATACGCCTGCGAATCGTATCTGCCATCTGTTCTACACCAAGTCCCATTGTGTCTAACAGCATATCTACTGTTCCCTGTTTCACAAAGGTATCCGGAATCGCAAATGGTATCCAGGTAAATGTATATCCCTGAGACAAAAGCCATGTTGCGACAGCCTGTCCGTAACCACCTTCCAATACATTTTCTTCCATCGTACAGATATAACTGTGTGTACGCATCAATGAATCAAGTAATTCCGTATCCAAAGGCTTGACAAATCGGGCATTGACAAGAGTCGCTTCCACACCATGTGCCTTAAGAATCTCATAAACGCGCTCTGCCCGTGCCACCATGCTGCCGACTGCAAGCAATGCCACACGGCCGCCCTGATATATCACTTCACTCTTTCCGGCATCCATATACTGAATGCAATTCTTAAGACCCTGATAAGCATCCCCTCTCGGATAACGAATTGCAACCGGTCCATCATATTGTACTGCAAACTCCAGCATGCGGGACAATTCATAGCGATTCTTCGGTGCCATCACCGTCATATTCGGAATATGGGACAGATAAGACAGATCAAAAATACCCTGATGCGTTTCACCATCTGCCCCTACCAGTCCTGCCCTGTCAACTGCAAATATTACATGCAGCTTCTGCAGACAAACATCATGCAGGATCTGATCATATGCACGCTGTAAAAAAGAGGAATACACCGCCACAACCGGAATCAGACCGGACGCAGCCAAACCTGCAGCAAAGGTCACCGCATGTTGTTCTGCTATTCCAACATCAAAAAAACGCTCCGGATATGCCTTCTTAAACGGCGTCAGTCCGGTTCCATCCGGCATCGCAGCTGTGACCGCAATCAGATCCTTATGTTCTGCGCCCAGCTGGATCATTTCTCTGCCAAATACATCGGTATAACTCATGCGTTGTTTCTTGACCAGCACCTTTCCTGTATCCGGATCAAATGGTGCAACGCCATGAAAATAAGACGGATGTCTCTCCGCATAACCATATCCTTTTCCCTTCTTCGTCTTAACATGGATCAGGATCGGCTTATTCAGCTCCATGGCTGCCGTAATCGTATCACGCATGCGTACAATATCATGTCCATCCACCGGTCCAATGTATGTGATACCCAGATCCTCAAAAAACTTGCCCGGAATAAACAACTGTTTGATGCTATCCTTTGACTGCTTCACTCTTCTGGCGATATCCATACCACGCTTGGGAATGGACAATAGGGTATGCTCTACACCGGACTTAAATTCATTATATACATGTCCCAAACGAATATGATTCAGATAGTTAGACATACCACCAACCGGTTTGGAGATTGACATCTCATTATCATTTAAGATCACGATCAGACTGCCCTTAACATCTGACATATTATTCAGTGCTTCAAACACCATACCGCCGGAAAATGATCCATCTCCAATCACCGCTGCGATCCTTTCATGAGTGCCTTTCAGTGCTCTTGCCTCTGCGAACCCAATAGCAGCAGAAATAGAGGTAGAACTATGTCCGGTATCAAATACATCTGCATCACTTTCCTCTGTCTTTGGGAATCCACTGAGTCCGTCATACTGCCGGAGATTCTCGAATTCTTCCTTTCTGCCTGTCAGGATCTTATGTGTATATGCCTGATGTCCAACATCGAAGATCAGCTTATCCTCCGGAAAATGCATGCATAAATGCAATGCTATCGTCAGCTCCACCGCACCCAGATTGGATGCCAGATGCCCTCCGGTCTTCGATACATGGTCTATCAGAAACCGACGGATCTCATACGCTAATATATCATATTCATCCTCATCTAAATCCTGTATATCATTCATGTTCTGAATACGATCCAATATATTCAAAATAAACCCTCTTTTCGTCCTATACTTCTCTGTATATCATCCATTGGATCAACGAAAGCAGCTCGTCACACGGTCTGCCCATCGATTGCATAATGCTCTGTGCCTGCGCCGAGTAATCGAGTACTTTCTGCTTTGCCTGTTCAATCCCATGTATGGTCACATATGTGGTCTTATCATTCTTTTCATCACTTCCAACCGGCTTTCCAAGCTTCATAGCCTCGCCCTCTACATCCAGAATGTCATCCTGGATCTGAAATGCAAGTCCTATCTTTGACGCAGCCTCACATACCTGCTCGGTTTCAGCATCATTTGCTCCACCGAGCACTGCACCGATCATCATAGCGGCCTCTATGAGCGCTCCGGTCTTGTTCTCATAAATAAATGCAAGCTGATCTTCATCCAGTGTCTTACCGGTCAGTTCCACATCTGCCGTCTGTCCTCCGATCATTCCATAGATGCCCGGCTTCTTCGCAAGGATCATCAATGCCTTTGCGATCCTCTCATCGCCAAGATGTCCCTCAAAAGCACCGGAAGCCACTTCAAAAGCATAGTTTAACAGACCGTCTCCTGCTAATATTGCCATATCTTCTCCATACTGCTTATGTGCTGTCGGTCTGCCTCTTCTGTAATCATCATTATCAAGTGCCGGCAGATCATCATGGATCAGCGAGTATGTATGGATCATTTCGATCGCTGCCATAAAAGCATCAATCGCATCAGAATGCATTCCAAACATCTGATAAGTCATCTCCATCAACATCGGCCGGATCCGTTTCCCCCCTGCCTGCATAGTATAATTCATCGCACACAGTACTGTACGCTGATAACCCTCTTCCTCCGGTAGAAATCGGTATATTCTCTGTTCTATTTCCTTTGCACGGATCCTGATCTGATCCTCAAATTGTTTCTGCTCCATATCTGTCATTCCTCTGTCTTTAGTATCTCGATCTCTTTCTCAACATCAGTGATCGCGTTCTTGCACTTGGATGCCAGCAAGACTCCTTCCTGATACAATTTCAGGGAATCTGCAAGCGGCAGCTCCGGCTTCTCTAACTGACTGATGATCTCTTCCATCCGTTTTAAAGAGTCCTCAAGATCCCATTGTTCTTCCTTCTTCTCACTCATAATCCTGTTCTCCTCACAACCTTTTCCACAACAGTCTCGATCTGTCCATCATGCAAAACAATGGTCATATGATCCTTCACAGCTACGCTGTCTACCGTTGTGACCGGTTTTCCATCTGCACTCTCTACATATCCAAATCCACCGATCAGTTTTGCTGTCGGCGACAATCCATGCAGCTTCGCAGTCAGCAGATCAACCCTATGCACATATCGCTGATACTTCTGCGTCCATACATGCGTCAGCCGGTCCGTCAGTTCATCCAGATAGATCTTTTGATTATTCAGCTTATGCTTTGGATTCATTCCCTGCAAATGCCGCTCTAAACCATTCAGCTTCATCCGGCACATTGAGATTCTCCGATCCATAAAAACCTGCATCTGATGTCTGTTTTGATCAATTGCATGCACCAGCCGCATCACATCCGGAATCGCAAGCTCACATGCCTCTGACGGCGTAGCTGCACGCTTATCTGCAACATAATCTGCAATCGTATTATCTATCTCATGCCCCGTTCCGGAAATGACAGGGGTCTGACATTCATAGATCGCACGGGCTACCGATTCTTCATTAAATGCCCAGAGATCTTCGATCGATCCGCCACCACGTCCGACAATGATCGTATCGACTCCAAGCTGATCCAGCGTTCTGATTCCCGCAACAATAGTCGCCGCGGCACCATCTCCCTGCACCTGCGCAGGATATAAAATAAGCTGCACATAAGGATTTCGTCGTTTCGCTATTCGCTTGATATCCTCGATGGCAGCACCTGTCACGGCTGTTACGATACCAACCCGCTTGGGATATTCCGGAATCTCCTTCTTGTGTTCAAAATCAAATAAACCCTCTTCAAATAATTTCTGCTTCAGTGCCTCATATCTGGCATTCAGATCTCCTCCGCCTGCCAATGTCATCTTCCTTGCATAAAACTGGTATCTTCCATCCCGTTCATACACGGAAACATAGCCTTCGCAGAAGACCTCCTGTCCATTCATCAGATCAAAGTCCAACCCCGCGGTTCTGCTTGTACGAAACATCACACAGGCAATGCTCGTTGTATCATCCTTCAATGTAAAGTAGATATGTCCTGACGAGTGATATTTACAGTTGGATACTTCTCCCTGCATCACAAGTCTCTTAAGAAACAGATCATTTTCAAAGATATTTCTCACATAATTATTTACTTGTGTGACAGAATATATCCTGCCGCTGCGCCCGTTGCCTTGTGTCATCTATCTATAACGCCCTTTCAATGTTGCCAAGCACCGCATTGACAAATCCCTTTGCCTCTTCATCACAATAAGACTTCGCAAGCTCCACTGCCTCATTGATCGCTACACGATTCGGAATCTCTTCCTCATATTTCATTTCGTATACAGCAAGCCGTAAGATCGCAAGCTCAGCCTTTCCGATACGCGATAGTTTCCAGCCCTGTGCCTCCTTCGCAATCACCTCATCAATCTGCGGCAAATGCTCTACGATCGCATGGAGCTTACTCTCCATATAGGCTCTGTTTTTTTCGGAAAGCTTGTCTGATGCGGCAATTTCCTCCATTGCAAAATTGATCTGTTCATCAAAATCCTCAAGCTTTGTAAACTCTACTCTGAATAGTATCGTAAAAATATATTCTCTAATCTGTGTTCTTGTCATGGTACATCCTCTCTATCCCGGTTCTTTGATTCCCGTTATTCATATAAAAAGTTGCCACAGCCGGCTGCAGCAACTTTTTATAACGCAGTCACGCCTACTCTTCACTCATGGCTACGCCTGCAATTCTGACATTCACTTCACTGACATTTAATCCGGTCATTGTCTCGATTGCACTTCTGACCTTATCCTGTACGGTCTTAGATACCTCCGGAATACTATATCCATACTTCAGGATCAGTGTCAGCTGCACTCTGACTGAAGGAGGAACAACCTCTACCTTCACACCCTTTGAAAGGTTCTTCATGCCCAGCTTGCTGACCAGTTCATTCGGTATATTGCCCGACATCTTCGCCACACCCTCTACTTCTGTGGCTGCCAGACCGGCTATGATAGCGACAACCTCGTCTGCAATCTGTACATCGCCATCTGCTACAACTTCCTTTAATGGATATTCCTTTTCTTCTCTCATCTGCGTTCCCATATAATCCTCCTAATCCGTCTATTATCAACTATAAAATCTACTTTATCTACGCTATAGTATAGCCAAAAAGCCCAAAGAATGCAAACCTTTTTTCGTTTTATGTAACATGTTATTTACTACCCATCGTTGTGATCACGATGTCACCAACCTCACAGCCCGTCTTTCGCATTACGATATCTTCAATCTGAGACTTCTCCACATCTGAAATCTTAGGTTTGGCAATGCTGACATCAACACTCTTTTCACTAATTGAAACAATCGAATCTGTAAATCCCTTAACGCCAAGCTGTTGCTCTGCCTGACTCTCCTTCTGCATTGCATCCGTCATGGCAACAAGCTGGTCGACTGCATCTTTCTTGGCATCCTCAGACAACGATTCATTTGCAATGATATCATTCAGAATTTCCTTAGACTTTGCACGCATCTGCTCACGCCCCAGTTTTGCCTCCGAAATAAAATCAGCCGCTACACTTGCTGATGTAAATACTGTTTCTCCAATTGAATCCGTATCCACCGTACTATCCTGTCCATCTGTCATCTCGCCCTCATTTGCTGCTGCAGCTTCTTCTGTATTGTCCTTGCTGCTCTCCATATCATCATTCACATTTGCACTGATGAGGGCATCATCCGAATTGCCGATCGCACCGTCATAGTAACCGGGATCTGATGCCGGTGCATCCGCATCCACCGTTTCATCTGATGCCAGAGGATCTGCCGATGCCGGCTGATCCATGTCACGACTGGTAAAATTCAGATACCCCGCTACAGCAATTACAAGTGCCAGTGCTACGATCATCATTTGATTTTTCCTGAAAATATTTTTCATAAAATCCTCCTTTTAATTGCATTATTCCATTCCTAATACTTTCACTTTATGCGGTTCTACACCAAATAATACCTCAACCGCTTCGATTATTTCATTTTTTATGGACGGCTCTTTTGCGCCCTTTGCTACGATCACAACCCCTTGTATTTTCGGATAGATTGATTTCACAACATACGGCAGCTGGTCCCCTCCTACATTTGACATCACTGTCTCCTGTTCACTTTTATAACTATGTGTCTGTTTGGTGCTTCCGTCTTTTGTTTCCTCAATATTCTCCCTCTCATACGGATTATCTTTATTCAAAACAGCCTCACTGCTGCTCTCCAATGTGATCATAACCTCCGTTTTACCGACTCCCTCAACCTGCATCAGCATATCCTGAAGTTTCACCTCCAATTGCCGGCAGTATATATCATCAGTCTGTGCATTTTTTGCTCCTGCTGTGTTACTGTCCTCACCGGCGGCAGTGGTTTCTTTTTCTCCTGATGTTTGATCCTTTTTATCTGCATTTTCTGTCGGAAGTGCGATCACCAGCAGCAAAGCACCGATCAACACACCCATGACAAGCTTATCCGGTGTCAGCCAGCTCTTATAATTTTTAATTTTTTCCAGAACATGAATCGCATTGTCCTTGGCATGTTTTGAGTCCACTTCTTTCTTATCATCATCTTTCTTTTTGTCACTCTCTTCATAATACTGCATTGTGTAAGGCCTCCTTTCTCACCGGCTCTCTGCATCCTGCCCGGATTGCCATAAAATATCTGTTTCCTCTGTAGTCACCCACGCCTCTTCCCCTTGTTCTTCTACTTTTTCCTCATATAATCCTCTCAATAATGTCTGATAGGCCTCTTCTGTCTTTGAAAAATCCGGCAGCCGCTCCACATGACAGATATCGTCATACCACCCGGCAAATATCTCCGCAAACCGGTACTCAGATGCCATAAGCGAAGCTATCGGATTCAGTAGAATCACCATCAGCATAAATCCCATCACAATTTTTATATATTTCTTATATACCTCCTTTGGCATCATATTCAATACAACCGCAGAAATCATTCCAAACACCACAAACCGCATGACATAGTCCTGCCACAAACCAAACCGCCTCCTTACTATGTGATCGTCCCGGTACACGCTGCGATCATTGCGATACTAACGATCATGATCACCACCGATGTAAAGCATATCCGAATCAGCATTCCTCCTGCATGGCATATACCGGAGAAAGCCTTGGATAATCTTTTGTCAATGATCGGTTCTAACAACGCCGATAACAGTCTGTACATTACGAGAATGACGGCCATCTGTATCAGAGGCACGGCAGAAACACTGACTAATAGCAGCATTCCTAACACACCAATACTGTTTTTTATTAAAGCACTGCAGCCAACCAGTACCCCGGTAAATGCTGCCACAAAGGATCCGCCCGGTAATGCGCTGATCGTCTTTTGGATCCCTCCGATCCGGACAGCATCGATCATAGGAGAGATCAGCCCCTTTAACACATGCATTCCAACAACAAAAATTCCGATCATCTTGAGTCCCCATCCGATCAGATCAGAGATCATAGAAATCCATTTTGTAAAATATTGTTCCTGATTCATCTGATTGATAAACTGAAATAAAAAAACGACCTGAACCAATGGAAACATGATATACAGGATTACATTCTGTATGATTCCAAGTACCATATATATCAACTCATATGCCGCCACTGCTGATACCTGACCACAGGCTCCTGTCACAGATATCACATACGCCGGGAGCAGCACATTTGTCATATCTACTGCCTGTTCCACCATAGATTGTCCAATTTCATAAAATGAAGAAAATGCCTGTATCGACAGTGTGAATATGATCAGAAACGCGACATAAAAACCCTGATCTCCCAGCAGGCCACTCCCAAATGCATTGGTCAGATTCGTAAAAAATGCAGCCAGCACACATATGATCAGGATCTGGATCATATACTCCCTGTTCATTGCCATCGTTCCAAATAAATCATCAGAAATTCCGGATAGGATCTGCATCAGCACACCATTCACATCTCCTTGTAGCAGCATCTTTAGCATCTCATCAAATCCATCAATGGCAACCACACTCTCACCTCCATGCTCCACCCAGAAAATTACTCACCACCTGCAGAACAGAAAAGGCAATCGGCATACTCATAAATACCATTGTGAGCTTTCCTGCCAGTTCCACCTGCGCAGCGATCGCTGCAAAACCGGCTTCCTTACATAAGGACGCTGCAAATTCCGTGATATAGGAAATTCCGATCAGTTTCAAGAGCAATATCAGATATGTTGTATCAAACGAAATCATATCCATCAGTTCAGAAATCATATCAACTATGTAAGACAGCCTGTCTGCCGAAAACAGCAGAATCAACACACAGATGGCAAGACTCAGTACCACTGCATATTCACTTCTCTGTGCTTTTACATGCACTGCCAGCAAAACACCTGCAACAGCCAATATACATATTTTTACGATGCCCAATTTCAGCTCACATCCTTAACGATTCTGATAGATTTACAAGCGGTTTCCAGTACCCTTATGCCAGTTGGAACAAGGATGATATTGTTTCAAAAAGATCATATATATATGGCACCACCCAGGTTAATACAATGATCAGACCTGCCAGACTGACCAGATACGCCTGATCTTCCCTGCCGGAATGCTTTAATACCTGATTTAACAATGAAACCAGTATCCCTACAGCTGCAATTTTAAATATCAATTGTACAGACATGTCCAACACCTCCTTGTTCAGAACAAAACCAGCACGACAAAGCAGCCGCCTAAAATCCCGGCCGTACGATACAATCTTCGCCGTATTACCAGTATCTGCTCGATTTCCGTAATCCGCTTTTCGAGCAGGATCATATAATATGTAATGCGCTCCTCCTGCAATGACAGATTCAGATATCCAAGATTACTGCCAAACTCCGATAATACCTCCAGATCACTCTGTGTCAACGCAGTGTCTCTTTTTAACACCTCTAATGCCTCATTCCAGATCTCATCAAACCTTGTCCCATTTCTGATCTGTATGCCTGCAAGCAGACATGAGAGCCAGTCCGACATCTGTTCTATACTATGCCGTTTCACATGAGAAAATGCCTCTGACAGTGTTGCATGCTGATATACAATCTCATGTTTTAACAGCTGCATACATAAATAGATCTGTCTGAGAGCCGACAGTCTGCGTGCGATCTGCATACCATAATAATTTCCCAGCAAAAAACCGTTGATGATCACAATAACTGCACCTGTAAGCTTCAACACCATACACCTTTCTCACACTCCCTATATTTACGCACTGCATGTTGCATCACAATTACCGTACAGACAGTTACCCATGCTGTCAAAAATATACTGTACCTGCCCTGCGCTGCTTCCACCCTTTAAAATAATATATCGCTCAAACATACGCTCCTCGACCAGTCTTCGCAGAACCGGCTTATTCCTGAGATCTTCTATAGAACTGCCATGAACCGTAGCCAGCAGCTTGCATCCACAATTCATCACATACTCCAATGCATGTATATCTCCCGCACAGCCAATCTCATCCACCGCAATTACCTTCGGTGCCATGGAACGCAGCAGCATCAACATTCCTTTGGCTTTGGGACAACAGTCAAGGACATCTGTGCGGATTCCAAGATCATTTTGCGGAATCCCCCTATAACAGGCTGCCAGCTCCGACCGTTCATCCACCACACCGACTGTCATACCTTTATGTACCGGATTCCCATCGGAAAGACAACGGATCATGTCCCTAAGCAGTGTTGTCTTACCCCCACATGGTGGTGATATAACCAATGTATGATATACACTGTCTTGTGACCATACATATGGCATGATCATATCTGCACAGCCTAAAAGCTCGTGTGCCACCCTGACATTTAAAAACGATATATGTTTGACATATTTTACCTCACCCTGTTCCATTACTGTCATACCTGCCAGTCCCACTCTATGCCCTCCCTGTATTGTAATAAATCCCTGACATATCTCATCCTCATACGCATAAATCGAATAATCACTGACCAATGCCACTGTATCCACAATATCCTGCTCTGTCACAATATATGCATCCTGTTGTTCTTTTGTGTATCCTGCTACTGCATTTGCAAATATTTCTTCCCCATCATATAGAATGAGCAGCGGAGCATTTACACGCAGACGGATCTCTTGTAACCGGTCATATTCCAGATTACAGTCTCGTATCATGTGTCCGATTGTTTCCGGCAGAATACGAATGATTTCCTCTTCTATCTTATCTCTCTTTGCAATCATTTCATGTATATGTTTTGGGATTTCACGATTGATCCGCACCTCTTCCACCTCCAATCAGTAACAATATATGCCGGACAAACCCATTCCATACCACAAAAAAAGAGTTATCATTCCACAAATTTTACTCATGAAATGATAACTCTCCATAAAACAATTCTGTTATTTTACCTTCGTCCAGATGTCCGTCTGGGTATTCGATTCCATCGGCAGAATATAATGCATAGCATTGGATACCCCATATGATCTGGTAATGTAATCCTCATCCCGCATATTCTGCGCATTTTTTGATGCATCCTTGACTAAGAACCGTGTATCAACCGGACAATATGATCTTAGATAGCGATTCATCAATGCCTGCTTAGACAAAGGAAAATCAAGGTATTCAAGAAGTGCCTCCGACAAATAGCTGATATTCGTTTCATCTGTAGGGAACCCGGTCTTTCCATAATTGTTCCAGACATAAAACGGGGTCTCATAAAATGCTTCCTGACTCACCTTTTCGTCCACAAACGGCTCAAAATCTGTCAAAAAGCTCGGTGCATGATCTCCAAATACCACAACAACCGTAGGATCCTTGATACTCTCAAAATAATCCAACAACTGCTTTAATGCTTTCCCCGATGTATAAACACCGTTGATATAATCAAGCAGCTTCTGTCTATTGTATTCCGATATGGCATTGGAATCACAAAGATATGTCGGTGTCACCTCCCGGCATACCGGTCCTGCAGTACCTTTAAAGAATTTTGTCACATGATTCTGGATCGACACATTAAATGAAAATACCGGCTGGTCCGACTTCTGTTTCTGCTCCTGGAACCGATATATGATCTCATTGACTAATGACTCATCCGAAACAAAAATATCATACTGATCCTGATACCGCATTCTTTCCATGTCATAAAATGCCTTGAACCCCATATTGGTATAGGCTGTCGTCCGTCCCCAAAAGCTTCCCTTATACGGATGAATGCCATATGTATAATAACCCAGGGAATTCATGTACTGCACCATAGATGCCTGTCCATGTGTAAAATAATCCCGGTAAGGCGAACTTCCATTTACCGCATACTTTGCATTCCATCCGGTCAGAAATTCAAATTCTGACTTGTCTGTACCACCACCAAATACATTGGATGCCGCCTTACCGCAGAAAGCACTTTCTCCAAGTTCATCAAAAAACTCCATCGGATTCTTTGAAAAAGTAACTGCATCCGAAATCTGATTTATGTCCCACAATGCTTCGCTCATGATCACGATCACATTTGGTTTCACCGCAATCGAATCTGTCTTCTCCTCCACCGGTACAAGATCCGATTCCTTCAGTCCATCCGCCGCCAGCACCTCATCGTAAATCGCATCTGAATATTCTGATGTCATCGTCTGGTACGCAATACTCTCAAGCAGACAGACCACTCCGCCTTTCATCTCACCCTGCATACCAAGTACCACACGCTCCTTGATTCCGGCGTGCACCACCGGCATATATACTGCCAGCATAAACACAACAATGGCAGCGCCTACGGACGCAAATCCCAAAAGGCAGTTCTTTTTTGTCCGTTTTGTCTTCCATTTGCTGCGAAAACAGGTAAGCAATATCAGCACGAGCATTGTCAGAATAACGACTGCCGCCACCATTCCGTAATGATCAAATTTTACATCTGATGCTGCCTGCGTCCACTCTCCCGCAATGGTAAGATCAGTAATCTCAATATATTCTTTCCGTGCAGCAAGCTTCAACGACTCCGCAATTCCCAGAATGATAAATAGGATCTGCCATATCAAAAATCCCCATCTTAGATCATGAAAGATCATATAAAACAACCATAACAAAATGGAAATGATTGCTATATTATATAAAAAATATAATGGATGCTGCATCATCCATGTTCCAACCGGTCCGATTTCTCCATGCACAAATGTTTCAAATGTGACTAGACAGAATACTGCCTGTAATAAAATGATACAAGTTATAATCAATAAATGTCTGTATTTCTTCATTCTCTTCATCCTACTCTCTTGCTATCATACACACAACCACGATGTGCGTCTATGACACAATAAAGCGGCGCATGAAAATCACACACCGCTCGCATCACATCCGGAATCATACACATGACCCCGCTCCTCATGATTATGCTCTTGATAAATACTCACCTGTTCTGGTGTCAATCTTGATCTTATCGCCCTGATTTACAAATAATGGAACCATAACCTTTGCACCTGTCTCAACTGTACATGGCTTCGTAGCACCTGTAGCTGTATCACCCTTAAGACCAGGCTCGCACTCTGTAATCTCTAACTCAACAAACATTGGTGGTTCTACTGCAAATACCTGTCCGTTATGAGACATGATCTTAACCATCTCATTCTCCTTTACGAACTGTAATGCATCACCGATCTGATCTGCACTTAAATCAATCTGATCATATGTCTCAGTATCCATGAAATGATAAAAATCATCTGCATACAGATACTGCATATCCTTTCTCTCGATCATTGCATTCTCAAACTTCTCTGTCGGACGGAAACTCTTCTCAACCACTCCGCCGGTCTTAATATTCTTCAACTTAGTTCTTACAAACGCAGCACCCTTACCAGGCTTAACATGCTGGAACTCGATGATCTGCCAGATACCATTCTCGTACTCAATTGTAACACCGTTTCTAAAATCGCCTGCTGTAACCATACTAATATTATCCTCCTTAAATCACATAAAAATATCATATAACAAAACACGCTATATTTCAACTATTTTTTCAAATGTGCTTCATTTATTGTTTTGTTTGCGATTCGCACAAACTGCTATCCCTCAAGAATCTCCTTCATTGCCTCAAGTGCATACATATATCCGGAGATACCCAGTCCAACTAACTGACCATTACATACAGGCGCAGTTACTGAGGTATGCCTGAATTCCTCTCTGGTATGTACATTCGAGATGTGAACCTCCAGCTTGGGCATCTGCACAGAAGCCAATGCATCCCGGATTGCATAACTGTAGTGCGTATACGCACCGGGATTCATAATGATCCCCTGTGTTCCATCCGCATATGCAGCCTGAATCCTGTCAATGATCGGTCCTTCGCCATTATTCTGGTATATATCCACTTCTACGCCCAAAGCATCTGCCTTATCGTGGATCATCTCACACAATCGCTCATAATTTACATTGCCATAAATGCCTTTCTCCCGAATACCAAGAAAATTAATATTGGGTCCGTTAATCACTAATATCTTCATAATCATTCTCTCTTTCTGTATTGTCTTGCATGCCATTCCTACTTGAAGGAATCATCTACTTCCGGATAGACCATTGCACCCTGTCCCTTTGGTGTACTGGCGGCACCTGTTGTCGATGTCACTGTCGCCCCCTTCACCGTAACCTCTACACCATAGCTCGTATCCGTATCATCCAGATGATAGATCGTAACCTGAAAATTCGTACCACCGGTTCTTGTATACTTGACAGTCGGTACATTATTCATAATCTCTGCCAGCTTCTTGACGAACAGATCATTCGCCGTCAGATCCGTAATATCAACCGAAAAAGGCACTTGCTGCTGTAAAACATAATCCGCAATTCTTGCATCGGTCAAAGCAATCTGAGCGGCCTGCCCCAAACTGTCTCCGGAACTTACATCTGCAGTCTTTCTTGACTGATTGACATAACGAATCAATACCGGTGCCAATGCACCCGCCAAAATCGCCATGATCGCAATCACAATAATCAGCTCAACCATTGAAAATCCATGATCATCCTGCTTCATTTTTCTTTTCTCCTTTCACACCCTTTGACATCCACTATGCTTCTATATAGTGCAATATCTCCTCTTCAATACTCTCGACCGTTCTTCCATCAACAGACACCACGACCTCTGCCACCTGTTGATAAACCGGTCTTCTGATATTTTGTAATTCCTGAATCTTTTGTTTTGGATTATCACCCGTCAACAAAGGTCTCGTTGTGTCACCTTGAAGTCTATGATACACCTCGCTTGCCGATATGTCAAGGTAAACCACATCCCCCAACATTTGTAATAATGCTGCATTTTCCTTTCGAAGCGGCATGCCGCCTCCGGTAGCAACTACCTGTTTTCCGTCTGTATCCAAAAGCTGATGTATCACTTTTGTCTCAAACTCACGGAAATACATCTCGCCATATTGCGCAAATATCTCTGAAATCGTCATCCCTGCCTGTTCCTCGATCCAGGCATCCGTATCAACAAATTCAGCCCCCATCTCCTGTGCCAAAGCCTTTCCAACCGTCGATTTGCCGGATCCCATAAATCCGATCAAAACAATATTACGATGATGATGTATATTCTTATATAATCTGCCATAAATCTTATCACATAACGGCTCTAACCGATCCATTGGAATACCGGTCCAATAAGAATATGCAATCACACCCTGATATAATAACATCTTCAACCCATTATATGCAGTTCCACCGGCCTGCTCTACGAACTGCATAAATCTGGTTCTGGCAGGATTATAGATCAGATCAAAACCAACTTTCACCTTCTGATAGAAAGACATATCTTCTATCACGACATCCGACTCATGTGGATGCAGACCGATCGAAGTAGCCTGAAAAGCATACAATTCCTGATCCGGGATCTGTCCATATGAGGATAACGGCATTGCGATCACTTCTCCATCGAACAATGGATTCATATCATCGGCGATTCTTTGTGCTTTTTCTACAGTACGGTTCAACAAATATACTTTCTTAGCACCTTCCAACAGACACATATAGACAACTGCCTTTGATGCACCACCGGCACCTAACACAACCACTGAACATCCCTTTAAAGACACATTTTCCGAAAGGACTTCCCGTCGCAATCCCTCCATATCAGTGTTGTATCCCTTATATCCACCCTCCACACGGACTAATGTATTCACTGCTCCAATTGCCTTTGCTGCAGCATCCATATCCACTAAAGAATCCATAACCGCCTGCTTATGCGGCACCGTAACATTCAGTCCCAGAATGCCCAGAGCGTACGCACCTTTCACTGCATCTGACACTGCGTCAGGCTCAACATGAAATGGTGTATACACCATATTCTCCTTACATGCCTCGTTTAATGTGTTATGAATGATCGGAGACAAGGTGTGTTCGACCGGACACCCGATCAATCCAATTAGTTTTGTCTTTCCGTCTATCTGCATTCTGATTCCTCCTCTTTTATCCCTGCCTGTACAGACACAGATCTATATATTCCGCCGTTGTTTTCTATGATAGAACCACAGAACCGGCTTCTCCAGTCTGCGTTTCAATACGATCTGAATCTCTTCTTTTGGGTGGATCGGATGTACCAGAATACTATGGATACCTGCCCTGTTCGCACCCCAAATGTCTGTAAACAACTGATCACCCACAAATAGTGTTTTGTCCAAAGATGTCCCCATCTTCCTGGCCGCCGCCTGATAGCCTTTGATACCGGGTTTCCCTGCCTTATATATATAATCTGCACCGATCGGTGCATTAAAAGAAGCCACACGGGGCTCCTGATTATTGGATAAAAGACAAATATGATATCCCATATGCATAAGATTTTTCAAAAAAGCCACGATCTCATCTGTCGGACCTGCATTATGCGGCACCAATGTATTATCAATATCAAATAGGATACCTCTATACCCTTCATGATATAACCGTGCAAATTCCACATCCTGTACCCTATTATATTCTTCACATGGAAAAAATGCTTCAAATAACATAAACCTCTCTCCTATCGCAGAACAATTGTAATGCCCATTATAACATAGATCACGAAAACGGTCACTAACAAAACAATATTCCGGAACACAAAAAAGGGGGATAGCCTTTCGGCTATCCCCTGATAGTAATTGAAATCAGATCTAGGTCAGATCAAAGAGATCTCTTACAAGATCGACCCTGATCTTCTCTACAACCGGTTTTTCGGAATTCTCACTTTCTACCTCAATATAAATGTAGGTATAATCATCATAACCCTGGAAATACTCCGGCTTCAACTGGATATTATTACCAACCTTCTTTGCCGTCTTATCAGCTGTATTGAAGTAATAATCAATATCGCTCTTGACCTTTGCATTATTCTGATCTACAAGATTCTGTGCTACAACCTCTGTTACCTGCTTACCATCTTCTCCTTCATACTGGAAGTAGACCTTTACAGACTTCAGTGTTTCTTCTGTACCACTATTAAGCAATGCCTTGAATCCGAACTTCACATCTGCTGATTCATTGTTCACCTCAATGTAAGGCTCACCATCCGCATTCTGCTTAATGTACTTATTCTTCGCATTCGGAACCGCTACCTTTGTATCCGGATCATAGATCTCGATGGACGGCTCAATTGCACTCTTTCTTGCAGAGTTACAGATAATATTAATGAACAGCATTCTCTCATCGTTATTATCTGTTAATGGTCCGGTTACCTTAGAATGTCCGGCACCACAATAGTTTACATTACCCTTTGAGTAGATGAAGTAGTTATCTGCTGCATCCCCCGGATCTGCTGAATACAGAGAGGAACCATCATGTACATTATTTGCACCTGAAAGCGTATACCATGTAATCACTTCCTTATCCTCTACATCCAATGCAAGATACTGGTTATGTGTAGAAGAAATATTCAACTCCTTACTGATTCCAAACGGATATGAAGTAATGATACCATTATTAAGCTGTGAAGCTCTGTTCGTACCATAATTACCAGACTTTAAGTTTGTCTGATATGTCTTGATATCTCTTGCCCAGAATGCACCAATCTGGTAACTAAAGCTTGCATATCTGTATGGCAGATCTACCTGTGATCCATTCATAGTACCTGCATAGTATCCAACATACGCTGTACTTACACCAACCAGTGTTCTCTTCACTGTCTCACCCGAACTTCCGTTTCCATCATAAGTCGTAGATCTTAAGAACTTATCCGGATTCAGATTGTTCAGTACTGTTGTAAAGTAGCGATTCTGATCATATCCTGACTTCAATGCATACTTATTGGAATCTTCCGAATCCACTTGCAAATGAAAACGATCCAGACCAAATGTCTCTGCCAATGTATTGGTCAGCTTATAAGCACCTGCATTATCTGTCTTTGTCATCGTATCATGGAACAGAAGCATATTGCCTCCATCCTTTTCATATACCTTTAATGCGTCACATACATCCTGTGACAGATCCTGATTACCAAAATTCTCAGCAGCACCAAGTAAAATCATACCATAGTACTCCATCCAATCCTTACCATAAGAAGCACGCATCTTATCCTCATACTTCTCTTTTATGATCAGTGCCCGGCTATTGGCATCTGCCCAATTCTGATAATAGTACTTATTGAATGAATATGTCATACGTACCTGACTCTGGTCTGTTGCATACTCATAATTGTAATTCGTATAATCCAGAACATCCGGATAACCATCATCACCCTTAGATCCTGTATACGCAGATAACAGAACCTCATCACCGTTGGATCCATCAGCCTTCTTCTTATAGATATGCAGAAGCTGATATTCCTTACCCAGACGATATGTCTTACCGCCTTCTGTGAAGACATAGAGCTTATCATCTGCAGCACTCTTGATCAGACCCTTTCTGGTACATGAACCACTAGGATCTTCTCCCTGGTAATCATGATCTCTCCAATTTGTTCTATTGTTTGAATAGATATCCCAGTACTTTGAAGAATCCAATGCTGTCTGGAATACTGTAGGATCCTTAACATTACCATCTTCAAATCCGTATTTCTTTCTCAATGCAGAATTCGCAACTGTATAATTACCACTCGCATCTTTCACATACTGTGATGCAAAATGCGTTAATACATTTCTCAGATCCGTCTCTGCTTCATTTGCTAATGTCTTATAATTCTCATAAGACTCTTTCAGATGTGCAGCACTCTCACGAAGAACAGCCTGTGCATCTGTCAGCTTCTTCTTTGCTTCCTTAATTTCAGTTTCCGTCTTAGTTGCATCATTCTTAACTGCTTCATATGCCTTCTGCAGCTTTGCAATCTCATTATTAGAGTAACGCTGCTGGTATGTCGTCATACTCGTCTGGTCAAAGATATTGATATTGAACTCAAAATCGCCATCCTCACCTGTCAGGGTATCTGCAAGATTGGAATCCCAATCATCATACTGGATTGAACTATCATACTTCCAGATACCAAATTCATGCTGATGCAGACCGATACCAAAATGCATACTGTTCAATGTTGTTTCATCAACTGCTGCGTAATCTACCACCTTAGATGGAACTTTGCTGCTTAACAAGAAGCTGTTCTGAGGACCAGGTGTTGCCCATGAATGGTAATTCTGGTATATACCCTGTGTATAATTCTCAAATCCATCCTTCGCTGTTACTGTTGAATCCAATGTTGGATTGTAGTTCGCATCTGTATTTGCAAGCTGACACTCCGGACAGAAATACAAGGTAGCCTCACTCTGGTTGGATCCTGCCGAACTAACTGTCGGCATAATCTGTAAAATGTTTACCAGCTGCTTATCCTGTGTTGTTCTTGCAATCTTAGATACAGCGGAATAATTGATTGCTGCACCATATACCTGCTTCGTACCCTGCTTCTCGATTGCTGTTGCCTCGATCTTCCAATTGATCGGACCGTAGAAATCTGCGGATACCGTATAGCTGAGCGTACCGGTTGCCTTTCCGCCACTTACCTTTACCGTGGACTTCTTCACAGCCTCACCTGCATCCGTAAATAATCCATTCGAATTATCATCAATGTACAGGATCACCTGGAAGGAATCAATCTTATCATTACCATTTGCATCTAACTCATAAGTAAATGATAACTCTCTTCCCGTCACATATGACGACGGAGAATTTGCAACATATACATTTGGTATCTTAGACAGCTTCATGGTTGGTCTGCTGTTTGTTTTCTTTAACAGAGTCTGTACCAATGAAGCGGATGCTGTAGCAACATCTCCCACAGGAGTAGCAGCCTCATAGTCAACCCATTTACCAGACTTATCCTTTACCATATCCGGAATCATCTTGCCATCATTAAATACTACTGCATATGATGTCAGTGTATCACCATACTTCTTGGAAAGATTTGATACTGCGATCACATCATCCTTATCAAAGTCAGCTAACACATTCGACTTGGTATTTACAGTGTAGACAGGTGTTGTACTTGCTGCATCATCTGCTGCTTTGGATGCATTATCGGAAGTTGTTGTTGCCTCCGTTGTCGCATTATCTGATGTTACCTCAGATGCACCTGTGTAATTCGTTACATTCTTCTGCTCTAAAGCATAAACCAAGAATTTATACATATTAGAGTCCGGGTCAAGATTCTCATTTGCATATACATTAGAAGCCTTTGCTGCCAATGCCTTATATGCATCTGTTACATCATCACTGACGATCAATGGCATACCTGCATCCACATAATCCATCAGACCTGTCATATTGTCATAGGAGATATCATTACCACCCATTACAGCATAATCACCATATGATCTGCCGTAGGAACCGTCTGTCAATCTTACCGGATTGCCAGTATGAGAGTACATAATATAATATGGATAACCACCATTTGTTGTCAGGGTTCCTGTATACTGGATCCAGCTTTTACTTACCGTATGCGTTTCCCCATCATCACCGACAACCTTATCTCCTTCTTTCCAGCTTGGATCATATTGATTATGTCCGGCAACCTTAAATCCGTATGTGAAAGTATTATTATCTGCCCATACATCATGGACAACCGTATGACCATTTACAGTCTCTCCAACCTTCCATGTGCTGTTTGACACATAGTTAGATCCATCATAATAACCCTTCATATTGACATTGCTTGTCAGCTTCGCAATCTTATAGGTCTTTCCGTCTTTCCATGTAACCTCTTCACCAACTCTGCTGCTCCATGTAGAATCATAAACTGCATATTCTTCTACACGAATGTTTGGCAGAAATAAGTTCTTGTCTTTTACTTCTGAAACCTTATATGAGAACTCACCGACCTTCCGGCTGCCATTGAAACGATAGACATCTGCCGGTGTCATAGCTGAAGTATTACCACCAATATAGATCAGATCATAATTGCCGTTGATGGCTGTCTTCATACCCTGAAGTTCTTCTGTAGAAACCTGAACCAGATTGATCTGACTTTCCTCTAATCCGGTCAATGCCATAACCTTCTCAATCGTCAATTCAAATGCATAATACTCCTTGCCATCCGGTGTCATTTCCTTCGACTTCTTATATACATTATCCGGCTGTGTATAATAGTTATTCTGCTTCTTTGCCAGCTCTGTATCAATCGGATAACACGGCTGAATCTCTAATACATTAAACTTCTTACCGGAAGCTGAATTATTACCATACTCACGGTATGTACTGGACTTTAACAGCTTTGCTACTTCATTCGCAGCTTCCTGTGTGCCTGCCGGATCAGCTGTCATTGTATCAAACATTGTGAAGTTTGACAGCATAATATTCTGATACCTTGCAATACCCTCGGATGTACCAACTAAATACAACAACTCACTGAAGTTTGTCTCATTATTTGTACCGGTACCTACAGAAGATGAAGTATTGCTTGCCTTCAACGCCCCTGAGAAAATAATATGCTTCTTTGCATAAGATAACTTTGAAAGAATGTTGAATGCATCACTTGTACCTGATGACATATTGGCATAAGTACCATTTTCAAGATAAATTGCATCAAATCCATTTAAGTACTCTGCTGTCATCTTTGCAGCATCCGTATATTCAATCTTCTCTACAGAAATATCCGCCGGCTTATAGCCCTTCTTGTAATATGCGTTATCGATGAATGTCTTCTTATCACCGGTAATTGCATCATACATTGTTGTGGATGGTGCTGCAGAATCGTACACAACAGCAATCTTGGAAACATAACCATCCTTATACTTCTCATCTGAAAGATCAATCGGAATATATACAGATTCTGAACGATCCAAGAACTTCTGCATCGTTACACCTGTTGTCCATTCAAATGATCTGAACTTAATATAATTGCCTGCAAGTACATTCGTTACCAAGGTTCTCATAGATGTCGGAGAATCGGCAGCCGCACCTGCGTAATCAATGATCAATGGTTTATCATCACCAATCGCATATGTATGCAGCACATTATAAATATCCTCAGGAATATCATTTCCCGATGCAAATGACTTTCCTGATACAGGATTATTTGAAATATAAACCAGATCCGCAATTGTGATCCGACTGTAATCTGTTGAAGCTGCAACCAGTGTCTGAAGATCTGCCACTGTCATAACATCAATTACAATGGATGCATCAGCACCGATCGTCTTAGGCATTTCTGCCTTAATACTCTTGTTCGCATTGATGACATGCTGTCTGAAACCATCTGAATCAACATAAGACTTCAAGCTCGTATTGGTATTGCCATCTGATACGATCTGTAAAATATGGAACTGCCTCTCTTCCAATGTGAGATTTTCATCATTGGCCTTCTCAATGATATGGTCGATATTCGATGTATCATCTGCCAGACCACTGCCTGCCGCCGAACCGGCATCTGCATTATCAGCCATGCTCAGCTTACTGCCATCTTCACCCTTTCCGGCAAATGAGAATGAGACAATGGTAGCTGATACAGCAACGGCAAATATCATTGTGAATGTTAAAATCATTAACTTCTTAAACTTTGACATTTTTCTTCTCCTTTCTCTCATACTCACTTCATTAAGACTGCGTTATTACGGATCTTAACCATTCCGAGTGTATCATAAATCATACTCTTGTTATCAAAATCCATCGCAAGTCCGATGCTGTTACCATTCGCATCTATTACGATCTGGAAACCATCTTCCTTCACTGTCTTACAGAGGATACTGTCATCACTCTGACCCAGATCCAGTCTTGCATACTCTCCAGACCCTGCAGAATAAGTAGCGTAATTCGTATCTGTGCTATAATGTCTGTTCAGATATAGATTTCCATCGTCTCCAATGACAAAGGTAGCAGCACATGTTACATAATCCGCTCCAATCTTTGACTGGTATTCAAAATATAACGCCTTGACCTTTACCCTTTTATACACATATGACGATGTAGCATCATCATATCTCTCGAGACTCTGAAATGCTCTGACCTGCACCCCGGTTGTTCCCGCCGCTGATCCACTCGTATCAACCCGGGGAATTACCAATCCCATTGTCTTTTTATTGGAATTAACCAAGTTACCGGATGCATCTACACCGATTACATTCTTTTGATCATTCGTAACATAATAGCTATTCGTAGAATCAAAAGATCCAGATGAATTCTCCGGTGCACCATACAGAATTACTTTATTCGCCTGCATGATACAACTGCTGATCTGATCATACACTTCTTGTGACTGATCCTGCACCTCGTTCCCGTGATGCGTTCTGGAATACACACTTGTTACTGTACCCATGAATGATACTACGGAAACCATTACGATACTCAGGATTGCAACAGCGACTACTAATTCAACAAATGTAAAACCTTTGTTATTTAATTTTTGTTTCACCAGCTATCACTCCTTATCACTTAATGTAGTGGCTTCCAGTATTTTTATTTAATGCAATACTGTAACCTGTGGTCTTCTTGTTCTTACATACCTCATAAGTACCGGATCCCATTTTTACAGATCCATCTGACTTATTAAACTGAATGACAACGGATGTAGAACTGTCAATCTCTGCTCTGCTTCCGGATGTCGGCGTATAGAAGATTCTGATCGAATTCGATACTGAAACCTTATCTATACTCGTATTCTCCGTAAACACTCCCGCATCATCCACAGTACCATAGCGGATATAATACCGGCTCTCGCTATCATCAAAATATAACTCCATCGCAAGATTTGGATCCTGTGCCTTTGTCATACTTTCAAGATATGTCATCTGAGAGATCAATGTATTACCGGCTGCTGATGCTTTCGCCGAAAATACAATATTGATCGTAACAAAACCCAACGCACTCATAATTCCGACAATTGCAATTACGATGATGAACTCAACCATTGAATATCCTTGATTGTTCTTTCGGAGTGTAGAAAACTTTTCTCTTATCTTCTTCATAAAATCACCGCCTATTCTACATTCCGCTTCCAATTCTTGAAAGCAATCACATCAGTATACTGTACTTCATCAACATTCTTGCTGATCGGGGTGATATCGTCATCGTCTAATACATCACCGATTCCGTTATCCTCTGTTGTAGCCTCTGTAGAATCCCCACTATCTGATGTACCAGTCTTAACCTTATCATAATCCTTAAAACACTTCCAAATTGCCTGAGCCTTTGAATCACCTGTCAGGTTCTTGCACTGTCTTAATGTTTCCTTTGCAATTTCAGCATCAGCAAAGAAATTCATGGAATGATCAATCTTGATCTTACTACCGGATACAACCAATCCCTGGAATGTCTTAACATTAGATGAAAATGTTACATCACCCTTTGCGACAACGATTCCCTGAACACTTTCGCTTGCACTATCAACTACTACATCTCCATTACTTACCCATACCTGATATCCTGATGGAAGTGTCTTTCCTGTCTGGCAGATATTGGTAATGGATGGAACATTGAAGTACTTCTCAAATGGTGTCGTTGACTTATTTGCATCCTTAATCTGCTGATACTCATTCTTGTCAGCTTCTACACTTGAAATCGTCAGCATATATTTGATCATGCCATATTCATCATTCAACTCCGCTGAAGCCGTCTGATAACTGAAGGCCTCTTCGCCGGAGAAATTATGCATCAGGTCATCAAATACCTCAAGTGCTGACTGCGGTGCAGTAATCGAAAATGCTGTATTTGCTTTTGCTGTTAATGCACCGGTAGAATAAATATATCTTTCTGTCTGTGAATCACTCGTCGGAAGATTCAAAGATTTAATTTCAAAACGATCATAATTTGTAATATCTTTCAGATAATTTGCAGACTGTTCTGAATAATTGCCTTTATCATCTTTTGCAAATAATGCAGCGTAACCTTCAATAAACTTCTGCTTATCTTCCGCCGTCTTAAAGATAGTCTTACCCTGATCATCCTTATCAGATCCAAAGTCAAAGAAATAGAAATCCACACCGGACACTGTCTGCTTGATTACAGGAACTTTCTTCAGATCGGCAAAGAAATTCTTATACGGCTCTTTCGCTGTATTTGGAATCTCAGCATAATACTTACCATCTGTATCCTTCTTGATCCAATTCTTGATCGGCATATAAGCTAACTGGTTACTCTTTACAGAAACAGATTCACCTGTTACATAATCATTGATTGTATTATCATACTCATATGTTTTTGTCTCAACATCTTCATCTGACTCACCGTTGTTGATCGTCGTAGTGCCCTTTGATACTTTCTTTGACATTTCTACATATGCACGACCGGCTATATACATCTTATCCAATGTCGAGAAATCCAGATTAGATTTCTCTCCATTTAAAATGATGGAGCTACTGTTGTAATGATCTTCCTTATTATCACCACTTGCTGTCTGATAGCTGGATGCTGATACGGAATTAAATGATCTCTTATCTGTTGCCTGACTATAATTGTATCCGTAATATGCACCTTCCATCTTGAATGTGGATCCTGAAGCGTCTAATTCTAAATCATCATATACATGTGCATTTGCATACATATCTGCTTTCGCTGAACCTGTTGATGGAGTATATCCACCTAACACAATGTTATCCACCCACATATCAGAAGGAACAACCTTACCCTCTTGCTTGGCAGATACTACAATCTGCGCTCCATTAAACACGGAAAATGATCCCGGTACAATACACTTAGCTGCCTGTAAGATCACCTTTGCGCCACTGATATATAATCCGGAATACATACTCTTTTCACGGACACCATCGCATTCCTGATATCTGGCTTCACTTGTCAAATAAGAAGATACATCACTTGCAGCTCCTGAATAAGTATTCGACAAAATGGTAGCACCAGTGTCATTCTTTGCTTCATAATTCTTGTTGTAGAAATCAGATGCACCATATATATTACCTGAAATATTCACAGAAGAAGTTGCACCTGTAATCTCAATACCTGCATCTGCCACTAATGAGAAATCATACAGTTCACTGTGATCTGAATTTGTATTTGAGAACTTTACATTGTAGGCAGGTTCTCCCACACAGATATCTGTCGTAATGGACTGGATATAATCTGAATTATTGCTGCCACTCTTGTACTTTGCAGTACGCTTTACTGTAACATTCTTGATCGTAACAGCATCACTGGCAGAAGTATCAACGACAATATTGGACAAATCCAACTGGATATCCGGATTTGTAACGGCATCCTCCATCAAAGCCTGAATTGGAGATTTACCGGTTCCCGGATCTACATTGATTGAAAAAGAATTATCATTCTTCATATACTGAATGAATGTCTTTTTCATGATCTTATTGGCATCAGAATCATTTCTTGTTACATATGCTTTTCGTCCGGTATCATAGTATACCATAACCTCTACGGTGTCCTGATATGCCTTCCGCAGATTCTGCACAGCCACATTACCGACACCGGCATAAATTTCATCCAACGCCTGTTCAACATAATAGAAGTTATTTTTTGAGTTCATATTATATAACTTCAAACGATATGAGAATCCTACTGCCACTAACACGGAAGTCGCTAACACGGAAAGGAATGCCATGGTAACGATAACCATTACAAAACTGGATCCTCTGTTATTCAGCTTTTGCATTATTTTCTTCACCATTAATCCATCCCCCTAGTTCCTGTATAAGTAGCTACAACAGAATCATCTGATGCATCAATCAACTTCACTGTCAAAGTATACAAGCGGCCTTCATATTCTGAATCATCTGCCAAAGTCTTTACAAAATGTGTACCTGACACAGCCGGAGCCGAATAATTCAATGTCTCTGTAGGAGTTACACAACTGAATGAATCCGTATCATTCACACGATTCAGATCCTTGTTGGTGTATACAGAGATGTCAGCAAGGCTACTCGTCTTCACATTAAAATGTGTTGTGATCTGATCTCTGTCTGCACGTCCTGATCCTGCCGTATTTACATTCTCGATCAGATTTTCGCTCTTAAAATCGATACTATTGGCTGTCATAACATCCTTAATATTCTGAGAGATCTTATCTGCAGTTTCAATCAGATACAGTTTTACCTTTTTTCCATTCGGTACGCCTGTTGTATCTAATGTAATATAATCATCCCACATATACTCTGCATTGTACACACACGGGTTATACATGAAGTAAATAACCGGTGGCTCTGACTGTACAAATGTATGCTGATATGCATTTGTGGTAGGTAATGCTGTTGCATACTTTCCGCTTGATGTTACATTATCATCTTTGTAATCCAACTCACACTTGACCGTGTACTTCAGGTTCGCACCCGAACCACTCTGTACAACTGATATACGGGTTACCTTCTTCACTTTATCATTATCGAATCCATTAAAACCACCATACATCAACTGTTCCCATTGTTTTCTTCCCTGCTCACCGCTGTTCTTCAGCAGTTCTGATTTCAATGCAAATATGTTATCTGATGCAGTCTTATCAAAATTCGATGTACTACCTGCTATAATTGCTACCTTATTTTCGTCAAGATTCGTAAGATGACCTACATTCACCTGGTTCGGATCCGTCTTCGCTGTAATCGCTACATATTCTTTGCCATCTGATCCAGACACTGTTGAACTGTCTGATGATGTTGCGGAACGATATCCTGCCTGAGACGCTGCATATTCCTTCGTATCTAAAACGATTTCACTGTAATACTTCTTACGACCAATCGTTACGGCATTTGCCTCAGGAATTTCATACGACATCTCCTTATATGTAACATTCGTACCATTGATTGATATCGTCTTATCTGTCTCTGCATTCTTAAGCTGAAGTGCATTCGAACCATCAAATAGATTATCTTTGCCGATATCCGCAAGTGGAGTACTCTTAAAGTACTCCACTAAATATTCAGCATACTCAGCGGACTCCTGTGTTGCACGGGATTTGTTACTGATATTCATGCTGACTGACAGCTGCCGGATGATCGGAACAAGAAGAATCGTGAAAACAGCAATGGCAATTATGAGTTCAGTTAAACTAAATCCTCTATTATTTGATTTTGCCATGTTTCAATCACTCCATTCTACTTATAGATCTTAACCTGACCTGACTTGCTTGTTACATTAAATCTTGGAGAAGTAGCATCATCTCCGCTAACCTTTACATAGACCGGAATGGACATTGTATTAGAAATTGTTACCTTTACAGAACTCTTATCCTCTGCATCCTTACGAGCTGCTGATGTAACATAAACCGTAGCATCATCAGCTGATGTAATCTCTGCTTCGTAAGACTTCGTGCCTAATGTATAAGTAACATAGTTCTTTCCATCCTTTGCATAGAAGTCAAGCTTCAGATCTTCTTCTGTATTCTCTGAGCTCTTT
Organism: uncultured Lachnospiraceae bacterium; assembly: GCA_934293375.1. Lineage (GTDB taxonomy): Bacteria > Bacillota > Clostridia > Lachnospirales > Lachnospiraceae > RGIG6919. The sequence continues at coordinate 225,635 of CAKQYS010000002.1, read as the reverse complement.
ACTTCTGATGCAGTCTTACCCTTCTGACCGATCGCCTTTGCTGATACATCACTGTCTGCCGGATTCAACATCACATATACATCATATGAAGATGAAATAGCTGCTCCATCATTATCATCATACTTTGTCATGCCCTTTGTAGCAGAAGTAGAAGCTCCACCATTGGTAAAGATATTAGACTTTCCTGACTCAATATCAAGATTCAATGGATCATCGCTACGATCCGGACCTGCAATTGCATAGCAAGAAAGTACGATATCTCCGGTATATAAATCATTCTCTTCATCGTATGTAATATTCGTTGTATCTACTGTCATACGATATCTGTAATTCGCTACATAATCAAGCATCTCCTTGATGCCATCATACGAACCTTCATATGTAATCGGGAACTCAGCCTTGTAGCAGATATTATCTGTCTCAGGTGACGGCTCAACAGCAGCCGGTGTCCCTACAGCGCCGTCCGCAGCTGCCTCAGTTGCAGGTGCCTCCGTTGTCTCAGCAGCAGAAGTTGCAGTTGCATCCAGATTTGCAGATGCATTTGCAGATGCTCCTAAGATATAAAACTGTTCCGGCTCACCCATAGATAATGTCTTGGTATTGAAATCATATGCCTGACGAATACCCTCGATGAACTCGATCGTGTATTCCTGATCTAAGGAAGCAGGGAACTCATTCATCTTCTCATCAAATCTCTGACCGTACTCCACAATACCCTGTTCATAGATTTCCTTGTTCTGACTCTTCTGTAAGAGTTCATTATAATGTGTCTGAAGCTGTGTTACTTCATTGTCAATCGTCTTCTTCTGTTCAAGCATCTTGCTGACGCCCAGAAAATATGTTGCTACCAGAATGATGATTCCGATAATCACCATGATCATGTTTTTATTTGATGCTGACATATTCATATCGCGTACCTCCCTACTGTGCTGTTGTTGCAGCTTCTGTTGTATCTGCACTATCTGAACCATCACCGGCAATATCTGTATCCTCCGGTGTCACCATGGACACATACTGGCATGTTAATGCAACAATATACTTCACATCGCCTGTTTCCTTATCCACTTCCTGTGTGATTGAAGTCACAAACGCATCCTCAATACACTCAATCTTCTTCAGATTCACAACAAATGCTGCGATATTGTCATAATCTGTAGCAACGGCTGAGATATTCACCACTTCTGCTGTGGAAGCAAAATTGGCAACTTCAATTCCCTTTGGAATGCTCTCCTCTAAGCTGTTAATGAATGTCAATGCATTTTCATTCAGGTTCTCTGTCATTCTGTACATGGTGTACATATCTTCGTATTTTGCCTTTGCCGCATCATACTCTGCCACAACATTATCAATATCCTGAATGGCTGCAATCTGCTGATTCAGCTTATCCTTCTCCTTCTGTGCATTGTCCTTCATCACATAAGTAGCACCCAATGCTCCGACTGCCGCGATCACGCATACTGCCAGTACCGCTGCTCCGGACTTTGTAGAAGCAGATCCTGCTCCCTTCTTGCCAGCCGCATCCGAAAGTGGGAATCCCATCGGTGCAAAGGCAGCACCAATCGGTGCAATCAAAAATACCGGATTGTACTGCTTCTGGTCAATCTTTGGATCAAACTTCACATTATACAGACTATCCATAATACGGGTTGTTACATTTAACTGTACCTTGAACAATCCATCCAAACCTCTGATCAGGGCACCATCGCCTGTCAGATATACTTCATCAATCGGCTTATCCGGATTCTTAGATGAATAATAATCCATTACCCGGCCGATGTTGTTGATCATATAACGGAATGCACCTGTAACTGCATTATCGTCAAAATCAACTGTGATCAGACGGTCATTCTGCAGCATCGTCATAGCGGTAGCTGCATCTACGCCCTTCTCATCCATAACCTCCTGCACTGCAGTATTCGTACCATATGGAACTGTACGCTGTAACAGTAAGGTATCACCTTTTACAATATTTAATACAGTTGACTCACTTCCTAACTGAATGACCATTGTGGTAGCATTCGCACTTGTCTGTGTCTTGATCAGCTGTAACATGGAATTACCGATATAATCGATAGATTCTACAGTCAGACCGGCCAGACTTGCTACATCATAATAGCCCTTTACCATATAAATAGGAGCAGCCACTGCCAATACTCGAAGTTCCTTAGACTTATCTTCCTTCACAACTGTCTCTAAGATAGAGTGAGAAATAATATAGTCATCTATATTAACAGGGAAATACTCTGCTGCATTCGCACTTATAACACTCTTTACTTTAGATTCCTTCACTGCCGGAATCATAACCTCACGGTTTACTACCTTTGTAGATGACAATACAAAGATCGTGTTCTTATTTGTAATGCCATTCTCATTCAGATGGCTGCGGATCGCTGATGCGATCTTTTCCTTATCCTTGATGTTGCCATCCTCGTAAGCATCCTCCGGTGTTTCAAACACGATCGCATTATGGATCTGTGTCTGCTTCTTTTCGGATGCGGTAATCTCAATGACAGTAATACTCTCATTGGTAATATCAATTGTCAAAACCTTATTACTTTTTGCCATTTTATAGCCTCCCTCGCTAATCAGTAGTTTAATAAAGCATGTAACTCATACTATAAATATTCAGATAAATACAATGGTATGGTCTACATGCCCAGGTACCAGCTTACTTATAGCTGTTCACCCCATATCATTGCTATTCTTGCCCATAGTCGATATGGACTAAATGCCAGCTTCGATAAGCTAGCCGCTGCCATTAAATCACGTCGCGACTCCCATCTCTCCATCGAGAAAAAAACCGCTGACCGCAAGAGCCAATCCGGCATTCAGGTCAATGGCCGTAAAACACCTGAAGTCTTCTCAAATCAGCTCCAAATCTGATCTAACATTTCAATCAGTCATACATATATGTAACGGTGGCAGGTAATCGCAGGTGATGTCCATCACCTGCATCCCCTACCAATCATTATATAGAATATATTGAAACCCACAGAGTCCCATCAGTCTCTGCATACATTCTATATGTAGTCCTAGGATGCCCATCGGGCATCCTAAGCAAAATACATATTAAATTCTACTCGTAGTCAGCATCTACATTTGGGTATAATTCCTTACCAGCACCATTACCTTGACCACCAGTCTTAACAATAATCTTGTTTGTTGTTGGATTGTAGTCAACTAAGATACATGAAGCGCCATCCTTTGTGTACTTAACAGATCCGTCAAATGATCCGATAACCTCAGCGAAGTTAGAACCAAATCCATTTGCAACACTCTTTAAAGTATTAACAGAATAAGTACCTGATGAAAGAGATGATAATGAACCGTTTGAGCTTGGATCAGAATAAGCTGTCTGGAATGCAGAAGCTACCTGCTGTGCATTAGACACATCAGAAGACTTTCTTGACTTGTTAACATACTTGATCAATGTTGGAGCTAACGCACCAGCTAAAATAGCCATGATAGCGATAACGATGATCAACTCAACCATTGAAAAACCCTTATTATTCATTTTCTTCATAATAATTCTCTCCTTTTTATTAAATATTATTTATTAACATCCGCCGATGGTTTCATGACCGGCGAAGATTAACCAGCTTTGTGTACGATGGATTCTATAAGTTATCCATGTTACCGTACATAGAAATGATCGGACCATAACATGCTGCTACGATCATACCAACGATCAGCGCCATGACAGCCATAATGATAGGCTCCATCGCTGCAGTCAGGTTCGATACCGCCTGATCTACTTCCTGATCATAGAAGTCTGCAACCTTGGACATCATGTCCTCAATGTTACCGGTCTCCTCACCGATCTTCACCATCTGTACCAACATCGTAGGGAAGATCTCAACATCCTTCAAAGGCTTCGAAAGCGGAATACCTTTGGAGATCTGAATCTTGGCATCCATCAGTGCATCCCGATAGATCTTATTGTCCATCATCTTTGCAACCTGCTCTAATGCGTCCACCAATGTAATACCGGATGCCATCAATGTACTCAGGTTACGTGCAAATCTTGCACACGCCTGCTTGATTGTCAGATTACCGAATACAGGAGCATGGATCGCAATCTGTCCGAACACCTGCTTACCTGTCTCTGTCTTGCCGAATGTCTTGAAGCCGACTACGATGGCAGCTACTACGATCACCAGCACATACCACTTATCCTTTACAAAATTACTTGCTGCCACCATGATACGCGTCGCTAACGGAAGATCGGTACCCATGTCCTTGAACATATCAGCAAATGTCGGGATAACTGTAACCAACATCACGATCACAACGATAATGATAACGACCATAACCACGATCGGGTATGTCATCGCACCCTTGATCTTACCGGTCAGAGCATTCTCCTTCTCAAAGTGTGTTGCCAATCGTTCAAATGCGATCTCCATGTTACCGGAAACCTCACCGGCAGCTACCATGTTGATCAATACATTCGGGAACACCTTCGGATTCAGTCTGAACGCATCCGCCAGCGTACCACCCTTCTCAACATAAGCCTGTGCTTCCTTCAATGCCTTCTGCAATGTCGGGTTCTCAGACGACTCTGCGATCATACCCAGTGCCGAAATGATCGTAACACCAGCATTCAGGATGCTGGCAAACTGCTTACAGAATACTGAAAGATCTCTTGCTTTTACCTTCTTTTCGAAGATCTGGATATCCTTATCCATGATACCCTGTTCCTTACAATCGACAACGGTCAAGCCTTCGGCCTTCAGCTTCTTCTCTGCTGCTTCCCTGCTGGAAGCTTCCAGGACGCCCTTCTTATTCTTGCCGTCCTTATCAATAACTTTGTAATTAAACTGAGCCATATTACTCCTCCAACCTTATAATATAGTCATCCCACAATCCATTCTCATTCCTTATGTATAAAGTATGAATAAATTATGAATTTTTGTTTGTTATTTTAGATATTACACTATTTTTACATAAAACGCAAATATTTTCATATAAATCTGTGCATTTTGTTAATATTGCACAAATCGCATTTCTTACAGCTTCTTTCGAAGATTCTGCTGATCCTGTGCATAGGCAAGTGCCATATCTCTTGAGATCGTACCTTGTGCATACAGATCATATAAATAATCATCCATTGTGATCATGCCCTGAGCCTTAGAGGTCTGGATCGTAGACTGGATCTGATGTACCTTCGCCTCACGGATCAGGCTTCGGATTGCAGGTGTTCCTAACATTACCTCAAACGCTGCTACTCGTCCATTGCCATCGACTGTCGGGATCAGCTGCTGTGATACTACACATTCCAGAATCATCGCAAGCTGGATTCTGGTCTGCTGCTGCTGGCTGGTTGGGAACACATCGATGATACGGTCGATCGTGCTCGCTGCACCAATGGTGTGCAGAGTCGAAAATACCAAGTGTCCGGTCTCAGCCGCTGTAATCGCATTGGAAATGGTCTCTAAGTCTCTCATCTCACCCAGCAGGATGATATCCGGATCCTGACGAAGGGCTGCCCGAAGTGCATTTGCATAACTCAGGGTATCCATACCAACTTCCCGCTGATTCACAACTGACTTCTTATGGTGATGTACATACTCGATCGGATCCTCCATTGTAATAATGTGATCCGTACGATTTTCGTTCGCCTTATTGATGATGGATGCCAATGTTGTAGACTTACCGGAACCGGTAGGTCCCGTTACAAGAACCAAACCTCTCTTCTTCTTATACATATCTACAACTGCCTGCGGAATACCCAGCATATCCGGTCTTGGGATTTCTGTCTCTACGCGTCTGTAAGCCGCCGCCATGTTACCTCTGTCCATATAGACATTCACACGGAATCGTCCTGTCTCCGGTGATGAATACGAGAAATCGACTTCACCCTTATTCCTGAGTACTTCCTTATGCCTGTCATTCATTGTAGCACCGATACAGGCTGCAGCATCTGCAGGTGTCAGCTTCGGTCCCTCTACATCCACTAACTTACCGTGAATACGAAGCTTCGGTGGAATACCTGCCGCTATATGTACATCTGACGCTCTCTGTTCTACCGAAAACGCCAACAACTCCTTCATATCAATCATGATGTCACATCCTCCTTGTTATCTCATATATATCTCGTTCTCTTATAAAACCCTGCATATTCTATGCTTCATCCGCAGAGATAAATACAATCTTCTTCATCTCATGGATTGAAGTAATACCCTGAAGTACCAGTCTTGTAGCACCCATTCGCAGAGTGATCATACCTTCCTTCAGTGCCTGCTCCTCAATCTTGTCTGCTGTCGCATTTCTCGCAATAACCGCCTGAAGCTGATGCGATACCGACATAATCTCATAAACACCGATTCGGCCTACATATCCGGTCTCATTGCAGAGTGGACAGCCAATCGGCTCATAAATAACCACATCATCATCCGGATCCGCATTCAGAATCCGCTTCTCATCCGGTTCTGCCAGTCTCGGCTGCTTACATGTACACAATCTTCTAACCAGTCGCTGTGCAATAACGCCTACCAATGCATCGCCGGCAACATACGGTTCAATGCCCATATCAATCAGACGGGTTACGGTACTGGCTGCTGAATTGGTATGCAGTGTACTTACAACAAGGTGTCCTGTAATAGCCGCTTTTACCGCGATATCTGCTGTCTCGCCGTCTCGGATCTCACCGATCATGATAATATCCGGATCCTGACGAAGAATTGATCTCAGTGCTGCAGCAAAGGTCATATCAGCCTTGTCATTCGTCTGTACCTGATTGATACCGTCGATATTCGCCTCAACCGGGTCCTCAACTGTGATGATATTGACATCTTCAGTGTTCAACTCACTCAGAGCAGTATACAAGGTCGTAGACTTACCGGAACCTGTAGGTCCTGTTACCAGAATGATTCCGTGAGGATTGGCCAGAATGTTATCAAATGCTTTCAGTTCCTCCGGTCCAAATCCAAGGGCACTCTTCGGCTTCGTCAGACCATCCTTGGATGTCAGTCTCATAACCGTCTTCTCGCCGTATACAGTAGGAAGCATAGATACACGGACATCATACTCTCTTCTATCTACCATGATCGTGATACGACCATCCTGAGGCTTACGCTTCTCAGAGATATCCATACCACCAATGATCTTGATACGGGCAGAAATACCGGCTAACAAACTGTAATCATAGCTCATTACCTGCTTTAAAGATCCATCAATCCGGTATCTGACACGAACACTGGTCTCCATCGGTTCAATATGAATATCTGATGCTCTCTGTCTGACACCGCCCTCAATGATCTGCTTTACCAGAAGTACGATCGGTGAATTCTCAATATCTTCATTCAGGGCATCCTCTTCATCCGCAGTCAGCATATCCTGCTCACGTTCCTTACGGTATGCCTCCGCAGCCTCCATCGCCTGTGCATTGCCATAGTACTTTCCGATCGTCTCAGAAATATCATCCTCCATTGCGAACATCGGTTCTACCTGACAATTCGTCGCAATACTGATATCATCCAGTGCGATCAGGTCATTCGGATCTGATGTCGCTACCTTCAGCACATTCGGATTCATCTCATCAAATCCGATCGGCACCACCTGATACTTCTGCACCAGATTCTCCGGCACAAGCTTCAACACTTCATCATCCAGCTTGCACGCCTTTAACTCTATGTATTCAATACCCATCTGTTGGGTCAGTGTCGCTACATAAAGATCACGGCTGATATAACCCTTGGACAGCAATACCTCCGCAAGCTTCTGTCCACTCTCCTTCTGCTCTGCCAAAGCTTCATTCAGCTGGTCGTCTGTAATCGCCCCCGCAGCAACCAGCAGGTCTCCAATACGTATTTTCTTTCTACCCACTGCCATTCGCATATAGTCATACCTCATCTCATTATTATATTCCAGTAAGCACATTTACCTCGTTACATTGTACCACATATTCCACAAAATGGAAAGAATGAATATATTTTTGGAACAATGAACAACAGAGTTTGTGCACTTTGTCTGTTTTCGCTTGGAAAAGCACTATTTGTTTTGCATCCACATATAGTAAAAGAAAAAAACGGAACAGGTAAACACCTTTGCAGACTTTTAAAAAACCACTCCCCAAGGACAAAGAACTATATTATCTCGACCGCAGCAAACAGGGTGATCGGGAAGCCAGAAACATTTTGGTAGAATATAATCTACGTCTGGTCGCACATATTGTCAAAAAATATGTTAGTCCGGAACGGGACATGGATGATCTGATCTCTATCGGGACGATTGGTCTGATCAAGGCAATCAATACCTACGACATAGAAAAAGGAAACCGGCTCGTCACCTATGCCAGCAGATGTATCGAAAACGAAATATTGATGCTGCTGCGCCAGGAAAAGAAATCCCAGAAGGACATCTCCTTATATGAGCCAATCGGCACTGATAAAGAAGGAAACGAAATCAGCCTGTTAGATATCATGGATAATCAGGAAGACAGCATTCCCACACAGCTCATTGAAGACGAAACCATAAGAAAGCTCTATGCCTATCTGCCCGGTGATCTGACAGTACAGGAATATAATGTGATCCGGATGCGCTATGGCATTCACCAGACACACTCTCTCACGCAAAAGGAAACCGCTTCCATTCTCGGTATATCCAGATCTTATGTTTCGAGAATCGAAAAGAGGGCTCTGCATAAACTCCGCATTGCTCTGGAATAAAAAAATCCATGCTGACAATTTGTCAGCATGGGTCTTAGTCCTCTTTTCTTCTTAAGATCGTTCCTTCCGGCAGTTCACATCCAAGGTCCACATAAATCTTCTGCTTCGGATGCGGTGCGCTCTCTATCGGCGACATATGTTCATCATAGATGCCCTGTACATACAATTCCAGATTCTCTCCGGAGAATGCCATTGCCTCCAGTTTCTCACCGACAGAAAACTTATTCTTCTGATGCCATCCAAGCAGTGTTGCGCCTTCTCTTTCCATCCGGTCTTCCACCATGCCAATATAGGTATATTCCCTCAGATAGGTATTACTGTCATAGATCTGTGAATTCTCATCTGTTCTTCCGAAATAAAATCCGGTCGTAAACTGTCTGTATGTGCATTTCGCAATCTCTTCCAAATAGTGCGGAAGGGATTTCCGATACAATGCAGGATCTTTCAAATAATCGTCAATTGCCTGTCTGTATGTTCTGGCAACCGTCGCCACATACAATGCAGTCTTCATTCTTCCTTCGATCTTGAAGCTGTCTATTCCGGCATCGATCAATTCGGGAATATATGCGATCATATTCAGATCCTTGGAATTGAAGATATAAGTGCCTCTCTCGTCTTCTTCCACCGGCATATATTCACCCGGTCTGGTTTCCTCTACCACAGCATATTTCCATCTGCAGGGATGTGTGCACGCGCCCTGATTGGCGTCTCTTCCCGTGAAGTAATTACTAAGCAGACACCTTCCGGAATACGATATACACATAGCACCATGTACGAATGATTCTATCTCCATATCATCCGGAATATGTGCACGGATCTCTTTTATCTCCGCCAATGAAAGCTCTCTGGCAGTCACAACACGTTTTGCGCCCAACCGATACCAGAAATCAAAAATCCCGTAGTTTGTGTTATTTGCCTGTGTACTGATATGCCGTTCTACTTCCGGGATCACTTCCTGTGCCATGGTATAGATTGCAGGATCGGATATGATCAGCGCATCCGGCATCACATCACGAAGGCTTATCAGGTAAGCCCGCACACCTTCCAGATCTGCGTTATGTGCAAAAATATTTACAGTAATATAAACCTTAACATGATGCTCATGTGCATACTGTACACCTTCCATCATCTCTTCTTTTGTAAAATTGCCGGCCTTTGCCCTGAGTCCAAAATGTTCTCCGCCTATATACACAGCATCTGCACCGTATCGCACCGCTGTCTTTAGCACTTCAAGGCTGCCTGCCGGGATCAATAATTCAGGCGTTCTCATCACTCTATTCCTTTCCATCGCATTTCACACTGACTGCCAGTCCATCCCCAACCGTGAGAACCGCCGTACTCAGCCCTTCATAGTGTTTCAGGGCATACAGGTATTCCCGCATTCTGTCATGTATGGTTCTATTCCTCTTTGGGACTGTAAAATGTGACTCTAATATCTCTCCATCCTGCAATACATTATCCGTCACAAGGATTGCTCCCGGACGCATTAATCTGTATACCGGCTCCAGAAAATGAATGTACTGTCCTTTCGCAGCATCCATAAATACAAAATCATACTGCTCCGAAAGTTCCGGCAGAACATCCATTGCATCTCCCTCTAACAGGCAGATGCGTTCCTGCATCCCGGCACGATCTATATTCTTCCGTGCCCGAATGACCCGCGGGGCATAATTCTCGATCGTAGTGATATGACACGATGCATCTGTCACTGTACCCATATAGATCGCCGAATAACCCACAGCCGTTCCTATCTCCAGAATATGCGCCGGCTTCTTTATCTGAAGCAGAAGCTTCAGCGCATCTCCGGTCTCCGGCCGGATGATCGGAACATACGCAGCCCTGGCCTCCTCTGCAATATCGCATAACACTTCGCCCGGATCTTCTATCAGGGAACGGACATATGACACAGCTCTTTCATCAATCATGTTCCTACTCCTCTTTTATCTGTCCCGTCAGTGTCTGCAATATCTGTGTATTCGTCATAGACTGGCTCAGCTCATACACACCCGGTTTCATTTTCTTATAATATCCCTCCAGATATGTCTTTGCCATAAACACATATTTGTCTTCAACCACGCCCGCATCGTACACAAGATCTATGATATCTCTAGAAGAAGAATCCTCAAGCACACTAACCGTAACTGTAGTCTTATCGGCTGCATTCTTCGGTGCATCATTAAACATCCGGTATGTAAAACCAAATGAATATGTGAATCCCTCGATCAAAAACACAATGATCGCAAGATTGATAATCATACTGAACAGCATACATATAAACTTAAATGTTGCACTCTTTTTCTTAGCCATAGTATCCTACCCTTCCATGTAGTCATCATCAAATTCCATATGTCTTTCCACATTTGCATAAACCTGCTGTAATATACGGAGCAGCTTTTGCTCTGCTGCAAGGAATTCCGCAACCGTCTCATTCTTTACCACAGAATCATACTCGACCAATAACTGGTTCGTCTCATCAAATATCGTATCTTCAGATGCATACATCTGTATATGTCTGTTGCGTTTCCGATACTCATTCATCATATGATAAAGTTCGGGCTGCTCTTTGATCGCTCTGGATGTATTGACATACTGTCTATACTCCGCACTGTCCAACAATGCTCTATTGAGTTCTTCACTTAATTTGAATACCTGATCCATCCGTATCCCTCTTATACTTCTGATATAATAGGCAGAATCATTGGATTCCGCTTCATTTTCTTCCACAGGAAATCGCCGAGTGCATCACGGATTGCAGTCTTTAATTTACCCCAGTCTGTGATATTTTTATCAAAACATTTTTCGAGCGTTTCTTCTACCACATACTTGCAATCATCAATCAATGTCTCAGATTCCCTGACATACACAAAACCTCTCGATACAATATCCGGGCCTGCCAATATCTGATTTGAATATTTCTCAAGTGTAACAACCACAACCAGCAAACCATTCTCTGACAAATGTTGTCTGTCCCGCAATACAATATTGCCGACATCTCCTACACCTAAACCATCCACAAAAATCCCCTGTGCCGGAACCTTTCCTGTCACCTTAAAGGTCTTCTCGCCAATCTCTAACACATCTCCCGATGTCAGGATCTTTACATTCTCCTTCGGAATACCCATATCCTGTGCAAGCTCTGCATGTCTCTTCAGATGTCTGTACTCTCCATGCACCGGAATCGCAAACTTTGGCTTTGTCAGAGAGTATATCAGCTTCAATTCTTCCTGACAGGCGTGACCTGATACATGGGTATCTTCAATCACTACACGGGCACCTTTCTGCTCCAGATCGTTAATGACCTTCGAAACAGACTTCTCGTTACCCGGAATCGGCTTTGAACTGAAAATAACAACATCATTCGGTTTGATCGATACCCGGTTATGCAGACTGGCTGCCATCCTCGAAAGTGCAGCCATATTTTCTCCCTGGCTTCCCGTTGTAATCAACACAATCTGGTCATCTGTATACTGGTTCATCTGATCGATCTGAATCAGCGTATTATCCGGAACATTCAGATATCCAAGTTCCATCGCCGTCTCAATGATCGTTACCATACTGCGGCCTTCTACAATGACCTTTCTGCCATACTTGTATGCGGTATTGATGATCTGCTGTACACGATCCACATTCGATGCAAATGTAGCAATGATCAGTCTGTTCTTCTTGTAATCCGCAAACAAATGATCAAAGGTAACACCTACCGTCTTCTCCGACATCGTATACCCCGGGCGTTCCACATTGGTACTGTCCGCCATCAGTGCCAGCACACCTTTCTTGCCAAGTTCACCAAATCTCTGTAGATCGATCGCATCGCCATATACCGGTGTAAAATCTACCTTAAAATCACCCGTATGCACAATGATTCCCTGTGGCGTATAGATTGCCAGAGCCGCTGCATCTACAATCGAATGATTCGTCCTGATAAATTCAATTCGGAAGCAGCCAAGATTGATCGTCTGACCATACTTGACAACCTTTCGCTTTGTATTATTCATAAGGTTGTGTTCGCGCAGCTTATTCTCAATCACACCCATCGTAAGCTTCGTTGCGTAAATCGGCATATTGATCTGTTTCTCGACATACGGGATCGCACCTATGTGATCTTCATGTCCATGCGTGATCACCAATCCCTTTACCTTATCCGCATTCTCTTTCAGATATGTTACATCCGGAATCACCAGATCAATTCCCAGCATATCATCCTCAGGGAAGGATAATCCACAATCTACAACGATAATCGTATCCTGATACTCAAACGCTGTAATATTCATTCCAATCTGCTCCAAACCGCCGAGTGGAATGATCTTTAAATTCTCGTTCTTATTCACTTTTACTTAAACCTCCAAATTCCCGTCTTCCTCAGACAAGATGGTCTCAAATATCTTAAAAACATTCTCAAGCTCATCTTCGTCTTCCACAAACATATAAGACCAATAATCGGCATCCTCTCCTGTCCGTACCAGGATGTCACACGGGGTCTCTCCCGTTTCTTCTTCACCTTCCGTCACCAGCAGATATGTCTTTCCCTGTAATACAGTATCTGCAAGTACGGTAAAAATCGTTTCATTGCCCTCTTCATCTGTCATAGTGATATTCTGTTCTTCTATCATGCCTGTCCCTCCGGATGCGCATCCATATAACTCTGCAGTATAATAGCCGCCGCCATCTTATCGATCACCGCCTTGCGGTTCTCTCTGCGCACACCACTCTCCATCAAAATTCTCTCTGACTCTACTGTAGTCAGTCTCTCATCCCACAATGCAACCGGAATTCCTGTCCGCCTCTCGATCGCAGCTTTAAATTCTTCGCATGCTTCGGCACGCTCTCCAACTGTATTATTCATGTTCTTTGGATATCCGAGCACAATAAAACCGACCTCATACTCTGCAATCAACTCTTCGATCCGTGCATAGGTCTTCCGGAGCTTGTTCTCCATCTTCCTGGTTATGGTCTCAATCGGCTGTGCTGTGACTCCGAGTGCATCCGATATCGCAACACCAACTGTCATGGTGCCATAGTCAAGTCCCATGATTCTCATATGTTCCCTCAATTCTACTTCAATCGTGTTTCAATATAATTCTCAAGCAGTACCTCTATGATCTCATCCCGTTCAGCCTTCATGATCAGGCTTCTGGCATTCCGGTAACTTGTGATGTATGTCGGATCACCGCTCATCACATATCCTACAATCTGACTGACAGGATTATATCCTTTCTCAGATAACGCTGCATATACTTCTGCAAGAATATCTGTTACCTCGATCACATCATTTCGCATTGGATTAATGTATTGTGTATTTTGATTGTTCATTTTATCACGTCCTTATCACAGATATCTATATTTTAATATAATCTCACAAAAATAGCAAGATGTATATATTACATCAATTTAACCGATAGATCAATACCGGTCTGCCAAATATATCATCATACCCCACATAGGTCATATCTTTTGTAATATCCAGATCCCTGATATAATCCAGCACTTCACCCAGCTTATATTTCTCTGCAAACTCATCCTTCGCCGAAGCACTTCCGGCATTATTTAAAGCATTTAACAGTGAATCACCATCTTGCAATACAATCTCATTGCCCTCATCGTTATATCGTTTTTTATTCTCATCTTTAAATGGTACATGCAGATCTGTCTTACTCAAATCCATCCATCTGACATCTAACACAAAATACAACGGTTTCTCATCAGACAATTTGCTGTCAATCGAGGCCTTGTTATCATATAACTCATCATAAGACGAAACATACATTTGATTCACTCCATAAAATTGATCAGCAAATACCGTCAAAAGCCACGGTTCCATGGTTACAACTAACACATCATCTCCCGTACCAATCTGCTGCAGGTCATTGCTGTCATAAGTTCCCGGGAACAGATAAATTACATTTCCAAACAAAACCATACATCCAATAGCCAGACCATACAATACTACTCCAATTGCAATTCGTATTTTAGGCTTCTTTTTCACCAAAACATTTAGGATATAGTATCCCAATGAAATAAACACGATCACAAATGAGACATATGCCGTAGACAAATATCGATCTGTATGATACTCCATTTTTATAATATTAACTGTATTTGCAATCACAAAGCTATTAAACAAAACACTACATATCATTGCAAACAAGAACCAGTTAAATTGTTTCCGTTTATTCCATATAATGCCCGGAACAGATCTTAATTTTTTGAGGAATGTTTGAAACCATGCATCTTTACGAAACACAAAACATGCCGCAACAAAAAGTACAATCATCACGCCAACAGTGATCACTATATACGGCTTGTATCCCCGGTCATATGGTGACAATACATTGAATCCAACATTTTCCAGGCTCGTTATAATGATACATAGAATATATTGAAATCTAAGTCCCAGATAGTGTGCAGAATAAACATTATTCTGGGTGTCGGAATTAAATACATGTTCAAACACCGCCGGAAATGCCGCAAAAGAAATCAGCGCTCCGCCGAGCATTGACCCGCCATATGCAAACAGCTGTTTCCAGTGCTTATGCACGAGATAATATACGCAAAATACAGCTGCCAGCGCAAATGCCCAGACAAGGAAGAAATGGTGCGTCATAGCACCGGCTAATGTCCAGAATGCCAATGCAATATATACCCAGGGATTGATACGATCCCGCTCGTTGTAATACAGCCTTGCATGATAGTAGATCAGAATGGATGCAATTGCCATTCCCATTGCATACATTCTGACAAATGTCATCATATTCAGAACACCGACCGTCAATTCAAAATAAGCAACCGTTGCGATCGATACCCATATTTTGCGTGTCACGAGCAGCATGGTTTTATACAAGAAGATCATCATGACGATAAAGCTGACCATGTTGATCGCATACCCGAACCACAGCGAATATTGATCCGGGAAAAATGAACAGATTGTATGCAATACCCAGAAATAAAGTGGCGGATGCATATCCTCACTCAGATTATAATAGACATTTGCATAATGAAACCGTTCTCCCTTCTGCACCGTAATATAATCATGCAATACGGATCCATCAATCCACTCATTACAGTTCTTATCTTCGCCCGTCTTTACATCTTCATATATGTACGGTCCATCTGTACTATTTGCAAGACCATAGCTCCATACTTCATCAGAATGGATTCCCTTCTTGTCAAAGGTAAATATGTATGTAATCCTTGCCAGCCCAAAAAGAATGACAATTGCCAGAATAATATACTGTATATATTTTTTATTGTCGTGTTTCTTCTCTACATGATTCATCATAACGAATGCCTCCCCTACTATTTCAACATTTTCCCATTCTGCACCTGCACGATCTGATTCACCAAATCTGCATCACTTGGAAATCTGACCAGAATATAATTATCAGTATGTCCGCTTGCATACTGTAAACCATCTTGTGTGATCATTTCCTCAACCAGCACCTCTAACATGTCATCCCGGAAACTCTCCTCATATGCCTGTTTATGTCTTGCAGTCATTGCTAACAATTGCTCACTGCGCTTTGTTTTCACCGGTTCGGGAATCTGACCCGGCATTTTTTCTGCCACAGTTCCTTTTCTTGGCGAAAATTTGAAAATATGCATTTCATATAAAGCTAATCGTTCAAGATTGTCAACTGTCACAGCAAACTCTTCTTCTGTTTCACCCGGAAACCCTACGATCACATCCGTAGTCAGTGCCGGCCTGTCAAAATATTTTCTGATCAGATCACATTTCTCCATATACTGCTCTATTGTATATTTACGGTTCATACGCTTTAATGTCTCATTACATGCACTTTGCAGCGATAGATGAAAATGTGGACAGAATTTCTTGTTTTCACGCAGACTCTGCAGAAATTCCTCCGTAATGATTCCGGGTTCTAAGGACCCGAGACGCACCCTGTCAATCCCGTCAATCGACGAAACAGCCCCGATCAGTTCCCCCAGCCGGCTGCTATGCTCCGCCATGTCCATACCATACGACGACAAATGAATGCCTGTCAAAACGACCTCGCGAAAACCATTCATTGCAAGATCAGACACCTCTTTGATCACATCCTCCATAGCACGGCTTCGGATCCTGCCTCTTGTATACGGAATGATACAGTATGAACAGAACTGATTGCAGCCATCCTGTACCTTCACATAGGCTCTTGTCATTTCCGGAACAGTCGCCCTCATTTCCTCATAGTCTGCCTTTCGGGATATATCCTGCATAAATGTAACAGGAACCGTTTCCGCATCCACCATCTGCGGCATCCCATCCGCTTGCCGGCGTGCATAATACTCCTCTAACAGATCCACAATGTTATTCTTAACATTGTTTCCCAGAACCAGATCCACTGCATAATCCTCAAGCACATGTTGTGCATCCGCCTGTACATAACAACCACAAGCCACCACGACTGCATCCGGATTATGTTTTTTTGCTTTATGAAGCATCTGTCTGGATTTTCTGTCTGCCATATTGGTTACAGAGCATGTATTTACAATATAGATGTCTGCGGGATCGTCGAATTCTACCATTGCAACACCTGCATCCATAAGCAGCTTGTGCATCGCATCCGATTCATATTGGTTCACTTTGCAGCCAAGTGTCAGGATCGCAGCCTTTTTTCCTGTTAAATATCCTGTCGTCATAGTAAATCTCCCATTTTCTTCTCTCATTCTTTACATGACTCTTTCCATAACTTTACTTTTTTGGTATAAATCATCTTGACTTTTAATAGGCTAAAATGTACTATAATGATATACATGTTGAGAACAGTAAGGAGGAAAGATTATGCAAACCGTTCAGATTTCATTGAATTCAATTGATAAGGTAAAGAGCTTTGTGAACGACATCACGAAGTTTGATGCTGAGTTTGATTTAGTTTCCGGAAGATACGTGATCGACGCTAAGTCTATTATGGGTATCTTCAGCTTAGATATTTCTAAGCCTATCACTTTGAACATTCACTCAGATTCAGACACAGCTGAGATTCTTGATGCGTTGAAGCCATATATGGTATAAGATTCATAGGGGTTTAGGGACTATATTCTATATAGTCCCTTTTTATTATGCCCATATCTGTCATTCTATATACACATACCTTATCTGACGGTAACAACTTCTACCGTATCCATTGCCTGCTGATAAAGATCATCTATCACATCTGCAAGTAATGTCTCAGATTCCTTGATCTTTTCCAACCTCGGTTTCGTAACCGGATGCTTTGCCACAAAGATCGTACAGCAATCCTCGTAAGGCAGAATCGATGTTTCATAAGTATCGATTTTTTCCGATATATCTACGATCTCCTGCTTGTCCATACCGATACAAGGTCTAAATACCGGCATCGTACATACTTCATTGGTCACATACAGACTATGCATGGTCTGGGATGCCACCTGTCCGATACTCTCCCCCGTGATCAGGCTCAGACAATCATCCTTCTTCGCCAGATCCTGTGCAATCTTCATCATATACCGCCGCATAATGATCGTTAATTCATCATGTGGACACTTTTCATAGATTGCCAACTGGATATCTGTAAAATTCACGATATTTAATTTGATCGGTCCTGTATACTTGGCAACCAGTTTTGCAAGATCTATTACCTTCTGTTTTGCACGGTCACTGGTATACGGAGGTGCATGAAAATATGTCGCCTCCAGTTCAACTCCACGCTTTGCAATCATATATCCCGCTACAGGACTGTCAATACCGCCCGACAAAAGAAGCATTGCCTTCCCGTTGGTTCCGATTGGAAGGCCGCCCGGACCCGGAATCGTCAACGAATAGATATATGCACCTGTCTGTCGGATCTCTACATTCAACATGATATCCGGGTGATGTACATCTACTGAAAATTCTGGAAATGCCTCCAACAAAAAATGGCCCAGTTCTGCATTCATCTCCATAGATTCCATTGGATATGTCTTATCTGCACGCCTCGTGTGAACCTTAAATGTCTGATGCTTATCTGTGTAACACTGATCCATATAATCAATAACAGACTCTTTCAGCGTTTCAAAATCTGTCCTTCCCAACACTACTACCGGGCAGATACCCACGATTCCAAAAACCGTCTGCAGGGCAGCGATCGTATCTTCATAATCGTATTCACTTTCTGCCACAACATAAATCCGCCCATATTCCTTTTTTACTTCAAATTCGCCTAAATGCTTAATTCTGTTACGGATGTTTTTGCAGAGGATATCTTCAAAGACATATCGGTTCTTTCCCTTAGTACCGATCTCTGCATACTTTATCATAAATGCCTTAAATTCCATCTTAATCTCCTTTATTTTCTTATAAATCTACGCAGTACCGGCAGCAATTTTGCTAACGCCTGCACCGCAGCTTCTATTTCTTCGGATGTGTTGTTTTCTGCCAGACTAAATCTCAAGGTAGAATCCAGCAGCTCAGAATCCAATCCAATCGCCTTAAGCACACCACTGATCCCCGGGTGATTCGCCGAACATGCAGACCCTGATGATACATATATCCCCTTATCCTCTAAGGCATGCAGCAGCACCTCGCTCTTCACACCCCGAAAACTCAGGCTGACAATATGCGGCGCATCGCCGGTATTACTTGTCACACCTTCTAAAGCAGTTGCGCCTGCAATCAGCTGTTCTTTCAACTGTCTCATATGCGCGGTTCTCTCATCAAGATGATCATAAGCAATCTTCGCAGCCAGACCAAGTCCTGCGATACCCGGTACATTTTCTGTACCTGACCGCATGTCCTTCTGCTGACCACCGCCAAGGATCAACGGTCTGATCTTAATTTTGGGATTTACATACAATGCGCCAACCCCTTTTGCCGCATGCAGCTTATGCCCACTGATCGTATACAGATCTATGCCCATTCGTTTAGGATAAATGGAAAGCTTTCCAAATGCCTGTATACCATCTACATGAAAGACGGTGTTTGGATTCGTCTCATGGATCACCCGTCCGCATTCTGCAACCGGCTCGACAGCACCAATTTCATTATTGACAGCCATAATCGACACCAGTATGGTATCCTGACGGATCATATCCTTTAGCTTTGCAGGATCTACAAGACCGTTCTCATCTACATCTATGATCGTCAGTTCAAATCCTTGTTTTTCCAGATATAACAACGGATTATACACTGATGCATGTTCAATCGGTGTCGAGATGATATGTCTGCCTGCACGCTGGTTGGCCAATGCCGCCCCGATCAATGCCATGTTATTAGACTCTGTGCCACCTGATGTAAACACGATATTTCTGGCATCCACCTTCATAATATCAGCCAGCTGTTCTGCAGCCGTCTTTACATACTGTTCTGCCTGCATACCCTTTCTATGCTTGGAGGATGGATTCCCATAATCCTCCTGCATCAGCTTCATCATCAGTGCTGCTACCTCCGGCAATACATATGTGGTTGCTGCATGATCAAAATATGCTTCCATTTCTTTATCCTCTAATCCTTTTCTAATTCAAACATAATAATTGACATCATTGCCATTCCGGCTGTTTCGGTCCGAAGGATACGATGTCCTAATGTAATATTCTGCCCCCCGACAGCCTGCAGCTGTTCGATCTCTTCGGGTGCAAAACCACCCTCAGGTCCAATAAAAATACCCAGCGACTTATGATCTGCTATCCGGGATATCAGATGTTTTGAAGCAGCAATCCCTTCAGCATTCTCATATGGAACCAGCAGCATGTCTAGCTTCGCAGCAAGCTGCACCGCATCCTGCCACGCCATTACCGGCATAATCTCCGGCACCACACCCCGTTTAGACTGCTTTGCCGCCGCCAGTGCAATTGCCTGCATACGTTCCTGTTTCTTATGTGCCTTTTTATCGTCCAGTCTCACTACACAGCGTTTCATCATCACCGGTACCACCTTTGACACGCCAAGTTCCACCGTCTTCTGGATAATCGTTTCCAGCTTGTCCCCCTTCGGATATCCCTGGAACAGATAAATCTCCACCGGCAATTCCGCTGTAACAGACTGCATATCCTCTATCTTTGCGTAGACAATATCTTCGGTCAATTCTGTTATGCTGCATATATATTCCATATCGCCTTGATCATTCACCTTAATCTGTGTACCCGGCTTCAGACGGAGTACATTCCGGATATGATTCACATCCGGTCCCGTGATCCTGATCTGATCCGAACCAACAGCATCGGTATTCACAAAAAACTGATACATACTCTCACCTACCATTCGTACTTCTATAGCCTCTCACAGCTTTGCAGTGAAAGATACCCAGTCACCCATATAGGTCGTCTCCACGATCTGAAATCCACTTTCCAGCAACGCAGTACGCACCTCATCTTCTCTTGCCTGAATGATCCCTGATGATATAAATACACCATCAGGCTTCATAAATTGTCCCACAACCTGAGACAATGGTATGATAACATCTGCCAATATATTAGCAACCACAATATCATACCGGTCTGTAATAGATGCCGCAAATGCACGATCTCCGATCACATCTCCAACCCGCACAGCAAACTGCTCCGCAGCTATATGATTCTGTATCCGGTTCTCCTCACTGACCTTAACCGCAATTTCATCGATATCAACACCCAGTGCTTCTTTTGCACCCAGTTTTAATGCGATCATAGATAGGATCCCGCTTCCGCATCCGGCATCCAGCACCAGACTGTCAGGGGTCACATATTTCTTTAATTGCTTGATACACAATCTTGTTGTCTCATGAGATCCCGTTCCAAAAGCAATACCCGGATCAATCTCGATCACAATATCATCCGGCTTCGTATCCACATCTGTTTCCCATGTAGGCTTGATCACAATATCATCCTCAAGCCGGAAAGGTTTAAAATAGTCTTTCCATTTATTGAGCCATCCGGCATCATCCTGTTCATCTACTGTAATCGTCTTTGGTCCGACATCCATGAATTCAGAAAGCTGATCCAACTGTACACGGATATTGGAAAGCAGTTCCGGAATATTATGCACAGCAGGCATCACTTCTTCCACTGTGATTCCATTGTTTGCCAGCACCGGTTCCCCATCCGATGCCATCGGAATATAACAGGTAATCTTTGCCAACCCATCATATACTTCTTCTTGTTCCGGCATGATATCAATATACATCGCCCTCTTTTCTTCCTCTGTCAGAGGGATCTTATCCTCCACCTCAATGCCTTCCACACCAAGCTCAGCCAATGTATAGCTGACCATATCTATCGCTTCTACCGTTGTGTCTATCGTTATCTTTGTATATAACATCCTAATCCCTTTCTGTTATTCTGCCCGAATCGTATGAATTCCATAATATCTTGCAATGAGCTGATTCACCCAATGTGTTTCATCCTTCTGTACATCATATAATCCCTGCAATGCATCATGATGCGATCGGAATGGATATGTATATTCTATCGCAGGCACACAAACATCCAAATGTCCCTCTTTCAGTTCTGCAGCAACATATTGATCCCGGCTCTGCGTCTGCCTTCTGATATCATAGGTTGTCACCACCGTATCGCATAGGGAAACAACATAAAAAATGCCCATTCCCAACACTGCAATCCGCAGCATTTGTCTTCCTGTATCCTGTATCGATACATGCACTTCTGTAAATAAAATGCCAAGCATCATAACGGCATATGCACACCCAATGTACCATGCGCGTTCCGGCAATGAAGGGGTCACCACAAGGCATGCCACTGATGCCAAGGCTGCCACAGCCAGAATCACAGATTGCCAGAATGCCCCCGGCTGTCTCATATCCAGCTGTTTCTTATAGCAATATATCATCATGGCATAGATCACATACATGGCACCCATAAAAAACACAAAATAATATGCCAATATACCCAGCTTGAACAAGAATCCCAGCTGCTCTGATCCTGTCTGGCGCACATAATTTCCGGGTGCCAGTATCAACATCAGAAATCCAATGATGCTGCCTACATACAATGCCAACAGAGGAGCACTGATCCGTATCTGAAATCTCCGGTTGTATAGCAGATATCCCGTCAATATCACCAACATGCCTGCACTCATATTCTCCATTGCATTGCCCGCGAAAAGTCCCAGGATCAACAACACCGGAATCCATACAGGGGTTTGCAGCATTTTTCCTTCTCGAACTGCATACAAGCGGAATATCAGGATCGTCAGAAATACAAATATGGAAGGCCACAGATAGCAGACTGAACCACACATCCAAAACATCACCTGTCCGTAATCCGGCACAAATACCCATATAAAAATATGAATGATCATATACAGCATGACATTCTGTCTGCCATCTCCTATACATATTCTGTATATAAGCCAGATCCCCAGCATATAAATCGCCGCATTCAACGCTGCAAAAACTGTATGCGGCATAAATGCTGCTATAATACTAAAGATGTGACTTTCCATTCTTCCGGTCCACCCTGTATATGCATTCCACGCACTGAAAAACACATCTGACACACCCCGGATCTGTTGTGTTGTACCTTGTATATAATGCATTTTCATGTTGTAATCATCCGCTAACAACGGGGTCAGCCAATTGATCAGGAAATAAAAAATATACAGCAGAAGCTGACTCCCGATCCACAATATTTTGTTCGTGCGTTTCTTATGCATTTGAACCACCAATCCATATTATCACAATATGCTTACATTACATGATCCGTTTTATTATAACAACATTCATATTTTCTGTAAAGATATATCTACGGACACACAAAGGACCGGGTTCTGTAAAACCCGGTCCTTCATGAAGTTTATTTCTTCTTACCAAACTTCTTCTTATGATCTCCGAAGCTGAAACCGCCTGCGGAATCTGTTGAACGTCTGGCTGTTGATCCTGTCGCCTGATCATACTCACTCAGAATCGTCTTTTGCTCTTCCGTCAGCTTATCCGGAACCTGTACAACCAATGTTACATAATGATCGCCTCTGACATTCTTGTTACGGAGCGTCGGCACACCTTTACCCTTTAACTTAATCTTAGTATCAGTCTGTGTACCAGGTGCTATCTGATACTCCATCGGTCCATCAATGGTATTGATCGTGATCGTACCACCCAATGCTGCCTGTGTAAATGTAATCGGCTCACTGGAGAACAGATCATATTCCTGACGCTGGAAAGTCGGATGTCTGTCTACTAATACAGTAACTAACAGATCGCCTCTCTCGCCGCCATTGATCCCCGGCTCGCCCTTGCCTCTGATACGGATACTCTGTCCATTATCAATTCCGGCAGGCACCTGAACCTGTATCTTTTTCTTGCTCTTAATGTATCCTGTACCGGCACACTGACTACACTTATACCGGATTACCTTACCGGAACCACTACATTCCGGACAGATCTGCACATTACGCACAACACCAAATAATGACTGCTGTGTATATACGACCTGACCCTTACCGCCACATTTTGTACAAGTCTCCGGATCATGTCCCGGCTGTGCACCGGTTCCATGACATACCACACATTCATCCTTTAGTGGGAGCTCCAGATCCTGCGTTGTTCCAAACACCGCATCCTCAAACTTGACACGCACCGTCGTCTTGATATTGGCACCCTTCATCGGTCCATTGGACTGTCTTCTCTGGGAACCGCCACCGAACATATCTCCGAATATATCTCCAAAGATATCCCCCATGTCTCCCATATCGAATCCAAATCCGCCAAATCCGCCGGCACCACCATTCTGATCAAATGCGGCATGACCGTAACGATCATACTGTGCACGTTTCTCCGGATCACTTAAGACCGCGTATGCCTCTGCAGCTTCCTTAAATTTCTCTGCGGCTGCATCGTCACCCGGATTGGTATCCGGGTGATATTTCTTGGCAACCTTACGATATGCCTTTTTCAATTCGGCCTCTGTAACATTCTTATCGACGCCCAGGACTTCATAATAATCTCTCTTATCTGCCATTGCCCTCACCTTTCATGCAGAAATTACAGTTCTGTGTAATCTCCGTCCACTACATCTCCTTCTGAGAAATCTGGTGTGCCTGCTCCTGTACCGGCATTTGCACCAGGACCATTCTGCTCATATAACTTAGAGAAGAGCTCCTGTGCACTATTCATCAATGCTTCCTTGCCAGCCTTGATCTGATCTACCTGTGCATCTGTCATATTCTCAGCATCTACTGACTCCAACAGATCCTTTAAGGACTTTAAGTCAGCCTCAACCTTTGTCTTATCAGAAGCAGACAGCTTATCTCCTACATCCTGCAGAGCCTTCTCTGTCTGGAATACCATAGAATCAGCTTCATTTCTTGCCTCAATTGCATCCTTACGCTTCTTATCCTGAGCCTCATACTCAGCTGCTTCCTTCACTGCTCTTTCGATATCATCATCTGACATGTTAGAACCTGCAGTAATTGTAATATGCTGCTCTCTTCCTGTTCCTAAATCCTTAGCGGATACATTTACAATACCGTTTGCATCAATATCAAATGTAACCTCAATCTGTGGAATACCACGTCTTGCAGGAGCGATACCATCCAGACGGAAACGACCCAGACTCTTGTTATCCTTCGCAAACTGACGCTCGCCCTGTACAACATTGATATCCACCGCATCCTGATTATCCTGTGCAGTAGAGAAGATCTGGCTCTTCTTTGTAGGAATCGTTGTATTACGCTCGATCAGGTGTGTAGCGATACCACCCATTGTCTCAATAGACAGTGTAAGTGGTGTTACATCCAACAGAAGGATCTCACCTGCACCTGCATCTCCGGCTAACTTACCACCCTGGATAGAAGCACCGATGGCAACACACTCATCCGGATTGATACCCTTGAACGGCTCCTTACCTGTCAGCTGCTTTACCTTGTCCTGTACTGCAATAATACGTGTAGAACCACCGACTAACAATACCTTGTCAAGCTCTGATGCTGAAAGTCCTGCATCGGATAATGCAGCCTGTACAGGCTTTGCTGTTCTCTCAACAAGATCAGCTGTCAATTCATCAAACTTCGCTCTTGTCAGATCCATCTCAAAGTGCTTTGGTCCCTCAGCAGTTGCTGTGATGTATGGCAGGTTGATGTTAGTTGTCTGTGATGCAGACAGCTCCTTCTTTGCCTTCTCAGCAGCTTCCTTTAATCTCTGCATTGCCATCTTATCACCTGAAAGGTCTACACCCTCAGCCTTCTGGAACTCTGCCAACATATACTTTGTGATCGCTTCATCGAAGTCATCACCACCAAGTCTGTTATCACCGGCTGTAGCCAGTACCTCGATAACGCCGTCACCGATCTCGATAATAGATACATCAAATGTACCACCACCTAAATCGTATACCATGATCTTCTGCTCATTCTCGTTATCAAGACCATAAGAAAGTGCGGCAGCCGTAGGCTCGTTGATGATACGCTTTACATCAAGACCTGCGATACGTCCTGCATCCTTTGTTGCCTGACGCTGTGCATCTGTAAAGTAAGCAGGAACTGTAATAACAGCTTCTGTTACCTTCTCACCTAAATATGCCTCAGCATCTGACTTCAGCTTCTGCAGTGTCATAGCTGAAATTTCCTGTGGAGAATACTGCTTGCCATCAATCGTTACCTTGTAATCTGTACCCATATGTCTCTTGATAGATGAGATGGTCTTGTCTGCATTGGTAACAGCCTGACGCTTAGCAGGCTCACCGACTACTCTCTCACCGGTCTTTGTAAATGCTACTACAGATGGTGTTGTTCTTGCACCCTCAGCATTTGTGAT
Source organism: uncultured Lachnospiraceae bacterium (assembly GCA_934293375.1). GTDB lineage: Bacteria > Bacillota > Clostridia > Lachnospirales > Lachnospiraceae > RGIG6919. Next base: position 199,288 of record CAKQYS010000002.1, on the reverse strand, counting down.
AACCACCGGCTTACCACCTTCCATAACGGCTACGCATGAATTTGTTGTACCTAAATCAATACCTATAATCTTTCCCATTTTCGTTTCCTCCTAATAATATTTAAAAATATAATGTCTAAACCAGCTTGTGCTAGTTTGCTACCTTGACCATACTATGACGCAGTACCGAATCCTTATACATATAACCCTTCTGCATCTCTTCTGCTACGACATTCTCATCATATGCATCATCCTCAACATGCAATACCGCATTGTGAAGATTCGGATCAAACTGCGTTCCCTCTGCATTCATCGGAGCTACACCAAGCTCTTCGAGTGCTGTCATCAGCTGCTTGTAGATCATGCTGACACCCTGCTCCGTTGCTCCATCTTTCTGATCTTCCGGAATCGCATCTATTGCTCTCTCGAAGTTATCAACAACAGGAAGCAGCTTTTCTAATACTTCTTTCGCACCTACATCGTACATTCTGGTGGCTTCCTTCGCCTCTCTGGCTCTTGCATTTTCAAACTCCGCTAACAATCTCTTATACTTGTCATCCGCCTCCTGTGCAAGCTCCTTCTGCTTCTCTATCTCAAGCTCAAGTGCTTTGACATTAGCGCCTCTTCTGCTTGTCTTCTTCGGTGCCTGCTTCTGTTCGTTCGCATCAACCTGCGTCTTTGCTGCCTGATCCACTACTTCTGCATCATCATCCGATACCACTTCCTTTGCAGTCTTGGTTGAAGCCTTCTTCTCTGAGGCAGCCTTTCCGCTGCTTCTTCGTCCGGTCTTCTGTTCCTTGATTTCCTCATCCACCGGTGTCACATCCGGCTTATTCTTTTCTCCCATTCCCTGCACCTCTATTCTTTCTTATTACTAAATATGGTATCCAGTTCTTCAGTCAGATTCTTCAAGGTCGATACTACTTTCTTATAGTCCATACGCTTCGGTCCGATAATACCGATCGTACCCTTCGCCCCTTCCTGAAGCTGGTATGTTGCCGTTACTACACTCAGATCCTTCATATTCTGCACCGGTGATTCATCCCCGATATAGATCTGAATGCCTTCATTGTCTTCCTTGTTGAGTGCATCGTCTGCAAGCTCTGTCAGAAGCTTTTTCTCTTCAAATGCTTCCAGCAGTTCACTCTTCTTCTGGATATCACCGAGTTCCGGGTATTTTAAGAAATTCGTTGTACCACTCGTATAGATCTCCAGCTGTTCTGCCTCGTGGATTGCTTCCACAACTCCCTGAAAGACACCTTCTAATACGCCTGCATATTTGCCGGCCTGCTGCTTCATGGCTTCCATCATCTCAATATTGATATCAGCCAGTGACGCACCTTGTAAAAATGTATTGATCAAAATGTTGAGCTTCAAAATCTCATCATTCATCAATTCCTGATCGGATGCCATCAGCTTATTCTTGATCACATTCCCATCTACAACAATCACTGCAAGCATCTGGTTTGGACTTACCTGCGACAGCTGTATGAACTTCACCTTCGTATTCTGATAATGCGGTGCTGTTACCATCGTTGCATAATTCGTATTCGAAGCCAAAACCCTTGCAACCTGCTTCAGCAGTTCCTCAAGGCGATCCACTCTCTCGATCAGAGCATTCTTCGTCTCCTTAATCTCCTCGACCTCATTTTCCTTCTCCTGCATCATCTGATCCACATATAACCGATAACCGGCATCTGTCGGAATACGACCCGCTGAAGTATGAGGCTGTTCGATGTATCCCATCTCCTCAAGATCAGCCATCTCATTACGAATGGTAGCAGAGCTTAAGTTCAGATCGGTATACTTCGAAATGGTTCGAGATCCTACCGGCTCACCCGTTTCGAGATAGTTTGAGATAATTGCCTGCATGATCTTACGCTTACGATCATCTAACTCCATTCTATCATCCCTTTTCCTTTCCTATTAGCACTCAAATATAATGAGTGCTAACATCTAAAACTAATGTAGCACTCACTTTATTATTTGTCAACACATTTTCGATTGTTTTTTAGCAATTTTTTAATCTTCAAGCAAAAAATCTGCCATTACAATATTACTTACGGAAATCCCCTGTTCCGTGAGGCAGACATGATCATCTGTCACTTCTAACAGTCCATTGGATTCATGGGTGTGAATTACCTTTCCGTAAATATCAAACACATCTCTCCGAAATGTATCATAAAAATGTTTTCTGGATACGCCCTGCATCATCCGGAGTCCTAAAAACATAAATTCTTCCATATGCTTCTTTGTATCGATCTCTTCTATATCTTCATGTACATGTCCTGTCTGCCTAAGCGGATCTCCCGGCAGAAAAGCCGTCAGGTACTTTTGCATATCCCTTGTATTATGAAAACGATATCCCGGAATATAAGAAGCTGCACCCAAACCCAGTCCCAGATAATATCCATCCGTCCAATATACCATATTATGTCTGCAAGCATACCCATCCCGTGCATAATTGGATATCTCATATCGCTGATACCAGGATCCGGATAAAATCGTTCTTGTAAATGCATACATCTGTCTCTCCGTCTCCTCATCCGGCAACATCCGGTATACAGCATCATTATCATAAAAAGGAGTCCCCTCCTCCACGATCAGACTATATGCCGAAATATGCTCCGGACTCAATGCCATGACTTTGTTGAGCGTCGTACGGTAACTCTCTAATGTCTGACCCGGAAGCCCGGACATCACATCTACATTAATATTGTGGAAACCCGCCTCTCTCGCACTGTGAAATGTCGCCAGAAACTGGTCATAATTATGGATACGCCCAAGAATTTGCAGTTCTTGTGTATTTGCCGACTGCAGGCCAATACTCAGCCGGTTAATGCCCAGCTGTCTATACCCGATCAGCTTCTTTCTGTCCACTGTACCGGGGTTTACCTCAATCGTAATTTCAGCAAAAGAAGCAACCTCCCACACCTGATACAAAGTGTGAAAGATTGCTTCCATCTGCTCTAGTTCTAATATAGAAGGCGTTCCCCCGCCAACAAATACAGATACCACTGTATAGGAAGATGCCTGTTCCTGATAAGAAAGCAGCTCCTGACATAATGCATCCACATATAGTTGACGGTCACGCATGGCACAACATTCAAAAGATAAGAAATCACAATAATTGCATTTCTTTGCACAAAACGGAATATGCAGGTATAGGCTGATCTCTTTCTTCATCTGTTCCTCATTTCATGTTACTCATCATCCAGTTTCAATACACTCATAAATGCTTTCTGCGGAATCTCGACATTACCGATCTGACGCATCCGCTTCTTGCCTTCCTTCTGCTTCTCTAACAGCTTTCTCTTTCTCGAGATATCACCGCCGTAACACTTGGCCAGCACATCCTTCCTGACTGCCTTTACCGTCTCTCGTGCAATGACCTTGCTTCCGATAGCAGCCTGAATCGGAATCTCAAACAAATGCCTTGGGATCTCTTCCTTGAGGCGTTCGCACATCTTTCTCCCCCGCTCATAAGCAGTATCCTTATGCAGAATAAAGGACAGTGCATCCACTTCTTCCTTATTGATCAGAATATCCATCTTCACAAGTTCTGATCTCTGATAGCCCTTCATCTCATAATCAAACGATGCGTATCCTCTGGAACGCGACTTCAATGCATCAAAGAAATCATAAATGATCTCATTTAACGGCAGATCATACTTGAGCAAGGCTCTTGTTGCCTCCATATATTCCATCCCCTGATAAATGCCGCGTCTCTCCTGACACAGCTGCATGATCGGGCCTACATAATCTGTTGTCACCATGATCTCCGCCGATACATAAGGCTCTTCCATATATTCAATCTCTGAAGGATCCGGCAGATTCGATGGATTCGTCAGCGTGATCATCTCGCCATTTGTCTTATGCACCTGATACACAACACCCGGTGCCGTCGTCACCAGATCAAGATTGTATTCTCTCTCCAATCGTTCCTGTATGATCTCCAAATGTAATAAGCCTAAAAATCCACATCGGAAGCCGAAACCAAGCGCTACCGATGTCTCAGGTTCAAAACTAAGTGATGCATCATTCAACTGCAGCTTCTCTAACGCATCTCTAAGATCCGGATATTTTGCACCGTCTGCCGGATACAGACCACAGTATACCATCGGGTTTACCTTCTTATATCCCGGTAATGCCTCGCTGCATGGCCGGGCTGCTTCTGTGACCGTATCTCCAACCGTTGTATCTTTTACATTCTTCAGGCTCGCCGTAATATAGCCTACCATGCCGGCACCTAATTCCTCACACGGAATAAACTGTCCCGGTCCAAAAACGCCGACCTCTACCACTTCTGCCTCTGCGCCCGTCGCCATCATCCTGATCCTGCTGCCCTTGGAAATGTGGCCGTCAAACACTCGGCAAAATACGATCACACCCTTATATGCATCGTATATACTGTCAAAGATCAAAGCCTTAAACGGAGCATCATAATCACCGGATGGAGCAGGAATCTTCTCTACGATCTGTTCCAGCACTTCCTCGACATTTAATCCTGTCTTGGCTGATATCCTAGGGGCATCCTGTGCCTCAATTCCGATCACATCTTCAATCTCATTGATGACTCTGTCAGGATCTGCACTCGGCAGGTCGATCTTATTGATGACCGGCATCACATCCAGATCATGATCCAATGCAAGATATACATTTGCCAATGTCTGCGCTTCAATACCCTGTGCAGCATCCACTACCAGCACAGCGCCCTCACAGGCTGCCAGACTTCTCGAAACCTCATAATTAAAATCCACATGGCCCGGGGTATCAATCAGATTAAATATATATTCTTCTCCATCCTTCGCATGGTATACAATACGAACTGCCTGTGCTTTGATCGTAATTCCACGCTCTCTCTCCAGATCCATATTGTCAAGCACCTGCTCCTGCATCTCCCGGCTGGTCAGCAGTCCTGTTTTCTCAATGATACGATCTGCCAGTGTCGACTTACCATGATCTATATGTGCCACTATACAAAAATTACGAATCTTACTCTGGTCGTATGCTGCCATAGAAATTATCCATCCTTTATCATTCACTCACTTCGTATCCTGACCGCACCTTCTTTCATACCGTACCTACGGATTTTGCACATGTGCGTTCTGAATACACAGATATTTGTACTATAACATAAAATGTATATTTCTTCAATCCCCGTGCAATACCTGATACAGAATATCCGCCAAAGGTTCCATGGCATTTTTTTCTTCTTCTACCGTATTTGTCTGTGCCCCCGCTTCAATCAGTGTTGCACGCGGCATCAGATTCAGATTATAGCAATATGACCGGATATATATTTTCCTCAGGAAGTCACCATATAATGCCTTTCCCTTTAAAAACATCTGCAGGCTGAATGCCAGGTTCGTCCGTTTATATGGATTCTTCAGATATGTAATATCACCATTCTTCTTTGAACGGCTCATACCATTTAAAAACATAACCTTCGCCGTCTGTTTCCCATTGATCTGTGTAACAAGTCTGGTAGATTCTGCCACGCCATCTCTGTGCAGATCTATAATAACCTCAATGGACGGATATTGTTCCAGTATTTTTTTCACGCCCCGCTTCGATAGCGTATAGGCATAACTCCGATCCAGTTTTCCGTCCACCATATCATAAATACTCCTGTCATGATACACATGCATTCCATATTTTGATTCCAGTGCCTCCGTTAACACATCTCCCACACCGATAATCGTGTCCTCGATCGTATCCGGTCTGCTGTCAGCAAACGCCTCACTTCCATGCGTATGATATATGAGAATTTTATAATCTTGTGATGCAGTATCCACAGTCAGATCCTCTGCCAACAGTTTTGTTCCATCCAGTTCACTTTTTTTAAGATCCGTAGAACTGTCTACCACATAAAAATTCTGGTATAAAAAATCATAATCGGACAGCTGCTTGTCTGAATATGTGACACCTGTTTCCGGTAATGCAGCTGCGGCTACCGGCGTAATGCCCGTTTGGGTCACATTGGGGTCGGACTCGCCGGATTCGAGTGCCATTATGGTTTCCGGGCTCTTCGTATCCTCATCCTCATAAAAGTATCCGGGGATTGCATTTTCATATACATATTCTTCCTGACTTCCACAGTTCTCCTCATAGTATAAATTGGGAAATAGTTGTCCAAACAAAACCGTAAAGGATCTGTTCACAACACGGACGACACCTGCACCACCATTTTCTTTCCCTGCCAGGTCCAGACAGATCCCTATTGATTTCCCAACGACAAATATGCCGGCAACTACTACAAAAATCAGATAGCAGCCAAACAGAATTCTGTTTTTATTCAGTTTCCATTTTATTCTTCCTGCTTTTCTCATACTAATGTATATATGCAAGTACTGCCGGGTCTAGACCAAGCATTTGATTCAATGCCTCTGATATCGTATAGCTGATCCTTCCTACTGCATCATCCACATTTTTCGGTGTTACATACATATCTGCCAGTGCAGGTGTCACCATCTCTTTAGACAGTGCATATCGTTCCTGATCACTTAATTCCATCAATATCTGTGCCATTCCATTTTTACCGAGCGTATGAACCATCGTATCTAATGCTGCATCTATAATGGACGGCACACTGATCACCGTAGGCACGCCAAGTCCGATCACAGGCACTCCCAATGTACGCTCCGTCAGTGCAGCCCTGTGATTGCCCACCCCGGAACCCGGTGTGATTCCCGTATCGGTCAACTGTATCGTCTTGTTTAGCCTGTCTGCACTTCTTGCAGCCAAAGCATCCACCGCAATGACCAGATCCGGCTTCGTCTTTTCTATCATCCCCTGTAAAAGCTCCCCAGTCTCCATCCCGGTCTGTGCCATCACCCCCGGGGCAATCGCTGAATACATATATTTTGCTGCAACAAGATCTTCCTTGATCAAATGTCTGGTGATACACAGATGATCCACAACCATCGGTCCCAGTGCATCCGGTGTCACCATCCGGTTCCCCAGTCCCACGATCATCACATGATATTTTCCTCTCATATAAGGTTCCAGATAAGACCTCAGTCTTCTCATCATCGGTTCATGATAAGACACATCCATACAGGCAAGCTGCCTACTCTCTATCGTAATATAAGTTCCTACCGGTTTCCCGATCCTTGCGGCTCCATCCTCATTTGTAACCTCTATCACTGTCTCTCTGATATCCTCCTCCACACTCTCTTTTGTAACCACATTCACACCCCGGTCGTCCTCACGCTTCACACCTTCCTGCAATTCTACTGCAAGATCCGTTCTTCCTATATACTGCATTTTTCTTTCCTCCACATCTGCTATTCGAAGCTGCTTTCCTTTAGTATTGACAGATCCATGAAAAATATAGAAAAAAAGACATAATTTTTAAATTTTAGGTTGACAAATCAGACTGAATTCTGTAGTATTAGGGAGTATGTTTACATTAGATTGTCCGTGTCCGGTTTTAATGCAAACCTATATATAAAGAATAAAATGGAGGTGCACGATTTTGGCTAATATCAAATCTGCAAAGAAGAGAGTAAAGGTTATCGAGAAGAAGACATTAAGAAACAAGATGATCAAGTCTGAGATCAAGACAGTGATCAAGAAGCTTGAGGCTGCTATTGAGTCTGGCGACAAGGCTGCTGCAGAGGCTGCTTTATTAGTAGTTACTTCTAAGCTTGACAAGGCTGCTGCTAAGGGTGTATACCACAAGAACATGGTATCTCGTAAGGTATCCCGTATGGCTGCTGCTGTCAACAAGATGGCTTAATCACAACCAGTATATAGAACATATAGGCTATGTCTTATGCATAGTACCGCGGCAAAACAAAAGCAGACCATCCTTCGATGGTCTGTTTTTTTGCATTGTTATGCGTTTCTTGTAAATTCCACCAGCATCAGTTCCACTCCGATCGTCGGATCTACGAGTCCTGATTTGACGCGTCTGTCCATTTCATGGCACGCATCAAACATGTGCAACAACTGATCATAAGAATAAGCCTTACATTGATTGACATATTTCTTTGTTGTAAATTCCCTTACGCCGGCCTTTGCAGCCAGCTGTCCAAATGGCACTTCATCCCGGACAAGTCCCTTGAATTCTGTCAGGATTCTGATCTGTCTGGTGATCTGAGATAAGATATAGACAGGATCCTCCCGAAGCTCTAACAGATCCCGATACAGCTTTAACATTCTGTCGGACTGATGTAATGCCATCGCATCCATCATATCAAATATCTTACCTGTCACCTGGCTGGTACATACTGCATCTACATCTGCTACGGCGATGACATCCCGGTCTGCCGCATAGGAAATGAGTTTTTCAAGTTCATTACTCAGCTGCATCATATCTGTCCCACATTGATCCAATATATAATCCGCACAGCTCGCACTGATCTTCTTTCCGGCTGCCTGACACTTATGCCCGATCCAGGTAACCAATTGTTTCGGTGTTGGGGTATTTAACTCTGCAGCATATCCATTCCGGGAGACATATTTATAATTCTTCTGTCTCTTATCCACTTCCCGTTCTACGAAGATCAGACAGGTCGTATCCGGCATATCTGCAAACAATTTTTCAAGATCTACAGATGCCCGCTTGAAATAACCGGTATTCTCAGCCAGCACGACCCTGCGTTCTGCAAAAAACGGCAATGTCTGTGACATAGATACCAGCTCCTGCTGATCCGTCTTCGCACCCTCGTACCTGGTCAGATTCATGGTATCACCGGCCGGAAGCAATGCCTTAAGCATATTGTCTCTCCACTGCATACGCAGATAAGCTTCTGTGCCAAATAACAAATATATTTTCTTAAACTCTCCGGATTTGATATCCTGCTGCAGCACCTTCATATAGCTGTTTCCCTGCTTCCTGATATATGTTAAAAAATGTAATATCGTATACTTATCCATCCTAACACATCCCGGAATGATTTACAATCAAAACCATATCAAGCCCCTTTAATGATCCGCTATATAAGAATACACCCGGATACTGCCCTTCCTGGACCGGATGGTAACTGCACCCTGCATGTCCGTTCTATAGATCCTGGCTCCGGCAGCATGTAGTCTTGATAATGCCTCTGCATGCGGATGTCCATAGCGGTTCTGTCTGCCGCAGGAAATCAATGCAATTCTCGGTAACATCCACTGTAGAAAATCCTGCGAACTTGAATAGCCTGATCCATGATGTGCAACCTTAAGCACATCGACAGCACCATCCTGCATTCCTTTACATTGCACCAGCTGCTGTTCCGTATCACTACTGATATCACCTGTCAGCAGCATGCGAAAGTCCGGATATTGAGCCAACAACACTACAGACTGGTCATTGATGTCTTTTGGAATTGCACCGGTATCCGGTGAAAGACACTGTAATGACAATCCTTCTACATCTATTGCATCACCCGTCTTCACATACCTCACCTGTATTTGTTTTTGCGCCGCCAGACTGATGAGCTCTTGATAGGCATCATACTCTCTTGCACACCACGGTAACACGAGACACCCGATCCGGGTACCATGTTCATCCCCCTGCTCCATTAAATAGGTAATTCCATTCACATGATCTGCATCCGCATGGGTTATCACAACATAATCCAGGCTGCGTATTCCATAATAGGTCAGGGCAGGCTGTACAACATATTGTCCTACATCTTTTTGCGAGGTACTTCCGCCATCCACCAATACATATGCCCCCTGCTTTGTGCTTAGCAAAATGCTATCTCCCTGTCCGACATCAAGCATTGTCACCCTGTCTTGTGCCGTTCTCCATCCACACAAAAATATCATACCGATCATCATCATAGCGCCAGTCAAAACTGCCATCCGGCGAACCGGCTTTTTCCCTCTCGGAATCAGCCAAAGCAGTCCGCAGAAACATAAAAGCATAGTATAATACAGTACCATCTTCCATTTTTCCATTGCACCCAATATCACACAGGATCCCGGCAGAACACCTGACAATCTACCAAGTCCTGTAATCATCTTCACACAAAGCACTGCAATGTCCGTCATACCATGTGCCACCCATGATAAAAATGTTACATTTCCCGGCATCGCGCCATAAAATAAACCTGCAGCCACACCACCCAGTCCACAGATCAGCACAGGTGTCATAAGCGGTATTACAACAAGATTTAACAAAATGGCATATGGAGTAAAGGTTCCATAAAAATATAGCATAACAGGCATTGTCACCAGCCAGACGGACAATGTTACAAGCATACCATCAAGACATTTTTTTCGAATTCTGACCACACCCTGCAGTAATGGATATACATATCCGATCCCAAGCACCGATCCAAAGGATAACAAGAATCCGGCATCCTGCAATTTGTATACCCGGATTGTTACCAAAACCGCCATGCTGATCCCCATTGAAGTCAGAATATCACTGGTTCTTCCGATCATCGCACCCATCATAACAATCAACAGCATGATCGCTGCCCGCATCGATGCATCCTGCGCCCCCGTCATATATCCATATGCAAATGTGATCGTGATCCCTATCACACCTGACACATAATATGAAATTCCAAACCATCTTAACAATCCATATAAAACACCACTGACCAGCCCGACATGAAGTGCCGATATTGCCAACACATGTGCAATACCACTATCCTGATAGGATTGCCTGACCTGCGATGACAATCCACTCTTATCACCAAACAACATAGCAGGAAGCACCCCCTCCGTTGCACCTTGTTCAAGTTCTGACAATTGCCTGATACATCTTTGTCCAAACCCGGCCAGCTGCTGCCTGCAAAGTATCCACAAAAATGTTGGATACGATATATTTCGTTTATTCAGCGGAACAATACATGTGATCTGAGGTGCATACGACACCCAGTCGATACCCCTGCTCTTTTGATATATATATGTATTAAATTGTCCCGGATTTGTGGGTTGTTGTGGCACGGAAAATGTGCCTTGAACGGAAACGATATCCCCGATCTGATATGCAGGAGGGCTGTCCATATAACAAACCAGTCCCATATCATTTTCTATGTTGATATCCTGATAGTGAATCTCTTGTATTTTGATACGGATCTGACAGCTGTCAGCTGCAGGAATCCATGCAGATACCTCGCCGGTCACCTGCGTGATCAACGATTGTGTAATCGGAATATGATCCAGTGGATCCGGATCATATCCGAGCCGCCAGCGCAATGCCATAAGTAACACATACAACACTGTAACACTGAGCAATATTCTCTTCATATGCGATTGTATCAATCCTCCTTCTCTATAATATCAAGATTACGTTCCAATGTATTGCTGATATCAATCGTCTCCCGATATACATCCTGTTTCTCTCCATTGATCAGAATTTGTACCCGGCTGATCGTCGGCAGACTGCATAATGAATTGACAACAGAATATAATGTCAATTCACTTCTCAGATCTCCTGCCTGTCCATTAAATGCATCATTAAAATCAACATATGCGACACCATCTTTGACAGAGATCTTATTTAACTGCGTTCCTTCCGGCATCGTAGCCACAAATCCCTCCCTAAGCGGTCCGGTAAGCAATGATTCTATCACAATCTGCTCAAGTGAAACATTATTGCTGATCTCCACCAGCTTGGAATATTTCTTGAGTTCTGTTCCATCCTCATTTGCAAAATAAATATCAATCTGTCCATTCTGAACATAGCCACCATCAGATGAAGATGAGACAAAATCCTCAGCGGTATAGACTTCCTGCGTATATTCATCTGTATAGGGATCGGCTGAACTTTTACAGTTAAATACCACACTGTCCACATAATCCAGCTGGCATAATGTCTTAACTGCAGCCGCCTTACATAACAAGATGATACCGGCAGTACCCTCTTTTGCAACAACCGTCATATCGATCCGAACCTGTCCCTTCTTCACAGAATAATCTGTGCATCGGAAATAGTCCATCGTAGGAAGCTGATATTTCGAATTCCAGTCCGTCTCCCGATACAGCTGTTTCATAACCTCATCCACTGCTTCTTTATTATCCGTATCCGTCATCACACGATACGGCACTTCCTGAAACTCCATATTGTCAGCATCAATATAATACATCATAACTGTGCCTTCCGGTACTGCAGTCGTATCCTCCTTATGGTGAACCAGACTACAGGCTGTAAGCAGTAACACCAATACCATCCACACACCAAATATTGTTCTCTTCATTTCATCACCCTTGATCATGCTATGCGATATACATAAGCGGAATCCTGACGGTAAATGTCGTTCCTTCCCCCGGCTCTGAATAAACCTTGATCGCACCCTTATGCAGCAAAATTGCGTTTCTTGTGATTGCCAGTCCCAGTCCGGTTCCCCCGGTCTGTCTTGTTCTTGCCTTGTCAACACGATAGAATCGTTCAAAGATCAATTCCTGACAATCCTCAGGAATACCGACACCGGAGTCCTGAACTTTGACATAGAAGAACTTATGATCAGCATTTAACGATACCTTAACCCATCCATTGTCTACATTGTACTTGATCGCATTTTCAATCAGATTGGAAAATGCCAGTGAAAGCTTCACTTCATCAATCTCCGCTACTACATCCCTCACACTCTCATACTCAATCTCAATATTGCGCTTGGCCGCAAGCGGTCTGATCCGTTTAAGCAGCAATTCCATCAATGCGTTCATATTCACAGGTTCAATATTGAGTGCAGCCGATTTCTTATCTGTTTTGACGAGGGTTAACAGGTCATTGATAATATCATTCTCTCTGTCAATTTCCTCTACAATATCCACAAGGAACTCCCGATAGGTCTGTGCCGGAACGCCTTCCTGCAACAGCAGCGAATCCGCTAACACCTTCATTGAGGTAATCGGCGTCTTCAACTCATGAGACACATTGGACACAAATTCCTGTCTGGAATCTTCTAAACTCTGCATCTTTGTGATCAACTGATTAATGGAATCACTCATTTGCTCAAGTTCCGCAAATCCCTTCACCTTCAACGGTTCGTCAAGATGCCCGTTACACATATATGTCAGCTGTCTGTTCATGGCATTCATGTTCTTGGATATAAATCTGGAAAGTAAAAACGCAATCAACACAGAAAGCATCAGAAAGATTGCATTCAGGGTATTTCCCTGCTGTGATATATAGCTATTCATATCGGTAATATCCTGCATAGAAACCGTCACCAGAATGGCACCACAGATTACCTTGTCCGTATTTGTGATCGGAACAATGACCTCCATGACATTTGTATCCTTAATAATATTACAGATCATCTGATCCTTACCTGACATCACACGAAATACTGCCGAGGTGATCATGTACTTGTCCTGTTCGATCGTATAAGTATCCTTTACAATGCGGTAGGTGCTGTCTACAACCAGAATCCTTCCATCCAGAACATTTGCCATCTGATCGATCTCAATACTGAGATTGTCCTGAGAATTCGAGATCATGAACTGATTCGCCAGAATCTGGTCAGCCAGAATATTACACTGTCCAACGATCTGTGATTTCAGCTGTTCCTCACTTCTTTTATTGTAGCTATATACTGTATAATAAGAATAGATCATATGCAGCCCGGAAGCAAGAAGGACAAACAGCCAGAACAGCCATACATCCAACCGCTTCATGCGGGCTACAAACTTCTTATCTTTGAAACTATTTTTCATTCTTTATCCGAATCTCCTCATAATATGCATATATCAGGTACGATAATAATATCCAACACCCCACTTGGTAAATACATACTGCGGATCACCCGGATTGCGCTCAATCTTCTCGCGAAGACGACGTACATGCACATCTACCGTTCTGGCATCCCCGATATAATTCTGTCCCCAGATCTCCTTCAACAGTGCCTCTCTGGAATATACTTTATTGGGATTTGTCAATAACAGAAGCAGAATATCAAATTCCTTCGCTGTCAGATTCACTTCTCTTCCGGCTATGTATACACGTCTGCTTTCACAATCCATCTTCAGATCTTTGGCTTCAAGTATCTTTTTCTCTTCCTGCTCCGGCTCACGCTTTGTATTCCGCCGCATAATGGCCTTGATTCTGGCTTTCACCTCCAGAATATTGAATGGCTTCGTAATATAATCATCCGCACCATAATCCAATCCGAGAATCTTATCCATATCATCACCCTTCGCAGTCAGCATAATGATCGGCACATTAGAAAATTCCCGCACCTGCTGGCAGATCTCCAGACCGGTCAGTCCCGGCAGCATGATATCCAACAATATCATGTCATAATTATTCGCCTTGATCATCTCCAACGCTGTCTCACCGTCATATGCAGCATCGACTTTCATATCGTCCTGTTCCAGACTGAACTTGATTCCTTTTACGATCAATTTCTCATCATCAACTACTAATACCCTTTTCATTCCTGATTCCCCTAAAATAATTAATTCTTAATTCTCTCTTTCAGCTTTTCATACAGTCCTTCTTTGATTCCCGGAACCTGCATCAGATCCTCCGGCTTCGCAAAATCTCCATGGGCATCTCTGTATGCTATAATATCCGCTGCCTTTGTTTCCCCAATTCCAGGCAGCTGCATCAGCTGTTCCTTCGTAGCTGTATTGATATTGACCAGACCATCCTCTATCTGCTGTGTCTGTTGCATTGTGTCCTGCTCTGACACAGATCTGATATATAACTGTTCACCGTCACTTAGAAGCCCTGCCTGATTCACTGTATATGCCGCAGCATCCTCTCTAAACCCGCCTGCTGCTTTCACGGCATCACACACACGCGCATCCGGAGGCAATATATATACTCCCGGACTCACCACTGCACCACATACATCTACATAGATCACCTCTGCCTGTGAATCTGTCTGATCCATAGTTGTATCTTCTTCATTCACAGCCTGTGTATCTGCATGACCAGTCTGATAGGTCTGAAAATTCTCTCTGCCGCATGCTGTCAAACCCGTCAACATACAGCACAGCATTGTAACCATCATTGCGTATCGCATTCTAACCTCCTGTTCTACGCAACCATGAGACCCGAAACTATTTATATTGTAATCAATTTGTAACAATTTGACAACCTTATTTATGCCGAAAATTCTTACAAATTCATAACTTTTCATGTCATTTTTACTATATTTTCTAATCACTCCCATTTAAACACGATCAGACCTGCAATGGCTACCAGAATGCCGATCAGTTTACGGATAGAAAATGCCACACGCTCCACTCCGAATATTCCAAACACTTCGATCAGATATGCCACCGCAACCTGTGAGATCACGATAATAAGCACCGCCTTAGCCGGTCCTAACTGTCCCATACTCTGTATTACTGTCATGGTAATAAATGCACCTATCACACCACCAAGCAGCATATATTTCTGATCAATATGAAACAGATCCATCACATTGGTACTTGATCTTTCCATCATGATCCATGCGATCAGACACACAACAAAACCGGTCAGCTGTACCCAGCTGTTCGTCAGCCACATCCCGGTCTGTTTTGTCACTCCCGTATTAAATACACCCTGAATGCTCATTAAGGCACCTGAAATCAAAGCAATTATAAAACCCCACATATGCAATCTCCTCTCTGTTTTGCCTATTACCTCTTCATACACCTTCATACATTACATATGCAGAACATATAAAAAAGGCAGGAACTTCTCCTGCCTTATTGTGTACGATATTTCATTTATTATACATATACCCATGTCAGTTCAGTCTTCCCTGCACAGTATCCTGCAGTGTCTGCAGCTCTGTCGCCACATCATTCCCGTCCCAGATGTTAGAAAAGGCCACCTCACTATAGGTCCAGAAATCTCCCATTTCCAATGCCTTTGGAATGGTATCGGATGCCATGTACTGCTCATAGATCAACTGATCATTTTCGTTCTCTCTGGCAATATCACTTCTGGCTGAAACATGCCTTGTCAGCCCAAACTGCTGGTCACTGTACTCATATGACAAATAAATACTAAACAAGGTCGCCGCTGACACACTGTCTGCATACGGATTCACACACGCTGCATAAGTAATCGACAAGGATCCGGAATCCAACGTATCTGTCAGCTTCGGAAGCTTCGCCAGCTTATAGGCATTTTGTGTCTCCTCCAGGATCGGAAGAATATCTGTCTTACAGATTGCATAGATCAGCTTGTTCTTTCTGATCTTCTTCTTAATCTTCTCGTAGCTGCTCTCCTCCATATCCATAGATAAAATATCATGAATAGACTGAAAATAGGTCATAGAATCCAGTACATACTGATTCGTCACATCAAACTGGGATGTATCCTCACCTGTAGCACCGAGCAGACTCGCATAGCCCCCTAAGAACATAAAATTATAGAAGGGATCACTGATATCCCACCGGAAAATCTCTTTTGTATTTTCCTCATCTACAAAATTCTCTGAGAACTCCAACACATTCTCGATCGTAAGCGGCTCACCGGCATAATCCTGATCATATAGCATAAAGAATGTATCTAAATAAATTGGGTATCCATATACACTCACTCCACTAGACAGTGCATTTTTGCTGACTGCAGGGTAATGCTCGTTCCAGAACTGATCATCATACATGGCGTTCTTCTCCACCAGACCTGCCATCTGTGCCTTTCGGATCAGGTCATTAGATAACATATACGCATCCGGGGCTTCCCCTGCTTCATTTGCCTGATTCACTGCAGCCAGAATATCTGCATCGTTTCGTAAAATATAATCCACATGGATTCCATAACGCTTCTCAAAACTCTCAGAAGCAGCCTGCAGATACGATATATCCTGATCATCTGTATACCAGAATGTTATCGTCTCGATCAAAGACTTATCCTTCTGTTCTGTATCTGATTCTGATGTATCTTGTGTTGTGTCTGCCACAGCATCTGTCGAACTGTCTGCCTGCGTACCGGTTGCATCCGCTGTCGTGTCCGACATAACTCCCGCTGCATCCGTAGTCTCCTGCGTATCGATCACAACCTGATGTTCCTTATGTTCTGCAGGTATACGCTCTAGCAGAGCCTTCTCCATCGTCTCATAGGTCACCGCAGTCTGCGGCTCCTCCGTTGTAGTTGTCTTCGTCCTGCCACCACATGCCGTCATGGACACACATATGCAGGCAGCAAGACCCATACTGATATATTTTTTTAACTTTCTCATCCTACTATTCCAATCGATCACGAAAATAACATGCTACAATCAAGCATTGTATCACATCCATATCATTTCATTCAACATTTATTTAAAATAATGGCTCTTTCAAAATAGCAGTACCAATACCCTTTTCTGTAAAGAACTCCAGCAACAGACAATGTTCCACACGACCATCTAAGACATGGACTCTGGAAACACCATTTTGAATTGCCTCAATACAGTTCGTCAGCTTCGGCAGCATTCCGCCTCCAACAACTCCCTTATCAATATATTCCTGTGCAGTCTGTACATCCATCTCTGAGATCAAGGTAGTCTTATCGGATGGATCCACAAAAATGCCCTCAATATCTGTCAGGAAAACCAACTTCTCTGCGTCTATAGCAGTTGCAATCGCACAGGCAGCATCATCAGCATTAATGTTATAACTCTCATAATCATCACTGGAGCCGATTGGTGCAACCACCGGAATAAAATCATTGTCAAGCAGCGTGTCTATCAACTCACAATTGACAGAAGTCACCTCTCCAACATATCCGATATCCTTGCCACCTGCCAGCTTCTTCTTTACATGCATCAGATCGCCATCCTTACCACTGATACCAACTGCATTCAGACCAAGCTTCTGCATCATCTGCACAAGCCCCTTATTCACCTTCGATAACACCATCTCCGCAATCTCCATGGTATCTGTATCCGTCACACGCAGACCATTGATAAACTCCGGTTCTTTACCTGACAGTCTGACCCACTTGGAAATCTCTTTCCCGCCACCATGTACAATGATCGGCTTTAATCCAACCAGTTTAAGCAGTGCTACATCCTTAATAACATTATAACGGAGATTATCATCCAGCATTGCACTTCCGCCATACTTCACCACAATCTTCTTGCCGTTAAACTTTTGAATATAAGGTAATGCCTCGATCAGCGTCTGGGCCTTTGCAATTACCTGACTCATATCCGTATTCTGATTAATCATATCTGTAGTCTCCCTTCTTAATTCGCAATTGTCAATTTACATACTTGTCACTTTCTTAAATCCATTTCATCATATTATATTTGATTATGAACGGTAATCCGCATTGATCTTCACATAATCGTAGGTCAGATCACATCCCCACGCTGTGGCAGTTGCATCGCCGGACTTCACATCTGCCAGAATATTGACCTGCTCCGGTGACAGTACCTCTGTGGCAAATGCTTCATCATAATCAGTCGCCATACCGTTTTCCACCAGCTTCACACTGCCCTTGCTGCTCGAAATCGTGATATCTACCCGATATGGATCAAACTGCGCACCGGAATATCCCATCGCACATAGGATTCTTCCCCAGTTTGCATCCTTTCCAAATACAGCCGCCTTTGTCAGATTGGATGTCGTAATGGACTTGGCAAGCGTCACTGCCGTCGCATGATCCGGTGCACCCGTAACCACCGTCTCAAGCAATCTGGTTGCACCCTCACCATCTCCTGCAATCTGCTTGGCAAGATAGGTCGTCACTACATTTAATGCCTTACAGAATATCTCATATGCCGCATTCTCTTCCACAACCGGCTGATTGCCTGCCATGCCATTTGCCAACAGCAGTACAGTATCATTCGTAGAGGTATCACCATCTACCGATACCATGTTAAATGTATTTGGAATATCCTGCTTCAAAGCCTTATTTAACAATTCCTTACTGATAGCAAGATCTGTTGTAATAAATCCAAGCATCGTACCCATATTCGGATGAATCATACCGGATCCCTTACACATACCGCCGATTGTGATCACGGTGCCGTCCATTTCATACTGCAACGCAATTTCTTTCTTATGGGTGTCCGTTGTCAGGATCGCCTCTGCCGCCAGATTGGCAGCCTCCTTTGTAGAAGCAAGCTTCCCCTTGAAGTCAGCAATCCCATTTGCAATGATGTCCATATCTAACTGCTTGCCGATCACACCGGTTGAACACACAAGTACTGCATGCGCATCAATACCGAGCATGTCTGCTGTAAGCTTCGCCATCTTTGCGGTATTCTGTTCTCCAACCGTTCCGGTACACGCATTTGCAATCCCGCTGTTGACCACAACCGCCTGTGCTGTTTCATATTCTGAAACAAGCTTCTGATCCCATAAAACCGGTGCAGCCTTCACAACATTCAGCGTAAATGTACCCGCACTCACTGCCGGTTTCTCTGAATAAAGCATTGCCATATCCTTGTTTGTCTTACCCGCCTTAATACCGGCACGAAGTCCAAATGCGCTATATCCCTTCGCAGCTGTTACGCCGCCTTCTATCTGTTTTATCTCCATACTATATCATCCCTTCTGCCTGATTCTTATATTCCTTATGGGAACATTGGCACGATCTCTAATCCTTCCGTCTCAGGAAGACCAAACATCAGATTCATGTTCTGGATTGCCTGTCCTGCAGCACCCTTTACGACATTGTCGAGGGCTCCCATCACTACAACCCGGTTCGTTCTCTCATCAATCTTAAAGTTCACATCTACGAAGTTGCTGCCTTCCACCCATCTGGTCTCCGGACACACATCCTTGTCTAATATTCTGATAAAATGCTCATCTGCATAGCATGCATCATACGCAGCTCTTACCTCATCGTAGGTCACCGGCTTCTTCAGGTTTGCATATGCCGTCACCAGAATCCCTCTGTTCATCGGTACTAAATGCGGTGTAAAGATAATCTTCATTTCTTCACCGGCTGCATAGCCTAACTGCTCCTCGATCTCCGGTGTATGTCTGTGTGTCAGCACACCGTATGCCTTAATACTCTCATTCACCTCACAGAACAGATTCGCTACCTTCGCCCCGCGTCCTGCACCGGAGGTACCTGACTTCGCATCAATGATCACACTCTGCGGGTCTACCAGTCCTGCCTTTAACAATGGATATAAAGAAAGGATTGAGCATGTCGTATAACATCCCGGATTTGCAAGCAGCCTTGTGTTTTTGATCTTCTCTCTATTGATCTCGCAAAGACCGTATACTGCCTCATCAATATACTGTGGTGCCTTATGCGTGATACCATACCACTTCTCATAAACATGCACATCCTTCAGTCTGAAGTCTGCACTCAGGTCAATGATCTTCACCTTGGATAATACATCATCATTCACCAGTGATGCACACAATCCCTGTGGAGTGGCTGTAAAAATGACATCTACCTGCTTGACCATCTCATCCATATTGTCATCCATACATACATCATCTACGATCTGAAACATATTCCCGAATACTTTTGAATACTTCTGGTCTATGTAACTTCTGGATCCATACCAGACAATCTGTGCATCTTTATGTCCCATCAACAATCTCACAAGCTCCTGTCCGGCATATCCTGTCGAACCGATAATACCTACCTTAATCATATATATCCTTCTTTCTCTATATTACTCCTATATGACAGCCTGCCATGTTGGCATACTATCCGTGGCAAGCGTTTATAATTATACATCCAAAATGAATATTATGCAACATCAAATTTCATGTTCATACAGAATTTCTATCCTCCGGTATAATTATGCATTTTATAGGTATATTTATACTTTTTCATGCAGTAAATGTACATTTACCCATATCATTTTTTTATCCACTTTTTCAAATTTAGGGTTGCATAATATTCATAATTCATGTATATTTATTTCCAGAGCGTCACAAATCTGATTCGATGCGTGCAAAACACATACCTGATATCCGGTATGCAATTCATGATGATCGGTCACCTGTGATAAATAGAAGGAGGATACATATATTATGAAAGAAAAAGTTGTATTAGCTTATTCCGGTGGTCTTGATACCACAGCTTTGATCCCATGGTTAAAGGAAACTTATGATTATGAAGTCATCTGCTGCTGTGTTGATGTTGGTCAGGAAAGCGAGTTAGAAGGACTTGATGAAAGAGCAAAGCTATCCGGTGCAAGCAAGCTGTACATTGAGAATATCGTGGATGAGTTCTGCGATGAATATGTAGTTCCATGTGTACAGGCACATGCTGTATATGAGAACAAGTACTTATTAGGTACCTCTATGGCACGTCCGGCGATCACCAAGCGTCTGGTTGAGATTGCCCGTAAGGAAGGTGCTACTACAATCTGCCACGGTGCTACCGGCAAGGGCAATGACCAGATCCGTTTTGAGCTGGGTATCAAGGCTCTGGCACCTGATCTGAAGGTAGTTGCTGCATGGAGAGATGACAAGTGGACATTACAGTCCCGTGAAGATGAGATTGCGTTCTGCAAGCAGCATGGTATTCATCTTCCATTTTCAGCAGACAACTCATACAGCCGTGACCGTAACCTGTGGCATATCAGTCATGAAGGTCTTGAGCTTGAGCTTCCTGAAAATGAGCCAAACTATGATCACCTTCTTGTACTCGGCACAACACCTGAGAAGGCACCGGATGAACCGGAATATGTAACCATGACATTTGAAAAGGGTGTTCCAAAGTCAGTCAACGGCAAGGAAATGAAAGTGTCAGATATCATTCGTGAACTGAACCGTCTTGGCGGCAAGCATGGTATCGGTATCGTAGATATCGTAGAAAACCGTGTCGTTGGTATGAAGTCCCGTGGTGTATATGAAACACCGGGCGGCACCATCCTGATGGAGGCTCACCAGCAGTTAGAGGAGCTCATTCTTGATCGTGAGACCACAGAGATGAAGATCAATGTGGCAAACAAGTTTGCACAGGTCGTATATGAAGGCAAGTGGTTCTCTCCTCTACGCGAGGCACTGCAGGCATTCATCGAGAGCACACAGCAGTATGTAACCGGTGAAGTGAAGTTCAAGCTCTACAAGGGCAATATCATCAAGGCCGGCACAAAGTCTCCATACTCTCTGTACAGTGAGGAATTAGCATCCTTCACAACCGGATCTTTATATGATCACCACGATGCAGAAGGATTCATCACATTATTCGGTCTTTCTACTAAGGTTCGTGCTATGAAGCAGAAGAACTTAGACAAGAACAAATAAATAGGAACCAAAAGAGCTGTTGCTTTGACACTTGTTGAAGCAGCAGCTTTTTATATGCTCTGCCTTGATACGAATATAATCTGATAATTGGCAAAATGCGTATGTTGGAGAAGCGTAGATTTTCTTAGGTTCTGCTTTGATTTACAGCGAGGTCTGGTCATGGATGACCAGACCAGGCGAGGGAGCCCCGGATGGGCTCTGTGAGCCGGTCGTGTACACATTGTTTATGTTATGCAGAACCTTTAGAAAATCACGCTTTGGAAACCGTTAGCATTTGCCAATATCAGATGAATTCGTATTGGCAGAGCATTTGTGAATAATAAAAAAGCTGTGCCTCACAATGTAACTTGCAACGGCAACATCTCTTTTCTCAGGAAGGATTAGTCCTTCTTTAATTGTTCGTATGCATCCAGCATCGTATTAAAATCGTCCATTTCTTCATCTGTGACATTATTGTCGAAGATCATGCCACTCATATCCAGATTCGTGTTTTGCAGTTCTGAATGCATCAAAGACTCAAACTCGTCCTTCAGCTTCTGCACATCTTCCAACGGAAGCTCCGTCATCTCTACAATCTCATCTACATCCAGCCGTCCGGCCACCATACGGCGTGCCATGTCAAGCTGCGCTTTTTTTGTGTTATTCATTCCGATTGCCTCCAACTTTAATCTTCAATCGCTGCGAGGAATTTCTCATTCTCGCAAATTGCATGTTCCATAGCCTGTCTGCCCGGAGCACCGATTGTATTTCTCTTGCTCACGCATGTTTCAAGACTGATTGCATCATAAATATCATTCTCAAATACCGGACTGATCTTCTTATATTCATCAAGTGGAAGCTGATCAAGACCAATTCCCTTCCGGATACAGATCAATACAAGCTGTCCAACAATACCATGTGCATCCCTGAACGGAACCCCATGGTTCACCAGATAATCTGCCGCATCCGTAGCATTGGTAAAACCGCCCATCGCACTGTCTGCCATGCGGCTCTTATTGAGTGACATGGTTGCAATCATACCATTAAACAATGCCAGACATCCCTTCACTGTGTCGATGGCATCAAAGGTCAGCTCCTTATCCTCCTGCATATCCTTATTGTATGCCAGCGGAATCCCCTTCATTGTCGTCAGCATAGACATCAGGGCACCATACACTCTTCCGGTCTTGCCACGCACCAGCTCCGCAATATCCGGATTCTTCTTCTGTGGCATGATAGAACTTCCTGTACTGTAAGCATCATCCAATTCTACAAACTGATATTCATTGGAATTCCAAATGATGATCTCCTCCGAAAAACGGCTCAGATGCATCATGATCGTTGACATTGCACTCAACAGCTCGATCACATAATCTCTGTCCGATACCGAATCCATACTATTGAGTGTCGGTCCCTTGAAATCCAGAAGCGCAGCCGTATAATCACGGTCTAACGGATATGTCGTACCTGCCAGTGCCCCGGCACCCAGCGGACAGTAATTCATTCTCTCATAAATATCACACAGTCTGCCATAATCACGCTTAAACATCTCCATATAAGCCCCTACATGATGTGCAAATGTGATCGGCTGTGCCTTCTGCAAATGTGTAAATCCCGGCATATAGGTATCCACATTCTCCTTCATAAGCTTATGCAGTGTATGCAGCAGCGTCTTGACCTCCTGCCGGATCTCTACGATCTCATCCCGCACATACAGCTTCATATCCAGCGCCACCTGATCATTCCGGCTTCTGCCTGTGTGCAGCTTCTTACCGGCATCTCCGATCCGGTCAATCAGATTTGCCTCAACAAAAGAATGAATATCCTCATACTTGGATGAGATCTCCAGACGACCTGCCTCTACATCTGCAAGAATACCATTCAGGCCATCGATGATCTGATCCCTCTCCTCCTCTGTCAGGATTCCGGATTTCGCGAGCATCGTCACATGTGCGATACTACCCCGGATATCCTGTCTGTAAAACTTCTGATCAAATGAGATCGAAGCATTGAAATTATATACTAACTGATCTGTCTCTTTGGTGAAACGACCACCCCAAAGCTGTGCCATATGTTCTCCTCTTTTCTATTTGTATTCAACTCAACAATCCATATTGTACCATGCGTCTACTCTTCTGGCAACAAGGTTCGCACCCGGATTCCATTCAATGTCACATCATCCGTTGCTTCTATCATAATATAAGATCGTCCCTCTATCACTTTATTCTCAACCAGATAAGTCTTGTCCGGCTTTACACGGATCGATACATCCGGTGTTTCAATCTCAAATGCGCGCTTCTGCACCACATTGGACGCTAAAATCGGCGTCTCTTTCGGAGCAGCCGCCTCATAGGTCGTATCTAACTCCTTGATCGTATCCTCCTTCACACCGCTGACCTCCAGTAAATGCTTCATTGCACCCTTATCCAGCGCTACCGGCTCCGGTTCTTCTTTCTTTTCTTCCACCAGTTCCATCAGGTTCTCATGAATATTCATAACTGCCTCAAAGTCACATGCCTCTCCAAGCGTATCCTCCACCAATGTCTGGAAGCTCTCCTGCTGGCTCTTATAACTCATCGGGATATAGCAGCCTAACAGCTTATCAATGAAATCCGTCTGCATCTTCTCAGAGTTCTTTGTATAGTATAAAAGGCTGTGAATATCTGTATTTCTGTCATTGAATGCCGGAAACAGGAATCCGTGTGCCGGCATATCCACGATCCAGTCCTGCAGACGATTTTCAATCGCATTTGTCGCCTCGTTATAACAGAGTACTGCCTTGGAGCGCTTGACAGGACAGATGCTGCACAAAATAAAATTGTAGACATCTTCCGATGCATCTTCCAAATCCTGATTGTCTGAGGTCTTGCATGGAATGTCGTAAGCTCCATGGATCAAAATGATATAATAATTCTCAAGACTTCCATAATCTTCAATCACCTTATCATAAAAAGCATCAATCAGGGCATCATCCTTCAGTTCACTGTCCCGCAGCTTCAAAAGAAATGTCTGTGTCCCCTCACCCAGCTCCTGATCCGTTGGAAATTCCATATTCAGCATATTCTTGCCCAATGTACCGGACATCGTACCACGAAAGATCGTAAAATACTTAAATGCCTCTTCCTCCGGCAGTGATAAAAATGCCTGTTTTAATGTCGTTCTTTTATTCTTATCTCCGTCTACATAGCACGCTGCCAGCCTCGTAACTGCACAGTGTTCCTTTGTAAACAGCTTTTTTATCTCATTGATCTCTTTCTTGTTCATCATTTCCTCCATTTGCTAATCACAAATATAGCTTTTCACCTGTGCAAGCATCCGCATAGCGTCTGCTCTGCCAAGATCATATACCTGCTGCAGCTTCTTAGGATCCCGCTCCGTCCTTGAGATCGTAATCGGCGCACTCGGTCGTATCACCAGAATTTCACCCGCATTTGCAAGCTGTTCTACCAGTTCCAGCTGTGCATTATACATGGCAGGCCGATGCAGCATAACACGCTTAATCTCCGGATATTTGTTGAGCGGTGCATACAGAATGCTGTCAAGCTTTCCCGCCTTCTTCCGATAACCTGCTGCCCTGGTCAGCACCACAACATTCTTCTCATATCCGATCCCTCGCATCCACGCTACAGGAATGGAATCTGACATGCCTCCATCTAATAATGCATAACCATCCACTTCTACAATCCGGGAGACCATCGGCATGGAAGCTGATGCCTGCATCCATTTCAGATCATGTGCATCTCCCTGATTGCACAGATGATACACCGGTGCACCGGTCCTGACATCCGTACAGACCACATAGAAATCCATTGGATTCTCCTGATACGCCTTCTGGTCAAATGGATCTAATCGCTCCGGAATATCATGATAACAGAACTGTTCGCCAAACAGATCTCCCGTCCTGATCAAGGAAGAAATGCTCATATATCGTTTGTCTCTGCAATACTTTTTATTGTAACGCAGTGTACGACCGATCTGTCCGGATTTATAATTGCAGCCAAAAACAGCACCTGCCGATACACCGACAGCACCATCCAGCCTGATCTGATTCTCCATGAAAACATCCAGAACCCCTGCGGTATATAAGCCCCGCATTGCACCGCCTTCTAACACTAACCCTGTCTTCATACTATCCTTCTTTCTATCCTGAATAACAACTGTCACACACCGGCCATCTCGCTCCGATCGGCAGAAGCCGTCCACAATAGCTGCATCTTCTCAGATATCCGGTCTTACTCTTACCAAGCTCGTCCAGAATAATACTCTCCGTTTCCACTCTCGCTTCCACAAGCCGCTGTTCATCCCTCGGCTTCTCAAAACGGGAAGAGAACTGATTATACAGATCCAACAGACGATAATAGGACTCTGCCTGCTCTAACAGATTCATCCCCGTCGCATCCGACATCTTTGGAAACCGCATATGTTCCCGCTTCTTATAGGTCACACAGTATTCCTTCCAAAGCTTCACACAATCCTTATTGCCGATATCTACTTCGCAGGACATCAGGGCGAATAACTCCTGCTTGCCATCAAAATGATAGCCCTTTCTCTCCAGATTCTTTAGCACCTTATAACGATCCAGCATTTCCCCGACATCAATCTTCTTGAACACCTTCAGATCCGGCTCGATCTTCGCCCATTCCGTAAGCAAAAGGTCAATCGGTGCATCCAGCTCCAACAGAGAGGTCGGAAATCCAATCCGGATATCCTTCAGCGGAATATCCTTTTTGTATGTAGACCGGATGCGATCCAGATCCCGAAAGCTTGTCGCTGTCACAAAGCCTTCATCATAAAGACCCCTTCTGCCTGCCCGTCCCGCGATCTGCCGCACCTCATAGGAGTTCAAAGGCCTGTAATGTCTTCCATCAAATTTCATGACGGTCATAAATATGATCCGTCTGATCGGCAGATTCACACCGAGACCGATCGCATCTGTCGCCACAACCACCTCTGTCTCTCCATGCAGAAATTTCTCAAACTGCTTCTTTCTGATCTGGGGTGGCAGGTTGCCATAAATGACACTTGCCTTCACACCCATCATCTCCAGTCTGGCTGCCACATCGAGCACCGCCTTCTTAGAAAACAAAATCAGGGCATCCCCCTTTGTGATATCCTTCTCAATATCAAATGGTGTCTTTTCAAATACAAGCTCCGTATTCCTCTCATGATATACGATCTCATAGCTCTGTCTGCATTCCTCAAGCAGCTTGATAATGACATGTTCCGCTTCCGGTGCCATGCACAGGTGAATCTCATGTGCCTTTAATCCCATGATCAGACGCGACCATACATGTCCCCGGAACGGATCGCTGATCATCTGCGCCTCATCAATCACGGCAATATCATATTCTTTCCTGAGACTCACCATCTCCACTGTCGCAGATGTCACAAAGCTCTCCTCACATACATACTGCTCTTCGCCGGTGATCATAGAACACGGAATCTTTGCATCCGTCAGCTTGTCATAGATCTCCAGTGCCAGCAGACGCAAGGGACCCGCATATACACCGCACTGTGCCTGCTTCAGCCGCTCAATCGAGGAATAAGTCTTTCCGCTGTTTGTCCCACCGATATGCAATATAAAATGCCGGTCCATCTCAAATGCCTCTGCATACTCCATCGCTTCGTTGACCTGCACCTTCTCCAGGATCACCTCTGACAAATGCGCTGTCATCTGCTCTGCAAATGCCGGATACAGCTCCGAAATTCTGACACGCGCCAGATTCTCCTGTTTTCCCTTCGCAATCAGCTCTTTCGCAAACGCTTCGCCAAAATCCTGCAATGCGATATAATCCAGATCAATATTGATCACTTCAGTCTGCATCTCCATTGCCTGTGTACATGCCGCATGATCCTGCATTGCCGCATAATAACCCACCAAAGAGGCACTGATCCGCTTATATTCCGGCGGAACCGGTCTTGTACGCCGCTTCCCGCCTGCAATGGAATCCCGAAGAGACCGTTCCCTGCTTTCTGCCATCTTCCGGTTCTTCATCTTTAATTTCTTCATATGCCGAAAATCCTGTATATACTTCGCATACAGGGCTTCTCTTGTCTCGTTTGTTAAACTCAATTTCTCTACCTACCTCGTACAAAACGCTATTACTATGATACCACAGAAACCGGAAATTTGCGACTTGATCTTACATAGATCATCATAAAAAAATAAGCATCCCAACCGTCCAAAGTAAAGATGCTTATTCATATTCAGATGATTCCTACTCATCCCAGTTATGATATACCGCCTGCACATCATCATCCTCATCAAGCAGGTCAAGAATCCGGTTCATCTTCTTGATGTCTTCCTCTGCAGTCAGCTCTACATAATTCTGAGGGATCATCGTCACCTCTGCCTCAGCCATAGGAATATTCTGCTTCTCTAACTCCTCTCTGACCGCGCTGAACGCATCCGGATCGGTGATGATCTCGTAGCTGTCTTCTTCATCCGAGAAATCCTCAGCCCCTGCATCCAATGCAAGCATCATCAGATCATCTGCATCCATCTCACATTCTTCCTTTGAAATGATGATCTGTCCCTTCTTATCAAACATATAGGATACACAGCCTGTAGTACCGACATTGCCGCCACCCTTGGTGAAAGCATTTCTGACATTCGCTGCGGTTCTGTTCTTGTTGTCTGTCAATGTATCCACAATAATCGCAGTTCCGTTCGGACCGTATCCCTCATATGTATTCTGTACATAGTTCACAGCATTGGCATCTCCGGCAGCCTTATCGATACCTCTCTTGATCGTATCATTTGGC
Organism: uncultured Lachnospiraceae bacterium; assembly: GCA_934293375.1. Classification (GTDB taxonomy): domain Bacteria; phylum Bacillota; class Clostridia; order Lachnospirales; family Lachnospiraceae; genus RGIG6919. The sequence continues at coordinate 170,512 of CAKQYS010000002.1, read as the reverse complement.
ATATTGTTTGCCTTCGCCTTTGCGATGACATCACGCAGCTTGCTGTTATTGTCCGGATTCGGACCGCCCTCCTTGACAGCAACTACGATCTCCTTCCCGATCATGGTAAAGATCTTACCCTTTGCTGCATCATTTTTCTCTTTTTTATGCTTAATATTGGCAAATTTTGAATGTCCTGACATGACATATCCTCCTTCAAATGAAAATCTTATGGTAATGGAAATACAACCAGCCCTGACAACATACGCTTCAAGGCTCACATAGATAAGATGTTAGCATATTTACATATATTTTTCAAGGGATATGCCGGAATTATCTTATGTATCCAGCTCCAGACTGATCTTCAACGCCTGATTCACCTTCTCGATCATACCATCATCGAGATGACATACCTTTTCCCGAAGGCGTCTCTTATCAATGGTTCTCACCTGCTCTAACAGGATCACGGAATCCTTGATCATATGACAGCGTTTCGCATCCATTTCCACATGTGTCGGCAGCTTCGCCTTATTCATCTGGCTGGTGATCGCAGCTATGATCACGGTGGAGCTATGACGATTGCCCGCCTCATTCTGCACCACGACCACCGGCCGGATACCGCCCTGCTCCGAACCCACCACCGGTCTTAAATCCGCATAATATACATCGCCCCGCTTAATAATCAACATATTCACACTCCAATACTTAATTTGTTATCTGTTATGTACCAAAGTATTGCCATGTTTCATTTGTTGTATTCATGCAGGGATTCTACTCTGCCAAAGCAAATGCCGCAGCCAGACCATCAAGCAGATCCGACGCAAGCATCGCACGGCTGCCCTTCTCCTGTGCTGCCATATCTCCGGCCAGGCCATGCATATACACACCGAGTACCGCCGCATCCTTTTCTGGCAGCCCCCCGGCAATCATCGCCGCGATAACGCCTGTCAGGACATCGCCGGTTCCGCCTGTAGACATGCCGCAATTCCCCGTAGTATTAACATATGCCGGACCTACGCCATCTGACACTACAGTATTGGCACCCTTCAATACACATACAAGCCGATGTACATTTGCAAATGTATGCGCTGTCTCCACCATCCGATACCGGATCTCTGACACCGGCACGCCACTGAGCCGTTCCATTTCCTTCGCATGCGGTGTGAGGATCAGCTCTGTCCGGCTGTACTCCAGCCAGTCCATATGAGATGCCAGAATATTCAAGGCATCCGCATCCAAAATCACAGGCACATCATTCTGCGTCAATGCTTCTCTGACCAGCTCTCCGGCAAATACACTCTGTCCGATTCCCGGTCCCACAACCAGCACATCGGCATATCCCGATGCCTCATTCACAATCTGCTTCGCATCCCGTCCGTCATCATATGCCGCAAATATCACCTCCGGCAGCTTAGAGAGCAGAATATCCCGGTTGGCACTGTGACTGTATACCTTCACAAGACCTGCACCGCTTCGATATGCTGCAGCCGCAGCAAAATATGCCGCACCTGCCATCTGATCACAACCACCGATCACACATACCCTGCCGTAAGTCCCTTTATTAGATGTCCGCACCCTGCCCGGCAGCATCCTGAATGCATCCCGTTCAAGCGTATAAGCCGGCGGGATCATCCCGGAATATACCACATCCAGAAACCCGATCTCACGAATCACCAGCTCGCCTGTCACATCCGGACCGTCCCCACAATACATACCAAGCTTTCCATGGCCAAAGGTCACGGTCAGATCGGCATCAAATACACTGCCAAGAATCCGCCCTGTATCGCACTGCAGTCCACTCGGAATATCTACTGCCACCCGATATGTATCGAGTGTATTGACGGCTGCAATCACTTCTCTTTCCGGCGATACGATCTCTCTGCACAGCCCAATCCCAAACAGACTGTCCACCACCACATCCCATGTTCCGGATACCTTCTCCTGAATATTCTCCCATGTACCTCCCGACACTATGCGAAGGCTTCCGGCTGTCCTGCTTCGCAAAACATCTCCCTCCTGCCGGACATTACCCTTCGCTGTCAGAAGATTCTGCAGCACCGTAAGCTGGTGTGTACACGCCTCACTTCTTCTGTGATTTCCCACGAGCAGCACCGTCACATCGCAGCCTGCCATATACAACATTCTCGCAAGTGCCAGACCATCGCCCCCGTTATTGCCTGCTCCGGCAAGAATCAGACATGTCCCACATTGCTTCCGTCGCATGATCTCTTCATATACACAATAGGCTGCACGCTCCATCAGAACCGCCGATGGGATTCCGATCCGTTCCATCGTTATCTGATCTAACTGCTGCATGCCCTTCTGATCACAAATATATCGCATATACCCACATCCCTTCTATCCATTTACTATAGAATCAGTATAATCTCTTATTGATTTCCATGTCAACCAATCTTGCCAATTCCCTCTATTCTATGGTATCTTAAAAGGTAGTGCAAAACGCAGTGAAAATACAGAAAGGTTATATATCATGATATTAGCATGTCAAAATATTCGTAAATCTTATAACGATAAAACGATCTTAAAGGATATCTCATTCCATATAGAGGCACACGAAAAGGCAGCCATCGTTGGCATCAACGGTGCCGGCAAGTCAACCCTGCTCAAGATCATCATGGGAGAAGAATCTGCAGACGAGGGGCAGGTTATCATCGGCAAGGACCAGTCTGTCGGCTATCTGTCACAGCATCAGGATTTCGAGGGCACAAAGACGATCTATGAAGAAATGCTGGATGCAAAACAGGATGTCATTGCACTTGAGGCACAGATACGGGATATTGAGCAGCAAATGAAGCATACCACCGGTGAGGCTTTAGAAGCCCTGATGGAAACCTATGCCAGACTTAATCACAGCTTTGAACTGCAGAACGGCTATGCCTATCAAAGTGAGATCATCGGCGTATTAAAGGGTCTCGGATTCGCCGAGGAGGATTTTTCCAAGAAGATCCATGCCCTGTCAGGAGGACAAAAGACCCGCGTCGCACTTGGACGCCTGCTTCTTACCAGTCCGGATATCATTATTTTAGATGAGCCGACCAACCACTTAGATATGGATTCCATCGCATGGCTGGAGAATTATCTCGCCAACTATAAGGGTGCCGTCCTGATCGTATCGCACGACCGCTATTTTCTGGACAAGGTTGTCACAAAGATCATTTCCATTGAGCTGACACAGGGGACTGTCTACCAGGGCAACTACAGCTTCTATGCCGAAAAGAGTGCTATTGTCCGTGCAAACCGCTACAAGGCATACCTAAACCAGCAGCGTGAGATTGCACATCAGGAGGCAGTCATTGAAAAGCTGAAATCCTTTAACCGTGAGAAATCTATCAAGCGTGCAGAAAGCCGCGAAAAAATGTTAGATAAGATAGACCGGATCGAGAAGCCACAGGAGTTGCACGATGCAATGCGGCTGTCTTTAGAGCCTGAAATGGAAAGCGGAACCGATGTCCTCTTTGTGCAGGGACTCTGCAAGACATTTGGACCTCATGTGCTGTTTACCAATCTGAATATGGATATCAAGCGTGGTGAACATGTGGCACTGATCGGTGCGAACGGCACCGGCAAGACCACAATCCTAAAGATCATTAACCGTCTGCTCCCGAAGGATGGCGGCATCGTCAATATCGGATCCCATGTCAAGATCGGCTATTACGATCAGGAGCATCAGGTTTTATCGCCGGAAAAGACGATATTTGAAGAAATTTCGGATGCATATCCAAAGCTCACGAATACAAGAATCCGGAATCTGCTTGCCTCCTTCCTGTTCACAGGGGACGATGTGTTTAAGCAGATCAAGGATCTGTCCGGAGGTGAGCGCGGCCGTGTCTCCCTTGCGAAGCTGATGCTCTCTTCTGCTAACTTCCTGATCCTAGATGAGCCGACCAACCACCTGGATATTACCTCAAAGGAAATATTAGAAAATGCACTCCGAAATTACAGCGGTACCATTCTGTATGTATCCCATGACCGATATTTCATCAATCAGACGGCAACCCGCATTCTGGAGCTGGTTGGGATTCCGGAGCAGATGGACATGGAAGTCTCCAAGTCTTACCCGGACTGGCAGCTTCTAAGTTATCCCGGCAACTTCGACAGCTACCTTGAAAAAAAGCAGCTGCCTGTCTATCAGACGGCCTATCAGTGGAGACAGGGGCTGGTATCCGCACCTGTTTCTACCACCGGTTCCAATCCGGTCCCAGCCACTGTTTCCGTCAATACGGAAACCTCTACCAAGCAGGACTGGAAAGCCTCCAAAGAACAGCAGGCCAAGGAGCGGAAACGCGCGAACGCCATCAAGAAAACGGAAGCGTTGATTGAAGAACTGGAAACACAGCTTGCCACGATTGAAGAACAGATGGCATTGCCTGAGATTGCCACAAATTCCGCAGAGCTCAACAAGCTTGTTGCGGAGCAGGCAGATCTAAACGATCAGCTTGCCGAGCAATATGAAGTCTGGGAGACTTTACTAAACGAAGGAGAAGCTTAATATGCGAATTGCATTATGTGATGATACCGCTCAGGATCTGGAGCAGCTAAAAGAATATTGTAGTCAATACAGTGCCCTGCATGACATTCGGGAATATGCCTCGGCAGCCGAGCTGCTCGCAGACTATGATAACTTCATGCCGAAACTGATATTTTTAGATATTGAAATGGAAGCCCCCACCGGATATGACGCTGCCATGATTTTGTCAGCACGCTCGCCCAAGCCATTGATCATATTTGTAACGCAGACACTCAATTACGCAACCCGTGGCTATGGCATTGCATTTCGCTACATTTCCAAGCCGCTTGATTATCCTGCGTTCAGTCGATTAATGCAATTAGCAGAAGAAGAACTGCTATCGCCCCTAATACTAACCGTTCCACCAGATCCGCTTCTTCCTGTGACAATGAAGCATAGATTAGATCCGGGGATGAGATATTGATCGGCTCTATTTGCGTACCATACGCATCTGTATAAGGCTCCGTCGCCATGGCAGCCTGCTTCTGCATCGCAAAAATATCCATACGAACAGAAAGCCATTTCGTCTGCTGGCTGATCTGCCAGATAATTCCTGATTTTTCTCCCAAGCATCCACATTCCCCTCCTTACCGGCTGATCACTTTTCCGCAGTTGTATCCTCTGTAACGGCTTTCCCTTCTTTTCCATAAAATGTCAATACATCTGCACTCTCTCCTGCATATTCCGTAAAATTATCCTGTATAAAGGAGGTCTTATCTGCAATCTTATACACTCCCGGATCCTCCATTCTACTTTATAAGAGCCACCATATTTCGCACGATAAAACATTTTTATGCATACACTTACTATAGCACACTTTTCTTAAAAAAACCGAAATCGAGTGTGAACGGTCAAAATTCGTACCTGAACGGTAATTTTTACCCTTATTTCTACATATTTACGCTCTTTTCGCATATATCACTCTGGGATTTTGAAAAAGGATCATTACACAAACGCAATGATCCTGTTATGTTACCGATTCTCATTCATATAGGTCTCCACCCGGCTGTTGATCGTCTCGCCGACACGGTCTATCGTGCAGTCGCCGTTAAAGTAGGCAGATACCTCATCATATACAATATCATCAATATTCTTATCAAGTTTTCTGCAATGCTTCGCACTCAACACCAGTTTCTCTGCCAGATCTGCTTCCTCCTGCGAAAGCGGTGTATACACCTGTTCAGAACTTCTAAAATCAATCGGATCAATCTGCGTCTCGAACTCATCTGTATAACTTTCTGTTGTCATTGCCGCCTTCTTTTGCATATCAAAGACATCCTTTCGCACAGAAAAAAATCCGGTCTGCTTACAGTATTCATATTGTGCACGCTTTGTGAATATAGAACGGACAAACTGCCATGCAGCATCCTGATACTTTGATTTTGATGTGATTCCCAAACTACGCTGAAACTGCATGTATGATGTATCCCGATATGCATTTGGATATCCAATATAGCATAGATCGGATCCCATTGTTCTCGTAATGTCTTCTATATCATAAAACTGTGCAAGCGAATATGAATCCAATATATATTTTCCTTGCTTGAATTCTGAAATCTGATCCTGTTTTTCCTGATATGCATCTGATTCTTTCACTCCCTGATTACAATATTTTAGTATTCTTGCAAACAAATCCGTATCAAATTTCGCCTTTCCGGTATTCCAATCTATAAACTCTGCATAACCAGACACCATAAACTGGTCGTATATACTCATCTTGCTTTTTTCATAAAAAAGCGGAATATCTGATGCTTCTGCAAAGTCTATCATATCTTTCTTGGTCCATCCATTGCTGTATTTCCCAACGGTATCCTTCTTTCCATACATCACAGTCACATAATAATCCATTGCCATATAATAAAGCTTTCCATCTTCCCGCCATGCCGACATCACGCTATCCAGAAAATCATCCTGACTGAGTTCCGTATCTGTATCCAGATATGGTTGCAAATCAATCAAGATTCCGGTATAAATCAATCTGTCCTGCCATGCTCTGTCCGTCACGATGATATCTGGAATATTCCCCGCAGAGACATCCAGATTAAATGCTGTACTGCAATCTTCACTATCCGAATAATCCTTAACCTCTATCCGGTAATTTTCATTCGTTTTATTAAATTCATCCACATACTGGGTGATGATTCCGCTTATCTCATTGCTATCCAGATTTCCGATAGTCAACACTGTTCTGTCATCCTTGGGCTTCCCCGAATCCGTCTTTTTTTCTCCAACACCACAACCTGATATAACAGGCATCAGCACGATCAGAGCAATGACGAAGCATGTGTATTTTCTTATTAATTTCGTAATCATATCTTGCCCTCTTCATTCAACCACTACTTTATTGTGTTGTCGCCGGTCCTTCCCCACCGTCTAATCCAAAGTACGCAATCGTATCCGAACACTCTCCTGCGTATTCTTTATAATACTCCTTTACAAAGGAATCATTTTCTGCAATCTTATAGATTCCCTGATCGGTCTGGTCATCCGTCCTCTTTGAATAGTCCATCTCATTCAATGCAACATACTGTTTGTTTGCACCTATTATTCTTGGGGTCTTTGAAGCTTCCTTAACAGATACCAGAAGCTTTCCATCTTTATAATAATATAGAAATCGTCTTGATTCCTTTCCATAAGTTGTAAAACTAATGTACTCCGGCGTCATCAAGCCATACATATCAGATGTCAACACCGTCTTAATTTCCCTGGTATTCATATCCATATATTTATAATCCGTCTTCTCCCCGTTACCTTCGCAATAGTACAATAATTTCTGATATATATACGCTGCATCCATGCTTCCATTGATTGTGCAAGCTTCCATCTTCTCTATCTTCTGTGTATGAAGATTCAGATGATACAAATCCACCTTTCCCTGTACCTCGCCGGATTCTTCTAATACAGCATATTCGTATCGAACTAGCAAGGTCTCACTGTCCTCATAATTACCGTTGGTAAGAATGAGTGCATTGCTAAACTGTTCCTTACTGCCTTCTAATTCCAGAATCCTCTTTTTCTCTCCGGAGTCCAGATTCACGCTCCAAACCTCTGCGCGCCCATAATTATATGATGTTGCACCAATCTGAAAATTCTCCTCCATGAATGCCACTGTATAATATAATGTATTTCCGACAGCCGCCATACTGTAAATCATGAGATTTTCACCGGATTCCTCAACAACACATTTTTCCTCTTTCTGATCCGCATTCCAACTCTTAATTCTCCATATATCCGAAACCTGATCTCCTACCATATCTGATTCTACGGAAATAACATAAAGGGATTCCTGATGATACATCAGACCTAGCAATCCTTCCATATTATCAGCGGCATAGACCTCTTTCTTCTGCTGATCCTGATGCTCTGAATCCACATATGTCACATTTGTATACCATACATGATAATATCCCGCATTATCAAATGCTACTGCACTGTCTGATATCGTAGCAACATCTATTTCCCCAACATCAGCAACTACATCCGTTCCCTTATCATCCAAAGACTTTCCGCAACCGGCTATCAAACACATCAACAGACAAACCAGCATAAGTAGTATTTTTTTCATAATCTGTGTCTCCTCATATCAACAAACTGTCCACTGGCAGTATCCAGTGGACAGACAAAATGAAGATCTTACTTCGTATAAGATCCTGTTACCTTTCCATGTGCAGCAGCAGCCTTACATGGGTATGTGACCTGATGGGTTCCACTCCCATTAAATCCCTGTGATTTGTACTCTTTCACTGTTTTTCCTGCATATAATATACTATTTCCTTTTCCTGTTTGTACAAGCTTTGTAATAGCATCCGTGCCATTGGAAACAAAAGTCGCCCAACCCATTCCATACTCATCTGTTCCATAATAGCAGGTCAAATACTTTTTCTGTGTCCCCCCATAAGGAACCGTCACCCAATCTATTTTACCTGTATATGTTGCTGCCTGCACCCCAGCCGGCACCACCAATGCCACTGCCATTGCAGCTGCCATTACAATACCACCAATTCGCTTTTTATTTTTTATTTTTGTTATCATTTTATCGTCCTCCATAAATCATTTATCAACAACAAGTTACTTCCTACCACCACCTGCAATTACATTTTCTTTATGTAATCACTTTCCCCCGCCAAGCAGCTTCTTCAGTCAATCTATGATATCGCCTGATTCATAAATCATAGGCTTTTCACCTCTCTTTCGTATGAATATACATTCATACTACTGGATGGATTTATCCTTTTCAAGTCTTTTGGCGTGAACGGTATTTTTTTGTCGCGAACGGTATATCCTGTAATACTTTCTTAACAAATCACCTCGGCAATCACGCGATCCGGCATGATCTCATAATGCAGTTCACCACCTATGCGTTTTGCTGCATTTCGGATATTCGCCACACCAAATCCATGATCACCTTCCTCTTTTGTTGAGTATGTAAAACGGAGATTCGAGTATTCCGGATCATATGCATTCTCAATTCTGATATACAACTGCTCTTGATTTTGTTTTAAGATCACATTCACAAATCGTGAATCATTTACATGTTGTGCGGCCTCCACCGCATTCGACAGCAGATTTAACAGGATCACATACATTTCATATTTCTGCAGATCCATCTTTTTCTCTATTTGCGTCTGTACATCATATGAAATCTGATTCTGTTGTGTCTGGTCTGCATAATAAGAAAGAATCGCATCTAAGGTCTGCTCTCCGGTATACACATATTGATGACGCTTTTCATGTAATGTATGTCCCATTTGGTCTACGAGTGCAGCCGCTTCCTCATACTGTCCCTGATCAAACATCAGTTGCAGTGCCGTAATGATGTGATTCATATCATGATAAATACTGCGGATCTGCATCCTGTCTAATAGAACTTCTCCACAATACTGCTGCTGGGATGCCATGATTTTCTGCTGCTCCTGATTCTTTTGTCTGGTCTGGTAATGCTTCCTGCTTATCAACAATAGGAATATGATACTGATAATAAATGCTACAAATAACAGGATGATCGCTATGATATTCAGGCCTACCGCCCCTTTACTGGTAAAATCATGATCCCGTATGTTTACGATCATAATATTCACTACAAAGCAAAAGATACCAAACATCACGAGAATGCCGGAAGGTATCGGCTCTATCGAAATATTCTTATGCTGATGTGCTATATACACTCCAATCACTGTCACTATCATCAAACAAATCATATGATATAGAATCATTTCTCTCGAAGATCTGCCGGTCTGCAATAAACACTGCATGACTCGGCTGAGCACTGCGAGTCCCAGTCCTGTCATGGTGTACACAAAAAAAGATGCCGCCAGCCGTTTTGTAAGCTTTCCTTCTGCTACAAATGCCGGAAGGAGGATTTCTAGGAACAATGCCCCTAACATGACAGCGGTTTCGATCCCTTGCATTGCAATCACGATTCCCCACACAAGCAGATGCAATGTCACCACAACCGGCCAATAAATGCGCCTTTTGACCGGTCGCACTCCCAATATGATATATAATATGACCGAATAGATTGTAAATTCCAAAAGCTCATTGATGATTTGATATTGAAGTATTTCCATCTGTCTATTTCCCTCTCATATAGATTCGATAAGCCTGTTTAAATGCCGTTCGGCGTGCCCTCGCAATCTCGATCGGCTTATCATCAACACAAAAGATGCCACTTGCCAGAGATCCCTGTATATAACGAAAATTCACCATAAATTTCCGATGCACTTCAAAGAAACAGGTCTCAGGCAGCATCATTCTCCACCACCGCATCGGCTTACGAATAATATAATCTGTATCCTCCATATGCACGGTTGCATATTTATCATGCATTTCAATATACCGGATCTGTCTGATATCAATCTCTCGTAAAATATTCTGCACATCAACAATACATAACATCATCGGATGCATCTGCTGTACAATCCGGTATAGCACATCCGGCAGCTTCTCATCTATATCCCGCTTTCTGATAAATGCCTGTACACTGCGTCCAAATGCCTGTTCCATCATCTCTTCATGGCTGGTAACAAACACCACAGCCATATCGAGCTGATACGCATCAATCTGATTCTTGATCCTGATACCACTATTTTGTTCTTTCATTTCAATGTCAAGAAATAATATATTACATTCTGTGATGTGCTTCATTAACATTTTACTATCCGTATATACACGAGTTTCAATCTGTGAAATTCCCTGTTGCCTCAGACTCTTATCTATCTTCTGCTGTAATTGCAATGCAAATGCTTTATCATCATCACATATTCCGATTACCATACTGCTCTCCCACCCATGCCGTCATTCATGTGTCTATTATAGCACAATTTCATCATTATAAAAACTCTTAAATAATAAAAAGAGACAAAAAAACAACCCGTTTTTGCAGTTACCTGCAAAAACGGGTTGTCTCTTTCATCACTCTTAATTGATTGATTCTGGATTGTATGGATGCCTGTTCGATCTTCTTCGCATCCATTGCAATATCCATTGTTTCCTCCTGCCGCAATTCCATCGTCTCACGAAACATTGAGAGATTGCGGATATAAGGCTTCAGATCCCGACCAATCTTGACAAGTTCCATGATCGTTGCAAACATAATAAACGGCAATGCATAAATAGAAAATATAAATGGAGATGAAAAAAACATAACCCATACAATTCCCAATATCAGAACAATCACAACATGTGCCTTCAGTATGGAATAAATCCGCTGCTTCTTTCGTTCCAGAGCTTGAATCTCACCTTCCAGTATATCATAACGATATTGCAGTGCATCGATTTCTCTGATCACTTCCAGATTCTTTATGTATTGCTGGTTTGCAAGATCTGTTGTCTCCATTCTTACATCCTCTGTATTCGCATCCTTTAATATCTGGTTTGCCTCATCTGTCAGCTTCATATATTCTCCCCTCAATGATGCTTAGGCAAGTTTCTGATCCAATGTCTCGCGTATTGCCTTGATAAATCCCTCACTGGACAGTGCTGTCGGATTCGGAATGCTGGTGATCAATGCCAGATCCTTTGTCATCTTTCCAGACTCGATCGTCTCCACACATGCAGCCTCTAATGCATCAGCAAACTTCATCAGCTCCGGCAACTGATCTAACTCTCCACGCTTTCTTAAGGCACCTGTCCATGCAAAGATGGTAGCCACTGAGTTCGTAGATGTCTCCTCACCCTTTAAGTGCTTATAATAATGTCTCTGTACGGTTCCATGTGCAGCTTCATACTCATAGTTGCCATCCGGTGATACCAGAACAGATGTCATCATTGCCAGAGAACCAAATGCAGAAGATACCATGTCGCTCATAACATCTCCATCATAGTTCTTACATGCCCAGATGAAGCCGCCCTTTGCCTTCATAACACGGGCTACAGCATCATCGATCAATGTGTAGAAGTACTCAATGCCTGCTGCATCGAACTTCTCCTTGTATTCCTTATCAAAGATGTCCTGCATGATATCCTTAAATGTGTGATCATACTTCTTGGAAATCGTATCCTTGGTCGCAAACCACAGATCCTGCTTCGTATCCAGCGCATAATTGAAGCAACATCTTGCAAAGCTGGTGATTGACTTCACGGTATTATGAATGCCCTGAATAATACCTGCACCCGTAAAATCATGAATCGTCTCACGGATCACGGTGCCATCTTCGCCTGTGAATACAAGCTCAGCCTTACCAGGTCCCGGAACCTTGATCTCTGTATTCTTATAGACATCACCATATGCATGTCTTGCCAATGTGATCGGCTTCTCCCAGTTCTTGACACAAGGCTCAATCCCCTTTACCACGATAGGAGCCCGGAATACAGTACCATCTAACATTGCACGGATCGTTCCATTTGGACTCTTCCACATTTCCTTCAGATTGTACTCTGTCATACGTGCTGCATTTGGAGTGATCGTAGCACACTTTACAGCTACGCCATACTTCTTCGTTGCATTGGCAGAATCAATGGTAACCTGATCATTGGTCTCATTTCTGTATTCAAGTCCCAGATCATAATACTCTGTCTTCAGATCAATATACGGCAGTAACAACTCATCCTTGATCATCTTCCAGAGAATACGGGTCATCTCATCTCCATCCATCTCTACCAGTGGGGTTGTCATCTTAATCTTTTCCATAGTGTCCTCCTTTATTCTTTTCCGACGAAATCGCCAATTTTCACACCGATCTTCTCACAGGCATCATCGATTGCAGACAAAAGCTCTGCATCTGTAATAACCGTGACACGACCCTCATCGTATTGCCTATCTACCCATTCTTTGACCTCATGCACTACCGGATGGGATTTATCAATCCGCTGCTCCTCATGCAGTCCATAGTATGCATTGATCCAGTGTGCAATGCCTGCAAGTCCTGATGTATTCGATACTGCTACTCTGACAGGACGGTTTAAGAACTTATCCGTATCAAATATATTATAGATCTCTTCATTCTTTAATAGACCATCTGCATGAATCCCTGCACGCGTAACATTAAAGTTTCTTCCGACAAATGGTGTATATGGTGGAATTTCATAGTGAAGTTCCTTCTCATAATACTGTGCCAGCTCTGTAATGACTGTTGTATCCATTCCGTTCAGTGTACCACGAAGCTGTGCATATTCGAATACCATTGCCTCCAGTGGGGTATTACCGGTACGCTCTCCGATTCCAAACAGCGAACAGTTGACCCCTGCGGCACCGTATAACCATGCCGTTGTGGAATTTGAAACTGCCTTATAGAAATCATTGTGTCCATGCCACTCCAGCTGCTCACTCGTCACACCTGCATGCTTATTTAATCCATAACAGATTCCCTGTACAGAACGCGGTATCACGGCACCTGCAAAATTCACGCCATATCCCATCGTATCACAGGCACGGATCTTGACCGGGATCTTATATTCCTCCTGAAGCTTCATCAGTTCCAGACAGAACGGAATCACGAATCCATAAATATCAGATCGGGTAATATCCTCCAAATGACATCTTGGACTAATACCGGTCTCCAAACATTCCCGGATCACACTCAGATAATGATCCATAACCTGCTTTCTCGTCATCTTCATCTTATAAAAGATATGATAATCCGAACAGCTCACTAAGATACCGGTCTCCTTCATGCCGATATCCTTGACAAGTTCAAAATCCTTCTTGTTTGCACGAATCCAGCTCGTGATCTCCGGGAAACGATAGCCTCTCTCCATACATTTGTAGACTGCATCCCGGTCCTTCTTACTATATAAGAAAAACTCACTCTGTCTGATGATACCGTTTGGTCCGCCTAATCTGTGAAAATAATCGAATATATCTACAATCTGCTGTGTAGAATATGGTGCCCTTGACTGTTGTCCATCCCTGAATGTCGTATCTGTAATCCAGATCTCATCAGGCATGTTATGTGGTACAATCCTCTCATTAAATGCAATTTTCGGAACTTCATCATATGGAAACAAGTTACGAAATACATTGGGCTTATCCACATCTACCAGATGATACATATGCTCTTCAAGCTCTAGAAGATTGGTTTGCTCATTTTTCCGAACAGCTCTATTATCCATTCCAAGCATCCCCTTTCTGATTCTTATTAAAAAATAAAACCTACACCATTGTAATCAAAGCGTTGGCATTTGTCAATAAATGCCAGGTTATATCAATGCAAATACACGCAAAACAAAAATTGTTAAAGTGATCGTGACTGAAGACAGCAATGTAGTCACCATCACAATACTTGACGCAAGCACAGCATCATTGTGCATATTTCTCGCCATGATATATCCACTGACTGTAGACGGTGCACCGACCAGGATCATGATCGCGATCAGCTGTTCATTCCGAAACCCCATAAAGGCTGCTATTGGCAGGAATATTGCCGGCATCAAAACAAGCTTGATCACTGTAGCAGCAAGGGTATACTTATATTTCGACAATGCTTTTGCCCCCTGAAAGCTTGCTCCGATACTGATCAGGGCAAGGGGTGTCGATAATGCCCCAATATTGGCCAGTGTCTTATCGACAATCGATGGGAATGTGATATGAAATGCCGCAAATGGGATACCGGCTACGATTCCAAGAATGATCGGATTGGTCACAATACCTTTTAGTACATTCATGATCCGACCACCCATATCAGACTGCTTCTGTTCCTGTGCTGCCAGCATGGTCTCATCACTTCTGCACAACACGACCACTGAGAAAATATTAAACAGCGGTATAGATGCGACGATCATAGCCGGAACCATACCGGCGTCTCCATAGATACTTTCCGCAAATGCAATTCCCAACACCGCAGCACTGCCACGAAAGCTGCCCTGCACAAAACTGCCGATTTCTTTTTTATCCCTGATAAATAACTCTGACAATCCCCAGATGCCAAAGAAAAAAGCACATGTTGACAATGCACAGAACAGGGCAAAGCGCGGACTTAAATCCTCTGCCAGATTACATTTGGCAATATCGCGGAATATGTACACCGGCAATGCACATTTAAATACCAGCTTATCACTCACTTGTGCGAAATGTTCATCTACAAGATGAACTCTTCTTAAGAAATAACCCACCACCATAACCATAAATACCGGTATCGTGGCATTCAGACTATATATAAAATTACTCATACTTTTGTTCCTCAATCCTGCCTCATCCCAAGGCGAAATGAAAGGCTGTCACATCTGCAACAGCCTTTTTATATTACTTCTTCTTATCCGGATCATCACCTCTGCCGAGCAGAAACAAAAAAATCATCACAACGATCGATACGATCAGACATATGGCGATCAGCCATGGCTTGCTGTCATCTCCTGTCATAACCAGAAGCAATGTATTCCATACAGATAAATCGTTCATACAATCCTCCATTTCTGACTACTGCAGATCCTTAAGTTCATTTGGCGGAATTGCAGGCTTCGTAGATCTGGCGAAATTCTTAACCTGGGCGGTCGCCTTATTGATCGGAATATTGGTGCCGGCACCGGCAACACATCCTCCCGGACAACCCATTCCCTCGATCAGACATCCATCCTTCTTTCCTGCCTTGGCAAGCATCAGCATCTTCCGACATTCTGCCAGTCCTTCTGCATGCTCCACCTTGACTTCAACATCCGGGTAGTATTCCTTCAGACATGCTGTCACAGCCTCAGCAACACCACCGGCAACCGCATACCCTCGGCCGGCACCTGTCGCATCTTCCATGGCAATGCCCTGTCTGAAATCGTCAAATTCAATGTCTCTCGCAATAAACATGGCATCTAACTCTTCAAAGGTAATGACAAAATCTACATCAGATCGAACAGTTCTTCTCGATGCCTCCAGCTTCTTAGCAGCACATGGACCGATAAATACAACCGACGCCTCCGGATCCTTTTCTTTGATCATTCTCGCAGTGGCCACCATCGGTGTCAATGCATTGGAAATCTTGTCGATCGTCTCCGGAAAATACTTCTTTGCAAGCATCGCCCACGATGGACAACAGGATGTCAGAAGAAATGGCAGATCTCCATTCACAACCTCATCTACATAATGATGTGCTTCCGCGATGCATCCCGCATCCGCACCCATTGCCACCTCATATACATCTGCAAAACCAAGCTTCAAAAGCGCAGCCTTGATCTTATCCGGTGTTGCATACTCTCCAAACTGTCCGATGATCGCCGGTGCTACAGCCGCAACCACCTTCTTACCTGCCTGCATCGCACGGATCAGCTGGAAAATCTGAGACTTGTCCGCAATTGCACCAAATGGGCAATTCACCATACACATTCCGCAGGACACGCATTTGTCCTCGTTAATCTTGGCACGGCCTAATTCATCACTTTCGATCGCACCAACACCACACGCATCCGCACATGGTCTTCGCTTGTGCGAAATCGCATCATATGCGCAGTTCTGCTTGCATTTTCCACATTTGATACATTTGTCCTGATCAATATAAGAGCGTCCATTCACCATAGAAATCGCATGCATCGGACATACCTCGCTACATGGATGTGCCACACAACCCTTACACTGATTACTGACCTCATACATATTCGCTTCGCAGGCGTTACATGCAGACGGAATCACCTGCATAAGCGGCGGCTCATAATACTTCTCTGCAATATCACTCATCTCAATCCCCTGTGTCAGATGCACCGGTTTATTGGCCGGACGCAGTGACATGCCCATTGCCAGTCTGACACGCTCTCTCGATATCGCACGCTCTCTATAGATACTATCTGTATACTCCGGTGTATCTCCCGGCGTGATCGCATACGGAATTGCCTCAATATCATCTATGATATTCTTAGAGGTATACGCAACTCTTGCCACCTCTACAAACACCTGCTTTCGCAGTCTTCTTACATTGGTCTCTAAACCTCTCATTTGCTAAACTCCTTCTCCATCGTTGCCAAACAACATAATTAAGTAAATTATACACTAAAATGAATATGCTGTCTATTTATTTCATTTATATATTGCATATCATTTTCTAATCGGCTATGATAAAAATGAACATTGTAATCATGCGAAAGCAAACATCGAACCATAAAGTTGGGAGGGTTCTTTATGAATATACAACAGATACAGGAGACTGCTCGTGCAGTACAGAGCCATACACAATCAACAGATACCAGGAAGGCATCCACGGTGTCCGGATTTCAGAATACATTATCAGAATCTATGGGTTCCAAAAACACATCCTTAGATTCCATTTTTGAAAAAGCGGCAGCAACCTACCAGGTTGATGTGAATCTGCTGAAGGCAATCGCCCGTCAGGAATCCAATTTCCAAACAGATGTCGTGTCGAAAGCAGGGGCTGCCGGTGTCATGCAGCTGATGCCATCCACAGCCAAGGCCCTTGGCGTGTCTGATGTAATGGATCCGGAACAGAATATTATGGGCGGTGCCAAACTGATTTCGGGGCTTCTGAAAAAATACGATGGCAACACCCAGCTGGCACTTGCCGCCTACAATGCCGGCAGTGGTAATGTTGCTAAATACAATGGCATCCCACCATTTAAAGAGACACAGGATTATGTCAAAAAGGTTATGAGCTATTATAATACTTCACCGGATGCTTCATGCATCAACACATTCACAGAATCCCATTTCGACTATGAGGATTACCTGCGGTTTCTGGATATTTACATGAAATTATTATCGGATCGGACCCTTTTTTAACTTTCTTCAGATTTCGTTAAGAATTTCTTTAAAAACAGGACAAACAATGGTCACATTTATTCGGTATAGTATGAGCATAGAGTTGATCACAGGATTGACTCTAGCATATCACACCTCCTCATAATCAGTGATATAGTACGAAAGTACATAGAGCCGGTACTTGTGACTAGCTTGTACCGGCTCTGGACCAAAAGAATAGAACCCATGTAACACACTCCTCCCCCTTTTATGTGCAACATGGGTTCTTTTTTTATATTTATCCGGGAAATATCTCCCGAAGCAGCATATCATAATAAACATTTCCCACACGATAAAACGGCCAGCACAACATGGCGTTGTGAACATCGAGCCTTCGGCTGTCAATATCTGCCATACATTGCCGGCTGCCTTCAATGGTCTGCTCATCAGTGGCCGGCAACTCAGGATTTTCGATCACACCTGCATATGGATGTTCACATCTGCCAACTTCACAACCTATCACCACTGCATGTTTCGCTGCACACAGTATTTCATCATGTAAAACATGGATCCGGCCGGCATTCTGTTCCCTGAGATATTCCATAAATGCACTCTCTTCCGGCTGCATATGCTGCCATACCGGCTCCAGTCTGTTGTCCTGCTCCAATTGTTTCCACATATATCTATATATGTATGCAGGCATTGCATACAACTGGCTGTGCACTCCCACACACCAGATATAATCATATGTCTTTCGATTCCATGCCGCTGTCATCGTATCTTGCAGGATCTCCTGCATCAGTGCAATACAATGCATATCCAACTCAGGTACAGAAATCATATGATCTGTTTCACTGATATAGGTCTCAAGGCTCTGACAGAAAGCTGCATATTCCGGTTCCCCTATACCTGTAAAAGATGCTTTCTCCAGCACAATATCCGGATCTTTTGTCATTCCATATCTGTCCAATGCCTCTTCCATGGCATTCCGGTCCTGATCTACCATTGTAATCTTTGAAAAATAAGGTCGTATCGCTGCCAGATCCAAATCATCCATCCGTCCGGCCCCCAGTATTGCCAGTGTTGGCTTGTGCGAAACACACACCGTCATTTTCTTTTTCAGGCGGTCAATGGTCAACTCCTCCTCATCTGCCATACGAATCAGCCTGTCAGTCAGCAGATTCCGATAATCTTTCCAAGATGTATATGCATCCGGAATTGTAAAATGCAACTTCAATTGTTCGTATAACTGCATACCTTTTCCTCCATCTTCACATGGTATTATAATGTATTTTTTTCTTGTTGACCATCTATTTTTAACTGTATATAATGGATAAGAATAAATACATTTCAGAGGAGGATTTCAATGAACAATCAAAACGAAGCAATCAAAGATGCCCGTACTCTTGGCATTCCCAAGATGCTATTACTGGGGCTGCAACACATGTTTGCCATGTTTGGTGCTACGATCTTAGTACCGATCCTGGTAAATGGCTATTTTAACGGAGAGGGTTTATCCATTCAGGTAACCTTAATCTGTGCCGGTCTTGGCACACTGTTTTTCCACTTATGTACAAAGTTTAAGGTGCCTGCCTTCTTAGGTTCCTCCTTTGCATTTCTTGGCGGTTTTGAAGCTGTATCAAAATTGGATTCCGGCATTTTTGCGGATATGACAATGGGTGAAAAGCTTCCATATGCATGCGGCGGTATCGTCGTAGCCGGACTGTTATATCTGATACTTGCCCTGATCGTGAAACTTGTTGGCGTAAAACGCGTTATGCACTTTCTGCCACCTATCGTAACCGGACCTATCATCATCTGTATCGGTCTTGGACTGGCTCCGTCTGCGATCAACAACGCCTCTACAAACTGGCTGCTTGCCATTGTCGCATTTGCAGTGGTTGTGATCTTCAATATCTGGGGTAAAGGTATGTTCAAGATCATCCCGATCCTGATGGGTGTTGTCATTTCGTATGCACTGGCATTGATTCTGAACGCATGCGGCTTTACCAATGCAGATGGTTCTGCAATTCTGAACTTTCAGGGTGTTGCAAATGCAAGCATGATCGGACTTCCACCATTCACGATCTGCAAGTTTGATCTGACAGCGATTCTTGCCATGGCACCGATTGCAATCGCTTCTATGATGGAGCATGTTGGTGATATCTGTGCGATCTCTGCAACTGTTGGTGAGAATTTTGTAGAGGATCCGGGACTTCACCGTACATTGATCGGTGATGGACTTGCAACTTCTCTCTCCGCATTATTTGGCGGTCCGGCCAACACCACATACGGTGAAAACACCGGTGTTTTGGAATTAAGCCATGTTCATGATCCCAGAGTCATCCGTCTTGCAGCTGTATTTGCCATTATTTTAAGCTTCATCCCTAAGATGTCCGAAATTATTGGCTCTATGCCATCTGCAATCGTTGGCGGTGTCAGCTTTATCCTGTATGGTATGATTTCTGCTATTGGTGTCCGCAACATTGTGGAGAACAAGGTTGATTTCACCAAGTCAAGAAATCTGATCATTGCCGCTGTCATCCTGGTATGTGGACTTGGTTTCACAAATGGTCTGACATTCCAGATTGGAGATGCATCTGTTACGCTGACCAGTCTTGCAATCGCATCGATCGGCGGTATTCTTTTAAATGCCATTCTGCCGGGCAATGACTACGAGTTCGGCGCAAATGAAATCGGTGATGTCAGCCGCGGATTAGGCATGAACCCACAGAACACAGATTTATAATTCATTTATTTTGCAGTATATGCTGCATTTATTTAGGAGGTTGTTACATGAATAACGTTATTGAACTCGCACACCCATTGATCCAGCACAAGATCTCACGCCTGAGAGACAAGAATACCGGTACCGCCGAATTCCGTGCACTTGTGGAAGAGATTGCCATGCTGATGGGATATGAAGCATTAAAGGATCTTCCTCTTCAGGATGTCGAAGTTGAAACTCCGATTGAAAAATGTATGACACCTATGGTTTCCGGTCGTAATCTGGCAATCGTTCCGATCCTGCGTGCAGGACTGGGCATGGTTTCCGGTATACAGGCACTGGTTCCGACCGCCAAGATTGGACATATTGGTCTCTATCGGGATGAAACAACACATGAACCACATGAATACTACTGCAAGCTGCCTGATCCGATTGATGAGCGTCTGATCGTGGTCACAGATCCAATGCTTGCAACCGGCGGTTCTGCTGTTGCTGCCGTTGATTTTATCAAACAGCACGGTGGCAAAAAGATCAAATTCATGTCTATTATCGCAGCTCCTACAGGTATTGATCGTCTGATGAAGGCACATCCTGATATTCAGCTTTATGTTGGACATATTGATCGCGAGCTGAATGAAAATGCTTATATCTGTCCGGGGCTTGGAGATGCCGGCGACCGTATCTTCGGTACAAAGTAACGACTATGATTCAGATTGATCTCATTACCGGTTTTTTAGGTTCCGGCAAGACAACTTTTATCAAACGCTATGCATCTTATCTGATAAGCCAGGGACTCAATGTCGGCATTCTGGAAAATGATTTTGGTGCAGTGAATGTAGACGCAATGCTGCTTCAGGATATTCTTGGAGAACATTGCTCACTGGAGATGGTGGCAGGCGGCTGCGATGCTGACTGCCACAGAAGGCGTTTCAAGACCAAACTGATCGCCATGGGGATGTGTGGATATGATCGTGTGATCGTAGAGCCTTCCGGAATCTTTGATATGGATGAATTCTTTGATATTTTACACGAAGACCCCTTAGAACGCTGGTACATTCCCGGAAATGTCATTACGATCATCGATGCAACGCTTGATACCAATCTTTCTGAAGCTTCCGCATACCTTCTGGGATCTCAGGCGGCACAGGCCGGTGTGATACTCTACAGCCGCGTGCAAGAGACACCACCTGAACAGTTTGCACGCACACAGAATTATGTAAAAGAACAGCTTACAAAGCTTCATTGCGAACGCGATCTTGATGGGATCTCTATCTCAAAGGACTGGTCTTTGCTGACTGATACTGACTTTCGGCAGATCCTGTCCTGCGGTTACCACACCGCAGACTATACAAAGCTATGGTTTGATGATCGTGAAACATATGACAGTATTTACTTTATGAATAAGAATTTTACAAGGGAATTCCTTGAGAAGACATGCCCTCAGATCTTGAAGGATCCTGCCTGTGGCCGGGTATTCCGGATCAAAGGTTTCCAACAACTTGCGGATGGTAAATGGATCTGCGTCAACGCAAATCATCAGGGTACCGTGATCGAATCCATTGATCATGGACAGGCAATTCTCATTGTGATCGGCGAAGGACTTCATAAAGATGCAATTGAAAAGTATTGGGGAGAGGCTGCCATATAAACAGCAAAATGCGGAGAATGCCATATGACATTCTCCGCATTTTATTTATTTCCCCTGCGGGTCTACTCTTCATTCATTTTGGCCAATTTCGCCGCCTGGTCTGCTGCAATACATGCATCAATAATCTCCTGAATATCTCCGTTCATGATCTTATCAAGCTTATATAATGTCAGTCCGATCCTATGATCAGTCACGCGTCCCTGCGGGAAGTTATAGGTTCTGATCTTCTCTGATCGATCTCCGGTACCAACCTGACTCTTACGAAGATCGGCTTCTGCATCATGTGCCTTCTGCTGTTCAATATCATATAACTTCGCACGCAGAAGTGCAAATGCTTTTGCTTTGTTCTGAAGCTGAGACTTTTCTGTCTGTGAATACACCACAATACCTGTCGGATAATGTGTCAGACGCACCGCAGAATCCGTTGTATTGACACACTGACCACCATTACCGGATGCTCTCATGACATCAATACGGATATCCTTCTCATCAATCTCTACTTCCACCTCTTCCGCTTCCGGTAGAACAGCCACACTGATCGTAGAGGTATGGATTCGTCCACCGGACTCTGTCTCCGGCACACGCTGTACACGATGTACACCACTCTCATATTTCAAAACGGAATACGCTCCCTTACCGGATACCATAAAGGATACGGACTTCATGCCGCCAATTCCAATCTCTTCCACTTCTAATGTCTCAACCTTCCAATGCTTGCTCTCTGCATAATGCACATACATTCTATATATTTCTGCAGCAAATAATGCAGCCTCATCCCCACCTGCACCGGCACGGATCTCCACAATTACATTTTTATCATCGTTAGGATCCTTTGGAAGCAACAATACCTTTAATGCCTGCTCACAAGCTTCTACCGTAGCCTTAGCCTCGTTGAGCTCTTCCTTCAGCATTTCACGCATTTCCTCATCATTCTCTTCCTCAAGCATCGCAAGACTGTCATCAACTGTCTCTTTTGCCGTCTTATATTCCTGATATTTCTCTACGATCGGAGCCAGATTACTCTGTTCCTTCATCAGCTCTCTATACTGATTCTGGTCATTGATCACATCCGGATCATTGAGTGACTCCATCACAACCTCGTATCTGGCTACTAAATCTTCTAACTTATCAAACATGTCTGTTCCTCCATGTAATATTCTCTCATATCCTATCTGCTACTGTATCTGGCAATCGCTACTCTGTCAAGTCCTGCCAGATCCTTTATGATCTGAATCTCCTCATATCCTTCCTCTACAAGTATCTTCCTGAGGTCATCACCTTGATCATATCCAATTTCAAATAACAAATAGCCGCCATCTCTTAAATACCCTCCTGCCTGTCCGGCAATCTCTCTATAAAAATATAAGCCATCCTCTCTGCCATCTAATGCCAAAACCGGCTCATACTCCTTTACCTCTTCCATCAGTGTGGCAATCACATCACTTCTGATATACGGCGGATTCGATACAATCATATCAAAACGGCCTGCTATCTCTGAAAACAAGTCTGTCTGTATGATCTTAGGCTGGCTTCTCTCTAACAGCTTCTGTGCATTCTTCGCCGCTACCTTAAGAGCGTCCGTCGAAATATCTGCCAGCACTGCCTCCACACAGGAAAGTTTCACCAGACTGATACCAATGCATCCGGATCCACAACACAAATCCAATACCTGCATACCCGGCATCAATCTCTTCATTGCTTCTTCGACCAATACCTCCGTATCCTGTCTCGGAATCAGGACATGTTCATTCACATAAAACGGCAATCCCATAAATTCCTGCCAGCCTGTAATATACTGCATCGGCTCATGTGCACATCTTCTTTCTATCCAATTCCGATACTGTGCAACATGTTCATCTGATACTTCATCCCTATCATGTACAAATAAATAGCTTCTGTCCACTGACAAGGTGTCCTCTAACAGGTATCTTGCCTCATTCGATGCATTTTCAATGCCGGCGGCCATCAGTCTGTTCTGACCATACCGGATACACTCCTGAATCGTCATAATCTATGCTCTCCATACACTAATCTTCCAGTTCCCCGTTATGCATCGCCTCAAGATAGGCTCTCCAGTCAAGTACGGCCTCTACAGATGCAATGGCAACCTCTGCCATACCATAATCCGGTTCCTTCGTAGTGAGTCTCTGTACCCACATCCCCGGCTTCGAAAGCGCATTCATAATCTTAGAATCACTTCTGCCTGCCAGCATAATAAATTCATATGAAATACCTGCAATCACCGGAACCAGCAATACTCTGTACAACATACGCATTGCTGTAGAAGGTGTATCTATAAACATAAATACAATAATCGATATGATCAATACAACAAATATGAAACTGGTACCGCAACGCTTATGATATCTTGAATGCTTCAATACATTCTCCGGTGTCAATGGATCTCCTGCCTCTAAACAATTGATCGTCTTATGTTCTGCTCCGTGATACATAAAAGTACGCTTGATATCCTCCATCTTCGATATCAACACAACATAAATCAGGAAGATCAATAATCTGATAATCCCCTCGATCACTGCCAATATATAGTGATTCGGTATCAGCTTTTCCAAAAACTGTACAATCCATGCAGGCAGCAACATAAACAATCCTATCGCGATCGCAATGGCAATGATAACCGTCAGTCCTGTCAACACAGATTCTGCCTTATCCTTAAATACAGCCTTCACTACCTGATCTGCCTTACTCTCTTCTTCCTCTTCCTCATAAAACTCTGCTGAATATGTCAGAGTGCGCATCCCTATGATCAATGACTCCACAAAGCTGAAAATCCCCCGGATAAATGGGATCTTGAAAAAAGAAATCTTCTCTCCGAGCGGAATATATTCTTCCACCTTCACATCTATTGTATGATCCGGCTTCCTGATAGCAATCGCGTAATGATCAAAATTCCGCATCATAACACCTTCTAAGACTGCCTGTCCGCCAATTCGTACTCTCTTCATGATATTCTCCTTAAAATGAAAAATAGGTTGAAGTCTTGCAACCCCAACCTACTTATCCAATCTCTATTGAGCCACGCCGTACTTACGATTGAACTGCTCAATACGTCCACGAGCCTGAGCTGCCTTCTGCTGACCTGTGTAGAATGAATGACACTTAGAACAGATCTCTACATGAATCTCCTTCTTTGTAGATCCTGTTACAAACTCATTACCACAGTTACAGGTAACCTTTGCCTGATAATAATCTGGATGGATTCCTTCTCTCATAATAACTTCACCTTTCTGTGCATAATCTCTATAAGACAATAACATTGCTGTTCTGCCGCCTTATACAAACAACTTCTAAATTCTAACATATGTAAACATGATATGCAAGCTTTAATTTGAATTTTATTGATCAAATTAGTTCTTTCTTGCAATTAAAGAACTGTGTATCAGCTTCACAAACTCGGCATTATCCTTCGTCCGAAGAAACAGCTTCAAGATCTCTTCTGTTGCTTCTTCACTCTTTTGTCCCGCAAGCTCCTTACGGATCGCATATACAGCCTCCTGCTCCTCCTTGGTGAGCAGCAGATCATCTCGTCTCGTGCTGGACTTCGCAAGGGAAAAGGCCGGAAAAATACGCTTCTCTGAAAGCTTTCTGTCTAACACAAGCTCCATATTGCCGGTTCCCTTAAATTCCTCAAATACCACATCATCCATCTTGGATCCTGTCTCAACCAAAGCGGTCGCAAGGATTGTAAGGCTTCCGCCCTCCCGCATATTTCTGGCTGCTCCGAAAAATTTCTTCGGCATATGCAGTGCTGCAGGATCAAGACCACCTGTCAGGGTTCGTCCACTCGGTGGAACGGTAAGGTTGTATGCACGTGCCAGTCTCGTAATACTGTCTAACAAGATCACAACATCCTGTTTCTGTTCTACCAAACGCTTCGCACGCTCCAACACCATCTCCGATACACGCTTATGATTATCCGGCAGCTCATCAAATGTAGAGTATATCACCTCAACATTATCACCGGCAATGGACTCTCTGATATCGGTAACTTCCTCCGGTCTCTCATCGATCAAAAGTACGATCAGATGCATATCCGGATAGTTGCGGCTGATGCTGATCGCAACCTGCTTTAACAGTGTTGTCTTACCGGTCTTTGGCTGGGATACGATCATGCCTCGCTGACCCTTTCCGATCGGTGCGATCAGATCCATAATACGCATCGGTATCGTATGGGAATGTGCATTTTCCAGATTGATCCGCTCATTCGGGAAGATCGGTGTCAGCTTCTCGAATGGCACACGATTCTTGATCTGCTCCACCGGAAATCCATTCACCTCCTTCACATAAAGGAGTGCCCTGAATTTCTCCTTCTGACCATTATTCTGTTTGACGCGCAAAGCACCTGTAATAATATCGCCTGTCTTTAAGCCATGATTCTTAATGTGGGAAACCGAAACATAGATATCATTATCTCCTGACAGATAATTGTCACTTCGAATGAATCCATATCCGTCTGCAATCACCTCTAATATGCCATGTGCAATCTCTCCGCTATCCAACGGATCTGTACCATCTGTCCGGATCGGCTCATTTCTTCTTGCAGGTGTCTCTGCCTGTGAAGACTCAGCCGGTTTGGCATGGTATCCTACTGCAGTGTCCTCTACACCCTCTTTTTTGTCCTCTGTTCCAGGAAGTCTGTGTGCAGCCTGAAACTCTACTGTTCTGACATGATATCCGCTCTGTTCACGCTTGTCTCTGTTGGATGCAGCCTTCGTATAAGTACCTCTTGACTGTGAACGATGCATATCTGTTTTGGCACCTGCTGACTGCGAACGATGCGATTCCTGTGTCTGTTCCCTGCGTATCTGCTTCGGCTTTGCATGTGTCTCATCATATGAAGTCAACTGTTCAATGACCTCCTGCTTTTTAAGTCCGGTCACAGCAATAGACCTCTCCTTTGCCAAAGCCTTAAGCTCCGGCAGCTTCATACTTTGATAATCCATAAAAATCTCCATTCTAATCTGTATATTCTATCATCGGAATGTTTAATAGCGACTACTATCTGATCTGTAGATATATTACTAGATAATGACATATCTATGTACATTTGATATGTACCTTGTCTCAATCAGTATATCATAATGAAATTAAAAAGTCTACCATGTTTTTCTTGCGATTCCCTACTGCTGGTGATATGATATATATGTATGTGCAATTATACAACACATCACCTATTAATAAGAATTGTGAGGATAACATCATGGATAATTATGAAAAGGCACTAAAGCTGCATGCAGAATGGAATGGTAAGATTTCAACAGAGCCGAAATGTACTGTGAAATCCAGAGAGGATCTGGCAATCGCATATACACCGGGTGTTGCAGAACCTTGCCGTGTCATTGCCAAGGACAAAGAAGCTGTCTATCAATATACAATCAAATCCAACACGGTAGCTGTTGTCTCAGACGGTAGTGCTGTATTAGGTCTTGGAAACATCGGTCCGGAAGCTGCTATGCCTGTCATGGAGGGCAAGGCTGTATTATTTAAGGAATTTGGCGGGGTCAATGCATTTCCGATCTGTCTTGATACACAGGACACCGAAGAGATCATTAAAACCGTGATCAATATTGCACCGGCATTTGGCGGTATCAACTTAGAAGATATATCTGCCCCTCGTTGTTTTGAAATTGAAGAACGTTTGAAGGAAGCTCTTGATATCCCTGTCTTCCATGATGATCAGCATGGCACTGCCATCGTTGTATTAGCAGGTATTATCAATGGTCTGAAAGTTGCCGGTAAGCAAAAAGAGGACTGCAAGGTTGTCATCAACGGTGCCGGTTCTGCAGGCATCGCAATCTGCAAGCTGTTGCTGACATATGGTTTTCCTGATGTTACACTCTGTGATATCAACGGTATTGTCAGTGACCAGAGCAAAGATCTGAACTGGATGCAAAAGGAAATGTGCAAGGTCACAAACCTCGAGAAGAAGACAGGAACCTTAGCAGATGCCATGCATGGTGCCGACATTTTTGTTGGTGTTTCTGCTCCAAATATCGTGACACCTGAAATGGTGAAATCAATGAACAAAGATGCAATCTTATTTGCAATGGCCAATCCTACGCCGGAGATCATGCCTGATGTTGCCAAAGCTGCAGGTGCATTGATTGTCGGAACCGGTCGTAGTGATTTTCCGAATCAGGTCAACAATGTAGTTGCGTTTCCCGGTATTTTCAAGGGAGCTTTAGATGGTCGTGCAAAACAGATTACCGAAGAAATGAAACTCGCTGCTGCCAATGCGATCGCAGGACTTGTTTCTGATGAGGAACTCTCTGCCGACTGCATTATGCCACAGCCATTTGATCCACGCGTTGCTGATGTTGTCAGTCAGGCAGTCAAGGATCACATTCGATAAATCATGCGAAGGAGCCGCCATGACAAGTAACGGATTAATACTTTACAAGTTAATTATCTTATATATGCTCGACCGAGTAGATTTTCCACTGACCAATGCGCAGCTTTCACAGTTTATCATTGATCGTGGCTATACTAATTTTTTCAATCTGCAGGAGGCTCTCCATCAACTGATAGATGACGGATTTATTTCTTCTACCATGATACGGAACACCTCTCATTACCAATCTACCCCTGAGGGTCGTGAGGCTCTTGCTTTCTTTGAGAACAAGCTCTCTGAAGGGATCAAGCAGGACATTTTGAAATTCTTCGAGGAAGAAAAGATCAACTTGAAAAATGAAGTTGAGCTGCAGGCGGATTATTATCCAACATCCCGCGGGGAATATACAGTTGTATGTACCATTAATGACCGCAGCGACACCGTACTGGAGCTTAAAATGAATGTAACATCAAAAAGCCAGGCCATCGCAATCTGCGATGCCTGGCCTGAAAAAAGCACTGCTACTTATCAATATCTTCTTCAGAACCTATGGTTTGAAGAATCAGATTCGTAATTTCATCTCTGCCCTGCTTTGTCTGAGCAGAGAACGGAATCACGATTCCATCACTGTCCATCTGTAAGCCTGTCTTCACTGCTTTGATCTGCTTTTGAAGCTGGCTTCTTTTAATTTTATCCATTTTGGTCGCAATGATAACCGGACGATATCCATTTGCGATCACCCAGTCATACATCATCTTATCATTCACAGACGGGTCATGTCGAATATCGACCAGTAAGAATACCAGTTTCAGCTGTTTTGAAGTCTGAAGATATTTTTCTATCATTCTGCCCCATTTTTCCCGAACCTGTGCTGATACTTTCGCAAATCCATATCCCGGCAGATCTACAAAATATAATTCTTTATTGATATTATAGAAATTGATTGTCTGTGTCTTTCCCGGCTGGGATGATGTACGAGCCAGTGATTTTCTATTCATCAATGCATTGATCAGGGATGATTTACCAACATTAGACTTTCCTGCAAAGGCAATCTCCGGCAGATCATTGTCCGGCAGCTTGCTTGTAATACCGCATACGGTTTCTAATTCTACACTCTTAATCTTCATATTGTATTCCTTTCCGTCCTACCAATATCATACTATAGCTGCTTTGATCCCGTATTCTCTGCCCGGAGAGCATGGTGCCATACATCCTCAATCGTATTGGCGTATGTAATCGTAAGACCATCTAAAATCTCATGATCGATCTCCTCGACAGCCGGTCTGTTGCGGTCCGGAACGATCACCTCTGTTTTGCCGGCCTGTTTTGCAGCAAGCAGCTTTTCTTTTAATCCGCCGATTGGCAGCACCCTGCCACGCAGTGTAATCTCTCCTGTCATTGCAATATCGCCACGAACCGGAATCTTTGTTACCGCAGAATACAATGCCGTTACCATCGTAACACCGGCTGACGGACCATCTTTTGGCGTTGCGCCCTCCGGTACATGAATGTGTATATCATGCTGCTCAAAGAAATGTCGGCCACAAACGCTTGGAAGACTGTCTATATCGGCCTGTTCTTTTTGCATCTGCTTTTTAAGTTTTCTCTGACAATCCATATACCCTCGTACATAACTGACCGCCAGTTCTGCCGACTCCTTCATCACATCTCCAAGATTACCGGTCAGGGTCAGCATTCCCTTGCCATCTAACAGATTCACTTCGATCTCCAGCGTATCTCCACCTACAGATGTCCACGCAAGACCTGTCACACTGCCTACCTTATCCTCCAGCTGCAGCATTTCCTGCGGATATTTCTCCTGTCCCAACAGATCCTTCAACATGGATGCCTTAACACGAAGTGTCTTAGACTCCCCCAATACAATCTTACGGGCAGCCTTCTGACACAACTTACCGATCATACGCTCCAATGTTCTCACACCGGCTTCTCGTGTATATCTGGCTATCAGCGTTTCCATTGCATCATCCTCTATTTTAAACTGCCTTTTTGTCAGACCATTTTTCCGGATCTGCTTCGTAATCAGATACTCTTTTGCAATATGCATCTTTTCATTTGCAGTATAGCTGTTAATCTCTATCAATTCCATCCGATCTAGCAAAGGTCTCGGGATCGCAGATGCATCATTTGCCGTGGCTATGAACAGAACCTGACTTAAATCCACCGGAACCTCAAAATAATGATCCACAAAATGTCCATTCTGCTCACTATCCAGGATCTCTAACAATGCGGCTGATGCATCGCCTTTATAATCTTTTCCAATCTTATCTACCTCATCTAACAATAACAGCGGATTCTCTGTAT
This sequence comes from uncultured Lachnospiraceae bacterium, assembly GCA_934293375.1. GTDB lineage: Bacteria > Bacillota > Clostridia > Lachnospirales > Lachnospiraceae > RGIG6919. The sequence continues at coordinate 139,850 of CAKQYS010000002.1, read as the reverse complement.
CTGCGTGCATCATAGCTGTGGCAATTCTGCCGGGCATCGCTCCTACATAAGTCTTACGATGTCCCCTGAGCTCTGCTTCGTCGTGTACACCACCAAGACATATTCTTTCGTATTTTCTTCCCGTTGCACTCGCAATCGACCGTGCAATCGAGGTTTTACCTGTTCCCGGCGGACCTACCAGACAGATGATCGGAGCTTTGATATCATCAGACAACATCTGCACCGCCAAGGTATCGATCACCCGTTCTTTTACCTTTGTCAGGCCGTAATGATCTGCCTCCAATACATCAATTGCATGAGACAGTTTTGTACAAAGCTTCGAATACTTTCCCCATGGATATGCTAAAAGCGTATCAATATATGTACGCAGTACCGCACTCTCCGAAGACGCCGCTGAGGTTCTCGAAAACCGTCTGATCTCCCGTTCAAGCTGCTTGCGGACTTCATCCGGACAATGCAGGTGATCCAGGCGTTTTTTATATTCTTCCACCTCATCTTCATCATCTCCATCACCCAGTTCCTTCCGGATCATTCTGCATTCTTCCTGCAAAATTGCCTGCCGCTGCTTTTGTGACATTTCCTCCCGTAATTTTGAAGCAAGCTCATTTCGGACTCTGCCAACCTCAAGTTCATACTGCATCATAGAAATGAATGTCTCCGCCATCAACTTCCGATCCGGCTGCTGCAAAATAATCTGCTTCTGTTTATAATCGAGCGAAAGAAAATCACACATGGTATATATGATCTCTTCTATATTGTTCATTTCCATGATCTTATTGTACAGATACCGGTTAGACTGATCCAGTGATTTTTCCTGATCCTCCAGGATATGCTTGATCACCTGAAGATACGCCGCCTGCTCCTGCGCACTTAATGAATGATCCTGATCCATATTCAACTCTACATTTACCATCGGATATTCTGTCTGATCTTCAACCAGCGAAAAGGTTCCCTTATGGTTTGTCTCAATCCGTACACTGATCCTGTCCGGTGAAAGTTTCATGATCTGTTTGATCATCCCGACAACACCATATGGATACAGATCTTTTTGATCCTTCCACTCTTCTTTTTTGGAAGTCACGATAAAAATCTCTTCTCCTGCACGCATCGCTGCATGCATCGCCTGAATTGTCGCCTTTTTGCTCACATTAAAATGTACTGTCGTCATAGGAAGGACAGTAATCTCATGGAGCACGACCAATGGCATTCTTAAAAATATTTCCTTATTCTCATCCATGAAATGTTCCTCCGTCATTCGATTAAAAAGGGACCTTGCCCTATTGTGGTTTGGTCCCTTTTTATTATGATTCAATCATTATCATTAGGCTCTTTCAATCAAAGCATCTGCACCATCTTCAACCATCTCGCGAGTAATTGTTACCTTGGTAACCGTATCGTCTGATGGAATATTGTACATCAGATCCATCACTACATTCTCAATGATAGACCGAAGTCCTCTTGCACCGGTCTTTCGTTCCATTGCAAGCTTCGCAATGGCTCTCAGTGCATCATCTTCAAATACAAGCTGAACACCGTCCATCTCAAACAGCTTCTGATACTGCTTGCAAATGGCACTCTTTGGTTCTGTCAGAATCCGTACCAATGCATCCTCATCCAGCAGATCTAATGTCGCTGTGATCGGCAGTCTGCCGACAAACTCCGGAATCAAGCCAAACTTCACATAATCCTGTGGCAGCACCTGCTTAAAGAGTTCACCAACATTCTCCTTACTCTTTTCTGTAATATCTGCATTGAATCCCATAGATTTCGTACCGATCCGGTTCTCTATGATCTTCTCCAAGCCTTCAAATGCTCCACCACAGATAAACAGAATGTTCGTTGTATCAATCTGGATAAACTCCTGATGCGGATGCTTGCGTCCACCCTGCGGCGGCACTGATGCAACAGTTCCCTCAATAATCTTCAGCAATGCCTGCTGTACACCCTCGCCTGACACATCTCTTGTGATTGATACATTCTCTGACTTCTTCGTAATCTTATCAATCTCATCAATATAGATGATACCATATTCTGCCTTATCCACATCATAATCTGCGGCCTGAATCAGCTTGAGCAGAATGTTCTCTACATCCTCTCCGACATATCCTGCTTCTGTCAATGCCGTCGCATCTGCAATTGCAAACGGAACATTCAAAAGCTTTGCCAGTGTCTGTGCCAGATAGGTCTTACCTGATCCTGTAGGTCCAAGCATGATAATATTGCTTTTCTGAAGCTCAACATCCAGATTTCTGCCTGAAAGGACTCTCTTGTAATGATTGTATACTGCAACCGAAAGAATCTTCTTTGCCTGCTCCTGACCAATCACATACTGATCAAGAAATTCCTTAATCTCCTTTGGCTTTAAAAGATTGATTTCTGAATCCGTCTCCTCATTATCAAATTCATCTGCGATAATGTCTGCACATATCTCTATACACTCATCACAAATATATACATCCTGACCAGCAATGAGCTTGCGCACCTGATCCTGAGGCTTATTACAGAAAGAACATCTCAGCTGCTTTCTATCATCAATACCCTTTGCCATCTATTATCTCCTTAACGATTCTTAATCACACTATCGATTAATCCATACTCTGCCGCTTCCGCTGCTGTCAGCCAGTTATCACGGTCTGTATCCTTCTCAATCACTTCGTACGGCTTGCCTGTCGCCTCTGCAAGTAGTGTATTTAACTTCTTTTTTGTCTGCAGAATATGCTTCGTTGTGATCTCCATATCACTTGCCTGGCTGCCACTTGGCATGCCACCCATTGGCTGATGAATCATGATCTCAGCATTTGGCAGTGCATATCTCTTTCCCTTCGTACCACCTGCTAACAGAAATGCACCCATACTGGCTGCCATTCCGCAACAGATTGTAGATACATCGCACTTAATATACTGCATCGTATCATAAATACCCATTCCAGCTGTCACAGAGCCACCCGGACTGTTGATATATAAGCTGATATCCTTGGATGGATCCTCTGACTCCAAAAACAGAAGCTGTGCAATCACAAGACTGGCTGTTGTATCATTTACTTCTTCACCCAGAAATATGATACGATCCTTTAACAGTCTCGAATAAATATCGTAAGAACGCTCGCCCTTACTCGTCTGCTCAACGACATATGGTACTAAACTCATAATATCCCTCCTTATGGCATCTTACTTCTCTACAGATGCCTTAACAACAAAATCTACTGCCTTCTGTACAGCAATATCGAGCTTGATTGCTTCCTTTTCTTTCTCACCGATAATATCTGAAAGCTTATCAGCTTCCATCTGATACATAGCAGCCATCTTATCTAATTCTTCCTTCAGTTCTTCATCAGATGCCTCAATGTTCTCTGCCTTAACAACTGCCTCTAAAACAAGACGGGACTTAATTCTATGCTCAGCTTCCGGTGTCATAGACTCTAAGAATCTCTGCTCATCCATGCCGGTAAACTGGAAGTACTGTGCAATAGACAGACCCTGATAGCTGATTCTCTGAGCAAACTCGTTGTACATCTGCTCCTTTGTGCTCTCGATCATTGGCGCAGGAATCTCCATCTGTGCCTTATCAATGATTGCATCTACAACAGCTGTCTCTTTTGCCCGGTCAGCTTCTTTCTGCTTATTCTCTAACAGCTTTGCCTTCACATCCGCCTTATACTCATCCATTGTATCAAACTCTGAAATCTCAGATGCAAACTCATCGTTCAGCTCCGGAAGCTCATTTGCCTGAATCTTGTGGATCTTAACCTTAAACAATGCAGGCTTTCCTGCTAAATCAGCCGCATGATAATCCTCAGGGAAAGTAACATTCACATCTACATCCTCATCAATTGCCTTGCCTACTAACTGATCCTCAAAATTGTCAATAAATGAATGAGAGCCCAGCTCTAACTGATAATTCTCAGCCTTTCCGCCTTCAAAACGCTCACCGTCTACATATCCATCAAAGTCGATCGTAACGGTATCACCCATCTGTGCAGCACGATCTGTTACCTCTGAGGTTCTTCTGTTCTGCATCTGTGCCTTCTTGAGTTCTTCCTCAACCTCAGCATCTGTTACCTCTACCTCAACCTTATCTACTTCGATACCCTTGTAATCACCTAATGTAACCTCCGGCTTCACTGCAACGGTAGCTGTAAAGATGAAATCCTTACCTTTCTCCATCTGTGTTGCATCAATCTCCGGTCTCGATACAATATCCAGATCACTCTGCTCAGCAGCTTCAGGATATGCATCCTGAATACAAATATTTGCAGCATCCTCATAGAACATCTCCGGGCCATACATCTTCTCTAAATATGCCTGTGGCACCTTACCCTTGCGGAATCCAGGTACATTGATCTTACCCTTCTGCTTGTTGTATGCCTGGGTAGTTGCCTTCGTAAACTCCTCTGCCGGCACGGTAATGGTAAGCTTTGCCATATTCTTCTCTAACTTCTCTACTGTAAAACTCATTTTACATATCCTCCTTGTATTTATCTTCTTACTCTCATGATCACAATCCATTTTCTTATCAGTCAAAATGCATCTGTTATCTCCGGATTGTACACATTTCTTCGCACATACTAAAAGATTATAGCAAGAATTTTCTAATATGTAAAGGGAAAATATCCATTTTAAACGAACGGTTTCATGACAATCGTTCGACACATTTTTATACACAAAGAAGGACCGAAAAATCCGGTCCTTCCAAAACAGAATCTGCAAATAAAGATGCTTGCATGTCAGATCTACTTACCAGACATCTGCTGCTCCTGCTTCTTGATCATCTGTCTTACCATCTCGCCACCAATAGAACCAGTCTGTGCAGATGTTAAGTCTCCGTTGTAACCATTCTTCAGGTTTACACCCATCTCAGCAGCAACTTCCATCTTGAACTTGTTCATTGCATCCTTTGCGTTTGGTACTTCCATGTTTGAATTTGAACTTGCCATTTTACATTACCTCCAAAAAAATGAATTTATAGTAAAAGCAGTAATAAGCTTGATTACTTATTACTGCTTCTGCTAAGTATTATCTTCATTTGCCTTGAAAATATATTGGCAATTCATGGAAATGTCATGCCTGTGTTTTTTTCTTTTTCAGAATTACGATACCGCACGCTGCCATACAAAGGATCACTGCAGCTCCTGCAAGCGGTGTGCCATCGCCGGTCTTTGGAGAGGCACTGTAATCTCTCAGTGACTTCTTACTGTTAGTCTTTGCCGCCTGATCTGTCTTAGATGCTGTAGATGTATGCTTGTTCTTATCTGACTTATTATCGGATGCATGATCCTTCTGGCTGTCCTTCGATGCCGGCTTGTAAGTCAATGCATATGTCGAGAACTGATTGGACTCGATCGTAAAGCTGTTTGCACTGGCATCCAGATCTGCTAACAACGATGCCTTTCCATTATGTACCCTGATCAAACTCTTTTTCGGTGCTTTGACAAGCTTTGACGACAACGGCACAATGATTCTGAGTGTTACACCACCTGCCAGTTCGGCCACCTGTGTTCTGGACTCCACAACGCCGGATGCATAGGTGCGAATCTTCGTCAAGGTAAAGTCTACAAACATATTCACCTTTTCATTATCTTTCATCAGCTTATAAATAGATGACAATGTACTCTGCGATATCGCACTGGCTGCCTTGTAATTTGCTGTCAATCTAAATTCGACAGAACCACCCTCAGCAATAAATTTCTTATCAGCCTCGGTAAAGTTGACCGTATCATAATTGAAGATATCATCTAATCCTGACACTGATATGCTTGGGGTTTTCGCTCCCTGTATTACAACAGAAGTACTCATACCATTTCTGAGTGTCAGCAGAATATCTCCTGATGGATCAATTACCTTACCCTTATATACATTCACGGAAACCGTCTTGGATGTGATTCCGTTTGTAGCTGTAATATTATAATTACCATCTGCTACCTTATCAAATACAAAGGAATTACCACTCTTGATGACTGCTGTCTTTAAAACTGTATTTCCCTCTAGTAAGGTAACTGTAATATCTGCATTTGCATCACTTGCATCGATCGCCTTACCTGTAATACTGATACCACTCACACCGCCTGTCTTGAAGCTTCCACTGTAGCTTAAAGCTTCTCCGATCGCTGATGTTGTTGTGATCCTGTACTGATATTTGGTCTTTGCTGCCAGATTCTGGAAAGAATAAGAAGCTGTCAGGTTTCCATTATCATCCTTTACTACATAAGGCGTAATCTCTGTATAAGCGCTATCTCCGGCTCTCTTATATTCATATTTTACCGCCGTTACCGCATAAGTTCCCCGTCTGGTCACACTGCTGATCGTCGCTGAATGTTCCGTGATGTCCTTAATTGCATTTACCTTTAATGTCATCGGTGCATACCCGGCAGATTCTGAAACATTGCCTGCAATATCTGCCACATGAATCACATAATTACCTGCACTGGCAACCGTGAAGGTTCCTTCATATCCACTACCATCACTCTTAGCTGTCACCTGCGACGCTACGGTCGTTGTACCATTCACGACCTTGATCTGATCTACGCTGACACCACTCGTTGCATCCGATACCTGGAAAGTGATCGTCTGGGATGTCAGATCCGCCCGAACCTGTGTTACAGATACATCCGGAATTGTTGTATCCACCTTTACAGTTTTTACATATTCACCTTCACACTTCACACCGGATGCCGTCTCACTCCATACCCGGAGTGTCCATATGCCATCCTCCGGAATCGTAACCATTGTAGTATCTGCTACCGCAACTGCATCTGCAGGTTCCGCACTGCCCTTCCACAACCGATAATATGTTGTAACCGGAACTCCGGTTGTACTATTTGCCGGCACAATCTGTGCAGCAGTTTTGATCGTATACCAGTCCTGGCTTCCATTCGGATTCTCAGGAGACCATGTTACAACCGCATTTTGCGGTACTGTCTGTGAAATGTGATCCAGCTTAATCTCCTTAGAGGTTTCATTGTAGGCCTCGTCTCTGGATACAATTGTATATACACCTTCCTGCGTTGCCTTTAATGTATAGGAATCATCGTCATTTGGATACAACTCATATGATGCCCCTGTTGGTGGAATCACCGTCACTCTGTATATTCCACTGACATCATCTGTAACTGTGAAGTGTATATCCGCTTCCTTTGACCAGTCTGTCGGAATCTGGCTTTCATCCAAATGGATCTCAGGTGCATCCAGGTCGATACGCACTGTGGTCAGATCCGCCTTTCCTGATGTATTCTTTGCATTATCTCCTACTTCAATACCAATATCATACACACCGCTCTTGGTAAATGGATAAGATACCGCAACCGTTGTATCATCATCACTTCTTACAAGTGAATTCTCAGTCACCCGCTCTACCTCACCATTTACATACCAGTCAGAATACCGGACGCCCGACTCTGATTCCTTCACCTGGGCAATTACCTGTACCTGCTGATTGTACCATCCACCACTGGAAAGATTCGAAATTCTATCGCCTTCCATATTGGCTATGTAATATCCTGTAATCTGTGGATCAGAGTTTTCAATCACCCAGTCTGTTCCATCTTCCGTTCCTGTCAATGTGACCGGTGCATCCTGTGTTCCATAAGAATTGCCTGCCTTGTCTGTCACATAAAACAATACTTGATTATTTGTTCCCAGCGGTATTGTAATATTACAACTTCCATTAGCATCCAATGAACGCTGATCCCAGTCTGCACCATTTATGCTGTAATATATTGTATCGCATCCACTTTTGTTATCTTCAAATGTCAGTGTTGCCACCACTGATTCTTTAAAGAAGTTACCATATGTAAAGAAATTACCGATATTCTCCAGTATGGATGTCTTGCTGGCAGGACTGAAGCTCTTATTGGCAAGCGTTGGAGCCTGACTATCCACATGAATCGTCATTTTTGCTGAATCTGTCGTATAAGCACCTGTTCTGCTGTTCTTCATCATGACCTGAATTTCTTTTCCATTTAATTCACTGTCATCGTCAATCTCAATCGCAGAAGTCCATTCCTGTGCTCCTACCAGAAGAATCTGATTATAATAGTCCGCACCATGCTGTAAATATGGCGTAATCGTTACTTTATCTGTATACCACTGTGTATCTTCATTATAAGTACCGGATATCAAATAATTACCCTTATCCGACGCATCCCCGGTCTCAAGCTTTGCTATATCCTGTGTGACTTCAAGCTTGCAGCTGGCATCGCAGCTGACATCATAATTGTCAGAAATGATCGTTACCGGAATATCATAAACCTTCTGTTCATCCACCTGTGGTACATCATAGGTGATCGTCATGATCCTATCAAATCCACCATCGCCGGCAACCAGCTGTTTTGTCTCCTCTGTCTCATCGTCTGCAAATGCCAATGCAAAATCCATGCTGGATGGATCTGCAGCTTTTTCACCTGCATATTTGGTAATCAGACCTGAAAGCGTTACATGCAATGGCCGCTTGGTGATTCTTGCACTCTCACTCTGAGGTGTCATGTCAGAAATGATATAATAGTCCTTTGCTGCTCCTGTTAATTCTACATTGCCAAGTGTCACTCCATTGTCACCTACATTGGCTGAACCGTAATATATATTCAGCTTGTCAAGATCGACTGCAACATCGTCCTGCCCATAAATGCCATCCAATGTCACCTGCACACCGGCTCTGCCTTCCGGTGTCAGATTATTTGATCCGTCATACACCTTACTCGGCACTGTGATATTGGCAATCTTCAAAGTCTTCGGATTCGCCGAAATCGTTACATTCAAATCATCAGATGTACCGGCAGTAATATCCTCTACTGTCACTGTGATCACCATGTCTGTCCACACCTTAACCGGTGTGCCGCTGATCACAAGCTTCTGATCCTGTACTGTAATGCCAAATCCGTCTATATAATCCGATGGTGTACAGGACTGTCCGTCCATGGATGCAGACTTAAATGCAACACCGAAGTTACCACTCGTTGTTTTACCATTGGTCACACCAAATTCCTCAGACATCGCTGTGCCATATGTTGCATTCACGGTCTTGCTGACTGTATTGTCATCAAATGTAATCCTGACCAGCTCCCATACCGCATATAACTGCAGCTGCGGCATATTCACATTGCCGTTGGCCTGATAAAGTGGATCGATCATCTTATTTGTAATTGCAGTTCCAGCCGCAATCAGATCCGGGCTATCCGGAGTTGCCGATGAATCCTCAGACCATCCGGCAAAACGATATCCATATCGCGTATATGCACATTCCGCAATCTTCTCTCCTGCCTTATCGTAGGTATGTGTCTCACCATTCATCGTACCGTAGCCACTGCCTGTTCCATAATTGGAATCATAATTGATCGTATACTGAAGCGGTGACCATACTGCTGTCAATGTGATATCATCAATGCTGTCTGACACCTTTGGATTCTCTGATGTAATGATGCCTCTTCCCGCAAGCGACCAGCCATCAAAATGATATCCTGTCACCTGGGCAGGCGTCTTAGTCACATTGTATGCGGTTCCCTTCGTCGGATAATCATATACCGTCGTATGCTTCTCGTCGATATAAGTAACCTCTGCTTCGCTGAATCTTGCCGTCAGCTCCAGACTTGTTATATTGGTACGGCTCATCGACTCGCCTTTTCCTCCGACAAGCTGTCCATTCTGATCATACCATCCTGCAAATGTAAAATTGCCGCTGCCATCTGCCTTGGCACGGTCAACACCGGGCAGGGTATAAGAAATACCATCATATCCGTAGTATCCTGTAGCACCGGATTCCGTTAAAAACTTCACATCCGTAAGGGTTCCCGTATAATTTAACTTGATCGTATACTTCGTCAGATAATCAATCGTAATCGTAACATCATCAATATTCAGACCACTTGTAATATAATTGGAAGCATCATTTAATGTCGGCTTAAAATGCGTGGTCTTCGCATTCGTATTTGCCCAGTCAGATGAATCCCATGTGACCTTCAGATCCTGTGTTACCTGCAGGTTTGACTGTGTTGTAATGCTGCAGGTCAGAACACTTGGCAGAAGCTTCTTGGTATCCGCAAGAGATGTGCCTGCCGGCAGAATCCTTGACTTCTCTGTTCCGCTTGGAAGCTTCCATGATGTAATCGTACCACTGTTTGTACCTGCGTAGCGGTCTGTGCTGACCGGTGTCTGACTTTCTGAATCAGTATCTGCCTTTGTCTCAGGTGAGGCGTCCTTCCCTGAAGCCTGTGTATCATCTGACGGTCTTAAATCATCTGCATCCTCCAGATCTGCTGCGGTTGAGGTTCCAACAGTGTCTGACGGATCTGCCTCAGTCGGCTGTGTCTGTTTCCCATCTGTATCGGAACTGTCTATCAGATCCTGACTTTCCGTATCTTCTGTCTCATCGTCCATTGCAGAAGTATCGATCAACTGCTCTTCCTCTTCTACCAGATCATTGCCATGTGCTGATGAAGTCATGAAATAAGACTGTGACAACACAAGTACACCAACTAACACTGCCGCAACAACACGCCTGCCGCTGCTTGTGGCCCATCTGTAAAAATAGGAACACACACTACATACCGCGACAAGTGCAAGCATCGGGTATACAAGTGCCTTATGCTTCTTTCCTATACTGAGCAGCTTTCTGACGAGTCTGCTCTGATTGATATTGGATTTTTTCTGATTCTTATTATTCATCGTCCCTCACCTCATAAACTTCGCTTTCAGATTATCGATACCGGCACGCCGGATTATTCTCTTTATATGTACTAACTGGCTTCTATCAATGCCAAACATAGCTGGTTTTATTTTATCATATAGCACCTGTAAAATCTACTGCATTTCGCAAGATATAGTAAAAAAATTATTTTTTTACCCATATCATGTGTTCTTCTGTTACAAGAAAACAAACCAACCCATATATATATCGGAAGCTCCTTGTCAACAGCTTAGCAGTTTCCGCATTTTGCTTGACCTATTTTTTCTTAGGTGGTAGTATAATAGTTAGGTTTTCTGCACAAAGATAATCTATTTGAATGTGCAGCATCCACTATATGATACTATTAAAGAAAGAATACAATTAAAGAGGTGTGAACAATGAGCAAGAGTTTTGATGATTTATTATCCAAGGTTTCACAGTGCAGCAAGAAAAAGGTTGCTGTTGCCTGTGCACAGGACGATGCAGTGTTAGAAGCTGTAAAGGCTGCCAAAGAGCGTAACATTGCAGACGCCATATTAGTAGGTGATGAAGCAAAGATCCGCGAGATCGCCGCACAGATGAATATGGATTTAACAGACTACGAGATCATCAACGAGGAAGATCCGAACGAGGCCGCTTTAAAGGCTGTTTCCCTTGTACATGATGGCAAGGCTGATATGTATATGAAGGGTCTGATTGATACCAAGTCATTCTTAAAGAGTGTACTGAATAAGGAAGTTGGTCTGAGAACAGACAAGACATTATCCCATGTTTGTGTATTTGAAGTAGAAGGAATCGATCATTTGTTATTCTTAAGTGATGTTGCCTTTGTTCCTTATCCTGATTTAGATACTAAGGCACATATCATTGAGAACACAGTTGAGATCTGTCATGCATGCGGCATTGCCAATCCTAAGGTTGCTCCTATCGCAGCCGTTGAGATTGTCAATCCTAAGATGCCTGTTACGGTTGATGCTGCCGAGCTTACCAGAATGAACGCTGAGGGTCAGATTACCGGCTGTATCGTAGACGGACCGCTTTCTTTAGACCTTGCGATCGATCCTGAAGCTGCTAAGCACAAAGGGGCGACTGACCGTAAGATCGTCGGTGATGCAGATGTATTATTATTCCCTGATATTCATGCAGGAAATATCACATATAAGTGTCTTGTGCACACAGCTAAGGTTAAGAACGGAAATATCTTAACAGGTACCAAAGCTCCTGTTATCCTGACATCCCGTTCTGATGATTTTGAGACCAAGGTAAACTCTATCGCACTGGGTGCTGTTGTAGCGGAAGAATTAGGAAAATAAGGAGGAACATAAAATGTCTTACAAGATTTTGATCATCAATCCGGGTTCTACTTCAACTAAGATTGGTGTTTATGAGGATGAAACACAGTTAATGGAGGAGACACTTCGTCATTCTACAGAAGAGATCTCCAAGTATCCTTCTATTTATGAGCAGAAGGATTTCCGAAAGGATGTGATCCTGAATGTCCTGAAGGAGAAGAATGTTGATCTTAACGATATTGATGTTGTTGTCGGCCGTGGTGGTCTGTTAAAGCCGATTCCTGGTGGTACATATGCTACTTCCGATGCTCTGATCGAAGATTTAAAGATCGGCAAGCAGGGACAGCATGCATCTAACCTTGGCGGTATTTTAGCAAAGGAGATCGCAGACCAGATCCATGTACCATCTTATATTGTAGATCCTGTTGTAGTAGATGAGTTGTCAGATGTAGCCCGTGTTTCAGGTCATCCGAACTTCCAGCGGATCTCTATCTTCCACGCCTTAAACCAGAAGGCTGTAGCAAAGCGTTATGCAAAGGAAGTTGGTAAGGCTTATGAGGATCTGAACCTGATCGTGGTACATATGGGTGGCGGTGTATCCGTTGGTGCACATAAGAACGGTCGTGTTGTAGATGTTGCCAATGCCTTAGATGGTGATGGTCCTTTCTCTCCGGAGCGTTCCGGTGGTCTTCCATCCGGTCAGCTCATGAAGCTCTGCTTCTCAGGCAAGTATACACAGGCTGAGGTTGCCAAGATGATCAACGGCAACGGTGGTTTCAACGCTTACCTTGGAACCAATGATATGCGTGATGTCATCAAGATGAAGAACGAAGGTGATGAGAAGGCTGCTTTATATGAGGAGGCATTCTACTATCAGCTTGAGAAGGAAATCGGTGCCATGGCAGTTGTATTAGGTGGCAAGGTTGACCAGATCATCTTAACCGGTGGTATTGCATACGGACAGGACACTGTAGATCATATGAAGAAGGCTGTCAGCTTCCTCGCTCCTATCACTGTATATCCTGGCGAAGACGAATTGCTTGCGCTTGCGCAGGGTGCGCTTCGTGTTATGAACGGTGAAGAAGAAGCTAAGGTTTATTAATTCTATATATCATCAAAAGAAGCTGTGCACATCCATGCACAGCTTCTTTTTTGCTTCTTATCTCTTATGATCTTGCAGCCTGCTCATATCTCACAGTTTTCGGTGCAGACAATCGTATCACAGACTGATATTTCTGATACATCTTCTTCGGCAGGATAAAGACTGCATCCGGTGCAATTTCACCAAACAATCCTGTCGCCTGCTGGGAAATCGTCAGCTTCTCCGACTCTATCCGGATCCTGCGAAGATCAGAGCACCCATAAAAGGTCTTATCATATATTGTCTCCACCTTGTCCGGGATTGTAATGGATTGTAAAGAGCTGCAATTCGTAAAGGTCTTCTCCATCAGCACAAGCTGTTGTGGCAGCTGCACCTCCTTCAAGGCCGTACAATTCTGGAATGTATATCGCATTTTTTTAATGTTATCCGACAGCTTCACCTGTTCAAGGCGGCTGCAATCCTTAAATACCAGTCTTTCCATCGTTAATGTCGAATTCACATTCTCACAAAATACAACCTTTTTAAGACCTGTACAGGCTCTGAACGCCTCCAATCCTATCGTTCTTACTTTCTTTGGGATCGTGATCTGCGACAGCTTGGTACATTTATAAAATGCACGATAATCAATGGTTTTCAGGCTATCCGGCAGCGTAATGGTTTCCAGTTTTTTACATTCCGCAAATACTCTGCCACCCAGTCTGGTGAGCTTCCCGGACTTTATATCTACAGTCCGAAGATTCCTGCATTGATAAAAGCATTGCAGATCCACCGTCTCCACATTAGAAGGGATCACGATGCTCTTTAAGGCAGTACATCCGGAAAATACACCCTTCATGCTTTTTAATTTCTGTGGCAAAGTCACAGACTCCAAAGATTTGCAGGATTGGAATGTATAGCCCAGCGATTGAATCTGTTCCGGAACAACGACTTTCTTCAGTTTTGTACATTTTATAAATGCCTTCTCCCCTATTTTGCGTAGTGAATCCGGCAGATCCAATGTTTCAATACGGGAACATCTTGAAAAGCATGTTTTCCCAATGCTGATCAGATTCTTAGAAAACCGAATACGCCTCAGACATTTGTTCTCCCTAAATGCACTGTTGCCGATCGTTTTCACGGTATCAGCCATTTCTACCGTTTCTAACCGATCAAACGGGCAGGAATAGCCATCGTTATAATATAATTGGGACAAACTGTCAAATGCTCCGTTTGCAATACCGGTAATCCCCTTTTTCACGACCACCTTTTGAATGGAACCCGCATACTGACTCCATGGATATCTCTCCTTCTTACTGTATGTATAGTAAGTAAAATATACACATCCTTCCTTCATCTTCCCCTTTCCACTGAATGTAAGGGTGCCGTTCTTCTCCAGAACCCAAGAAATATTGCCTCCCCAATCTCCCCGTCCGATCAACTTCGATGCACTGCTGTAATCAGGTATCTTGCCGGAAGCATCTTTATAAACAACGGTCGAAGGCAGAATGAACGCAAGCGCACCTCTATACGCTTTATATTTCTGATTTGGAAGTACAAGCACAGCGTCCTTCGATATACCATAGAACATAATATCTTTATTGTCATTTTCTTTCAGATTCAGTTGATTGGATTGAATGATGATACTCTTTAATGCCACACATTTCCAGAACAATGCTCCCTCCAATTTCGTGACATTTCCAGGAATCGTAATCTTCTCAAGTGCACTGCATCCGGCGAATGTACCATCCAGTTCCCTTACCGTATCCGGAATGACGATCTCTGCTAAAGAGGTACAATTCATAAATGTACATGGCAGCTCTGTAATATTCTTAGGAAGCACAACATCCGACAATGCCTCACACCCAATAAAGCATCTCTTTCCCAATGTAACCTTCGTTCCCGTACTTTTGAATGTAACGGTCTTCAGGCTCTTACATCCTGAAAATGCCTCTTCTCCTACGCGTGCAACCATGTCGGGAATCACAAGTTCCTGCAGACCGGAACACTCTGAAAATGCGTCCTGTCCGATTTCTTCCAACCCTAACGGCAAATTCACAGTCTGTAATGCACTAAAATAGCAGAACGCAGACTTAGGAATATAGGTAATCCCCTCCGTCAATACAATTTTCCTGATATCCATCCTAAAACTGCCCCACGGATATTCTTTCTGCTGCGCCTGCCCGGATCCGCAATCTATCATTCTTCCTTCTCCGGTAAGTGTTAGTGTCCCATCCTCTGAAAGCTGCCATGTAATATTATCCCCCCATGTACCCTCTGCCCTCTGTCCTTCCGCTCTGACAGATCCGGCCATCACATACATGGTCATGACACATAGCCATATTACGATTGATACCTTCATCCATACACTGTTCCCTACATATCTTATGCACATACAAATCCCCCCTGTAATCATCACATAATCCATATAACACCGCATGACTTATAGTTTCAAAACAATTGTTACAGAAATCATATCATATCTCCAGAGCATAATCAATTACAAAAGAAATGCAAATATAAACTTCAGATATCTTCTCTCTTCATGCGGATCCAGCACATTCACAATACTCAGACTGAATAGATCCGAACGAAGCGTATACCGTCCCTCCTTTATAAATTCCTGTATTTCCCGATATGCCCGCTTGATATCTCCATCATCTTCCGTACAGACTCTGACTACAGCCTGTCCCGTGGGAAATTGACAGATATCATCTCCTTTGCAAGCAGCATCCGCAAAGCTGAAAATATCCTGATACACATAATCCGACTTTACAAAATTGTCCGCTGCAATGGTGGCCCCTAGTGGAAATGCCTGTATCCCCGGTGCATCACACTGTTTCAGATGAGATTGAATATCCACTGCAATATCCCCGGATGAATATGCCGGCACAGACATAATCGGTGTCAGCTTGATATGCATATTTTCTGTAAAATTATAAAGCTCCGGCTTTCCGGTATCATTTGCACGCATCTGTTGAAGAATCTTTCTCGTATTGCCGATCACCGCAATCTTCTGTTCTAATCGTTCTCGTTCTCTAAGCAGTGCATTGTACTGTGTATCCACAAATTCATCAAACCGAACCTGTTCACCGGATAACAGATACGCCTTGATATCAGCTACAGAACAGCCAAGATCGCGAAATGTCTTAATAAAATAATAGGAGCTGATCTGTGCATAGCTGTAATAATGATATCCATTTTCCGTACTTTTCTGCGGCACAAGAATGCCCTGCTTTTCATAATACCGGAGCGTATCGCGTGTCGTCTGACACAATCGGATAAATTCTCCTACTGTTATGCAGTATTCGTTTTGTACTGCCATCGCTTTTCCTCCTTTTTTTCATTGATTCAAATTAGACAATTGCGAAACTCCTTGAAGATGTTGATGTTATGTGCATATTACACATAGTCGCAATCGTAATTGATAGTTTCGTAATTGTCTATTGATTCAAATACAAGATCCGTTATATTTATTTTGTTTCAGATACTTGACATGGGTGTTACACCCAACTTTATGATACCACCGGATAAATCATTTATCAAATTCAATTTCAATAACAGGAGATTTCATATGAACATATTTAAGAAAATTTATTGTCGAACTTTTCAAATCTGTTTTCGGATCGCTCTCCCGATACTCCCTTATCGCGAGCCCGAACTGATTCATGGATTTGACGGCATACCGCAGGTCCTCAAAAAACATAATATCAACCGCATCCTGCTCGTAACCGATCCCGGCATATACAGCCTCGGATTGACCAGGGATTTAGAGCAGATCCTTTCTGATGCCAATATATTTTATCATATCTATAAAGATACGGTTGCCAATCCTACGACACAAAATGTAGAGGATGCCCGTAATCAGTATATTCACAATCAATGTCAGGCGCTGATCGCATTTGGCGGTGGATCATCCATGGACTGTGCCAAAGGAATCGGTGCCAGACTGGCAAGACCGGGAAAGTCCCTCGCACAGATGGGCGGCATTCTGAAGGTGGTTAAAAAAACGCCTATGATCATTGCCATTCCTACAACCGCCGGAACCGGCAGTGAAACGACACTCGCAGCAGTCATCACCGAACCGGAAAAGAATCATAAGTATGCGATCAATGATTTTCCATTGATTCCTTCTTATGCTGTATTAGAGCCCGCTGTGACATTAAACCTGCCACCGCAGCTGACTGCTACAACCGGCATGGACGCACTGACACACGCAATTGAGGCTTATATCGGCCGTTCTACAACCCGGCAGACAAGAGCAGCTTCTATCGAAGCCATACAACTTATTTTTGACAATTTGATCCCCGCCTACAAGGACGGTCACAACATTGAAGCAAGAACAAATATGCTGCGTGCCTCCTATCTGGCAGGCACTGCATTTACGAAGAGCTATGTAGGCTATGTCCATGCAGTCGCACACAGTCTGGGTGGCCGTTATGGGATTGCACACGGGCTTGCCAACTCTGTATTGCTCCCAATTGTATTAGAACAATACGGCAAGGCAGCCTATAAGAAGCTTGCACAATTAGCCCGTACCACTCATATCAGCAATGATGCATCTGATAAAGAGGCAGCTTTGGCATTGATCGCACACATCAGGGAAATGAACCATGTCATGCAGATTCCTGATACATTGTCCGGAATCCGAAAAGAAGATATCCTTTCACTTGCAAAGCATGCAGAGAAGGAAGGAAATCCACTCTACCCTGTTCCTGTATTATGGGATACAGAGCAGCTTGAACAAATCTATTACATCGTAAACGGCAATGAATCAGCGAGGTAACCAACATGAATAACGAACAAATTCAGTCAATCATCAAGAATCAGAGAACCTATTTTGCATCGGGCCGGACACTGCCTGTTTCCTTCCGAAAGATCCAGCTGCAAAAGCTTCGACAGTCAATCTTACAATATGAAGAGGCATTAAAATCAGCTCTAAAACAGGATCTCGGCAAAAGCGGTATTGAGAGCTATATGTGTGAAATCGGTCTATCACTTTCCGAATTGAGCTATATGTATAAACACATACACCATTTCGCCGCTAAACATGTTGTACCGACACCGATCGCACAGTTTGCAGCGAGCAGTTACCAGTCGCCATCTCCATATGGAGTGGTTCTGATCATGAGTCCATGGAACTACCCGGTTCTGCTCACCTTAGACCCGCTGATCGATGCAATTGCAGCCGGAAATACTGTAATCGTAAAACCGAGTGCCTACGCTCCTCATACCAGTGCGGTACTCGAAAAAATAATCGCGGATTGCTTTCCACCGGAATATGTGGCAATCGTAACAGGAGGCCGTGCTGAAAATCAAGCTTTGTTAGAACAGAAATTCGACAAAATATTTTTTACAGGGGGAAAACAGGTAGGTCGTGAAGTCATGATGAAAGCCGCTGCAAACCTCACTCCTGTCACACTGGAACTTGGTGGCAAAAGTCCTTGTATCGTGGATACAACAGCCAAGATCAAACTGGCAGCGAAACGCATTGTATTTGGAAAATATCTAAACTGTGGCCAGACCTGTGTGGCGCCGGATTATGTTTTATGTCATGCCTCCATCAAACAGCAGCTGATTGACGCAATCAAAAAGGAAATTGAATCGCAATTTGGGAAATCTCCATTGGACAATCCCGATTATGGAAAAATTATCAATGAAAAGCATTTTTATCGTCTGCTTAATTTGATTGATGCCAGCAAGGTTGTATACGGAGGAGAAAACGCACCGGATAAATTGCAAATTGCCCCTACCGTTATGGATCAGGTTACCTACGACGATGCCATTATGCAGGAAGAGATATTTGGTCCTATCCTGCCTGTCATTTCCTATGAAAATCTGGAGGATGCGATAACCGATATTGAAAGCCGTCCACACCCTCTTGCACTTTATATTTTTAGTGAAGATCGGTCTGTACAGAAGTGTATTCTGAACCGCTGTCACTTTGGGGGCGGTTGTATCAATGATACGATCATTCACCTTGCAACCAGCGCCATGCCATTCGGAGGTGTCGGAGAAAGCGGTATGGGTGGTTACCATGGGAAAGTAGGTTTTGATGCATTTACACACTATCGAAGCATTGTAGATAAAAAAACCTGGATGGATCTTCCAATCCGTTATCAAAAATATACAAAATGGAAAGAAAAACTTCTTCGTATCTTTCTACGATAATTCTAAATACAGTAACAACACAAAAAAAGCTGTCCTGCGTCACGCAGAACAGCTTTTCTTTATCTTGCTATGCGATTACTTGTTAGCAATTGCATCCTTAATACCCTGTGTTAAGAGTGGAACAATCTTATTCAGATCGCCAACAATACCATAGTCTGCTACATCAAAGATTGGAGCATCCTCATCCTTGTTGATTGCGATGATCAGATCAGACTCTTCCATACCTGCTACATGCTGGATCGCACCTGAGATACCGATTGCAAAGTATACATTTGGACGAACAGTCTTACCTGTCTGACCTACCTGTAACTCTGGTGACATACCAAATGCCTCAACAGCTGCACGGGAACAAGAAATCTGTCCACCCAGTACATCTGCCAGTTCCTCTAACATCTTGAAGTTCTCTGCAGAACCAACGCCACGACCACCTGATACTAAGATCTTAGCATCCATGATATTCTTAACATTGGAAACAGCCTTTGAAATCTCAAGAATCTCAACATACTTGTTGTTTGGTGTAAAACCAGGATTGTAGTTAATAACCTCTGCCTTCTTACCGGAAACTCTATCAAGCTTCTGCATAACGCCCGGACGAACAGTTGCCATCTGTGGACGATTATCAGGACAAGCAATTGTAGCGATTGTGTTACCACCGAATGCAGGACGAGTCATTAATAACTGATTCTTCTTCTGCTCCTTACCAGGAATAGGATTCACTGGGAAATCACCAATCTCAAGTAATGTACAGTCAGCTGTCAGACCTGTTGCTACTCTTGCTGATACAGTAGGACCAAGATCACGACCGATTGCTGTAGCACCTACTAACATGATCTCCGGCTTGTACTCATTGATCACTGATGCCAATGCATGTGCATATGGTTCAGTTCTGTAATCCTTTAACTCCGGATCATCTACTACGATAACCTTATCTGCACCGTACTCTGCAAGCTCATCTACAAGGCCTGCAACACCAGAACCGATCAAAACTGCAGTTACATCTGTATCTAACTTCTCTGCAAGGCGTGAAGCCTCACCGATTAACTCGAAAGAGATACTGCTTAATTTATTATCTACCTGCTGAGCAAAGACATATACGCCCTTGTACTTAGCTATTTCTTCTGCGTTCATTGCGCCCATTTTATTCACCTCACTAGATAATGTGCTTTGTTGTTAATGCATCTACGATAATCTTTGCTGCTTCATCCGGTGTATCTGGTGTAAACTTCTCACCAGCACCCTTACGAACCTTATCGGAAGCTCTGGCAATCTTTGTTGGAGATCCGTTAAGACCTAAGTTAGAATCATCAACATCAATCAGATCTGCTCTGCCAAGTGTTGTAATCTCAGCATCACATGCATCAAAGATTCCACCCGGTGTCATATAACGAGCTTCATTTAACTCAGAAAGTGCAGTTACCAGACATGGCATCTGTGCCTTCAGCATATGATATCCATCATCATACTGACGCTTCACAACAACACTGTCACCCTCTACCTTGATTTCCTGTGCATATGAGATGATTGGAAGACCTAAATGCTCTGCGATCTGTGGACCAACCTGTGCGGTATCACCATCGATTGCCTGACGGCCTGTGATGATCAGATCATATTCCATACCTCTCAGCGCACCTGCGATCGTAGTAGATGTAGCCCAAGTATCAGCACCACCTAATACTCTATCTGTAATCAGAACACCCTTATCTGCTCCCATAGCCATTGCCTCACGAAGAACATCAGCAGCCTTTGGAAGACCCATAGTTACAACTGTAACCTCTGCGCCTGTCTCATCCTTAATTCTAAGTGCAGCCTCAAGACCTGCCTTATCATCCGGATTCATGATTGTGAGCATTGCTCCTCTGTTTAATGTACCATCTGGGTTGAACTGTACGCCACCCTTTGTATCAGGTACCTGCTTAATACAAACAACGATTTTCACGGTAAGTACCTCCTTATTTCAAAAGATTAGCTGAAATTACCATACGCTGAACTTCTGAAGTTCCCTCGTAGATCTCGGTAATCTTAGCATCACGCATCATACGCTCTACATCGTACTCCTTGATGTAACCGTAACCACCATGTAACTGAACACACTTTGTTGTTACTTCCATTGCTACCTCTGCAGCACACAGCTTTGCCATAGCAGCCTCTACTGAATAAGAAGTCTTGTGATCCTCCTGATACTGTGCCTTCTTCATAGCAGCCTTGTATACTAACATCTTTGCAGCCTCTACCTTAGTAGCCATATCTGCTAACTGGAACTGTGTATTCTGGAACTGTGCGATTGAACGACCGAACTGCTTTCTTTCCTTTACATAGTTGATCGTTGTCTCTAAAGCTCCCTCTGCAATACCAAGAGCCTGTGCAGCAATACCGATACGTCCACCATCCAGTGTATGCATAGCGATACCGAAGCCCTTACCCTTTGCTCCTAAAATATTCTCCTTTGGAATACGGCAATCTGTAAAGATCAACTCATATGTGGAAGAAGCACAGATACCCATCTTGTTCTCCTTCGTACCAAATGTAAATCCAGGGGTTCCCTTCTCTACAAGGAATGCAGAAATCTCCTTCTGAACACGACCTCTCTTCTCAATCTTGCCTGTTACAGCGATGATCACATATACATCAGCTTCCTTACCGTTGGTAATGAAACACTTAGAACCATTCAGCACCCACTCATTTGTAGCCTCATCTAATACAGCCTTTGTCTGCTGACCCTGTGCATCTGTACCGGCACCAGGCTCAGTTAAACCGAAAGCTCCGAGCTTCTTACCTGAACATAAATCCGGTAAATACTTAGCCTTCTGCTCCGGTGTACCATATGTCTGAATCGGATCTACACAAAGTGATGTATGTGCAGAAACGATAACACCTGTTGTACCACAAACCTTTGATAACTCCTCTACACACATAGCATATGTTAAAGGATCACAACCCTGTCCACCAAACTCCTTTGGTACAGGAATACCCATAAAGCCAGCCTTTGCCATCTTCTCAACTGTCTCTCTAGGGAATCTGTGCTCTTCATCGATTTCCTGAGCAAGTGGCTTTACTTCATTCTCAGCAAAAGATCTGAAGAGACCCTGTGCCATTTCATGTTTCTTACTTAAAGTGAAATCCATTTTTATTTCCTCCATTAATTATTGTAATGCTTTCGCATGAGCAGTACACCGGTATACACCGGTGCACTGAAAATACTCTGAATTACTGAGCATCAACCGGTGTCTTGGTACGGTCTGCATTATATACATAGAAGCCCTTACCGCTCTTTACACCAAGGTTGCCACCACGAACCATCTTACGGATCAATGGACATGCACGATACTTGCTATCGCCTGTCTCCTTGTAAAGTACATCCATGATTGCAAGGCAGATATCCAGGCCAACGAAATCACCTAACTCAAGAGGTCCCATTGGGTGGTTTGCACCAAGCTTCATAGCAGCATCAATACCGGCGATATCTGAAACGCCCTCCATCTTGATGAATGCAGCCTCATTGATCATCGGGATCAGAATACGGTTTACAACGAAACCAGCAGCCTCATTTACCTGTACAGGTGTCTTACCAATCTCCTCAGAAATCTTGATGATGGTATCTACAGTCTCCTGTGGTGTATTCACACCAGCGATTACCTCAACTAACTTCATACGGTCTGCAGGATTGAAGAAATGCATACCGATCATTGGACGTGTAAGACCATTTCCAATCTCTGTAATAGATAATGAAGATGTATTAGAAGCAAATACGCACTCAGGCTTACAGATCTTATCTAACTCTGCAAATGTTGTCTTCTTTACTTCCATATTCTCAAATGCAGCCTCTACGATCAGATCGCAGTCTGCACACAGATCTTCCTTGAGTCCGGCTGTGATACTATTCAGAATACCATCAACCTTCTCCTGTGTCATCTTTCCTTTTTCTACAAGTCTTGCATATCCCTTTGCAATCTTGTCCTTACCGCCATCAGCCCACTCCTGCTTGATGTCACAAAGTGCTACTTCGTATCCGTCAACCTGAGCAAATGCCTTCGCAATACCCTGACCCATGGTTCCTGCACCAATTACGCCAACCTTCATTTTCATGTCCTCCTAATGATAAATTTGTGAACAAAAGACCGGAATTCATGTACGTTTCGTTCCTATCCCTGTTCTTATTTCACACATTAAAAAATGTGGTAAAATCAAATACTACTTATTCTGGAAAGGAACAACCTTCAGCTTCTTTTCCTTATCCTTCTCTAAGAAGTTGCCCATACCTGCCTTCTGATCTTCTGTCTCGAAGCAGTCACCAAACAGCTTCTCCTCAATCACGATTGCCTGATCCATATCTACCTGTAATCCATCATTGATTGCCTTCTTGCAATTGCGAACTGCAATCGGTGCCTGCATTGCAATGCCTGAAGCAAGCTTCTTCGCAGCTGCAAGCAGCTCCTCTAATGGATATACAGCATTGACAAGACCGATTCTGTACGCCTCGTCTGCCTTGATATTTCTTGCAGAATAGATCATCTGCTTTGCCATACCAGGACCTACTAATCTCGCAAGTCTCTGTGTGCCGCCAAATCCAGGTGTAATACCAAGACCTACCTCTGGCTGGCCAAATATTGCATTCTCAGAACAGATTCTGATATCACAACTCATAGAAATCTCACATCCGCCGCCCAGTGCAAATCCATTGACCGCAGCGATCACCGGAATTGGGAATGTCTCAAGCTTTCTGAACACATCATTACCCTTCTTACCAAACGCTTCACCCTCGGCCTTAGTCAGAGTAGACATCTCACCGATATCAGCACCGGCAACAAATGACTTCTCACCGGCACCCGTTAAGATCAGACATCTGGTAGCATCTAAATCCACTGCGTCTAAAGTTGCGTTCAGCTCATCTAACACCTGGCTGTTTAATGCATTTAATGCCTTCTGACGGTCGATCGTGATGGTTCCCACATAACCGTCCTGCTCATACTTAATAAATTCCATAATAGTCTCCTTAAACTGATAATTGCCGGGCAGCCATAACAGACCGCCCGGTAATATTTATACTCTTATTCTGTAATTAGTCTCTCTCAACGATAGTAGCACAACCCATACCACCACCGATACACAGTGTTGCAAGACCCTTCTTTGCATCCTTAGCTTCCATCTCATGAAGCAGAGTCACTAAGATACGGCATCCTGATGCTCCAACCGGATGTCCTAATGCAATCGCACCACCGTTTGGATTCAGCTGCTTCTCAACATCAATACCCAAATCTCTTCCAACTGCGATAGACTGTGCAGCAAATGCCTCATTTGCCTCGATCACATCGAAGTCAGAGATCTGCATACCAGCCTTAGCCATAGCCTTCTTCGTAGCCGGAACCGGACCGATACCCATAACCTCCGGACGGCAGCCTGCAAGGGCACCTGCTACAAATGTAGCCATAGGCTTAACGCCTAACTCCTTCGCCTTCTCTTCACTCATTACAACGATTGCTGCTGCACCATCATTGATACCTGATGCATTACCTGCTGTAACAAATCCATTTGGATTGATTGGACGAAGCTTCTGTAATCCCTCGATGGTAGAACCCGGTCTTGGTCCCTCATCCTTAGCGAACTCAACAATCTCCTTCTTCTTCTTAACAGAAACAGGAACGATCTCCTTATCGAATGCACCTGAAGCCTGAGCAGCCTCAGCCTTCTTCTGAGAAGCTAATGCAAACTCATCCAACTCCTCACGGGTAATTCCCCACTCCTCGCAGATGTTATCTGCAGTCTTGATCATGTGATAGTCATTGAATGCATCCCAAAGAGCATCATTTACCATACAATCCTTCATGATTGCATTATTCATACGATATCCAAAACGAGCCTTGTCCAGTGCATATGGTGCCATAGACATATTCTCCATACCACCTGCCACTACGATGTCAGCATCACCGGCCTGGATCATCTGTGCTGCCATGTTGACACAGTTAAGACCTGAACCACATACTACATTGATGGTAACTGCTGGCACTTCATTTGGCAGACCTGCCTTGATAGAAGCCTGACGTGCTACATTCTGACCTAAACCTGCCTGAATAACACATCCCATATATACATGATCTACCTGATCTGCAGGAACCCCTGCTCTCTTTAAAGCTTCCTTAATTACAATTGCACCAAGCTCTGGAGCAGGCGTTGTACTTAAAGAACCACCCATTGTACCGATTGCTGTACGACATGCGCCAGCCAAAACTACTTTCTTAGACATAATAAAACCTCCGTTTTTTTATTTCGCAGATTGTGACAACCCACGCAATCTGCTATCATCATACCATACTTTTATAAGCCACGCAACAAAATATCCCATATTTCAACAATGAAAAAATGATGAAAAATACCCATTTATTTTATAAAATTTTAATATTTATTTCTTTTTGTGTACATTCCGAATCGTTTTTTTCCGTGCATGCTGTTTTGGTAATGATTTCTGTGCTGCATTTTTTCCGTATCCGGATCTCGGTCTGATCAGGCAGTGTTTATCAAATCCGATCAGATCCTCTCTTCCCGCCTTTATCAACGCTTCTTTCACCAGTTCATAATTTTTAGGATTCCGATACTGGATCAGAGCACGCTGCATTGCCTTTTCGTGTGGATTCTTTGGTACATATACCGGCTTCATTGATCTTGGATCTACCCCTGTATAGTACATACAAGTTGATATCGTAGATGGCGTCGGATAGAAATCCTGCACCTGTTCCGGCATATATCCCAGATCCCTCAAATACTCTGCCAATGCCACTGCCTCCTTCAAAGTGGATCCAGGATGCGATGACATCAGATACGGCACCAGATACTGTTTTTTGCCAATTCTCTCGTTTATTTTCTTATATTTATCTACAAATGCCTTGTATACACTATTCCCCGGTTTTCCCATCATTGATAATACCGGATCTGCAATATGCTCCGGTGCAACTTTCAGCTGTCCACTGACATGATATTCACATAGTTCCTGCAAAAATGTATCATCTGCATCTGCCATTACATAATCAAAACGGATTCCGGATCTGACAAAAACTTTTTTCACATTAGGCAGTTCCCTCAGCTTACGCAACAGTTTCAAATAGTCCTTATGATCCACGATCAGATTCTGACATGGTTTCGGAAACAGACACTGTTTATTCGGACAAGCTCCGTGCGTTTCCTGTTTTCTGCATGCCTTATGTCGAAAGTTCGCTGTCGGCCCACCAACATCGTGGATATAGCCCTTAAAATCAGGCTCCCAGATCATCTGCTTGGCCTCTGCCAAAATAGATTCATGGCTTCTGGTCTGAATAATCCGTCCCTGATGAAACGTCAATGCACAAAAACTACAGCCGCCAAAACATCCTCTGTTGCTCACAAGACTAAACTTTACCTCTGTAATTGCCGGCACACCACCCATCTTCTCATAGGAGGGATGATAGTTCCGCATATACGGCAATGCATAGATCCGATCCATTTCCTGTTCTGATAACGGTTTTGACGGTGGATTCTGCACCACATACAGCTTATCACCATATGGTTCTATCAGGCGTTTTGCCACATAAGGATCCGTATTACAATATTGTATATAGAAACTTTTTGCGTAATTCAGGCGATCCTGTTTCAACTCTTCATACGAGCACAGTCTTCTGGCATCATAAACGGCTTCTGCATCTGAGGTTTTATACACCGTGCCATCCACATATGTGATCTGAGACACCGGAATACCTGCATCCAGTGCATCCGCAATCTCCACTACAGACCGTTCCCCCATACCATACATCAAAAGATCCGCACCACTGTCCAACAAAATGGAGCGCTTCATCTTATCCGACCAGTAATCATAATGCGCAAGGCGTCGAAGACTTGCCTCAATACCTCCGATCAGAATTGGTGTCTTCTTATATGTATGTCTGATCAGATTACAATATACAACCGTAGCATAATCAGGTCTTTTCCCCATTTCTCCACCCGGAGTAAATGCATCCTTATCCCTTCTTCTCTTTGAAACCGCATAATGATTGACCATAGAATCCATATTTCCGGCTGTCACTAAAAAACCTAATCTCGGCTCCCCATATATCGTTACACTCTGATCATCACGCCAGTCCGGCTGTGAAATCATTGCAACTTTATATCCATGTGCCTCCAACAACCTACTGATGATCGCATGTCCAAACGATGGGTGATCCACATATGCATCTCCGATTACATATACAAAGTCCGGTCTGTCCCATCCACGCGCTATCATGTCCTGTCTGCATATTGGTAAATATTCCTTCATATAGCTATTATAATATCCTTCCTGTTTATCCCGGTCATATCTCTACCTTTTGGCAAACATTGCCGCCTTACCTGCTCCCAGTGCAACTCCCTGAAGTGCTGTGTCCACAACATATGAATGTATGCCTGTTGATTGTTCCACCAGCTGCTCAAATCCATACAGCAGACTTCCTCCACCAGTAAGCACGATACCTTGTTGAGAAATATCTGCCACAAGCTCAGGTGGTGTCAGCTCCAGCACATTATGCACCGTATCTAAGATCTGAGCAGTCACTTCCTGGAATGCCTCTACCGTCTCTTCCGAAGTCAACACAATCCGGTCCGGCAATCCATTCAACAGATTCCTGCCCTTTATTTCAATCGCTACCGATTCCTCCCGTGGAATCACTGAACCGATCTCCATTTTTGCTTCTTCTGCTGTCGTCTCACCTATCAGCAAGTTATATTTCCGACGCACATACTTGACTAACGCATCATTATAATCGTCTCCTGCAACCTTCAGAGAATCATTGATCACAATGCCGCCCAATGAAATCACAGCAACATCCGATGTACCACCACCGATATCAACAACCAGATGTCCAAACGGCTGACTGATATCAATGCTTGCACCAATCGCTGCCGCAACCGGTTCCTCCATAATCTGTACATCCTTCGCCCCGGTTCTATATGCAGCATCTTCTACCGCTCTTCTTTCGACTTCCGTTACACCACTTGGCACACAGATACACACTCTTGGACGGCCGAACATTTTGCGTTTTGACATTGCCTGTTTAATAAACGCCTTGAGCATACGCTCTGTCACGGTATAATCTGATATTACACCCTGTTTCAACGGTCTGATCACCTCGATATTCGCAGGTGATTTGCCAATCATATCCTTTGCCTTTGTACCAATAGCAATCAGTTTTTTCGTATCTTTTTCAAACGCTACGACTGTCGGCTGATTGATCACAATACCTCTGTCTTTCACATATACCAATGAATTCGCTGTCCCTAAATCTATACCTATATCTACTCCCGGCATATTAATTGCCTCCTTCTATTTCCATCCCTATGATTATATGCCTTTTTCTTTCCATCCGTCAACATGAAACATTAGGGAAATGTCTTTACACGCAAGAAAAGGGAGCACATCTTTTTGTGCTCCCTTGGCAATAATATCATCTTAATTGAAATCAACACCGGCAAGATGTGTATTCTCACCTTGTGCCTTTGCCTTCTCAACAGCATCATCCACCATCTTCAGATACCTGTCAAGATTACCATCCTCAATTTCCTTAAGCTTGTTCTTCAATACCGTCTGTGCAGAATCATCTACGGTATATCCAAGCTGTCTTGCATATCCATTGGCAATTGTAACCATACCGTCTTCATCCACCTCAGTCATCATTACAGTATGAGCGAATAAATCAGCAATTCCCGCATCCTTGATCACATACTGTACCCGATCCTTTTCACCTGTAAAGATAACTGTGATATCATTCGCCGGATCCTTTGCCGTCCTTGCAATCTCCTGCATACGGTCAACAGTCAGAGTACCTGCATTCTCTACTACCAGACATCCACCCTTTAACTTATCTTTTACAGACTCCAGTGATCTCTTATTCAGTGCTGCCGACTTGATATTTGCTATCGTCTTAGAACTGC
This sequence comes from uncultured Lachnospiraceae bacterium, assembly GCA_934293375.1. Classification (GTDB taxonomy): domain Bacteria; phylum Bacillota; class Clostridia; order Lachnospirales; family Lachnospiraceae; genus RGIG6919. The sequence goes on along the minus strand of CAKQYS010000002.1, from coordinate 110,731 downwards.
AGATACCAGCAGCATATAGTGCACGGGCAAAGTCATTACCCACAATCGTTGAACCAAATCCATGCTTTCCAAGCACTAAAATATTCTTGTTGGCAGTCGGATTATTCACAACTTCCTGCAATGCCTTTCTAACCGGTCCCGCCGTCTGTGATACATCCAGATATTTAGCCATAAATTCCATCATAGATGCCGGAATCTGAGAAGCTGCATCAGAAGCCGCACTCTCCGGCTGCTTTGGAACCGTACCTCTTACAGATGCCTTTGTTGCAGATGCAGGAACCGCACCCTTTGGAATTTCCATATCCAGTGCCGGCATAGATACCGCAATACCAAGCCTCTTTGCAGATTCCATTGCCTCTATTGCAGATCTTCTGGTGATCTCATATACCTGCATCATGGAAGCAGCCTCATCCTTCGCTTCCTTCAACTGGATACGCACATTCTCCACTTCATCGTTGGACTTCGTGATATATGCGTTCTTTTCCTGCTCTCCCTGCTGTCTGCAGGCATCTATCTCAGACTGCGTCTGTTCCTTTGCCTTAGCAACCGCCGATGCCTCTTCTGCCTGAAGCTCCTGCTTACGGGCATCTAAACCGGCCTGAAGGTTACCCTTATTCGCATCTGCTTTTGCATCCAGCCCTGAAAGTTCGAGCTGTGTGCGTTCTAACAGATCCTCTGTCTCTGTATCCACTCTTGCACATGCACCATTATAATCTTCAACCAGTCTGTTCTGTTTGTCAACATATTCACTTACCAGCTGTTCTCTCTTGGTATCATATTCAGCTGTTATAGACAGTGCCTTATCTTTCAGTCTGTTCTCCAGTTCGCTCTTTTGTGCTTCTGCCTTTGCCTTCTGTGCAGCAACAGCATCTTCCTTTGCGGCAATCAAACTCTCTGCCTGTGCTTTGTTCTGTCTTTCCTGCTCAACCTTAGCCTTTGCCTCTTCAATCTGCCGTTCCAGCTCTGCTACATGATCCATTGCAGCCTGAATCAGATTATCAGCATTTGCAGCATTCGCCTTCACTTCATTCAATGCATCCTCGACAACCTTGGCATCCTGTCTGATAGAAGCTTCCAACTGCTGACGCTCGCCTTCATTTGCATGTTCTAAATCAGCCTTTGCCTTTTCTTCAGCCTCATTTATTGCATTTTTCCGATCAATCTCTTCCTGCTTTAATGCATCCTTATCTGCAAGATTCTTCTGTTCCAGAGCTATCTTTTTGTCCTTCTGCTCCTGCTTGATCTCTTCCAGTCTCGCAGCCTTTTCCTTCTTCTCTGCCTCAAGATCCTTAGCCGCCTGCTCAGCCTTCGCTGCATACTCAGCGTCCAGCTCCTGTCTCTTCACATTATAAGATATCTCTACATCCTTTACTCGATCAGCCTCAGCATTCTTTACCTGTACAATCTGGTCTTCTGTTCTGGCATCAATCTTAGCAAGTTCTTCTTCTACATACTTGGTATGATTTTGATCCTGATCCTGCAAAGCAGCAACCTTATTGTTCGCAGTAATTACCTTTTGTACAGCAGAATCCAGTCTTCTGTTCGCCGTGGCAGCCTTTGCCTGTAACTCCTCGGAATATGCGGCTCTCGCAGCTTCCTCTGCAGCTTTCTTCTTCGCCTCTTCAGCTGCCTTACGTTTTGCAGCTTCCTCCTTTGCCTTTCGAATTGCCTCATTCTCAGCAGACTTCTTCGCTGCCTTTCTGGCCTCTTCATCTGCCTTTTGGGTTGCTTCAATCGCAGCAGCTCTTGCAGCTTCTTCAGCCTGTTTTCTTGCAGCCTCATCCTGTGCTTTTAATTCTTCTGCCTTTCTAGCTGCTTCAGCTATTTTAGCAGCTTCTGCTTCCTCAGCCTTTTTCGCCTCCTCGGCAGCCCTGATCGCTTCAGCCTTCTTTCTGGCATCCTCTGCTTCATGCCGCTTTAATGTATCATCCTCATCCTCATCGAAATCGATATTATACATGCTCTTAACATCCTGATCGGCACTCGCCTTCTTGATCGGCACAACGCTGATCAGATTACCATCGTCATCCACATTCTTCTGTGGAACCGGCGTTTCGATCGTAGGCAAACCCTTATCTGACGATGCAACCCAGTCATTTGCCTGTTCGCTTCCTCCGGCAGATGCAAAACTATCCTCCTGAATAGAAGTCACTACCGGCTTGCCTGATGGTGATGTATTCAGTCCCGGTATGTCCAGGCCGCCGCCAAGGCCTGTTGAGCCAAGGCCGGCACCTAAACCACCGGACAAACTGCCACCTTGAAGGCTCTCACCTGTTGAACCAGATGCTAAAGACTCTCCAGCCGGTACCCCTCCAAGACCCGAACCGGCAATACCTCCACCTAAGCCTGCTGATGATGCAGACAAATTCTCAGTTTGGGTTGTTGCCTCTGTCTTGATCTCTTTGGCAGCCTCTGTCTTCTCCTTCTTGACAGTGTCTGTCTTCTTGTCATTTTGAGCCGAAGATGTCTGTTCCAATACAGCATTCCCTACATCTTCTCCCGCTTGCTTGCGACGCTTCTTTTCTTCCAATCTCTGCAGATCTTCTGCAGATAATGTCTTGAACTGAGGCTTTCCACCGCCTGATGCAGCTGATGATGCAGCATCATTACCACTTAAAGCCTGCTCTTTTTTTAATTTTGCTTCCTTTTCTGCTTTCTCCTTCTCAACCTGAGCACGGATAGCAGCAATCATGGCTTCTCTTTGATCCATCGCTTCTTGCTAACGCTCCTTTCCCATACATTTATATTGGTCTTGCAACCAATATAACAATGTAAACCCCTCAGCATTCTGATATATTAACGCTTATCTTTCAGCTGCTGTAAGATATCTTTTTTTCTGGCATCTAATGTCAGCATACTCTTCATATGTTCCCGAAGATCTGCATGCTGCTGTGTTCTGACTTCACTCGATACCTCTATATCATCTACAGTCTGCGACTGCACATCCCTCTGATCGTCCGTTTTCTCCGTCCTATTGACTTTGGGATTCAACTGCTCTTTTATATTCGGGTCTTCCTGCGATCCAACATTGTCAAATACATCTTCAAAACTCGTTTCCTGTTCGACCGTTTTCCGATCGACACTTTGCGTTGATTCTGATTCTTCTGTATCATCTGTCACAACATCAGATGCCATATGTAACTCAGACAACCGTTCTTCCAGATCTACCGCATCAACAGATTCTCGCTCTGCCTTCTGTGCCGCATCTTTATAATCCATGTCAAATGCTTCAAATAACTGATTCACTTCCTGACTGTTCCAGTCATCCACACCGGATTGTACGCTGGCAAGCAAGGATTCTGCTTCTTTTAAGAGTTTTGCTTCCCGTTCAAACTGCTCTGCCAGTCTGGCCTCCTCACGCCGCATCAATTCATCATATTCATCTATTATCTGTTGATGCTTATCTTTTGTCTGATATGTATATTCTGCAGATACAGATAATTCCGGTTCCGCTTCGGCAGCCTCTTCCGGCTCTGCCTCGATGATCTCTTCCGGTTCCGCTTCGGCAGCCTCTTCCGGTTCTGCTTCGATGATCTCTTCCGGTTCCGCTTCGGCAGCTTCTTCCGGTTCTGCCTCGATGATCTCTTCCGGTTCCGCTTCGGCAGCTTCTTCCGGTTCTGCCTCGATGATCTCTTCCGGTTCCGCTTCGGCAGCCTCTTCCGGTTCTGCCTCGGCAGCTTCTTCCGGTTCTGCTTCGATGATCTCTTCCGGTTCCGCTTCGACAGCCTCTTTCGGTTCTGCCTCGGCAGCCACCTCCGGTTTCTTCTCATAACTCTCAGTTGCTGTTTCGGTCAAGAGATCCTGTTTTTTTGCTTTTTTAGTAGCCTTCTTCTGTGCCTTAGCCTGCGCCTTCTGTTCCGCTTTCTCTTTACGCTTGCGGTTCCACAACTTAAATGCCAGTGTCTGATCTTCCTGTGCATCAAGGTCATCTGCCATCAGCACAATCTCCGGTTCCTTTGGATGCATTCTATAATAATCCTGCTCCAGTAATCTGGATTCTTCCACATCTACATCCGCATCATGTTCCAATATCGAATGATCCGGATAAATATATAATTCTGTTTCTGCACTGTTTGTCTCTTTTAAACGCTGTGCTTTCTTCTTATATTCGGAATCACGGAATCCCTCCATGATGTATGTGTATTCCTCATCGAACTGCTGCTCATCTCCCATCAACTGAAAGATCCGAAGAAATTCATACGCAACATGATCCGAGCGATCCTGTGTATGTAATACTTCTAATGATTCATACAACTTCTGAGCATTCTCCCGGCGCCCTCTTGCCACCAAATAATGCAGCCACGGAATCTCCATATCGTGTTCTGTCGCGTTAAACAGATATTGTTCATAATACTGCTCTACCAGAGCCTGTTCACCCGTCTCCACATATAAACGGATCAGATCATATATCACACGATTTGCCTCCGGGGCAATTCTGTGCGCCATGATCAATGTACTTCTGCTCTCCTTATAATTCTTAGTGTCCAGGAAAACCTCGCCGCATATTCGGACAAACTGGGAATTAAATGATTGGGACAAATCCTGCTGTCTGATCAATTCCAATGCCTTGTCATATGATTTTTTCTCCGCATATTCTTTTATTTGATTGATGACTGCCACTTTTATGCCTGTTCCCAAATTTATCACCTCAAACACAGAATTCTCTGTAATTATCACAAAAAATAGTCAAATTACCCAATTATTTTAACACATTTGCACTACTATTACAACTATCAGCCAATTTTTTTATCACTCTTTTTGTATCGGTAATAGCTTAATACCGCAAACAAAAATCCCGCAAGGAATCCGCACAAATGTGCCGCATTGTCTACCTGTGGTGCCATCGCACCCTGTGCCAATGTAAGTCCCAAAAAAATCAACAGTCTTCGAAGGGTGATGCGTTTAGATCTGCCTCTGTAAATAAGCAGCATACCGGTCATTGCACCCAGCACACCCATAATCGCACCTGAGGCTCCGATACACACCACGCTTTCCATGATCACATAATGATATAACATAGACCCAATAGAGGCTGCAATTCCGGTTGAAATATAAAGCAATGTATACTGCAGATGTCCCACTGCTTCTTCCATATAACCACCGACAAAAAACAAAAGCAGCATGTTCCCATAGATGTGTGCTGCATCCGCATGCAGAAACATACAGGTCAATAATCTGTACCACTCACCATTTTGCAGCACCCGGCTCCATTCCAGTCCAAAATCAGAAAGTGCACGCTGTGCCTGGGATACATTTAAAACATGGTAAACAAGAATATAAAAACCAATATTGATCGCAACAAACATCCAGTTTGCATATGGTATAAACCGGATCCGATTCTCAACTCTTCGGCTTTCCGTCTCAAAATCCTTATAAATATGATCAAAATCTACCGGTTGATTCTCAAACACATACACGATACCCGTATCTTCCGCCACAAACCATATACCATCTAACTGTTTTGCCAGCGTCATCTCCTCATCAAACATGCCATCCGGTGTATAACATATATTTAAAAATTCTATTCGTTTTCCGACCGCCTGAGCATATGAGATCCGAATGCCGGATGCCGCCTGCAGATAAGAAGATATCGGTATTTTATTATTATATTCCGTCACCAGGACCAGATATACCACATCTTCCGTCTCACGTGCCATTACGATATTGGAGGATTCCCTGACAATCTGATAACCTCTCGCAAGTAAAAATGATTTAGCCTTATCAATCATATGTCTCCCTCGCCGCTAAAAGAAAGGCTGCCCTGTCGGACAGCCTCTTTGCAGATTACTAATTCACATCAAATACCTGTTCAATCTTCTCAATAACCGTTGCTGTCATATCGCCTCTGGTCTTCTCATACTGCAGACCGGATTCCATAATCTCCAAAAGTTCCATTCTGATACCGGAATCAATATACTGACGATTCTCCATGAATACATCCTTGATACCTGTAACATTTGACTTTGTCTTCATCTTCTCAATCATAGCCTCATAATCAAAGGTTACGCTGCTCTTTAAGTTTGCTTCCTTACGCTGACATACCGAACATTCTTCAGCCCCCGCACCATTGATATGTCCGCAGTTACATGTCCATGTAGAGCCATCTGTTCTATACTTCTCAAATGCATCAATACCACGCTTACGCTTTAAGGCTGCAAAACTCTGCGGTGACAGGCTGACATCAATCGGTGTATCCGTACATACAAATACGCCCTTTGCGGTTACATATTTCTGGATTGTCACCTTCGCATCCTTCAGCATCTTTATGTACTTCTCATCCAACTTACACTCTACATAGTCCGCCTCAAGAAATGTAATATTGTTCTTCTCAAATGTGAAATCCAATCCCTGCAGAACAACCTTCTCATCGTAGAAATTGGTCAGTGCAATATCCACCCGGATCGCCTTCACCTCATCCATGTTGTAATTATAGAAATCTGTTGCAATCTTAACAACACCGTCTTCAGCCAGGAATCTTACCTGTACTGCCCTCGGCACCATTCTTGTATAGTAATTGCTTACATATAAGGTATTCGTAATCACCGGCTTCTCTTCGATCTTTCTAAGCTTCACAGCTGTACCGGAAGCCACAGTACCAATAGAACTGCTGGCAAACTCTGTATAATTCAGAGCAACACCTACAATCGCATCTGCCCCCATCTTTGATGCACTCTTGCAAAGCTTCTCTAATGCAGTATCACTCGCATGCTGAAGCTTATTGGTAAATGTAGTGCTCTCCTGTGCTGTCATCTCTGTAATATTGGATAAAAACCCGGTTCCCAATGCAATCTGGCCACTCACGAAACCTAAATATTCGACGATCTCGTAGCCCTCAAAGCTAGAACCTGTGGTTATTTTAACATTCATAGCAACTTCTTTCATAATCACGCCTCCGTTTTATTCGTTTTTAATAAAATTAGTATATCACAAAACCAATTTTATGGAAAGGGTTTATATGCATTCTGTCCTTTTTCCTAATAGTTTTTGTGCATTTTGCACTATGCCAATGGAAGTGGGTTCTGATTTTCATATAAATAAAATCCATATTCCAGATCAAAATAAGTCTGTTCCTCACTATCTCCGATCAATTTCCAGTTTTCCAGCTTATCCAGATTAGGGAAATAACTGTCCGCCTGATATGCATAATCAATTTTTGTCACATGGGCATATCTGCAATATGGCAGTAACAACTCATAAACCTGCTGTCCTCCACATACAAATACCGTATCATCCCCTTGTCTCTTGATTGCCTGTGCCATTTCATGGATATCATGTACCACAATGCCATTCTTCACTTTGAAATCAGGATTATGTGACAGAATTATGTTGGTTCTGCCTGCAAGCGGAAGTCCGTTCGGGAACCCCGCAAGCGTCTTTCGTCCGAGAATGATCGTATGTCCCATTGTCGTTTCCCTGAAAAACTTCTGATCTGCCGGGATCCTCACCAACAGACTGTCCTGATATCCGATCGCCCAATTCTGATCTACCGCAACAATTAAATCCATATTATCTCATGCCCTCCTTTGTCTCTTCCTAATATTTCTGATATACCTTATACCGCTATCGGGATATTTCGGATCTGCTCACCCGCCTGATAATCCTCAATATGCACATCGTCTACTGTAAAATCATAAAAATCATGTATCTCAGGATTTAACCAGAACTTTGGTGCCGGATATGTCGGTCTGGCAATCAATTCTTTCACAATCTCGATATGCCTGTCATAAATATGAGCATCTGCAATTACATGTACCAGTTCGCCCGGCTCATATCCACACACCTGTGCAAGCATATAAACCAGTACTGCATACTGCACCACATTCCAGTTATTTGCCGCTAAAACATCCTGTGAACGCTGATTCAGGATCGCATTCAACCGGTTGTCTGTCACATTAAATGTCATACTGTATGCACACGGATACAGATTCATTTCATGCAGATCCTGATGCACATAAATATTTGTCATAATTCTTCTGCTGTACGGATTGTGCTTCAGATCATAGATCACCCTGTCTACCTGATCCATCATTCCTTCCGGATACTGGTGTTTCACTCCAAGCTGATATCCATATGCCTTACCGATAGATCCATCCTCGTCAGCCCAGCTATCCCAGATATGACTGTGCAGATCATGTACATTGTTTGATTTCTTCTGCCATATCCAGAGCAGTTCATCCACTGCTGATTTCACATATGTTTTTCTCAAAGTAATTGCCGGAAATTCTTTTGAAAGATCATAGCGGTTCACAACACCAAACCGTTTGATCGTGTAGGCATAGCTTCCATCCTCCCACTTTGGTCGTACCTTTTCCCCCTCCGTACTATATCCGTTCTCTATAATATCTTTACACATTTGTATGAATAATGTATCTGCTGCGCTCATAATATCCTCCTTCATCGCCATATACTCACTGCAATCAATTATACATGGATTCGCCTAAAATGGAAACATCTATTCTCGCAAAATGCTTCATTTTGTATACTTTTGCCTTATTTTATACATTTCGTAGCAGAAGTCCCTTTTTGCAGAATGAAATGCTATGATAAGCACAGGAGGATATTTTTATGGGGAACATGTATTATTATAAGGATTTTGCCAGTCTCAATATGTATGTAACACAGCAGTTAAGGCTGATCCGCGAATCTCGCCACATCAAACAGGAAACGATTGCACAGGCACTTGGCATCACCAGACAGGCATACGGCAAACTTGAATCCAATCAGACACGGATGAATCTGGACACGATCGAAAGACTATGTGCAATTTTGGAAATCAATATCGCGGCACTTCTCCCTCTCTATCATTCTTCGCAACCTGCTATTACATCCGTAAGTCTTAACAATGTATCCAGAGAACATTCCACTCAAACACCCATTGCAGATACCATATCAACACAAAACATCCTGAAACTGATCTATGGATATGCTGCCATGCCACCCGACGAGCAACTCATGCTGCTCGATTATATCGAACATTTTTTAAAGTAGAAAACAAGGAGTTTTAATTATCATGAGTGAACCAACGAACTTAAGCGAAGTATTGCGATATCTTCGAAAGTCCAGACAATATACGCAAAAAGAAATCAGTCTTTATCTCCATGTATCCATACAGGCCTATTCTCATTATGAAACCGGATTGCGTATACCCCCTTATAATATTTTGGAAGCTCTTGCCGACTACTATCATATCAGCTATCCTCTTCTGCTGGCTGTTGCGTTTGCCGATGTTTATGATTCCGACAAAACGAAAGAAATGGCATGCAGTGAGATCCCTCATCCTCTACATACCATTTCAAAAGATGCTTTTATTCTGTTAGATCAAACCCGGCAAATGGATGATAAGAACCGACAGGATCTCTTAGACTATATCAAAATGAAAGCCGATCATTCCGGTTCCCAATCTTGAGTTCCCGTCTATTCAATCGTATTCTTTATCTGATCCAGAATCTTATATGCTGTTTCTTCTTTTGTCATCAGTGGAAGTTCAATCATCTGTTCTTTCGTAATCAATGTCACTACATTCGTATCCACACCAAATCCCGCTCCTGCCACCTTCAGATTATTCGCCACGATCATATCCGCATGCTTTCTGGATAGTTTCCTCTTTGAATTCTCAAGCATATTCTGTGTTTCCATTGAAAATCCACAAAGAAACTGTCCGCTTTTCTTGTGTTCACCCAGATACAACAAAATATCCGGCGTCCTCTCCAATGCAATCAACATGTCCCCATCCTGTTTCTTAATTTTCTCATCACTCACACTGCACGGTCTGTAATCTGCTACAGCTGCTGCTTTTATGATTACATCCATCTGTGGCTGTAATTTTGTAATCTCATCATACATTTCCTGTGCTGTGTCTACCCGGATCGTGTTTACAAACATCGGAGGTTCCACCTGCATAGAAGCAGCGACCAGCGTAACATCTGCACCTCTGTACGCCGCCATTTTGGCAAGTGCCACACCCATTCTTCCTGTGGAATGATTCGTGATAAATCTGACAGGATCAATAGATTCTCTGGTAGCACCCGCACTGATCAGAAACTTTTTCCCCGTCAGATCCTTTGGATATGCACATGCATACACGATATAGTGAAACAATATCTCTTCATCCGGCAGTTTACCGCTTCCCACATCTCCACATGCAAGATGTCCCGTTGCCGGCTCTATCACCTGATATCCATGATCTCTTAATTTTTTTAGATTGTCCTGCACAATCGGATTCGCATACATATTTGTATTCATTGCCGGAGCTATCATCAGATGACACGCTGTCTGCGATGTAGCATGACCTCTGCCCGCGCATGCCATCATTGTCGTGGTCAGCATATCATCAGCAATTCCATTTGCCAGCTTACCAATCACATTCGCAGAAGCAGGTGCCACCATAAATACATCTGCCTGTTTGGCCAGCGATACATGTTCCACACTGAACTCAAAATTCCGATCAAATGTATCCACAAGACATTTATGGCCTGTCAATGTTTCAAATGTGATAGGATTTATAAAATTTGTTGCATTTTCAGTCATGATCACCTGTACATTGGCATGCTTCTTCACAAGCATGCTTGCAAGGTTTGCAATTTTATATGCAGCAATTGATCCTGTTACTCCCAATACAATGGTCTTTCCCTTTAACATGTCTGCCTCCTGTGTGCATGAGATCTAGCCGATGATAAAATTATCGATCAGCCGTGTTTTTCCGATATATACCGCCATAGCGGCCAGTGTTGTCCCCTGAACTAATTCTACATCCTTCAAGGTCTTAAAGTCAACAATCTGAACATAATCAATCTGCGCGAGCGGTTCTGCTTCAATGATATCCACCATAGTCTTTCTAATAACCGCCGCATCTGTCTCGCCTGCCTTTGCAAGCTTCTCTCCTGCAAAAATGGCACGCGAAAGACATAATGCCGCTTTTCTTTCATCCGGATTCAGATAGGTATTGCGTGAACTTTTTGCCAGACCATCCTCTTCTCTGATGATCGGACATCCTACAATCTCGATATCCTCATTCAGATCTTCCACCATATGTCTGATCACAGCAAGCTGCTGTGCATCCTTTTGTCCGAAATACGCCTTATCCGGTGTTACAATATGAAACAGCTTAGAAACAACCGTACATACTCCTCTAAAATGGATCGGGCGTGTCTTACCACACAGATTGCCGGTCAAAGTATTCATATCTACAAAGCTTGAAAAATCATCGTGGTACATCTCTGACGGATCCGGGTGAAAAATCAGATCTACACCGGCCTCATTGCAAACAGCCTGATCTCGCTCCATATCACGAGGATAACTGTCTAAATCCTCATTTGGGCCAAACTGCATCGGATTCACAAAAACACTGACAACAACCTTGTCACAGTCCTTTCTTGCATGCTTCATCAGACTCTGATGTCCTTCGTGAAGATATCCCATCGTTGGCACAAGACCCACTGTCTGCCCGGCACGCTTCCATGCCTTCACTTCATTTCTAACCTCTTCTATTGTTGTTACAACCTTCATCACATTTCTCTCCTTCTAGTACAATTTCTCAATGACTTCATCATCTATCGCATAGGTATGTTCCTTCGCAGGGAATACGCCGTCTGCTACTTCTGCCTTATATGCCTGGAATGCTTCCTTCATCATCTCTCCCGTATTCGCATACCGTTTCACAAACTTTGGAGTGAAATCAGAGAACATACCCAGCATATCCTGATACACCAGAACCTGTCCATCACATGCATTTCCTGCACCGATTCCAATCGTCGGAATGGAAAGCTTTTCTGTAATCAGTGCCGCAAGCTTCGCAGGAATGGCCTCCAGAACCACCGCAAATGCACCTGCGGCTTCTACCGCCATTGCATCCTTCAGAATTTTAGCAGCAGCCTCCTCAGACTTTCCCTGTACCTTAAACCCGCCGAATGCATGAATATGCTGCGGCGTCAATCCAATGTGGGCACATACCGGAATTCCCGCTGTAACCATCGCCTTAATCTGTGGACACACCTCCGTTCCACCTTCCAGTTTCACTGCACCTGCATGTGCCTCTTTCATCAATCTTCCCGCATTACGCAGTGCATCTTCTACTGTTACCTGATATGACATAAACGGCATATCCACAATGACCAATGCATTTTTTGCCCCTCTGGCCACAGCTGCACCATGATGGATCATATCCTCCATCGTAACTGACACAGTACTGTCATATCCCAGAATAACATTTCCTAATGAATCTCCAACCAGGATGCTGTCAATCCCTGCCTCATCGATCAGCTTCGCTGTTGAATAGTCGTATGCCGTCAACATGGTAAGCTTTTTTCCCTCATCCTTTGCCTTTTGAAATGTGTTTACTGTTACCTGCATTATAATTCCTCACTTTCATTCCGATACTTCATTAAATCCCACATAACCGACATCTTACGATCAGGATATTTCTCCTGTGCAAGCCGGATCTGTTCCTGTCCAAGCAGCGTATATATTTTTTTAAGATCTCCATCCAGACAGGAGAGGTGCGACCGCACAGTATTGATATCATTGCGTTCCACCGGTCCGGTCAGAGCCGGTCCCGGGCCATTTGTCATAATATTTTTCACATTCTCAATTGCCAGCGGTGCAAGCATATGCCTTGCACTTTCCTCTGTAAATCCACATTCACAAAGCATCTTCAGGCAATAAGACATGAGTGCATTCACCTGATTGCTCGCCATAGACGCCGCACAATGGTATTTCGTTTTGGCAGCACTGTCGATCACAGCATAGGAATTTCCCATCGCACCAAGCAGTTTCTTCATTGTGCTGACGGCTTCGTCATCACCCTCTAATGTAAAGAATGCATTATGCAATTGTCTATAGGATTCATATTTGTGATAAAAAGCATACATCGGATGCATCGAGCATACCGATATCTGATATTTTGTATGTTCAGAAAAAATCTCAGATGAAAGTGATCCACTACAGTGACACACGATCTTGTGTTGATATTGATTTGTTGCACATTCTTTTATGATACAATCCCACACAGATATGATCTCTGCATCCGGCGTCGTAACCAGCAGGGTATCGCTCATATTTAAAATGTCATGTAAGGAAGTAAATACCGTAGAATCGGTAAATATCGCGCCTTCCTGTGCGCTTTGTAAGGTTCTGCTATAGTATCCCGAAATCGTCACACCGTCTGTCTCGGAAAAATATTTTCCAAGCGACAATCCCACTCTTCCGGCACCAACTATACCTATCCTCATGCCACCACCTGCCTTTCTGCTCCATGCAAATCTATGATGCAAGCCAAGGTGTCACACGATTCTGTCATCTGATGCAATTTCCGAAGAATATCACTCATTCGTGAGTTTATCACAGCCTTTTTTATTTGTAAAGCAACAAAATGCAAAAGATGGACATACTTAAACAGATAGGAGGCTGCAGTTATGCATTATGAAATTACCGCAAGGTATAACCACAAGGACGAACTGATCACACAAGGCACTGCACAGATGACGCTTGATTGCCGGGCCGCAAGAGATGCCATTGCCAGGCTCAATGAATCCGTATCCGATTCTGCGCCGCATGCAACCCGGCAGAACACAAAAGCCACATATCCTGACAGGAGGGAATAGCATATGGATCACAAATGGCACGCTCTATATCTGCGGGTATCCACCGATGCACAATATGAAGAAGGGTATTCCATCGAAGCACAGATGAAAAAACTGGAACAATGGTGCCACCTTCACGATATTGACCAGTATGAATTTTATATAGACGGAGGCTACAGCGGCAGTAATCTGAACAGACCACAGATGCAACGGATGATTTCAGATATCCAGGCAAAAAAAGTAGAAGCTGTTGTTGTTTATAAACTGGATCGTATCTCCAGAAGCCAGCGGGATACGATCTATCTGCTTGAAGATATCTTCACACCAAACGAGACCGGTTTTGTCTCACTCAACGAAAATTTTGATACCACAACACCTTATGGCAAAGCAATGATCGGTATCTTATCGGTCTTTGCACAGCTGGAACGGGAAAACATCCGGGAACGAACCCGCATGGGTATGCGCGAACGCCTTAACAAGGGAATGTGGAGAGGCACATCCCCACCCTTCGGCTATGATTATGACAGCTCACAGGGCATTTTGGTACCAAATGCAGACGCCGATACTGTCCGTGAAATATTCCGTTTATATTTAGATGGCATATCAACCTACAAACTTGCCAAAATGTTTGGATTCAAAGGGGATCGTCAGATAGCAGCCATGCTGGACCGTCCCACCTACACCGGATTGATCAGTTATAAAGGTGAACTACTATCCGGACGACACGAACCTATCATTGATGAAAACACCTGGAATCTGGTCAGACAGGAACGAAAACGCCGAACCCGGTCTGTCACTCCAGGTTCCAAATATCTGCTCGCCGGCTTATTAGAATGCGGCATATGCCATGCCAAAATGCGCTATCAAATGTGGGGAAACAGCATGAAGATCTATTGCTATTCGCAACAGACCTCAAAGCCCCATCTGATCCGGGATCCCGACTGCAACAACGAAAAAGCTGATGCAAAACAGATTGAGGCACTCGTAATACAGGATATGTTGTCTTTTGTGAAGCGGTATCGTGATGATGAAGTATGGCAGCGATCCCGGCAGGACACTGAAATTGTTTTAGCAAAAAGGAAACAGCTTCTGTCCGGAAAACTTCGCAGCTTATATAATCTATATGCCGGTGAACCATCAGAAAATATACATCTTCTGGCCGTCATTGAAGAAAACAAACAGGCCCTGCAGGAAGTTGAAAATGCAATCACGCATCTGCAAGACGAACAACAACAGCAGCAATACCGTGCCGGTCAGGCAAAACGCTATGCCAGTATAGCGGATGGATGGGATCAGTTAAACAGTCAGGAAAAGCGAAATATTGTATTAGCTCTGATCCGGAAAGTCGTGATCACCAATCAATCGGTAGAAATCTATTACCGGGATGTACCCGACTGATTCTCGCGGTTCTTATATGATTCCGATGATCATTGGTGAGTGCAGACGGTATTTGCGGGATAACAATTCCATCCGGGTATCAAGATCTCTTCGGGATACCGCATACAAAGCCATCTATGCCAAAGAAGCATTGATGAAAAAACAGGACAGAGAACCTACTCTGGAAGAAGTTGCAAACGCAATTGAAGCAGATCAGAACCTGGTGCGTACAGCACTTGATGCCATTGCCAGTCCAATGTCATTATATGAACCTGTCTATCAGGACGGAGGCGATACCTTATATCTGATGGATCAAGTCAGTGATAAGAAAAACCGTGAAGAGAAATGGGTCTGGAAAATGTCACTGCAGGAAGCGATGAACCAGCTGTCTGAACGGGAAAATCACATTATCAAGCTTCGATTTTTTGAAGGGAAAACACAGACAGAAGTTGCAGATGAAATTGCCATCTCTCAGGCACAGGTCAGCAGACTTGAAAAAAACGCATTAAAAAATATGAAAAAATATCTGGAATCATAGAAAAAAGGAATCGTACCGTCATTTCGATACGATTCCTTTTCATTATTTGTAATTTGATGTAATCACTTTGTTGCTGCTCATCGGATACTTAGCGTGTTCCCATGAATTTGACTGGAAACCGGCGATTGCATTGTAATAATTCGAAAATGCAATCATCTGTTCATCCGTAACAAGACAAAGATACTTTCTGATCTGTCTTGCACAGGTGTCCACATGATACCATCCACCATTTACATAGACCATATTCCAATAATGGGTTGGATTGACCGTGTTACGCTGAATCATCAGATTCGGAATTCCGCAACGGTTGACCAACGCTTTGGTCAATGAATAATATGCAAAGCAGTCACCATATCCATATCGGAACGCATATGCAGCCTCCTGATGCCACTCATGGTACTTGGAATTGAACACATAGCTTAGATGACCTGTCACATAGGTATAGATCGCACGCACTTTTTTCTCATCCGACCAGGACGGTTTCACAATCTGTGATAATACCGTATCTGCCATTTTATCTGCATCTGATTTCTTCAGCACACGCACTTTTACCTTCTCTGTCGCAACATTTCCGGCCTTATCCTTTGCCGTTACCTTCAGCGTATACACGCCAGGCTTGCTATAGTCTATCTTGTCGGTATTGACATGAATCTTAACCTTGCCGTCTCTGTCATCTGTCGCCTTGATGTACTTAGCAAAATCAAACTTCATATCCTCATATAAATTGATATACACCTGACCGTTTTTATGACTATTTGAGCCTACCATACCCGTAATCACCGGGGCATTCTTATCCTTCGTACCCCATCCGTGCGTTGTCTTTCCGGATGCCGTCTTATATGTAATCTTTGCATGACCGGCATATATGGTTACGCTGATCAGCTTCATATCTGATACACTGCCGCTTGCCGGTGCCTGACAGGTCATAGCTGCCGATGTTGCTCCTGCACGGATCTGATTTGCAGTCAGCCTAAATGTCTTCGTCTCGATCACCGGATTCACAACTGTCACACCGGTTTCAGGATCTACTGTCTGTGACTCTCCTGTCACAACATCCGCCCGATAAACATATTTGATCTTCCGGATCTTTCCCTTTGACAGATTCTTAACCTTCATCTGGTACATCCCATCAGATATACCTGCACCTACTACTTTGGTTTCCGGATATAGTGCTATGATATCAGGTTTATGCGGATGCCTCCGAACTGTCAGAGAAAGCTTGCAGCTGCCCTTTCCTTTCTTTCGTACGGTAATCGTCACTGTCCCGGCTTTTTTACCGGTAACAACACCTTTCGCATCCACATAAGCAATCGCTGTATCACTACTCTTATATGTAACACCTTTGATCTTGCACTTTACCTTGACCTGATTTCCAACCTTCACAGAATCATGTGTCAGGCTGGCATTCAGTTTTGTTTTCTTTGTGGGTGTCTGATCGCCCTGCGTTGTCACCTGGGTAGCCTGCACGATTGTCGGAGATACCGACAATGCTCCGGTCAGCATAAACGCCGCAAATCCGATAGCAAGACCACACCTCTTCCATCGTAATATTCTCATAATCCTGCCGTTCCTACTCCTCCATAAGGCGCTGAACCATATCCCACATTGCACTTGCGGAATTGAAGTTCTCCGGCACGAAATCTTTTGCTGTGATCTCAATGTCAAACGCATCCCCAAGCTCTGTTACCAAGGTAACCAGATCAAAGGAATCTAAAATCTTATCGTCTACTAATTTGTCTTCTGTTTCAAAATCCACATCTGAATGCAGCTCCTGTAAAATATCCATTAATTCATCCATGTTTATTCTCCTTTATGTTTAGTATTTGGCACGAAGCACACGGCTATTATAATACTGTACATATGGAAATGCAACTATATTATACATCGCTTCTTTCACCGTTCTTATACTATCGGCACTGCATATGTCGAGAATCTGACATCAAGTGACCTGTCAAAATTATCGATTGCCTTCATCAGTCCAATACACCCTACCTGAAACAGATCATCCGCATTTTCCTGACTGTTTGAGAATCTCTGGATCACACTGAGAACCAGCCTCAGGTTGCCTTGTATAAATTTTTCTCTCGCCTCTTTATCTCCCTGATCTATCCGCTCAAACAGCCGGTCCTTTTCTTCATTGGTCAACAGCGGAAGCTTCGCTGTATTGACTCCACTGATAGACACTTTATTTAATGCCATATCATGCCCTCCTCGTCGTTTCATATAATATTTTATCTCATACTTAAATCATTTACATTTTACAGAAGTTTCATACTGGCAAATCACTCCATTTTCATCATCTCACGTTTCAGTCGTTTCATTATTTTTTTCTCTAATCTGGAAATATAAGATTGTGAAATTCCCAATAATTCTGCAACCTCTTTCTGCGTACGCTCTTCTCCCCTTGATGCATTCAGACCAAATCTCAACTCAATGATCATCTTTTCCCTGTCTGTTAAAGTTTCCATCGCTGAACTAAGCAGTCTGTGATCCACCTCTTCCTCCAGATCTCTGTAAACCACATCCTCATCTGTTCCCAAAATATCCGACAACAACAGTTCATTTCCATCCCAGTCAACATTTAACGGTTCATCAATCGAAACCTCTAAACGCGTTTTTGTATTCTTACGTAGATGCATTAGAATTTCATTTTCTATACAGCGTGAAGCATATGTTGCAAGCTTGATCTGTTTATCTGCATTAAATGTATTGATTGCCTTGATCAATCCAATTGTACCGATCGATATCAGATCCTCTACACCCACACCGGTATTATCAAACTTTCTGGCAATATAAACCACAAGCCGTAAATTATGTTCAATCAGCTTTGCTCTTGCCTCTATTGAATGATCAGATAATGCCGACAAAGCCTCTAATTCTTCATTCGGCGCAAGTGGGGCCGGTAGAATATCTGCTCCGCCTATGTAATGTACCTCCTGTCTGCCCGGAAATAAAATACCGGCAATAGACGGCACGACCGTAAACCTGATCTTGTTATTGTGAAATATCTGAAACATATTGAGCCTCCTAAATTTTCAATCATATTTCCATCATATGTCCATTCAGAAGCACATCACATTCGCCTGACATCAATTTCTGTTCACATAGCATAACTGGCTGATTTTCGTGCACTTTTATCCCCTGATCTGTTTTCCATATCATTTTATCCGATATCCACACAGGCATCTTGCGGTTTGCAGCGGTAACACCGGAACACTCTATGAGTGACAACCCCTCCGGAATCTTTTCCATTTCATATCCGGACAAGCACGCCAGCACATTGGATATCTGTTCCCTGTTCAGGCACGCTGCGACTGCCTGAAAGTGTGCCGTCACAACCGGTCTGCCCGTATGCGGATCACACAATAGGTTTCCCGTATCCATGTATCCGGACAGGCATACCTCCCTTCCGTTCCCATACAATGTCACCTTTACCTGCATACGAGCAAATTCCGACTGTTTTTTTGCAAGACATAAAAGCCCTTCAGAAACCATGGCAACTGCCAGCATGGTCATATCAAATATTCCAATATGCTGCCGACACATCTTTATCACACTACATCCTGCTTCACACTGCAGCATAGCAAAAAACACACCACCCATCAGCATTGTTCCCATCCAATAAACCAGCAGCATCCGTATTGCTTTTTTCACACTACGCACTTTATAAATGCAAAAAAGCCATGCACCAAGTCCTAATAAATCCGGAACCACAAGATACCACGCCCATTTATTTTGTATATGTAATAATTCCTGCGGCATCTGCAGGAGTGCCATCAGTACAATTCCCACCTCCCACCATATTCGTTTGCCATAATACGGAAACAACGCTTTCATCCAGACTGCCATGATCCTGTCGATCAAATAATGGTTCAAAAAAATGATATCTAAATAAATGACCATGTATGCAGTATAAAACAAAAGGTGAGCCGCCCTTGTCGAAACAAGGACTACTCACCTTATAAAATCCGCAAATTATTTGTCCGGGTCGATCTTAGATTACTTTCTTCTTAAGAATTCAGGAATCTTGATAGAACCATCACTTGCCGGCTTCGGAGCCACTCTGTTCACCTGTGGAGGAGCCTGCGTTGTAGCCGGCTGTACCGGTGTTGCCTGTGCCGGTGTCTGTGGCTGACCAAAGAATGATGGTGTTGCCATCTTCTGTGTTGGAGCCTGTACCGGTGTCTGTGGCATAGACAATGGCTGACCTGCATAAGATGTCTGTGGTCTTACCGGTGTCTGTGGCTGAGCTGCTGTAGCCTGGGACTGCATCATAACAGTCTGCGGCTGTACCGGCTGCTGAATCGTAGGCTGTACAACCGGCTGAACACCAGCTGATGTGTTAAACAACATACCTGACTGAGAAGCAGCCTGCTGTCTTGCGATCATCTTACGACCTGTTGCATCAATACCTGTTGCAATAATCGTAACCGAAATCTCTTCGTCAACTGTCTCATTTAAAGTTGTACCAAAAATGATGTTCACATCGGCACCTGCAACCTCCTGCAGATATCCAACAGCCTCATTGGTATCATATAATCCGGCATTATCGGAGATATTCACAATGATATCTGTTGCGCCGGAAACTGTCGTCTCAAGCAGCGGACTCTCCATTGCTGCCTTGATCGCTTCCACTGCTCTGTTCTCTCCTGCAGCCTTACCAATACCGATATGCGCAATACCGGAATCACGCATGACTGTATTAATATCTGCAAAGTCCAAATTGATAAGACCCGGCTTGCTGATCAGATCTGTAACACCCTGAACACCCTGCTGTAACACCTCATCGGCCTTCTTTAATGCATCCGGAATAGAAACTCTCTTATCACAGATCTGAAGCAGCTTATCATTCGGAATCACAATCAAAGTATCTACATTCTGCTTCAATCTTTCAATACCGGACAAGGCATTGTTCATACGTGGCTTACCCTCAAAACCAAACGGCTTTGTTACAACACCGATTACCAGTACACCCTGATTCTTTGCGATCTCCGCAATTACAGGAGCTGCACCTGTACCGGTACCGCCACCCATACCGCAGGTAACAAATACCATATCTACATCCTTTACAAGATCTACGATCTCTTCTCTATTCTCTTCTACCGCCTGTGCACCGATCTCCGGCTTCGCACCTGCACCAAGTCCCTTTGTAAGCTTCTCACCAATCTGAATCTTTGTGCTCGCCTTGTTGAGAGCCAATGCCTGCTTATCTGTATTCACAGCTACAAGCTCTACACCCTCCACATTCTCGTCTACCATTCGGTTCACAGCATTATTACCTGCGCCACCTACTCCAAGTACGACAATCTTTGCAGGTGTTTTGTTCTCTTCTGGTCTTAATTCAAACACTGGTAATTCCTCCTTTTAATCCCTATACTCTAAAATTAGATACTCTTAGTCTCTATAATATAATTTTTCTGCTCAAATTTCAACAAAAAAATAACATTATTCTGTTTTGTCTGCCCGAAAACTGGCATTTCCCTTTTCTCTGGTAAAATCTTTCATATCAAGCGTCCCGTTTTTGTCTCCAAGACTCGATAATATACTGCCAAGATCTACCATTTTGTCCTCAATGTTACTTCCATCTCCCAGCAACACCTTGACACCACCACAATACAGGATCACTTCATCGTTGGAAGTAAATCTGACATCATCTACTGTCAGCTTATATTTGGTGATCATCTGTGTCATACTTAGAATCAACGAAAACCGCTTCTCATCCTCGATCGGAAGTCTCTCATACAGCACTACATGCCCAAACTTCATTCCGGATACACATGGAATATCTGATAATTTCTCCGCCGAGGTTTCCAGCACAATCCCATCTTTATCAAAATACACATAATGATTCATATATTCGATACATCCGGCAATTGATTTCTCGTAAACGGTAATCGTAATCACATGTCTCGAAATATATTCAATATCCAGCTTCTCCACAAAAGGAATCTCTTCAATCGGTTTCATTCTGCGTTTCCAGTACAACAGTAATGAATTGTCTATGTAATCATTATCCATCACGATCTGTTTGATCTGATCATCCGTATAATGTACATTTCCAGTCACCTGGATCGTATCAATCTTAAATTGAGTAATAATGTATATCACACCGCCGAGTGCTGTAAAAACAAGAACCAGCAGCACGGCAAGCACAATCAACAATTTTTTCTTCACGAAAGCAATCACCTACCATAGCGGATCTGTCTGGACACCGACAATACCAATCCCATTTCTGCAAGCAGCATAACAAGCGAAGTACCGCCATAACTGACAAACGGAAGCGTTACACCTGTAGATGGTATCGTGTTGGTTACCACTGCAATATTGATCAACACCTGTACAGCTACATGCGTCATAACACCAATCACGATCAAAGCACCATATAAATCAGGTGCGCTGTTTGCAATCAGCATAAATCTCCAGATCAGTAATGCAAACACTGCTATAATACAGATGGCGCCAAATAATCCAAGCTCTTCACAAATAATGGAGAATATCATATCATTATGAGACTCCGGCACAAATCCCATTTTCTGGATGCTCTGTCCCAATCCCTTGCCCCATAATCCTCCGGAACCGATCGCATACATTGCCTGTCTGATCTGATAGCCCTTCGGATGCGTCATTACATTTCTCCAGATGTCAATTCGTTCCATACGATATCCGGAAGATCCGGCACCTACCGACAGGAAGATAGCACCCAATACCACAACGACAATACCAACCACGATAAATGGCACCAGCTTTGGAGAAGTCACAAATAATACTGCGACCAGAATACAGGCACAGATGATCGCTGTACTCAGGTTCTCTGACGCGATCAGTCCGATCGGTATGATCGGTACGACCATAAACTTAATATGATCCATTAATGTATTCAAATGTCTTGATCTCGCCGTTGCAAGATGCGCAATATACAAGATCAAAACAAACTTGGCAACCTCTGATGGCTGGAACTGGATACCGCCGATACGATACCATCTGACAGCTCCATGGGACGATGCCCCCAGAATAAACACACCGATCAGCAAGACCATAGCAAACCAGTACATGCATTTTGAAAGATATTTCCATGTCTGATAGTTGATACAGGATACCACGATCATCGCCACAACCCCAACAACTGCAAATATCGCCTGCCTTTTGAGGTAATATGCAGGATCTCCATACTTGGTCGTTCCCATATACGAACTTGTGCTGTATACCATTACCAGTCCAAAACATACCAAAAAAATGATAATAAACATCGTCGCATAATCAAAATTCTGTCCTACAAAGAACACCGGATGTCTTAATTTTTTCTTTTTGTCCGACATTGTTTATCACCTTTCTTTCCGTTCTGAATCATCTTCTATAATGCGTTTACATACTCTTTAAAGAGTTCACCACGCTGCTCATAACTCTTAAACATATCCCAGCTCGCACATGCCGGTGACAGCAGTACCGCATCCCCTTCTGTGGCAGACGCAGCACAGATCTGCACTGCCTCTTCCAGCGAACCCGCAAATGCAATCTCTGAAAAGCCATATTTTTTTGCTGTATCTGCAATTGCCTGTGCTGTTACCCCGATCAACACCAGTTTCTTTACCTTATCTCCAAAAGACAATATCCATTCGTCATATGTAGATTTCTTATCGTAACCTCCACCGATCAGGATCGTTGGTTTCACCATTGCTTCCACAGCTTTAATGGCTGCGTCCGGATTCGTCCCCTTTGAATCATTATAGTAATCTACGCCGTTGACTGTTCTTACATACTCTATTCTATGTTCTACACCGCTAAATTCCTTACATACACGCTCAATCACATCAAGCGAAACTCCCATATAATATGCAATTGCGATCGCAGCCATATAATTTTCAACATTGTGGCTTCCCAACAATCGGATATCCGACAGCGACATAGCACGCTTTGTCTGTCCTCCATCCTTCACTACAATATCTCCGTTTTCAATGCAGATCCCGCTGTCCAATGCACATAGTCTGCTAAAATACACAACATGGGGTGCACCCTTTTTGATCAGCTTCTCTCCCATTTCCTTTGTCACGGGATCATCATAATTTAACACACATACATCATCTGCCTGCTGGTTCATCGTGATCTTTAACTTAGTATTGGCATAATTCTCAAATGTATAATGTCTGTTTAAATGATCCGGTGTCACATTCAATATTGCAGATACTTTTGGTGCAAATTCATGAATGGTCTCCAACTGAAAGCTGGAAATCTCAGCAACCACAGCACTGTCCTTCTGAATTTCGTTGGCAACATGCGTATATGGAATTCCAATATTGCCCACAACGAACACAGAATCCTGCCATGCCTTCATGATCTCTCCAACCAGTGTTGTAGTTGTTGTCTTTCCATTTGTACCTGTAATGGCTGCTATTTTTCCGCCTGACAACCTGTAAGCCAGTTCAATCTCGCTCCAGATTTCTATATGTTTCTTTCGGAAGTGCTCTGTAAACGGTGCATCCACCGGTATGCCCGGACTGATCACCATAAATGCGGTTCCATCTAATGCCGCATCGTCTAAGGCTCCGATCATAATCGTAAGATCGCCCTTCAGGCCAACCTTTTTCGCAATATCCTCCTCAGACTCTTTTGTATTCTCATCAAACAATATCACCTTTGCACCCCTGCTGAGCAACAGCTTCGCTGCATGAATTCCACTCTTGCCTGCTCCGGCTACAAATACTTTCTTTCCATTCACATCCATCTTATGTTATCCTCCAATCATTATAAAGCTAATAATCCGATCAGACACAAAATTGCGGTCACGATAGAAAAAATCGCAACTACCTTTGTCTCCGGCCAGTTACACAATTCAAAATGATGATGAATCGGGGCCATCTTAAATACACGCTTTCCTGTCAGCTTATAGGATGTCACCTGAATGATCACCGATGCAACCTCGATCAGATAGATAAATGCCACAATCGGAATAAACAGCGGCATACGAAGTACATATGCTGTCGAAACCACCAGTCCGCCAAGTGCTAAAGATCCGGTATCCCCCATAAACACCCGGGCAGGATACACATTATATACCAGAAATCCCAGCAGACTTCCTACTGCTGCACAGGTAATCGGAGCGATTCCGGCTGACATCCCGATTGCAACCACTGTAAAGAATGTTACGATCAACACGGTCACAGAGGACGCAAGACCATCCAGACCATCCGTGAAGTTCGCACCGTTCACCGTTCCCAACACTACAAAAAACAGAACCGGTACATACCATGCTCCTACATCGATCGTATTGTGTGAAAACGGAATCAGTAATTCTGTCCCAATCTGTGTCTTCTCCACCATGTAATAGGCAAATACACCCGTCACAACAATCTGACCAAGCATTTTCTGCCATGCGCGAAGTCCCATGGATCTCTTCATTACAACCTTGATATAATCATCCAGAAATCCAATTAATCCAAACCCAAGTGTCACAAACAGGATTGGCAGAATATTCGGATAATCCCGTACATAAAACAAAGCTGTGATCACCAGACTGCATAAAATGATCAGTCCACCCATCGTTGGTGTACCTGACTTTTTCAAATGTGATTCAGGTCCATCATCCCGAACAAACTGTCCAAATTTCAACTTCTTCAAAAAAGGAATCACAATCGGACATAAGATCACACTGATCGCAAATGCAATCAGTACCGGTAATAATACTTCAAAATCAATATTCATAACGCACCTCTGTAAACTTTTGTATTTTTAAACGTTAGTAGTATAATGCTTTCTAACAGATTAGTCAAACCTCTCACTCCGTCGATGACTCTGTCGTCACTTCATAAGCCGGCATAATCCCCATATAATTCATGATATTTTCGTAGACCTCTCTGACAACCGGAGCCGCTATGGTTCCTCCGTAATAAATTCCCTGCGGTTCATCGATCAGGATCAATGCGATCAGCTGTGGATCATCCGCTGGAACAAATCCCAGAAACGAAGATATATATTGATTCTCACTTCTAGGCAGTTTCTCACTTGTTGCCGTCTTACCACCAATGCGGTAGCCTTCAATTTTGGCATTTTTACCGGATCCCTCCGACACGACCGCTTCCAGCAATTCCCGCATCAGATCCGATGTCTCTTTCCTTATCACATTTGGCACGGTCTCATAGACAAATGTCTTTTTTTTATTTCCATCCTGGTCCGTCGTATACATGCCAAAATGCGGAACGACAAGTGTTCCGCCGTTCACAACCGCGCTGGCCGCACGAAGCAGCTGAAGTGGTGTGATCTGTATCGTCTGCCCAAATGACATCGTAGCCAGTTCCACAGGACCAATACGGTCAAGCGGATGCATAATGGAATTTGCCTCTCCCGGAATATCAATACCGCTTTTATCAAACAATCCCAATTTCCGATAATTATCATACATTTTAGCGGCACCCACTCTGGCTCCCACTTCCATAAACACCGGATTACACGAATTCATGATTCCCTGTTTAAAGGTTTCCGTGCCATGTCCTGTTGTTTTATGACATCGGATTCTTCTATCTTCTACTATTTTAAAACCCGGGCAGGAAAATGTATCATCTACTGTTACTACATTTTCCTCCAGTGCTGCTGTTGCAGTTACAATTTTAAATGTTGATCCCGGTTCATAGGTATCACTGATACAAGGATTTCTCCACATCTGATTTAACAGATCATTCCATGTTTCCTGATCCATGCCGGTTACATCCTCACCGGTATTCAATGTATATGGGTTGTTCAGATTATACTCCGGTACATTTACCATTGCATAGATCTCACCGTTTTTCGGATTCATGACAATCATAGACACATGATCCGCTGACTTGGCTTTCATTACTTTCTCTGCTGCCTGCTCACAGTATTTCTGTATATTCACA
Source organism: uncultured Lachnospiraceae bacterium (assembly GCA_934293375.1). Taxonomy (GTDB): domain Bacteria; phylum Bacillota; class Clostridia; order Lachnospirales; family Lachnospiraceae; genus RGIG6919. The sequence continues at coordinate 84,371 of CAKQYS010000002.1, read as the reverse complement.
TCCAATGATATATACAGATTCTGCCCGGCAACCGGCTCTACTCTTGTTTCGGCAGCATTTTTGATCTCAATTCCGCCTGCATTTGTCAGCGTCCGGATACTGCCGGATTGGCCGGCAAGATATTGTTCGTAGAATACTTCGAGACCTACGACTCCCTGATTATCACTCCCTGTAAATCCAATTACTCTGGAAGCCAGGCTGTCGAATTCATAATACCGTTTGTAATCAGAATCTATCTTTACACCATCCAAGTGCAGTTTACGGATCTCATCACCAATTTCTTTTGGTACATTACTCTTTATTTTCTCACGAATTGAGTTTTTTAAAACCTTTTTTCGTATCTCTTCTTCATCAATCTGTAAAATAGAAGAGAGTTCTTTAACGACCCGGTCAGGATCTGTCAGTTGCGCATGTATTACAGAAATAGAACACACCGCTCTGTTTCCGGCAATTAATTTACCATTCCTGTCGTAAATCTGCCCACGCGGTGCTTTGATTTCCCGTTCACGCTCATGAATCGCATTCGCACGCTCCGTATAAAATTCTGACCGAAAAATCATCAGATACGAAAGCCTGCCCATTAATCCTGCCATTACCGTGAAGACTGCAACGCACACAAATACAAGTTTGCCACGGCTTCTCGTTTTCAAGGTTTCCATAACATATCCACATCATTTTCTTATGGATATCTTATTCACATCGCAGACAATCTATGCCTGTTATTGTGCTCCCTGCTGACTCTGTCCATCTGCTGATCCTGCAGCTGCATCTCCAGCCTGATCATTTCCTCCGGTCGCACCATCGCCTGTCTGCGCATCTCCTCCGGTGACTCCATCACCCGTCTGTGCATCTCCTCCGGTGACTCCATCACCCGTCTGTGCATCTCCTCCGGCAACTCCATCACCCGTCTGTGCATCTCCTCCGGCTGTTCCATCTCCTGTCTGTGCGCCGTCTCCTGTCGTTCCATTGCCAGTCTGCTCTGTCACACCATCCGGTGGTACCGCTCCATCAAAGATGGAACCGCCTTCCTCTACATCTCCAACGCTGTTCGGATCTGTCTGGTCAGCATTACTCTGGAATACATTCATATATGGAAGAAGTTCTTCCAATATGCTCTTTGATACAATCGCACCCATACCACTATGTGATGGATCCTCCACATTTGGCTCATCTACAACCACATATAAAACAAGCTGTGGGTTTTCGATCGGCACAGCACAAATAAATGACAACAAATACTTTCCATTGCCTCTTGGCAGCTTCTCAGCCGTACCGGTCTTACCACCGATTGTATAGCCATCTATATGGCAACGCTTTGCTGCTGTACCGGACTCTACCACTTCAAGCAGATACTTCTTTAATTTTTCAGAAGTGGCTTCTGAAACAGTCTTTCGCAATACCACTCCATCCACATTCTTAATCACTGAACCATCGGTATCCACAATCTGCTTCACTACATGAGGCTGATAGTAATCTCCACCATTGACAACCGAACAAAATGCTGTTGCCAGCTGGATCATGGACACATTCAAACATTGCCCAAAAGAAGAAGTAGCCAGCTCAACCTCGTTTAATTTCTCTTCGTTATATACAAGGCTCAATGTATATGCCTCACCCGGCAGATCAACATTGGTCTTCAATCCAAACCCAAACAGCGACTGATACTTGGCAAAGGTTGCCCGCCCCATTTTCCTCGAAATCTGCATCATCGCATCATTACAGGACTTTGCAACCGCCTGTGCAACCGTAACCGTTCCATGTGCATGTCTGTTATTACATTTGATATAGAAATTGGCAACCTGTTCTCCTCCATCACAGACAAATGTAGAATCATCTGTAATGACATTTTCCTCGAGTGCCGCCGCAACGGTAAAACTCTTAAATGTAGAACCCGGCTCAAAGGTATCATTAATGACATAATTTCTCCAGATCTGATTTAAGGAATCTAAGCGTTGCTCATCATCCTGTGCCTCGATCTGCGCCGTAATCTCCTCATCCGTTCCTTCAAACTGATATCGTATAGCATCCGTACTGTACGGATCATTCGGATCAAATGAATGAGAATTGTACAGGCCCAGAATTTCTCCGTTGTTCGGATCCATCGCCAGCACGGATACATTCTTGGCGCCTGTCTCCGTCATATAAGCATCTACCTTATTCTCAATAATATTCTGGATATTTGCATCGACCGTAGATACCACATTGTAACCATCCTTTGCCTTGATGATCGTCTTCTCCAATGTGAGATCGCTCGTGAGATATCCATACTGACGGCCATTTGTACCATTCAGCATAGAATTATATTTGCTCTCGATTCCGCCCTGTCCTACATTTCCACTGGCTGTAAATCCAAGCACATGGGCTGCCAGCTTTCCAAGCGGATAATAGCGTTCATATTCTTCTTCAAACCAGACACCTGTGACTTTCTTCGCTTCTTTTGAATCTGACTTCAAAAAATCATTAAATGCCTTTACCTTTTCGTAATCCTGTTTCTTTAATGCAACCTTATACAAAGATCCTGTGTCAGCAAGCATTTCTTCCAATTCTTCAGCTGTAATATCAAAATAGGTGATCAGTGCATTCACCGTCGCCTGCTTAATTTCAGTTTCCTTTGTAATATTCTTTGGCTCCAATACTACATTGTAAACCTTCTTACTTGTGGCAAGATATGTGCCATTGCGGTCTACAATATCACCCCTTCGATATGGGATATCAATGCTGTCATATCTTTGCTGTGCCAGCACGACTTTTTCATATTGCTCTCCTTTTCCGTGATTGATCCTATATACACGATAACCAAGGAATGCCATTGCACCAACAAGCACAAACAAAACAAATATCAACTTCCATTTCATTCTATTTAAAAATTTCTTTGGTCCTTTTTTTCTCGCTGCCATTGTATCACCTGTCCATTAATCTAAATCCGGCACATCCTTATACTGTTTCACATACTGCTCATCTGCACTATCGTAAGTTACAACCTGTCCCTGATTTGGATATACCATACCCAGATCATCCATTGCTATTGACTTGATCTCATTCAGATCAATATCACTGTTGACCTGTGCTGCAGTTGCGTCATTATCATTGGTCAGATTCTGATACTGCGTTTCCAAAGATGCGATCTGCTTATTCTGCGCATTGATATCTGCAATCGTTCCGATCATAGAAGCACATGCAGCGAATGTAAACCCAATTGCCATAATCAATGCCATTGTATACTTCAGATCAAACGCCTGAACACGCTCAATCTTTTTTCTCGTCTTAGGACTTAATTCCAATTCCTGTTCCGGTTGTCTCTTCGGTACTGTATTTACTTGTAGCTTTCTTGCTGTGTTTCCTTCCACATATGCTCTGTTCACTGCCATTTCTATACCCTCCATATCATTTCCATTCACCAGCTATGCCCGTTCAAATACCCGAAGCTTCGCACTCTTTGACCTGCTGTTCTCCTCTAATTCCTGTTCACCCGGTAAGATCGGTTTTCTTGTCACCACATGACCAAGCGGCACCTTGCCGCATGTACACACCGGAAAGTTCGGCGGACATGTACACGGATTTTCACAGGTTTTAAAAATATTCTTCGTAATCCGATCTTCTAAGGAGTGAAATGTGATCACACAAATTCTTCCACCCGGTCTCAAATGCCGGATCATATCCTCCAACGAATCCTTTAGTACTGTAAGTTCCTGATTCAATTCAATCCTAATTGCCTGATATGTTCTCTTGGATGGATGTCCACCTGTTGCACGGACCTTCGCAGGAATGGATGCTTTGATCACTTCATTAAGTTCAAATGTAGTTTCAATCGGCTTGTCCGATCTCTCCTGTACAATATGTTTTGCTATATTCTTAGCAAACCTGTCTTCTCCATAGTCTCTGATCATCCGAAACAGTTCCATCTCACTGTAACCATTGACAATCTCTTTGGCTGTCAGATGATTTCTCTGATCCATCCGCATATCAAGCGGTGCATCCTCTCTGTAGGAGAATCCTCTTTCTGCTGTATCTAGCTGATATGACGACACGCCAAGATCCAACAAGATACCATCCACTTTCTGAACACCAAGATCCTTGAGTACATTTGCAAATCCTGCATAATTGCTTCTTACGATGGATACCTTATCTGCAAATGGTGCAAGTCTCTCTGTTGCAGCCGTAATGGCAGCTGCATCCTGATCGATCCCGATCAGTCGTCCACGCTCTCCCAGATGTTCGCAAATGTGGTAAGAATGTCCTGCTCCTCCAAGCGTGCCATCCATATAGATTCCATCCGGTTTGATATTCAGATTCTCAATCACCTCATCTAAGAGGACTGACTTGTGTACAAATTCCACGATCATCCCTCCTAGAAGCTGATACCTGCACAGATATCTCCGAGATCATCCATAAGTTCTGTCAATGTTTCTTCCTCATCGTCATCATCATTCTCCTGAATGTATCTCTCTTTGCTCCAGATCTCAATCTTGTTACCATTACCTGCTACAACGACTTCCTTCTCAATCTCTGCCTTCTTCCGCAGTTCTGCCGGGATCACAATTCGTCCCTGACTGTCAATATCTACATCGACACCTGAATGATTGAATTTTCTCTGCAGCTTTCTTACCTTCTCGTTATTTGAAGGCAATGCCATGATCTGGGCAGCAATCTTGTCCCACTCCTCCACTGAGTATCCATGAATACATCCATCCAGACCATTGGACAATACAAAACTGCCACCCAGTCCCTCGCGAAGCTTCGCCGGAATGATGAGTCTGCCCTTGGCATCTACACTATGATAAAATTTTCCTTTTAACGAACCTGCCATGTGCATAACTCCTGTGCAAACTGTGGATAACTCTCCACTTTGTGGGTAAAATGTGGTTTTTCGTGGTATTTTCCACCACTATGTTCCTATTCTATCCCAATCCACCTTAAATTGCAAGGGTTCAAAGCATATTTCTCTTGTACAAATCTAATAAGATTTCCCTGTTTCCATTGTGCAAAGGCAACAAAAAAAGGAAGTCAAGACTGATTACCAGTCTCAACTTCCTTTTATTTCATCTTATCAACTCCACCACAGCCCTCCACCGGGCACCACAGATGGCTATTATTCCTGGGTTTTTGTCTCCCGCTTTCGTAGCAGCCTCTTTCTTGCGATCAAAACCGATGCCACGACCACACAAGCCGCAGCCAGCATCTGGGATACTTTCAGTCCTCCGATCATCAGCGAATCTGAACGCAGTCCCTCGATCCAGACGCGTCCAAGTCCATATCCCCACAGATACATCAAAAACAACTCACCTTCAAATTTCTTGTTTTTTCTATATAAGAAGATAATCAGCAATAGACACAGATTCCACGCCGATTCATACAAAAATGTCGGATGTACCTGAATATACTCTGCTCCTTGAATAATCGTCACATGATCCACCATCTCCTGTGTTATAATTCCACTATTCACCAAAGATGATACAGATCCTTTCTGTTCGAAAAACGATACAGGAATCGCCATTGCAAACAATCCATTTGTATAACCACCGAATGCTTCGCGGTTAAAGAAATTGCCCCAGCGACCCATGATCTGTCCGATCAACAGTCCCATAACCGCTGTATCCAGCATTTGCGGTATCGAAAGCTTACGCTTTTGGGCAAACAGAATCAATACAATAATGCCCGCTATCACACCACCATAAATCGCCAATCCGCCCCCCCGGATATTGAGAATGCCAAGTATCGTCTTCCCAACACTCTGTCCCGGCTTAAAAAAATCAGATGCACTAAAGAACACATAATACAATCTTGCCCCTGCTATTGCCGGTATCATCATCCAAAGCAGATAATCCAGATAATTCTCCGGGTTCTGTCCGGTACGCTTTGCCTCCTTTGCTACAAATGCATATGCCAGCAAAAAACCACATGCTATAATCACACCGTAAAACTTCACTTCAAAACTGCCAATAAAAAAACCATCTTTTAAATTCTTTAAAACTAGTCCCAAATTGGGGAATCGAATGTCGTACATATTATTTCCTTTCCACTACAATATATGATAACGAAAACCTTTGCTTAAAAATCGGTTTTAGACATTGAATTTGAACAGTACTACATCTCCATCCTGTACAACATACTCTTTTCCTTCTGAACGTACCAGACCTTTTTCCTTGGCTGCTACCATAGAACCATTCTCGATCAGATCCTTGTATGCCACCACCTCAGCACGAATAAAGCCACGCTCAAAATCCGTATGTATCTTGCCTGCTGCCTGTGGTGCCTTCGTACCTGCCTTGATTGTCCAGGCTCTCGTCTCATCCTCTCCGGAGGTCAGGAATGAAATCAATCCCAACAGCGAGTAGCTGGCTCTGATCAGTTTATCAAGTCCGGACTCTTTCAGTCCCATCTCTTCTAAGAATTCCTTCTTCTCATCATCATCCAATTCGGAAATTTCCTGTTCGATCTGGGCACATACCTTGAATACCTCTGAACCATATTCCCTGGCATATCCTTTTACAGCTTCAACATATTGATTGTCAGCATCATCTGCAATATCGTCCTCTGCAACATTTGCCGCAAAGATCACCGGTTTTCTTGTCAGAAGATTATATTCTGCAATCCATGCCTCTTCATCTTCCCCATCTGCCTCAAAGGTAATCGCCAGCTTGCCATTCTCCAAATGTTCCTTAACACGCTTCATGAATTCGACTTCCTTAGCGATCTCCTTGTTATTATTTGCCGCTCTCTGATTTTTGGCAATACGGCGGTCTAAGATCTCAATATCCGAAAAAATCAATTCAAAATTTATGGTTTCAATATCACGAAGCGGATCAATACTGCCATCCACATGAATCACATTGGTATCCTCAAAACACCGTACCACATGTACGATTGCATCCACTTCACGAATATTTGACAGGAACTGATTGCCAAGCCCCTCGCCCTTGGATGCACCCTTGACCAGTCCGGCAATATCCACAAACTCAATCACAGCAGGCACCGTCTTCTTTGAATTGTACATTTTCGTCAGCACCTCTAATCTCTCATCCGGCACCGGCACCACACCGACATTTGGATCAATCGTACAGAACGGATAATTGGCAGACTCTGCCCCGGCCTTCGTCAGTGAATTAAACAATGTACTCTTTCCTACATTTGGGAGTCCTACAATTCCTAGTTTCATTTTCTATATTCCTCCTTAAAAGCCCTTGATTTTACGGGCTTTCTTTTTATTTTTAGTATAATAACTGCTTCTTCTGTTAAAGGTATCGTACGGTAACCTGATTTACTCTTTGGCTCTCCGATACGCCACTCCTTTGCAATGTAACGATATTCTATAGTTCTTTGCCTTTTAAATCTTTTCCCATTTTCTGCTTCTCACATAAGAAGCCCTAATACAGTACCTCGTATTATACCATAGCATCTTATTTTTGTGAATATTCATTTTCATCTCATCTTGTGTCATTCATTTATATTTTCACACTTTTCGAAATGAATTTTTCAAATTCTTTTCTCGGAAGTTTGACTGTTGAACACTAAAAAAAGTTATCGCAGGGGAATCAGATTTCATCCAAAGTGCGCTATACAAAAAATCAAACTTCACCTTGAAATGCTTTTGCAACTCATGAATAATATCTTCCTTATCTCTTCTTCCACCGGCATCCATCTTCTAACCATTCTTGATCATGTAAGACTCGTCATCCATAAAGTCCCCTATTGTAGGATTTGTAATTAGCGTAGGAATCAACTGCCATATAAATTGCAGACACTGCTAAACATTTTACATCAAAGGATGCAGCAGCACTCAATAATCCAACTGGATTAGGCATTGCTTCCTTATATTTTGAAACAGATAATCTATATATTGTCCTCTCCAAACCATATGTGACTAGCTTATCCTGCATAGTCTTTCCATCTTCTATCGCCTGTTTCTTCAATCTCTCCTTTACCGATATAGCATTTGTCATACCAGCACCTCCAGATACTTTTTCATTACATCTCCACATTTGAGTAGCTCTGCATATCTGATTAACCTATTCAGATTACGGTCACTCCGATTCAAATAGGTTGTAAGAACTTCCTTGGTTTCCTCAATTCCGATTTTTTCCCTGTAAAAAACGATATCAACAACAGTTTTCTCAATATCATATATACGGAATCGGTTATTTCCATCCTCTACGGTCACAATACCAACATCAAATCTTTTATCTGTAAAATAGCATACATTCAGTTCCGGCCAATCTGGCAGTGTTGATACCTTTGCTTTTCTCGGAATTGCTACATCAATGGCATCTAGACGATAAGTAGACAGATTATAATACACAGCTGCACTTAACAGACAAACCACTCCGCCTGGTACAAATGCATAGGCATAGTAGAAATCCGATTCCTCACCATCAAAATTTACATTTTCATAATATTTTTTATTTAGTTTTATTAGGATTCCATTATCAACCATCTGATTAATTTTATAATATGAAAAACCTTTATCTTTCAGCTCTTGAACTGAAAAAATCATTTGGTCATTTGGAATCTGTGCTGTATTTATCATATCACTCACCTCAATCCCAGTATATCCAAATTCATGAAAAGAATTCTAATGTTTTTCGGCATTTTATTTATTTGCCGAATTTTATTTAAATTATAATAATCATTTCATGTCTTGTCAATAGATTTTCAGTGAGCTACCCATATAAACGAAAACTTCCCATAAGCATAGGTGAAAGAAAAAAAGAAGCGCTCATACAGGTGCTTCTTCTTACCACGAATCCTTTCACATTATGTCCTTACGGCCAGAGCACTTCGGAGAAGGCGGAGAAGTTGGGCCATTTGTTTATGCAAATGGTAACTATATTGCCGCTGACTATTTGCATGTATTTTTCTCTACAAAACGATACCCTGTTCCGTCTGCATCATCTATCACCAACACAGTGTCATCTATAGCTCTATATACTTTTCCGGTAATATCCATCCCATAAATGTCGCCATCTTGAATCTGCTCCAGCTCTGTCACAGTATGTTCTACCGTTCCAATCTGCTGCATAGAGGCAAGTGTATCCTCCTCCACCGGCTCCTCCCACAGCAACTGATAACAGATACCATTGATCTGTACCCAGACATTCTGCTTTCTGACAGCATTGTCCTGCTCCGCTGCATTCTGCGTTACATCTGCTGATACCTGTGAATCCACTTCACTTTCAGGTCGTGCAGACGCAGTATCGCCGGATATTGCTGTAGCAGGGGCCTCCGTACCACCGGTAATCACATTTGTTTTTTCGTCGTCTACAGGAAATGAAAAGCTCCCCTGTTCTATTACATAACCCACTATGATCACCAAGCAGGCAGCAATCGTTGCACACAGACGAATCATCCGTTTGTGCCCCAGCTTTGCGAACTGCAATATCTGCTGATCGGCAGGCTCCCAGTCTTCAGATGACTTCACACCATCCACTACCCTGTCCCATACATCTGGCACATCCTGATATTCACTTTGATAACTTGCCTTTATTTGGTCTTCCGTCCAATCACGCATCCTTCAGTGCCTCCCTTAACTTTTTGATAGCCTGCTGATACTTCCAAGCAACTGTTCCCTGCGGCAGCTGCAGCAAAGACGCAAGTTCACGGAATGTCAGATCCGCCATCAGCTTTAAATGTATCAGTTCAATCTCTTCCCGTGTCAGTTTCTGCATGGCATCAGCTATCGCCACACGATCTACAATATCTGCATACACATCTTTTTTGCCTGCATGTTCCTGCACTTTTGCCGTCAACACATCAAACTGTCCCGAAAGCTCACCTGTCTGTCCATATGCCTGCATATCAGATGCCAGCTGTTCTCTACCACTTTTTCGGATGTAATCGATCGCCATATTTCTCGCAATCGTCAACATCCATTTTTTATGAGTTCCCTGCTTATATGTATGCCGAATATTCCACAGTTTTATGAAATAATCGGCAGTCAGATCTTCTGCAGATTCCTTTACACCTGTCACATCATACATGGCATGATAGATCATCGGCAGATACGCTTCATATATTGATTTTAACCCTTCCATATCGTCCGCCTGCATCTTTTTCATACAGGCAGCAAATGTCTCATTCGTCATAACACACCCCAAAGACTTTCTAATCGTACCCACCTGTTATTCATACGCACAGGCAGTTCTTATTTATGGCATTATTTGAGTGCTTGTTTTAAAAGTTCCAGATTCTTCTCCATAATTGAAAAATACTCCTCCCCCGCATCGATTCGTTCCTGTGACAATCCCTCTACCGGATCAAGAATCTCAACTGTGGCACCCGTCTCTTTTGCGATCGTATCTACCACCTTATTATTCACAAGTTCCTCATCAAAAATAAACTGAATATTCTGTTCTTTCATAAAGGAAATAATTTTTGTCATGGTAGCCGGATCCGGCTCTGAGTCTGCCATTAGTCCTTCAATCGCTGTCTGATTCAAACCATATGCCGCACACAGATATCCAAATGAAGCATGTGATACCACAATATCATGTCTTGACACCTGTGCCATTGCTGTTTTATATGCATCATCCAACTGCAACAGTTTCTCCTTATACTTCTCATAATTCGATACATAGATCTCCTCATGCTGCGGATCCGCCTCACAAAGAGCCTTTTTGATATTTTCCAGCATGATCACAGCATTCTTAGGATCCAGCCAGATATGTGGGTCCTCAGTATCTTCCTCTGATAACAATGTCACACCTTCACTCGCCATCACGCTCTTTGGTGCTTCCTTTCCCAATGTCTTCAAAGACTGTTCCACCCAGTTTTCCATACCGGCACCACAATATACCAGCAGATCTGCCTCGGTCAATTTCACCATATCCTGTGTTCCCATTTCAAAATCGTGCGGTTCCACACCTGCAGGCACCAGATTCTCTACCTCTGCCACATCTCCCGCCAGCTTGACCGTCAGATCATACACCGGATACACACTGGTATACACCGTAAATCCTGCCTTATCACTCTCTTCCTTTCCGCAACCGGTCATACCAGCCAGCACCACCACCAGCAGTCCCATACCGAATATCCGTTTCATCCATCTTTTCATATTCATAATCACAATTCCTTTCTATCCATCCAATCCACCTTGTTATATTCAATCTAGATATTTTCATTTATCTGCATCAATGCCTCATGTCCGGGTTCCAGTATCTGCCCTGTACGATATCATGCTGCTGAAAGTATTGATTGATAGTATTCAGCACATGCTTCTTATCTGCACTCCACTGTGGTGCGATCAGCAGTCTCTTGTCGCCATCCCCGGTCAGGCGATGAATCACAATATCCGAGCGCAAGTGTTCCACTGCATGTCCCAACAGTTTTGTATACCGTTCCAATGACATCACATCAAAAGCGCCTGCCTGATATACAGTCGCCAGATCCGTTCCCGAAAGCACATGCAAAAGCTGCAGCTTCACGCCTTGCACATCCAATCCGGAAATATAATCCACACTCTGAAGCATACGCTCCTCATCTTCTCCCGGCAAACCCAAAATCAAATGTACAATCACATCAATTCCAATCGCACGCAATTTTTGCACCGCCTGTTCAAACACCGAAAGTGGATACCCCCGTCTGATATAAGCTGCTGTATCTTCATGTATGGTCTGCAATCCAAGTTCTACCCATACAGGTTTCACTCGAACCAGTCCTGCAAGCATCGTCATTACATCATCTCCCAGGCAATCCGGTCTTGTTGCAATCGAAAGCACCCGAACATCCGGCATCTGTATCGTTTCCATATACATCTGTTCCAGTTTTCGCACATCACCATAGGTATTTGTGAAGGCCTGATAATACGCTATATATCCGGTTCCATGGAACTTGGAAGCCACGCGTTTCTTCGCTTTTGAGATCTGTTCCCTGACAGAATCCGATCCATCACCCGCAAATTCCCCCGAACCACCCGCACTGCAGAAAATGCATCCTCCTGTACCAAGGGTTCCATCCCTGTTTGGGCATGTCACTGCACCACTCAATGACAGCTTATATAATTTTTCCCCAAATGTATCCTTTACATACGAATTCAGTGAACGATAATACATGATTTGACGCTCCATAGTTTCGGTTCAGTCCTGCAAAATATCTTTCTTATACAAAAATGCAGGCTTCCCAAAAGTATATCACATGTTGGAAAAACCTGCATTATAATTCTAAACATTATGTACTTATCACAGTTCCATTAAGAAATCTTCTTCACATTGGCCGCCTGCGGTCCCTTCGCTCCCTCTACGACCTCAAACTCGACCTTGTCGTTCTCATCAAGCACCTTAAAGCCCGGCATGTCCAATGCACTAAAATGTACGAATATATCTTTTCCTTCTTCATCACAGATAAATCCATAACCCTTCTTCGCATTAAACCACTTAACAACTCCTGTCTTCATATTACATTCCTCCATTCTGGTACACCGGCATATGACCGAAAAATACAAAAAGGGAGCAAGACAAATCGTCTTACTCCCTTGTAACACATTGCTATTATAAACTTATCATAAAAAATGTGCAAGTCCTTTTTATTTATTTTTTGGGTTTCTTGACTTAATATTCTGAACCTTGGTATCATCCACATAATCATACCGGAATACAACGGTAGACAACGGTGGCAGATCTATTGTGATCGCATACTTGCGATTATTGATAAACTCTTCTTTTGCCACAAGACTCTTATTGACTCTGCCCTCACCACCATACTTTACCGCATCTGAATTCAAAACCTCCGTATATTTGCCGGAACACGGAACTCCAACCTTAAACTCCTTATGCTCTACCGGTGTAAAGTTACATACAAACAACAGCTGATCCTTTGCAGAGTCTCCTCTACGAATAAAGGATACAACGCTGGATTGTGGGTCATCACAACTGATCCACTCAAATCCCATTACATCATAATCATTGTAATAGAATGCGCTGTACTTGTTGTACAATTGATTCAGATCCTTTACATATGCCTGTAGCTGCTTGTGTGGCTGCTCCTCTAACAGATACCAGTCAAGACTTCTTGCCTCACTCCACTCTCTGAGCTGTCCGAACTCCTGACCCATAAATAACAACTTCTTTCCCGGATGTCCATACATAAATCCATACGCAGTCTTCAGATTGGCAAACTTCTCCGGCATCTCTCCCGGCATCTTATTGAGCATTGAACACTTAAGATGTACCACCTCATCATGCGAAATCACCAAAACAAACTTTTCTGAATATGCATACATCAGACTGAATGTCAGCTTGCTATGATTACCGGATCTGAAATATGGATCCATCTTCATGTATTCAAGGAAATCATTCATCCAACCCATATTCCACTTAAACGAAAATCCAAGCCCGTTGTCATTGAAACTGGTCACATTCGGCCATGCTGTAGACTCCTCTGCAATCACATAGGCACCTGGATTGCGTTCTTCCATAATATGATTTAATCTCTGTAATAATGCAATTGCCTCTAAGTTCTCATTGCCGCCATACTGATTCGCACACCACTGACCATCCTGCTTGCCATAATCCAAATACAGCATGGATGCCACTGCATCCACCCTGAGGCCATCAATATGATACTTCTCAACCCAAAACAGTGCATTGGCAATCAGGAAGTTCGCCACCTGATTATATCCATAATCAAAGATATAGGTACCCCAATCCGGATGTTCACCCTTTCTTGGATCCGGATGTTCATACAGCGGCATACCATCAAATCTGCCCAAACCATGTGCATCTCTTGGGAAATGTGCCGGTACCCAGTCTAAGATTACCTGTATCCCCTTCTTATGCATATAATCCACAAAATACATGAAATCCTCTGGCGATCCATATCTGCTTGTCGGTGCATAATAGCCGGTCACCTGATAACCCCACGAGCCGTCAAACGGATACTCCGCAATTCCCATCAGCTCAATATGGGTATAACCCATATCACTCAGGTAATCTGCAAGCATCGGTGCCAGTTCCCGGTAATTGTAATATCCATCATCGCTGTCTTCTACCGCCTTCTTCCACGAGCCCAGATGTGCTTCATAGATTGTCATCGGGCGGCGCTCACGATCCTCTCTCGAATAGGTATTGCGTTGCTTGATCCACTGTGCATCTTTCCACTTGTATGTGTTCAGATCTGCAACTACCGATGCTGTCTCCGGACGATACTGGCAGGCATTTCCATACGGATCAGCCTTATACAATATCTCATCATATCTTGTCAGGATCTCAAACTTGTAGATATCCCCCGGCTTCACATCCGGAATAAACAGCTCATAAATACCACATGCCTCAAGAATCTGCATCTGGTGCAGGCTGCCATCCCACATATTGAAATCACCAACCACACTGACACGCTTCGCATGTGGAGCCCACACTGCAAAATATGTACCCTCTACGCCATCAAGCTTCATCGGATGCGCACCAAGCTTATTGTAGATTTCATAGTGATTGCCCTCTGCAAAACAATACTTGTCAAAATCCGTAATCTGTGATGTAAAACTATATGGATCAGAAGTCTCAACTGTCGATCCGTCCTGATATGTCGTAATTACACGATACTTACTCCCGGTAAAGACCTTCTTCGGAATATATATGCTGAACACACCTCTGTCTCCGATCGGCTCCAACTCCATCTCGTTCCTGCCTGTTACAGATGTAATCTTCACACTAACCGCATACGGCTTAAACGCCGTAATAACCTGTCCCTTCCCATAATCATGATTACCCAGAATGTGTTTCGGTGCATTAATCTGGCCCGCAACAAGCTGATCATATAACACCCAGTTCATCCATTGCTCCAACTTAGTATTCATGCTGTATCCCCCTTTTGTCTTCTCTAAAATTGATATAAGTAATTTTACACTAAATACCATTTTTGTTCAACAACATTATGACATTTATAAATTAATATTCTATTAAAATTCATGTGGGCGTCTGTGTTCCCGTTTGATCTTAAAAACCGCATAAAACACAGCTGTCGCAATCAGCCAGATCAAAACCGCCCGCACTGCATATCCTGCAAAAATCCCCCCCGGAAGGATTGACACAAAATCCGGATCGTCATAAAATACCGCTGCATACTGATCTAAAACAACTGCCTGTGTCATATGCAGCATTGCCGTCGGTTTCAGAACACATACCAGCAAGAACACCGCCACCGGCAAAATCAGAGATAGCGTTACAGCTTTTCTGATCACACGATACTGCCGCTTAGAATGAAAATACAAATATGCTACCAATGACAAAATAACACCAACCCACATCATACCCCTTCCAAAACGGTACAATGTATGCAGCTTATATCCGATCTGATCCGTGTGTGATGTGGCATCCATGGAGACCATGGCATTGCTGATCTGTCTTCCCTGTAAGATCATCATCCGGAAATTATGAAATTCTGCTGCCGACTGCGACATCGTAAGCTCCGTATTATGTGCCGGTCTTTTCACATAGCAGCTCTCATAATTATTGGTATAATAAAGAGCACCGCTCAATGCCATTCCGTAAATCAGGCACAGAATCCCCACGATCGCAACAAATCCCATGCCTCTTCTCATTTTTGCTTTTTTTGATAATTTTTTATCTGTCCGCATTTGTCTTTCTCTCAATCGCATCCATAAATCTGGTTCTGACAGCAAAATCTACATTCGGTTTCAGCTGATCCATAAACTCTGCAGGTACTAATCCTCCTGCCATTGCATAATGGCCGCCACCACCACCGATATCCCGTAGGGCTTCCGCCGTCAGGATTCCGGCATGATAATGCTGATTTTCATTTCTGACAGAAAACTTCAGTCCTTGGTTTCTGGCAGCATACACCACTGCAAACTCCACAACATCCAACCCTAATATAAAATCTGATATCATGGCGATCAGTGCGTCCGGACAGTCAAATGTAATATGAGCAAATCCCACATTATCATAAATCTGTATATTTTTGATCGCCTCTCCATATGCATACAGATCACTCAATCCCATATTGTTTGAATACATGGAATTGATCAACTGATTGTCTGCAAGCTTGTGCAGATACCCAAACATTTCAATATCCAGATCTGTCACACCTCTGGTAAATGATGCGGTATCCATGCGGATTCCATACAACAATACCGTAGCTGTATTGGTGTCCAGAGTCGTATCACTCTCCATGAAATACTGTGTGATCAAGGTTGCACAAGCACCAACGATCCGTACATCTTTATATTTGTATGTACAAGGAATCATGGTAGGATGATGATCAATACATGCCACTTCATTTCCTACAAAATCCGAAATATTAGAGTTATATTTCTGTGCATCAATCGTAACAATATAATCCGTCTCTTTCATATCTTCGATATCATCAATATGAAATGCTTCAATATGGAACTGTTCTAACATCTTCTTGGCACTGTTTTTTTCAATGTTACCTGCATAGCAGATAACCGATTCTATGCCATGTGCCTTCAAAAACATCTGAAGCCCGTGTGCACTTGCCAATGCATCCGGATCCGGGTAATTATGTGTCTGGATAAATACCCGATGTCCTCTTAAAAGGTCTAAAAGCTTATGATAATCAAAATCTAATTTCATGTTACTCCCCCATTTTGTTTTCTCATTCATGTGTATCCAGTCTTAATATAGCACACTCTGTATGATTCTGTAAATGGATTCACAATTTTCCCGATTTTCCCTACAAGGTATATTTTTATGTTTCAAAAAAAGACAAAATATAGTATAATTACAATAATGTTTTTCGGAGAATATACCATTTGGAGGGAGGAGACATCATGAGTCTGTCCACAGGAAATACACAGACCTTAGGCGGCACTGATTCATTAGAACAGGACGCATCACAAATACATGGCATCTTTGTCATCGAAGCTGCCGCTCCATTTCATTTTCTGGAGGGGGACGCACGCTTTTCGTCCCTTACTGGCTACACCAACAAATCAGATTTTGGTGTAGAGTTTTCCACGATGACACATGAAAATGATTATATCAGACTGCGTACCGGTATTGCTGACCAGTTGAGGCTGTCCCATCATACCCATCATCGTTTCCGGCTCAGATGCAAAGACAGATCTTATCTGTCTGTCCATATTCAGGGCGATTATTTTAAATTAAAAGATGGACGGGAGATTCTAAAATGTTCGATCATTGACTACACACCTATAGACGATATTGTCATTGAAAATATGCAGGCCAAATCTGATCTGGAAGTTTTTGGACGCACGATCCAGGGCGGTTTAAGCAAGCATCTGTGTGATCACCAGCTCAGTCTGTTATGGGCCAATGATTATTTTTACAATTTGTCCGGTTATACCAAACAGGAATGGGAAGATACCTATGGCAACAATACGCTTGGCTGTATCTATCAAAAGGATTTAGCCGGCCTTGTCAGTGCGATCGCTGACATCACAGAAAACAATTCCATTGAAACAAGCTTCAGAATCTGCCATAAAAACGGAGACTTTCGATGGATTCATGCAACCGGTGGCTTCTCAGGCGAATTTCATGACAATTTCCGTGTCATCAATGTAGTGACTTCTGATATTACATCTCTGATGATTGCAGAGCAGAATGCCAAGATTGCAACCAGACAGTACTCCATTCTTTCTGATATTTCTGAGGAAATTGCATATGAGTATTCATATAATTCCGATACTCTGACACTTGCAAAGCGCTATGAAAAACATTTCGATTTTCCACAGATCATTGAGCATCCCGAAGAAGCACTCGAACATAGCAGCTATATCTCTAATGATACGCGTACAGAGATCACTGGTCTCTTTGCATCTGCCAAAAGAGGTGCAACACAAGGCAACTGTGAATTTAAGCTTCGTGAAAAGCAGGGAGAATATGCATGGTACTATACCATTTTTTCTGTCATAGAAGACAACTTTGGCAATCCTGTCAAGATTGTAGGTCTGCTCAAAAATGTCAACAGCCAGAAACAGAATCAGGAAACACTGATCCGTAAAGCACAACTCGATACTGCTACCGGACTCTACAACAAAGGGACCACTGAACATATGATCCAGTCTTCGCTGTCCTGTCTCAATGACAACCGGACAGATGCTTTTATGATCATAGATATTGACGATTTCAAGCAGATCAATGATACCTATGGCCATTTGAAGGGTGATGAAGTGATTTGCAGCATCGCAGACACCATGACGCAGATTCTGACAGCAAATGATCTGGCAGGTCGTATCGGTGGCGATGAATTTGCCATCTATTTTGAAGATATTCTGGATACTAATATGCTATTAGAAAAAGCGGATACGATAGCCTCAACGATCAGGAAACAATACCCGGGAATCCAAAACACACCACGCGTCACATTGAGCATCGGCATCGCACTGGCGCGCATGGGAACCACTTTTGAATCCCTGCTCAATGATGCCGACACTGCACTTTATCACGCAAAATCCCATGGCAAGAACCAGTGTCAGTTATTTCAGCCTGAAATGGAACGGGATCATTATTACAATGAACGGACATCAGGCGATCCAAATAAAGAGAACTATCTATCCCTGATCAATCCGATCGTAGAAGCTCTTGACCGGGCATATTCGACAGAAAGTGCGATCAATCAGGTACTGGCTTACCTCGGGACGAATCTTCCAATCGATAAAATTGGAATTTTTGAATACACAGCAGACCACAGACTTTTGAACTGTACCTTCCAATGGAACAAGAATCCGCTGGACTCTACCAAAGCTAAGGAACAACAGATACTCGCAACTCCTTTTGAAGAATTGTGTGGCATCGGCCATAATGGTCTGTTTTACACGCAGAACACAAGGAAACTGGATATGATCAATCCAGACACCGTACCGGATGCAACCTATGTGTGCCAGCTCGCTGTTACCAAGATTGAAGACAATCATCATACGATCGGCTTCATTTCGATTGCATCCACCGACACGGAACATGCATGGAGGCCTGCCCTGCGTGAACTGTTTGTATGGATGACGCATCTGCTGGGTCCACATATCAAAAAGAAAGCTTCCGATGATACATTCTTCAATCTTCGTGAATCCACAAAGGTAATGCTGGATGCCATGTCCCAGTTGATCTATATTGTCAGCAAAGAGGATCGTGAATTACTCTTTGTCAACAAAGCCTTTCACGAGCGGTTTCCGGAGACAGAGCTACATTCCAAATGCCACTATACTCTATCCGGTGATATTCTGCCATGCAATGGATGTCCAATTGATGCCTCATCAAAAGAGAGCCAATCCGGACATCAATGCATCACCCATATCATCAACAGCCAGTATGAGGTCACATGTACAGATACCAGTTGGGCAAATCTACACGACAGCTATCTGATGATCGCAACACCGATCATGGAGCAGGAAGATTATGTGAAAGAAAATGAAGCCTTAAAACGCCAGATTCTGTTAGAGCGGCAATTGGCAGAATCCTCTTATATAGACGCCACGACCGGATACTCTAACTTTGAAAAATTCCGGATTGATGCCAAACATGTATTAGACACGCACCCTGGAGAGGAATATGTTCTGGTCTATGGCAACATCAAAAATTTCAAGGTATTGAACGAGAACTACGGACACGATGTAGGCGACCGGATCCTGAAAACTGTCTGCGATGTATTGAACCGGTATCGACAGGCTGATGAACCATTTGCCAGAGTGATCAGTGACACATTTATCATTCTGAAACGGTTTATCGGCGAAGAAACACAGGTTACTGCTTTCCGCTATATCTGCAAGGAAATCGCCAAAGCATGTGCTTATATTGAGCCGAATTTTCCAATCTGTTTCAATGCCGGCATGCTTGTAATAGATGAATCGCTTCGGGATCATACATTAAATTCGCTGATTGACCGGGCTGTCATTGCATATAAGAATGCCAAGCAAATGCCACAGGGTGGTCTATCTTTCTATACGGAAGAATTGCATAATAAACTGCAATATGATGCCCATCTGGAGAGTCATATGGAGGAAGCCTTAGAACATGGAGAATTTCTGCCTTATCTGCAGCCAAAGTTCTCTATCGATAAAAAACAGATCATTGGCTGCGAGGTGCTGGTGCGATGGAAGTCCCCAAAGCAGGGTTTTCTGGTACCGGACAAATTTATACCATTATTTGAGAAGAACGGATTTATTACAGAGATTGACTTATATATGCTGGAACAGGCCTGTAAGCTTATGCGAAACTATTTAGACCGCGGACTGCCGATCTATCCATGTTCCGTCAATATGTCGCGTATTACCCTGATGAAACCCGACTTCATTCAATCCGTTATGGAAATCATTGATTTCTATCGGATTCCGACCGAAAATATTGAATTTGAGGTCACAGAAAATGTATTTATGGATCATACAGACGAGGTGATCTCCGTTCTGAATCA
Source organism: uncultured Lachnospiraceae bacterium (assembly GCA_934293375.1). Taxonomy (GTDB): domain Bacteria; phylum Bacillota; class Clostridia; order Lachnospirales; family Lachnospiraceae; genus RGIG6919. Next base: position 64,037 of record CAKQYS010000002.1, on the reverse strand, counting down.
GCTAAAGTCACTTGGATTTTCGATTTCAATGGATGATTTTGGTTCAGGATACTCTTCTTTTACATTGCTCAGAGATCTGCCGATCGATGTGCTGAAGCTGGACAAGGAATTTTTACGAGATTCTTCCAACCAGGATACAACCTATCTGATCATGAAGAGCATTATTGATATGGCACATGCCATGAATCTGAAGGTTGTATGTGAAGGCATTGAAACCGAAGAACAGGCAGATGCCCTTAAGAAGCTCGGATGCGAGATTGGACAGGGATATCTGTTCGCAAAACCTATGCCGGTAGATGATTATAATTCCCTGGCGTACAAAACCGACAAGTAATCTTGTCGGTTTTCTTTTATGCTTCTATTTTCCTCATTTCATGCATTCTGCACATTTCTGATCTGTGATTCAAAGCTTCTGATGATATCTCTGGCGCTCTCCTCATCCGGCTGACGACGAATCAGAGCTATCATATCCGTAATTCCCTGTGCCTGTTTTGCATCTAACGCTGCAGAGGTCTGTTGCAGCTGATACAGGTAATCCTCAATCTGTTCTGAAAAGATCAGTATCACCTCATCCTCATAAATATCAATGCTCATTGTACTGCCACATCCAAACCACGCATACGGAGTACTCTCTTTTGCCAATGTTGCAGCCTTCTTAAAAAATATATGTCCAAGTGGGGTTCTGTTAATCAGATCCTCCACTGTAATACCATGTAATTTCAGATCACGCCTGTCAATATGACATGCCACTTTATATTTTTCCAATTCCACTATATGCATCTTTGTTCTCCTTCTATCTGCATGTTTCAAGATATCCCCATTTATTATATGCATTTCTTTTCCAAATCACAAGCCCTATATCCGCAGATGCAACGCCAAGGTCCCACCTCTCTTTTCCTGCTCTACACCGACCGAACAACTGCTTCGCAGTTGTGAGACCTTGGGCCCTGGGTTTCAGGGCCCTTCCGCACTAAAAAGGTCCCACCTCTCTTTCCTTGCGGAAGATGGGGTGCAAGATGTCCTGCGGACATCTGCTCTGCACCGACCGGAGCGGAGCGGAGACCTTGAATCCTGGGTTCAAGTCACTCTCCGCTCCAAAAAGAAAACGGATATGCAAGACAACTTGCATATCCGTTTTCTTTTCTAATGCGGAAGATGGGACTTGAACCCACACGATCGCAATGACCACCAGATCCTTAGTCTGGCCTGTCTGCCAGTTCCAGCACTTCCGCATGCATAAAACCTGCCTATCTAAAATACCATTTTCTTAGAGTCATGTCAACATTTTTTTGGATAATTTTCAATTTTTTTAAATATTCCGGTCAATAGAACATTTTAGTAATCCACCTTCTCCAGACATAACCCACATGGTGGTGCTGTCGGTCCTGCCAGCTGTCGATTGCATCCCTCCAGAATATCTTCCATCTCTTCCGGTTTGCGCTCCCCTTTTCCCACCTGCAACAGGGTGCCAACCAGGATCCGCACCATATTCTGAAGAAATCCTGTCCCATGAAATGTCATATATAAATATCCATTCTTCGCCTCGATCCGTATACTGTCCACAACACGAACCGTTGATTTTTTCATTTTGGGATTGCCACAGAAACTTTTATAGTCATGTTTCCCCTCTAAATAAGAAGCGGCCTTTCGCATATTCTCAACATCAGGAACAAAATCGATCACCGTTAGATATTTACGATTAAATACAGGCTTCACCGGTCCATAAAAACATGTATACCGATAGGTCTTCCCTACCGCCTTATAGCGTGCATGGAAGCGTTCTGATGCCATCTTCACTTCCCTGACTGCAATATCTTCAGGAAGATACCTGTTCATGTAATCCCGGATCTGTATCTCTGTCATATCGGTATCCAAGACTGCATTCGCTACCATTGCTTTCGCATGTACCCCGGCATCTGTCCTTCCCGCACCGATCACATCTATAAAAGTACCACCACACATTCGTGTCAGTACACTCTCTAGCTTGCCCTGTATGGTATCACGATCCGGCTGGTGTTCCCATCCGAAATACCGGGTTCCGTCATAGCTGATTACCAATTTATAATTCTGTTTCATTCATTTTCTCCATCTTATATTATCATTTCCCGTTTATTGTACCATAGATACACCTCTTGTGTCACAATAAAAAATCCACAGACACCATACATGTCTGTGGATCCGTTATTCTTATATCCATATTACGAAATCATTTTCTTCGCATATCTTTCGCGTTCCTTACGTTCTCTCTCTGCCTTCGCCTGTGCTGCCTTCTTACGCTTCTTCATCATTTCCATCAGAGCCCGGCGGTTCTCCTGCTCCATACGGTTGATCTCCTGCTGCTTACGCTTCTCTTCCAGCGCATTGACCAGCATATATTCTTTCCAATCCTTAGCAAATCTGTCCTTTAAATCCTGTGCTTCAAAGCTCAAAAATCTCTCAAATGCATCCGGATAAGTAAACACCTTACTGTCACCGGTTGTCTCAAACCTGATTGTCAAATGATTGTCTTTTACCGATTCAATTGTACCCTTTCCAAACTTGCAGTGCTGCACTGCTGCTTTCACCATATTCTGTGTTGCTACCAAAATAATCCTTCCTTTCTTTCGATATAGTCTTACCTAATATTTACCATCTTATACAGATTTGAAGCACATATCTATAATACCAAATAAAATTAAGAATTGTCAGCTTTTTTTTACATTTTATTAAGATTTGGTAAAAAGTGTAAAAAAGCGTTTTATTTTTTGTACAAAAATGTCACAACAAAAAAGGACGGATACAAGATATTGTATCCGTCCTTTATCAGATTTAAAATCTTATGCGATGGCTGCCTTCGCAACCTCTACTAACTTAGCAAATCCCTCTGCATCTGAAATAGCCATCTCTGATAACATCTTTCTGTTGATATCCACACCGGCTACCTTAAGACCATGCATCAGCTTGCTGTATGACATACCGTTCATACGTGCTGCAGCATTGATACGAGCGATCCAGAGCTTTCTGAACTCTCTCTTTCTCTGCTTTCTGCCTGCATATGAGCTTGTTAATGCTCTCATAACAGACTGCTTAGCAACTCTATACTGCTTACTTCTGGCTCCTCTATAACCCTTTGCAAGCTTTAATACTCTATTGTGCTTCTTCTTTGCGTTTGCGCCGCCTTTTACTCTTGCCATTTTATTATCCTCCTAACTATTATCCTATAAATACGGTAAAATCTTCTTCATTGTCTTCTCGTTGGTAGCATCTGTCATGATGGCCTTACGAAGATTTCTCTTTCTCTTAGTAGTCTTCTTAGTTAAGATATGGCTCTTATAAGCCTTATTTCTCTTTAATCCACCTGAACCTGTCTTCTTAAAACGCTTTGCAGCTGCTCTCTTAGTCTTTAACTTTGGCATTACTTTTTCCTCCTTAAATAAATCCTATATTATATCTAACGCTTCTGCGTCAAAAACATAACCATGCTTCGACCTTCCTGCTTGGCAGGCTTATCTACGACTGCGATATCTTCAAGAGACTTTGCAAAGTCATCCAGAATCACCTTGCTCTGGTTCATATGCGCCATCTCACGTCCACGGAACCGCAATGTTACCTTAACCTTATCGCCCTTAGATAAGAACTTTCTGGCCTGATTCATCTTTGTATTCAGGTCATTCGTATCAATATTTGGTGACAATCTGACTTCCTTGATGTCAATCACCTTTTGCTTTTTCTTAGCTTCTTTCTCTCTTCTGGCCTGTTCGTAACGGAACTTACCATAATCGGCAATCTTACATACCGGTGGCTTCGCTGTCGGAGCAATCTTGATCAGGTCGAGATCAAGTTCTCTCGCCATCTGCATTGCTTCCTTCGCAGACATAATTCCTGCCTGTTCGCCATCCGCACCGATCACACGGACCTCCTTATCACGAATCTGCTCATTAATCATTAACTCGCTAATGTTCTTGCACCTCCATCAATTGATTCAGAATCCACTGTTTCATAAAATAAAAAGTGGATAGTCAGCCTATCCACTTCTCATATATCATAACTCATGTATCCCATGTAAATTATCAATATATAAAACCCAAGTCGCCTTCTGCGCTAAGGTGAGAGCGGATACTCTGCTTGCTTGTCACAACATGAGATATCATACCACACGCAGAAATGTATGTCAATACCCCTTATACATTTTCTTTATGCGAAGTCATCGGTTCAAATACTCTGGTATTTTTCTTATTTTCCTTCTTTGTGCGATCCATCGCCATCCTGCAGAAGGTATCCTGTGCCCCGATCTTTTCCTTACCACGAAGATCCTGCTTCTTGTATGTTCCATCCGGCTGCAACAAATATGCCTTCAATGTATCCGCAAGCTGAATATTCAGAATTTCGATCACTCGCTCCTTAATATCCGGATCCTCCACAGGGAATGTAATCTCTACACGCTTATCCAGATTACGAGGCATCCAGTCTGCAGATCCCATATACACATCCGGATTTCCCTCGTTATAGAAGTAAAAGATTCTTGCATGTTCCAGGAAATTACCAACAATCGAACGCACCGTAATATTCTCACTAAGCCCCTCTACACCGGCTCTCAGACAACAAATACCTCTGACGATCAAGTCAACCTTCACGCCTGCCTGACTTGCCTCATACAACGCCGTCATTACTTTTGGATCACACAGGGAATTCATCTTTGCAATGATTCTTGCCGGCTTGCCATCTCTGGCATTCCGTGTCTCTCTATCGATCAAAGCAATAAACTTCTTCTTAAGCCATATTGGTGCTACTGCCAGCTTGTTCCATACCGGTGGCTCTGAATAACCTGATAACATATTAAATACAGCAGTTGCATCCTCCCCAATGGCATCGGACGCAGTCAGTATGCCCATATCCGTATACAACTTCGCCGTAATGTCATTATAGTTTCCGGTTCCAAGATGCACATAACGACGAATGCCATCTTCTTCCCTTCTGACAACCAATGCAATCTTACTATGTGTCTTCAGACCTACCAGACCATAGATAACATGGCATCCGGCCTTCTCCAGTTTTTTCGCCCAGTTGATGTTATTCTCCTCATCAAATCTTGCTTTCAGCTCAACCAGAACTGTCACCTGCTTACCATTTTCTGCAGCCTGTGCCAATGCCGCTATGATCGGAGAATTTCCGCTGACACGATATAATGTCTGCTTGATTGCAAGCACATCCGGATCCACGGATGCCTGTCTGATAAAATCAATGACCGGCTTGAATTCATCATATGGGTGATGCAGCAAAATGTCCTTTCTTCTGATCTGCGTAAAAATATCCTCATCCGTGTTCAATCCTTCTACAGGTTGTGGAATATACTTCGGATAGCGAAGATGATCAAATCCATCCAGACCACTTACCTTTGATAAAAATGTAAGATCCAACGGTCCGTTAATATTATATACAGCTTCATCCTCTACCACCAGCTGCTTCTTCAGTTCCTTCAACAGCCGCTTATCCATATTATCAGATACCTCAAGACGGATTACCTCGCCCCACTGACGCTTTCTAAGCTGTTTCTGAATCTCTTTCAACAAGTCTGCAGCATCCTCCTCATCAATGGAAAGATCCGCATTACGCATAACCCGGTATGGATGTGCACACACGATCTCATAATTCAAAAACAGCTTATCAAGATTCTTCTCGATCACTTCTTCCAACAGGATAATATTCGTGACAGTTTCATCTTCATTTGGGATCCGCACTACCCGCGGAAGTACAGAAGGCACCTGAACGGTTGCGATGTCCATCTTATCTTTGTTCTTTTTATCAACGATCAATGCCCCGATATTCAATGTTTTATTACGGATCAGTGGAAATGGTCTTGAGGAATCCACAGCCATCGGTGTCAGCACTGGATATACTTCTTTATCAAAATACCGATCCACATACTTTGCCTGTTCCTCTGTCAGATCTTCATATTTCTTGACAATATGCAGACCGTTTGACTCTAACAGCGGCAAAAGGGATCTGTTATATGTTGTATACTGGCTATTCATGAATTCCTTCGTTGCCGGAATGATCTTTGCTAACTGTTCCTTTGGTGTCATACCTGCAATATCCTGCTTCGTATATTCCGCATGCACCATATCCTTTAGCGAAGCAATTCTTACCATAAAAAACTCATCCAGATTCGATGCCGTAATACCCAAGAACTTAATCCGTTCAAATGCCGGTATCGTCTTGTCCTTTGCCTCTCCTAAAATACGCTCATTAAACAGAAGCCATGAAAGCTCTCTGTTTACAAAATCGGATGGCTTTGTTGTATTTTTCTTATCTCCCATAGCTTATATACTCCTTCTCTGTCTTAATACCGGTCGGATGCCATATACTACTTCAAAGAAATCCGCCTTACTCTCAAACAATCCTGCCTCCAACGCTATATCATGTACCGTATCGGCCATTATGATCAATTGTTTGTTCTTTACTGATATCGTAAACTTATGGATCTTCTGCTTATGGCTCCGATCCATTGCATTCGCCACCTTGAGGATTGCCGCCAGCTTTGCTATCTTACTATACTGTTCCACCGATAAATGCTCCTGCAATGCCTCATAAGTCGGCAGTTTCTCTGTATTATATTTGCAGATATATGCAACCTCCTGGCGTTCCTGATGGGAAATACCCAGAATCTCTGTAGACATCACAATGTGAAATGAATTGTCTGCCACATGATTCATATTAACAAACTTGCCACAATCATGCAGGATCGATGCCAGCTCCAGCTGTAGTCTTGCTCTCTTATCCAGTCCATGAAAAGCCTTCATATTATCAAAGATCAGCAAGGAAGTTTCTTTGACGCGCTGACAATGCAGCTTATTGCATCGATACCGCTTTGCAATACTCTCCGCTGACGCCACAATATCGGATTGAAAATCATGACCTAGCGTGAGTTTCTTTGTAGAATCCATATAATCTACAACCATACCCTCACAAAAGGTAACATCAACCAGATAGATCACTTCGGCCTTTGCCTTTGCCAAAAGCAGCTTATAGATCAATGCTGCCGGAGCAAGGATTGCAGCCTTATCATAAGATATACCATACTTCTCTGCAATCGCAAGCGGAGTATGATTCTCTAACTTCTTACATATATAATCGAGCTGTTGCGCATTGATCGTATCGCCAACCTGCATCTGTGGAAGCATACCTGCCAGTGCGTGAATACCCTCTCCGACACCGATCACATGCTTGATCTCTTTATCCTTAAGATAATAGGTATCAAATGTTGTCAATTCGTTCTCAATATATTCCTGCATAACACCTTCCATGTGCAGAGCCGATGTATCCAATCCTGAAAGATTCTCCCGCACACGCAGGGCTCCGATGGAAATATTCTGTGTGGCAGAAATCTTCTGCTTGTCAAACAATGTAATCTGGATACTGCCTGCCCCGACATCCAATACCGCTGTATTCTTTGATGTAATCTTATCAAAATCCTGCAACGAGTCTGCGATGGCTTCATACATCATAAACCGATGCTCCGAATTACTGACTGTCTTCACACGAATCCCGGTTCGCGTTTGTATCCTGTCGAGTGCCAGCTCACAATTTGCAGCCTCTCTAACCGCTGATGTAGCATATGCCCGGTACTCCTTCACATTGTACTCTGTCATCTTCAGCTGAAACCCCTGCAGGATATCACAAAGCTGATCCACTGTCTCATTAGATAGTTCTCCGGAAGCATATGTGTCTGCACCAAGCTCAAGATGCTGTGCGGCAGTGTCTAACAATTTGTATCCCTTTCGCGGTATGACCTGATAAATCTTGATCGTTGTATCATACGATCCTACATTGATCGCAGCGAATGTCTGAATCGCCATAGTATCACCTTCCCCTATTACATTTATTAGGTAATTGCGAAACTCTCAATTAAGATTGCGTCTATGTGCATATTGCATGATGTATAAGCAGGTACTTGAAGAACGCCGGTTCTTGCAATGAGCACTTAGCGAAGTATTTTTGAGCTTAGTGCGAATGTACACCTGTGCACTTGGCAAGGTATTCTCGAGCCTAGTGCACATGGTGTTACATTGCTTAGCACCGCTGCGTGATGAAGTAGCGAGAGCGTGCCTGCGATACATTGTGCAATATGCACATAACATCAACATCTTCAAGGAGTTTCGCAATTGTCTATTACATTTATTCTTAGTAATTCCCCAACAATTTAAATGATATCGTATCATTCTGAATAAAATCCAATGCCCGCCTTACATTTGGTGCCTGAAGATTTCCCTCAAATGAGATAAAAAACTGATATTCCCAAGGGGAGTTCTCCAACGGCCTTGACTCTATGCTTGTCATATTAATATCATTCTTTATAAAATGTCCTAATACTGTATATAATGTACCACTTTTATGTTGCAAAGAAAAGCTAATGGTGATCTTTTTTGCATCCTTTTGATAGACTTTACATTTTCTTAATATAAAAAACCGGGTGGCATTGGTATCTGCATAATTCACATTTTCCTTCAGCACTGATAATCCATATATTTTCGCCGCACGGACACTCGCCACAGCCGCATGATTCTTTAGTCCATCCTCTTTTACTTTTTTTGCTGCCATCGCCGTGTTGTCATACGCAATCTGCTTCCACTGATACTGTGAAAGAAAACGCTTACTCTGCAAAAGTCCCTGCGGGTGAGAATACACCGTGTCAATATCCTCGATTCTGGTTTCCGGCAGACCCAATAGTGCCTGCCGGATCCGTATAATGATCTCTCCTGTAATAAATACATCATGCGCCAGCAGCAGATCGTAACTGCCAAGTACAAAGCCCGCTGATGAATTCTCCACAGGCAGCACCCCATAATCCGCCTGTCCATTCTCCAATGCAAGAATCACATCCTCAAACGATGGTACATTTACCGTCTTCACCGTCTCACCAAAATACTCCACTGTCGCCTGCTCGGAAAATGCACCCGGCACCCCCTGATAGGCCACTACCGTATCCGCATTCACATCCAGGCTGTTCTCCATTACAAACAGCTTATCATAATCGTATAACTCCATCGTCTATTTCTCCTCATTTTCCAGTTCTTCATACAACTGCCTGATCGTCTTGCGGCTCACCGGATGCCTGAAATATGGAGCAATCTGCATCATAGGTTCCAGTACAAACTCCCGCTTTTCAATCTCTATATGTGGTACGATCAGATCCGGATCACTGATAATCTCCTGATCATAGAACAATATGTCGATATCCAGCGTACGCGGTCCCCAGTGTATAATGCGTTCCCGCTTTGCCTCTGCTTCAATCTGATGAATCATTTTCAAAAGCTCATGTGGCTGTTTTAATGTGCGTATCTGAAGTGCTCCATTCAAAAAATCATCTTGTTCCACATCCCCATACGGCTCTGTCTCAATATAATCCGAAATTGCAGTTACCTTCGTATCCTTTGCCGCATTGAACCGATCTATCGCCATATCCAGATAGCCTTCGCGATCTCCCAGATTGGAACCAATACTGAGATACACATCATGCCACTGCCTTTCAATATGTACCGCCACGGTATCTAATGGAAGCATGATCGGAGCCCACGGTTTCTTTACCGTCAGGTCCACAGCCTGCAACATTTCATATTCCAGCAGAAGATCCTGTGCCAGATGTTCTGCCACTGCCTCGATCAACTGATAATTGCATGTTGTCATTCTATCACAGATAAAATGGCATACCTTTCCATAATCCAGTGATTCCGTCAAAAGATCTGACATACCCGCTTGTCTCGTATCCAGATATAAAACCGCTGATACCACAAATTTCTGACCAAGCACATTCTCTTCTTCAAACACACCATGATGTGCAAACACTACAAGATTTTCAATTCTGATCTGATCCATATTCGTCTCCTTATCCGGCATTCAAAACCGCTCTTGTCATTTCAAGTGCGCGTCGATTTTTTAATACATCGTGTACTCGGAAAAAGGAACAGCCTTTCATAGCTCCAATCACTGAAGTTGCCATCGTACCCTCTTCCCGTTCTTCTACCGGCACATGCAGTGTCAGACCGATCATTGACTTTCTTGAAGTGCCTAAAAGTACCGGATATCCCATATGCCGGATATCCTCTAAGTGCTGCATCACAACCAGATTGTCTGCCAGTGTCTTCCCAAATCCAATACCAGGATCCAAAATAATTCTGGACCGATCGACCCCTGCCCGGTCAGCAATATGAATACAATCTTCCAGATCCCGGATCACATCCTCGACAACATTATGATATCCAAACGGATTGGCATCTGTATCTGCCTGATTGCCTAGGCTTGTTACGATATGTGTACCCGTGCCGGAAACCGTCCCTGTGTTGGCCGGTTTCCGGTTATGCATAACACAGACGGGCACCTGATACCTGGCAAGCATTGGTGCCATCGGCTCTACAAATGACATCTCTTCCGCATCGGCAAGTTCCTGATTCCATTTCAGGCCCCAAATATCATTGATCATATCTGCACCGGCCAGAATGCCTGCCCTTGCAACCTCCGCCTTATAAGTATCTAACGATACCGGAATGTCAAATCTCTCCTTGATCTTCTCAATATATGGGCATACCCGGGCAATCTCTTCTTCACTGCTGATCTTAATATGATTCGGTCTGGTAGACTCTCCTCCTATATCCAGTATATCACAGCCATCTTCTATCATCTGCTCTACATGGGCAAGTGCCGCATCCATTTCATTGAATCTGCCTCCATCCGAAAATGAATCCGGTGTCACATTTAAAATACCCATAATATAGAGTCCTTGTTCCGTATCGAACTGTCGATTTCCGATCTGCATATCAGTGCCTCCTCTTTATTATTAACTGAATAGTTTCATATTTTTTTTGGCATCATCCCAATGGCAGGATGCCTGTGCCTCACAGGCAAAACAGCATCGTGATTCCTTATCTGCCAGATATATGACATGACCAAGCGGTGATCTTGATACCTGGGTCTGCTCTTCATGTACAGCGATCGCCTGACAGATCATCTGCTTCTCTTCTTCCGAAAACCCATGTCTGTCTAATATTTTTCCGGCAAATTGCGCACCTGCCTCATGATGTGATATACCGTTCTCATACTGCTCAACCCTGCCAAGATCATGCAGCAAGGCTGTAATATAAATCAGCTCTTTGGAAATATCCTGACCATTCTCTAATACTCTGATATAAGCAATTCTGGCTACATCCAGTGCATGATGGATTCCATGCCTGCAATATTTCCGATCTGCTTCCAGTGTTCCAAGCCGTTCGTAGCGATCCTTTACTTCCGGATCCTGAAAAATGCTTGTAAACCTGTTCATTCCCTGAATTCTCTGGACTTCACGCTTCATATCCCCCAGATAGGACAGGGATCCAAAACACAATATCACCGGATTCTTGTCCCGATGCTCTGCTCCACTGTCAAAGGCAGCCCTGCATGCGTGCATCAGACTTCCACAGGATGTAACCCTGTCACAATACTGTCTGCATACATCCGCTAACACTGCACCATCAAGACCTCTCGCATTTTGTGGTGTCACTGTATAGATTTCCTGTGCCAGCGGTGCCATGATCTTCATCATCGTTTCATATGCTTTATCTTTTAAAATTCCGATCATCATGATCACATAACGCTGCCGGAAATACCGCTCTACGGATTCCTTTAATCGAATACAGGCATCTTCATTATGTGCACCATCCATATACAGATCCACCGGTGCATCAATATGTTCAAACCGCACAGGCCATTTCGTATCCGCAAGACCTGCCCGGATCACCTGTGCCTTCGTCATGCATGCAATACCCTGATCTACATGTGGTGATCTTGGAAATACAGATCCGCCCCGTCCATCATCTGCAAGTGCCGCCATCCATGCAACTGCCGCCGCCTGCACTGCCTTGATCGCTGTCACCGCATTCTCTACCTGAAACAGTCCCGGCATATGGATCTCATATTCCTGATCCTGAAATGCGAACCTGGTATGTCTCTCATCCGCTTCCAGAATGGTATATGGATCTGTTACAGGTACATACACTGCCTGTACCTGCTCACAGCAGGTACGCAGCATACCGTCTATCTCCGGACTCTTTGTGTTGGACGGATTGGATACACAGCAGATATAAGGTCTCAAAATCCCGGCTTTTTCCCTGGTGATCATCCCCAGTGAATCTCCCAAAAACTGCATATGATCCATTGAAATAGATGCAATGACTGTAACCAGCGGTTCCGGCACTACATTGGTACTGTCCAGCCGTCCTCCCATGCCCGTTTCCAACAACATGATATCTGCCTGTCCACAATATAAAAATGCAAGTGCTGTCTCCACCTCAAACGCCGTCGGATACAGCCCCTTTGCCTCGACAATTTCCACCGCAGCCATTACCTGTTTCATATATTCACCAAACGCATGCTCTGATATATTCTCTCCATCGATTTGAAATCTCTCATAATACGAATCAATTGTAGGAGAGGTATATTTACCCACTACTAGTCCGGCCTGTCTGCATATATGTTCTATAAATGCCAATGTTGATCCCTTGCCATTTGTTCCTGCAATATGAATCACCGGAACACGGCATTCCGGGTGTCCGAGCACCTCTAGCAGTGCCTTAATATTGTCAAGGCCCAACACACTTCCCCTCTGATTCAAATTCTCAATATACTGCATTGCCTCTGTCATATTCTATCGGTCCTTCCGTCATTCATCCGCCTTAATATGCTGCACCAGCGGTGTGTTTTCATCAATAGGAAGCAGTTCATAGCCCTCCTGCTTCAATGTATCTATCAGCTCCTGCAGTGATTCTACCGTCGTATGACGCGTCATAAGGTCATGCATTAACACTACAGAGTTCTTATTCTGTCTTACATTTTTCATAATATTGGAGATCAGCTTGTCACAGGAAAGCTCCTTCGATACGGCATCACCATTCAGTGCATTCCAGTCATAATATGTAATCCCCATATCTTTGAGGCAGTCTATATACGGATGAATATCCTTTACAATGGAATTCGAACTGCCACCCGGGAACCTATATATCGAACACCTGATTCCTGTTGCATCATACAAGACATCCTGCAGCTTTACAAGATCCTTCCGAAATGCCTCTACTGAACTGTATATTTTTTTATATTCATGTGAATAAGAATGCATCGCAAGCGTATGACCTTCCTCTACAATCCGCCGGTATATATCATAATAACTCTCATCCCTGCCAATCACAAAGAATGTGGCTTTCACATTATTTGCTGCCAGAATATCCAGAATCTCATCTGTATTTCCACTTGGTCCATCATCAAATGTCAGATAAACTCTATGATCTTCCTGTTCTTCTGTCGCCTGCTGCCCCGCTTCTGTTGCTTCCAGACTTACCGGTACAGCCACATCCGACACCGTCGCATTGGGATTATCTGCAAATGCAGCGGCACTATCCATACGGATATTCTCGTTTTGTTCTACCAGATATTCATATCTGGTTTCCAGCCTATTCACCTTATCTAACAGCAAAACTGCTGAAATTGCCGGCAAAACCGTCATTGCCAGCACTACTATCATAATTGTCTGTTTCAGAATCAACACGCGCTTTGCTCTATTCTGTTTTGCCATGTCCGCCTACCACTCATTCTTAATTTCATATCCGGATTATTACATCCTATTCATGCAGATTTAAAAATATCCACACTTATTTGTAAGTATACTCTCTTTTCATATTGTAGGCAAGGCATATCTGATTGCCTTTCTTCTATATTTTAATGGCATCCACACATGCATATGCATAAAATAATTCTGAGTACATTTTGTCAGGAGGTACTATGAAAGATGCTGTTATAACCAGTCCGGATCCTGCAAACACGCCTGCAGGACTGACCCTTTCACATATCCATTACACTTATCACACACTGCAGGGAGAAACACCGGCACTGTCCGATATTTCATTTACGCTTGCTCCCGGTGAATTTGCAGCCTTTGTCGGGCCGAGCGGCTGTGGCAAATCCACTCTGCTCAATATTCTTTCCGGTCTGATCAAACCGGATTCAGGGAAAATGGAATGCACCGATGATATCGGCTATATGCTGCAAAAAGATCATTTGTTGGAATGGCGTACCATATACAAAAACATTACACTTGGTCTGGAAATACAAAAAAAAATGTCTCAGGATACCAAAATCAATATTAACAATATGTTAGCGAAATACGGACTGGAAGAATTTAAACACGCTTATCCACGACAGCTTTCCGGTGGAATGCGTCAACGTGCAGCCCTGATCCGCACGCTGGCTCTGTCTCCCAAGCTATTGTTGTTAGACGAACCCTTTTCTGCATTGGACTATCAGACACGACTGAATGTATCTAACGATATCGGCAACATCATACGCGAGCAGAACATTACCACCTTGCTTGTCACACATGATCTGTCAGAGGCGATCAGCCTGGCGGACACCGTTTATGTACTGTCAAAACGGCCGGGAACGATCAAGGCACGCTTTGACATTTTGCTAAGTGGCAACCCGGCATCTCCGAGAGAAGCCAGGAATGCACCTGAGTTCAAGGATTACTTTGCAAAAATCTGGAAGGAGGTAGATGATTATGCATAGACATAAGTCTGAACAGGCACAGATATCCTTTGATCAGCTCCGATATATCCGGCAGGTCAAAAAAGAACTCTGCAAAATTCATTTTCTGCGGTGGTTCTTTTTTCTGTTATTTCTGATCATGTGGGAGGTTGCGGCCGGACAGGAATGGATCAATTCCTTTATTTTCTGTTCCCCTTCCAAAATCTTTCACTGTTTTATTGATATGCTGCTGCACCAGTCACTTGCCCGTCATATCGGCATTACCGTCTATGAAACACTGATCGGATTTCTTCTTGTTGTTGTGATCAGTATTCTGATTGCTATGATCCTGTGGTGGAATGAGACTGTATCCAAAGTTACGGAGCCATATCTGGTTGTGTTAAACAGTCTGCCAAAATCTGCTCTGGCACCCGTCCTGATCGTATGGTTGGGCGCCAGTATGCAAACGATCATTGTGTGTGCCATGTCTGTTGCGATCTTTGGTAGTATATTGAATATTTACACATGCTTCCAGACAGTGGATCCGGATAAGATCAAACTGATCAAGACGCTGAAAGGTTCCAAACTCGATATTCTACGTCTTGTTATTATACCTTCATCCATACCCAATATGATAAGTGTCATGAAGGTGAACATCGGCTTATCTCTGGTCGGAGTGGTCATTGGTGAGTTTCTGGCGGCAAAAGCAGGGCTCGGATATCTGATCATATATGGCAGTCAGACTTTCAAACTATCATGGGTTCTGATGTCCATTGTCCTCTTATGCATCCTCGCTATGCTCTTATATCAGGCAATACGATTGATTGAAAACCATCTTGGACGATACTGTCAGGACACATAATAAATACAAATACCCATAAACCAGATAACATCCGGCTTATGGGCATACATACACATTCTCTATGAGAACCATACTTTCATCAATTGTCTCAGTGCCTCATAATCACTCTCATGGCACAACTCCCTTGCTGAATGCATTGCCAGCATTGGGATCCCCATATCCGCAGCCAGCAACGGCAGATACGAAGATGCGATCGGACCCAATGTCTGTCCTCCCGGCATCCCGGATCGGTTTACCTGCTTTTGTACCGGAATATCGTACTTGTCGCACAGGGCTGTCACGATCGCACAGGCTCTACTGTCGGTCACATAACGCTGTGATGCACTTGTCTTCAACACAATACCCCCACCAAGATATACCGGGTTCGTAGGATCTGTCTTCTCCTTATAATTCGGATGTAATGCATGGGCTCCATCCACTGATAACATCATACTCTTTGCCATGGCATTTTTATAATTCACATTTTGAAACAGGGGATTCTCATATATTTTCTCTGTGATCCAGCTAAACAGCATAGAATCTGCCCCCTGCTTAGAACGGCTGCCAATCTCCTCATTATCAAATAGTGCGATCAGATTCACATCTGCAGTCTTCGGTGCTGTTTCTTCCTGCCCGGATGCCACGATCAATCCCTCTGTCAAAGCCGCCACGGATGCCAGATTATCAATCCTTGCGGACGAAAGCATCCGTCCATCAATACCCACATAGCATGCCGGTTCCTTATTATACAGATACAGATCATAATCAATAATATCACTTGCTGTAATCCCCATTTTGTCTGCGATCGCCTTCATCAGCATATCTTCATCGCAAGGGGTATTCATACCTGCCAGACATACCGGAATCATTTCCTTCTGCACATCCAGCTCTTTCTTCTCAATATCACGATCCATATGAGGTGCCAGACTCGGCAGAATCATCCAGGGCTCCTGACTATCAAACAACATCTGCTTTGGTGCATATGGATCTTCTGTCTTGATCAAAACTTTTCCGGCAAGTCCAAGCGGCCGGTCAAACCATGTCCTCTTCAGCATACCGCCATACGGCTCCACATTGACCTGCACCATACTCCTCCTGCCTGCACATATCATCTGTGGATGACTCTTTAACTTCAATTCCGGAAAATCTGTATGTGCACATGCAACATGCATACTTCCATCCCTTATGATCTCTCCCACCGTAAATGCAAATATAACACTTTCATATGGCATAACATAATATCGTCCACCACCGGTAATCTGAAACGGCTCATCAAATGCCAGTCTCACAAATCCCGCATCCGCCAGCTGACGGCTCACAAATTGTGCCGCATGATACTGTGTAATTCCCTGATCTAAATACGATGTCAACTGCATTTTCATGCCTCCTTCGCAAAAACTTATAAAAAAATTACATTTTTTCAACTGTGTATAGTATAATAGATGATGTTCTAAATGTTAAGGATGAATTTCAGGGAAGGATCAGATTATGATTGCAGGCACTATTTCCGATGTAAAAGATTTTATGAATCAGCTTCTTGTCAAAGATACTTTTGACACACTGCTGTTATGCGAAGCTACACTTCGTACAGCCACTACTCTCTCGATCTCCGGCAAGTTAAACATGGATTTTTTCGACACTGCAGAGCAGGAGGTTATGACCGACAAGACCTATGCTGCATGGCGGATCCTGCGGCCTCTTTTTTTCGAAGCAGTCAAGGGTACCAAGACCCCCTCTTCTTTCAAGATCATTTTCATGCTGCCAAAACGCAATCAGGACGCACTTGTACTCCGACATAATCTGCCGATTTCGCCGGATGACATTGCCGGACTATACTTTAATCTCTATTATGATGATGGCATACTTCGTATTACCTCCGGCCTGTCAATGCGTATTTTCACCACGGACAAATGTCTCGAACAGATCTGGGATGATTCCCTTATGGGTTTTCTTGGCGAACACCATATACATATAGATCAGATCATTTAATATCATTTACATATTTAAGGAGGATTATACTATGGATACTATTGCATTTATTGGATGTGGCAACATGGGATGTGGTATGCTGAAGGCTCTATGCGCCAACCCGGTCATCGACCCTGCATCTGTCCTGATCACAGAACGAAATGAAAGCCGTCTCAAAGAAATGATGGAAACATTCGGATGTCAGGGAACAACATCGAACACTGATGCCGTCAGACAGGCAAAATATGTTATCTTATGCGTGAAACCACAGGTGCTTCCTTCTGTCATGGAAGAGATCAGACCTGTCCTGCAAAGCTGTATCAGGGATGGTCAGGAAAAGATTTTAGTATCCATCGCAGCCGGTACACCGATTGATAAGATTCAGGAATTATCAGGACTTCCGGGTGAAAAACTCCCAATCGTAAGAATTCTTCCGAATCTGCCTGCCGGCATTGGAGAAGGTTTGATCTTCTTCACTGTCAACCACGAAAATGCACAGGACGCATGTATCACCATGATGTCTTTATTTGAAAAAGGCGGTATGCTGCGTCAGATCCCGGAAAGCCAGATGGATGTTGCCGGTGTCATTGGAGGCTGTGTCCCGGCGTTTGCCTATATGTTTGTAGAAGCCATGGCCGATGGCGCTGTTATGAGCGGCATGGCAAGAACCGATGCGATCGCATATGCCGCACAGGCTGTCAAAGGGGCCTGTAGTCTGGTAATCGAAGGCAGCAAGCATCCTGAACAATTAAAGGACGAGGTGTGCTCCCCTGCCGGAACCACCATTGCCGGTGTCAAGGCATTAGAAGAACATGGTTTTCGGAATGCCGCTTTCAGTGCAGTAACCGCAGCCTATGACAAGTCTGTTTCGCTCAGCAGCAAAAAGTAAGTTTATGGAAATTTCATAGTCTTTATAAATTTATTAGCACTCAATTCAGTTGAGTGCTAATTTTTTATTGACTTTCAATTTTCAATGTTGTAAGATACCTATTAGAAGCTGACGGCTCCTGCTGTCACGGATGTTTATTTTAAAAAAGGAGATGTTTGTATGGCAAACAAAGGAAGTTTAACAATCAACAGTGAAAATATATTCCCTATCATAAAGAAGTGGTTATATTCCGACCACGATATTTTCTATAGAGAATTAGTATCCAATGGCTGTGATGCGATCACCAAGTTAAAGAAGCTTGAACTGCTTGGTGAATACACCCCTGCCGCAGATGAGAAATACCGGATTGATGTCATGACAAGTTCCGAGAACAAGACGATCACGATCATTGATAATGGTATTGGCATGACTGCTGATGAGGTTGAAGAATATATTAACCAGATTGCATTTTCCGGCGCTACGGACTTCTTAGAAAAATACAAGGACAAAGCAAGCAATGATCAGATCATCGGACACTTTGGTCTTGGTTTCTACTCTGCTTTCATGGTAGCCGACAAGGTAACGATCGAAACCCTGTCTTATAAGGATGGTGCTAAACCTGTATACTGGGAATGTGATGGCGGCACAGAGTACGAAATGGAAGAAGGCGGAAAAGAGACACACGGTACTGAGATCACACTGTATCTGAACGAGGACAGTTATGAATTTGCAAACGAGTTCAGAGCAAAAGAAGTCTTAGAGAAGTACTGCTCTTTCATGCCTGTCGAGATCTACTTCACAAATGAAGATAAGGAAGAGGAAGAAGAGACTCCGGAGGTCGTCAATGAGGATGGCACAGCAGCCAACGAAGCTGCCGAGGCTGCTGATGCAGCAGAGGACAAGACTTCTGACGATGCTGAAGCACCAAAGAAAGAAGTACCAAAGCCGATTAACGATACAACTCCTCTTTGGACCAAGCGTCCAAATGACTGCACCGATGAAGAGTATAAGGAATTCTACCGCAAGGTATTCAGAGATTATAAGGAGCCTTTATTCTGGATTCATCTGAATATGGATTATCCATTTAACTTAAAGGGTATCCTATACTTCCCGAAGCTGAATCCGAAGTTTGATACACTAGAGGGTACGATCAAGCTTTACAATAATCAGGTCTTTATTGCGGATAATATCAAAGAAGTCATCCCTGAATTTTTGATGTTGTTAAAGGGTGTCATTGATTGTCCGGATCTTCCACTGAATGTATCCCGTAGTGCCCTGCAGAATGACGGTTTTGTTAAGAAGATTTCTGACTATATCACCAAAAAGGTCGCTGACAAACTTTCAGGCATGTGCAAGACCGACAAGGAAGCGTACGAGAAGTATTGGGATGACTTAAGTCCATTTATCAAGTTCGGCTGTTTAAAGGATGATAAATTTAATGAGAAAATGACTGATTATATTATCTTCAAGAACTTAGACGGCAAGTATGTTACACTTCCGGAATACTTAGAAGCCGGCAAGGAGAAATACGAGAACAAGGTCTTCTATATTACAGATGAGAAGGAACAGTCCCAGTATATCAACATGTTCAAGGACGAAGGCATGGATGCCATTATCCTCACACACAATATTGATACACCATTTATTACACACCTTGAGCAGAAGAACCCTGATGTTAAGTTTATGCGTATTGATTCCCAGCTGACTGATAATTTCGTATCCGACGAGAAACTCTCCGAGGAAGATGAGAAGAAAATGACAGATTCCCTGACAGAAACATTCAAAAAGGCACTTGGAGTTGAAAATCTGACAGTCAAGGTTAGCGCCTTAAAGAACGAGAATATCTCTTCCATGATCACGCAGTCTGAGGAAACGCGCAGAATGCAGGATATGATGGAAATGTACAACATGGGAGGCAATTTTGACCCGGCTATGTTTGGCGGAGAGGGCTTAGAGCTTGTCTTAAATGCCAATAACAGCCTTGTGAAGTATGTATTGGACAATCCTGATTCTGAGAATACAAACACGATCTGCTGCCAGTTATATGATCTTGCGCTCTTAGCAAACAGACCATTATCACCGGATGCCATGACAAAGTTTATTGCACGCAGCAACGAAATCTTAGGTATTCTTACAAAATAATAATCTGTAAAGAGGGTTGTATATTGATATGCATCCCTCTTTTATTTTTTGTAGATCGTTTATTTTCATGTTTTATTTTTTTAAGTTGCAAAAATTATATATTTATGGTTTAATATGAGTATGAATCACTCGTCAAGATATGTCACGCACGATTCAAAAAGTTATTGTGGCATATAATTGTTTACTTAGGAGGTTATCATCATGAAATTTGGTGAGAATTTAGCATTTATCAGAAAAAGCCGTCATATCACACAAGATACACTGGCAACATATCTTGGTGTATCCCGCTCCACTATAGCAGGTTATGAAACACGGGATCGCGAACCTGAATATCATGCACTTGTCAAGATTGCAGATTATTTTCAGGTAACAACAGATTATCTTCTTGGACACGAGACAGATCAGACAATCCCAATGGAAGCCAACTGTATGAATGGCATTTGCTGCTATAATCCACAGAATCTTTCATCTGAACAGGAACATATGATCCGCGAGATGATTCCGGTTATGACCAAGATGTCAAATCGTGATCTTGCTATCATTGCCGGTTTGGTAAAGACTATGAAAAAACTGCAGTAATCCCAAAATATAAAATGAGCGGTCGTTGACCGCTCATTTTATATATACGCATTCATTTACAATTTTATCTCTATCGGTATTCTTCTGCTCTTAAGTCTGTTCTTATCATCCAGATACATATCCCATACTGTTACCAGTTGTTCCATACAGTATAAGGTACAAAAGGCATATGCCTGATCCCTGTGTAATGATTTCATTGCCTCTTTTACGCGTCTCTCGTTAATCTCATGTGCGACCTGTAACAGAACTTCCCGATCTTTATTTGAAATTTCAATGCCTAGAAAAATCCTAGACAGCTTCAGATTCAACCAGGCTGCATTGTATACCACCCGATTTCGTGATGCCTGCTGCATCGGCTCACCCATAATGATCCGGTATTCCTTTTCATCCTTCCGCATACGATTCCGAATCAATGCCGACTGTTCGATCTGCCTGCAAAACTGCACCTGATCCTTTGACATAGGCTCCCACTTTGTATACTTCGGTCTGCCGGCTCTATACTCTATAGGATAGATCAGATCCTTTTGATTCTCTCTGACTGCATATTCAAGACATATCCCCCGATGCTTATCCGCATTGTGCTCCCATAATGACAACTGATCCGGGACACCATATAACGCAATTTGTTTCTCGTGACACCCCTCAAGTCTGCATGCCTCAATGCGTTCTCTTCGAAGCATTGCCAAAGTCTTTTCCCGCGTTGATCCCGCCCCGATCCTTTGATAGCTATAATATGCATCGGGAAGGAGATTCTGCTTATATGCCAATGCCTCCTGTCTATCTGCTTCCAATTTCTGTAAAAACACATCATATAAAAACTTTTCTGCCATACATTCCGTCTCCTCAAACCGTTTGCATCAATTATATCATAGATACGCTGCAATAACCGAAATTTGGGATGAACGGTCGATATTAAGGGATGAACGGTAAATTAAGCGGCGTTTATTCGCATTTTTATTGTTGCAAAAATAATTTTGAGACAATCGAAAACGCCCCTGTCATATGACAGAGGCGTCTTTTTTGCACCTATTTTGCTTATTTAATCTTTACCGACTTTACCTTTGACCACTTTGAATAATACTTTTTACCGCCTATCTTACGATATGTACGCACGCGCACATAATATGTCTTCTTGCTCGTCAACTTCTTGATCACTACGCTCTTCTTCTTGGCTGTAACCTTCACCACTTTTGCCTTGGAGAATTTCTTGTTGGCTGCGTAGGAAATCTCATAACCGTCTACATCCTGCTTCTTCCATGTAGCCGTCAAAGTTTTCTTTCCTGCCTTAACCTTCGTCAAGCTCGTTGCGATCGGTGCTACAGTCTTAACATCCACAGTATATTCGTACTGATCATTGCTATAGTTGTAAATCTGAATATAATAGGTTCCTGTATATGGGGCTACCACATTCTTATCGGCACCTAAATCAAACATTTCACCCAGCTTCATATCCTTGGATAAGAAATTAACCATTGTTGTCCCCTGCAGGTTACCGGTCTCAACACGATAGGTCCAACCCTTCTTTAACTCTACCTTATATACATCACAGTTATCTCTAAATTCATCCGACTCAATATTTGAAAATCCTGCACCAAGCTCACCGATATACACTTGATCTGTCACGATCGGCGTTGCGGTTTCCTTTGTGTTATTCATTTCCTTCTCATAATAATTCCCCGACATAAAACTGAAATTATAGGTGGATACCGGTGCTCCACTACTCCAGTTCGACACCTCTGCCCTGATATAATATGTGCCTGCAGCCAATCCACACTTCCACTGTGCTGTTAATCTGCTATCCTCTTCATCTTTGTAATAGCAAATATACTTGCCGGATGCATCATATAAGAAATATCGCATATCCAATACACCAAATGTATTATGTGTCGTCTTCGTGATCTGTGCCGTCAGCATTCCATCTGCAGGCAATACGACCTTTGCCAATAACGGTGTATCATCCGCACCCCAGGCATGCGTTCCCTGTCCTCCCAAGGAAACCTCTGTAGCACTCTGCATCTCCTGTGCAGTCAATGCATCATGCTCATCCGCCAATACCGTATGTCCACCCAACAGACCCGCAAAGAACAGGCATACAGCCATCATTAACAGTCTTCTCTTCATTGTAAAAATCCCCTTTCATGCAATGTGATTCTTAGTTCTTTCTGAAATCTACCAATTCCAGACCTTCATTATACTCAAGAACATTATTTACCGCCCACTCACTCTTAAACAGAAGCAATGGATTGCCCTTCATGTCCTTTACTTTCTTGACATCATTGACACGCTTTAATTGCGTGATATCTGTAGCAGGATCCTTGACCCAGCGGATAATACTATATGGCATCGGCTCTAACCGGATCTCACAGCCATATTCGTTCTCCAGACGATACTTCAGTACCTCAAACTGCAGCACACCTACAACGCCAACGATAATCTCTGACATGCCGGCTGTAAACTCCTGAAACATCTGGATCGCCCCCTCCTGGGCTATCTGCGTTACACCCTTCATAAACTGCTTTCGTTTCATAGAATTCAGATTCACCAATCGTGAAAAATGCTCTGGTGCAAATGTCGGAATGGCCTCATATTCATATTTGGCACCTACTGTCAGGGTATCACCAATAGAAAACAGATCCGGGTCAAACACACCGATCACATCCCCGGCATACGCCTCCTCTAACATCTTTCGATCCTGTGCCATCAACTGCTGTGGCTGTGACAGCTTAATCTTGCGCTTGCTTGGTACATGGTAGACCTCCATGCCCGCCTTAAATTGCCCCGAGCAGATCCGCATAAATGCGATACGATCTCTATGTGCCTTGTTCATATTCGCCTGGATCTTAAAGACAAATGCCGAAAACGGCTCTTCGATCGGATCGATCATGCCTTCATTGGACATTCTGCCAAGCGGTGGCGTCGTCATCTCCAGAAAATATTGTAAAAACATGTCAATGCCAAATGTATTCAGTGCAGATCCAAAGAATACCGGTGTCAGCTCTCCTGCACGCACCTTATCAATGTCCACTTCATCCATGACACCTTCAACCATCTCAATCTCTTCATGGAACTGATCATATAAATATGGGCCAGCGAGTTCCTTCAATTTCTCATCCTCAATGTCATATTCCGTCTCTTCTGCCTTCTTGGCGCCTCCGGTCGAGATCGCCTGGAAAGTGGCAACACGCTTGGTACGCCGGTCATAGACACCCTTAAAATCCTTACCGGATCCAATCGGCCAGTTCATCGGGCATGTCCGGATTCCCAATACATTCTCAATCTCATCTAACAGCTCAAAGGTATCGCGGGCATCCCGGTCCATCTTATTCACAAATGTGAACAACGGAATCTTGCGCATGGCACATACCTTAAACAGCTTGATGGTCTGTGCCTCCACACCTTTTGATGCATCGATCACCATCACTGCAGAATCTGCCGCCATCAAGGTTCTGTAAGTATCCTCTGAGAAATCCTGATGTCCCGGGGTATCCAGAATATTAATACAATATCCATTATAATCAAACTGCAGTACCGAAGATGTAACTGAAATACCTCTCTCCTTCTCAATATCCATCCAGTCAGAAACCGCATATTTGGAATTTGCCTTTCCCTTTACTGATCCCGCTGTATTGATGGCACCTCCAAATAACAGAAACTTCTCTGTCAGTGTCGTCTTTCCGGCATCCGGATGGGATATGATCGCAAATGTCCTTCGTTTTTCTATCTCTTCCACTAATTTCTTATCAGCCATTTATAAGTCCTCTCTCATATTCATTCAGATAAATGCAAAATGCATTCCCATTCTAGCATTTTATAACCTTGAATTCAAGCACTCTGACTAAATCCAGTTATAATCGCCACCCGTAATTGCCAGACTTAAGAGGCCGTCCATCTTACAAACCTCCTCTTCACCTTCAATACGCTTTAACAAAACCGCAGTATCGGTAATCTCCTCCATTGACTCATCCGGTCCAATTTCATAGTCAATATCTGCTTCACATGCAGGACAGGGAATTGTCTCCATCATCTGTAATGACAAGAATCTGTTACCACATTTGCTGCACTCATAATACCCACACTGTTTTGTACCATCCGGCACATAATACATATCCATCTCTCCCGTCTATATCTTGATTCTTTTTCTATTATAATATACCCATTCCACAATTTCACTAAAATTTTTACTACAATCCATCTAGCCCCTTGATTTTTCGACTAAAATCAACTATGCTTATAGCATGTATGGGCAATGCCTACATAACAATACAAGAATGTGAGGTATCTAAAGATGACTGAATTGAAGCCAATTAAGGAAGGTAAGGTTCGTGAGATTTACGATAACGGAGACAGCCTGATCATGGTTGCAACTGACCGCATCAGCTGTTTTGATGTAATTCTCAAGAATATCATCAAAAAGAAGGGAACTGTTCTTACACAGATGTCAAAGTTCTGGTTTGACTTAACTTCTGATATTCTGCCGAATCATATGATTTCTGCTGATGTGAAGGATATGCCGGAATTTTTCCAGCAGGAGCGTTTCGATGGTAACAGCATGATGTGCAAGAAGCTTGATATGCTTCCGATCGAGTGCATCGTACGCGGCTATATCACTGGCAGCGGCTGGGCCAGCTATCAGAAAAACGGCACTGTATGTGGTATTACATTACCTGAGGGTCTTCGTGAATCAGATAAGCTTCCTGAGCCGATCTACACACCTTCTACCAAGGCCGAGATTGGTGATCACGATGAAAATATCTCATTTGAGCAGAGTGTAGCACACTTGGAAAAAGCCTATCCGGGCAAGGGTCAGGAATATGCCGAAAAGCTTCGTGACTACACCATCGCATTATATAAGAAATGTGCAGACTATGCAGCACAGCGTGGTATCATCATCGCCGATACTAAGTTTGAATTTGGATTAGATGAGAATGGTAATATCGTACTTGGCGACGAAATGCTGACACCGGACAGCTCAAGATTCTGGCCTGCTGACGGTTACGAGCCAGGTCATGGTCAGCCATCTTTCGACAAGCAGTTTGCAAGAGACTGGCTGAAGGCCAATGAAGGAAAGCACGATTGGGAGCTGCCTGAAGAGATTGCACAGAAGACAATTGATAAGTACTTAGAAGCATATGAACTGTTGACAGGCAAGAAGCTTGATGCCTAATGAAAGACTAGCCTGATACAGTGTATATGACAGAAAAACACCTCAGCATCTAAAAGATGCTGAGGTGTTTTAAATGTCAGACAACACATTCTATCTCCGGAATTCCATCTCCCTCTTCAAGGCCTCTCTTGGCTGCCTGATCCGCAAGCTCATTATATTTGACATTCGTATGTGCTGCCACCTTATGATAGCGGATCGTAATGCACCCGCTCTGGCTTTGCATAAACCGTGCATACTGTGCAGTACGCTCCTTATTACATTTCCAGCCACCTGTCGGCCACTGCTCAATACCTGCATAATCATAACAGATATCCACATATTGAAAATGATTTTTTTTAGCAAACTGGACTGCATACATTGCACCCAGCATTTCCCCGGCCACATTTCTCATAGCCGCCGACTCCGGTTCCCGTCCATTTCCATAGTATGTATACTCTCTGCCATCCGGCAGAATAAATACACAGCCAAATGCATAAATCCCACTTCCCTGATGAAAGCTCCCATCCACATATGCAGTCAGGGTATCCTCTGATTGTGGTATCGTCGGCAGATGTAACATTTCCCCCGCCTCCAATTCATTTTCCCTTTCGGGATCACAGACCTCACCATCCAGATATGCCTGCGCCTCCTGTTTAGTAGAAAAGCTCTTAAACACCGCACCCGGATAACCTGTCACCGATTTCTGACATTCTGCCCATGTAGAGAGAATTCCGGTCTTTCTTCCCCTTCGGACTGCATAAACCTTTGGTTTCTTCGCCATATTGATCTCCTAATCGTTGTCTATTTCCCAATCTGATTCTCTGCCAGTATGATCTTGGCGATATCAGACACCTGTGTGGCTATATATCTGGCGCCTGCACTTTCAAGTTCTTTCCGGTTTCCATAGCCAAACAAAACCCCCATACAGTCTATTCCACACTGTGCTGCACCTTTCACATCGTATTCACGGTCCCCGATCATTAAGACACCGGATCTGTCAGTGTTCTTCATCGCTTCCAATGCATATTCAATCACCTCTGCCTTATTGGTCCTTGTCTCATCCATGGCACTACCGGCTATATAATCAAAATACTCTGTCAGATGAAAATGCTCCATGATCTGCTTTGCAAAATGCTCTGGCTTTGATGTTGCCATACCCACACAGAAACCGGCTTGTTTCAACTGCTTTAACATATCTTCAATCCCATCATACACTTCGTTCTCATAGAGTCCTTTGACTGCATAATATTCTCTGTAATATGTTGTTGCCTTTTTGCAATCCTCCTCGGAAAATCCATAAAATCTTGCAAATGAATCCATCAATGGCGGACCAATAAACTTATATAATTCGCTGCGGTCAGCCACCTCAATCCCGAAATACTTCAATGCATGCATCACGGAATTGGTAATGCCGATTCCCGGATCCGTGATCGTGCCATCCAGATCAAATAACAATGTATGATAGCTCATTTATTTTCCTCCAGGTGCTGCTTGATCTCTTCTATTGCTGTTTCTGCATCTTCATCATCTGTCAGATGATATCCAATCTGTAGAAAATACAATGCCGGCTCATATATTTTCTCTTTATAGTATTGATATCCGTACGCAAATGCCAGTCCGATCACATCCCGATTGGTTCCAAACGGAAGATCAGCCTCCTTGGCCAGTTCCTTCACCTCTTCCATATTCGGTGGCATAACCTCTCCATCGGTCTCCTCATATAACTGTTTTAGGATCTCCAAAGCGTCCTCATTGTTTTCTGAAAAATGCTGTGCGATCATACAGCAGCCTATTCCCAGCTTATACTGTTTCTGCTGTAAATAATATCTGGCAAAGTTGGCATAACAGGCCGAAACCTGCTCCGGCTTATATGCATACAGCAAAGCCGTTTTGGTGCCTTCCAACAATGCAATCTCATCCATACTCTTACTGATCACTTCGGCACGCTTCAGTATCAGAGATACCGAATAGGGATTCCACCTCAGTCCCTTATCCAAAGCCCTTCTTGCCGCCTCCATCTGATTCATATCCATCATGATTGTCGCATAAATATAATACGCCAACGGAAACGGAACACTCAGATTATGACATTCCTTATGACCTTGGCTCACATGACTGTGCAGTGCACGCTCAAACGGTTCATCAAAACAATAATACTCTATCTTTTCTGTATTCTTATACGGATACAGTTTCTCCTGATGCTTGATCTCCTTAGCAAGAACTGCCCGTGCCTGTAATAACTGCTTATTTCGTACATGATGCACTGCATTTTGGATCGCAAGATGCAGCTCTACACCTTCCTGCTCCATGGTCTTTCTAAATCTCTCCCGTTCTTCCTCCGGCATGACAGAATACAATAAACGCCCAATCTCTTTTGATATCTCACTGCCAAGAGGATGTTCTTCATATTCCTCAAGTTTCTGATTCAGATACTCCCAGTCATGCTTCTGATCACCTGTCATACCTGCAACGACCTGATCTATGATTTCTTGTACAGGATTTCTCTTCATACATCACTCATCCTTTCCTTCAGTCCATTCTATTGCTGTCCATCTTTGTTTCTTTTGTTGTTGACAGAAATCAATACGATAAATGCCACACCCATAAGCATCATCAGTGATCCGGCTGCTATTGGAGATGCTACATCACCCGTATGCACAATCTCTTCCTTTTTACCACTACCATCATCATTACGGTCATGACCATCATCATTACTGTCATGTCCATCATCATCCGTAATCTCATCTTCTGTATCAGTCTCCTCGGTAGTATCTTCTTGCGTAGTGGTTTTCTCATGTCTGTTCACGATTGTAAACACACCTGCATTACCGTTTTGATATTCTGCCTGATAGTCCTTCGGAACTGCCATTTCCTTCACTGAATATACGATATCTTTTCCCGCATTCTGCATTGGCAGACTGTTCCATGTATGTGTCCAATTGTCAGAAGCACTGATAGTGACTACCTCTCCGCTTGGCTGTCCATCTGCCAAAAGCTGTACCTGGATACTCTCCGGTCTGATCTTATCTGCATTATTATCATCATCCCATGTTTTCACAACTGACACACTGGTCATTCCCGGCTCATAGGTATTGGTGATCGTGATCTTGCCAGCTATAATAGCTGAATAAGATGCTGTATAGTTCTCTACACCATTCTCCAATACGCTGTATGTGATATCTCCTCCGGCTGCTTTTACCGGAAGATTGCTCCATGCAAAACTCCAGTTATTCTCTGCATTTAATACCACCGGCGTACCACTTGCCACTCCGTTCGCATAGAGCTGAACTGTAATCTGACCCGGTCTCTTTCCTGCTGCATTATTGTGATCTTCCCATTTCTTTTCAACCGTTAGCTGTGTTACAACCGGCACATGACTGTTTGTCAACTCAAATGCACCATCTGCTGCCACCTGTGTATTCACAGTATATCCATTCGGAACGGATGTCTCCTGCACTGTATATACAATATCCACACCGGAGGCTTTCTTATCCAGATCTGTCCATGTATATGCCCAGTTATTTTCTGCATTTAACTTCACAGCAGTACCTATTGCTGAACCGTCTGCATATAACTGTACTTCTACTTCAGCCGGTCTCATACCATCCTGATTATCCTGATCGCTCCATATCTTCCGGACAGCTACAGATGTCTTACCCGGAGTATAGGAATTCGTCACTACGGCAGTCTTTGGTGTTGTTGCGGTTGCCGCCGTATATCCGATAGCCGGCGTATAACCATCCAATCCTGTCATCACCTCAGAAACGGTATATACAATGTCTCTTCCTGCTGCTTTCTTCGGAAGATCTGTGAAACTGCCTGCCCAGTGATTTGATTCATTTAAGGTCAATGTCTTGCCCGCTACCACTGCATTATCTGCGAGCAGCTGTATCGTTACGGATGTTGGTCTTACACCATCCTGATTATTCTGATCTGACCATATCTTTTCCACCGCAAGGGATGTCTGCTCCGGCACATGTTTATTCGTAATTCTGAATGACTTGGCATCCTGTTTCGCAATAGATCCTGTATAGTTCGCCGCTGTCTTTGTATCAGGCACTTCTTCAACAGTATAATTGATTTCAGTACTATTCTGATATACAGGAAGATTATCCCATGTGTGCTTCCAGTTCTCTGCAGCCGTCAGCGTATACGCCTGACTGATAATCTCTGTCCCACCTATTGTACCTTTTAATACAACCGTCAACTGATCCGGTCTTACACCATCCTGATCATCGTTATCATCCCATATCTTTTCCACACTACGGGTTGTAACCGGAAGACCATTCGTTACCACAACCGATACATTTCCGTCAGCATCGATCGTCTTTGTGTAAGAATCTCCATAGTACACCGGCACAACAACTTCCTTGACTGTATAGACAATATCCGCACCTGACTTTTTCTTTGGCAGATTATTCCATGTTGTCCGCCAGCTGTTAGCAGGATTCAAAGTCACCGGATTTGTGATTGATGCTCCATCATTGTCCACTGTCACAGGAACTCCATCCGCTAACAGCTGAATCTGCACGCTGGAGGTACGCTTTGATGTATCTCCACCTTTCTCGTCCCAGATCTTCTCTGCCTGTACGCGGATCTTCTCTACTGCATGTGTATTCGTCAGAGTGATCACACCACTGACTGCATCCACTGCCGATGTCGGACCGGTATATCCTGCCGGTATCGTCGTCTCCTTTGCGGAATATGTGAAATTCTCATCCAAATCTGTCCATGTGTACTCCCACTTGTTATTCTGTGGCAATGTGATCGTCTCAACCTCGACAGGCGTGCCACCGGCAGCCTGCTTATATAATGTTACGCCTATACTTGCCGGTCTTACACCATCCTGATCATTCTTGTCATCCCACACCTTGACCACTTTGACATTTGTCTTACCCGGATTATATGTGTTTGTGACAGTCACTTTTCCGTCCACAATGGCACTCACTGTTGATGTATACTTGGAAACCGGCGTCTCCTGCACGGAATATACAATATCTACACCACCCTTTTTAATATCTAAATCTGTCCAGTCTGCCTCCCAGTGATTTGTGGCATTCAATGTCCGGTCTGAACCTGCCACCTTCACACCATCTGCAAGAAGATATACATTTGCAGATGTCGGCCGTGATGGATCCGCACCATAATCCCATACCTTGTTTACATGAATAGATCGTTTTGAAATTGCATGTATATTTTCAATCTCGAACAAATATTGTGTTGTACTGCCGGAAACCGATACAGATGTATTCGTAGTACCCTTCGTATAACCCGCAGGCACCACTGCTTCATCCACTGTATAGGTTATCTCTGCACCCGCCTCATATTTTGGCAATGCCGTCCAGCTGGCACTAAAACCATTTGACGCTGTCAATGTTTTTGAATCGATCGGGGTGATCTGACCTTCTTTATACAAATTCATCACAATGGATGTTGGTCTGACACGATCCTGATCCTCATTATCATTCCACTTCTTTGTCACCTGCACGGATACCGTCTCTGGTACATAAGTATTGGTAATCGTATAATGATTACCGGCTGTACCAATGCCACCGTTAGATGCTGTATACTTCGTACCGGATGGAAGGATCTCTTTCACACGATATAAGATCTCTACACCGCTATCTGTATATTTCGGAAGATCCGTAAATGTAAAAGTCTTGTCGCTCTCCGTATCTGTTGTACCACCAATCGTAATCGTCTTTCCTGTCACTGTCTGATAGGTAGCACCTGCATCCTCACTCTTTTCAAGCTGAAGCGTAACAGCAGGTCTGATGCGATCACGATTATTAGCATCATCCCATATCTTCTTACCGGTAATCGTGATCAACTCATCATTCTTTATCTTGATCTGATTTACCTGTGCATCCGATGCTGCATGTTTCTCAACCGTAACATGGGAATCAGACGAAGTTACGATCACCTTACCTGTATCATCCACCTTAAATGTGATAGGATTTGTCAACTTCACATAACCGGCCGGCACGGTTTCCTCTGTTAATGTGTATTCTGTATCTGCCTTTAACTTGTCTGCAGGAATCTTCATTGCTCCTGATGTGCTGGATGCAATGGATGATTCCAGAACTGTACTTCCTTCTTTCAGGCTGAAAGTCACACCTGCAAGTGGCTGGTCATTTCCGCCAACCTTCTTCAGATAAATCTTGATCGGTTCATCCGTCATGGTCAATGTCTTTTGATCTGAACTGATTGATGCTGACGCTGCCGATGTTGTCACTTTTCCCGCAGCATCCACGGTGAATGTAATATCAACAGCCTTCAGATAACCTGCCGGTGCTTCTGTTTCCTTTAATGTATAAGTACCTGCCTTCAGCTTCCAGTTGTTTGCATCTGTAAAATCATTTGCACCTGCAATCGTAAAGCTCTTTACATGATTACCGGTTGTCCAGGTTATCAGTTGTGTGCTGCCATCATACAATGCCAGTTTTGCACCTGCAAGCTCTGTGGATTCCCCTAATGCCTTCTTACTGATATTAAAGGTATCTGACTGATAATTCTCATAGTACACATAACTACCGGACGCAAATGACTTGACACCGGCCGGTACTGTTGTAGAAGCCGAACCCGGAATTACAAAGTAATAATAGCCACTATTGGCTCCCATGGTATTCGCCGTATCTGATGCATCTGTACCTCCGGAAACCTCCTTCAGTGCATAAACCTGGTCATACCCCAGATCATCAATCAGCAGACTGCCTGTATCATCCACCTTAAAGGTCTTATCTGCATGCACTCTGGTGCCTATGGTGAGGGAATTATCTGCCTTATATACTTCAAATTCGCTTCCCTTGACTGCTTTCATCACACCACCATCTGTCCAGAACTTCTTAATGGTAATGGATCCTGTTGCAGACTTCGTCGTAAATGTAGACTTGACAGCCACGGTATTAAAGGACTTTGAATCCTTCATGTTATCCTTCGAATATCCTAGAATCGTAATATTGTTTGCAGAATTAGACTCCGTCAGGCTGCCGAGCGTATCCTCTCCGTTATTGTATCCCAGATATACATTTACAAATGCGCTATATTCAATCACAAGATGCATGGAATCCGGCAAAATAAACTCTAAGGAATTTGATTCCGGCTTATAGGTAAAGCTGTATGCGTCAGCACCATCACCCTGTGTCAATGCAGTCTTAGTACCACCCTCAACCTTGGAGACTTTCACTGAATCCAGATAATATGACAGTGCACTGCCTAATGTATCTACCGCCTTCAGCTTTCCTGTTGAAAGATCCAATGCATCCGGATTCACATCAATGGTATATTCTGCCATATAAGAACCATTTACCGTATGATTCGTATCTGCACTATAGATTCCTTCCTTTGTTACCACATTTTTCGGTTTCAGCTTATTCTTGCTCACAACCGGATCCCCGAAGGAGGAACCATTATAAGATCCCTCAACCGTATTCACAAACTCTTTTTCCGTTCCTGCCTTCACAAATGCAGAAAGATCTTTGACCTTTACCGTATAAGTAATGCGGACAATATGCTCACCCTTACTATATTTCTGCTGATATGCTTTTAAGATCTTGTATGCATTATCTACAGGGAGCGTAAATGAAAGGGTATTGGCCGAAGCATCATAGCTCTCTATGCCGGTCTTCTTATCAATGCCGTAGCTGCCAATCGCTTTAGAATCTGAACTCACCTGCGCTGTTGTAGCTGTTCCTGTATAATCTCCCGGATAATACTGCCACATGTACGAATCCGGCTCATAATACTTCACACTTGTATCTGCACTCAGCTTATTACCACCAAAATAATCCTCATACTTCAAGCTGCCGGACACAAGCTCCAATCCATCCGGCAATGTATCTTTGATTCTGATCGGCTCTGACGATGTAAGATCTGCATTCACATTATCCATATTCACATCTACCGTGTAGGTGATCGTACTGCTCTCACTATCAGATACGCCCGACTTGGAAAGCACATTGCTGGATGCCGAAATCTGATACTGAAAATGTGTTACATCGGTCTTAGTTTTATCCCCTGTCGGCGTCTTATAGGTTAATGTTGCCCTGTTTGCAAAGACCTTGTCGTTGACCGATGCAGCTGAGGTCCGATCATACGATGCATCAACGGTTGTCTGATATTTTAACACAATATTCGAACCTGCATTATGCTGAATATAGGTATCATCAAAATAAATCGTATCACTTGTTGTATAATCAACGGTTCCGCCCCATTGATTCGTATTTTTTAAGATACCTGTCGCATCTGCTGTTGTAGTTCCATTGTCAAGCACCTTTTTTCCATTAATCATCAGTGTATGATCCCAGACATGCTTTCCCTGTGTTGTTTTGGATGCATCCCAGTCCCGATCCTCACTCCAATGGTTCGGTGTCGTCATATCCAGCACATAGACATTTGTTGATGAAGGTGATACATTTTTCAAAACCACCTTCCATGTGAGAACACCATCCTGTTCCCTCTCGCATGTCTTCACGATATCAGCTGCCTTTGTGGGATTCCCCTTAGTCTGGTAATCTGCTGTTGTCTCACCCTTGCCATATGAACCATCATATGTAACCTTATTGCGTACAGTTGTACTCTCGTAGTCTTTATAAGTATCTGTCACTTTTGTCTTATAGGTCGCTACATATTTTCCGGAACCAACAGGATTCTCTGTAAAATCAGATACACTGATAGAACCACTGACTGTCTCAAGACCTTCTCCAGGTGTCTCTGTAATAGATGTCACAACATCTGCAAGCGTCTTTCCTGCATCCTTCAGTCCACCGATATCAATTGTGATTGTCCATGTTTCCTCGTCATCCGTAGCCCCGGCATTTAATGACTTGCTGATGCTCGGTCTTGTCACATTTACACCTGTAGAATATGAAAACTTCTTATCCGTATGACCCTTATTGTCCTGATAGGTACCCTTGATCGTATTTCTGACCGTATCACTCCTGGAACCTGCAGCCTCTGCATGAAATGCCTGATCTGTCACCTTCATAGTATACTCCAGTACGATCTTCTCGTCCTTCTTAAGTGTTTTGCCTGTAAGATCAGTTAATGAAATCGCATTTCCTGCTGCATAAGAAGAAAGTGCATCTACGGTATTGCTTACCACTTTCATGCCTGCTATATCTGACAGACAGGAACCATGTTCATCAGTAATCGTACCGATCGTTATATTGCCATTATAGGCAGACAACTCTACACGGTATGTCTGGATCCATGTTCCTGACGCACTGTCATATGCAGCATTTCCTGATGTGTACTTAGAAACATTTAATACACTCTCCGGCGTACCATCATCCCATTTTTTGGTGCCATTATAGTAGCCTCCCAGTTCAACCGTGACATCGTCACCTGTATTGTAAGAATTGCCACCCTGCGCAATCTTTCCGGACATGCTTCCGCTAACTTCCCGTCCATTTGTATTCTTAAGGAATGTATCATTATCAAGTGTTAATGTGATCACACCATCCTTGATCTTTGCAGTACCAACCTTCATACCGTTAGAATACAGATCCTGTGTCACATTATTATCCATAGCCACATTCTTCATGGAATTCAGATTAATCTCCTGCACATATGGATTCTCCTTTGGCCCATCATTCAACGGCCAGTTTAAGTCCACCGTCAGCTGATCTCCCTCATGAATCGTGGTCACACTGTCAATATCCACACCATTGATCTTGATACTGACATTTGCCGCCTCCGAGGCATTCGCAGCCATCAACTGCTCCGGCACCCCCATAAATGCCGTAGAGAAAATCATGACCATCGCCAATATCCATGCATACACGCTTCTACCAGTTACTTTCTTCATAAACATCTCCCTTTCTACACTTTTTACACTGTATCTAATTGGATATACTCCATGAAAGCGTTAGTTAAGCATTTTTATCAGGGCATAGTACCCCATAATTAGTTTGATTATAATACAAGCCTTCGATTGTGTAAAGACGCAACAAATAAAAAAATGCCCCGGAAATGTCACATTTCCGGAGCGTTCAATACTGTCATCGTTTTTTTGTCTTATTATATGTTATTCTTGCTATAAATATATAATTTTCTCTTTCTATTGCAAAGGTATATCCAAGTATGTCTGCAATATTCTTTACAATTGTCAATCCGATCCCACTCCCCCTCTGTCCATTCCGGCTATCATCACCCTTGACAAATGGTTTCCAAAGATCTTCAACCGGAATATTCAGCTCCGTTTCCATTGCATTTCGTATTTCAAAGCAATCCCGCGACAGCTTCACTGTAATGTTCGTACCCGGCTTCGCATACTTGATGGCATTTCCGACCAGATTTTCTAACATCTGTACCAGCATCGAACGGTCTGCCCGGATCTCACTATCGCCATCTATGACAACCGCCAGATGACTACGCTCCAATAATACCTCGTATTTTTTGATCACTTCTTCCGTAACAGACCTGAGCTCTATCGTTTCCCGCTGCATTCGATGATCTGCATTTTCCAACTTTGCAAGCTCCAAAATATGATTCACGATCTGGTTCATATACCTTACATTTTCCAGAATGGCTTCTGTATAATACTCTCTTTTCTCCGTATGTATCTGTTCCCGCAGGTTCTCTGCATAACCCGATACTGCAGTCAGCGGTGTTTTCAGATCGTGTGCCATCGCATTGGTCATATCCCTGCGATAACTGTCCATATCATATTGATTCTTTCTTACCATATAGGTATGATACGCACTGCCCCATGTAAACAGGGCACTGGTCACAAACACAGCCAGATAGCTCACAAGCATCCATATTTTATAATCCTCGAACATGCTATTATGTGTGGCGATCACACTCTTTATCTTCATGTCTGTTCCCAAGGTTTCCTGATAGGTATACACCTGTTCAATACCACCTATGATCCTATGCGAGCTTTGTCCTGCAATGGAATCCGGATCCTTCCATAGCGTGTCCTTGGACCGCTCTAACAACTGCTTTGCCTCCTGATTGATATCATCCTTATACCACATAGGACCTAAGGCTTTGATATTCTCATCATTTACATGTATCTTTGTATATTGGTCGACATGATCCGGTGTGTCATTATCGGATATCACAACCACAGATACATCATCCTCACTCTCATTCGTATCAAAATTCTGTTGCAGTTCAACCCGTCCCGGTACGAATAAACCATCACGGATATATGCCTCTTGCATATTGATCTGCGACAAAGCATTTCCTGCAGGATCCAGTTTATCCTGCACCCGATCGGTTACTACATCATACTGCGCAAACATTGCCTGTATATCACGGATCGGACAACGATACAGGATTATGTTCTCCCCTTTTTCTCCTCCCACAGCAAGATAAGCCATCGGTTCCTCTTCCACGATCACCTCCTGTGTATCCACATCATACACAGCATACGAAAAATTCTTTATGGACAGAGAATCGTATATCCAATGCAGATTTGTCTTAAACTGCTCTAATTTTTGATCTGCAGTTCTTGCCTCGTCATAGAGCCCCTCACTATCATAATAAATCTCCTCATACGCACTTCGCACACGCTTTTGTGCAGCATTCAATTCTGCTTCCTGATCCATTTCCATATAATTCCGATAAACAGCTAACGCAATCCCCGTTCCCACGATCGATAGCAGGATCGCAGCTGCGAAAACCATCAGCAGCTTTCGAAGAAATATCTTATAAAAAACCGGATTGCCTGCTCTATCATACCTTTTTCCCATACACTTTCACCCCTCCAGCTTATATCCTCTTGTGATCACCGTCTTGATCTGTCCTCCTGCACTTCCCAATGCCTTACGAAGCTTCTTCACATGATTATCTACAACCCGCTCATTGCCCGCATAGTCATAGCCCCACAGTCTCACTAACAGCGTTTCCCGTTCTATCACTCTGCCCTGATTTTCCATTAAATACTTTAAGATGCCATATTCCTTCGGCGGCAACGCCACAATATGCGCCTGCGTCCTCACCTCAAATGTCATAGGATTCAAAGAAATATCCCCACACACCAGCAGATCCTGCTTCACAATGCCCTTTGCCCGTTTGACGACTGCATTTACCTTGGCATACAGCTCTGCCACAGAAAATGGCTTGACAACATAATCATCACACCCCAGATCGTATCCATATAGAATATCCTCTTCCCGTCCTCGTGCCGTCAGAAAAATAATCGGACAAATGCTATGCTGCCGTATCTCCCGGCAGATGGTAAATCCATCTGTACCCGGCAGCATGATATCTAACAGAACCAGATCATATTCCTGCTCATAAAGCATCTCCATTCCTTCATCCCCATCTTTTGCAACGGATAGCTGAAATCTCCCCTCCTCCTTATCCGAAAAATAATCCGCTATGATTTCCCTGATCTGTGCATCATCCTCCACTAATAAAATCTGATATGCCATCCTGTCACTGTTCCTCCTTTCTGATATGATCCTATCAAATGCATGTATCTTTTCTATATCCTTACACATTATTTTTACATATAAAAACTCCCTGCCTACCAGATCTCCGGTAAGCAGGGTGCATATTCTAAGAACATTGTCGTATTATCTTCGTTTCCGAACAAAGTAAAAACAGATCACCTGCATAACAATAGTAAGCAGCCATGACACCGGATACGAAATGAACAGAAAATCCAGCGTCCTGTGATACGGAAACACCAGATAGATCCACACGATTCTCGTACCAACCGTCCCGATCACGGAAAGCAGCATCGGCACCGTAGAATGTCCCATTCCCCGCATCGCCCCGGGTATCAGATCCATAATACCGCACAAAAAATATGTCACGGTAGTATACAGCATAATATCCATACCACACGCCACCACATCAGCACTCTTGGTATATATATGCAAAAGCGTATGTCCAAACAGATACGAACCACCTCCAAGAATCAGGGATATCGTTACTGTCAGTCCCAGACATTCCAGCAGAATCCTATCCATACGCTTGTATTTTCCGACACTGTAATTCTGACTGGTAAAGCTCATGCATGCCTGTGTGATCGCATTTACCGATGCATATAAGAAGCCCAAAATGTTGTTGGCCGCCGTATACCCTGCCATCGCAAGATATCCAAATGCATTTACCGATGACTGCAGCAATACATTTGAAAAATTGATGATCACACTCTGGATGCCCGCCGGAATGCCGACCTTAAAGATCTGTTTTACATAGCAGGCCTTCATGCCCAGCTTCGCAATGTGTAGCTGATAACTGCTTTTGGAGGTGATCAGGCACCGGAGCACCAATACACATGACACAAACTGCGAGATCACGGTTGCAATCGCGACACCCGCCACACCCATATGAAACTGTCTGACCAGTACGAGATTCAGCACAACATTGATCAGTCCGGATATCACCAAAAAGAATAACGGTCTCCTGGTATCTCCTACTGCCCTTAAAATCGCAGCTCCATAGTTATATAACATAAAGAACGGCATACCGATAAAATAGATCCGCATATATAGGGTAGCTAGCGGCAGAACATCCGCAGGCGTATCCATCAGGGTAAGTGCCCCTTTCGCCAAAGCAATGCCTATAACCGCCATCATCATCCCACTGATCAATGCCAGTGTGATCGCCGTGTGTACCGTCTCTGACATTTCCTTCTCCTGCCCAGCCGCATAATATCTGGCAGCCAGCACATTTGCCCCCAGTGATATCCCGATAAACAGATTCACAAATACATTGATCAGCGCAGTGGTAGAACCCACTGCCGCCAATGCATTACTGCCGGTATACTGCCCTACTACAATGATATCCACCGCATTAAATAGCAGCTGCAAAATACCGGACAACATCAGGGGAATGGAAAAGGCAATCAGCTTATCCAATAAGGAGCCATTGCACATATCTATTTCGTATTTACTTTTCTTTTGTTGGTCGTTCATTTTGTTCTTCCTTTATGCTGCTGCATTCATATTAAATCAAATTTCGCCATTTATAACGGAATGACGAACAGTATGGATATCTTTAAAACCGGCAACCTGTTCACCATTACAAATACTTGCCTTGATTACAGGCTTCTTATTTTCTTTATCATAGGTCATATTGACTATCTTTTTCTTAAATAATACCACTCTGACCTCCTTCTTTCAAATTTAATGTTTTCGCTTTTTTATATTGCCGCTTGCCCTCATGAAGTCTCGGGAAGGGCTTTCGCACTAAACTCAAAAAGGGTCCTTTCGGACCCTTTTCGCTTCTTTATATTGCATCGACTACTAAATTCGTGCTTTCGCACTCATTAAGGGCGTCGATGGGGCTACGACTAAACTCAAACTTCGTCTTCGACTCGTTTTCGTTAAGTTCTCTGCTCCTAGCAAACACCCTGAGCGATCATAGCGTCAACAACCTTTTCGAAACCGGCAATATTAGCACCGGCTACATAATCTGTGTTTCCGCCTACTGTCATGTCATATCTCTTAGCTGCATCTGAAATGTTAGCATAGATTGTCTCCATGATTCCCTTCAGCTTACCATCAACTTCTTCGAATGTCCAAGACAGTCTCTCTGAGTTCTGGCTCATCTCTAATGCAGATGTAGCAACACCACCGGCATTGGCAGCCTTACCACCTACGAATAATACGCCATTCTCCTGTAAGTACTTGGTAGCATCTAATGTTGTAGGCATGTTAGCACCCTCTGTAACTGACTTGCAGCCATTTGCTACTAACATCTTAGCATCCTCAAGATTTAACTCGTTCTGTGTAGCACATGGAAGAGCAAGATCACACTTGATTGACCATACACCATGATCATTTGCATCCTTCTTTACATGATACTCTGCTGATGGACGAGCTGCAGCATACTCATCAAGACGTGCACGCTTTACTTCCTTCACTTCCTTAAGAAGCTCTACATCAATTCCTTCAGGATCATAAATCCAGCCTGTAGAATCTGAACATGTTACACACTTTGCACCTAACTGATGTGCCTTCTCAATTGCGTAGATTGCTACATTACCAGCACCTGATACAGTAGCGATCTTGCCCTCTAAGCTCATGCCATGATCCTTCCATAATGCATTTGTTAAGTATAACAGACCATATCCTGTAGCCTGTGTACGAGCAAGAGATCCACCCCATGTCAGACCCTTACCTGTAAGTACGCCTTCGAACATACCCTGAATTCTCTTATACTGACCAAACATATATCCGATCTCACGAGCACCTGTTCCGATATCACCGGCAGGAACATCGATATCAGCGCCGATGTACTTGCCAAGCTCTGTCATAAAGCTCTGGCAGAATGCCATGATCTCTCTGTCTGACTTACCCTTAGGATCAAAATCAGAACCACCCTTACCACCGCCGATTGGAAGTGTTGTCAGTGAGTTCTTAAAGATCTGCTCAAAACCTAAGAACTTGATAATACCAAGGTTTACTGATGGATGAAGTCTTAAACCTCCCTTGTATGGTCCAATGGCATTATTGAACTGTACACGGAAACCACGGTTTACCTGAACCTGACCGTTGTCATCTACCCATGGAACTCTGAACATGATCTGTCTATCCGGCTCAGTAATTCTCTCAAGAATTGCTTCCTTACGATACTTCTCTTCATTCTTCTCAACTACAGGTCTTAATGAATCTAAAACCTCTGTTACAGCCTGAATAAACTCCGGCTGATCTGCATTCTTCTTCTTTACTACCTCAAGTACCTCATCAACATATGACATCTTTATGTCCTCCTTTAAAAAATGATCTGGCGCTAACCCCTCGATAGCGCAAAAAAAGGCGACCTTAACAATAAGAATAGCAACTACCTGCTTTCTTAAGTAAGACGCCTTTGTCTAACAAGTATTATACACGAATACTTAATTATTTCAAGTGTATTTTTGAAATATTCATAAAAAAATTAAGTTCTAGCCTCTAATTCATTTATTATACATACCCAAGCACACCCCGTACGGAAACTTCGCCTGATATGATCTCCCGCTGCGTTCCATCTGCATTTTCCACAAGAAGCCCTCCTGTTTTGGTCACAGTCCTGGCTGTCACAATATGCTCACCATCCTGTTCAATCACCCGTACCTGTCTGTCACGGTTTATCAGCATGGCATTATAATCTTCTATAAGAGCAGACAGATCCTGTGTCTGCATAAACAAGGCATCATATTTTTCAAATGCCTCCATCACATCTGCAATG
This sequence comes from uncultured Lachnospiraceae bacterium, assembly GCA_934293375.1. Classification (GTDB taxonomy): domain Bacteria; phylum Bacillota; class Clostridia; order Lachnospirales; family Lachnospiraceae; genus RGIG6919. The sequence continues at coordinate 21,836 of CAKQYS010000002.1, read as the reverse complement.
AGCTGTGATCTGGAATAGGTGCGTCCGGTTTCTAGTTTTAATGAGGTGGCTACATCTCTCACCGATGGATCAAATGCCGTTGTATTCACATTCAGGCCGATTCCTATTATGATACTATTAATATAATCTGCTTCGGTAGTCATTTCCGTTAAGATACCGCATATTTTCTTACCATTCACCACAATATCATTCGGCCACTTGATATAACACTGCGCCTCATCTCCTAATGCCTGTCTGACCGCATCCGCAATTGCCATGGCTGCAACCAGTGTCAACATGGAGGCGTTCACAAGTTCCATATCCGGTTTCAGAATCAGGCTCATTGTAATAGATTCCCCCTCCGGGATCAGCCATGTTCGTCCTCGTCTGCCTCGTCCTGCTGTCTGCTTTTCCGCCACCACAAGACTCCCATGGGGAGCTCCCTCATCTGCCAGCTGCTTCCCCCGTATATTCGTAGAATCTGTCTCTGCATAATAATAGTAATGCCGCCCCGCCCATTTTGTCTTAAGCTTTGGCAGCACCTCCTCACTGATCAGGGCATCCGGAGAAGATATCAGCTTATATCCTTTATTGCTGACCGAATCGATCACATACCCTTCCTTCTTCAGGTTCTGTATATGTTTCCATACCGCTGTTCTGGAAACACCAAAATGATCACACAACGCCTGTCCTGATACATAGCCATCATGCTGCTTGAGCCATTGTAATATCTGCTCTTTCATAACAATCCTCCTTCAACAAAGAAAAGCGTCTGCATATACAAACGCTCTCCTTCACATCCTACAGATCCATATTCTACAGTCCCGGTTTATTCGCTGCATCCGGGAAATCCATACGGGAATATACATACTGAAATATCTTTTCACTAAGTTCTATATTGTTCGTAAATGGCAATACATACTGTACACCTTTGATCTTGATCCGTATGATCCTATATGGAAGATCCGGATCCGGTGCCATAATCTCAATATCTTCAATCTCACTATACGGAACCTTTTCTTCTCCATTATGAAAATGAAGTGTCATGCCGGCTTCTTCAAATTCATAGACCATATCATATGCCTGCCGTCTAAATGACATCTTAAACAGATAGCCACCATACACGATCAGAAATACTGCCATAGCCGCCAGCAAAAAACGCCCGCCAGACTTCATTTTGGTCACAGCGATCAGCTGTGCTACTGCTACCAGAGCAAACAAAACACCTACGGTTCGATATGATATTCTGGTAAGTTTATTCTTTGTTACATGATATCTCATATATTCTCCTCATTCTACTTATTGCGATATAGGCAATTACGAAACTCTCAATTACGATTGCGACTATGTGCATATTGCATAATGTATAAGCAGGTACTTGAAGAACGCCGGTACTTGCAATGAGCACTTAGCGAAGTATTTTTGAGCTTAGTGCGAATGTACACCTGTGCACTTGGCAAGGTATTCTCGAGCCTAGTGCACATGGTGTTACATTGCTTAGTACCGCTGCGTGATGAAGTAGCGAGAGCGTGCCTGCGATACATTGTGCAATATGCACATAACATCAACATCTTCAAGGAGTTTCGCAATTGTCTACTTATTGCGGTAGATGATATCGTCTCTCTTTGGTCCGTTCGAGATCATGGTGATAGGGAATCCGATTCTCTCTTCAATGAACTCAATATACTTACGGCAATTCTCCGGAAGCTCTTCATATGTCTTAATGCCTCTGATATCACACTTCCATCCCGGCAATGTCTCAAATACCGGCTTTGCCTTCTCTAAATCTCTGGTGGTAGGGAAGTCTGTTGTAATCTTTCCATCAATATCATATGCCACACATACCGGAATCTCATCAAGATATCCCAAGACATCCAGTACTGTAAATGCGACATCTGTAGTTCCCTGAATGCGGCAGCCATACTTTGAAGCCACTACATCAAACCATCCCATTCTTCTAGGCCGTCCTGTGGTAGCACCAAACTCACCGCCATCACCGCCACGTCTTCTAAGCTCATCTGCTTCATCATCAAATATCTCACTGACAAATGCACCTGCACCAACTGCTGATGAATATGCCTTACATACTGTCACGATCTTCTTAATCTCATATGGTGGAATACCTGCTCCGATCGCACCGTATGCTGCCAAAGTAGAAGATGATGTTACCATCGGGTAGATACCATGATCCGGATCTTTTAAGGAGCCTAACTGTCCCTCTAACAAAATATTCTTTCCGTCCTGAATGGCCTGATATAAGTATGCGGATACATCACAAACATATGGTGCCACCATTTCCTTATATTCCATCAAGGTCTCATAAACACCGTCCACCGTCAATAACGGCTGATGATATAAATGCTCAAGCAGTACATTCTTCTGTGCGATCACACGGGTGATCTTATCCTTCAATTCTGCTTCATCCATAAACAGCTCGGATACCTGAAATCCGATCTTTGCATATTTATCTGAATAAAATGGTGCAATACCTGACTTTGTGGAACCAAATGACTTACCAGCCAGTCTTGCCTCTTCGTATGTATCAAACAATACATGATAAGGCATAACCATCTGGGCTCTGTCAGATACTAAGATCTTTGGCATTGGTACACCCTTATCCACTACCTCCTGAATCTCATGAAAGAGCTTCGGAATATCTAACGCAACACCATTACCGATAATGCTGACTGTATGTCCATAAAACACACCTGATGGTAATGTATGTAATGCAAACTTACCATATGGATTCACAATGGTATGTCCTGCATTTGCTCCACCCTGAAATCTTACAATAATATCAGACTGCTCGCCGAGCATATCTGTGATCTTTCCCTTACCCTCATCGCCCCAATTGGCTCCTACTACTGCTGTTACCATATCTTCTCCTTTATCTCCGTCTGTTCAGTTTAGACCGGAATACATACATGTACACCTGCCACAGACGGTATCCTGTCCTAATGACCTTTATAATATACTATACATTATACTATAAGTAAAATCAATATTGGTTATATAATCGATAAGTATTATTTATGTTACTGTATCAGATCATCTACCAGATTCTGGATCAGTCTCCAATCATTTTCCGACTCCACCGGCTCTAATACGATCTGCCCCTCTTCCTTCTTATAAACAGCTGCATAAATATTCACATCCTGCCCATTTACATCCCGCAGATTTCTTGTTTCTGTGTACAGTACATACTGAATCCCGTTATCAGGATTTGACACCATATTAAGTGCCGTATATTGTTCTTCTTTGCCGTTCGCATCCGGCATTGTAAATGTATTTGTTATTTCCATATGAGAACTCCTTTCATCTGTCATCACACAATCATTATAACATCTCCATTATCATCTCTCAATTCATTTCTTGGTCCTTTGCAATTCTGATCTACTGCACTGCCATTCAAGAAAAAGCTATCGCATATTTCCAAGGACAAAATTCTTGACGATCGCCAATGCTTCCCGGATATAATCTGCCGGCACAAGATACCACACATTTTGGGCTGCATATCCATCTACATATGCATAACCTGCTGCATGTGCAATCTTCATTGCCCGGAACATATGATAATTCGTAGACACTACAACAATACGGTCCTTTTCCGGATTTATATATTGTTTCGAAAATTCGAGATTTTCCTTCGTCGTGGTCGACTGATCCTCCTGATGGATCCTGCTTTCATCTATTCCTTTTTCGACCAGTACCTGTGCCATTGCCTGTGCCTCCGGAATGTCTTCCCCTAATCCTTTTCCACCGGTCACCACAACATCCGCATCCGGATGCTGTATTAAATAATCATATGCAGCATCCAACCGGTATCTGAGACTCAGCGAGGGCGTTGTCCCCCTTACCCGGCAGCCTAACACTACAACATAATCTGCATCTTCTTTTGTTTTCGTACAACCACCTGCCATGATCAATCCCTCTATTATCATAAACCCCACCAATAAAATACTTACAACAATGATCATACTGATTCTGATCTTCGGTGAAATTGCACCATATCGCTCCGGTTCTAACATACGGGCGACACCAAAAAGCACCAAAGACAAAGCCAAAAAGAAATAGGAAAACAGACTGGCGAAACCCAATTTTAAAAGCAGCAGCAAAAAATATAACACGCTGATATCCGCCATAAAGTATAAGAGCAACTGTATCTTTTTCATAATATATCCTTTCCCTTGATATCTGTCGACATCCATTTACTCATATTTATCGGTATGCCCCTCTGATACAGAATGTCCCAGCATAGCAAGCAATTTCCCGGCTGCAATACTCAGCATATAATTCGGATCTCTTATGATCAACATATCTCTTTGTGGGATTTCCTGATCAAGCTGCAACGCAAAAAGCTCTCCTGCCGCTAACGCTTCTTTCGCAAAATCAGATACAACGGCACCAATTCCCAGATTCCGCTTTGCAAATTGCACAATCATGCCACTTGTTGCCAGTTCAAACTCAGGCTCTATTACGACATGGTTTTTTTTCAGAAAGGTATCCATATATTTTCTTGTACTTGTATTTTTCTCCAGACATATCAATGACAACGATGAAAGATCGGATAATTTCAATATCTTTCCTTTCAGATATCGGAACCTGTCTCCGGCCACAAAAATATCTGATACTTTTCTTGCCGGGCGGATTTCAAGCCCTTCGGTATGGATCGGTGCGGTAATCACCCCAAAATCAATTCTTCCTGCCTTTAAATGCGATATCGTCTGCGGGGTCGGTGCATTTGTAACGGTTACTTTGATTTCAGGATACTGTTGATGAAATTGCTCCAGATATGGCAACAGATAATATTCGAGTGTCATATCACTGGCACCAATCCTGATTTCTCCATGTTCCAGATTCAGCATCTGCCGGATCTTCTGCTCACCAAGCATAATACTCTCATAGCCCTGCGCTACATATTGAAACAGTACCTCGCCTTCACCGGTTAGCCTGACCCCCTTGCCGGATCTCGTAAATAACCTGACTCCGAGACTTGTCTCTAACTGCTTGAGTCCCTGTGATACCGCCGGCTGTGAAACACACAACACTGCAGCCGCCTTTGTCAGGCTCCGGTTCATTGCTATATGATAAAACATTTTGTATAACTCAAGATTATTCTCAACCATACATTCTCCATACAAAAACAGAGTGCGGGTTCGTTGTCCTGCACTCTGTACATAATTCTCTATACATTAATCTCAGCAGTAAGCCCTAATTCCTTCTGATTCTCGTTCAGGATCGGGTTGATCACACCGTAAATAAACTCCTCTGTCTGCTCAGGTGCGCGGCCGACAAAATTCTTTGGATCCAGCAGAGCATTGATCTGTTCCTCTGTCATACCAAAGGCCGGATCATTTGCGATTCTTTCTACCAGATCATTTTCTTTGCCGTATTTCTTGACCTGCTCGCCTGCTGCCATAGAATGCTGACGAATCTTTTCATGCAGCTCCTGACGATTACCGCCCGCCTTCACTGCATCCATCATGATATTCTCTGTTGCCATGAATGGAATTTCCTTCATAAAGTGCTGATAGATTACCTTGTCATATACAACCATGCCATCCACCACATTCAGATACAGATCCAGAATACCATCAACTGCAAGAAAAGCCTCCGGAATAGAGATTCTCTTGTTGGCCGAATCATCCAATGTTCTCTCAAACCATTGTGTTGCGGCTGTAATCGCCGGATTCAGGGCATCTGAAATCACATAGTTGGCCAATGATGCAATACGCTCACTACGCATTGGATTTCTCTTATATGCCATTGCTGATGATCCGATCTGATTCTTCTCAAACGGCTCCTCAACTTCCTTCAAATGCTGTAATAATCTGACATCATTTGAAAACTTATGTGCGCTCTGTGCAATACCGGATAATACATTCAGGATTCTTGCATCTACCTTTCTGGAATAGGTCTGTCCCGATACCGGATAACAACCCGAAAATCCCATCTTGGATGCGATCATATCATCAATCTTGCGGATTGTCTCATGATCTCCATCAAACAGCTCCATAAAGCTGGCCTGTGTTCCTGTTGTACCCTTTGAACCTAACAATTTCTGCTGGCTGATCATATACTCTAAATCATCGAAATCCAGCTTCAGCTCCATCAGCCACAAAGTAGCTCTTTTTCCGACAGTTGTTGGCTGTGCCGGCTGAAAATGTGTAAATGCCAATGTTGGTACATCCTTATACTCCATAGCAAAATCTGCAAGCTTGGACATTACATTCAACAGTTTCTTACGAACCAGCTTCATTGCCTCCGTCATCACGATCACATCTGTATTATCACCCACATAACAGCTCGTTGCTCCCAGATGAATGATATCTGCGGCATTTGGGCATTGCTGTCCATATGCATATACATGAGACATTACATCGTGTCTTACGAGTTTCTCGCGCTCTTTGGCAACATCATAATTGATATCATCCACATGTGCCTTCAGCTCGGCAATCTGCGCGTCCTTAATCCGCTGCATACCATTCACATCCTTAAGGCCTAACTCCTGCTCTGTCTCAGCCAGTGCGATCCACAGCTTACGCCAGGTCTTAAACTTCATGTCAGGAGAGAAAATATACTGCATTTCCCTGCTCGCATATCTCTCACATAATGGGCTTACATACTTATCATTGTTCATTTTAGTTTCCTCCATACTCCTGTATTCTGTATCATATATTTCTATATACATATCCCCCTGCACACAGGCTGACGGGAATACTTATTTGCGCATCTCTCGGATCGTTGTATCATGTTCACCACGGATATCCTCTGTCGGTGGATCCATTGGATAAGTACCGCTAAAACATCCGTCACAATACTGTCTGCCACCTGTCATTTCGATCAGACGATTCATCTCCAGATACCCCAAAGAATCTGCTCCCAGGATCTTACATATCTCATCCACTGTCCGGTTATGTGCGATCAGCTGATCCTCACTCGGTATATCCGTACCAAAATAGCAAGGATGTAAAAATGGCGGTGCACTGATCCTTACATGTACTTCTGTTGCACCAGCCTCCTTAAGCATACTGACGATCCGGTCTGATGTCGTTCCCCGTACGATCGAATCATCGATCATCACAACACGCTTGCCCTTCACGGCTTCTTTTAATACATTCAGCTTCACCCGTACACTGGATTCTCTCTGGCTCTGCTTCGGTTTGATAAATGTACGCCCGACATATCCATTTTTCACAAATGCCGTACCATACGGTATACCTGACTCCAGTGAATATCCGAGAGCCGCTGCATTTCCGGATTCCGGAACGCCAACCACCAGATCTGCCTCTACCGGATGATCCTTGGCAAGACATCTGCCGGCGATGATCCTCGACTCATATACGCTCATGCCATCCAGCACACTATCCGGTCTTGCAAAATAAATATATTCAAATACACAGCGTGCATGCTCCGGCTGGCACATATCTCTAATCGACTCTATTCCCTTATCCGGTGAGATCATAACGATCTCCCCAGGTTCAACATCTCTGACAAATGTAGCACCTACTGTATCCAATGCACATGTCTCGCTCGCCAGAATATAGGCATTGTCCCGCTTGCCGATACATAATGGGCGGAATCCAAACGGATCTCTTGCACCGATCAATTTCCTTGGGCTCATTACAATCAGCGAGTACGAACCCTTTACTTTTCTCAATGCCTGTAACACTGCCTGTTCCACCGAATCTGCATTGACACGCTCTCTGGCTATATGATACGCGATCACCTCAGAGTCAATCGTCGTCTGGAAAATTGCTCCGCCAAGCGAAAGCTCCCGTCTTAATTCCGGTGCATTGATCAAATTACCATTATGGGCTAATCCCAATGTTCCCTTAATATAATTCAGTACCAATGGCTGTGCATTCTCTCTGGTAGATGCACCTGCAGTTGAATAACGGACATGCCCCACACCGATATTGCCCTTGAGAGCTGATAACTTATCTGTATCGAATACCTCATTGACCAGCCCCATTCCCTTCTGGGAATATACCTGTCCCTTAGGACCTTCTGTGTCCGAAACTGCAATACCACAGCTTTCCTGTCCTCTGTGCTGCAGTGCAAATAACCCATAATATATGGACGCTGCAACATCATTTCCATCGAAATCATAAATACCAAATACTCCACATTCCTCGTGTAGTCCATCTTCATCATATGCATGGTTCATAATTGGCTCTGACATATTGTTACGCACCTTTCTTCTTAAGCTACCAATGCGGTCTTGCGTCTTCAATGGCATGATTTATTATGACTTGTTTCCATCATTCTGTCAATTATTTTCCTCATCAAGCAGATTCGCTTCCTTCAGCTTCTCCTCGTATTCATCAAAAATATAATAAAAGATGGGAGCCAGACCAACGAATTCACATCCGTACCGCTTCGTTCCATCTCCATTATCAGCACAATACAGGATCTTCACGACCGTCAACAGCTTGTTGTCTGCTGTTTCAAATTCAATTGCCGCATTAAAATAATATCCGACCGGCAGAATACTGCTGGTTGTAAATCCGATTCCCGATTTAGAAATATCAAAAACCTCAATCTGGGTGTCCAATCCACCAATTTTTTCGTTATCCTGCTTAAACAATGAAGAAACCCCCAGCTTTAAGTTAATAGGAAGCCGTCTGTATCTTCTTTTTTCAATCGTGTCCATTCTGGCACCTCCATCCATATTTCTATTTATTATAACAAAGAATTCAAGGATTGTCAGCCTTTTCCTTTGCCCTTTTCCGGATTATGTACTATAATGTAACTGTTTTGAAAGGATACATGATATGCAGACAGATTTCACGAAAGGCAGCGTTAATAAGGCATTATTTATATTTGCAATTCCCATGATACTTGGCAATATTCTGCAGCAATGCTACAATCTCGTAGACACCTGGGTAGTTGGCAAATATATTGGATCCGCAGCTCTTTCTGCAGTAGGATCTGCCTACTCGCTGATCACATTTATAAACTCTGTGTTGATCGGAATGTGTATGGGATGTGGTTCTTTATTTGCTTATTATCGGGGCAGACAGGACAAATCTCAATTTCAAAACTGTCTGCAGACCTCCTTCGTATTATTCAGCCTGATGGCTGTAGCTATCAGTATACTGGTTCAGATATTTACCAATCCTATTTTAATCCTGCTACAGACACCTACAGAACTGATGCCTGCTATGCAGTCCTACACACATATCATCTTCACAGGCATTGTCTTTGTTTATTTATATAATTACTACGCATTTTTACTGCGTGCGGTTGGCAACTCTTCCACACCACTTCTGTTTCTGGCATTATCCTCTGTTTTGAATATCGTGCTGGATATCTTATTTGTAAAAGAATGTCACTGGGGAATTGAGGGTGCTGCAGCTGCAACTGTCATATCTCAGGTCATCTCCGGAATCGGTCTGATGCTATACACCTATCTTGTTTTCCCATCTCTTCGCTTTTCCGGAAGAGCATTCCGCCAAGGTGACAAACCCGTACGGCAGATTCTGCAGTTTGGATTTGCCTCCTCTGCTCAACAATCCATTATGAATTTCGGCATTCTGATGGTACAGGGGATTGTCAACAGTTTCGGGGTTTCTGTCATGGCAGCGTTTGCTGCAGGAGTGAAGATTGATACTTTGGCCTACATGCCGGCACAGGAATTTGGCAATGCATACTCCATATTTGTTTCCCAGAATTATGGTGCCGACCAGCTAGGTCGAATCAAAAAAGGAACAAAAAGTGCATTTCTCTGCACCTGTATTTTTTGTATCGTGATATCCTCACTGGTATGTTGCTGTGCCGGACCATTGATCGGGATTTTCATTCAGCATTCCGAAACTGAAATTATACGGATCGGTATCCAATATTTAAGAATTGAAGGTGCCTTCTATTTCTTAATTGGTATTTTATTTCTATGGTATGCTTATTTCCGAGGTACGAATCGTCCACAGATATCTTTGTACCTGACGATCATATCACTCGGCACGCGCGTCATCCTTGCATATATTGCCTCAAAATTCTTTGGGGCATCCGGCATCTGGTGGTCAATACCGATCGGCTGGGTGCTTGCTGATCTTGCCGGTCTTTTGTTTTACCGATCAAAAAATGCTGTCAGAAAATCCTGACAGCATTCTTTATGATCTTCATGATTCTTACATCTGGGAAAGGATTTCCTTTAACATCTGGTTCACCGTTCCCGGATCCGCCTTTCCCTTCATCGCCTTCATCGTCTGGCCTACCAGAAATCCGATCGCCTTTTCCTTACCACCCTTATAGTCAGCAACAGACTGCGGATTATTCGCCACAATTTCTTCGATCGTACTTCTTAACGCACCTGTATCCTGAACTGTCTTCAGTCCATGTTCTTCTACATATTTCTCGGGATCGATATTCTCTGCAAATACATGCTCGAACACTTCCTTAGCAACAGTCGTATTGATGGTCTTTGCATCTACGAGCGCAATTAATTTTGCCAGATTCGCAGCGGAAAATGAAACATCATCTGCCTCCATCTCCTTTTCTTTCATCAGGCGCATCGTCTCACCCATCAGCCAGTTTGATACCTTCTTTGGATTGGCTCCAAGTGCGATTGTATCTTCAAACAGATCGGCCATATGCTTACTTCCGGTAATAATATCGATATCATATTCCGGAATATCATATTCCTCCTTATACCGGATACGCTTCTCGTCACGAAGCTCCGGCTGTGCAGCTCTCACGCTGTCAAGCCATGCATCGTCAATCATGATCGGCACCAGATCCGGATCAGGGAAATACCTGTAATCCTGTGCATCCTCCTTAGAACGCATTGCATAGGAATATTCCTTCGCATCATCCCACCGTCTGGTCTCCTGTATGACCTTCTCGCCATCTTCGATCAGATCAATCTGTCTTGCACGCTCGTTCTCGATTGCCCTTGCGATCGCCTTAAAGGAATTCAGATTCTTCATCTCTGTACGGGTTCCGAATTCGCTCGCACCCATCTCTCTGACGGACAAATTCACATCTGCACGCATGGAGCCTTCATTCAATTTACAATCTGAGGCACCCAGATACTGAATGATCAGTCTAAGCTTATCCAGATAGGCTAACACTTCATCAGCGGAACGCATATCCGGCTCGGATACAATCTCGATCAACGGCACACCGGAACGATTGAAATCTACCAGTGAGCTATCGGTATACGGATCATGCACAAGCTTGCCGGCATCCTCCTCCATATGGATCTCATGAATGCCGATCCACTTTTTATTTCCATCTACCTCAATCTCGATCTTACCGTTTCTGCAGATTGGATAATACAACTGGGAAATCTGGTAGTTCTGCGGATTATCCGGATAGAAGTAATTCTTCCGGTCGAACTTACAGTTCTGCGTAATCGTACAGTTCGTAGCCAGTCCAACTGCAATTGCCTTATTCACAACCTCTTTATTCAATACAGGGAGAGAGCCCGGCATACCGGTACAAACCGGACATGTATGCACATTGGGAGCCCCACCGAATGCAGTGCTGCATCCACAGAAAATCTTCGTCTTGGTTGCCAGCTCAACATGTACCTCTAATCCAATGACGGTTTCATATTCTCTACTCATACTAGCAGCCTCCCTTCTTCGCATATGTCGATCTTTCATAGGTTCTGGTCTGCTCAAATGCATAGGCCGCACGAATGATCGTCTTCTCGTCAAAATGTCTGCCTAACAACTGCAATCCAACCGGAAGTCCATTGCTGTCTGTTCCACATGGCAGTGAGATACCCGGAAGTCCCGCCAGATTGACGGATACCGTATACACATCTCCAAGATACATCTTGATCGGATCACTTAAGGACTGTCCAAGCTTCAACGCTGTCGTCGGTGCTACCGGTCCCAGGATCACATCATACTTCTCAAAAGCCTTGTCAAATGCCTGCTTGATCAATGCCTTTGTACGAAGTGCTTTCATATAATATGCATCATAATATCCGGAACTCAGAACAAAGGATCCCAGCATGATTCTACGCTTTACCTCTGCACCAAAGCCTTCAGAACGCGTCTTCTTATACATATTATGCAGATCTGTATAGCTCTCCGTACGGTATCCATACTTCACACCATCAAACCGCTCCAGGTTTGAACTTGCCTCCGCAGAAGCAATAATATAGTATGCAGGGATCGCATACTCTACAAGACTCAGGTCAAACTCCTCAACCTCTGCTCCTAATCCTCGTAACACCTCTGCTGCTGCCAGTACCTTTTCCTTGACCTCGGCATCAATGCCCTTCAAGAAATAATCCCTTGGAATACCGATCTTCATTCCCTTAATATCCTGTGAAAGAGCATCTGTGAAATCTGCGCCGCCCTCGGATACTGAGGTGGAATCTCTATGATCTTTTCCACAGATTGTCTCAAGGATCGTTGCACAGTCTGTCACATCCTTTGCCAACGGTCCGATCTGATCCAATGATGAACCATACGCGATCAGACCATATCTGGAAACCCTTCCATAAGTAGGTTTGATTCCGGTAATGCCACAAAAACTTGCAGGCTGTCTGATGGATCCACCTGTATCTGAACCCAATGCATACGGGATCTCCTCTGCTGCCACTGCGGCTGCTGATCCTCCGGACGATCCCCCCGGTACATGATCCGGATTCCAAGGGTTCTTCGTAGCACCGAAATAAGAGGTTTCCGTAGTGGAACCCATAGCAAATTCATCCATATTTGTTTTACCGATGATCACGGCTCCGGCATCATTCAACTGCTGCACTGCTGTTGCAGTATAGGTCGGTTTAAAATTATAAAGAATCTTAGAACTGCATGTTGTCAGCATACCATCTACACACATGTTATCCTTGATTCCAACCGGTACGCCTGCAAGCGGGCCTGTTAAGGTACCGGCATCGATCTCTGCCTGCACCTTCTTCGCCCGCACCAATGCACCCTCTTCATCAACGGTTACAAATGCATTGATCTCAGGCTCACTCTTTTTCACATTATCTATTGCAGCCTGTGCTGCTTCTACTGCGGTAATCTCTTTCGCCTGTATCTTCTTTCCAAGCTCTACCGCGGTTAAACTCATCAAATCCATGCTTTTCTCCTTCCTGATATTCCTGACAAACTAGTTAAAGGTCTTCGGGACAACATACGCCCCGTCCTTCTGATCCGGTGCATTTAACAGCATATTATCCCTGTCATCACCATTGACTACTATATCCTCTCGGAACACATTATGGACCGGAAATGCATGACTCATAGGCTCTACACCCTCTGTATCCAATTCATTTAACATACCGACATACTCTAACATATTAGACATATCCTTCTTAGCCTGTTCTTTCTCCTCATCGGACAGCTCAAGCTTCGCCAAAATGCCTACATACTCTATTGTCTCATCTGTAATCTGCATATACTGACTCCTTGTTTATATTGTAGTTACTCACCCTTCGCAATCGCGATCTCCTGATTCAACTCCTCAATCTTTGATTCAGATGTATGAATGGCAGCAATCATATCTGCATACGGTGCATCCACACAATCAGGATTCGCCTGTACAAATGCCTTGCCGATCTGGATATACTGCTGCTTGATTGCTCTCTCTTCATCAGAGATCTTCGACTTCAACTTAGCTACCTGTGCCAGTTCCTTTGCCTTGTCAGCGGCATCGGCGCCTGTCTGTGTGATCTTCTTTCCTAAATCTTCAAAAAATGCCATATTAACCCCTCCATTTACTATAACTTCTTAATCCGGTCAATCGCTGCTATCGTATTCTCATAAGAACCAAATGCTGTCAGTCTGAAATAGCCCTCTCCACTCGGTCCAAATCCGGAACCAGGCGTACCTACAACATTTGCATTCTCCAACAGATAATCAAAGAACTCCCATGATGTCATCTGCTTTGGTGTCTTCAGCCAGATGTATGGTGCATTGACACCACCGGATACCGTATAACCGGCATCCCGTAATCCTTCATATATCACCTTGGCATTATTCATATAATATGCAATCTGCTCCTTGGTCTGTGCCTGCCCCTCCGGTGAATATACTGCCTCACCTGCACGCTGGATAATATACGGAGCGCCATTAAACTTCGTTCCATGTCTTCTCGCCCACAGAGAGTGCAACATGGTTCCATTTGCATCCTTTAAGTCCTTCGGGATCACTGTAAAGCCCAATCTGGTTCCGGTAAATCCTGCATTCTTAGAGAAGCTTCTAAGCTCGATCGCACAAGTTCTGGCTCCCTCACACTCATAAATCGTATGCGGCACATCATCCTCACTGATATACGCCTCATATGCAGCATCATAAATGATGACTGCCCCCACCTTATTGGCATAATCAACCCATTCCTGCAACTGCGTCTTATTGATCGTCGCACCTGTCGGATTGTTTGGGAAACACAGATAGATCATATCCGGTGTCTCCTTTGGCAGTTCCGGAGCAAATCCATTTGCTGCCGTACATGGCATATAGATCACATCACTCCATAGCTCCGTCTTCGCATCATAGGTACCTGTTCTGCCCGCCATAACATTCGTATCTACATAGACAGGATATACAGGATCACATACTGCGATCTTATTATCCTGTGCAAATATTTCCTGAATATTCGCAGAGTCGCTCTTTGCTCCATCGCTGACGAAGATCTCATCTGCATGAATGTCAGCACCTCTGTCCTGATAATCATGCTTTGCAATTGCATTTCTTAAAAAATCATATCCCAGATCCGGTGCATATCCTCTAAAGGTCTTTGCATCAGCCATTTCATCCACAGCGCTGTGAAGACTCTTGATCACCGCAGGGGCAAGTGGCTGTGTTACATCACCGATTCCTAACCGTATGATGCTTTTATCAGGATTTGCCTCCTGATATGCTGCAACCTTCTTTGCAATCGTAGAAAAAAGATAACTTCCAGGTAATTTTAAATAATTGTCATTAATCTTAAACATAATAGCCTCCACTCATTTTATTTATAGCACTGTCCATCCTGTCTGACCTAAATTCCGCGTCAGTTTCAAGGCAGAATACCATCAAATACGGTTGTCGCCGGACCTGTCATGATCACCTTATTCTGATCCTGATCCCAGAACACCTTAAGATCTCCGCCCAGCAAATGTAAGGTAATCTCATCCTCTGTCAAATCATTTAAAATGCATGCGACTGTGCTTGCACATGCACCTGTGCCACATGCCAGCGTTTCACCGGTTCCACGCTCCCACACACGCATGTTCACTTCCTTGCGGTTTAACACCTGTATAAATTCAACATTTACACGATTTGGGAACATTTCATGACATTCAAATACAGGTCCCACCTGTTCCAATGGAAACGCTTCTGTTGAATCCACAAATACGACTGCATGCGGATTGCCCATAGACACGCAGGTCATCCGAAATGTCTGCCCTGCTACCTCAATCGGTTCGCCCACTAATATATCCTTCTCTGAATTCACCGGAATCTTATATGGCACTAATTCCGGAGAACCCATATCTACCGATACTTCTTTAATCTTGCCATGCTCCGGTACAAGTGTCAGATATTTGATCCCCGCCAGAGTTTCGATCGATATTTGTGTCTGATCTGTCAAACCATAGTCATAAACATATTTTCCTACACATCTTATTCCGTTTCCACACATTTCCGATCTTGAACCATCTGCATTATACATATCCATGCAGAAATCCGCCACCTGAGATGGTTTAATTAATATCAACCCATCCGAACCCACACCGAAATGTCTGTCACTGACCTTTACTGCCAACGATACGGGATCTTCTACTACTTCCTCCAGGCAATTAATATATACATAATCATTACCCAGTCCTTCCATCTTTGTGAATTTCATAGCGCTCCCTCCATTCTAAATCATACTTATCAGCATTTGACATGTCTCCACAAGATTTCTTCCGCTGTCCATACTAATCTTCTGCAAATATCGATGTGCTTCTTCTTCCGTACAATCCCGTTCCCGCATCAGACGCATCTTTGCATTCTCTATAACGGCTATCTCCTCTGCACTTCTGGTCTTCGGCTTATCTTTACGCTTCTTTCTGCGCCGCATAATGACGCTATACATATCTTCTATAGTAGTAACCAGATCATATGCCTTCAGCGGCATCGGCAGACATACCATATCTGCCCCGGCAAATTCCTGCACATGATTCTTAGAGGCAAGAATCAGCATCTGAAATTCTGCTGAAAGATTATCACGCAGTTCTGTACATGGCATATCACTCATCCGATAACCCGAAACAATGATTCCATCCTCTATTGAATCTGTATATTGATATACCTGGGCTCCTGAATTGCACACAGCCGTTACATCGATTCCATTTCGAACCAGTAGATTACGTATTTTCTTGGCGTCATCAATCTTTGGGAAGACGACAATTACGTTAATCAATACTGCACCTCCAAATTCCGGTTAAATCTTATACAGATACTCATCAATTTCCCACTGTGTGATCTGCTCGCGGTACTGTGACCACTCAGCCCGCTTCGCTTCGATATATTTCTGTGATACCTTATCGCCCAATACATTCTGTATAAATGTATCCTGTTCTAACGCATCAATCGCATTACTCAGGTTGGTCGGAATGCGCTCTATATGCTTTGCCTGACGCTGTTCAACCGATAGATCAAACACATTGCAATCTATGCTTTCCGGTGCCTCCAGCTTATTTCTGATACCATCAAGACCTGCTGCAAGACAGCAGGCAAGTGTCAGGTATGGATTGGCAGCCGGATCCGGCGATCGAAGTTCCACTCTCGTACCGGCTCCCCTTGATGAAGGAATCCGGATCAACGGACTTCTGTTCGTTGTAGACCACGCAATATAGATCGGAGCCTCATATCCCGGAATCAAACGCTTATATGAATTCACAAGCGGATTTGCAATTGCAGTGATTGCCTTGATATGCTTCATCACACCCGCCAGAAAATAGTAAGCCTCCTGACTAAGGCCATGCTCTCCGTCCGGATCGTCGAATATATTCACCCCATCCTTTGAAAGAGACATATTAATATGCATACCTGATCCATTTATGCCATACTTTGGTTTTGGCATAAAGCTGGCAAATAAACCATGCCGCTTGGCTGTAGACTTCACAACCAGTTTAAATGTCATGATATTATCTGCGGTCTTTAGTGCATTATCGTACTTAAAGTCCACCTCATGCTGTGCCGGTGCAACCTCATGATGAGAGGATTCGATCTCATAATGCATATCTTCTAATGTCAACACGATATCACGTCTTGCATTTTCGCCAAGGTCTAACGGTCCCAGATCAAAATAGCCAGCCTTTTCGTGTGAAATTGTTGTCGGCATACCATTATCATCTGTATGAAACAGGAAAAATTCACATTCCGGTCCCACATCAAAGCTATAACCCATATCTGCTGCATCTGCCAGCACTTTCTTTAGTATATATCTGGAATCTCCCTCATAAGGAACACCATTTGGCTGATACACATCACAGATCAGACGTGCTACTTTACCATTCTGTGGTCTCCACGGAAACACTTCGAAAGTATCCAGATCCGGATACAGATACATATCCGACTCATCTACACGCACAAATCCCTCAATGGAAGATCCGTCAAACATGCATTTATTATCCAAAGCTTTCTCTAACTGGCTGGATGTAATGGCAACATTTTTTAATGTACCAAATATATCGGTAAACTGCAGGCGGATAAACTCAATATCATCTTCCTCCACCATGCGCAAAATATCCTGTTTCGTATGCTTACTCATGATACAACTCCCCTTCTGTTCTTTTTAAAAAATGGGTGCCAAAAGCTTGCTTTCAACACCCCACACACACATATATCATGTTATCCCAATTTTTGCAAATTGTCAACGCAAAATGAAATTGCTCCTTATAGTTTCAACTGTCCTTTGACATATTCACTGATCAACATATCATCCTCCGGCATCTGACAACCAACAATATATAAACCTTCGTTATCGGAACACCGTATTACCTTGCCCTCTAAAACATTATGATTCTTCAACGCAAAGTTTTGTATTGTAACAGTCAGCTGCTCTCCTTTGTGATTCAAGAATCTTTCATCATGCGTTAAAAATGCAAATCCATTTGCACTCAGATTGTCCATACTGGCTGCGATTACTGTCGTTTCTCCCTCCACCCTGATTTCACATGGATTAGAAAGATCTAATCTTGGATATTTGCGCCGATTATTAATCTTTGGTCTGGACTCTAACATAATCCTATATAGATCCGGATGATTCTTATCTTCACACACAATCCTGGCATCCTGCCAACAATACAATACATTACCTACCGTAACCTGCAGATGACATGGGATCACAGAGTCTGCTTCCGGCTGCTTTGGCAGCACTGCCATGATCACATTATCCTTCTGTGATGCCACCTCGCCATGATAATTGTCAGTTTCATGAAGCGTTACCATCAGCTTCATCTGCGGCATAACATCCTCAGCGCCCATAAAACCGCCGACACCCAGTTCACACATCAATGCCTCAACAACCGTTTCAATAGAATTAATGTTATTAGCAGACTCATCATACTTACTCAACATTTTTTTGCTGATCTCGTCAGAGTCAGATATCGAAATGGTCATATTTTCTACTACTCTGGATACCTGCTCCAGATTTTCGATCAACTGTACATTGGATATCTCTACTTCCTTCATTGCCTGATCGATCATCTGAATGTTTTGTTCTAACTGTGTCGCATCTGTAGATATCTTTGTAACATTATCGCCTGTTACCACAACCTTGTCTAAAGTTGTCTGAATCAACTTCAATGTATCTTCAATCGACTCTGTCATAGTATCCGCAGTTTCCTCCAAATGAGATAATGCCTGTCTGATCTGTCCGGAAGACATCTTTGTATCCGTACTCAATGACCGAATCTCTTCTGCTACCACAGCAAATCCCTTGCCTGCATCCCCGGCTCTTGCCGCCTCTATAGATGCATTCAGAGCCAGCAGATTTGTCTGACCGGATATATTCTCAATCGTGCCTGTCTCCTGCTTCACCTTGTCAAATTCTTCCTTGAAATTCTTCAGGTTAATCTCCAGCTCACCTGATATCTGAGCCATTGTATTGACAGTCATTACAAGGCTTTCCAGATCCTGTGCACTCATTTTAGCATGTTCACCCGACTCCGCAGTCAGTGATACCATATGTTCGATCATATCCGCCACATGATTTACCCGGAATTTGATATCTGATGTCATGACATTTGATGATGCTGTCGTATCCTGCAAATTCAGATTGTTATCCTGAAGCATATGCATGCTCTGCACAACAATATTGGCACCATGTGTATTTTCTGAAGCCAGTTCCCTAACCACTGTAACGCCATCCATAATCGAATTGCTTGCCTGTTTCACCTGCTCTACTGTTGTAATGACACGGTGCAGATCATCCTTGATACTATCTGTCATCGCACCATCTGATTCGTTCAGATGCTTGATAGACATCACATAACATATATAACATAAAATAATGCATGCAAGCTGCAATTGATAATCTTTCATATTGGTTGCTGAATGAAATCCTATCATGCTCCTATAAATCGCACATCCCGCCACGATCAGAGCATTCACAATACCACACACGATCATGAACCTTTTATTCTTATACAACACCAAAAGGCTTGTAACCGGCAGAATATATGTAAATGCAATCGGCGACTGTGTTGTAGCAACTACAAATGTGTAAAACACGCCATATCCTATCACAAATTCGTATCGATACCACTCTGTTGTATAACCAAATATCCGTAAAAGCAGCTCTCCAATAAAAAAAGGAAGCCAGCAAAGGATCAGAAATGTAATATAATAGGAAGGTTTTGTCAGACCGTTTGCAACATCCGCACCATAATTTGCAGATAATAATGCGGCAAATATAAACCAGATCCGGCGTACCCTTCTATTCGCCTTCTCTTTGAACACAGACTCATCGTAATTCATGTCGTACCCCCTTGCATTCTTCTATCGTAACCATTCTCATACATGAAATATACTTCCATCATAATCCAATTCCCACACAGAATCAATCAAAAATAACAAGAAAAAAAGCTGTCATACAAAATGTATGACAGCCGATTCGTCAATTACTCAACTACATATGGCATAAGTGCAATATGTCTTGCTCTCTTGATCGCAACAGTTAAAGCTCTCTGATGCTTAGCACAGTTTCCTGTAATTCTTCTAGGAAGGATCTTACCTCTCTCAGAAATATATCTCTTTAACTTGTTTACATCCTTATAATCAATGACAGCATTCTTATCTGCACAGAATACGCATACTTTCTTTCTTCTGCGAATAGGTCTTCTCTTCATTGGAGCTGAACCCTCGCCCTTTTCGTTCTTATTGTATGGCATTGCTCTTACCTCCTATTTAAATGGTAATACCTCTTCAATTTCATCCGGGATATTCATAAAACCCTCACCACTGGCAGCACTAGGCATCGGTCTGGATTCAGGCTGATATGACTCACCGGATCCACCCTGAGCGTTCTTACTCTCAGCAAATTCCTGTTCCTCTACAACAACATCTGTCGTATAGACCTTATTGCCATCCTTATTTGTGTAACTTCCAGTCTGGATTCTTCCTGTAACACAGATCTTCGTTCCCTGCTTCAAATACTTCTCAGCAAACTCAGCTGATCTGCCAAATGCTACACATCCGATAAAATCTGCGCTCTGCTCACCATCACGCTTAAATCTGCGATCAACTGCCAGTGTATATCTGGCTACCGCTGTAGCATTCTCACCCTGAGAATATCTTACATCTGGGTTTCTTACCAAACGTCCCATCAAAATAACCTTATTCATATGGATCCCTCCCTATAATTCTAAGCGTCCTGTCTGACACACAAGAATCTAAGAACCGACTCCATAATACGAACATTAGCCTCAAGCTGTGCAGGACATTCTGCATCTGCATCAAACTGAATGAAGTAATAATATCCTTCCTTCATCTTCTGGATCTCGTAAGCCAATCTCTTCTTACCAGCATCCTCGATGTTAGTAACAGTACCGCCAAACTTCTCAATGTAAGCTTTTACCTTCTCAACGACTGCTGTTCTAGCATCTTCCTCGATTGTTGTGTTAACAACCAACGCTAATTCATACTTGTTCATCGTATGCACCTCCTTATGGTCTCTGGCCCTCTCGTCTTGAAAGAGCAAGGATAAAATTTGTGTATGCCTACACATCACAATACAAGATATTACCATATTTTGATTTTAAAATCAATACCCAAATTCAATTATTATTATTTTCCTCTACAATACCTCGAAAGTTTTTTTCAACAAGCTTTCTTGGCACCATGATCTGATGCATGCAACCCTGACACTCCAGGCGGAAATCCATACCCACGCGTAAGATCTTCCATGCATTTGACCCACAAGGATGTTCTTTTTTCATTTGAATCACTGTCCCAACAGTAAAATCCATTATGGTATATCTCCTTTCAAAAACAAAAAGAGAACTATCACATAAAGTAATAATTCTCTCATGCCCAGAACCGGAATCGAACCAGTGACACGAGGATTTTCAGTCCTCTGCTCTACCAACTGAGCTATCTGGGCTTAGTAGCGGGAACAGGATTTGAACCTGTGACCTCTAGGTTATGAGCCTAGCGAGCTGCCTAGCTGCTCTATCCCGCGGCAAAATGGATGGAGGTGGATTCGAACCACCGAAGCATTACGCAGCAGATTTACAGTCTGTCCCCTTTGGCCACTCGGGAATCCATCCATATATAAATTGTTGCCTACAACTCAACTCAAATATTACATTCACTCATTTTCGTTAAGTCGTTAGACGAAGCCGATGATCGGACTCGAACCGATAACCTGCTGATTACAAATCAGCTGCTCTGCCAATTGAGCCACATCGGCAT
>CAKQYS010000001.1 GCA_934293375.1 uncultured Lachnospiraceae bacterium | reverse complement strand
CACGATTATACTGGAAAATTCAGATTGTGTGTGTTAGACTTATCTAAAGTTGATTTAGCAACCGATGCGGATAAGGCAAATCATCTGGATGTCTGGACCCGCATCTTTCAAGCGAAGACATGGGGTGATTTGATGGCAGTTGCAGCACAGTATCAGAGTTTTGAACCGACAATTGAAGAAATCGAACGCCTGCAGGCAGACGAGCGTGTCAGGCTGCAGTGCGAGGCACGCGAGCGTTCCATGATCCATGAGCGGGTGACAAAGGAACTGCTGGCGAAGCAGGCGGCGCAACTGCAGGAGCAGGCAGTGCAGATGAAAGAGCAGGCTGTACAATTGGAGACAAAGGATGTCCAGTTGGAAGAGCAGGCGGCACAACTGCAGGAGCAGGCAGTACAGATGAAAGAGCAGGCTGTACAACTGGGAGAGAAGGATGCACAGATCGAACAATTAAAGGCACAGTTGGCATTGTTAACAGGTAATCCTTAGGTATCATGAATGGGACGGGACAGATGATCTGCTCCGTCCTTTTTATAAATGAATGATGATCATGCTTGGATGATGTATAACATCTAGAAGTTTCCAAAAGAGTACCAAACTGGTTCCGGCATTTAATTGCACTGGTGACAGACTGGATTCAGAAATCTGTTTGTCAATGCAGGGTTTGATGTCGGCGTGTGGACGGTGGATGATGCCTGCTTAATCTCTACGAAACAGATCTCTTGTGTACACCTTGGCTTGTACATCATTCAGAATATCATCATACCGATTTGCGATAATGGCATCGGACATTTGCTTGAATTGTTCGATATCATTGACCACAGTAGACCCGAAAAAGGTGTCGCCGTCCTGCAGGGTAGGCTCATAAATGACAACGGTGGCACCTTTGGCCTTGATTCGCTTCATAACTCCTTGAATAGAAGACTGACGGAAGTTGTCGGAATTAGATTTCATTGTGAGTCTGTACACCCCGATGGTAACCGCTTTTTCTTTGCTTGAGTCATAGGTGTTATTATCATCATAGCTGTAATATCCGGCCATTTGCAGTACACGATCGGCAATAAAGTCTTTTCGTGTTCGATTACTTTCTACGATCGCACTCATCATATTCTGAGGTACATCGTTATAATTGGCAAGAAGCTGTTTTGTGTCTTTTGGCAGGCAGTATCCGCCATAACCGAAGCTTGGGTTATTATAGTGGCTTCCTATACGAGGGTCTAAACAGACACCGTTTATAATCTCCTGGGTATTTAGACCTTTTATTTCAGCGTAAGTATCTAATTCATTAAAGTAAGATACACGCAGTGCAAGATAGGTATTGGCAAAAAGTTTGACTGCCTCTGCTTCTGTAAATCCCATGAATAAGGTATCAATATCTTCTTTCAAAGCACCTTCCTGTAGGAGAGCTGCAAATTTATGAGAGATATTAACAAGTCTTTCATCGTTATGGTCGGTTGATACGATGATGCGGCTTGGATAAAGGTTATCATATAAAGCCTTTGATTCTCTTAAGAATTCAGGACTGAAGATAATGTTATTCGTGTTGTATTTCTTTCTGACAGACTCTGTATATCCAACCGGGATGGTTGACTTGATCACCATGATTGCATCTGGATTTACTTTTAATACAAGTTCAATGACTGCTTCCACAGCAGAGGTATCAAAGTAGTTCTTCTTGCTATCATAGTTGGTAGGCGCTGCAATGACAACGAAATCTGCATCCTTATATGCTGCTTCGCCGTCAAGTGTAGCGGTAAGATCTAATTCTTTTTTGGCTAAGTACATCTCGATATAATCATCCTGAATTGGAGATTTTTTATTGTTAATCAGCTCTACCTTTTCAGGAATGATATCAACAGCGGTTACATGGTTGTGCTGTGCAAGAAGTGTTGCAATGGAAAGACCTACATAACCGGTACCGGCAACGGCAATATTAAGAGGAGACGGCGATTCCATTTTTTTGTTCTTTGCGTTGATGAATACATCGTCTAGTTCAAAACCTAATACCTCTCCAAGAGCTTCTAACTGTG
Source organism: uncultured Lachnospiraceae bacterium (assembly GCA_934293375.1). GTDB lineage: Bacteria > Bacillota > Clostridia > Lachnospirales > Lachnospiraceae > RGIG6919. The sequence goes on along the minus strand of CAKQYS010000001.1, from coordinate 423,707 downwards.
GAATTAATGGACAATAGTCTTCCTGCTCTAGGCGAGATAGCTGAGAACGATTGATGCCGGTTTTTTCAGAAACCTGAGTCTGGGTAAGACCAAGTGCTTTTCTTTTGCTAGTTACAATATCTGCTAAAAGAGCAGTTGATAATTTTTTCATGGCGTTTCCCTTTCGTAAAGTGATATATAGACAGAAATTTTTATTGTTATTATAAATAACAAAGGTCTGCTTTCTATATAAAATTCAAACTTTTTGTATCATAGCATTTTATATGTGTTTGTGCAATAGAAATGTGGAAAATTTAATGTTGCTACAAAGATAGCCGTGTTGTTTATGTTTATTAAAACAACAAATGCAATTCAAAGATAAAAAAGATACAACTCCCTATTTGCAGAAGATCCGGAAATTTTTGCGGAGTATCGTATGCAGAAACAGGTAATCATTAGGTATCTGTTATTGAAATTTGAGTCTCTATAGGGCATAATGAAATTGTGATGTGTATACATAATTATGTTCTATGGAGGAATTGCTTATGAAGACAGTAAAGAAACTTTTGTTCAGTATTTCATTGGTGATGTGTATGGTAGTGGCACCTTTTGGGGATTCAGGTGTTACGATGAAGGCATATGCAGATCGTACGGTGTATGTGACGCCGACAGGAAGTAAATATCACTCGCACAAATGCGGAAGAGGAAACTATTCGGCATCTACTTTATCAGCTGCTAAATCACGAGGATTAACACCTTGTGCAAAATGCTTTCCGGGTGGCGAACCGTCAAGCAAAAGTACATCGGGAAGTTCTGCCGGAAGTGGAAAGTCGTCGACCAATAAGACAACGACAGCAAACAGGTTGACTTTGAATGCGTCAGAAATTACTATGATCAAAGGGAAAACGAAACAGTTAAAGTGCAAGGGCGGATCTGGTAAGATTTCATGGAAGAGTAGTAACAAGAAGGTAGCTAAGGTATCTTCCAGCGGAAAAGTTAAGGCTGTCGCAAAAGGATCTGCCACGATCACCGTGGTCAGGGGAAGTTTGAAGACCACTTGCAAGGTATATGTAGAAACACCAAAGCTAAGTAAGACCAGGATCACAATTGATGAAGCGAAAACCGATTCAGTCGAAATTCGATTGAAGGGCTGCAAGCATGCTGATGACATTGAATGGTATTCTTCGGATGATGATGTGTGTGATGTTGATGATGGAGTTTTATATGCGGACGAAGAGGGTACTGCTACAATCAAAGCGAAGGTACACGGTGTTGTTTATAAATGCTATGTGACTGTAATTGATTCGGATGATGATTACGATGAATATGAAGAAGATGATGATGATGATGACGAAGATGATGATTGATTTTTTGATATCCGGCATCGTTTGTGATTTATGAATATGGAGGATAATATAGATGAAATCGACATTGATCAAAGATACAACAAAAGAGGAGCGGATCGCCTTGATCAAAGAATGGCTGCCGGATAATGAATTGGAGACAGATGGCGGTATGGATATTTGGGATCTGTATGCGGATTATATCAATGGAGTAAAGGAGATATCAGAATGTAATGCCGCATTTTCTACGGGATATCTGACAGAACGGGATATTGCAGAGGGTAAGCTGAGAAATTAGATGGGGATAGAGATATGACAAAGATACTGGTGATTGGCGGTGGCGCTGCCGGCATGCTGTCAGCAATATTTGCAGCACGCAATGGGAGCGAGGTCGTTTTATTAGAGCAGAATGAGAAGCTTGGAAAGAAACTATTTATTACAGGAAAGGGCAGATGTAACCTGACGAATGCCTGCGATACAGAGGATTTGTTTCGCAATGTGGTAACGAATCCGAAGTTTATGTATAGTGCATTTTATAGTTTTTCAAATGAAATGGTAATGGATTTCTTTGAAGCTTTGGGGATGCCGTGTAAGGTGGAGCGGGGCAATCGTGTTTTTCCACAGTCAGATCATTCATCTGATGTGATCAAGGCTCTGGAGAAAGAGTTAAAGAGACTCGGTGTAACCGTAAGGCTGCATACGAAGGTGAAACATTTGATCATTGAGGAGCATATATGCAAAGGTGTGGTTGTAACAGGAGGACAGGAAAAACTTCTGGCGGATCGTGTGATCGTAGCGTGTGGCGGCATCTCATATCCGAGAACCGGTGCATGTCCGGATGGATATGAATTTGCACAAATGGCTGGACACAAGATCATGACACCGGAGCCATCGCTGGTGCCGTTTGAATTAGAGGATGCCTGTTGCAGGGAGTTAATGGGTATTGCATTAAAAAATGTTTCTGTTACAATATTTGCAGACGGCAAAAAGGTGTATTCCGATTTTGGAGAAATGCTGTTTACCCATTTTGGTGTGAGTGGACCGATCATAATCAAGGCAAGTGCATATATTCATAAATACTTGAATAAGAAGCTTACGATGACGATCGATTTGAAGCCGGCTCTGTCAGATAAACAGCTTGACGAGCGTCTTTTGAAGGATTTTCAGATCTTCCAGAATAAGCAGCTGAAGAATGGATTAGAGAAGCTGCTGCTCAAGGCATTGATTCCTGTTGTGATCGCAAAGAGTGGACTGGATGGAGAGAAGAAGGTCAATGAACTGACAAGGGAAGAACGCAGACAGCTGTTAAATACAGTAAAACATCTGCCATTTGCTATCAGAGGTCTTCGTGGATGGGATGAAGCGATCATCACAAAGGGTGGCGTGAATGTGAAAGAGATCGACCCCGGTACGATGGAATCGAAATTGACGAAGCATTTGTATTTTGCTGGCGAGGTGCTTGATCTGGATGCACTGACAGGCGGATTTAATCTGCAGATTGCATGGTCTACCGGTTATCTGGCGGGTGTGAATGCTGCCAATGACAGTGGATCTGATCACGAGTAATGAATAAATCATGAATCAGGATGGAAGTCTTGAGACTACGAGGAGGATATAGAGATGATCAACATAGCAATTGATGGACCGGCAGGTGCCGGAAAGAGTACGATTGCAAAAAGAGTGGCAAAGGAACTGGGATTTATTTATGTGGATACCGGTGCGATGTATCGTGCGATTGCATATTATTTACTGACAAATGATGTGGATGTCGAGAATGCGGCTGCACTTACAAAGGGATTAGAAAGCGTCAACATAGAGATCCGATATGAAAATGATGTGCAGCAAGTTTATTTAAATGATGAAAATGTGACGGCATTTCTTAGGACGGAGGATGTCGGCAATATGGCATCGGTTTCATCTGCCAAGCCACAGGTACGGGCTGCCCTGCTGGATCTTCAACGGGATCTGGCAGAAACCTGTAATGTGGTGATGGATGGAAGAGATATTGGCACCAATGTATTGCCAAATGCTAATGTAAAGGTGTTCCTGACAGCGTCTTCCAAAGAGCGTGCCAACCGGAGATATAAAGAGCTTCTGGAGAAGGGAGAAGCTGCAGATCTTGATCAGATTGAACATGACATTATTGAACGGGATACCCGGGATATGAACAGAGAGATCGCCCCGCTCAAGCAGGCAGAAGATGCAATCTATATTGACAGTTCCGATATGAATATAGATGAAGTTGTAGATGCGATTAAGAAGCTGGTTTAAGGAGTACAGATTATGGAAGTTACAGTAGCGAAGACAGCAGGTTTTTGTTTCGGTGTAAGGCGTGCGGTAGATACTGTCTATGAACAGATCGGAAAAGGAGATGTCTATACCTATGGCCCGATCATTCATAATGAAGAGGTTATCCGGGACCTAGAGTCCAAAGGAGTGAAGGTGATTTCTGATTTTGAAGAATTGTGTGGTCTTACGAGTGGAACGATCGTGATCCGTTCGCATGGTGTAGGGAAGTCGGTTTATGACCAGATCGCTAAACAGGGATTGCAGTTGGTAGATGCAACCTGCCCCTTTGTAAAGAAAATTCATAATATTGCATGGGAAGAGAGTGGCAAAGGCAATCAGATCTATATTGTAGGAAGCCGCAGACATCCGGAGGTTGAAGGTATTGTTGGCTGGTGTCAGAACACGCCGGTGATCATTGAGTCACCGGAAGATGCTGAAAAAATCATGCCACAATTCGAGGAAAAACACTGTATTATAGCTCAAACAACATTTAATATGACAAATTTTAAACATGTACTTGAAATTTTAGAAAGAAAAAGGTATAATCTAAATGTTTATAATACCATTTGTGGCGCAACGCGTGAACGACAGCTGGAAGCGAAAGCCTTGGCTGCAGATGTAGATGCGATGATCGTGATTGGTAGTATGAACAGTTCAAACACACAAAAGCTATATGATATTAGCAAAAAAGAATGTGAGAATACTTACTATATACAGACACTTGTTGATTTGGATTTGACAGCTTTTGAATCCGTTAGTAGGGTAGGTATTACTGCAGGGGCATCTACCCCAAATAATATAATTAAGGAGGTTCTTATAGCATGTCAGAAATGAGTTTTGAACAGTTATTAAATGAGGAGAAGCCGGTGAGCATTCACAATGGTCAGATCGTGGAGGGTACCGTAATCTCTGTAAAGGAAGACGAGATCGTATTAAACATTGGTTATAAGGCTGATGGTATCATCTCAAGAGCGGAGTACTCTAATGAGGCGAATGTTGATCTGACAACAAAGGTGCAGGTAGGAGATACCATGCAGGCTAAGGTTGTGAAGGTAAATGATGGCGAGGGACAGGTTTCTCTGTCATACAAGAGAGTTGCAGCCGAGAAGGCAAATGAGAGATTAGAGAAGGCATTTAATGACGGCGAGGTATTAAAGGCTAAGGTTACACAGGTATTAGATGGTGGATTGAGCGTAACAGTAGACGAGGGAAGAGTATTCATTCCTGCCAGCCTGGTATCAGATACTTATGAGAAGGATCTTACGAAGTATAAGGATCAGGAGATTGAGTTCGTGATCACAGAGTTCAATCCTCGCAAGAGAAGAATTATTGGTAACAGAAAGCAGTTGATCGTTGCACAGAAGGAAGCTGCACAGAAGGCATTATTTGAGAGAATCAATGTTGGCGATACTGTAGAAGGTGTAGTTAAGAATGTAACAGATTTCGGTGCATTTATTGATTTAGGTGGTGCAGATGGTCTGCTTCATATTTCAGAGATGTCTTGGGGCAGAGTGGAGAATCCTAAGAAGGTATTTAATGTTGGTGATCAGGTTAAGGTATTCATCAAGGATATTCAGGGTTCTAAGATTGCACTGAGTCTGAAGTTTGAAGATCAGAATCCTTGGTTACATGCAGATGAGAAGTATGCTGTAGGCCAGATCGTAACAGGTAAGGTTGCACGTATGACAGATTTTGGTGCATTCGTAGAGCTTGAGCCGGGTGTAGATGCATTATTACATGTATCTCAGATTGCTAAGGAGCATATCGAGAAGCCTTCAGATGTTTTGAAGGTTGGTCAGGAGATCGAGGCTAAGGTAGTTGATTTCAGATTAGAGGACAAGAAGATCAGCTTAAGCATGAAGGCTCTGTTACCGGACGATGCAGAAGAGAATGCATCAGAGGAGTAATTTGATCTAGATTATGATGTGTAAGCCAGATAATCATACGGTTATCTGGCTTTCTTTTTACATAAAGTGTTACCGTTTGTGCATAGAAATATATAGTAGGGAGGCTTCGGTATGTATGATTATGAGGCATTTAAGAAAGATGTATATCGATTGACGAATATCAATTTGGATTTTTATAAGGAAAAACAGATGAAACGTAGGATTGATGCATTGATTGCTCGTCATGGATATGCAGGCTATGAATCCTTTATGCGTGGCCTGCGGACGGATCATGCATTATTGGATGCATTTGTCAATCATTTGACCATTAATGTGTCTGAATTCTATCGGAATCCGGGGCAGTGGCAGGTATTTGAGAAAGACATTTTGCCGGTACTTGTGAAACAAGCATCAGGAAGAAAACTGACGATCTGGAGTGCAGCGTGTTCGACCGGGGATGAACCTTATACGATCGCTATGATCCTTGCCAGGTATATGCCGCTTAGCCAAGTGAAGATTTATGCGACGGATATTGATGAGGCAGTTTTGCGGAAAGCACAGCTGGGAGTTTATGCGGAAAAGAGCCTTGCGGGACTTCCAAAAGAATTTTATCAAAAATATTTTACGAAGACACCGGATGGCCGTAATTGTCAGATATCAGCTGAATTGAGACAATGTATTGAATTTCGGAAGCATAATCTGTTGGAAGATCCGTATTTCACGAATGTAGATATGATCGTCTGTAGAAATGTGGTGATTTATTTTACAGACGAGGCAAAGAATATGATATATAGACAGTTCCATAAGTCGCTTACACCAAATGGCATGCTGTTTATAGGCAGTACAGAACAGATCATGCATGCTGATGAACTTGGATTTTCAGTATACAGGTCATTCTTTTACCAGAAGAAACCACGCCAGAGCATTTTTTAGATAGCCGGCACAGTCAAATGTGTCAGAACCGGTTTCTGAGAGCAACATATAATGGTTATGCCCACTATAGGAAGTGCCAAAACATTTCTCGGCTGCATAGTGATAGGTTGGGATGAATGTATCGGTTATTTTTTGATAACAGTTTTCTCTAGTGGCTTTCTGGCGGTAGTTTTTGTCCATATAGACAGCTACGCTTTTATGGATCGCAGTGTCTTCAATGGGCAGATAGTAGTAGTCCTTATAGTTTGGGAAATAATAATTTAATGTGGTGTTGATGACAGGGATCGTCAGCACCATTTTTTCATGATCTGCATATAAATGTGTCTGCTGTTTTGTGAGTGTAAGGGTTCTCGGCAGATATGTCTGGCAGGAAATCTTGAACTGATCCTTTGAGATCTGCATCTGTATATTGGTTGCATTGCCGTCAAAGGCCTCTTTATAATAAGCAATATCTGAGCAGATAAGCATATTGCAGATGTCTTCATAATTGTGTGTATATAATTGTGAGAACAGTGTCTGGTTCTGTGTACGCAAATAATTGTCATAAACGGCAATCAGGTCTCCTCCGGTATAAATGTCCGTTCTGGTGATTCCTAAGAATTCCTCGATCGTCTTTAGTTTCAGGTTAGGAAGATCAAGCAGATGCCGGTATGGTCGGATCAGCTTGTATAGATCAATGCTGGTGAGTGATGAAAAGATCGAAGGAATGTGATAGGTTTTGCATTTTTGCTGCAGATAGGGAATATCGAAACCATCACCATTGTAATGGATGAGTACCCGATAATGGGAAATGTATTCCATAAAGGCAGACAACATTTGTTCTTCTGAATTGCCATCGTCATTAAACCAGGTAGACACTACCCATCCGTCCGTAGCGTAGGTCATGCATCCGATAAAATAGAGTTTGGTAGAGACTGCAGAAAATCCGGTTGTTTCAATATCAAAGAACAGGATCTGTTCCTTTGGATAGTGTTTGCAAAAATAAATATCTCGCGTTGAATTGACTGCTTTTTCTATAAATTGCATGGCATGCCTCCTGATAAAACTGATATAGATATCATATCGGATATTGTATAAAAAATCAATTATGGAATGATGCAGAGTTGATTTATAATCTCAATTTCCATATAATATTATGGAAATCGTGTTTTTGGGTATCATATTTGAGTAGAATGATCAGGTGATAAAATGGTGCAAAAAGAAGAACAACATATCTATATTGCGATAGATTTAAAATCGTTCTACGCATCTGTAGAGTGTGTGGAGCGGCAGCTTGATCCGTTGACAACGAATCTCGTGGTGGCTGATCCGTCAAGAACGGAGAAGACAATCTGTCTGGCGGTATCTCCGTCTTTGAAGGCATACGGAATACCGGGTCGTGCCAGATTGTTTGAGGTGGTTTCCAAAGTGAAGCAGGTGAACCGGGACAGATTATATCGTGCACCCGGCAGGACATTTACAGGTGAATCTTATTTTTCGGATGAGTTGGCAAAGCATCCTGAGCTTTCATTGTCATATATTGTGGCACCGCCAAGAATGGCATATTATATTGAATATAGTACAAGAATTTATAATATATATCTTCGTTATGTTGCACCGGAGGACATTCATGTATATTCAATTGATGAGATTTTTATGGATGTTACGCATTATCTGGCGACCTATAAGCTGACGGCCAGACAGCTTGCATCGAAGATCATGGAAGAAGTGCATGAATGTACGGGTGTGACTGCAACAGCAGGTATTGGGACAAATATGTATTTATGTAAGATCGCGATGGATATTGTGGCGAAGCATGTGGATCCGGATGCAAGCGGCGCAAGGATTGGGGAATTAGATGAGTTGTCATATAGAAGACAACTGTGGTCTCATCGACCGATATCGGATTTCTGGAGGGTTGGACCGGGTTATAGAAAGAAGCTGGAAGCACATGGTATGTATACAATGGGAGATGTGGCAAGATGCTCACTGGGAGAGCAGACAGATTATTATAATGCGGCATTGCTTTATAAGCTGTTTGGTGTCAACGCTGAGCTCTTAATTGATCATGCATGGGGCTATGAGCCGACTACGATTCCACAGATCAAGGCTTATAGACCGGAGGTTAACAGTCTATGTTCCGGACAAGTACTAAAGGAACCCTATACATGGGAAAAAGCGCGGCTGGTTGTGACAGAGATGGCAGATCTGCTTGCACTGGATCTCGTCGATAAAGGTCTTGTGACAGATCAGCTGGTGCTGACCGTAGGTTACGATATTGAGAATCTGAAAAATGCGGACATGAAAAAACAATACCACGGTGAAATTACAACGGATCGATATGGAAGAAAGGTTCCGAAGCATGCCCACGGATCTGTGAATCTAAAGAAAATGACATCTGCTTCCAGCGTGATGATTTCATCGATACTCTCACTGTATGATCAGATTATGAATCGGGAGCTTCTTGTCAGAAGAATTAATATCACTGCGAATCATGTTTTGCCGGAAAAAGAAGCACAGAATGAATCAAAGTATGAACAGCTCGATTTATTTACTGATTATTACAAAAAACAGCTGATGCAGGCTGAAGAGGAAAAGAATCTGGAGAAAGAACATAGGATTCAGGAAGCAATGTTAGATGTAAAGAAGAAATATGGAAAGAATGCAATGATGCGGGGGATGAATCTTATTGATGGTGCGACTGCGAGAGAACGAAATGAGCAGATTGGCGGGCATAAGGCGTGAGAGGATGTGAAAAACATGCAGTCATATGATGATATTATAGAATGTGAAAGACCAGAACTGCCTCAATATCCGAGAATGCCGGTTGAAGACCGGGCAGCACAGTTTTCTCCGTTTGCAGCATTGACAGGGCATAGTGCAGCCATCGAGGAGACTGCAAGATTGACGGATGGCCGGAAAGAACTTGAAGAGGATGAGTATGAACGGTTAGATGAGACGCTTAGGGTAATCCGGGCACATTTGCAGGAGAAACCAATGGTTAAGATTATTTATTTTGTGAAAGATCAAAGAAAACAGGGTGGTACTTATAGGACAAGGACAGATCGTATTACAGCAGTAGATGAATATCGCGGAATCCTGCAGATTCAATCAGGAGAGAAGATTTCTGTAAAGGATATTATAGAATTGGAGTATATGTCTGAATATGATGAGAGATAGGGTATGAAAATATTGGATCATGGAAAAGACTTGACATCTTACAATATCATGTTATAATTGTTACGAAATGTTACAAAATAATTACAATAAAATATAAAACAGAAATCGTTTTGTAACGGGAAGGAATTATAGCATGAAGATTCAAGGATGGAAGAATGTAATTGCGGTTATCATGATTATGATCATGGTACTTGCAACCCCTGTAAGTGCATTGGCTGAGGAGGCTGCCGATACAGATGTTTCTGCAGCAACGGTTGAGACGCAGGCAGTTACAGACACTACCCCAGATATGATTGCATCAGAGAATACAGCAGATACCCGGTTGGAAGCGCAGCAGCTTCAGAATACTGCAGCAGATACGAAGTCAGAGAAGATGGCTGCTAAGAAAACTGTTAAGAAGAAAGCGGTGAAGAAATCTGCAAAGAAGACAAAGAAGACATATACGAAGTCAGAGTTGAGACTGATGTCTGCTATCATTTTCTGTGAGGCTGGAGCGGAGCCATATGCAGGAAAGCTTGCGGTAGGGATTGTGGTCATGAACCGTAAGCGTTCAAGTAAGTTTCCGGATACTGTAAAGGGTGTTATCTATGATAAATTTCAGTTTTCACCGGTTCGGTCAGGTGCATTATCCCGCGCACTTAGAAATTATGATGCAGGTAAGTTCACTGCAAAGAATCATAAGGACTGCATTAAGGCTGCCAAGGAAGTGTTAGAGGGTCGGACTTCTGTTAAGTTGAAAGGTAAGGATGTCAATATGAAGAGCTACCTGTTCTTCTCAGTAGGGCTTAGGGGCAGCAGACTTAAGATTGCACATCACAGATTTAAGTAATTTTTATATTTTCGAAAATTACATAATTAAGGATTGAAAAAGATATCGGCTTTGTGCCGGTATCTTTTTTTGTAGATCATGAGCCAAGCATCATAAATTTACAGAAATGGGCAGAATATGTCGGACGAATATGGGTGTAGGCGTCCTCCTGATATTTTACAATAAGACAGAAGTTGATAAATCCTTTCCGCTGCTGACAAAATGCTTCGCGGATGGATTGTAAATGGCAAGGAGGATCATGTTTTATGAAGGTTATCATAGGCGGGCATGACGAAAGATGGAATGTACAGATAGCGAAAATGCTTGAGCAGGATCAGGCAGAATGTGAGATCAGGACAAGCAGAAGCGGGAAAGATTTGTTGGAGATGGTGCGGGATGTACAACCAGAACTTCTAGTGCTGGATATGATGATACCGGAGATTGACGGTATAGGCATTGTAGAGGAACTGGCAAGAGATGAGAAAATGCCGGATGTGATCCTGGCTGTGCCAATGGCAATGAAAAACCGATTATATCATTTTCACAATCTGAAGCAGACATGGGTGATAGAAAAGCCTGTCGAACAGGCAATGTTGATCAGTGCGGTACATTCCCTGATGAAATCGGAGTATCAAAAGAATCATGCAAATCAATTTATCAATATGCGTATGGTAAATGGAATGATGAAGGAAGATCTGGAAGTTTATGTGACAAATGTATTACACGATGTAGGTGTGCCGGCACATATAAAGGGGTATCGGTATCTGCGATATGCCATTATGTTGGCAGTTTCTGATATGGATATTTTGAATTCTATTACGAAGCAGTTGTATCCAGAGATTGCAAGAGAATATCAGACAACTTCAGACCGGGTGGAACGTGCGATAAGACATGCGATTATGGTGGCATGGGAGCGAGGTATGCCGGAACAGATGCAGGTATATTTTGGATATGCTATGAAGCTGGGAGAAGGGAAACCGACCAATTCGGAATTTATTGCTATGATCGCGGACAAGATCAGGCTGGAATCAAAAATAATGAGTGCATAGCAGAGGTGAATTATGGAATCTAAGAAGTATATATTAGTAGGTGATTTTGCGTATCGTCAGATCATAGAGAAAATGCAGCCGTTTATCAATGGGGACGAATGTGTGCGGGGGTTTGATAATGGGAGCCAATTGTATGAAGCAGTTTTGGAATTGGCACCTGAGATTGTGATCATGGATCTGGTGATGCCGGAAATGGATGGATTGACGGTAATGGAAAATATCCGGGAGATGTATCCGGAGTGTCAGACACATTTTTTTTTGCATGCACAGGTTTGTCCGGAGTCGATAGTGGAGAGCGGGCTTGCAATGGGAGCCGATTATTACTTTATGAAGCCGATGAGTATAGAAATTATGATGCGCCGTATCAGACAGTCTATGCAGGAAAATGAAATGGCATCCGGACAGGTGTTACTGCATGAGGAAAAGCAGCTGCAGGATGTATTAGAGCAGGAAGTGACGGAGATGATCCTGTCTCTTGGAATTCCGGCACATATTAAGGGATATCAGTATGTCAGAGAGGCGATCATGCTGTCGATCCAGGATATGAATGCATTAAATTATATAACGAAACTGTTATATCCGGCGATTGCAAAGAAATATAAAACAAGTGCCGGGAGTGTGGAGCGTGCGATCCGGCACGGGATTGAAGTGGCATGGAACAGGGGAAATTATGATAAAATTGAGGCTTTGTTTGGCTATACGGTGAGTGCAGGAAAAGGAAAACCGACAAATTCTGAGTTTATTGCTTTGATCGCGGACAAAATCAGACTGGCATATCGGATACATGCATAAAAATCATATGGAATTTTGTCATATTGTTTTGGTAGATCCTGTAAAAAATCTGTTTCATTTCTCTGTAAAATATGCTATAGTTGAAATAACACAGTGCACACAGTATGGGATGTGTACAGGTTGGAAAAATGCATTGGAGGAATTATCATGAAGAAGATTGCTTATATTGCATCTGAATGCGTGCCTTTTATTAAGACAGGTGGATTGGCAGATGTAGTGGGGACATTGCCGAAGGTTTTTGATAAGAAGGAATATGATGTCAGAGTTATTATACCGAACTATCTGTGTATTCCGGAGAAGTTTCGATCTAAGATGAATTATGTGACACATTTTTATATGGATATGGATTGGAAACAGCTTTATGTAGGTGTTATGTATCTGGAATATGAAGGTGTAAAGTTCTACTTCATTGATAATGAGTATTATTTTAACGGGTTTACACCATATGGTGATGTGAAGTGGGATATTGAGAAGTTCTGTTATTTCTCAAAGGCAGCACTGTCATGTCTGCCGTCTATTGGCTTCCAGCCGGATATTGTGCATTGCCACGACTGGCAGGCGGGTATGGTACCTGTATATCTTAAGACATTATTTGCGGACAATCCATTCTACAGTGGAATGAAGTCTGTCATGACAATTCATAATCTGCAGTTCCAGGGCAGATGGGATGTGAAGACAGTTCAGGCGTATTCAGGTCTTCCGGATTATGTGTTTACACCTGATAAGCTTGAGATTTATAAAGATGCAAGTATGCTGAAGGGTGGTCTTGTATATGCAGATAAGATCACAACGGTAAGTAATACTTATGCACAGGAGATCCAGTCTTCTTATTATGGTGAGGGCTTAGAAGGACTTTTAAGTGCAAGACATAATGATCTGTGGGGAATCGTGAATGGTATCGATTATGATATCTGGAATCCGGCAACAGACCCGTTGATTGCGAAGAACTATTCTGTGAAGGCATGGAAGAAGGCAAAAGCAGAGAATAAGAAGAAGCTGCAGGAGATGATGGGACTGCCTGTAGATGAGAAGCAGTTTGTAGTTGGATTGGTTTCCCGTCTGACAGATCAGAAGGGTCTTGATCTGGTTGACCGAGTGATGAATGATATCTGTCAGGATGGTGTACAGTTTATTATTATCGGAACTGGTGATCCAAGATATGAGAATATGTTCAGATATTATCAGGGTATTCATCCTGCAAAGGTATCTGCGAATATTTATTATGATGAGGCGAAGTCACATATGCTGTATGCCGGATGTGATGTCATGCTCGTACCATCCAGATTTGAGCCATGCGGACTGACACAGCTTATGGCACTCCGCTATGGTACTGCCCCTATCGTGCGTGAGACAGGTGGATTGAAGGATACCGTAATACCATACAACGAGTATGAGCAGACAGGTACCGGTTTTAGCTTTGCAAACTATAATGCTCATGAACTGTTAGCCACGATCAACTATGCAAAGTGTGTTTATTATGATCACAGGCCACAGTGGAATGCATTAGTGGAACGCGCATTGCAGCAGAATTATTCATGGGGCGAGTCGGCGAAGAAATATGAGGAATTATATTCCTGCCTGTGTCCATGGCTGTAGGTTCTGTTATGTAGAATATAATAAATAAGCACAGAGGGGTTTTGTTAAGACGAAGCCCCTCTCTTATATTGAAATGAGGTTTCTTTATGGCTTTTGATGGTATTACAGTATCAAATATTGCGGCGGAATTGGATTGTACACTTTCAGGTGGAAGGATCTACAAGATTTATCAGCCGGAAAATGATGAATTGAATATTGTGGTGAAGACAATTGATGAACAGTCCGGAAAGAAAGATACCTTCCGATTGTTGTTGTCGGCATCTGCATCTCTGCCTTTGGTGTATCTGACCAAAGAGAGCAAGGAGAATCCGATGACTGCCCCGAATTTTTGTATGCTGCTTCGCAAGCATATCGGAAATGGAAGAATCAATCGTATCTATCAGGTGGGTTTAGAGCGGATTTTGGTGATAGAGATATCACATCTGGATGAAATGGGAGATATGCGGGATAAGCGGCTCATTATTGAGATTATGGGGAAACACAGCAATATCATATTTGTGGATGAGGACAATACGATCATAGACAGTATCAAGCATATCGGAGCACAGATCAGTTCCGTCAGAGAGGTTCTGCCGGGGCGCGAGTATGTATTTCCACCGGCACAGGACAAATTGTCGCCGTTTGAGGTGGATCGGGAGACCTTTTTACAGCGAATTCTGGGACAACCGCTTCCTACAGCGAAAGCTATCTATTCCGGTATTACAGGATTCAGTGCTGTAACCGGACAGGAATTGTGTTTCCGGTGCGGAGTGGATGGTGCCGCAGCAACTGCTTCGCTGCGGGAGGAACAGAAGACTGCACTATGGACTGCGTTTGGAGCATTGCGTGATGATATCATCAACCGGAGATATATGCCTGCAATCTACATGGATGCGGATGTACCGAAGGAGTTTGCATCAGTACCGCTTACGATGTATGGAGATCTGATGAGAAAGGATTATGAGACGATTTCTGAAGTATTGTATTCCTATTATGCAATGAAGGATACCGTGACCAGGATCAGGCAGAAGTCATCTGATCTAAGGAGAATCGTGTCAACTGCCATTGAGCGTGTCAGCAAGAAATATGATCTGCAAAGAAAACAGCTTGCAGATACAGATAAGCGCGAGAAATACCGGATATATGGTGAGTTGTTAAATACTTATGGTTATCAGATCAAACCGGGAACAAAATCCTATAAGACGATTAATTATTATGATGGCAGTGAGGTTACCATTCCTTTGGATGACACGATTTCACCATTGGAAAATGCTAAAAAATTCTTTGCTAAATATAATAAGCTGAAAAGGACTTACGAAGCACTTTCTGTGCTCGTGACTGAATCGGAATCAGAGCTTAATTATCTATTGTCAGTACAAAATGCACTTGCGATTGCCATGACAGAGGCAGATCTGAGAGATATCAAGAGTGAGTTGACAATGGCAGGGTATATCAGACAGAAGCATACAGCAGGGAAACTGCACAAAACAGCAAAAAGTAAGCCGATGCATTTTATATCTTCTGATGGGTTTCATATGTATGTAGGCAAGAATAATCTGCAGAACGATGAGTTGAGTTTTAAGTTTGCAAATGGAAATGACTTGTGGTTTCATGCGAAGAAGATGCCGGGATCCCATGTGATCGTGAAACTAAATGGACAGGAGGATGTTCCGGACAGAACCTACGAGGAAGCAGGCAGGCTGGCTGCCTATTATTCATCTGGCAGGGATAATCCGAAGGTGGAGATTGACTATACAAGAAGGATGCAGCTGAAGAAGCCGGCGGGTGCGAAGCCGGGTTTTGTGATCTATCATACGAATTATTCAATGATCAGTACTCCGGATATACAAGGGATTGAGATGGTTTCGGATTCAATGCGGTAAATCTGTACTTCGTCTTGAATTTCGTGTGGGTTTCATGTATAATAATGAGATGATTGTGAAAATGTCTGTCGAAAGACGGATACGGTGAAAATATATAGATTTAAAGAGTAGGTGGACCTATGATAAATAGCATGACAGGATTCGGCAGAAGTGAGATTGAAGATGCCGGACGTAAGATTGTCGTAGAGATTAAGACGGTGAATCATCGTTACTGCGATATGAATATTAAGATGCCCAAAAAGCTTGGCTTCTTTGAAAGTGGTGTGAGGACTACTTTGAAGCAATACCTGCAGAGAGGTAAGATTGATGTATTTATTTCATATGAAGATTTTACAGAGAATCAGATGCATGTGAAATATAATGCTGATGTTGCAGCTGCGTATATGAAGCATCTGCAGGAGATCAGCAATGCATTTTCTATTCCCAATCCAATTGATGCAGTAGGACTTTCGAGATATCCGGAGGTTTTTACATTGGAGGATCAGACACCGGATGAAGATGCGATCTGGAAGCTTTTGGAAGAGGCTGTGAAGCAGGCTGCATCAGCCTGTGTGGAGTCTCGTGTGAAAGAAGGTCAGGCTTTGGCTGATGATCTGATAGAGAAGCTTTCAGGTATGATCGGTATGGTTGAGTATGTAGAGTCGTTCTCAGACAAGTTGATCGAGGAATATAGAGAGAAGCTGACAGCAAAGGTGACAGAACTACTTGGATCAACACCGATCGATGAGAGCCGGATTGCCACAGAGGTTGTGATCTATGCTGATAAGATCTGCGTGGATGAGGAAACTGTGAGATTGAAGAGTCATATTCAGAATATGATAGATATTCTGAAGGAAGGCGGTAGTGTAGGCCGCAAGCTTGATTTTGTAGCACAGGAGATGAATCGTGAGGCAAATACAATTTTGTCTAAGGCTAATTCTTTGGATATCTCAAATAAGGCAATTGATCTGAAGACAGAGATTGAGAAGGTTCGCGAGCAGATTCAGAATATTGAGTAGAGTCGCATACAGGTAGAACTGGTTAGAGGAAAGAGAGTGTGAATATGAGTAAGAAGGGGAGCTTGATCGTTATTTCCGGATTCTCTGGTGTAGGAAAGGGAACTGTTGTGAAGCGTCTGGTGGCTGATTATGGCTACAGCCTGTCGGTTTCGGCAACTACAAGGCAGCCCAGAGAGGGAGAGGTAGATGGAAGAGAGTACTACTTCAAGACAGTGGACGAGTTTCGTAATCTGATTGATTATAATGGTTTTATTGAGTGGGCACAATATGTAGAGAATTATTACGGCACGCCGAGAGCTTATGTGGAAAAAGAGCTGGCTGAGGGCCGGGATGTGATTCTTGAGATTGAGGTGCAGGGTGCACTCAATGTGAAGCAACAGTATCCGGATGCGGTCTTGATCTTCTTAACAGCTCCGGACGCAAAATGTCTGCGGGACAGACTGGCTGGTCGAGGCACAGAGGAAGAGACTGTGATCAATAAGCGCATGAAGCGGGCTGCAGAAGAATCTATGGATATGGATTCTTATGAGTATATTGTAGTGAATGATGATCTGGATGTGTGCATTGAGACCGTACATGGGATCATAGAAGCAAGAAAATGCATGCGTGAGAATCTAACTGAGTTTATCAGCCAGATCAAATCTGATCTTCAAAATATTTAAAATGATTGTTTCACCTGTTGTATATAGCAGATGATATGATAGATTTATGAAGCAAATGTAAGAAAGGAGCATATAATATGTTACATCCGTCATATACTGATTTAATGGAGGTCGTAAACAGCGATGTAGAGCCGGGAGAGCAGCCTGTTGTACAGAGCAGATATTCCATCGTGATGGCGACATCAAAGAGAGCAAGACAGATCATTCAGAAGAGAGGCGTAGTTACGGACGCCAAGGAACCGGCGAAGGAAGTGACCAGAGAGGATATCAAGGTGACTGCAGAGCCAAAGCCATTATCTGTTGCGGTTGAGGAGTTATACACCGGCAAGATCAAGATTATGGGTGATGATGAGGAAGAAACGGAATAGAACAAATGGATTAGGGCTGATGCATCGTATGCTTCGCCCTTTTCATTTATAAGGAGGTTGCAAGTATGAGATTGTCAGCGCTAGTTGAGAGAATAGAATATCAGTTGATGCAGGGAACAATTGATGTAGATGTGGTTTCCATTCAGAATGATTCCAGAAAGATATCTGCAGGAGACTTGTTTTTCTGCATTCCTGGCAGTGTGGTAGATGGTCACAGTTTTGCAGCGGATGTGGCGGAAAAGGGAGCCTCTGTTTTAGTTGTGGAACATGAGGTGGATGTGCCGCAGACGGTTACAGTAATCCGGGTTGCTTCAGCCAGATATGCGATGGCGATGATCGCAGCGGCATTTTATGGATATCCGTCTGAGAAACTGACAGTGATCGGTATTACCGGAACGAAGGGGAAGACGACGACGACCTATATGATGCATTCCATGCTGACACAGGCAGGTCATCAGACAGGTTTGATCGGTACGATTGAGACCATGATAGGAGATGTACATGTACCGTCTGAAAATACAACACCGGAATCATTGACCTTGCAGCGTTCATTGAAAGATATGGTAGATCAGGGACTTGATAGTGTGGTCATGGAGGTTTCTTCGCAGGGATTGATGCTGGATCGTGTTGCAGGTGTGGATTTTGACTATGGCATTTTCAGTAATTTATCTGAAGATCATATTGGCCCAAATGAACACAAAACATTTGATGAATATAAAATGTGGAAGAAACAGTTGTTTCAGATGTGTAAGGTGGGATTCTTTAATGCTGATGATCCATATGCGGATTACATGATGAAGGATGTGCCATGCAAGGTGATCACATACGGTGTGAAGCCAGATGCAGATTTCAGAGCAGATCACATCCGGTTATATCATGAAAAAGGAACACTGGGAGTGGAATATACAGTGTCTGGCGGCATGCATGCAGATGTGATCGTGAATATGCCGGGCAATTTCAGCGTACATAATTCCCTTGCTGCAATCTGCGTAGCGAAAGCGATGGGAGTGCCGGATGACAAGATCCTTTCGGTATTGAAGGCGATTACAGTCAAGGGGCGCGTGGAACTGATCCCAATCAGTGATGCGTTTACGATCCTGATCGATTATGCTCATAATGCTGTGAGTTTGGAGAGTATTTTAGATTGTTTACGGGATTATCAGCCAAAGCGTCTGATTTCGGTATTTGGTTGTGGAGGCAATCGATCAAGAGTCCGCAGATTTGAGATGGGTGAAGTGTCAGGTAATATGGCGGATCTGACGATCATTACATCGGATAACCCAAGAGATGAGGATCCAATGGAGATCATTCATGACATAGTAACAGGGATTGAGAAAACAGATGGTGCATATATAGAGATTCCGGACCGCAAGGAGGCTGTCAGGTATGTGATCCTGCATGCTCAGGCAGGGGATGTGATCGTGTTAGCCGGAAAAGGACATGAAGATTACCAGATCATAAAAGGTGTGAAGTACCATATGGATGAGCGTGAGCTGATTCATGAGGTGTTGGAGGAAGAGAATGTTGAACAGATATGCGGATATCATAATCGATATTTCTCATGAGGCAATTGATCGGGCATTTCAGTATGAAGTGCCTGATTTATTATCTGGGCAGATCAGACTCGGAAGTGAGGTCATGGTTCCATTTGGAAGAGGTAATACATTGCGTCATGGGTATGTGATCGGATTTTCAGATCAGACCGATTATCCTGAGGATAAGATCAAAGCTGTTGATTCTGTGTGTGATGGACAAGTTGGAGTGGAGGCTGAACTGATCGGGCTTGCAGTGTGGCTTAAGGAACAGTATGGTGGGACTATGATCCAGGCATTAAAGACTGTGTTGCCTGTAAAGGATAAAACCAGACATCTACAGAGCCGGACTGTTGTCTGCACATTAACGGATGCAATGGCAGGACAGTGGTTAGAAAAATACAGAAAGAAACATAGCACTGCAAGGGAACGGCTGCTTTTGGAATTGATGGATGAACATGCATTGCCATATGAATTGGTCACCGGAAAGCTGCATGTCAGCACACAGACTTTAAAAGCAATGGAAGAAGAGGGAACCATCAGGATTGATAGCACAGTAAAATATCGAGATGTATTTGCCGCAAATGCTGAACAGAAAGCTCCTGTGATATTGAATGAGGAACAGGAGGCTGCTGTTGACAGAATTATAAGTGATATGAATGCCGGGCATCCGAATACCTATTTGTTGTATGGTGTGACGGGAAGCGGTAAAACAGAAGTATATATACAGGCTATATCTCATGTGATTCGTCAGGGAAGACAGGCGATCGTACTGATTCCGGAGATTGCATTGACCTATCAGACAGTGAAACGGTTTCGCCGGTATTTTGGGGACCGGGTTACGATCATGAATTCAAAGCTGAGCAAAGGCGAGAAATATGACCAGTATGTACGGGTACAAAATGGAGAGGTTGATGTCGTGATTGGACCAAGATCTGCCTTGTTTGTACCATTTTCCAATATCGGACTGATTGTGATAGACGAAGAACATGAGACAAGTTATAAAAGTGAGACATTGCCGTGTTATCATGCAAGGGAAGTGGCAATTGAGCGGGCCAGAAGACATGGAGCCAGTGTGATCCTTGGATCGGCTACCCCATCGGTGACCAGTTACACAAGGGCGAAATTATCTCAATACCAGATGTTGAAACTGACGAAGCGTGCAGCTTCGGATCAGATGGCTGATATAACATTAGTGGATCTGCGGGAAGAAATGAAGCATGGTAACCGGTCGGTATTTAGCGAGATATTAAAGCACAAAATGCAGAATGTATTAGACCGGAAAGAGCAGATGATGCTCTTTATGAACCGCCGCGGTTATGAGAGTTTTATTTCCTGCAGAAGCTGTGGCGAGACAATAAAATGTCCGCATTGTGATGTGTCATTGACATTGCATGGAAAAGATACGCTCCTGTGTCATTATTGTGGTTATACAAGACCATACCGGGGCCATTGTCCAAGATGTGGTTCTACATTTGTTGCAGGTTTTCACATGGGTACTGAGAAGCTGGAAGAGGAGGTACATAGATTATTTCCACAGGCGAGGACGCTTCGTATGGATCTGGACACGGTAAAGCATAAGGGTGGTCATGAACAGATTTTAGAAAAGTTTGATCAACATGAGGCGGATGTGTTGATCGGAACACAAATGATCGTGAAAGGACATGATTTTCCGAAGGTCACACTGGTTGGCATCGTGCTGGCAGATATGTCACTGCATGATTCTGACTATCTAGCCAATGAAAAGACATTTGATCTGCTGACGCAGGCGGCAGGCCGTGCGGGACGGGGAAGTCTTGCGGGTGAAGTTGTGATCCAGACATATCAGCCGGAGCATTACAGCATCGTTTCGGCTATGCATCAGGATTATGATATGTTTTATGAACAGGAGATTGCCTATCGGAGTCTGTTAAAATATCCCCCGGTTGTGCATATGCTGGTCATTCAGATATCATCTATGCGAAAACAGATCTCGGACAAGTTGTCAGAAGGGGTGGTTCATTATATTCGGCGTGAATTTGATCAGACAGGTTTGACGGTCATTGGTCCATCGGATGCAATGCTTTCGAAGGTGAATGATATCTATCGGCGTGCGGTCTATGTCAAACATGCTGACTACAGTCAGTTGACTGCAATCAAGGATACTATGGAGCAGGTGATGGGGGAACAGTCTCTGCCTGCCAAAACATGGATCTCATTTGATTTTGACCCTATGAAATTATATTAATCCATCACAAATATAAATGCCAAGCAGAGGTCATCCATATCCCTACAAAACGGGAGCACGCAGGATGATCAGAAAGCAGGGCACAGTTTATATAATAAAATGAAGAAAGAAGGAATTAGAAATGACATTAGAGATGTTACAAAAGGACATGATCGCAGCCATGAAGGCAAAGGACAAAGCAAGAAAGGACAGCATTGCGACATTGGTTTCGGCTGCCAAGAAGGCAGGGATTGACAATGGATGCAGGGATGCGATCCCGGAGGATATGGTAGATTCTGTGATCTTAAAGGAGATCAAGAGTGTAAAAGAGCAGATTGAGACCTGCCCGGCAGACCGTACAGAGCTGTTAGACCAGTATCAGCAAAGACTGGCAGTATTTGAGGCGTATGCTCCGAAGATGATGTCAGAGGAGGAGGTAGAAGCCTTCTTAAAGGAGAATTTTGCTGATGTGATTGCAACCGGAAATAAAGGACAGATCATGAAGGCTGTGATGCCAAAGCTGAAGGGCAAGGCGGATGGTAAGGTGATCAACCGGATGGTTGCAAAACTTTGCCAGTAGAGCAAAACTGTAAGATGGTAGGGGTGATCATATGAAGACAGCATTGATTACAGGGGCGAGCTCCGGAATCGGTATGGAGTTTGCCCGTGCATTTGCGAAAAAGGGATATCGTCTCATATTGACTGCGCGTAGGCGAGACAGGTTAGAAGCTTTGAAAAAAGAACTGAAGGTGCCATGCCGGATCCTTGTGGCGGATCTGTCGGATCAGACAGAATGCAGCCGGTTAATGGAGATTGTGAAAGCTGTGCAGATTGATGTCTTTATCAACAATGCCGGATTTGGAGCCTGCGGACGATTTTATGAAACCTCACTGGATAAGGAAGTATCCATGATCCGGGTGAATATAGAAGCCATGCATCATTTGTTTAAGAAAATGCTCGTGAAAATGCGGGAGCAGGGATATGGTCATATCTTAAATGTGGCATCTTCGGCAGGTCTTTTGCCGGCAGGACCGTATATGGCAACCTATTATGCGACAAAGTCCTATGTGGTCAGCCTGACAAAGGCGGTTGCACAGGAGCTGCTAGAGGAAGGGAGCCCGCTTTATGTTGGGGCATTGTGTCCGGGACCGGTAGATACAGAATTTAATGATGTGGCAGATGTTGCATTTGCACTAAAGGGCATCTCTGCAAAACGCTGTGTCCGGGAGGCTTTGTGCGGAATGCGAAGAAACAAAGTGATCATTGTGCCAACACTGGTGATGAAGCTTGGTGTGATCGGACAGCGTATTGCACCTGACGCTATTCTGCTTCAGATGGTGTCTCGCCAGCAGAGGAAGAAGTTTGATTCCAAAAGCCTTTCTGATAGAACAGAATCGACAAACCGGTCGCAATGATCCAGCCGATTGGCCAGGCACACCAGATACCGATAGAGGAATTCATGATGTTCGACAATAGGATCGCAAGTACCACACGAAGCAAAAGATCTGTAAAGGTGGCAGTCATGAATTCCTTCATGGCTCCGGCTCCCCGGAGTACGCCGTCTGTAACCAGCTTCGCAGATACAACAAAATAAAATGGTGACAGAATCCATAAGAAAATCTGTCCGGTGCGGAGTGCTTCCGTGGATGTCTGATCCATAAAGAGGAGCAGCAGATATTTTCCGGCTGCAATATAGAGCAGGCACAGAGGGACAGACAATGTCCATACAAGTCTGAGACCGGCCTGTCTGCCAAGACAGATTCTTTTATGTGCTTTTGCACCGATATTTTGAGCAGTAAAATTAGAAATACCATTTCCGATCGTGGTAAATGAAGTGATCACGAGATTGTTTAATTTTACGGCAGCGGAATAGCCGGCTGCCACCGATACGCCAAAGCTGTTGATCTGTCCCTGGATCAGCATATTTCCGACCGATATAAAGGATTGCTGCAGGATGCTGGGAATTGCAATATAGGCAATCTTCTGAAACATTCTAAATGAGAAAATCTGAGGCCTTTCAGCAGAACGGATATTGTGAATCCGTTTCAATACCAGAATGATGGATAAAATACAACTGATGCCCTGACATAGAAAGGTTGCCCAGGCTACACCTGCGATTCCCATCTGAAATCCCTTTACAAACAGAAAATCAATCAGGATATTTGCCGTAGACGAGCATGCTAAAAACCAGAATGGTGTCTTGGAATCTCCAAGTGCAGAGAAAATACCGGTTGCAATATTATAGAAAAATAAAAACGGAAGTCCTAATATATAAATGCGCAGATATAATAGGGAGTCTGCCATGATTTCCGGCTGCGTTTTCATTAGGGTCAGCATGCCCTCGCAGGTTATGAAGCCGGCTGTCATCAGTATGGCACATAATACGGCACAGGCAATCAGTGTCGTGTAGACGGCTGTCTTCATGCTTCTGTAATCCTTTGCTCCGAAGAACTGGGAAACGATCACAGAACAGCCAATGTTGCAGCCGAATGCGAACGCGATAAAGATCAATGTAATATTGTAGCTGTTGCCGACTGCGGCCAGTGCATTTTCACCAATGCATTTGCCGGCTACAAGAGAATCGGCAATGTTGTATAATTGCTGGAATATAATGCTCCCGAACATGGGAAGGCAGAATGCCCATAATACTTTTTGTGGATCGCCTACCGTTAAATCCTTATTCATCATGAAACCTTCTTTTCTGAAATGTAAGGCCAATATGTTTTATTTACATATTGCCAATTCCATAGTATAATGCATAAGGATTCAAAATTCAAGAATGGAAGGGGATGTCATGATGAAGAGAAAACATGGACAAATGTCGGAATCATTTATTACAGCCGTTTTTTTATCTTTGTCAGGTGGTCTACAGGATGCATATACATACATATTCAGAGGAAGGGTATTTGCCAATGCACAGACCGGCAATATCGTGCTGCTCAGCCAGAGTGTGGTGAATCGTGATTGGAGACTGGCAATGCACTACATGGTACCGTTAATTTTTTTCTCCTTTGGCATTATTGCCGCAGAAGGTATCCGGATAAAATACCAGAAAGCACAGCGGATCCATTGGAGACAGTTGGTGCTTTTGATTGAGATGATATTGTTGCTGATTGTAGGGTTTGTGCCACAGGAATGGAATCTGGTGGCAAATGGCATGGTGTCCTTTGCGTGTGCCATGCAGGTGCAGACATTCCGGAAGGTCAATGGCTATGCATTTGCGAGTACCATGTGTATCGGCAATATCAGAAGTGGTATGGAGTCTCTGTGTGCCTATGCCAAGACGAAAGATAGAAAGGTGTTACATAAGACACTGTGCTATCTGGGTATTATTGTGATGTTTGCTGTGGGTGCCGGATTTGGAGGGTATCTGATTGGTGTCATGGGGATGCGTACCATTTGGATTTCCTGCCTGCTTCTGTTGATCGGCTTCCTGATTATGTTTATGAAAGAAGATGTGGAAGAGATCGCACAGGAGGTAGAGGTACTGAAGGAAGAACTGGATGAAAAAGCATGGAAAAGTAAATGATTTATGCTTGATTTTTTATCCGAAATCCAATATAATAGCCATCGTGTGAATATAGAAAGACAGTTCGTAACCATCCTGTCTATAAACAAAACTAGGGAATGTATGTACAACAATAAAAAGTACGCTATTTCTTAGCGTGCTTTTTTATTTTGCATATGCAGATGGTTCGTTTCCAAAGAGAAGCATAGAAAGGACATGAAGGAAATGAATGAGATTTTATTGATTGTAACATTGTTGGTTGTATATGGCGGCGTATTGCTGGCATATCGTTTTTTTGGGAAAATGGGTTTGTATTGTTTTACCGTGTTTGCAACGATCACAGCAAATATAGAGGTATTATTGATGGTGCATGCATTTGGCATGGAGATGACACTTGGCAATATATTGTTTGCATCCACATTCCTGATCACGGATATATTAAGTGAAACCTGTGGAAAAGAGGATGCCAATCGGGCGGTAACCCTGGGAATCTGCACCTCGGCGGCATTTATTGTGATATCCCAATCATGGCTTTTATATGAGCCGTCAACACAGGATTGGGCATCTGCATCATTCCACACTATTTTTTCCAATACACCAAGATTGCTGTTAGCAAGCCTTCTGGTATATGCGGTTTCACAGAAATTTGATGTGTGGGCATATCATAAGTGGTGGGCATTGACAGCAGATAAATGTGGAGATTCCAAAAAGATGCTGTGGCTTCGGAATAATGGATCTACTTTGATCTCGCAGCTGTTAAATACCGTTTTGTATACATTTGGCGCATTTTGGGGCATGTATGATATGTCAACACTGATCAGTATCTGTTTATCAAGCTATGTCATCTTTATTGCAACAAGCTTACTGGATACGCCATATGTGTATCTGGCGAGGTATATATCGGAGCACAGAAACCGTATAGGATCATGATAAGGAAAGAGAGCAGATTATGAGTATTGAAGAACCGTCAAACCGATATAGTGTGATAGAAGATAAGAATCCACGAGAGATTCTGCTGCTTCGGGGAAGAGGTTGCGGATGGCGTCGTTGTACATTTTGTGATTATCATCTGGATTATAATCTGGATGAAAATGCAAATTATTTATGCAATGAAAAGGAACTAAAGAAAGTAACAGGTGTTCATAGATGTCTGGAAGTGATCAATTCGGGAAGCTTTTGTGAGTTGGATGACCGGACGATTGCATTGGTGCGTGAAATCTGCGTGGCGAAAAATATTCCGGAGTTACATGTAGAGTTTCATTGGATGTACCGGGATCAGATCGAGAAAATGCGTCGTTATTTTGAGGAGGCTGGGATTACCCTTGTAGTCAAAATGGGTGTTGAAACCTTTGATCATACATTTCGTGAAGCTGTCATGAAAAAGGGGATTGATACAGAAGATCCGAGAGAAATCGCAAACTATGCGGATGAAGTCTGCCTTTTATTTGGACTGACAGGTCAGACGGTGGAATCCATGGGATATGATATTAAGACGGGTCTTCAGTATTTTAAGCGGATATGCATCAATATTATGGTTGAGAATTCTACAAAAATAAAGCCGGATCCAACTGTAATCCGGCTTTTCAAAAAATATTATTATGATACCTATATTCACAATCCAAGAGTTGATATTCTGATGTCAAATACGGAATTCGGGGTAGGCGATGCCTACCAGCCGAATTCATAAAATGTGCTAATGGAAGCTCTTTACCCAGTTGATCAAAGAATCATGATGGGTGTTGTTGTAGACATCCTGTCTCATCTGGTCTGTGACATAGCCGTTCTTTTCCATAATGGCGATGATTGCCTCCTGCAGACCTGCAATTTTGCCGCGTTCAAATTCTGCATTGTCTGTGACAGGTGTTTCTGCCTGTTGTGCAGCAGTATCTGTGACCGGCGTTTCTGCCTGTTGTGAGGCATTGTCTGCGTCAGATATCTCGGTCTGCTGCGCAGCATTGTCTGTATCAGATGTCTTTGTCTGCTGCATCGTATCATCTGTATTTGTGGCAGATGCTTCACAAGGAGCCGAATCTGTGGCAGGTGTGTCCACCGGTGCGGCTTCAGACACAGGTGCCTGCGCCGTTTCGTAAACAGACGAATCCGGTAAATGGATCTGCTCCGTCTTAGGAATCCAGATGTCACCGGAGTTGGCTTTGACATTGACACAGATGTTGCCATTATTGACAGAAACCTCCTGTCCGGAAAGGGCACCGATATATACCGTTGCATTGCCACAAGGCAGTGTCATGGTGTAATCGCTGTCATCATTGTTGACGGTCACAATCACATTGTCTCCATTATAATTTCTGGAAAATGCATATTGTCTGTTTGTCAAAAACAGTTGATTATAATCTCCGTAGGAGAGTGCCTTCACCTGCTGGCGCACTTTGCCCAGTGCGGCGATCAGCTTCGTGCAAGGATTGTTGATGGTCGCATCCTTGTAGTCGGAAAGCTTCAGGCAAGGTCTGAGCGAAGCATCTGACCATTGCTCCTTCTTGCCCTCAATCCCAAATTCGGAGCCGTAATAGATCGAAGGAACACCCGGTAATGTATATTCGAGAATATGCACCGGCGTGTAGTGTGCCTTGTTAGATAGCTTGGTGTAGATACGCTCTACATCATGGTTATCTGTGAAATTATAGAGCTTCAGACCCTCCGGATGATTGCCACCCATATCATAGAGACGCTTGACCGTGTGTGCAATCTCAAAGTAATTGTGATCATTGTGTCCTGAGTACAATGCCTTATGCAGCTGATAATTGGTGACAGAATGCAGGGTACCTTCATTGACCCATCTGGTGTAGTCACCATGAATGACCTCACCCATCAGCCAGAACTCAGGCTTTACCTCGTTGGCAAGTCCCCGGAGTGCCTTCATGAAATCAAAATCCAATACATCCGCGGCATCCAGCCGGATCCCATCAATATCAAATTCACTGACCCAGAAGCGGACAACATCCAGAATGTAATCCCGGACAGCCGGATTTCGTTGGTTTAATTTGACGAGCAGATTGTATCCGCCCCAGTTATCGTAGGAAAAACCATCGTTGTATTCGTTATTGCCCCAGAAATTCACATTGCAGTACCAGTCTTTGTACTGGGAATTCTCCCGGTTCTTCTTGATATCCTGAAATGCAAAAAAGTCTCTTCCGGTATGGTTGAATACACCATCTAAGATCACACGGATGCCCTGTGCATGGCATTCTTTCACAAAATCCGTCAAATCCCGGTTGTCACCAAGACGACTGTCTAACTTCTTATAATCTGTAGTTTCGTAGCCGTGTCCAACGGATTCAAATAACGGACCAATATAGATCGCATTGCATCCGATATTTTTGATGTGGTCGATCCATGGGAAAATGTCCCGGAGTCTGTGAACCGGATCTCCATAAGGATTCTCGAAAGGAGCCCCCGTAAGCCCCAGTGGGTAAATGTGATAGAAAACTGCCTCGTCATACCAA
This sequence comes from uncultured Lachnospiraceae bacterium, assembly GCA_934293375.1. Taxonomy (GTDB): domain Bacteria; phylum Bacillota; class Clostridia; order Lachnospirales; family Lachnospiraceae; genus RGIG6919. The sequence goes on along the minus strand of CAKQYS010000001.1, from coordinate 395,276 downwards.
GCCATAGTATATGCCTCCTAAGTGTAAGTTTGTAAAACTGTATTTCGTAAATATTGTCATTGTTTGACATGTTATTTATTCCCATATTATATCATAACTTGCGGCTTTGAGAAAGTTTGATTTCTTGTCGTAGCCATATCTTGACTTTTCAGGGGCCACATTATACTATTTTGATATGTTCTAGGTGATTGAGAGAGCCAGTGTTTGGATTTGGGTTCTCATTATTATAAAACTGCAGTATCCGGGGTGTCATGTTATGATGTGTCAAACTACGCAATTACATATTCTGATCGTGGAGGATCATCGTGAAATCAGGGATATGTTATCTCGGTTTTTGACGGAACATGGGTACAAGGTAGCAGTTGCCCAGAATGGCAGGCAGGCATCCGTGATGCTCAGGCAGAATCCCTATGATCTGATTCTGATGGATCTCATGCTGCCATACAAAAGCGGAGAAGCGTTGATTACGGAGCTTCGCACATTTTCGGATACTCCTGTCATCTGTCTGTCCGCAAAGTCACAGCAGGAGACGAAGCTTGCAGTACTGCGGATGGGTGCCGATGATTATTTGTTAAAGCCGTTTGATCTTGATGAGGTGCTGGTGCGGATGGAAGTGGTATTACGAAGAAGCCGTATCCCGCAGGAGAATGCGGCAGCAGATGCGTGTGTGATCTATCAGGAGCTGTGTCTGTATACAGATGCGCACCGTGTTACATACCGGGGACAGGACATTTCCCTGACCGCAAAGGAGTATCAGATCCTGCAGATGCTGATGCAGTATCCGAAAAAGACATTTTCCAAAGCAAATCTATATGAGTCTGTCTGGGGGCAGCCATACTACTATGAAGATAATACGATCAATGTGCATGTCAGCAATTTAAGAAGCAAGCTTAAAAAGGTTACAGGAACAGAGTATATTGAGACGGTCTGGGGGATTGGATACCGGATGAGAGAGGAGCAGATATGATTGCTTGGGGGATCGTGATGATATTGGCTGTACTATGTATATGGCTGCTAGGCTATCGGTATCGTATCAGACGGCAGATGAAGCAGATCTGTAGAGATCTGGAGAATACATTGCAGCCGGACAATAACAGCCAGATCCGGATTGATTTGATGGATACACAGTTGAATGCACTGGTAACACAGCTTAACCGCAATCTGGATTATCAGAAGGAACTGAAATATGAGACGGACAGCGCAAAGGCGGTGCTCAGGCAGTCCATTTCGGATATTGCACATGATATGCGGACGCCGTTGACTGTGGTCAAGGGCAATCTACAGATGCTTGCCCGGACGGATCCCTCTGACGAACAGTATGGTTATATCGAAAATTGCAGCCGGCAGACGGATATGCTGCGGGAAACGGTAGATGCATTTTTTGAGATGGCAGTGTTAGAGTGTGATGACAGGAAAGCGGCACTTACGGATGTCAATGTCACGAATCTGATGATGCAGTTTATTGTGGAGCATGAGGCAGTCATCAGACAGCATGGTCTGACACCGGAGATCAGATTGCCGGAGCAGACGGTTTTTGTGCGGGCAAATGAGACATATTTGCTGCGGATCTTTTATAATCTGCTCAACAATATGATAAAATATGCGGAGAATACCTTTCGCATTACCATGCAGACAGCTTCTGAGGAGACGGATGGCAAATGCAGGATCTGTTTTGAGAATCCGGTCAGACCCGGTGTCCATATGGATCCGGTGCATCTGTTTGAACGTACCTATCAGGCTGAATCGGAGCGTGCATCGGGGGGTGCAGGTCTGGGACTTTATATCGTGAAGCTGCTTGCAGGGAAGCAGGATATGCCGCTTCGGGCATGGATTGAGGAAGACAGGCTCTATATTGAGATGCAGATGGAATGTGCCTGTAAATGATATGATGATATGGTAAGCCGCCCGGCGTACACTGGCGGCTTATTTTTATGTATATATTTTAGCAATTTAAGAATTTCTTTAAGGTTTCATTTTATGATAGACCACAGAATAGAAATATGCGGTGTTTAACAGGGAGGAAAAATATGGCGAATGTGATTATCCGGGCAGAGGCACTGGAGAAGCAGTATATGAAGCATAAGGTGTTAAAACAGGCTTCCTTTGCGATCCGGGAGGGTATGATATGCGGCTTGATTGGTCCGAATGGGGCTGGGAAGACGACGATCATGAAGATTCTTGGGGGATTAGTATTTCCGACAGGAGGTGAGATTTCCATATATGGGGGAAGGTCTGAGAAGGAGCTGGCAAAGGCAAGGGGCAGAATGAGCTTTATGATTGAAACCCCATATGCGAATCAGGCACTTTCTGCGAGAGAGAATCTGGAAAAACAGAGACTGCAAAAAGGGATACCGGATGCCGGACGTGTGGACGAGGTATTGCAGCTTGTAGGGCTGTCAGAGGTAGGGAAAAAGCCGGTCAGCAAGTTTTCATTGGGGATGAAACAGCGGCTGGGGATTGCGATTTCGCTGCTTTCCAAGCCGGAGATCATGGTGCTTGATGAGCCGGTGAACGGTCTGGATCCGGAAGGCATTGTGGAGATCCGGGAGCTGCTTTTGCGGCTCAATCAGGAGGAGCATATTACGATCTTGATTTCTTCACACATTTTAAGTGAGCTGGCACTGCTGTGTACGGATTATATTTTTATTCAGGATGGACAGATCAGACAGCAGGTATCACAGGACGAGCTGCAGCGGTTATGTAAGAAGTATTATCATATCCATACGAATCAGGATGCAGTGGCTTTGACCGTATTAGAGCAGGAGCTTGGAATCCGTGATTATGATGTGGAGGAGGATGGCAGCATTCGTGTATATGAGAAACTGGATTGTCAGGAGCAGATTAGCAGGACATTATATGCACATGATGTGGTTCCCGTGGAGCTGCATATCTGTGAGGCAAATCTGGAGCAGTATTACATGCATATGGAAGGTGAGAACGATGGCGAACATAATCAGGGCAATATGGTATCAGCTTAAAAAAGATTCTTATATGATCTATAGCTGTCTGCTCGCTGTAGTGATCGGTGTCTTTCTGCTCGCGGATGGCGGTATCAGTACGGATAATGGTGGTATTTTTTATATTGACATGAAGCATCTGTATGCCGTCATGATGGTTGCTCTGCCGATCCTGTGGGCATCCAGAATATGCGGTGGAGATTATAATAACAAGACGATCAACTATGAAATGCTTGCAGGTCATACGAGAGCAGAATGTTATTTTGGCAGACTGCTACTCAGTGTGCTGTTGATCCTTGGCGTGTTATCCATCCTGATCCTGATTCCGCAAGTGGTCGTCACGATCTGGCATGGATATGGCAGACAGGTATCCTTTTATTGGGAAATGGTTGAATTGCTGGAAGCGGTGTTATTGTGTGTCCGGATCATATGTTATGTGAATTTCTGCAGTGTTCTGCTTCGTAACAGCTATGCTGCCATGTTTATTTCCTATATAGGTATTGGTTTTTCACTGTTTTTGGTGCTCATCGTAAGAGAAATATGTGATATCAAGGTTGTCACAGATAATATGATCGGTGTGGTCAGACTGTTTGACCTGATGGGGGAGAGCAATTATGCACCGCAGGTGATAAACGGACAGGAGATCAATGTATATAAGCTTGCCATGCGTGGCAGCGAGGTTGCAGGCACCTTGATTGTGTCGGCTGCAGTCAGTGTATTTTATATATTGGCAGGATATGGCATTGTGAAAAAAAGAGATATGGAGTGATGTAGTATGAAAGATATGATCAGGTCGCAGTTATATGAATTAAGGAAGAATCGTCTGCTCTATATCTGTTTTGGCTTGTTGCTATTGATGCAGTTTACGATCTGGGGCGGTGAGACGAATTATCAGATCCGGTTTCCTCTTGGGGATTATCTGGCGCAGAATATAATATTTCTTGTGCTGTTAGGTGCAGGGTTTGCCTGCTGCGTCGTGGGTATTGTGTGTGGCAATAATTTTATGGATAAAACCATTTATTATGAAATCATGGGGCGGTATACCAGATGGGAGGTGTATCTGTCACGCGTTCTCGTCAGTCTTTTCATAGGACTTACAGGAGCCTTCCTTCTGATGCTGGTTCCGGTTATGGTTCTTGGCAATATGGGTTCTATGGGAGAGATACTGACAGTGTGGGATGTGCTGGCAAGGATTGGTCTTACGATGTTTCCAATCGGCAGGCTGATCTGTGAAATGGTATGTCTTACGATGCTTGTCCATATTGCCTATGTACCGATGCTGATCGGATTTCTGATTGCGGTAACAGGTGAAGTATTTGTATCCGGTATCTTTCATGCCGGTGGTCTGTCTGCATTGGGAAGTATCCGGGATCTGGTCGATTTCTCGGTCTGGAATACATATTCCCTGGCTGGCAGCAGACAGATTCTGGTATATGATACCACCATTTCGATGCACAGTGTGGTCCGGGGGACTGTATGCTCGGTGGTATTTGGGGTAATATTTTTCGTGCTGGGATATGTGTTTTTTCATAAGGATGATTGTTAATGTGGAGATTGCCATAGGGGACAAAGTATAGAATATGCCGGCTGATGTATAGGAATATGGAGGAATGGTATGAAGTTTGAGGATAGTATTTTCATTGGAATGACAGTTGTGTTTTCCGTACTGCTGTGGTTCTTTTGTGATTTTGCGGAGAAGAATAAGAATACGAAATTCAGGGCAGTGTATATGATACCGGCAGTTTCCGGTCTGGTGCTCGCCGGGGTGTATGGCGTGGAAATCGGTATGGTTCCGGCTTATCTTGCAGTGTGTGTGCTGCTGGCCGGATTCTTCACGGAGCGGCAGCGTATCAGAAAGATTAGCTGCGTGGCTGCAGTGCTGCTTGCCATCCTTGCAGTTGCGATTTGTGTAAATGCTCCGCATTACCGGGCGGTGGATTATACAGAACAGTTTGAGCAGGCGGTGTGTGAGCTTGAGAAGCATTATGTGCTGACCGAAGAGAAACAGATTGATTTTGATATATTAAGAAAGAAATATAAGCCGATGTTTTTGGAAGCCTATGAAGCACAGGATGAAGTAGCGGCGGATGTGGCATGGATTTCGTTTGTATCGGAATTTCACGATATGCATGTAAGCTATGTAAAGGAGGATGCGGACAGCCTGCAGTCTGCCTATGACAGTTTGTATGGGAATGATTACGGGCTTTCCCTTATGACCTTGTCGGATGGCAGAACCGTTGCCGTGAATGTAGAGCCGGATTGTGTCGCCGGCGAGGCAGGGATTCACGATGGAACCGAGATTCTCTTATGGGACGGAAAGGATATTGCGGCACAGAAGGAGCAGATCCGGGTTCCGGTCATGAATTTTGCAGTCAAGGAAAATGCTGCATTTTATGCTGCGATTCTGGTGGCAGGTCTGGGTGGAGAGCAGGTGGAGGTCACATATCTGGATGATGCCGGAGAACAACAGGCGGTGACATTGCAAAAAACAGGAAGCTATACAAAGCGGTTAGAGGATACCATCGGCAAGCTGGATGCCGGTGTGGCAATTTCAAATCTCAGCTGGCAGGATTTGTCAGACGATACCACGCTTCTTCGGCTGCGGGAGATGTCCTATGATGCGAAAACCTATCAGAGTGCAGACTATACTGCCATGAAGAATGCGCTGGAGCGTGAAATCCTGGCACATAAGGAGCAGGGATTTCAGAATCTGATCCTGGATCTTCGATGTAACGGCGGTGGCTCCGGGGATTATGTGAAGGTGCTTCTCGAGCTGTTTGCCCCGGAGGGAGAGCATACCTATGCCTATGATGGCATATTTGACAAAAAAACAGCAAAATACTTAAAAAATGCGGATGGAACCTATCAGACCGGGGATGGCATTGCTTATACCGGACAGAATCTATGGGGACATGGACGGATTGTTCTGCTGGTGAATGCACAGACGGTGAGTGGCGGGGATCACTTTGTCAGTGTGGCTTCTGCTTTCCCGAATGTGGAGGTGATGGGCTTTACGACAACTGCATGTGCAGGGCAGGGAATCCATGCCGTTGTATTTGAGGATTGCGCTTTGACCTATTCTGCTGTATTATTATTGCAGAAGGATGGCAGTGTATTTTTGGATACCGATGCGAAGGGAACGGCTACGGTCGCATTGGATCATAGGGTGATGCTGGATGAGAATGCCGTGCATGCCATTTTCGAGGAACAGAGAGATTATGTATTAGAGCAGGCAATGCAGATGCTGTCGGAGCAATAAGTAATCGGGGTATATGTGATTGCCGGGATCAGTAAGATAGAAGGGACAGGTGACAAATATGGATCAACTGACGGATATTGATCAGATCGTGAATATGTTAGATGCAAAGGTGGAGGCCGGTGTGAGCCGGATTAAGGTAGAAGTGGATGCAGATATCAGCGAGGGGGCTGTGAAGGAGCAATATCATCATGGCAGATGCGATGTATGCAGCCCGTTTGCAACCGGTATTGTGCCGAATGAAATAGACTGATTTGAAGAGTTATTTTTTTCCCTTGACAGATTGCGGAATGCTTGTTATACTAGCGTTTGTGAGTTTGCAAAACTCATAAGCAGGAGTGGCGGAATGGCAGACGCATCAGACTCAAAATCTGACGTGGGAGACTACGTGTGGGTTCAAGTCCCATCTCCTGCATGTAAAACAAAAAGATATGCAAGTTTCTTGCATATCTTTTTTGTTTTGGAGCAGAGCGTGACCTGAACCCAGGTTTCAAGATCTCGCCTCCGGCTCGGTCGGTTCGTAGCGCATGGTCCACAGGACCACACTCACCCCATCTCCTGCGAGGTTCAAGATCTCCGCTCTGCACCCCATCTCCTGCGGGAAGCAGGCATTCTCTTGTGCAGGAGGATCTTGCACCTCTTTTTTTGTTAAAAATATTGTAATTTTTGCTGTTTTATATTACAATATGAGTTAGTGTTTTGTGTAATTTTGACATATTATGGTAGAGAATCGAGGTAGTATTATGGGATTGTTGACTTTTAAGGGTGGAATTCATCCTTATGATGGTAAGGATATTTCCATGGATAAGCCCATTCAGGAGTATTATTCGAAATCAGATATGGTATATCCGCTGAGCCAGCACATTGGAGCACCTGCGAAACCACTGGTGAAGAAGGGTGATAAGGTGCTTCGGGGACAGAAGATTGCAGAAGCAGCCGGTTTCATATCGGCGAATATTCATGCATCTGCATCGGGCACGGTGAAAGTGATCGAACCAAGACGGACAACCGGTGGTAACATGGTGATGTCAATTGTCATTGAGAATGATGGGTTGTATGAATGTATTGATTTTGATGAAAACATACAGCCATTAGAGGATCTGTATTGTGATGATGTCAGAAACCTGATCAAAGAAGCCGGTATCGTAGGTATGGGTGGTGCGGGATTTCCGACAAATGTGAAACTGGCGCCAAAGGACGAGGAGTCGATTGATTATGTGATCGTGAATGGTGCAGAATGTGAACCTTATCTGACTTCAGATTACCGTCGTATGGTGGAAGATCCGGGGAAACTTGTCACAGGGTTGAAGATTATTGTCAATCTGTTTCCAAATGCACATGGAATTATTGCGATTGAGGACAATAAGCCGGAAGCGATCCGTATTCTTTCTGAAGCAGTGAGAGATGAGGAAAAGCTGTCAGTGAATGTTATGAAGACGAAATATCCTCAGGGCGGTGAGCGTCAGTTGATCTATGCAAATACGAAACGGAGACTGAATTCCAAGATGCTGCCTGCAGATGTAGGATGTATTGTAAATAATGTAGATACTGTCATTGCGGTTTATGAGGCTTTGATTGAAGGGAAACCGCTTATGGACAGAATTGTGACTGTGACAGGAGATGCAATCACGAATCCGGTGAATCTTAAAGTGCCGATCGGAACAAACTGTCAGGAGCTTGTGAAGGCTGCAGGAGGGTTTCTTGATGGAGAACCTGCGGAGATCATTGCCGGTGGTCCAATGATGGGAAAAGATATGGTTTCTCTGGATGTGCCTTCGGTGAAGGGGTTATCCGCAATCCTCTGTCTGTCTCATAATGCTGCAGCAGAGGCAGAACCATCAAATTGCATCCGTTGTGGCAAATGCGCATCGGTTTGTCCGAGTGGATTGATGCCGGCGAAACTTGCGACATTGAGTGCCAGAGGGGATTTGGATGCTTTTGTTTCATGTGATGGCATGGAATGCATGGAGTGTGGATGTTGTTCTTATATATGTCCTGCGAAGCGGCCGTTGACACAATCCATTAGTGCAGGCAGACGCCGTGTGATGGCGTCCAGAAAAAAATAGGAGGCGCGAACATGAGTGAATTAAAGAAAGTTTCTTCGTCACCGCATGTCAGGTCAGGACAGTCTACCGGCAGTATTATGCTTGATGTTGTAATAGCCCTGTTTCCTGCCAGTATCGTCGGTGTATATAATTTTGGACTTCGTGCAATGCTGCTTATTCTGATCAGTATTGCATCCTGTGTATTTTTTGAGTGGCTTTTTGAATATATCACAAAGAGAAGATCCACTGTTGGAGATTTCAGCGCTGTTGTGACAGGATTGCTGCTGGCGTTCAATTTATCAGCGGATGTGCCATACTGGATGCCAATCCTTGGAAGTGCTTTTGCAATCATAATCGTAAAACAGCTGTTTGGCGGTATTGGTCAGAATTTTATGAATCCGGCACTGGGTGCAAGATGCTTTTTGCTGTTGTCTTTTACAGGTCAGATGACGACATTTACCTACGATGCCGTTACGACAGCAACACCTCTTGCAGTTATGAAGAACGGGGGCACGGTTGATCTGCTTTCTATGTTTCTTGGAAGTACTGCAGGTACGATTGGAGAAACATCTGCCGCAGCATTATTAATGGGATTTATTTATCTGGTTGTGCGAAAGATTATCAGTCCGAGAATCCCTCTGGTGTATGTAGGGACATTTGCAGTGATGGTACTGATCTATGCTCTGGCTGGCGGACATGCAGATCCGTTATATTATGTAGCTGCACAGGTATGCGGAGGTGGCCTGATGCTTGGTGCAGTGTTTATGGCAACGGATTATGTAACAAGTCCGATCACGCCAAATGGCAAGATTGTGTTTGGCGTATTGCTTGCGATTTTGACATTCTGTTTCAGAATGTTTGGTTCTTCTGCAGAAGGCGTGTCCTATGCGATTATTATCGGTAATTTATTTGTACCTTTGATCGAGCGTTATACAGCTCCGAAACCATTTGGAAAGGGGGCTGAATCACATGAATAAGACATTAGTAAAAGATGCACTGATTCTGTTTGTAATTACCGCAGTGGCTGGTCTGCTGCTGGGCTGGATCTACAGTATTACTGAGAAACCGATTGCGAAACAGAAGCAGAAACAGAAAGAAGAGGCCTATCAGACAGTTTTTGCAGATGCAGAAAGTTTTGCGCCTTATGATGCATCGGATGCTGAGCAGGTGTTATCGACGGGAGGCTATGATGCATCGTCAGTTACGATCGATGAGGTGATGACTGCTGTGAAGAATTCGGAGACTGTCGGATATGTTATGACGATCACGGATCATGAAGGCTATGGCGGAGATATTCAGCTTACGCTGGGCATTCAGAAGGATGGAACCGTAAATGGAATATCTTTCCTGTCAATTTCAGAAACAGCAGGACTTGGTATGAAGGCAAAGGAATCTGAATTTTATGAGCAGTTTGCAGGTAAGAATGTAGAGTCATTCCAGTATACAAAGAATGGTGCAACTGCTGATAATGAGATTGATGCCCTGACAGGTGCGACGATTACAACAAATGCTGTCACAAATGCAGTGAATGGCGGCATTTGCTACTTTCATAGTATAGAAGGAGGTAGCAGTCATGAATAAGTGTACAGAGCGTTTATATAATGGTATCGTAAAAGAGAATCCGACATTTGTACAAATGCTTGGCATGTGTCCGACATTGGCGGTTACAACATCAGCGGTCAATGGTGTTGGAATGGGACTTACGACGACAGTGATCTTGACACTGAGTAATATGATGATTTCATTACTGAGAAAAATCATCCCGGACCGAGTCCGCATACCGGCGTATATTATTGTAATCGCGTCATTTGTGACGGTTGTACAATTTTTGTTAGAAGGCTTTGTGCCGTCTCTAAATGACAGTCTGGGAATTTTTATCCCGCTGATTGTAGTGAATTGTATCATCCTTGGACGAGCCGAGAGTTATGCTTCGAAGAATCCTGTGATCCCATCTGCATTTGATGGACTTGGCATGGGGCTTGGGTTTACTGTGGGATTGACCAGCATTGGCGCGTTCAGGGAATTGCTGGGAGCAGGTACTGTGTTTGGAATCCAGATCATGCCAAAGGTATATGAACCGATCACGATCTTTATTCTGGCTCCGGGTGCTTTCTTTGTGTTGGCGTTTTTGATCGCAGTTCAGAATAAAGCCAGGATGAGAAATGCAGAAAAAGCCGGAGAGGAATATGATGTATGCCGGAGCGAGGATTGTGCACATTGTGCGAATATGATGTGCGGTGGCAGGTTTTTTGTATTAGATGACACGGATGTAGATTCCGGTAAGGAGGCTGCAGATGAAACAACAACGACAAAGTCAGAATCCACTGATCAGATTGAGAAGAAAGCTAAGGAAAAAGAAAATACAAAAGATCCGGGAAAATCGTCAGGGGACGGAGGCTCGGTATCTGAACCGGAATCTTCGGATCTCGGCAAGAAACCAGCGGTTGAAACAGAAGATCCGAAAGATAAAAAAGCTGATCACAAAGATGAAGACGGTCCTGATGCGGATAGGAAAGAGACAGTAGACAGTCCTGATACGACGGAAGGAAAGGAGGCATAGGCATATGAAGATTATTTTGATTGCGATTGGAGCAGCACTTGTCAATAATGTTGTGTTGAGTCAGTTCATGGGTCTGTGTCCGTTTCTGGGAGTATCAAAGAAAACGGATACTGCGGTTGGTATGGGAGGAGCAGTTATCTTTGTTATGCTCATATCTTCTACAGTTACGAGTTTGATCTATGAGTATCTGCTTGTGCCGGTTCATTTGGAGTATATGAACACAATTGTATTTATTCTGGTGATTGCCGCATTGGTGCAGATGGTAGAAATGTTCCTGAAAAAATATGTCCCGGCATTATATCAGTCGCTTGGTGTGTATCTGCCGTTGATCACAACGAATTGTGCAGTTCTTGGTGTTTCTCTGGTGAATGTCCAGAAGTCATATGGGCTGCTTGAAAGCATTGTGAATGGCGTCGGAACTGCAGTTGGATTTGCGATTGCAATTGTAATTCTGGCAAGTATCCGGGAGAAGATTGAATATAATGATATTCCGGAGAGCTTTCGTGGGACACCGATTGTCCTCTTGACAGCGGGACTGATGGCAATAGCGTTCTTTGGATTTTCTGGACTGATCAAATAGGAGGCGATAATATGACAGAGATATTGATTGCAGCTGCTGTAGTTGGTGGTGTTGGTATCATTTTAGCGATTCTTCTGTGTATCGCTTCGGTCAAATTTAAGGTTGAGGTGGACGAAAAAGAAGTAGCTGTCAGAGAACTGCTTCCCGGTAATAATTGTGGTGGTTGTGGATATCCCGGCTGTGATGGGCTGGCGGCAGCCATTGCAAAAGGGGAAGCTCCGGCAAATGCATGTCCGGTTGCATCTGCAGATGTGGCGGGTAAGATCGGGGCAGTGCTTGGCGTGGAGGTAGAGGCTGCGGCAAGAATGGTTGCAGTGGTAAAGTGTGCAGGTACATGTGATGAGGCAAAAGATCTGTATGAATATGTAGGCCCACAGGATTGTGCATTGGCGGCTACGAGCCCAAACGGAGGTGCAAAGGCATGCAGTTATGGATGCCTTGGCTTTGGAAACTGTGCAAAGGCATGCCCATATGGAGCCATTTCATTAGTGAAGGGAATTGCATATGTGGATAAGGAAAAATGTCGAGCATGTAAAAAATGTGTAGCCGCATGTCCACGACATCTGATCGAAATGGTCACATATGACTTGGATCAGGTAGTCAGATGTAATTCCCATGATAAGGGCAAGGATGTAAAGGCCGCTTGTAATGCCGGTTGTATCGGTTGTACATTATGTGTCAGAAATTGTCCGAATGAGGCGATTGCAATGGATAATAATGTTGCACACATTGACCCTGCAAAATGCACAAATTGCAAAGCCTGCGTGGCAAAATGCCCGGTGAAGGTGATACAATAGGAACCATAAGTCTGTCTGCAGCATATGTTGTAGGTATAGAGTGCATCAGGCAAAGTCAGATGGTGATCAAATGTGTTTTTCAGAACTTCGTCAAAAAGAAGTGATCAACTGCAGAGATTGTGTAAGACTTGGGTATGTGGTCGATCTTGAATTTGACCCTTGTAGTGGTCGGATTCAGAAAATTATAGTACCCGGACCGGGACGGTTTTTCGGATGTTTTTGTACATGCAGACAGTATGTAATACCATTTTGCAAGATTGTCAGAATCGGTCCCGATATTGTTTTAGTTGATGTGGATGTGGAAGAAGTGCTGATCAAATGTGAGTAAAAGGCCTTGATAGAGAAAGAGAGGGAAAACAGATGAAGTGTCCATTTTGTGGAGAGGATAATACAAGAGTGATTGATTCAAGACCTGCTGATGATAATGCATCCATTCGTAGAAGACGTGAATGTGATGAATGCGGAAGACGGTTTACTACCTATGAGAAGGTAGAGACAATTCCATTGATCGTGATCAAAAAGGACAAGAATAGAGAACCGTATGACAGAAGTAAGATCGAGTCAGGCGTTCTGAAATCTTGTCATAAGAGACCGGTATCGGTTGACCAGATTGAAAAATGTGTGGATAGAATCGAGACTGCAGTGTTTAATTTAGAAGAACGCGAGGTTGAAAGTACCGTGATCGGTGAGATTGTAATGGACGAACTGATGCGTCTTGATCAGGTTGCCTATGTCAGATTTGCGTCGGTATATCGTGAATTTAAGGATGTTAATACATTTATGAGTGAGATCAAGAAGCTTTTGATACAGTAAGATATGAGTACAAAGAGGACATGCAGCAATATTGTTGCATGTCTTCTTTTTTTGTTGCATATCCCTATTACTATACAGCATATCCCATTTCTATTGAAAAGCAGTTCGTGTTTTTGCATGATGTAGAGTGCGCATATGAACATGGAATGAAATAGAAAGGATGATGTGATTTGTATAGCAGTGTGATGAGTGGTGCTATTCATGGGGTGGATGGTGCGATTATCTATGTGGAGTCTGATGTAAGTGATGGACTACCTGCATTTTCGCTGGTAGGCCTGTTGTCTTCGGAAGTAAAGGAGGCGGGTGACAGGGTAAGAAATGCAATCCGTAATAGCGGGATCCGGATGACACCCAAAAGAATCACGATCAACCTGTCACCTGCAGATATCAGAAAATCCGGATCGGCATTTGATCTGGCAATTGCGGTAGCAGTGCTATGTGGATATGAGTATCTTAATGAGAAGAAATGCCGGCAATACCTATATCTTGGTGAGCTTGGACTGGACGGCACAATAAAGCCGGTGAAGGGTGTATTGCCAATTGTAGATGCAGCCATGCGACAAGGGATCACCAAATGCATCGTACCGGTATCAAATCTGAAAGAGGCGAAACTGGTAAAAGGAATGCAAGTGTTTGGTGTAGATTCATTGTCGGATTTGATCTCGCATTTTCTTCGTAATGTCCCGATGCTGACAGAGGCAGAGGACATGATGACATTGGAAAAAGAGTGTGTATATGATTTTAAAGATGTGAAAGGACAGGCGTTTTTAAAAAGAGCTGTGACAGTTGCGGCATGTGGCATGCATAATGTTTTGATCGGGGGTCCTCCCGGATCCGGAAAATCCATGGTAGCAAAAAGACTTCCGGGTATCCTGCCGGATCTTACTTATCAGGAAAGTCTGGAACTTACAAAAATATATAGTGTATGTGGTATGTTAAGCAGCCCCGGGGAATTAATGAAGCGGCGTCCGTTTCGTGCACCACATCATACGATATCGCACAGTGCTTTGATCGGTGGTGGAATGATTCCGCGACCGGGTGAGATCAGTCTAGCACATCGTGGTGTATTGTTTCTGGACGAATTTCCTGAGTTTAACAGAAATGCGATCGAAGTATTAAGGCAGCCTTTAGAAGACAGACATGTTACGATTTCAAGGGTGAATGCAAGTTATACATTCCCGGCTGATTTCATGCTGGTTGCAGCGATGAACATGTGTCCTTGTGGATTCTATCCGGATAGGAACCGCTGCACCTGTACGCCGCTTGCCAGACAAAGGTATCAAAACCATATCAGTCAACCAATTCTTGACAGGATGGATATTCAGGTGCTGGTTGAACCGGTACAATATGAGGATCTGTATGAAAAATCATGTTCCGGAGAAGCTGATTCTAAGACAATAAAAGAACAGATCCAAAGGGTACATATATTGCAGCAGAAACGATATGAAGGAACAGGAATTTTATTCAATTCCCAGCTTACAGGTTCTTTGTTAAATGAATATTGCAGTCTGGATAAGCAATGTCGTGGCATAATGAAAATGGCATATGACAGACTGAAACTGTCGGCACGGGCGAGCGAGAGAGTATTGCGTGTTGCGAGAAGTATTGCGGATTTGGATGGAAAAGAGAATATTGAAGAGGTACATCTGATGGAGGCTCTTACATTTCGGGAAATGGAGGGCATGACAAAATGACGGAGAATATGTACTGGCTTTGGCTATGCAGCATGAAAGATGTAACAAGAAAATATATCAATAAATTGTTAGATGAATATGAGACACCGGAAAATATATACCGGGCGCCGGATTATGAAGTGGCGAGTCTGCTCAATGATTCGATTATGGCAAAATGGAGTGCAGATAAGGATCCGGGACGAATAGAAAAATTAATGAGAGCGCTGTGTGAACAGAATATAACTTTTGTCTATATGGGACATCCGGATTATCCGAAGAGGTTTATGGAGATCCCGGATCCTCCGCCGGCACTATATATCAAAGGACGATTAAGAAGTTCACAGCATAAAAATATTGCGATTGTGGGATCAAGAAATGCGACTCCCTATGGAATGGAATGTGCACAATATTTTGCCCGGAAACTGGCGGAAAAGAATGTCGGTGTGGTAAGCGGACTAGCGGTTGGGATTGATGGAGCTGCACACCAAGGTGCACTGGATGTCGGCGGGTACACTGCCGGATTTATTGCAGGTGGCATCTATTCCATGTATCCAAGACAGAATTATCATTTGTACCGGCGGATGGAGCAGAGTGGTGCAGTTATTTCTGAGTATCCACCAGAGATAAGACCGCTTGGAAGGCTCTTTCCGGAACGAAACCGTCTGATCAGCGGGTATAGTGATGGTGTACTTGTAGTTGAAGCGGCAAAACGGAGTGGTACGCTGATCACAGTAGATCAGGGGCTGGAACAGGGAAAAAATATCTATGTGATACCGGGACGGATTACAGATGTAAATAGTCAGGGATGTAATGCGTTGATTCGTGATGGAGCAAGACCCGTAAGCTGTGTAGAGGATATTTTTGAAGATATGGAATGGACTGATATTTGTGACGATAATTCGAGCCATAAACCGGAGTTGACAGAATATTCACTTGCGAAGTCAGAAAAAATGGTGTATAGTTGTCTGAGTTTAGAGGCTGAGTATATTGATACGATTGTCGGGAAAACGGCAATGCCCGTATCTGCAGTGTTGAGTGCATTGTTGGCATTGGAATTGAAAGGATATATCAAACAGCCGGTTAAGAATTATTATATGAAACGATTATAGACAGGCATATAGAGAGAAAAAGGTAGAATTCAGGAGGTTATGAAATGGCGAAGAATTTGCTTATTGTGGAGTCCCCGGCCAAGGCAAAGACGATCAAGAAGTTTTTAGGAAGTCAGTATGAGGTAATTGCGTCAAGCGGACATGTAAGAGATCTTCCGAAGAGTACGATGGGAATAGATATTGATCAGGATTTTGAACCTAAATACATAACGATCCGGGGCAAGGGAGAATTACTTGCAGAGTTAAGAAAGGCTGTGAAGAAAGCAGACAAAGTCTATCTTGCGACTGACCCGGATCGGGAAGGGGAAGCTATTTCATGGCATTTATCCAAGGCGTTGAAGCTGGAAGATAAGGTATATAAGCGGATTACATTTAATGAAATCACGAAAAAGGCAGTACAGAGCTCCATTAAGCAGGGGCGGGAGATCAATATGAATCTGGTAGATGCACAGCAGGCAAGACGTGTGATCGACAGATTTGTCGGATATGAGATCAGTCCGCTTTTGTGGGCTAAAATTAAGCGTGGACTGAGTGCAGGTCGTGTACAGTCAGTTGCGCTGTCGATTATTTGTGATCGAGAGGCACAGATCAATGCATTTTTGCCTGAGGAATACTATACATTAGATGCTTCGTTCCAGTGTCAGGGCGTGAAGAAACCGATCATTGCCAGATATTCAGGTACGAAGGATGGAAAGGTTTCTTCAAAGGCAGAACTGGATAAGATGGTTGCTGTCTTAAAGGATGAAACATTTACAATATCAGAAGTGAAGGAAAGCAGACGGACGAAGAAACAGCCACAACCGTTTACAACATCGACCCTTCAACAGGAAGCAGCCAGAAAATGTAATTTCACGACATCAAAGACGATGCGGATTGCACAGCAGTTATATGAGGGCGTAGATCTAAAGGGCAGAGGAACTGTAGGTCTGATCTCTTATCTGCGTACGGATTCTGTCCGGATCTCTGAAGAGGCACACAATGGTGCAAAACAGTTTATTGCTGAACATTATGGGGAACAGTATGTCATTGATGACAGCATGATTTCAGTCAGTAAGAAGCATATTCAGGATGCACATGAAGCAATCCGTCCAACGAATCTGTCCCTGACACCTGCAATGCTTTCGGGTGAGTTATCGAATGACCAGTTAAAGCTTTACAGACTGATCTATAACAGATTCCTTGCAAGCCGAATGATGCCGGCAGAATATGCAATTAAGACCGTGAAGATGTCAGCGAAGGGTTATCCGTTTAAAGCAACTGCTTCTAAGATTGCATTTGATGGATTTATGGCTGTTTATGGTGTGGATAAGGAAGAGGAGGAGTCTAATAAATCATTGTCCGGTGTGACGGAAGACTCTGTGCTCACATTAAATGAATTGCTGCCGGAACAGCATTTTACACAGCCGCCGGCACATTATACAGAAGCCTCTTTGGTGCACACTTTGGAAGAACTTGGAATCGGTCGGCCGAGTACCTATGCACCGACAATTTCAACTATTTTGGCCCGTCGATATATTACAAAGGAGAATAAAAATCTATATGTGACAGAACTTGGGGAGGCTGTGAATGACATGATGAAACAGGCATTCCCTGTTATTATTGATGTGAATTTCACAGCAAATCTGGAGTCGTTGTTTGATCAGATTGAAGAGGGTAATATTGACTGGAAGACGGTCGTCAGGAATTTCTATCCGGACCTGCACGGTGCAGTGATGAAGGCAGAGGAAGAGCTGGATAAGATTGAAATTGCAGACGAGGTTTCTGATGAGCCTTGCGAGTTGTGTGGCCGTATGATGGTTGTAAAGTATGGTCCGCATGGTAAGTTCCTTGGTTGTCCGGGCTTCCCGGAATGCCGTAATACAAAACCATATTATGAGAAAATCGGGGTAGCCTGTCCAAAATGCGGTAAAGAGCTTGCTGTTAAGATGTCAAAAAAAGGAAGAAGATTCTATGGTTGTTTAGGTTTCCCGGAATGTGACTTTATGTCATGGCAGAAACCGTCTGCAATGAAATGCCCAAAGTGTGGGAGTTACATGGTGGAAAAGGGAAATAAACTGGTGTGCCAGAATGATACCTGTAAGTATGTTCTGGATAAAAAGAAAACGGAAAATGCAGAGTAGTGGACTGAAATTTGTGTTGTTATAGAATGGGAAATGTGGTATTATGGACATTGTAGTAGTGTAATGTCAGATTGATTCACATGTGATTGTGTGTTTCCGTATGTTTAGTGCTGTTGTACTTAGGAGGATGTCTATGAGCGTTCAATTGTTGGACAAGACAAGAAAGATAAACAAGCTGTTACATAACAACAATTCACACAAGGTAGTATTTAATGACATCTGTGAGGTGCTGGGCGAGATACTTGAGTCGAATGTGCTGGTAATCAGCAAAAAAGGTAAGGTGCTTGGAATTCATAACCGTCCGGAGATTGCAGAGATTTCTGAACTGATTGAAGATGAAGTTGGAGGGCATATTGATGAAATGCTCAATGAACGGCTCTTGTCAGTTCTGTCGACGAAAGAGAATGTGAATCTGGCAACGCTTGGTTTTGAATTTGTAGATATTGGGAGATATCAGGCAATCATTACACCGATTGATATCGCTGGGGAGAGACTTGGGACAGTATTTATGTATAAGATGGACTGCCAGTATGAGATTGATGATATTATTCTGGCGGAATATGGCAATACGGTTGTCAGTCTGGAAATGATGCGCTCTGTAAATGAGGAGAATGCAGAGGAGAATAGGAAAATTGCGATTGTAAAGTCTGCGATCAGTACACTTTCATTTTCAGAGTTGGAAGCGATTACCCATATATTCAGCGAATTAGATGGCAATGAAGGCATTTTGGTTGCCAGCAAGATTGCGGACCGGGTTGGTATCACACGCTCGGTGATCGTGAATGCATTGCGAAAGTTTGAAAGTGCTGGCGTGATTGAGTCAAGATCGTCCGGCATGAAGGGTACTTACATCCGTGTATTAAACGATGTAGTGTTCGATGAATTAGCGAAGCTGAATAATCATTAGCATACAGGCAGACCCGAAATGGATTTCGGACCGCACATTATGAATGAGACAAAAGGATTTGTGGTACAGCCATAAGTCCTTTTGTGTGTATAAATGACTTTATCAGCAGATTTGAGAAAGGGTTGATAAACATGATTAATTCCAGTATTTATAATTATATTGATATGCTTGATCTTGCTGCAGACGCAACGAATGCAAGGCAGGAAGTATTGGCGAACAATATTGCCAATGTAGGTACGGCGCATTATAAGCGCAAAGATGTTGCGTTTGAGGGGATTTTGCAGTCAGCAATGTATGGAAGTCAATCGCTTGACAGTAAGGTGCAGGCGGTCAATGACAATCGCGAGGACTATGAACCGATTACTTATACGGATCACAGTTCGTTGTCATATCGGGAAGATGGCAATAATGTGGATGTACATACTGAGGAAGCATATCTTGCAGAGAACAAGATCAAATATGATGCCTTAGTGGATCAGATGACGCAGGAATTTTCAAGAATTAAGAGTGTACTTGCAAAATAGGAGGGGTGACAGATGGGAATTTTTACAGGTATGAGTGTGGCAGCTACCGGTATGACGGCACAGCAGCTCAGGCTTGACACGATTGCTGAGAATATAGCCAATGCGAATACAACCAGAACAGAGGATGGTACGCCGTATCGCAGAAAGATGGTTGTGATGGCAGAGCAGGGTGGACTGTCCGGTTTTGATCAGGTACTGTATAATAAGATGAATACCTATACACCGGGCGGAGTGAAAGTGGCTGAGATTGCAGAGGATCAATCTGATTTCAGACTGGTATATGATCCGGAGAATCCGGATGCAAATGAGGATGGATATGTGGAATATCCGAATGTAGATACAGTGACAGAGATGACGAATATGATAGACGCATCCCGTATCTACGAGGCGAATGTAACGAGTTTTAACGCCAGCAAGGCTATGGCGAATAAGGGCTTGTCATTGATGGAGAGTTAGTTTTACGGAGGATAGGTAGATGCAGGTAACAGGTGTAGATCTTGTAACAAATGGTATTTCAGGTTCTTCGTCTAATGAGACCAAGGTGAATTCTGATAATACACAGGCATTTGACAGTTTATTGAATTCGGCAGTGTCACTCTATAAAGAGACAAACCAGTATCAAAAAAAGGCAGAACAGGCGGAACTCAATTTTGCAATGGGGTATTCGACGAGTACACATGATCTGGCATTGGCACAACAGAAAGCAAGTATTGCGTTACAGTATACCGTTCGCATTACAAATAGCGTGGTAGATGCATACAAGGAACTGATGAATATGCAGTTATAATGTCAGTGTGAGAAGATATAGTTGGAGATAGATATGGTCGAGAGATTAAAAGGGGTTCTGGGACGATTGGTCGAGTTCTGGAACAGATATACAAGTAAACAAAAGACGATCATTATATGTGTGATCGCAGCTGTGATCTTTGCATTGGCAGTTATGATTGCTGTATTTTCCCGTACGCAATATGTACAGCTGGATGTGTTTGAGACGACGGCAGATGCAGCGGAGGCGAAGCGGCTGTTGGAGGAGAATAATATTGCAGTCCGCGCAAGCGGCACAGATGCAACCGTGATCAGTGTGGACAAGAAAAAGGAATCCGATGCGAAGCTTCTGCTAGGTGAGAACGGCATTACCTCTACGGCATCCGAGGATAGCAGCTGGCTGTGGAACAATAGCATGAGTACTACGGATTCGGATCGTAAGGTTAAGAACCGGATTGATGCACAGCAGAGTATGGAGAAGGTGCTAAAAGATATCAAGGGTGTGAAGACCGCAGATGTGACGGTTTATATTCCGGATTCCACGAGTTCGATCTACAAGGATGATAAACAGGCAACGGTCAGCATTATGCTGGCAACGACCGATGAATTTACGAAGGATGCATCTACGATCGCAAGCTATGCGGCCAATACACTGGGTACCTCTGTGGATAATGTCCGTATTTTGAACCAGAACGGAGAACTTTTGTTTTCGGGTGAGAACAATGCTGTAAGCGGCAATGCGAGCAATGCACTTGAAATTAAAGCTCAGGTTGAGAATTCATATGCAAACGCAGTGAGAAATGTATTGATTAGTTCAGGTGTATATAATGATGCGGAAGTGGCGATGCACTTAGATGTGAAATTAAATGCGGATAAGACAACAGACACAAAGTACTATTCTAATGACGATGATACAGATAATACAGGCCCAATGACAAACTTATATACTTATGAGGCTGAAAATGTTGAAGGCATACAGGATGTTGTAGGTACTGATGCGAACGGACAGGATATCACAGATACAAATCTATTAAATTCAGGTTCAGGAAACAATACGGTTGCGGTCAATCGAAAGGAATATGCAACAAGCAGCACAGTGACAGAGAAGGTAGAGCCTGTTGGAACTGTGAATCTTACGAATTCCAGTGCCGGCATTGTACTATCCCATTATGTCATCTATAACGAAGAGGATATGGAGAAACAGGGATTGTTGCAGGATACGACTTATGAGGAGTATAAGGCAGCACATTCAGATCCGGTTCTGACAACAGTAGATGACAGCATTTTGACACTGGCATCAAAGGCTACCGGGATTGATGAAGCAAATATTTCGATTTTGGCATATGATGTACCGATTTTCTATGACAAGCCTGCGTCATCATGGTCATTTGAACGGATCCTGCAGTTGATCCTTGCTGCGTTGATCGTTGGTTTGATCGTCTTTGTTGTAGTGAAGGGTATGAAGCCTGTAGAGGTAGTAGAGTTAGAACCTGAATTATCCGTAGAACAGCTGCTGGCTACGACAAAAGAAAATCAGACATTGGATGATATTGAGTTTAGTGATAAGTCTGCAACAAGAACGCAGATTGAGAAGTTTGTAGATGAGAACCCGGAGGCAGTTGCAGCGTTGCTTCGTAACTGGCTGAATGAGGATTGGAGTTGATCATATGGCATCGAGTGTGACAATAGATGATATCAGTGGAGTGCAGAAGGCAGCTATTTTGTTGATTTCGTTAGGACCGGAGAAGTCTGCCAATGTATTTAAGCATCTGAAAGAGGATGAGATTGAACAGTTGACGCTGGAAATTGCGAATACAAGAAGTATTGCTCCGGAGTTAAAGGATGCTGTTATGGATGAGTTCTATGAAGTGTGTCTTGCACAGCAGTATATTGCAGAAGGTGGTATTGGATATGCGAAGGAACTGTTGGATAAGGCGCTTGGCGAAGAGAAGGCAAGAGATGTGATTGGACGGTTGACAGCATCGCTTCAGGTTCGTCCGTTTGAATTTGTCAGAAAGGCAGATACAACACAGCTCTTAAGTTTTATTCAGGATGAGCACCCACAGACGATTGCTTTGATCTTAGCGTATCTTCCATCCGGACAGGCATCTGCGGTTGTCAGCTCTCTGCCGCCGGAGAAGCAGGCAGATGTTGCAAAGCGTATAGCCATGATGGATCGTACATCTCCTGATGTGATCAAAGAGGTTGAGAAGGTCTTAGAGCGTAAACTTGCTGCTATGGTGAACCAGGATTACACAATTGTGGGTGGTGTTGATGCAATTGTCAGCATTTTGAATGCCGTAGATAGAAGTACAGAGAAGCATATCATGGAGACATTGGAGATTGAAGAGCCGGAGCTTGCAGATGAGATCAGGCGGAAGATGTTTGTCTTCGAGGATATTCTTATGCTTGACAATCGTGCAATTCAGACAGTACTCCGAGAAGTGGATAATAATGAGCTTGCAGTGGCATTAAAGAGTGCAAATGAACAGGTACAGCAGGTGATCTTTGATAATCTGTCATCCCGTCTTGCGTCTATGATCAAGGAAGATATGGAATATATGGGACCTGTGAGATTAAAGGATGTAGAAGATGCACAGCAGAAGATTGTAAATATTATTCGGAAGCTTGAAGATGCGGGCGAGATCGTGATTTCACGTGGTGGAGGTGACGAGATCGTTGTCTAATATAATTAAGTCAGGATTTGTGGCATTTTCAGATGACAACAGACTGGTGATTGATTCGAACGGATTGTTTGCGGCATCTGCACCTGGAAAGGTGATCAGGAGCATAGAGGAACAGCAGGACAATTTAGAGGATCTGCAGTTGGAAGATATTATAAATGATAAAGAATTGCAGGATCCGGATTTTGAAGAAAAAAGAACACTTGCAGATTCTATGGTTGAGGATGCAAGAGCACAGGCAGAACAGATACTGGAAGATGCTAAGGCGCAGGCACAGGATGTTCTTTCTGAGGCGGAAAAGGATGGTTATAAAAAAGGCTATGAGGAAGGACAGCAACAAGCCAGACAAGAGGCCGCGGCACAGCTGGCCAGGGATCAGGAAGCTTTGAACCAACAGAGAGAACAACTCATTGCGGAATACAATGCGCAAAAAGAGATGTTTTTGTATGAAGCAGAGCCTAAAATGGCAGATGTGAGTATTCATCTGATTCAGGCATTGATCGGTATTGTCGTGGAGGAACAAAAGGATGTGCTGGTATATCTGATTGATAAGGCAATGCGGGATATAGAAGATAGTATGCATTTTGTGATCAAGGTATCCGGTGATGATTTTGAACTGGTTTCTTCAAGAAAGGACCGGATTTATGGTTCGAATAATCCGGCAATCGAAATTGATGTGATTGCGGATCCTAAACTTGCAAAAAATCAATGCCTGATTGAGACGGATAACGGAATCGTGAATTGTAGTCTGGATGAGCAGTTGATCAATCTGGCAAGGGATATCCGGATGCTTGCTGTTGCAGAATAATTTGAGGCACAGAGATGATTGATTTTTCAAAATATGAAAATTTAACACATAAATCCTTTGTAAAAGAGATTGGCAAGGTGGCAAAAGTGGTAGGACTTACAGTCGAGTCTGTGGGCCCTACGGCCCGCTTGAATGATCTGTGCAGGATTACATCAAAGGATGGATTACAGACGGTTATGGCTGAAGTCGTTGGATTTCGTGATAACCGTATTTTGTTAATGCCGTTTGAAAATGTAGACGGAATCGGTCTTGGTGCAACGGTTGAGAATACGAAAGAACCACTATCGGTGCAGGTGGGACCTGAACTCTTGGGTATGGTACTCGATGGGTTCGGGAGACCGATGGACGGAACACAGTTGAATTTGTCAGAGGTGTATCCGGTGGAGGCGGAATCGCCGGATCCGCTGAAAAGAAGTATGATCTCACAGGTACTGCCTTTGGGAGTGAAAGCTGTAGATGGACTCCTTACAATTGGAAAGGGACAGCGTATTGGTATTTTTGCAGGAAGCGGTGTTGGAAAGAGTACATTGCTCGGTATGTTTGCAAGAAATACCAAGGCGGACATCAATGTAATCGCCTTGATCGGTGAGCGTGGCAGAGAGGTAGGAGAGTTTATTGAACGAGATCTGGGCCCGGAGGGTATGAAACGATCGGTTTTAGTGATAGCAACTTCTGATAAGCCCGCATTGATCCGGAATAAGGCTGCCAAGACTGCCACTGCAATAGCAGAATACTTTAGAGATCAGGGGAAGGATGTACTTTTGATGATGGATTCCCTGACGAGATTTTCTATGGCGCAGAGGGAGATTGGCCTGGCTTCCGGAGAACCGCCGGTTACGAGAGGATATCCGCCGTCAGTTTATTCAGAAATGCCAAAGTTGTTAGAGAGAGCCGGAAATACTGAGCAAGGATCTATTACCGGCCTGTATACAGTGTTGGTGGATGGCGATGATATGAACGAGCCGATTGCGGATACAGCAAGAGGTATTTTAGATGGACATATCGTGTTGTCCAGAAAACTGGGACATAAGAATCATTATCCGGCCATTGATGTACTTCAGAGCATTTCAAGATGTATGAGCGCGATAGCGACACCGGAACATAAGAAAGCTGCCGGCAGATTGAAAAATGTGCTTGCCACATATAACGAAGCTGAAGATCTGATCAATATCGGGGCATATAAGCAGGGATCAAATCCGGAGATTGATTACGCAATATCAAAGATTCAGAGTGTGAATGCATATCTGATGCAGGATGTTGATAGCAGATTTCAATTTGACGAAGAAGTGACAATGCTGGCAGGTCTGTTTGATGAGGCATAGATAAAGGTGAAATAGTATGGCAGGTTTTGTGTATCGAATGCAGAATATATTGGATATCAAGTACAAGCTGGAGGATCAGAAAAAGCAGGAATATGCACAGATTCAGCGTCGGCTGGATGATGCTGAGGAGTATCTTGCGACATTGGAAGCCAGGCTTTTGCAGGATATATCCAATCTTCGTGAGGCAACGACAGGAACGCTGGATCTTTTGAATATTGAGAACTGTAAAAATACAATTATATTTAGAAGAGAACAGATCACAAGACAGAAAGGTCTGGTATTGAGTCTGAGGAACGAAACAGAGAAAGCGAGAGTTCGGCTGAATGAGGCAATGCAGGAGCGGAAAATGCATGAAAAGTTGAAAGAAAACCAGTATGCAGAGTTTATGCAGGAATTAGAACAGCAGGAGAGCAAAGAAATTGACCAGCTGGTCAGTTATACATTCAATCATAAAGAACAACAGAACGGAGAGTGACATATGGCAAAGCATGAATCAAATGAAAATAGTGAAGAGAAAATAGGTGGTAAGATATTATCGGTGATCGTGGTGCTTGTAATTATTGCAATCTGGCTGGGAATTCTGATAGCACTTGTCAAATTTGATGTAGGTGGATTTGGATCGAATGTACTTCGACCGGTATTAAAGGATGTTCCGGTGATCAATAAAATCCTGCCGGCTGCAAGTGATGAGGAGACTGCGAAGGAAAGCGATACGCCTTATACGACATTACAGCAGGCGATTGACAGGATTAATGAATTGGAGTCGGCAAATGCGTCTCTGAATGATACAGTGTCACAACTGCAGACCTCTATCTCGGAAAAAGACAGTGAAATCAGCCGCCTGAAAGTCTTTGAAGAAAATCAGGCTGAGTTTCAGAAACAAAAAGAAGATTTTTATAATGAAATTGTATATGGCGAAAATGCGCCGGATGCCGATACATATAGTAAGTGGTATAACGAAATTGATGCAGAAAATGCTGAGCGGATCTACAGACAGGTTGTGGCACAGCAGAATTCTGATAACAAGTACAAAGATCTTGCGAATACATATGCCAGTATGAAGCCACAAGAAGCTGCGGATATTTTACAAAAGATGGACAACGATCTGGATACTGTTGCAGCGATTTTGGAGGCAATGGGATCTGATCAACGGGCAGCGGTTATGGGCAAGATGGATCCGACATTTGCTGCAAATATCACGAAGAAGCTGACTCCATAAAAGGAGTTTGCATAAAAATTCTAGGAAAGGAGGACATGTATGAAGATTTCATCACAAAACAATGCAAGTGAGATCCTTGCGGTTGGTGTGAATGTGGCAGAACAGACGAAACAGGCATCTAAAAATGCTGATTTCAGGACTTATATGCAGCAATCCGGACAGACGAAGCAGACAGCAGCCGATCACCAGCGTAGTCAGGGGCTGAAGGATAACCAGAAGGATGTAGCGGATAATACGCATACGGTCAGAGAATCAGAGGATACAAAAGCAGCGAACGAAACAACATACGAGAGCCGGACGCAGACGGATACGGGTACAGATGCAGAGCAGATGGACAATGTTGAGATCACAGAAGAGAATCTGCGAGCGTCTGCCGAGGTGATCGTGGCAGCACTGTTTCAACAGCTTGAGACATTGAGCGAAGATATCTCGGACCAGCTTCAGTCATTTCTGGGCGTGTCACAGGAACAGCTGGGTGATTTGCTGAATATGCTTGGATTAGAAACTGCAGATCTGCTTGATACTGATGTGGTCGGACAGCTGGTGTTAGCATCACAGGATGCACAGCCGGTTGATATGCTCACGAATGAAACCCTGAGAGATCTTGTCGTGCAGGCAGAGACAATGGTCGGAGATCTGATTGAACAAGCGGGGCTGAATGTGGATGATCTAACAGAACTGATCCCGTCATTTAAGAGTCTGCTAAAGGAGAATGTGCAGGAAACTGATCAAAATCTGCAGCTGGAGGTGCAGGTACAGAACACACCGCATGCGGATGCGTTTTCTGATGTGAAACTGACCGTGGAGACGGAACAGAGCCGGATGGATCAGGAGATGAATCAGGAAAAACAACCGGATTTTTCTATGGTCAAGGAGAATGTGATCGGACAGATCAAGGATGCCATGATCCATTACACGGAGGCGGTAGATACGGTAGAGAGTGTTACGCCGGAGGAGATTGTCAAACAGGTTGTTGATCAGATCAAACTCACTGTCAGACAGGACACAACAAGTATGGAATTGCAGTTGTATCCGCAGCATTTGGGTAAGGTTGCAGTGCAGGTTTCGTCAAGAAATGGTGCAGTGACAGCACAGATCACAGCGGAGAATGAAATGGCAAGAGCTGCTCTTGAATCCAGTATTCAGACCTTAAAGGAAGCATTCCAGAATCAGGGATTGAAAGTGGAAGCTGTTGAAATTGCAGTTGCGACATCCGGATTTCAGGGAGAGCAGTTGCTAAATCAGCAGGCAGATGATCAGCCGCAGGGAGGATCAAAGGGAAACAGAAGATTGAATCTGAATGATCTGGAAGATGCGGGATCTGTAGAGAATCTGACCGAAGAAGAAAATCTGAATGTGGAAATGATGCGTCAGGAAGGCAGAAGTGTAGATTATACAGCTTAAAAGGAGGAATGAATATGGCACTTACAGGACCGGGCATTGATACATCAGCCGTTGGCGGTGTAACATCCAATGAAATCAAGCAGTTTAATACAGGATTGGATAAGGATACCTTTTTACAGCTACTTGCAACGGAGATGCAGAATCAGGATCCGTTAGAGCCAACATCAAATACAGAATATGTGGCACAGATGGCACAGTTTAGTTCACTTGAGGCAATGCAGAATCTGAGTGGCACGGTAACGGCCAGCCAGGCGATGAGTCTTACAGGGTCTTATGTCATTATGAATACAACAGATGCTGCAGGAAATCAGAAGCAGATCTCGGGACTTGTGGATTATGTGACAGTGGCAGAGGGAAAGGCATATTTAAGTATTAATGGCAAGATGTATCCATATGAGAATTTTGATTCCGTTGTAGATCCAAATTATCTGAAGAATATGGTCAATAAGGATAATAATGGCAGCGATACAACAGGCAATGATTCTACAGAAAACAAATCAGATCAAAATACGGATACTGAGAATGCGTAACCGCAAAATAAAGAGAGGTGGCGGAGATGATACATATAGCGGGTAATTATCCGGTTTCCGTATCCGGAAATCAGACTTTATCTTCCGGCAAGCCACAATTAAATCCGGATGCGTCAAATGCTGATCGGTTTCAGAATGTTCTCAGACAGAAGGTATCACAGTCAGAAATACAGACGGATCAGACATTAAAATTTTCAAGGCATGCCAACGAAAGACTGGCAGACAGAAATATCACATTGACGCAGGGACAGGTTGCACGTTTGCAGGAGGGTGTCGATCAGGCAAGACAAAAGGGAATATCAGAATCACTGGTCATGCTTGATAATCTTTCGTTTATTGTAAATATAAAAAATGAAACTGTGGTTACAGCATTGGATAATCAATCCAGTGATCAAAAAATTTTTACCAATATTGATGGAGCCGTGATCGTATAGCCGGACCTTACAAGGAAGCATGATACTCCGGACTGACAGAAGGAGTATAAACGGTTCATCATGAGATTAGGAGGTCGTTTATTATGATGAGATCAATGTATTCAGGTGTTTCAGGCCTGAAGTCACACCAGACAAAGATGGATGTTATAGGTAATAACATTGCCAATGTAAATACAGTTGGATTTAAGGCAAGTTCTGTATTGTTTAAGGATGCACTGTATCAGACAACACAAAATGCAAAGGCGTCCAATTCCGATACGAATACCGGTGGTACAGCTGCAAGACAGATTGGACTTGGTTCTTCTGTAGCTGCTATCAATTTTGACCCAGCGGCTACCGGATCCATGCAGTCTACAGGGAATCAGTTCGATCTGATGATTTCCGGTAACAGCTTTTTTATTGTGAATAAAGGTGGTATGCAATATTTTACCAAGGTGGGAGCTTTCAGTAAGGATGAGGCAGGCTATCTGGTAAATGACAGTGGTGCGATTGTACAGGGCTGGCAGGTTGATCCGGATACCAATCAGATTGTAAGAGATCAGGTGTCTAATTTAAAGGTTGGCGGTGTTGAGTATGAGACAACAAACGCCGAAATGACATCAAAGACATATGCGAGTGGTAATATTGATTCGAGAGACAGTTCATTAACAACCGAAGATGGCGTCAAGATGTCTACAACGATTTACGATAATCTGGGATACAGCTATACTGTTACCATGCGTATCAGAAAGGCAGAGACAGCGGACAGTACGGCAACCAATCCGAAGTATGATGATTCAAAGTATAAGGTGGAACTGGTATCCATTAAGGACAGTAAGAATGTAGATATCAGAACGAATGGATATACAGCTGCATTGTCGACAGATGAGATCAATTTTGATCTGGATTCCGGTGCATTTATTACGACAGGTAACGATCTGACACAGGCAATCAATAATATCAACCTTACGATTACACCAAACGATGCCAGCAAGGGTGATGTGTTTAGAACCTACGATAAGGATGGTAATATCGAGACCGGAAGCATTGAAATGGATATGTCACACATTAAGTTGTTTGCCAGTGGCAATACCTCATCTGTACAGATGTATAGGGGTGATATCAATGGAAATAATCAGGGATTGGCAGTGGGTACTTTAGCATCCGTATCTATTGATGGAGAGGGATTAATATATGGTGTATATGATAATGGAGTGCAGAAGCTGTTTGGACAGATCGCAGTAGCAGAATTCACCAACCCTGCCAGCTTAGAGGCAGTTGGAAACAGTATGTATGTTACAACAAAGAATTCCGGTGAATTTGATGGTATTGGTCAGGTAGTATCGTCAGGTGGGGGATCCATTACACAGGGTGTCTTAGAGATGTCAAATGTCGATCTTTCATCTGAGTTTACAGAGATGATCGTAACGCAGCGTGGATTCCAGGCTAATTCAAGAATTATTACAGTGTCGGATACATTATTGGAAGAATTGATCAATCTTAAGAGATAATAATATAACATGATTACGAAGACCAACCGGAAATACCGGTTGGCTTTCGTGCGTTATGCATTTACACCGGGTTTAAGATGGGGGGATACTATGATTGAAGTAACCAAATTAAATGATGTGAAAATATCCGTGAATTCTGATATAATAGAATTTGTGGAAGAAACGCCGGATACGGTGATCTCCTTGACTACTGGAAGAAAGATAATTGTAAAAGAGAGTAGACAAGAGGTGACAAATTTAGTAATATCATATAAGAGAAAGATTTTTCAAAATATGAACAATTCATAGTCCTATTTTTGTGGATAATATGCAAGATGAATGGGATAATACATAGAACGGGGAGTATATAGATTATGGATATAGCGTCAATTATAGGTTTGGTAGTCGCCTTTGGTTTAATGATTTTTGGTATGTCAGCCGGCGATTATGGAATGGCAGCAATTCCGTGGTTTTGGGATTTACCATCTATTTTGATTACATTTGGTGGTGCACTCGGATCAACATTGGCATCCTATACACTGACATCGTTTGTTACAGGATTAAAGAGCATTGGATTGATTTTTAAGGCACCTGTTATGGATGAGTCTGCCACGATCAAAACGATTATTGATCTGTCCAATGTGGCGCGAAAGGAAGGTCTGCTGGCATTAGAGGAGTCCGGTAACAATATTGAAGATGAATTTATGAAGAAAGGTATTATGCTGATCGTGGATGGTACGGATCCGGAACTGGTGCGTAACATTCTGGAGACGGAACTGATGAATATAGATACCAGACATCAGGCAAATATCGGTTTCTGGAAAGGACTTGGGGCTTCGGGCCCTGCATGGGGTATGATCGGTACGCTGATCGGACTGGTGCTGATGCTTAAGAATATGTCAGATCCTGATACGATCGGACCGTCAATGGCGACAGCGTTGATCACTACATATTATGGATCGGTGCTTGCAAACTGGCTGTGTTCTCCGGTTGCAACGAAACTGACTGCTTATAATGAAGCGGAGATGCAGATGAAGTCGATTATGATCGAGGGACTTTTGTCGATACAGGCAGGAGAGAATCCTCGTGTAATAGAAGAGAAGCTTAAGTCCTTCCTTGCACCTGCAAAGAGAAACGGATTAAGTGATGAAGGTGGTGTAGCATAATGGCGAAGAGAAAACAGCAGCCGCCGGACGAGGGTTCACCGGCATGGATGTCAACCTTTAGTGATTTGATGAATTTATTGCTGTGTTTCTTTGTATTGTTGTTTGCCAGTTCTAATCTGGATGAAGGAAAGATCCAGAAGATTGCAGCATCCTTTGAACATATGAGCTTCAGTGTGCTGCCCCAAGGTGCGGTTTCGTTGATCAAGGGTTCAGAAGTTTCTGGTGGAATGACGCAGCTTCCGGATGTGATGTCTGTTCTCAAAGAGATCGGATATGCACAGGATTATTCAGGAAACAATATCGATCAGTCTGCAACAGGAAAAGATGGCAATACAGATGCAGATGGCAGTGGACAGAACGATCAGAATGTACCGGGATCATCTGAGGAGAATACAACAGAATCTGGGTCGACGGATCAGGATTCAACACAGGCTTCATCAAGTGAGATTGCAGATGCTCTGACGGATCAGGAATTAACAGCGCAGTTGCAGGAAAAAGGAATGGATCAGTCGGAACAGATGTATGAAGAGATTCAGGATATGCTGGAATCGGGTTCGATTGCGGATAAGCAGAAGATTGATTTTAATTCACAATATGTGGAACTGGATATGAATGGTGCAATCTTATTTGAATCCGGTAAGGCGGATATCAGCAAAGAGTCCTATGCTTATCTGAATAAGATAGCAAGTATTCTGACCAAATACAAAAACTGCATTATAGAGTTTGAGGGACATACGGATAATGTACCGATGACCAGCGGAAGATTTAAGAATAACAGGTATTTGTCGACAGCACGTGCGACGGGCGTATATGAATACATTGCGAGTCAGGAGAAACTGGATGACAAAAACATAAAGATCGCAGGTTATGGAGAGAGCCGTCCACTTGTGTCTAATGATACTGCTGAAGGACGGGCACGCAACAGACGGGTTGTGATAAAGATCTATAACCAGCTGAGTTCAAATTTAGAACAAGGAGATAAATTACAATGAAAAAGAATTTGATTAGTGTCATTATACTTGCATTATGCGTTGTCAATCTGATTTTAAATGCGTTGATAGTTTTTGTTTGTGTGCCATCAAACAAGAAGGTAAACAAACTGGTGACCGAGATCGCATCTGTATTGAATCTTGAATTGACAGGTTCTGATGCACCGCAGGTGGATGTAAAGAATATAGCAACATTTACCAGTTCTGAAGATATGACAGTGACATTGAAATATGATGGTAGTACAAATACAGATGGAAGCAAGAAGGATCATTATGCCGTTGTATCGATCACCATCTCTATGGATAAGTCCTCAAAGGATTATGATAGTATCAATAAATTGATCACAGAGAGTGAAGGCTTGGTTAATGATGTAGTGATGAATGTAATCAGCCAGTACACAAAAGATGATCTGGATTCTCAGGATACAAAGACGACAATCAAGCAGCAGATATTGGAGCAGCTTCGTACGAAGTTTGGATCAGAGTGTATTTATAGTGTTGACTTTAAGAATCTGCTTATTTCTTAGGCATAACAACATATATAAGATCAATGCCTAAGGAGGTGAGATTGCATGGCAGATACATTGTCTCAAAGTGAGATTGACAGTTTATTAAAACAGTTGAGCAGTGGAGAGCTGGATGTAGATGATTATGTGGAGGATAATTCCGCAAAGATTAAGGATTATGATTTCGCAAGGCCGGCGAAGTTTTCAAAGGAACATCTGCGTACGCTTGAGATCATATTTGAACATTTTAACCGGCTGGTATCCACCAATTTGCCTGCATATTTAAGAAAAACCATACAGCTTGATGTTATGAACTCGGAGGCTGTTACATATCAGGAGTTTTCGAAT
The DNA here is from genome assembly GCA_934293375.1 of uncultured Lachnospiraceae bacterium. GTDB lineage: Bacteria > Bacillota > Clostridia > Lachnospirales > Lachnospiraceae > RGIG6919. The sequence continues at coordinate 362,291 of CAKQYS010000001.1, read as the reverse complement.
GCTTTGTCTAATCCTGTTTTGCTGGGAGTTGTAAATTTTGCACCATTGAAAGGTTCGATTATCATTGAACTTGCGACAAGTATTGGCTATGCAATGATAGATCGTATGTTAGGTGGGTTTGGCGAGCCGCTTGAGAAAATGCGGGATTTTTCAGAGATTGAACTTAGTATTCTGGAGAGAATCTATACAATTATCGTCAATCAGCTGGCAGAACCATGGTCCAATGTCGTGAAGCTGACTCCGCGGTTGGAAAGAATTGAGACAAATTCTCAGTTTGCCCAGATCATATCTCCGAGTGAGATGATCGCAATTGTAACGATCAATGTAAAAATGGGTGATGTCGAAGGTCTGATGAATATATGTCTTCCATTTATTACGCTGGAAGATGTAATGGATAAGTTGAATACCAAGTATTGGTTCTCTATTATGCAAAACGATGAGGATGAGAATTATGCCGATTTTATAGAGACGGCAATTGCAAAAGCTCCGATACCGATTCGTGCAATACTTGGTGAAAGTTCAATTTCAGTGTTGGACTTTATAAATATTCAAAAGGGTGATATAATAAAGCTTGATACACAGATGGATGGAGAACTGGATGTCTATGTTGGTAATATCGTAAAGTTTAAAGCCCGGCCGGGAGCTTTCTCTGAGAATTATGCAGTGAAAGTAACTGAAGTAATAAGAGGAGAGGAGTAAAGATATGGACGGAATGCTATCACAAGAAGAAATCAATGCATTGCTTGGCGGAATGAGTGATGATAGTAATGCAAGTTCATCAAGTGGAAGTCAGCTGGTTGACTTATCTCCGGATGAGAAGGATGCACTGGGCGAGATTTCTAACATATGTATGGGAACGGCAGCTACGACCTTGTATTCCCTTGTGAATCAGAAGGTTACGATCACAACGCCAACTGTAGAAGCTTCTACATGGGAACAGCTGTGTGAGACATATGATGAGCCGTGTGTGTTTATTAATATTTCATATCAGGAAGGCGTAGAAGGTAACAATGTCCTGATCATGAAAGAAAATGATGTGAAGGTGATCACTGACCTGATGATGGGGGGGGATGGAACCGGTACGATTGATGAGTTGTCAGAGCTTCATATGAGTGCAATCTGTGAGGCAATGAATCAGATGATGGGATCGGCTGCAACTTCCATGTCATCTATGCTGAATCGTAAGATTGATATATCACCACCATCAGCGGAGCTGGTGAAGCATGCGAGTGATATTGACGAAAATAAGGTCAGTGTATTTAAAGATAATGGATTTGCACTGGTTACATTTAAGATGGAGATCGGAGATCTGGTTGACAGCAATATCATGCAGCTGTATCCATTGGATTTTGCGAGGGAATTACTGGATGTATTTTCTCTGACACAACAGAGTGATGAACCTGCACCGGTGGGTACGCCGGAACCGGCAAAACAGGAACCACAACCGGCGGCAGATCCGCAGCCGGTACAGCCGCAAGGACAACCGGCAATGAATCAGGGATATGGAACCGGCATGGCAGGAATGCCGTATGGACAACCGGCGGGAATGCCGTATCCATATGCACCACCGGTACAGGATGTGAATGTACAGCCTGTTCAATTCCAAAGCTTTACAACAGGTGTCAATCCGATCACACAACAGGAAAATATAGATCTGATTATGGATGTTCCGCTTCAGGTAACTGTGGAACTGGGACGCACAAGTAAATCCATAAAAGAAATACTTGAATTTTCACCGGGAACTATTATAGAATTAGATAAGATTGCCGGTGAACCGATCGATGTTTTGGTGAATGGCAAGCTGGTAGCAAAGGGAGAAGTTGTTGTTATAGAAGAAAGCTTTGGTGTCAGAGTGACTGACATTATTAAACAAAAAATATAATCTAGTAGAATGGAGAGTTTAATATGGCTAAGAATATTTTAATTTGTGATGATGCAGCATTTATGAGAATGATGATCAAGGACATTTTAGTAAAGAATGGATATAATATTGCCGGTGAGGCAGAAAACGGTGTTAAGGCAGTAGAGAAATATGCAGAGACGAAGCCTGATCTGGTGTTGATGGATATTACCATGCCGGAGATGGATGGAATCCAGGCATTAAAGAAGATTAAGGAAGCCGATCCGAATGCAAGCGTTGTGATGTGTTCTGCAATGGGACAACAGGCTATGGTTATTGAATCTATTCAATCCGGTGCAAGAGACTTTATCGTAAAGCCATTCCAGCCTGATCGTGTAATTGAGGCTGTTAGAAAGGCAGTTGGATAACATGTTTCCAATTCTATCTACGAATGTGAAATGGCTGGATAATATGATTCAGCTGATTGCCGCAATCCTGATTTTTGCATTTGTATTATTTCTTGCGTATCTTGCTGCAAGGGTGGCGGGTACATATCAGACCAATATAACAAATCATCGATCCAATATCCGGGTGATTGAGACATATAGGTTAGCCAATAATAAGTTTATTCAAATTATAAAGATTGCTGACAAATATGTAGCTTTGGGTATTGGAAAGGATACGATAACCTTTCTTACAGAATTGGAAGAGGATAATGTAAAGGATATTTCTGCAATGCCGATGGAAAAGCTGGATTTTAAAGCAGTTTTATCCAGGGTCAGGAAAGATAAAAATGAAGAACATAAAGACACATTCCAAGAAGACAATCATAAAGACAATTAAAAAATTTCTGATTACATATATGATCGTATTTGCCGTGTTGTTAACAGGAGCATCAATAGTTCGGGCTACGACGGTTCCGTCATCTACAACAGAGGCATCGACAGAAGTATCAGGAGATGGCAGTTCACCACTTTCGATTGGCGTTACATTAAATAATGGTCAGGATGAGGGTACATTTGCAGGTACACTCCAGATGTTGATTGTGTTGACTGTGCTTTCGTTAGCTCCATCAATCCTTGTTATGATGACGTCATTTACCCGGATCATAGTGGTTCTGCATTTTGTGAGGACTGCTCTGGGTACACAATCTTCGCCACCTAATAATGTTTTGATAGGGCTTTCCTTGTTTTTGACTTTTTTTATTATGTCACCGACATTAACCCAGGTATATGAAAATGGCATTACACCACTTGCTGAAGGGACGATCACACAGGAAGAGGCGATCAAGAACTGCATGGATCCCATGCGGGAGTTCATGTTTAATCAAGTTAATGCAGATGACCTGCGTACTTTCATGAATATAGCAGATATGGAGTCAGTAGAGGACAGATCAGAGATTCCAACAACCGTTTTGGTGCCGGCATTTATTCTGTCGGAATTGCGGGCAGCATTTATCATAGGATTTTTGATCTATGTTCCATTTATTATAATAGATATGGTGGTATCTTCAACATTGATGGCAATGGGTATGATGATGCTGCCGCCTACGACGATTTCCATGCCGTTTAAGATATTATTATTCGTGCTTGTAGATGGATGGGGATTGGTGATAGAGCAGTTAGTCAAGTCGTTTAATATGTGAGGTGATATGTTATGACAGTAGATATTGTAATTGATATTATGAGACAGGCAATATGGCTGATCATTAAACTGTCAGCACCGATGCTGCTTGTTTCTCTGATCGTTGGACTTTTGATCAGTATATTTCAGACAGTGACATCTATTCAGGAACAGACAATGACTTTTGTGCCGAAGATCCTGTCAATCTTTATTACATTGTTGATCTGTGGTAACTGGATCATGACAGAGATTTCCAGTTTTACAACGGAACTGTTTTCTATGTTCCACACATATGTGAATGGGTGATAATACGTGATTGAAACATCGTTTTCTATATACAATTTTGAGTTTTTTCTTGCAGTATTACTTAGAATTGGCGGCACGATCTATACGGCACCTGTTTTCAGTTCCAGATCGGTTCCCTCCAGAGTAAGACTATTTATTTCTATCGCTTTGGCACTTCTCGTGACCGGAAATTTAGAATATACACCACTTCCTTATACGACAACGATCGGTTTTGCAGTTGTTATGATCAAAGAGCTGATTACCGGTATGACATTTGGAATGATGGGGACGATGGCACTGGCATCGTTATCTATGGCGGGACAGTTTATTGACCGGGAAATGGGCTTTTCCATGGCATCGACATTTGATCAGATCAATGGTGGACAGTCTACAATAACAGCGGATATGTATCAGTATATGGTGATGCTGATCATGGTCGTGTCGGGGATGCATTATTTTGTGATCCGGGCTGTGATTGATTCATTCTCTGTGATTCCGATCAGTGGTGCAAAATTTGATGCTAATATTTTTTATCAGATTGCAGTTTCTGTTTTCAGGGATTATTTTATTATTGCTATGCGGATCAGTATGCCAATCTTCATTGCTGCGACCCTGTTAAATGTGATTCTTGGTATATTGGCGAAGGCATCACCACAGCTTTCCATGTTTTCTATTGGTATGCAGTTAAAGGTGCTTATGGGACTTGGTATTCTTGTACTGACGATTGGATATATGCCGCAAATGACAGAATTTATATATGAAAATATGCAGACATTCGTTACGGATATGATAAAGGCTTTGTATTAAGTATATCAATATATTGGTGATAAGATGAAAGACAATATGTATCGGTTACAATTTAATCTTCAGTTTTTTGCCAATGATGAGGGCGGTGAGCGTACTGAAGAGGCGACACCGAAGAAGAAGGAGGACAGCCGGAAGGAAGGTCAGGTAGCACAGAGCCGGGAACTGGTGACTGCGGCTACTATGTTTGCGCTTTTCCTGTCCATTAAACTGTTTATCTCATTTCTGGGGAATAAAATATATGAAACATTTCAGTATTTTTATGGACAGTTTGGACGATATGTATCTGATGGTGTGGATTTTGTTTCGGCAGCAAGGCTGTTAAATGATATTATGATCAAAACATTGATTATGACAGCACCATTTCTGATTGTTGGGCTAGTGGTGGGTGTGCTTGCCACGAAGCTACAGTTTAAATGGATGGTGACAGCAAAACCGTTGGAGCCTAAAATGAGTAAATTAAATCCGATTAATGGTATGAAACGATTGTTTTCTATGCAATCCCTTGTGAATCTGGTGCTGTCCATTACCAAGATCATCCTGATTTCGTATATTTCGTACACATGTATTGTAGATAAGCTTGGATTTATCTATCATGCGTACGATATAGGTATTTCGCAGAGCCTTGTGTATCTTTATGATGTAGTGATGGACCTTGGATTAAAGTCGAGTATGGTAATGCTTGTGATCGGAGCTGCAGATTATATGTATCAGCGATGGAAACACAACAAGGATATTAAGATGTCCAAGCAGGAGATCAAAGATGAATTCAAGAACTCAGAAGGAGACCCGAAGATTAAGGGACAACAGAGGCAGAGGATGCAACAGGCATCCCAGAGGCGTATGATGCAAAGTATTCCACAGGCAGATGTTGTTATTACGAATCCTACCCATTTTGCGGTGGCATTGAAATACGATTCAAATGTATCACAGGCTCCGGTTGTCACTGCAAAGGGTGCTGATTTTCTTGCATTCAAGATAAAAGATATTGCGAGGGAGAGTCATGTAGAGATTGTAGAAAATAAGCCGCTTGCAAGGATGTTGTATTATAATGTGGATCTGGATCAGGAGATTCCACCGGAGCTTTATCAGATGGTAGCAGATGTACTTGCATATGTTTATAATTTGCAAAACCGCGTCAGTTAAGTATAATAGATAGCATAATCACTAGGAAGGAGGGTACATATGAAAAGAATGGATTTATTTATCGGAGCCTATCTGATGGCTGCGATCATATTCTTTATTGTACCTATTCCTTCCCTGCTGCTTGATATTATGATCACATTGAATCTGATCATTGCCATGATCATATTATTCAATTCCCTTTATGCGAAAGAGACGCTGGAGATGTCAAGTTTTCCAACAATGCTGTTGTTTACGACAATTTTCAGAATTGCACTCAATGTGTCATCTACGAGATGCATTCTTTTAACAGGTAATCCGGGTAATGTGGTTAAGGCATTTGGAAGCTTTGTAGGTGGCGGGAGTCTTGTTGTTGGTGCAATTATCTTTGTTGTGTTGGTAATTGTGCAGATGATAGTGGTTAATAAAGGTTCAGAACGTGTGTCAGAGGTAACAGCAAGATTTACTTTGGATGCAATGCCGGGTAAGCAGATGGCGATTGATGCTGACTTAAATACCGGTGCGATCACAGATGCAGAGGCAAAGATCCGTCGTGCAAAGATCCAGGAAGAGTCAGCTTTCTTTGGATCTATGGATGGTGCCACAAAGTATGTAAAGGGAGACGCAACAGCGGGGCTGATTATTACATTGATCAATTTCGTGGGTGGTATGGTGACAGGAGTAACCATGCAGGGACTTAGTGTAAATGAAGCATTAAGCACCTATACGATTCTTACGATCGGAGACGGTCTGGTTTCACAGATACCATCTTTGATGATTTCTTTGGCTACCGGTATTATTGTAACAAAGGCCTCAAAGGATGAAAATATCGGAGATATTATTGTTGGGCAGTTGTTTCATGTGCCAAAGGTTATGTATATGGTGGGTGCTGTGATGTGTCTGCTTGGTCTCATTCCGGCATTTCCGACATTGATCTATCTGGGATTTGGCCTTGCGTTGATCGTGCTTGGCAGATTGTTATCAGCTGAGGTACATACAGAGGAGATACAGAATGAAGTGTCAGAAGAAGAGGTGCAGGCTGATGAGATCAGACGACATGAGAATGTGAATTCCCTGTTACAGGTTGACCCGATTGAACTGGAATTTGGTTATGGAATTATACCGTTGGCAGATGTGAATCAGGGTGGAGATCTGTTAGACCGTGTTGTTATGATAAGACGGCAGATTGCACTTGAACTTGGTGCAGTTGTACCAATTATTCGTCTGCGTGATAATATCCAGCTGAATCCTAATCAGTATATTATTAAGATCAAGGGCATTCAGGTCAGTGAAGGAGAGATTCTGTTTGATCATTATATGGCTATGAATCCCGGATATGTTGAAGAAGAGATTACCGGTATTCCGACATTTGAGCCGTCATTCCACCTGCCGGCACTCTGGATCACCGAGGGTCAGAGGGAACGAGCAGAATCTTATGGTTATACGGTTGTAGATCCTCCTTCAATTATTGCAACACATTTAACAGAGATCATAAAGGCGCATCTTGATGAACTATTGACAAGACAGGATGTACAGAATTTGATCGACAATATCAAAGAAGCCAATCAGACACTTGTGGAAGATCTTGTACCGAAGCTGTTAAGTGTGGGTGAGATTCAGAAAGTATTGCAGAATCTGCTTCGGGAAGGCATTTCGATCAGGGATCTTGTTACAATATTTGAAACACTTGCAGATTATGCACCGACAACGAGAGATACAGATGTGTTGACGGAATATGTAAGACAGGGATTAAAACGTGCGATTTCCAACCGTTATTTTGCAAATGGAGAAGTGACGAGTGTAGTTACTCTGGACCCGCAGATTGAACAGACGATTATGAATGCTGTGAAACAGACGGAGCAGGGGGCATATATTACATTGGATCCTGCCATTACAAAGAAGATTATTACTGCGACAGAGAAAGAACTGGAGAAGCTGGAAAATGCCGGGAAAATGCCGATTATTGTAACATCTCCGATTGTCAGGATGTATTTTAAGAAGCTGACAGGTGATTATATTAAGGATCTGGTTGTAATATCGTATAATGAGATTGAATCCAATGTAGAATTGCAATCTGTTGGGATGGTGAAGATAGATGATAATTAAGAAATATACAGCTGCAACGGAAACAGAAGCCATCATGAAGGCAAAAGAGGAACTGGGCAGTAATGCTGTTGTCATGAATTTGAAAAAAATAAAGCCAAGAGGGTTTAAAAGGTTGTTTTCAAAACCTACAGTTGAGATTACAGCGGCAATTGATGAAAATACAACAGCTGTGCATAAACAAAAGATCTCTGATGCGGCTGGCCTGCAAAAACCTGAAGAGAATGCAAATGTGGTAGATACCGCAGCGATTGAGGAAAAGCTTAATAATCTGGCGTCTTTACTGGAGCAACGGATGGCAACAGAGGTCAGGCACGATAAGGCTGAGGATCTTGTTCCCGAACAGGCAGAATTAAGCAGACAGGAAGATGCGGAGAAAGAGCAGGATGAAGATTCCAAGGCAAGAGATCGTCTGATCGAATTGGTGCATACACAGTTGAAGAATAATGAAGTGAATGATACCTATATCCAGACCATTATAGAAGATTTGAAGACAAAGGACAGTAAGGCATCTATAGATGAATTGCTTGCTGTTGTCTATCAGAAGCTCGTGCTGAAATTAGGTGAAGTGCATAAAATCGAACCAGTCGCTGACATGACTCAGTACTTATTCTTTGTGGGACCGACAGGTGTTGGTAAGACCACAACGATAGCCAAGCTTGCGGCGCAGTTTAAGCTAAATAAAGATCTGAAGGTGGCATTGATCACGGCTGATACATATCGGATTGCTGCAGAAGAACAGCTAAAAACTTATGCCGGTATCATGAATATACCAGTAGATATTGTATATACACCGGAAGAACTCAAGAAGAAAATGCCTGATTATCAGGATTATGATCTGGTGTTTGTAGATACAGTTGGCCATTCGTACAAAAATCAGGAACAATGTGAACAGATACAAATGCTTTTAGATATAGTCCCGGCAGAACAAAGAGATGTATTTCTTGTGTTATCAGCTACGACCAAATACAATGATTTGTTACGGATTGCCAAGGCCTATGAAACAATGACAAAGTACAGTATTATTTTTACAAAATTGGATGAAACAGGTGCATACGGAAATCTTCTGAATCTGAAACTTGCGACAGGGGAAATGTTGTCCTATGTCGGATGGGGACAAAATGTTCCGGACGATCTTGGCGAGCTGAATGCGCAGGAGATTGCAAAACAGATGTTAGGGGGGTGTGACTAGGTGGATCAGGCATCAAATTTAAGAGCAAAAATGCAAAAACAAGAAGCCTCGCAACACACCGGTCAGACATCCGGAACATCGTCCAAGGCACGTGTAATTGCTGTGACAAGTGGAAAAGGTGGTGTTGGCAAGACCAGTTTTTCTGTGAATCTGGCAATTCAGTTGAAGCATATGGGTAAAAAGGTTGTGATCATTGATGCGGATCTGGGATTGTCCAATGTTGAAGTAATGCTGGGAATCCGCCCGCGACATAATTTGGCAGATCTTATTTACAATAATTTGAAGCTGGAGGAAGTGATCACGGCAGGCCCACTTGATATAGGTATTATATCCGGTGGATCAGGCGTGCAGGAACTCGTTAATCTGGATAAAGGTGATATCAAGTTGTTGATCGCGAAACTGTCACAGTTAGACAGACTTTATGATGTCATTATTATTGATACGGGAGCCGGTATTTCAGATGCAGTGTTGGAATTTCTGTTGATCAGTCCGGAGATTGTATTGGTTGTAACACCGGAACCAACTTCAATCACGGATGCTTATGCACTATTAAAGACCGTGAATCGAAAAAAAGAATTTGAGGCAGAACAAAAGACAATCCATGTGCTTTCAAACAGAGTAGAGAATGAGGCGGAGGGACAGGAGATTTATGATAAACTCAATACGGTTTCTTCTAAATTTTTAAATGTTGAATTAGAATATATAGGATATATATGTCAGGATCGCGATATTTCACGTGCAGTCATTGAACAAAAACCGATTATGATTTCCAGACCACAAGGACCTACATCTGTTTCGATTGCGAATATTGCGGATCGGATTCTGCATGACAGACAATATGATAAACCTGATAGTCAGGGAATTGCGGCTATGTTTTTGAATTATTTTAAGATGAGGAGAAGGGGCAGGTGATAGAGATGGAGAAAATAATATCCATAGGGGATAAGGTGGATCTGCGCTTGCTCTCTCAAGGCAGTATGCATGACGAAGAGGTTCCGGTTTATCCAAGTCGGGTTTTAGATATGAAAGAAAACAATGTCTTACAGCTTGCTATGCCATTTGTAGAGGGGCATGTTGTACCACTTGCTGTAAATGACAAATATGAAATCTGCGTGTATGCAAAAAACGGGTTGTATACCTGCAATGGAATTGTGGTAGAACGGTATAAAACAGATAATATGTTTTTCTTTGATGCAGCCGTATTTACAACATTGAGCAAGGTACAGCGAAGAGAGTACTACCGTTACGCATATAGGACCAATATAGATTTTCGTATTGTACCGGAAACTGTGGCATTAGATGGACAGGAGGAAACACTAAAACAGCAGGAAGAGGCAAAGTGGTATAATGGAATTATTATGGATCTTAGTGGCGGCGGTGTGCGGATGATATCTGCATTGGAACCTGTAGAAGATATGTATTTGGAACTGCGGTTTGAAATCAGGACAGCGGATGGTGAAGAAGTCATCAACCTGTTTGGACATCCGATACGCTGTCTGCCAGTAGAGGGTAATCCAAGATTAAAGGATTATCGTGTGAAATTTGTCAAACCTGATCAAGCTGTACAGGAGAAGATCATTCATTTTATATTTGAAGAGGAGCGCAGAAGTCTTTCAAGAGGTAGAAAGTAGGTAGAATGAAGAAAAATATATTATTAATAGATGACTCTGCACTTATGAGAAGGGTATTGTCTGATATAATAAATGCAAGCAAAGAATATCAGGTGACATATGAAGCAGCCAATGGCTTTGAGGGCTTGAATATTATCGATCAGCATGATGTCGATATGATATATCTCGATATGCACATGCCAAAGATGAATGGTGTCGAGTTTTTGCGGGTATTAAAAGAGAATCACGTTCGGATTCCGGTTATTATCTTTAGCGGATATTCGAAACGTGATACAAAGGATACCATTGATGCATTAGCGTTGGGAGCACTGGATTTCATCCGGAAACCGGAAAACATCCTGCGTGACAGAGGCGATTTTGAAAATATGATTCTGGAATCTCTGCGATATGCAACAGGTGAGAAGCGGACTGAGAATTCAATCCCTTTAGAACGGAAGACACATACGGTAACAGAGAAAGGGAATTTGGGACAGGGTATGCTGGTGGCATTAGCATGCTCTACCGGGGGACCGAAAGCATTACAGGAGCTTGTACCGATGTTAAATTCCGCATTACAGGCACCTGTGGTGATCGTACAGCATATGCCGGCGGGGTTTACGAAGTCTCTGGCAGATAGACTGGATGCATTATCAGCCATTCATGTGAAAGAGGCAGAGGATAGAGAGATTCTCGAAAATGGTACGGTCTATATTGCAAGAGGCGGCTATCATCTGACGATTGCACCATGTAAGCATGGTCATCAGGTAGTATACAATACAGAACCTCCGGTAAACGGTCTTCGACCATGTGCCAATTATATGTATCAGAGTCTGGAAAGTTCAGATTATGAGAAGATCATATGTGTGGTGCTGACCGGAATGGGTGCGGATGGAACCAAAGGGATTCAAAGGCTGAATAGCAGCAAGCGCATTCATGTGATAGCACAGGATGCAGCAACCAGTACGATTTATGGTATGCCACGGGCAATAACGGAGGCAGGCATGGTCGATGAAATTAAACCATTAAATGAAATTGCAGATGCAATAATAAAACAAGTGGGGGTGCAATAGCATGGATTTAAGTCAATATCTCGAAATATTTATCGATGAGAGCAATGAACATTTACAGACACTGAATGATCAGGTACTTGCATTGGAATCAGAGGCAGATAACGAGGATACAATCAATGAGATCTTTAGAGCTGCCCATTCTCTTAAGGGTATGGCAGGTACAATGGGATTTAAGCGTATGCAGAGACTGACACATGATATGGAGAATGTTTTCTCTGAGATCCGTAATGGTAAGATGAGTGTTACCCCGGATCTGATCGATGTCTTATTTAAGTGTTTAGATGCATTAGAGGTTTATGTGACCAGTATCAGAGAGACTGCTGATGAGGGCACGGAAGATAATGAGGAGCTGATCGCACAGCTGAATGCATGTTTGACTGCAGGTGTGGCACCGGCACAGGAAGCACCTGCTGCTTCTGCGGCAGACGGATCGGCACCTGTTGCTCCTGCATCTGATGCTGACAAGGAAAAGTATAAGCATATGCAGATTGCAGATTTTGAAAGAAATGCTATTGCTGAGGCACAGGACAGTGGAAAGCATGTATATGGAGTGACTGTTTTCATTCAGCAGACATGTATTCTAAAAGCGGCTAGAGCATTTCTGGTATTTAAGAATATTGAAGCAATCGGCGAAGTCATCAAGTCAGAACCCGGAACACAGGATATTGAAGACGAGAAGTTTGATCTGGATTTCAGCATGTTTGTGATTACCGAGAAGTCTGCAGATGATGTAAAAAAAGCTGTTATGGATGTGTCAGAGATTGAGGACTGTGTAGTAGGTGATATTGATCTTTCTGCCGAACCGGTTAAAGAAGAGACAAAGACGGAAGAAAAGATTCCTGCGGATAGTCAGCCGAAGCAAAAAGAGGCACCGGCAAAGAAACCTGAAAAGAAGAGCGGAAAGGCAGTTGTAAACAGATCTGTCCGCGTGGACATTGAAAAATTAGATGACCTGATGAATCAGGTGAGTGAGTTGATCATTGCAAAGAACGGTCTGGTATCTGTTGGCGCTGTAGATGGTAACAGCCAGAGCTTTAATGAACAAATAGAATATTTAGAGCGTATTACAACCAATATTCATGAGTCTGTTATGAAGGTTCGAATGGTTCCGATTGAGAGCGTAGTCAACAGATTCCCTCGTATGATCCGTGATCTTTCCAAGAAGTTAAATAAAGAGATGGAGCTGATCATGTCAGGTGAGGATACAGAGCTTGACCGTACTGTGATTGATGAGATTGGAGATCCACTGATGCATATGCTGCGGAATGCTGCAGATCATGGCTTGGAGCCGACATTGGAGCGTATCCAGAAGGGAAAACCACAGGTTGGAACGATCCGCTTAAATGCATATCAGGATGGTAACAATGTAACGATCGAAGTCAGCGATGATGGTGGTGGAATTGATGTTGAAAAGGTAAAGCAGTCGGCGATCAAGAAAGGACACATTACAGAAGAGCAGGCAGCTTATCTTTCTGATAAGGATGCAATTGACCTTTTATTCAAACCGGCATTTTCCACTGCAGAGAAAATCTCTGATGTATCAGGCCGGGGTGTAGGACTGGATGTCGTGAAGAATAAGATCGAGGGCCTGGGCGGTGATGTCGAAGTAGTCAGCAAGCTGGGCGAAGGCACTACCTTTATTGTCAGACTTCCATTGACACTTGCGATCATTCAGGCGTTAATGGTGGAAATCCGGGATGAGAAATATGCATTGCCTCTGAATTCCATTGTAACAGTTGAGGATGTTCCGGCCTCAGAGGTGAAGTATGTACAGTCTAATGAAGTTATCAATTTAAGAGGGTCCGTCATTCCGCTTGTCAGATTAGATAAGATATTAGATTGTGAACCTTCCGAACACGAGTCAGATAATCTGATTGTTGTAATTGTAAAGAAGGGAGACAAACAGGCAGGTCTGGTGATCGATAACCTGATCGGTCAGCAGGAGATCGTGATTAAGCCACTTGGCAAGTATATAAGAATTCCAAGAATGATCAGTGGTGCAACCATTTTAGGTGATGGCGAGGTTGCCCTGATTATTGATTCAAATACATTGGTATAGGGAGGGGTATAACATGGATCAGAATGCAGTGCAAAGTGAGAACAAGCAGTATATTGTTGTGAAATTGGATGATGAGCAATATGGTATAGAGATTGGATATGTAGATAATATTGTGCGGTTTCAGAAACCTACCCGTGTGCCAAAGACACAGTCTTATTTCATGGGTGTGATCAATCTGCGAGGGGAGATTGTTCCGGTTATGAGCCTAAGGTTGAAGTTTGAACTGGATATGAAGGATGCAACAAATGCAACAAGGATCATTATCATTAAGACAGAGCAGAACGCAAAACTTGGTATTGTAGTGGATGAGGTGCGGGAAGTCGTGACATTGTCGGAAGAGGATGTGGAAAAGCCAAGCTTCGATACAGGTGTAGATGAACCTTCAACCCTGATCGGTGTAGGAAAATATGGAGACACATTGATTTCTTTACTGAATATCGGCAGTCTGTTAAATGATATTGATAATGACTGATCATAAGGACTAAAGAGAGGTGGCACAATGAAAGAAAAAGAATTTGATGCTCTTGCAACGAAAGAGAAGGATATATTGTCCGAGATTGGTAATATCGGGATTGGAAATGCTGCAACGGCAATGTCACTTATGCTGAATTGTAAGCTGACGATCGATTTTACACATGTAATGGCATTGGATTTTGATGCTGTCATGAATCTGTTAGGTGGACCGGAGAATCTTGCAGTTGCAGTGCTGAGTTTGTTTGATGGAGATGCACAGGGAATGCTTTTATTTGTGCTTGAGAAGTCACAGGCAGATAATATGATCAATCATTTGTTAAAGACGAAAGATGAGATGAAAGAATATAGTCATTTGCAGGCTTCGGCAATGAAAGAAACCGGCAATATCATAGGGGGATCTTATCTGTCTGCATTGGAGTCTTTGACGGGACTGCATTTAAAGCTTCTGCCACCGCAGATCTGTGTGGATATGGCGGGCGCAATCCTGAGTGTTCCGGTAGTAGAGTTTGGACAGACTGGAGATAAGGCGTTTCTGGTAGAATCTTCATTTGACGATGATGAACTGGATATAAAGGGTCATCTATTCATGATATCAAGTGCGGATTCCTACGAAAAGATGTGTAAGGTATTGTCATTTGGAGAGTAGAGAGAATTATGGGTAATGTTGTCAAGGTTGGAATTGCCGCATTGGAAATATGTGAAGCCCCGGATGCAATAACTACAATAGGTCTTGGATCCTGCGTTGGTGTTGTGATTTATGACGAGGCAAAAAAAATTGCGGGTCTGGTGCATGTAATGCTGCCAGATAGTACTAGAATTCGTGAAAATACAAACCGGGCAAAATTTGCAGATACAGGCGTCACATTATTGGTCGAGATGTTAGAGAAACGGGGATGCCGTGTACATACATTAAAAGCCAAGATTGCCGGAGGTGCCAGAATGTTTGATTTTTCCAAAACATCGGAAGAGACAAGTATTGGATATCAGAATGTGAAGGTTGTCCGGGAAATGTTAAATCAATACCATATTCCATTGATGGCACAGGATGTGGGGTTAAATTATGGAAGGACGATTCTGTTTGATCCGGATACCTGTATGATGCGTGTAACATCGACAGGACGGGTTGAGAAGTCTATATAACAGGTATAGGGTATGAATAATCACGAGAAGCTAAAGTATTTAAAGTTATTGATCATGCTTGTGGCAGGACTGGCAATGATGATCTGCGATTATAAAACCGGAAGAGACCTGACGGTTAGTCTGGTACATTTGTTGGTTGTATTGGCAGGTTTTGCGATTATCGGTGATATTGTTGTGTATATCATTCAGAAGACGATAGAGGTGCCAAAACAGAACGCCGATGAACGGGAGGATTTAGAGCAGACAGACGCACAGGCAGATGAACAGGAGAAGATGGATTCAGAACAGGAAGTGGGTACAGATCAACTTTCTTAAGGGGTGAATTGATTGAAGGAAGAAGAACGAAATGCGTTATGGACGAAATATGAAAAAACACATGACGCTGCTATCAGAGAACAACTGATCATGGAGTATATTCCACTTGTGAAGGTTGTGGCAGGACGCGTCAATATGTATTTGGGTTATGCCGTAGAATATGAGGATCTGGTCAGCTATGGCATTTTTGGTTTGATAGATGCAATTGATAAATTCAATTATATGAAGGGGAATAAATTTGAAACATATGCCAGTCTCAGAATCAGAGGTTCTATCCTGGATCAGATCCGGAAATTAGACTGGATCCCCCGTTCCGTCAGGCAGAAGCAAAAGCAGATGGAAAATGTGACGGCACAGATTCAGTCAGAGACCGGACGACAGGCAACAGAGGAAGAGATATCTGACAGGCTGGGAATCAGCGTAGATGAATATTATAGCTGGCAGGGACAGGTTACGAGTATATCTTCTCTGGATGAATATCTGGATCTGGGCAATGAATACCACGGTTCAGATGTAAAATATGGTTCCTCATCTGAGCCTGAGGCAGCATTTGAAAAAGTGGAATTGAAGGCGAAACTGATAAAGTCATTTGAATCATTAAAGGAAAACGAGCGTAAGGTCATTTCCCTGTATTATTATGATGATCTGACGATCAAAGAGATCAGTGCGGTTTTGGAACTCTCAGAATCCAGAATCTCACAGATTCATACAAAAGCATTGGCAAAAATGAAACAGATCCTAGGGGAAGATATCAGGATCATGTTTTCAGCCTAAATGAAAGAGATAGGGGGAGCGCGATGGCGGTTAGAAATGGATATTTTCAGTTGGAAAATAAAGAAGATGGAACCTATGTGATTTTGTATCCCCCTGTGGATGGTGGCAGACCGATCGATATCAATGAGTTGTCTGATTACTTATCACAAATGGGCATTTCAGGATATGACATTAAGTTGTTAAATGCGGAGATTCAGACACTGTCGGGTGTACCTGGGCATTTAAAGCTTTCTGATACAGCATCTCTTGAGTGTAACGAGATGATGCGGGTTCGTACATCCCAGGATGGGATGCGTGCTGTGGCAAGATTTTATCCACCATCAACAAAAGGTGTGACGATGGCTGTGGAAGAGATCGTGCAGGAACTAAAGACATATCGTATTACTGAGGGTATTTTAACAGATATTTTGAAGAAGTTTGTGATCAGTCGTCCATATTGTACTGATATTCCGGTGGCAAAAGGAACTCCGGCTGTGCAGGGAGCAGATGCTTATATTACATATCATTTCGACACAAATCCAACGGGTAAACCAAAACAGCTGGAAGATGGTTCTGTAGATTTCCATGATCTGAATATATTTACAAGAGTAAGTAAAGGTGATCTGTTAGCTACCTTGACACCTGCAAAGCCGGGAATACCGGGAGTGACAATATTTGGGGCACAGATTGTGCCGGCCAAGGTAAAACATCTGGTGTTAAAACAGAGTAGGAATGTTCAGATATCAGAAGATAAATTGAAGATGTATAGTGCGGTTTCCGGTGATGTCAGACTGGAAGGTGACAGTGTATTTGTATCGAATACTTATACCGTAGCTGCTGATGTGGATGCTTCTACAGGAGACATTTCGTATGATGGGGATGTTGTGGTGACAGGTAATGTCCGTACCGGATTTACGGTTCGTGCAAAGGGAAGTGTACAGGTCAATGGTGTAGTGGAGGGCGCAAAGATATATTCAGGGGACAGCATTGTCCTAAAGCGTGGTATGCAGGGGATGTCACGCGGATATTTAGAGGCAGCACAGAATATTGTTGCAAAGTTTGTCGAAAGTGGTACACTGGTAGCGGGCAACAATATTACAGTTGGTTCATTGCTGCATTGCAAGGCACATGCAGGTAACGATATTGTGGTAAGTGGCCGCAAAGCATTTATTATTGGCGGTGAGACCGAAGCCGGACATATGATTGATGCACATGCGATCGGTAATCAGATGGAGACAGTTTCTGTTTTGAGAGCCGGCGTTACCAAAGAACAGTTAGAGAGACTTGCGAGTCTGACAGAGGAAAATGAGCAATTGGGAGAAGAGGTTGTAAAGTTTAATAAAATATTAGAGGCTTTCAAACTGCAGATGTCAAAGGGTGCTAGATTTACGCCGGATCAGGTAAAGAAGATTCAGGCGGTAGGTGTGAATCAGAAGCAGTTAGTGGCGAAACGCCAACAGAATATTGAAGAAATCGCACAATTGAATGATGCCGCAGAAAAAGGAAAAGATTGTATTATTAAAGTGGCTGATGTAGCGAATCCGGGTACGGAATTGTTCTTAAATGGTAACAGACATATTGTGAAAACCTCTGATATCAGACGATGCAGATTTCGTCTGAAGCAGGGAGAGATACAGATGGAAGGCTATTAAAGACCCGGATGTGGAGAAAGGAGTATGTATATGATAGGACAGGTCCCTTTACAAATGTTAATTCCGCATACGGATACGGTATCGCAATCGCAACAGAATATGAATCAGCGGACTGCAATTGAAAATTCACAGGCAATGCAGACGATGCAGCGTCATGTGGAACAGGCAAAGGACACAGTGATTCCGAAAGATACATTAGAACTCCATGATTATCAGTATGATGCATCCAAAGAGGGAAATCAAAAGTATCAGGATCGCAGGAAAAAGAAACAGTGTGCAGAAGGTCAGGATACGGATGATAAAGAGCCTGAACCGGTGCATAGAGTAAATTTTGATATACAGGTGTAGGTGTAATATGACAGTAACGGTGATTACATTAGTGATTATAGGACTTATCTTTATATTTGCGAGCTTTTTTATATCAGAGGCAATATCTGATTCTGCTGTAGCACAGTCAGAGGATACCAATGTGGAAATCACATTGACGGAGCAGCAGAAGGATCAGCTTTATAAGGAAGTAGAGTCTGAGATCAGCAACATGCGAGATGGATATCTATATCAGTTTCAGGAGCAGGCTGCAGGTACTGCAAATGAAAAAATGCTGGCACTTGGTGATTATGCAGTTTCAGTGTGTGATGAGATTGAGAAGAATCACAAAGAAGCAATGTTTCTTTACAGTATGCTGGGAGACAAAGAAAAAGAGTTAAAGCTTTTAGTCGAGCAGGTAGATACTGTAAAACAGGAGTTATTGGAGTTGTCTGATCAGGTCAGAGAGGCAGTGGAGGAATCACGGGATCCGGTGAGACATGCGGATGACTTTGAAGAAACCATGCATGCTGCAGATGAGATGGATGTTGATTTTAACCAGTTGGATGAGCAGACGGCAAGACCTGAGACAGATAATGCGAATGAGATCATATTGGATTTAAAGAAGAGTGGTATGAGTATTATTGAGATTGCAAAACAGCTGGGACTGGGTGTAGGAGAGGTCAAGCTGGTAGTGGATCTTTATGAAGGTGGAAAATCATGAAATTCAAATATTTCTTAAGAGGATTTGGTGTTGGTATTGTATTTGGTGCTTTGATTCTGTTTGTAGCATATCAGACAAGTCCGAATAAACTGCTGACGGATGAAGCAGTTATGAACCGGGCAAGGGAACTTGGTATGGTGGAGAAACAATCAGACCTTGACAAGGTGATCAAATCTACAACAACAGAGAGTACTACAGAGCAGACATCGCAGACAAATACAGAACAGGATGTAACAAAAGCACAACAGGAAGGTGCAACCCAGGAGACAACCGGCGGACAGCAGGAAGGTACCACACAGGAGGTAACCGGCGGACAGCAGGAAGGTACTACACAGGAAGTTACAACTGCATCAGAAGCTTCTACAGAGAAACCGGAGACAGTGACAGTGAAGATTACGAAGGGAATGCAGTCCTCTGCAGTTGCGAAGACTTTGGAGGAAAAGGGAATTATTGAGAATGCTGCGGATTTTGATAAATATCTGAATAAAAACGGATATGCAACAAAGCTTCGTGTAGGCAGTTATGAGATACAAAAGCAGGCTTCTTATACATCAATTGCAAAAATATTAACAAACTAGTTAAAAAGTGCTTGCCAGCACTTTTTTTATGTGGTAAAATAATCTGCGGTAAAAAATACACGCAGGTGGATGAACGGTATGGTGCCGGAACACAGGACTGATAGATAAAGTGTCGGTTCACACAGATGCCCGGTAGGCCGGATTTGGAAGTCTGCGGAAGAAAGAACCATGGAGGTATAACAATGAGCGTTATTTCAATGAAGCAGTTATTGGAGGCTGGTGTACATTTTGGACATCAGACAAGAAGATGGAACCCTAAGATGGCTCCATACATCTACACAGAGCGTAATGGTATTTATATCATTGACCTGCAGAAGTCAGTAGGTATGGTTGATGATGCATACGCAGCAATCAAGAATTGTGTTGCAGAAGGTGGTAAGGTATTGTTCGTAGGTACTAAGAAGCAGGCTCAGGATGCGATCAAGTCAGAGGCTGAGCGTTGCGGTATGTTCTATGTAAATGAGAGATGGTTAGGTGGTATGCTTACGAACTGGAAGACCATTGCTACTCGTATTGAGACACTGAAGAAGTATGAGAAGATGGAAGAGGATGGAACATTTGATGTTCTTCCGAAGAAGGAAGTTACCCAGATCAAGAAGGAGATGGAGAAGCTTACTAAGAACCTTGGTGGTATCAAGGAAATGGGCGGTGCTCCGGATATGATCTTTGTTGTAGATCCTCGCAAAGAGAGAATCTGTATTCAGGAGGCACATGCACTTGGTATTCCACTTGTAGGTATTGCTGATACAAACTGTGATCCTGAAGAGTTAGATTATGTAATCCCTGGCAATGATGATGCCATCAGAGCAGTAAAGCTGATCGTTTCTAAGATGGCTGATGCTGTTATCGAGGCAAATCAGGGTGTTGATGCTGAAGCTTCTGAGGAAGAGACAGAGGAAGAAGCATAATCATTAGTTTGATGAGACAAGAGCCTCAGCCAGCAGGCTGAGGCTGTTTTATTAAGAAGTATATTATTATTTGGAGGTAAAGAAAATGGCTGTTACAGCAAGCATGGTAAAGGAATTAAGAGAGATGTCAGGTGCCGGTATGATGGATTGTAAGAAGGCTCTGACTGAAACAGATGGTGTTTTTGACAAGGCAATGGAGTTCTTAAGAGAGAAAGGACTTGCAACTGCACAGAAGAAGGCAGGAAGAATTGCAGCTGAGGGTGTTGTTGCAACAAAGGTTGATGGTAAGGTTGCAGCAATCGTTGAAGTAAATTCAGAGACAGACTTTGTAGCAAAGAACGAGGTGTTCCAGACATATGTAGCAGAGATCTGTTCACAGCTGATCAATAGTGATGCTAAGGATGTAGAGGAGTTCAAGGCTGAGAAGTGGGCTGCAGATCCTTCTATGACGGTAGCAGAGAAGCATTCTGCTATGATCGCTAAGATCGGTGAGAATATGAATATTCGTCGTTTTGCTAAGATCACGACAAATGGTATGGTAGTATCTTATATTCATGCCGGTGGAAAGATCGGTGTATTAGTAGAGGCTGATACAGACGGTTCCGGTGCAGAGGTTGAGGAATGCTTAAAGAATGTTGCAATGCAGATCGCAGCAATGAAGCCGGAGTATTTATCAAGTGCAGATGTGTCTGAGGAGTACAAGGCTAAGGAGCTTGAAATTTTAGTAGCACAGGCTAAGAATGATCCAAAGAATGCCGGTAAGCCTGACAATATCATTGAGAAGATGGTACAGGGCCGTCTGAATAAGGAATTAAAGGAAGTATGTCTGTTAGAGCAGGAGTATGTAAAGGCAGAGAATAAGGAATCAGTTGGTAAGTATGTAGAGATGGTTGCCAAGAAGGTTGGATGCAAGCTTGCAATTAAGAGCTTTGTTCGTTTCGAGACAGGTGATGGTCTTGAGAAGAAGAATGAGGACTTCGCTGCAGAGGTTGCTGCTCAGATGGGTAACTAATCGTCAACTGTTTGATTAGATGCGTGAATAGCCAAAGGACATCATTGCAGAATTTATTCTGCGGTGATGTCTTTTTTTGATTAAAAAATTCTATTTTGTAATGAAACGGAATATATTTAGGTATTATCTTAAAAAAAGGATATAAAATGAGAAAATTTACTTGAAAAATGTCTAAAAAAAAGATATAGTGTTTCTTGGAGCAATTTTCGAGGGGAAGTTTGCAGGAAAACGACGCAAGTCTACCGAAGGAGTAAAACTCTCAGGTGCCGGCCGTACCGGTGCAACTGTAAATGGATCGACTCTCTGGAGACACCCGGATTTATGACCGGGGGCCGAAGGGGCAACATACAGATATGTATGAATCTCTCAGGCAAATAGGACGGAGAAGAGCTGCTTGATTCTTTGATTTTTTTCTTATGGATGAAATTCCCCAAGTTTGAAAACTGCATACAAATCATTTTAAAACGAGAGGTAGGAAACAAAAATGTGGAAAGTTATTAACGATTTTCTCGGAATGGTGGACGGATTTGTCTGGGGTGTACCGCTTATGGTGCTGATCATGGCAGGCGGTTTATTACTGACGATCAGACTGGGTCTGCTGCAGGTAAGAAGGCTTCCTTTGGCATTGAAATGGATGGTAAAGAACGAAGAGGAAGGTGAAGGTGAGATCACAAGCTTTGCAGCTCTTTGTACAGCACTGAGTGCGACGATTGGTACCGGTAATATTGTCGGTGTGGCAACTGCTGTATGTGAAGGTGGTCCGGGTGCACTGTTTTGGATGATCGTAGCCGCTTTTTTAGGTATGGCTACGAAGTATTCAGAGGGACTGCTTGCTGTCAAGTATCGTGTTGTGGCAGAGGATGGACATAGTCTTGGTGGACCGTTTTATTACATAGAGCGTGGTATGGGTCCAAAGTGGAAATGGCTGGCAAAGATATTTGCGTTCTTCGGTGTATGTGTAGGCTTATTTGGTATTGGTACTTTCAGTCAGGTAAATGGTATCGCAAGCGCAGTCAATGGATTCTTTGATCCAAACAACAATCATTGTGTTAAGATTCTTCCATTTTTAGGGGAATATTCATGGTCAGTTGTCATTGCGTCATTGGTATTAGCATTCTGTGTGGCTGCAGTTTTGATCGGTGGTGTCAAGCGTATTGCCAGTGTCAGCCAGATCGTTGTGCCGTTTATGGCAATTATTTATGTTGTTTTTGTATTGATTCTGGTTGTTTGTAATATTTCTGAGGTGCCGGCAGCATTTGCTACCATTGTATCAGCCGCATTTGATCCGAAAGCAGTGACAGGTGGTCTGGTTGGTACGATGATTGTAGCGATGCAGAAGGGTGTTGCAAGAGGTATTTTCTCAAATGAGGCCGGACTTGGTAGCGCACCGATTGCTGCTGCCGCTGCACAGACAAAGGAGCCTGTTCGCCAGGGCCTTGTCAGTATGACAGGTACATTTATTGATACGATCGTAATCTGTACCTTAACAGGTCTTTCTATTGTATTAACAGGTGCATGGCAGGTGGATGGATTAAAGGGTGTACAGGTTACAACCTATGCGTTCCAGCAGGGACTTCCATTACCAAATCAGGTATGTTCTTTTGTTTTGATGCTCTGTCTGGTATTCTTTGCTTTCACGACAATCCTCGGCTGGGATTACTATAGTGAGCGGTGTCTGGAGTACTTAAGCGGTGGTAATATGAAGCATGTAAAGATATATCGTTGGATTTATATTCTTGCAGTATTTATTGGACCGTACATGACGGTAAGTGCTGTTTGGACGATTGCAGATATCTTCAATGGATTGATGGCGATCCCAAACATGATCGCTTTATTTGCATTGAGCGGTGTGGTTGTAAAGGAGACAAAAGATTTCTTCAAGAGACATAATGCACGGAAGCTGTAATCATCATGATGCTATAGAAAAGGCTGTCGCTATGCGGCAGCTTTTTTCGTATATGATCAAATCATAACAAATCATGATAACCGGATCGCAAGGATGATTTCATTATAATTTACAGTTTGTTTAACAATTTCGTAAGATTTAGACATTGTATGGGGGGATAACATTTGTTATAATGAAACAGTCGTGGATGGACACGGCTACAGGGATGTATCCCAATATTACAATTAGGTGGGTAATTATGAGTGAGAAGATTTTGTCTGTAGCGATTCCAAGTTATAATTCGCAGGACTATATGGAGCATGCGGTGATGTCGGCGGTTTTGGCCGGTGACATGGTTGAGGTGTTGATCGTGGATGATGGATCGACGGATAACACCGCGTTGATCGGTAAGCGATTAGAAGCACAATATCCAATGCAGGTTCGTTACATTTATAAGGAGAATGGTGGGCATGGTGATGCCGTTATGACCGGTCTTCAAAATGCGACAGGAGTTTATTACAAGGTGTTAGATAGTGATGACTGGCTGGATGAGGCAGGTCTTCGTCGTGTTGTATCGTTTTTAGCGGAACAGAGCGCGAAGGGCATCTGTTATGATATGTTTTTATCCAATTATGTGTATGAGAAGGTTGGAGAGAAACGAAAGGTTTCCGTTTCATATGAGAATGTAATCCCGGTAGAACGCGAATTTACATGGGATGAGGCAAGCAAATTTAAAACAGGACAGTATATTTTGATGCATTCGGTGATCTATCGTACTGCACTGCTGCGGGATTGTGGGCTGACATTGCCAAAGCATACATTTTATGTAGACAATATCTATGTGTACTATCCATTGCCGTATGTGAAATCTATGTATTATATGAATGTAGATCTGTATCATTATTTTATCGGAAGAGATGATCAGTCTGTGAATGAAGCAGTCATGATCACGCGTATTGATCAGCAGATACGCGTGACAAAGCTGATGATGAATATGTATGAGCTGGCTGAGATTGAGAATCCGCAGTTACGACAGTATATGACGCAATATTTAACGATCATGTTTACGGTATGTTCTGCGTTGCTCACGAAGGATGGTACACCGGAGAGTCTGGAAAAGAAGGAACAGTTGTGGCATGAACTGCAGGAAGAACATGCATCACAGTATGAGATGATTCATAAGCAGTTTCTCGGTAAGGTGATGAAAAAGGACAGCAAGGCATGGAATGAGATCATTAAGAAGGGATATTCACTTGCACAAAAGCTGTATCATTTTAATTAGAGGATGGATGTAATGACATTATGAAGGATAAATTCCGTTATTGGTGGACGATACTATATCTGCCAGTCTATTTATTGTTTTTTGGATATGTGGAAGCGAGACCGGTAGATGTTACGATTATTGGTTTGCCGGTCGATTATCAGATTCCGTTGATCGAAGCGTTTGTAATACCGTATTTGTTATGGTTTCCGTACATTGCGGTTACATTTGTCTGGTTTTTCTTTTGCGATAAAAAAGAATTCCTGCAGTACATGGGATTCTTGTATATCGGCATGACGATATTTATTATTGTGAGTCTGTTTTTTCCGAACGGATTAGATATAAGACCGGAGACATTTGCACGGGATAACTGTTTTACAAAAACTCTGGCGATACTGTATCAGACGGATACATCAACCAATGTGATTCCAAGTATTCATGTCTACAATTCCATTGCGGCTGCAGTGGCTATGGTGAAGAGCAGACATGTTTCTCCAAAACTCTGGCAGAAGATTTTTGCGGTTGTGATGTCTGCATTGATCATTTTGTCTACCGTTTTCGTGAAGCAGCATTCAGTGATCGATGTCATGGCAGCCTGTATAGTATCAATCATAGTATATATCATGATATATTGGTATCCGGACAGACATAAGCGGGCAGAGATATAAGTGAGGGGGGATATCATTGCCGGCATTTTATTCACATTATTCATTTGGGCTTCAAGGTTATAGGAGTATCGAAGATCAAGACTGGAAGCGACAGATCAGAGAGCATCATACGGTGTATACCCTGGGGTTATTAGGTCCGGATCTATTTTTCTATTATCTTCCGGATGTATTGCTGGGCAGTAAGAAACCGGCTATGGTTATGCATGATTACAAAACAAACCGATTCTTTGAGATGTTACTCATGGTGTCCGAGCAATATAGTGGTAGGAAAAGAGAAATTGCACAGGCCTATATTGCCGGGTTTATAGGACATTATGCAATGGATACTGCCTGTCATCCTTATATATATGAGATGGCATCCAGACATGAGAAGCCATCGGAATGGCATTATCGGTATGAGAGTGCAATGGATATTTATTGTTGCAGGCATTTTCTGCATCGGTATCCGTCCCAGATGAATGTACACCAGATGCTCCAATTATCAAGAGAAGAGATGAATGTGGTAGGCCGGCTGACATCAGAGGCGTACAACAGGGCGTATAGACTGCCACACTTGTTTTCCGGTACGATTAAAGGGGCAGTGTTTTGCATGCATATAACATTGTCGCTTCTTCGCGATAGACGAGGTAGTAAGGAATACATTGCCAGGGCTATAGAAAAGCGTTTGCTGGGGTTTGGATTGATCTCACCATTGTTTGTTAATTTTAACATGTACGCAGTAGATCAGCGTGAGATTACGCATTTTGAAGAAATGTTTAATGAGGGGCTTGAAAGATTTGCAGAATATCTGCAATGCTATTCTCAATATTGCGAAGCGTTACAGGCAGAACGGCAGACACATATCATATGCAAAAGAAGAAGATTGCTGTCTATGCTGGGCAACTTGTCCTACCATACGGGAGCTCCTTGTGAAGAGGATTATCTGCTTCGGTTTTAACATTTTTTGGAGCGGTTATGCATAGATATAGAGATGAAGAGATTCTATGTGGTGGCATATGAGATATACAATACACAGAGCAGGACGATATATAGGCATTGTCTGCTCTGTTTTTTTGATTTCTGTATTATGTGGCATGTCTGTTATACAAGGGATCACAGGAACTTTAAAATACAAAACATGGAAAAAACAACCAGATGTTGTATCTGTGACATCGTGGCAGACAGAAGGGGTAAATAAGAATGATCCCCTGCCGTTGGAAGCTGCATCGGCAGTGCTGGTGGATGCAGAAAATGGTCGGGTATTGTACGAAAAACAGGGATATGAGCAGCGGGCAATGGCCTCCACAACAAAGATCATGACACTGATTATTGCCCTGGAATATGGAAACCTGGAAGATCCGGTTACGATTTCCTCGTATGCGGCATCTATGCCGCAGGTCAGATTAAATGTACATAAAGGGGAACAATATTATCTGAAAGATCTGTTATATTCCCTGATGCTTGAGTCACATAATGATGTGGCGGTTGCGATTGCAGAACATATTGGTGGAAATGTAGAAGGATTTGCGGCACTGATGAATCAGAAAGCAGCAGAAATTGGTGCATATCATACGAATTTTGTAACACCAAATGGATTAGATGATGATGCACATTACAGTACGGCGTATGATATGGCATTGATTGCAAGATATGCGATATCAAATCCGCAGTTCATAGAGATTACCAACACAACGGATTATACATTTGCAGATATTTCAAACAACCGTAGCTTTTCGGTTCACAATCATAATGCGTTTTTGCATATGTATGATGGGGCGATCGGTGTAAAGACCGGATTCACGGGGAATGCCGGATATTGTTTTGTGGGTGCAGTTACAAGAGATGAGCATACGATGATCGCAGTGGTATTAGGCTGTGGATGGCCACCACATAAGAACTATAAATGGAAAGATATGCGTGCATTATTTGACTATGGTTTTTCGTGTTATAAGCAAAGAACTGTATATAAACCTGAGCAGGATGCGGTCATGCTTTCTGTACATGACGGAATAGAGGCGGACTGGTGTTATGGATATACTGAAGAAACTGTTCGATTGTATATGGCAGACTGGGAGCAGGTGACTTATCGATATCATGTCCCGGAGTATATCGAAGCTCCGGTAAAACAAGGGGAAGTGATCGGTTCGGTGGAAATCTTGATCAATGATCAGCCGCTGCGCCGGGTAGCTGTCAGAGCAGCAACCGGTATCCGGCATATCACATTTGAATACTGTTTGGGACAGATCCTAAGACTGTTTTGCGGACAGGAGATAAGCATATAGAAAATATAAAAATGCGGTTGTGTGTTTCACAACCGCATTTGATTATAACAATTCAGCAATTTCTAAGATCAGTCGCTCTGTTTTATCCCAACCGATACATGCGTCGGTGATAGACTTTCCGTAGCATCCGCCGTCAACAGGCTGGTTGCCATCTTCGATGTAGCTTTCTACCATGACGCCTTTCACAAGACCTGCAATTTCATCGGAATGCCGCATACTATGCAGAACTTCTTTGACGATTCTAGGCTGTTGATCCCACTTTTTACCGGAATTATTGTGGTTGGCATCTACAATACATGCCGGATTGACAAGATCAAACTTCTGATAAAGTTCATAGAGCTGGATCAGATCTTCATAATGATAATTTGGAACTGACTGTCCATGCTTATTTAAAGAACCACGAAGGATACAGTGTACTAATGGATTGCCATCTGTTCTTGTTTCCCAGCCGGAATAGAGAAATGTATGTGTCATCTGCCCGGCCAGACATGAATTCATCATGACGGTAAGATCACCACTGGTTGGATTCTTCATACCAACCGGAATGTCCATACCGCTGGCTGTTAAACGGTGTTCCTGATCTTCGACGCTTCTTGCACCGATTGCAACATAGGAAAGAAGATCCTCCATATACAGCCAATTTTCAGAGTAGAGCATTTCATCTGCGGCTGTCAGCCCGGTTTCTTCCATTGCACGGATATGCATCTTGCGAATCGCCTTCAATCCTGCCACAAAATCAGATTTGCTGTTCGGATCAGGCTGATGAAGCATACCTTTGTAGCCGGCACCGGTGGTACGAGGTTTGTTGGTGTAGATACGGGGAATGATCAGAATTTTATCCTTAACCTTTTCTCCAACCTTAGCAAGTCTATTCACATAATCACATACAGCATCTTCGTTATCAGCTGAACATGGTCCAATGATCAGAAGAAATTTGTCTTCTTCTCCTTTTAAGATATGTGCGATTTCTTCGTCACGCTGTTTCTTGATGACCTGGAGAGAAGTGGATACGGGCATGATCTCACGGATCTCTTCTGCAGTAGGCACTCTTTTGATCTGATGTAATGACATTTTAGAAACTCCTTATTCATGTATTGTATTTAATAAATTACCTAATGCTAAATACTAGCACAAACTATGTGAATAGTCAAATTTCCTTGTTCGGGATTTAGGGGTATGATATAATGCATATACAACAATAATATCAATAATCAGGTGAAGGAGGGTATGTATGATGGAGGGTTTTGACCGTGTAATCTGGATCGTGCTGGATAGTGTGGGAATGGGGGAACTGCCGGATGCAGCCAGATTTGGTGATGTGGGTGCCAATACAATTGGAAATATTTGCAAATGTTACAGACCGTTAGCACTTCCCAATCTTCGGAGTATCGGTTATGGAAATATCGATGGGATGCAGGGAATATCACCTGTTTTGGAGCCTGTTGGCTGTTATGGCCGCCTGATGGAACAATCTAATGGAAAGGATACTACGATTGGACATTGGGAGATGACCGGAATTGTGACGAAAGATCCATTTCCAACTTATCCGAATGGATTTCCACAGGATATTATGAATGCGTGGGTAGAAAGCACCGGGGTGCCGGGATATCTTGGTAATTGTGTAGCATCCGGGACAGTGATCATTCGTGAATTGGGAGATGCACATATGCAGACAAGGAAGCCGATTGTTTATACATCTGCAGACAGTGTATTCCAAATTGCTGCGTGTGAGGATATTTATCCTCCGGAGGAACTTTACCGGCTGTGTCATGCAGCACGTGAACTCTTGACGGGAGAACATAATGTGGCGAGAGTGATCGCAAGACCATTTATAAAAGACGGCAATGCTTATGTCAGAACTTCTAACAGACGCGATTTTTCAAGAAAGCCTTCCGGGGATAATTTGCTGCCATATATTGAACAGGCGGGACAGACAGTTTATGCTGTAGGCAAGATTTCTGATATCTTTGATGGTGTAGGAATTACTGACGGCATACATACAAAGGATAACATGGATGGTATGGATCAGACACTTATGGCTATGAAGAAGATAAAAAAGGGATTGATCTTTACGAATCTTGTTGAGTTCGATTCTAAGTGGGGACACAGACGGGATGCGAAAGGGTATGGTGATGGACTAGAGGCATTTGATCAGCGGCTTCCTGAAGTCATGGAAGCAATGCGGGATACAGATGTTTTGGTGATCACGGCCGATCATGGATGTGATCCGACATTTAAGGGAACAGATCATACCAGAGAATATGTTCCGGTTTTATATTATGGACACCATTTAAAGCAGGGATACAATCTCGGTACG
Organism: uncultured Lachnospiraceae bacterium; assembly: GCA_934293375.1. Lineage (GTDB taxonomy): Bacteria > Bacillota > Clostridia > Lachnospirales > Lachnospiraceae > RGIG6919. The sequence goes on along the minus strand of CAKQYS010000001.1, from coordinate 332,329 downwards.
ATGTCTTCCTTTGCAGACACCGGATGTACGGTAGCGGATTTGTTAGGCGTGAAAAGACCGCTAAACGGCAGTAGTGTTGCACAAAAGATCGTGCGGTAGAGCAGAAAGGGTGAGTAATCATGCGGATGTACGATATTATCAATAAGAAGAAATATCAAAAGAAATTAAGTACGGAGGAGATTTCGTTTGTTGTCAATGGATTTACATCAGGAGAGATTCCGGACTATCAGATGTCGGCATTTTTAATGGCTGTGTATTTTAATGGTATGACGAAAGAGGAAACGCATGCGATGACGAAGGCGATGGCTGACAGTGGGGATCGTCTGGATCTGTCCGGCATTCACGGTGTGAAGGTGGATAAGCATTCAACAGGAGGTGTAGGAGACAAGACCTCTCTGATTCTGGGGCCGATTCTGGCGGCATGTGGTATTCCGGTTGCTAAAATGAGTGGTCGGGGACTTGGACATACAGGTGGTACGATCGATAAATTGGAGAGTATTCCGGGATTTGCCACGGCTCTGACAGAAGAGCAGTTTATTCATAATGTAAATACGATCGGCATGGCATTGGTAGGACAAACTGCAAATCTGACACCGGCAGACAAAAAAATTTATGCACTACGGGATGTAACGGCTACGGTGGATTCAGAACCACTCATTGCATCCAGTATCATGAGTAAAAAGCTGGCTTCCGGTGCTGATGCGATCGTTTTGGATGTCAAGGTAGGAAGCGGTGCATTTATGCAGACTTATGAAGATGCACTGTCTCTTGGCAGGACAATGGTTTCAATCGGAAATCTTGCGGGCAGAAATATGTGTGCAGTCATTACAGATATGAATGAGCCTCTGGGGCATTGTGTAGGCAATGCGTTAGAAATAATGGAAGTCATAGAGGCTCTGAAGGGGCAGGGAGAAGAAAGACTGATGCAGGTCACATATCAGTTGGCTGCATGTATGTTAATGGCATCAGGAAAATATCCGGATGAGAAGACTGCCATGGAGACGGCAAAAAATACGATTGCAAACGGCAGTGCTCTCAATAAATTCCGGGAGTTTGTAAAGGCACAGGGAGGAGATCCCAATATAATAGAAGATGATAGCTTAATGGAACAGGCATCCATTGTGGAACCGGTGAGTTTTGATCGTGCAGGATATCTTGCTTCCTGTCAGACAAATGAGGTTGGCATGGTTTCTTTGATGTTGGGTGGAGGCCGCGAAAAGAAAGAGGATCAGATCGATCACGCTGTTGGTATACGGCTTGAGAAAAAGCTCGGGGATCATGTGGATGCAGGGGAGACATTTGCTTATTTATATTGCAACGATCAAAACCGGATCACAGATGCAAAAGAGCGGCTGCTGTCAGCCTATACGCTGTCTGATGATTGTCCAAAACGGAATCCATGTATATATAAAATATATCGCGAATCATAATCTGAAGATATTATGACATCCGTTCTCTAACCTTGACAGCCAGAAACCCCATTGTTATAATGGGGTTTGGTTTATTTATGAGAATGGGAGGAAGCATTGTGAGAAATAGTACGAAACGCAGAAAGAGAGCGATCCGAATCTTTTTGACAAAGGTATGTATCGTAGAAATATGCATATTATTATGTCTGATCGTCTTATATAAGATTACTTGTGGCGGAAAAATCTATAAAAAGGTGATATTGCAGGCAGGGCAGACGGTATCGACCGATCTGTTTGCAAAAAAAGATAAATATAAGCCTGAATTTGTGACCGATATGTCAAAGATCCAGACCAATGGTCCGGGTGAGTATGAGATTGAATTGAAACTGGATGATAAGACATATAAATCTAAACTTACGATTGTAGATACTACCGTTCCGAAGGCAAAGGCGAATCCACAGACAGTATTCAATGGCATGGAAGTGGATCCGATGACACTGGTGACGGATGTGCAGGACAATACCGTTGTGTCAGCTGCGTTTGATAAGGAGTATGATTTTGATACACTTGGAGAACGGGATGTTGTGGTTGTGCTGACAGACCTTGGCGGTAATCAGTTGAAGGTAGACACAAAGGTAACAGTGGCAAAGGATACAGAGCCGCCTGTGATCACCGGAGCAAAGGATATTGAAGTGAGCATGGGTGGTACTATCTCATATAAGAATGGTGTATCTGTGACTGACAACCTTGATACCAATGTACAGCTGGATATTGACAATTCTCAGGTGGATTTGAAAACACCGGGTAAGTATCCGGTCACATATACAGCAACAGATGCTGCTGGAAATGTTGCGACTGAATACATATCTGTTACGGTGAAAGAACCGCAGGATGGTGAATGTAATGAGGATGTTGTCAATTATCTTGCTAATAAGGTGCTGGCAGAGATCACAACTGCAGATATGTCAGATACACAGAAGATCAAGGCAGTTTATACATGGACGAGAACCCATATTTCCTATGTGAATACATCCGATAAGTCAGATTGGATCAAGGGTGCTTATCAAGGGTTTACCAAGCATCAGGGAGACTGTTTCAATTATTTTGCAACAGCGAAGGCTATGCTCAATGTACTGGGCATAGATAATGTGGATATTGTGAAGAGTGATACCAGTCATTCCGCACATTATTGGAGTCTTGTCAATCTTGGAACCGGGTATTATCATTATGATTGTACGCCGAGAAAGGGTGGCGGTGAATTCTTTATGTTGACAGATGATGAGCTGGAAGCTTATTCATCTACGCATAATAATAGTCATATATTTGATCATTCCCTGTATCCGGAGCGTGCTACAGAGAAATTTTCATTACAATAATAAAAGTAGACAATTGCGAAACTCCTTGAAGATGTTGATGTTATGTGCATATTGCACAATGTATCGCAGGCACGCTCTCGCTACTTCATCACGCAGCGGTGCTAAGCAATGTAACACCATGTGCACTAGGCTCGAGAATACCTTGCCAAGTGCACAGGTGTACATTCGCACTAAGCTCAAAAATACTTCGCTAAGTGCTCATTGCAAGTACCGGCGTTCTTCAAGTACCTGCTTATACATTATACAATATGCACATAGTCGCAATCGTAATTGAGAGTTTCGCAATTGCCTACAATAATAAAAAAATAGAAGGGTGAAATCATGCAGCAGAGAAATGTTTTACAGTATTTAGAGAAAACAGTAACAAGAGTACCAGACAAGATTGCCTATGGCAGCCCGAAGTCTGTGATCACATTTGCAGAGGTTTATCACAATGCCCGTGCAATTGGATCCCGGTTATATGCAGATGGCTTTTATAAGCAGCCGGTAGTTGTGTTTATGGAGAAGAGTCCTGAAGCAATTGTTTCATTCTTTGGCGTTGTATATGGCGGCAATTACTATGTGCCGATCGATGAGGAAATGCCGGCTCATCGAATTGAGCTGATCTTTCAGACATTAAATCCACAGGCGATTATCTGTGATGATGTAACAAAAGAAATGGCAGCAAAGTTTAACTACCAGGGCAGACTGTATCTGTATCAGGATCTTATCAAGACTGAGATTGATGAGGATTCCCTTTCTTATGTCAGAGACCACCAGATCGATACAGATCCGATGTATATTGTTTTTACATCCGGTTCCACCGGTATTCCGAAGGGTGTTATGGCATGTCATCGTTCTGTGCTGGATTATATTGAAAATCTTTCCGATGTTTTGGAGTTTAATGAGAATACGATCTTTGGAAATCAGACACCATTATACTTTGATGCCTGTTTAAAGGAGCTGTATCCGACATTGAAGTTTGGTGCTACCACATATCTGATTCCAAAAGAACTGTTTATGTTCCCAATCAAGCTGATCGAATTTTTGAATGAATATAAGATCAACACAGTTTGCTGGGTCGTATCGGCACTTACAATGATTTCTGCATTTGGAGCGCTTGATGAGGTAAAGCCGGAATATCTGCACACCATCGCATTTGGTAGTGAAGTGTTCCCGATCAAACAATATAGACAATGGAAGGCAGCGCTTCCGAATTGTAAGTTTACGAACCTGTATGGTCCGACAGAGGGTACCGGTATGTGCTGTTATTATAAGGTAGATCGTGATTTCGAGCTGAATGAGGCAATTCCGATCGGCGGGCCTTTTAAGAATACAGAAATTTTGCTTCTTGGTCCGGATGATAAGCCGGTGGCACAGGGTGAGCAGGGAGAAATCTGTATCCGTGGTACTTCCGTGACGCTTGGATATTATAGAAATCCAGAGAAGACAAGCGAGGCATATGTACAGAATCCGCTGAATGATATGTATCCGGAGATCATTTATCGTACAGGGGATCTTGCGAAATATAATGAGAGAGGAGAGCTGATTTATCTCTCCCGTAAGGATTATCAGATCAAGCATATGGGACATCGTATTGAGCTTGGCGAGATTGAGGTTGTCGTGAATATGTTAGATGGCATTCGTAATGCCTGCTGTATTTTTGATGATGTTAAGAAGAAGATTATTCTGTGTTATGTGGGTGATCTTGAAAAGGCAGAGGTTACAACTTTCTTAAAAGAGAAGCTGCCACGCTATATGATCCCGAATAAGATCGAAAAGCTGGATGCAATGCCGCTCACTGCAAACGGTAAGCTGGACCGTGTAACTTTAAAGAAGACCTATATCAAATAAAGGATTCGTAGATTATGTTATTTACTTCATATACTTTTATATTTTTTATCATTGCAGTATTTGTACTTTATTATCTGATTCCAAAGAAATGGCAGTGGCCATTTCTTTTGGTTGTCAGCTATTTGTTTTATGCCTATTCAGGTGTAAAATTCCTGCTGTTTTTATTGTTTACATCTCTGACGGCTTATGCTGCAACCATGCGGATTTCTTTGATTCAAAATCAGCAGAAGTCTTACATCGCCGAACATAAGGCTGAATTATCAAGAGAAGAAAAAAAGGTATATAAAAAGACCATGAAGAATAAAACGATGTTCTGGATGATCTTATGTCTGGTTGTGAATTTTATTCTGCTTGGTGTGATCAAGTATACAGATTTCCTGATCGCAAATATCAATGCAATCATTTCAGGTAATTTTGGATTTATGAATTTTGCTCTGCCAATGGGATTGTCTTTTTATATGTTCCAGACGATGGGATATGTAATCGATGTATATTGGGAAAAGGTAGAGGTACAGAAGAACCCATTCAAGGTGATGCTGTTTACCGCATTTTTTCCGCAGCTTGTGCAGGGGCCGATCAGCCGTTATGGTGATCTGTCTGAGACTTTGTTTGCTGAACATCGATATGACTGGCGTGTGGTCAGTTTTGGATTAGAGCGTATTTTGTGGGGCTTTTTCAAGAAAATGGTCATTGCAGACCGGATTCTTGTTGGTGTCAATACGATCATTCATGATCCACAGCAATATCAGGGTGTATTTGTATTAGTTGGTATGTTCTTTTATGCGATTGAATTGTACTGTGATTTTACCGGTGGCATTGATATTACAATCGGAGTGGCAGAGGTGCTTGGCATCCGTGTAAAAGAAAACTTTGAACGGCCATATTTTTCAAAGACCATAGATGAATACTGGAGAAGATGGCATATCACCATGGGAACCTGGTTTAAGGATTATATTTTTTATCCAATTTCGGTTTCTCCACGCGTGATTGGCAAGGTCAAGGTATGGAAAAAGCGGTATGGTGAGCATTTTGGAAAACGTCTGCCGATTTATATTGGTACAATGGTGACATGGTTCGTGACCGGTATCTGGCATGGTGCCAGCTGGAATTTTATTGTATGGGGATTGTTAAATGGTGTGATTATTTTATTATCACAGGAATGTAAACCTCTTTACGAGAAGTTTCATGCAAAATTTAATGTAAAGGGCAAATGGTTGTATGAGTTTTTCTGTATGTTCAGAACATTCTGGCTGATGAGCTTCTTACGTTCGCTGGATTGTTACAGAGATGTACCATTGACATTTCAGATGATTGGAACAATCTTTACCCATTTTGGTGGCAGCAGATTGTTTGATGGTTCGCTGTTAGCACTGGGGATATCCGGCTATGATTATATTGTAATATTTGCAGGTGTACTTGTATGCCTGTTTGTCAGCATCTTTAATGAACATGGAAATATCAGGGAGGCAATTGCTGCATGTGGTCCGGTGGTCCGGTATGCGGTACCATGGGTTTTATTCTTTGTGATTCTGATATTTGGGGCATATGGAATTGGATTTGATGCCAGTCAGTTTATTTACAATCAGTTTTAGGAGGTCGCTATGAAGAAGAGAATATTCGTGCATATCATTGTAGTGCTCCTGATGATTGGAGTGTTTGTATTGCTGCAGCGTATCTTTATGCCTAAATATGCATCTGAGATTTTGGAAGGCGGCATGATTTCTGAATACTATGATGAAGTGCCAAAGCATAATGTACTGTTTATTGGTGATTGTGAAGTGTACGAGAATATCTCGCCGGTTACACTGTATGAAAAATATGGACTGACTTCATATATCCGGGGCAGTGCACAGCAGTTGATCTGGCAGTCATATTATCTTTTGGAGGAATCCTTAAAATATGAAAAGCCGGATGTTGTCGTGTTTAATGTGTTATCTATGAAATATGATACACCGCAAAATGAGGCATATAACAGAATGTCAATTGATGGTATGAAGCTGTCAAAGAGTAAGATTGACAATATTAAGGTGTCTATGACAGAAGAGGAGACTATGATCAGCTATCTGTTTCCGCTTCTTCGATATCATAGCAGATGGAATGAATTAAAAACAGAAGATTTGAAATATGCATTTGCTCCGAAGCGACAGGTGACAGTAGCCGGATATCTGATGCATGTAGAGGAGAATCCGGTAGGGACGATCCCTCAGGCAAAGAAATTAACGGATTATCAATTCGGAGATCGAAGCTACGAATATCTGGATAAGATCACAAAGCTTTGTAAGGATAATGACATTAAGCTTGTGTTGATCAAGGCACCGTCGCTGTCTCCATACTGGTATGACGAATGGGAAGAGCAGATGGTAGATTATGCAAAGGCGCATGATCTGGATTATTATAATTTCCTAAAGTATCAGGACGAGATTGGTATTGACTGGAATACAGATACTTATGACAGGGGTTTGCATTTAAATGTACAGGGGGCTGAAAAGCTGGCAGATTATTTTGGTAATATATTAAAGAATACATGTACATTTACGGATTACAGCCAGGACCAGGAGGTCGTTCGTGATTGGGAGCAGAAAATTGCATTTTATAATGATATGAAGGCAGACCAGTACCGGGAAATGAAGGAGTATGGCTATCTGAAAAGTTATGGTGGACATCCGGTTGAAGAGGACTGATCTTACAGAAGTCTTCATGGATTTGTAAGGAAAAAAGGATTGACATTGCATTTGAAATGCAATACTCTATCTATAATAGAAAGGAAGATACATTATGAAGAAGAAAAGTTTAGTTTTATTAACAGCAATGACAATGGCATTTGCCTTGACAGCCTGCGGTGGCAGCGATAAAGCTGCAGATGGAACAACTGCTGCTCCGGCAGCACAGGAAGGGACACAGACGGGTTCGGGTTATAGCTTTAAGTCAGGCAGTACAACGATTGCAATGAATGTTCCGGCAGCAGATATTCTTTCTGCACTCGGAGAGCCTTCTGACAAGTATGAGGCTGAGAGCTGTGCGTTCCAGGGCATGGACAGAACTTATACCTATCCGGGCTATACAGTTGACACATATGAGAATAATGGTGTAGAGACAATTTTGCATGTCACATTCCAGGATGATACAGTATCGACACCGGAAGGCCTTGCGATTGGACAAAATGTTGATAAGGCAAAAGAACTGTACGGAGATGCCGGTGAAGACAACGGAAGCTCTATTACCTACACAAAGGATGGTACAAAGTTGATCGTTTTCTACGAGAATGGAACGATCAGCCAGATTCAGTATGAGGCAATAACCGACTAATTACATTTTTATTAAGATTCTATAAAAGCCATTGTATTTTACAATGGCTTTTATTATTATGGAATTGGGTGATGTATATGAAGCGATGGGAAATATATCTTGAAATTTTTATGGAGCTTTTAATATTTGCAGCGATTATGGTGTTTATTGCACTGGGACTGCCAAAGCTTCTTGCATTTTTCTGGCCGATCGTAGCTGCAGGTATTCTGGCAATGATTACGAATCCGATCAAGAATTTTTTGGAGGAACATTTAAAACTTCCCAAACAGATTGGCGCAACATTGATGGTGATCCTGTTGTTAGGGCTGGTTTCATTTGTTGTGTATGGAGTTATTATCGGTGTTGCTGAGGGTGTCAGCCATCTTTCATCCGTGATTCCACAGTTATATCAGAATCTGGAGGCAAGTCTGGATAATGTCATGCTTAAAGTGACGGATTTTGTGAATACATCGCATCCGGAGATTGCACAGAAGATTACGGATGCTTACGATACATTGGGATCAGAAATAGGATCTGCCATTGCCAGTATCGGGTCGAAACATATCGATGTATTAGGCGGGTTGGCTTCCAGTCTTACCAATCTGGTTGTCGGCGTTATTGTGATGTTTATGTCAGCATATTTTTTGCTGATTTATTATGATAATATCCGATATTTCTTTTATGAGATCAAGGATGAAAGACTGAGAAAGAATCTGAAGATCATTAAGGATAATGTACTGGGTTCGGTTGGGAAATACATATTGTCTCAGGTCAAGTTGATGTTTGTGATTGCAGTGATTTTGTGCATTGGTCTGTTGATCCTCGGGCGGACACAGCCGATTTTACTTGGTTTTTTGATTTCAATCGTAGATGCTATACCGTTTTTAGGTACAGGAACGATACTTTGTCCGTGGGCAGCCGTCTGTCTGATTCAGGGTAAATATGTGGTCGCAGTCGGATTGTTGGTATTGTATGTGATCTGTCTGTTGACCAGACAGATACTACAGCCGAAGATCATAGGAGATACCATTGGCATGAATCCATTTGTAACGCTGATCCTGATGTATGCAGGTACAAAGATTGCAGGACTAATCGGATTCATCCTTGCAGTTTTGATCGGAATTATTATATATAAGTTATATGAAAATGGCTTGTTTGATGGAATGATTGCCCGGACAAAACGCAGGTTAGAACTGCTTCGGGATGTAGATTAAAGTCAATAAATACAATTTTTTAAATAAATACTTGCCTTATCGAATGCACTGTGCTACAATATCCCTCGGTGAAAAACAACTGTCCGTGGTAGACGCACAGATATAGAATGCATTTGATAAGGCGTTTTTTATGTAAATGAAATAAGAACGATTTGCAATGGACAGTATAAGGTAAGGAGATAGAGATTGGTAGCAGATTCAGAGTATTATGTAGTCAAGAAAAAGGCTGTACCGGAGGTTTTGCTGAAGGTTGTGGAAGCGAAAAAGCTCTTAAGCCATGGAACATATACATCTGTGCAGGATGCATGTGATGCTGTGGAATTAAGCAGAAGTTCTTTTTACAAATATAAGGAGGATATTTTTGAATTTCACGACAATGCACAGGGAACGACAATCACCCTGCTGTTTCAGATGAATGATGAGCCGGGAATTCTTTCAGATGTACTGCATATCGTTGCCGAATATGGTGCCAATATTCTTACGATTCACCAGAGTATCCCGATCAATGGTGTAGCATCCCTGAGTCTTTCAGTACAAGTGCTGCCGACAACCGGGAATATATCTAAGATGTTAGAAACCATGGAGGCTCATGAGGGTGTACATGGTGTCAAGATCTTAGCCAAGGACTAAGGGAAAATGTAAGGAGAGTAATGATGAAGAAGATTGTGAAGTTTGGTGGAAGCTCATTGGCAAGTGCACAGCAGTTTAAGAAGGTTGGCGAGATTATCAAGGCAGATCCTGATAGGAGATATGTTGTTCCTTCTGCACCCGGCAAGCGAACCAATGATGATACCAAAGTGACAGATATGCTGTATGCCTGCTATGATTTAGCGGAGCGGGGAAAAGATTTCCGCAAGGAATTGAAGGCGATCAAGGGCAGATATATGGAGATTATAAAGGGGCTTCGTCTATCTTTGACATTTGAAGAGGAATTCAAGCAGATTGCGGATGATTTCAAGGCAAAGGTCGGTAAGGATTATGCGGCATCCCGTGGAGAGTTCTTAAATGGCAAGATCATGGCAGAGTATCTTGGCTATGAATTTATTGACGCAGCAGAGGTTATTTTCTTTGATAAAGATGGCAGCTTCATGATGGATAAGACAAATGAAGTGCTGGCTGCCAGACTGGCAAATGTAGAGCGGGCTGTGATTCCTGGATTCTACGGATATAACGAGGGGGGCAGGATCCAGACATTTTCAAGAGGCGGATCTGATATTACAGGTTCTATCGTTGCAAGAGCGGTTAAGGCAGATGTATATGAGAACTGGACGGATGTATCGGGATTTTTGGTTGCGGATCCAAGAATTATTGAGAATCCGGCTGTGATTGAGACCATAACATATCGTGAGCTGAGGGAGCTGGCATATATGGGAGCGACGGTATTGCATGAGGATGCGATCTTCCCTGTTCGAAAGGAAGGAATCCCGATCAATATTCGAAATACCAATGCCCCTGAGGACAATGGTACATGGATCGTAGAGAGTACATGCCAGAAGTCACGTTATGTGATCACGGGTATTGCCGGTAAGAAGGGATTTGCTTCTATCAATATTGATAAGGATATGATGAATTCGGAGATTGGTTTTGGCAGAAGATGTCTGCAGGTGTTTGAGGATAACGATATTTCCTTTGAGCATATGCCTTCCGGTATTGATACTCTGACAGTATTTGTGCATCAGGATGAATTCATGGAAAAGGAGCAGAAGGTGGTTGCAGGACTTCACAGACTCGTGAACCCGGATACGATTGATATTGAATCCGATCTTGCGTTGATTGCGGTGGTCGGTCGCGGTATGAAATCCACAAGGGGAACGGCCGGCAGAATCTTTTCTGCACTGGCACATGCAAATGTCAATGTGAAGATGATCGATCAGGGTTCTTCGGAGTTAAATATCATCATCGGTGTATCCAATGATGATTTTAATGCGGCGATTAAGGCAATCTACGACATTTTTGTTACAATCCAGTTATAAGGTCATAGAATTTTATTTAGAAACACAAGGCATAGAGATGTGCCTTGTGTTTTTTTATGAAGAAATCAATAGGGAAACAATAGAGCTTCTAAGAATAGCCGGGAATGCATATAGTAGTACAAAACCATATGGGGCAATAGGAATATGAAAGTACATATTCGAATTAGAGTGATTTGTGCAGTGCTTTGCTGTGCAATGTGGATCTTGACAGGAGCGGGTGCGCCGCTTGTGTGCATACATGCAGAGGAATTATCAATTGAGGCACCGTCAGCCATCTTGATTGAGGCTTCAACAGGCACCGTGTTATATGAGAAAAATGCGGATGAAAAGCTGCGACCGGCAAGCGTGACAAAGGTGATGACATTGCTGCTGGCATTTGAACAGATCGGGGCAGGCGCAATGCACTTAGAAGATACGGTCACAATCAGTGAACATGCAGCATCTATGGAAGGATCAAGATGCTTTTTTGAAGCGGGGGAACAGCAGACAGTAGAGGATATTATGAAATGTATTGTGATCGCCAGTGGTAATGATACCGCAGTAGCCATGGGAGAACATATTGCTGGCAGTGAGGAAGCATTTGTGGAAAAAATGAATGAGAAGGCACAGGCATTGGGAATGACGAATACACATTTTGAAAATGCATGTGGATTAGAAGCAGAGGGACATCTGACGACAGCAAGAGATATTTCGGTCATGGCAAGGGAGTTGACCACTAAATATCCAAAGATATTTGAATATTCAGGTATATGGATGGATAGTATTACACATGTTACAAAGCGAGGAAGTAAGGAATTTACGCTGGCAAATACAAACAAATTCTTAAATGAATATAAGGGTGCAACCGGTCTTAAGACGGGGTATACTTCAATTGCAAAATATTCCATGGTAGCAACGGCTTCCAGAGATGGTGTGGATCTGATTGCAGTCGTCATGGGAGCCGATACAAAAGAAATACGAAACGAAACAGCGGGTAAGTTGTTGGATTATGGATTTGCAAAATGCAAAGTATATCACGACGACAATCCTGCTGACCGGATTGGACAGATTGAGATTGCAGGCGGTAAGACATCTATGGTAGAATATAAGCAACCGGAAGCTTTTGCGTATGTGTTTACTGCAGGAGAGGATATGTCCGGTGTACAGAAGCGTTTTGAACAGACTGTTTTGTGTGCACCGGTGCATAGTGGAGATGAGATTGGAAGTGTCATATATGAGTGGAATGGAAAACAGCTTTCAGAGGTAAAGATATATGCGGATAGCGAGGTAGAGGCTGTGGATTTCGGCTTTTGCTTTTATAGGCTGCTGATGCGATATATGAGTATTGCATAAGGGGCTTTCTTGAACGGAGGATGACATGAGGATACTTGGGATCGTGGTCGGTGTGCTGCTGGTGATGGCAGTACTTGTGATTCTGATCAGTATATATGAAAACAGACACTTTAAGGTGGTGGAGTATCGTATCAGGGCTCCCCATATGTTTGATAAGCCGGAGGGGCTGAAGCTTGCAGTGATATCGGATCTGCATGACCAGCAGTATGGAGCTCGTAATCAGAAGCTGCTAGCAGCAATCCATGATCAGCATCCGGATATGATATTGGCAGCCGGAGATCTGACTGTTGGCAGACCGCATGCAGACAATACAGTGGCACTGCAGTTAGTGACAGATCTTCAAGCAGAATATCCGGTATATCTGGCGATGGGTAATCACGAGTACAGGATGAAGATTTATCCTGAGAAATATGGGAGTATGTGGAAAGATTACGAGTCCGCAACGAAGGCATCCGGAGCAAAATGGCTGGATAATGAGAGTGTATATATTACATGGGATGCGAAGCAGGGATTGCAATGCAGGGATACTTCATATGATGAGAGTGAAGGGCAGATTGTATTCACCGGATTTTCCATGGATGCCTGTTATTATAAGCGGTTTCGGCAGACACCGATGCCTTCCGGATATGTACAGTCCTGTTGTGGGGAGAAGCCGGCACAGAGTTATCAGATTCTGTTGGCACATAATCCGGATTATTTTGAGAATTATGTACAATATGGAGCGGATCTTGTGATTTCAGGACATGTGCACGGAGGAATGATCAGAATACCGGGGATCGGGGGATTCATATCACCGATGTTTCGGCTGTTCCCAAAGTATGACAAGGGCATATATGAAATGAACCATACAAAGATGTTGGTCAGTGCCGGACTGGGCAATCATACATTTAAGTTCCGGGTCAATAACAGACCGGAGCTGATCATGCTGACCATTACGAAATAAGGAGGGATGTATATGGGTGAACAATACGAAAGAGTAGAAGCCTGTTATCGGGATATCATAAAATGCATGGGAGATGTTTCCGGATTTATACCCAAAGTGGGGTTGATCCTAGGTTCCGGTCTTGGGGATCTGGCAGAGGAAATCCATGCGGTGGCGGTTGTCGATTATAAAGAGATCGCAGGATTTCCGCAATCTACGGTATCCGGACACAAGGGAAGATTTGTGTTTGGGTATATTGGTAAAACACCGGTGGTGATCATGCAGGGACGTGTACATTACTATGAGGGATATCAAATGGAGGATGTGGTGCTTCCCGTAAGGCTGATGCATCGTATGGGTGCAGAGATTCTGTTCCTGACTAACGCGGCGGGCGGTATTTCAAGACAGCTGCATCCGGGATCCCTGATGATGCTGACAGACCATATTGCATCATTTGTTCCATCGCCACTCATTGGTCCCAATGATGCAGCGTTTGGAACAAGATTTCCGGATATGTCTGAAATTTATGATAAAGAACTGCGGGAGGTGATCCGCAAACAGGCATTGAAGCTGCAGATTGATCTGAAGGAAGGGGTTTATATTCAGTTTACCGGCCCTGCATATGAGACACCTGCAGAGGTGAGAATGGCCGGAATGCTTGGTGCAGATGCCTGCGGCATGAGTACCGCCTGTGAGGCTGTGGCAGCAAACCATCTTGGTATGCGGATATGTGGTATTTCCTGTATCACGAATATGGCGAGCGGAATTTCTACGAAGCCTCTCAATCATGAAGAGGTGAAGGAAACGGCTGACCGGGTGTCAAAGGAGTTTAAGCAGCTTGTGATGCATGTGACAGCTGCATGCAGTGACTGATGTCAGGAGGTGTGTGGTATGAAAATTAGATTTTATCATGCTGTGATCATGCCGATGACGGATGCAGACATAGAAGCTTCCATTATATGGGATGGAGAACTTCACACAAATGGAGACAGGATCACTTATGTTGGTCAATATACGGCTCAAAACAGCGAAACCTTTGACCGTGAGATTGATTGCCGGGGAAAACTTTTGATGCCCGGATTGAAAAATGCACATGCGCATGGACCGATGACATTTCTGCGTTCAATGGCTGACGACCAGCCTTTGCAGGAGTGGCTTGAAAAACAGGTGTTTCCGGCTGAAGCTAAGCTGACGGAGGAGGATACCTACTGGTTGCATCTGCTTGCTGTATTGGAATATCTGCAGGGTGGGATCACATCGAGTTTTGAAATGTATTTTATCGATGAGGGGATCAGAAAGGCGGTTACAGAAACCGGATTCCGGACTGTATTGTGTGGTGCGGCCTGCGGTGATGATATGGCATGGATATCCCGGATGGAACAGGATTTGATGCAGATGGACAGGCAGGGGTATGTATCGGATCCGCTTTTGACATTTCAGCTGGGCTTTCATGCGGAGTATTCAACAGATAGAAAGTTGTTAGAAGGGATCGCAGAACTGGCTCATAAATATTGTGTGCCGGTGTATACACATTGTCAGGAAACAGAGCGTGAAACGCTTGCCTGTGCCGAACGATATCACATGACACCGGTGCAGTTTCTGGCATCACTTGGTATATTTGCTCATGGCGGCGGGTTGTTTCATGGAACATGGAATATGGATGGAGATGTGGAATGTCTTGCTGCACATGGAGTCGGTGTAGTCACAAATCCCGGTTCAAATGCGAAACTGGCAAGTGGAATCGCACCTTTGCTTGATTATGAGAAGCATGGCATTCAACTGGGGTTAGGTACAGACGGTCCCGCAAGTAATAATTGTCTTGATATGTTTTGGGAAATGCACCTGGCAGCCGTAATGCAGAAGCTTAGGTATCAGGATGCATGTGCCCTTTCTGCTGAGACCGTGCTTAAGATGGCGGTGTGTGGCGGTGCCTCGCTTATGGGACTTTCAGATTGTGATAGTCTGGATGTTGGCAAAAAGGCAGATATGATTTTAATAGATATGATGCAGCCTAATATGCAGCCGGTTCGTCATATAGCGAAGAATCTGGTGTACAGTGGAAACAGGCAGAATGTGATACTGACTATGATCGACGGACATATATTGTATGAGAATGGCAGCTATGATGAGAGATTTGATGTAGACAGAATCTATAGAAAATGTCAGGAGATTACAGACCGTATTGTAAAGGCATAGATAAAACCTTCACTGCATAGTTATGTGTAGTGGAGGTTTTTGTATGAAACAGAAAAATAAAGTGATGTTTCTTGTGGCGATACTCGTGCCTTTGATATTTGGCATTGAGATCCTGTCACAGCAGATCATAAGACAGGCGGCCAGGCAGGATCAGGTACGGCAAGCAAGGCTGAAAATAGAATATCGTATGTCGCCAATTTCTTTTTTTGATAAGAACTGGAACCGAAAGGCAGTTAAGGCGTATATGCCATATACAAGAGCAGTTCTGGCAGAAATACAGACATTTCCTATCTCGCCGGAGAATCGGGAACGGATCGGATATGAGGATTCGTTTGGAACGGCAAGATCATATGGAGGTGACAGATCCCATGAGGGTTGTGATCTGATGGATCGCAAGAACCGGCGGGGAGAGATAGGGGTAGTATCTATGACAGATGGAACGGTATCAAAGCTTGGATGGCTGCAATTAGGCGGCTATCGGGTTGGTATTATGTCAGATGCCGGTATGTATTATTATTATGCCCACCTGGACAGTTATGTGCAGGGACTGAAAATGGGAGACAGTGTGAAGGCGGGCCAGCTGATAGGGTTTATGGGAGATACCGGATATGGAGCCGAGGGAACAACAGGCCAGTTTCCTGTGCATCTTCATGTCGGTATCTATTATTATGATGCTGCAGGACAGGAAAACAGTATCAATCCATATCCGTTTTTAGAACGCATAGATCCGGTAAAAAATATCGAAAAATGATGGAATTATTTATAATATTATAAAGCTTTTTAATAAAAAATGTGCTATAATACATATTGTATGGGCATTTATGCCTATAGGCTGTATGTGCGAAGATCTGGGGGAGTTTTCGCATCAGATATTTGATTTGGGGTGATTACATGGAAATACAGTTATGGAGAGAACTACTGGATCCATATCAGCTTGCCACAGATGAGCTGGTATTGAAGTTCAGTCATATGATATCAGAATACCGGAATGCGAATAAATACTCGCCTATTGAACAGGTTCATGGCAGAGTGAAGAAGATTTCGAGTATTCTGGATAAGATGCAGAAGAAAAACATATCGATAGAAGAGATTGAGGATCGGATCGATGATATTGCCGGTGTGAGAATCATCTGTCAGTTTGTGGAAGATATTGATAAGGTTGTAGAGATTATCCGAAAACGCTCCGATATGGAGATCAAACAGGAAAAGGATTACATAACACACATGAAAGACAGTGGATATCAGAGCTATCATGTGATTATTTATTATGATGTGCAGACATTATATGGACCAAAGCGGATTCAGGCAGAGATTCAGATCCGGACTTTGGCGATGGATTTTTGGGCAACGATTGAGCATTCATTGCAATATAAATACAAGGGAAATATGCCACAGCATATCAAAAATAAGCTGTCCTCGGCATCGGATGCAATTATCGTGCTGGACAATGAGATGTCATCGGTCAGAGATGAGATCATGGATGCACAGAATTCATTCCAGCTCAAGGCGAAGCTGGTATCAGATATTCTGATCAATATACAGAATCTATACCGTGTTGCCAACAAGCGTGAGATCGTGAAGATACAGGATGAATTTTTCCGGGTGTTCAGTACAGAGGATATTGAACAGCTGGATCGGTTTTCCAAACAGCTGGATATTATTTCTGAAGGATATCGGGCACAGAGCCTGTACTAATGATAGATAAAGGAGAATGCAATGCGATTACCTGAGAGTTTTGAGAACAGAATGCAGAATATGCTTAAGGAGGAATATCCTGTATTTAAGCAGGCACTCGATCAGCCATTTCATCATGGACTCAGAGTAAATACGAGCAAGATTTCAGTGGAGGAATTCTTGAGAATTTCTCCATTTTCCTTGCAGCCGGTTCCGTGGATCGAAAATGGATTTTATTATGATGAGAAGGACAAACCGGCAAAGCATCCGTACTATTTTGCCGGATTATATTATCTTCAGGAACCGTCGGCCATGACCCCGGCACATTTCCTGCCAATTGACCCGAATGACCGGGTACTGGATCTGTGTGCGGCACCAGGAGGCAAGTCAACTGAACTTGGTGTGAAGCTTCAAAACACCGGTATATTGGTGTCAAATGATATTAGTAATTCCCGGGCAAAGGCACTGCTTAAGAATCTCGAGTTGTTTGGAATTGGTAATGTGATTGTTGCAAGTGAACCGCCGGCTACATTAGTATCGTATTTTAATGGATTTTTTGATAAGATTTTAATCGATGCACCATGTTCCGGGGAGGGGATGTTTCGAAAGTCTGCTTCTATGGTCACTGCCTGGGAGCGAAATGGTGTCGATATGTTTGCAAAACTGCAAAGAGAGATCTTACGGGATGCCGTGAAGCTGCTGGCTCCGGGCGGAAAGCTGCTTTATTCTACCTGCACATTTTCCCCACAGGAAAATGAACAGTCTATTGAATATCTTTTATCATTGGATGACAGTCTGCGTCTGGTGGATCTTCCACTGCCTGAAGGGTTTGACCCGGGACATCCTATGTGGGGAACGACAGACAATCAGGATCTGACAAAGACGAGAAGACTTTGGCCACACAGACTGGAAGGTGAGGGACATTTTGTTGCATTATTGGAGAAAGCAAAAGGACAGCATCCGGGCATGATGCCATATACATATGGTAAGGGAAAGCTGAGCCCTGAAGCCATGGCATTTCTTTCAAATCTGGATATGGATCTGGATATGTCCAGGATTGAGGTTGCGGGAGAACGCGTCTTTTACATGCCGCAGGCTATGCCACAGGTGAAGGGATTGAGACTACTGCGCACAGGCCTTTTCATGGGAGAAATGAAGAAAAACCGTTTTGAACCGAGTCAGGCTCTGGCGATGCATTTACATATGGCGCAATATGCCAATGCAGTATCATTGCCGGTTTCTGATGAGAGAGTTATCCGGTATCTGAAGGGTGAGACGATTACACTGGATGCACAGGATGGATGGGTTTTGTTATGTGTGGATGGTTATCCGCTTGGATGGGGTAAGTCCAACCGGGGGATGCTCAAGAATAAATATCTGCCGGGATGGAGGTTAGTGTAACAGATGGAAAAAGGAAGCTATGGTTATATGGACCATTATAAGCGTAACAAGCTGTTAGTTTCAGCAGTATTTCTGGTGCTGATCGCAGTGGGCATTATAGCGATTTTATTGTTGTGTAAAACAAAAAATACATTTTACATTGTGATTCCGATTGTGCTGGCGTTACCATTTGCTAAATTTTTTGTGTCATTTATTGTGGTACAGCCGTATGTGACAATGGCAAAAGAGAGTTATGCCAAAGTGGATGCGTTTGTACAGGAACAGGATCATGTGATTGCGATCTATGATGTTACACTCGCTTCTGAGGCGGGTATTTCATATCTGGATTTTGCTCTTATTATAGATGGAGTCATATATGCATGTGCAAGCCATTCCAATCATAAGTTTATGCCGGATGACATTAGAGATTATCTGGAAGAGATCGTGAAAAATGCAGGATATGCAGAACATGCATTTGTATATCAGAGCGTGGATGAGACATTACAGGCAGCAAAGAAGCGTATGCAGACTGTATCAGATGCACATGCATTTCGTGATAAGCGTTCCGAAAATATCAAAAAAGCAATTTTAGTAATGAATGTTTAGGATTGGATAAGTATGCAGGAGATTAGAATTACGGCAAATGAATCAGGACAACGGCTTGATAAGTTTCTGTCAAAGTACATGAAGAAGGCTCCAAAGAGTTTTCTCTATAAGATGCTGAGAAAGAAAAATATTAAGTTGAATCAGGCGAGAGCGGAGGGCAATGAAATACTGCATGACGGAGACTGCGTTCAGCTCTATCTGTCTGAAGCTACGATCATACAGTTTCAGGAGCAGAATGCCTGTCCTGCTGCTACACCGCTTGCAAAGTCACAGATCCTGTATGAAGATGGGGATATTCTGATCATCAACAAACAGGTTGGTCAGCTGTCGCAAAAGGCATCCTCTGTAGATATTTCGCTAAATGAACAGCTGGTTTCTTATGCGTCAAAGGTGTATGGAACGCAACAGGCATTTACGCCATCGGTCTGTAACAGACTTGACAGAAATACCAGCGGGATTGTGTTATGTGGACTTTCTTTGTCAGGAAGCCGATATCTTTCAAAAAAATTACATGACCGGACATTGGATAAGTATTATCATACCATTGTATCCGGCAGATTGGCAGAGCCGATGACAATACATGGATATCTTTGGAAAAATGAAAAGACAAATCGTGTGAGCGTTATCAAAACTCTTCCGAACGAGGCAGCCATATCACATGAGTATACCCCGATCGAGACGCAGTATGAACCGATTGCGATCAGCAGTGGATATACATTGCTTCGTGTGAAGTTGATTACCGGTAAGACGCATCAGATCAGGGCGCATTTAGCATCCATCGGACATCCAATTGTTGGGGATATGAAATACGGAGACAGAAAGTGTAATCAGATGTTTCGTGATAAATGGGGATTGCAGTCGCAGTTGCTGCATGCGTATGAGGTCAGATTCCCGGAGGACGGGTCTAAATGGTCAGGCAGATCCTTCGTTGCCGAAGAACCTGCCCGTTTTGAAAGAATCAAACAGAGATTATTTTCTTGAGGATGGGGACTGACGATTTAGATTCATCATCACTTTGGCACTGCCGATCGGTTCTCCGATTTCATCCTGACCCCAGAAGCCGTTGCCGCTCCAGTTGGCTTTGATCTTAGCAGCACAGGTAGGACAGTATCTGCCAGATCGCATTTTGGTACCGCAGCCTTCACATCGGATAAATGCATCACAGTTTGCCGGTATCTCCAGACGACCTTCTCTTAGATAGGTTTCAATCTGTTCTACGCTGACACCGGTACCGTCTGATATCTCCTGAATATTATGTATGCCGTTGGAATATAAAAATTCCCGTACTTTATCAAATATTGCGGCATCCAGTTTTGCACATTCCGGACAATAATAATGTCCGAATCCGTAGTACTCAAACAGCCGCTTGCATCTTTTACAGGTCTTTGTTGTTGATTTCATGCAGCTTCCCTTCTTTCGTATAGCCTGAGCTATCAATCTGTACAGTATACAGTATAGCATTTTGTAGTTTAATAAGCTATAAAAATATGACAGAACTTTGAAAGGAAGTTTTCATGGAATAAATAAAAGAAAGATGCTACAATAAGAAACAGTAAGATGCAGGAGAGGAGTCATACCGTATGGCAACATGGAATTCCAGAGGACTTAGGGGTTCTACATTGGAAGAGTTTATTAATTTTTCAAACGAAACCTATAAGGAAAAGGGACTGGCTCTGGTACAGAAGATTCCAACACCGATCACGCCGGTAAAGATCGACAAGAATTCTCACCAGATCACATTGGCTTATTTTGAAAAGGATTCTACAGTGGATTATATTGGTGTATGTCAGGGCGTGCCAATCTGTTTTGATGCAAAAGAATGTGTGGGCGATGTTTTCCCTCTAAAAAATGTACACGAACATCAGTATCGGTTCATGGGAGAATTTGAAGCACAGGATGGCATCAGTTTTTTGGTAATCCATTTTACCTCCAGAAATGCATTTTATTATATGCGATATCGGGAACTCCGGAATTTTATCAACAGCATTGATGACGGACATCCGAAGAATGTATTATTCGAGGAATTAGATGAAACCTATTTTATCCATTCGTCCAATGGAGTGATCGTACATTATCTGGAATGTCTGCAGAAAGATCTGGAGAGCCGGTAAGATTTTATACAATTGAAGAAAGATGAGGGACAGAAGATGAAGAAAGTTTTTATGTATGTGATGGTGATCATGATGACACTTGTGTTGTGTGCACCGGGTGTGGACGCAGCAAAGAGCAAAAACAAAACCAAACGGATCCAGCTTGCATTAGGTCAGACGACCAATGTTATGGAGGAAAGGGCATTAGAGGGATTTAAGGCATCCAATTGTAAGTTTGGAAGTTCAAATCCGGATATTTTGAAAGTAGATAAGCTTGGTTATGTATATGCAAAGGCAGAGGGAAATGCGACGATCAGAGTGAAGTGCGATGGTCAGACCTATTCTTTCCGGTATCATGTAAATAAGAGAGGTATGATCTATCCGAAGACAACCATGCTGACAGGAGAAACATTGCAGATCGTATTTACTTCTGATGTGCGGGCAGCATCCTGTAAATGGTCTTCCGACAACAAAGAGGTTGCGACGGTGAGTAATACAGGAAAGATTACAGCAAAAAGCAAAGGAAAAGCAAAAATTACCGGAAACATCAATGGTGTGACATATACATGCTTTTTATTTGTAAAGAAGAAACCGTCAAGTATTATCTACCTGACATTTGACGATGGTCCGAGCACCGGTACGACACCAAAGATCCTGGATATTCTGAAGGAGAACGGTGTTAAGGCAACTTTCTTTGAGATCAAACCAAATGACAATACATTAAAATATACGAAGCGTATTCTTGCGGAGGGACATACACTTGCCATTCATGGATATTCACATGATTATTATTCAATCTACAAGTCAGAAGAAAAATACAAGAAGAATGTCGATGATCTGAGAGATTACTTCTTTGAGAAAACCGGAAAATGGTGTATCAATACAAGATTCCCGGGCGGAAGTTCGAATACCGTAAGCCGTTATAACAAGGGAATCATGAGTAGACTGACAAAGAAAATGGACGACTGGGGATACCGTTACCATGATTGGAATGTAGCGAATCTGGATGCAGGTGGATGTAAAACAGCATCCCAGGCATATAAGAATGTCATAAACGGTCTCAGAAAAAATCAGGAAAATGTGGTTTTGATGCATGATTCTGAAAATAAGTCAATGACGATCAATTCATTAGGGGATATTATTAAGTACGGAAAAGATCATGGATATACATTCCTGCCGATTACAGATAGCACGAAGGCATATCATCATAATGTAAATAATTAAAGATTGCAGATATCTCATTTTTCGTGTATTATATATGTGGTCTGTTTTGCTTTATCATAGTGAAGTGCAGACCACTGACAAAGGACAGCCTGATTGCTGTAATGTAAGGAGATAATAAGATGAATGAGAAGTTGTTGCATACACCTGAAGGTGTAAGAGATGTGTATGATGTAGAATGCCGCAAGAAGCGTAAGATGCTGGATGCGCTGCATCATGTAATGGAGTTGTATTGCTACCATGACATCGAGACACCAACATTTGAATATTTTGATATCTTTAATCGGGATAAAGGTTCTGCCAGATCAAATGAAATGTATAAGTTTTTTGACCGGGAGAATAATACACTGGTGCTACGCCCGGATATGACGCCGAGTATTGCCAGATGTGTTGCCAAATATTATGCAGACGAGGTGCTTCCACTTCGTCTGTGTTATGAAGGCAATACATATAAGAACATTCACAACCTGCAGGGTAAGCTCAAGGAAAATACAGAGATTGGTGGAGAACTGGTCAACGATGACAGTTCGGCAGCAGATGCTGAAATCATCGCCACAGTGATCGACTGCTTTTTAGCATCCGGTCTTACGGAGTTTCAGATTGAGGTCGGAAATGTAAATTTCTTTAAGGGGCTAGTCAAAGAGGCAGGAATTGACTCGGATACAGAGAATCATCTCAGAGAGTTTATTCAAAACAAGAATTCATTTGGCTTAACTGAATATGTGAAGACATTGCATGTGGATACGAAGATACAGGATGCATTTAAGAATTTTGATTCTTTGTTTGGCGGTATGGATATGTTGGAGCGTGCAAGGGGACTCGTCCATAATGACATTTCTCTAGAGGCGATCGACCGTATGGAGAAACTGTATCAGGCATTGTCGTATTATGGATATGAACAGTATATCGGATTTGATCTGGGAATGCTTTCTATGTATGAATATTATACAGGAATCATATTCCGGGGATATACCTATGGAACCGGCGATGCGATTGTCAAGGGTGGCCGTTACAATACGCTTCTTCGACAGTTTGGAAAGGATGCACCGGCAGTTGGATTTGGGTTTAATGTAGACGAACTGCTGCTCGCAATCGCAAGGCAGAAAATCGAAGTAGATACACATGTGGATAGTACATTGATCGTATATCGAAGAGATGACCAAATGACTGCTATAGGTCTTGGTAATCAATACAGAAAACAGGACCGGCGTGTTGAGTTGATCCGTATGTCTGACCGGAGAACAGATGCAGATTATATTGCTTATGCAACCAGACAGGATTTCACAGAGCTGATTTTCCTGGACGGAGTTGATCACGCCAAAGTTGTAGATGTACAAACAGGGAAGATACAGGAAAAGACAACTGACAGTTTAAGAGCATAGAGTTCGGATGAGGAGTGTACTATGAGATATTTAACATTTGCCCTGGCAAAGGGAAGACTTGCAATGAAGACATTGGATCTATTTGATCAGATCGGTATTCACTGTGATGAGATGCGTGATAAGAATACCCGAAAGCTGATATTTACAAATGAAGAGCTGAAGCTTCGTTTTTTTCTATCAAAAGCATCTGATGTACCGACATATGTTGAGTACGGCGCGGCAGACATCGGAGTAGTGGGAAAGGATACGATTCTGGAAGAGGGCCGTAACATATATGAGGTTATGGATCTTGGGTTTGGTAAATGCAGAATGTGTGTCTGCGGTCCGGAATCAGCCCGTCCGCTGTTACAGAAAAACGACATTATCCGGGTAGCCAGTAAGTATCCGAATATTGCAAAGGATTATTTTAACAATAAGAAGAATCAGACAGTTGAGATCATAAAGTTAAACGGTTCTGTAGAGCTTGCACCAATCGTGGATCTGTCGGAGGTGATCGTAGATATTGTAGAGACCGGATCTACTCTGAGAGAGAATGGACTGACAGTCTTAGAAGAGATCTGTCCACTATCAGCCCGCATGGTAGTGAATCAGGTGAGCTTGAAAATGGAGCAGGATCGCATCCGGAAGATTCTGGCTGATCTAAGTGATCTGATCACGGAAAATGCAATGAAAGGATGATAAAAATGAGAAAAGTACTGATAACAGAAACGGAGAAGCAGAATATATTAAATGATCTGTTAAAGAGAAGTCCAAACAATTATGACAGCTATGCAGATGTAGTAAAGGATATTGTAGAGGATGTGAAGCAGAATAAAGATCAGGCATTATTTGCGTATACAGAGAAGTTTGACCATGCAAAGATCACAGCGGACAATGTCAGAGTCACAAAGGAAGAGATTGAGGAGGCGTACCGTGAGGTGGATTCCCATCTGGTAGAGGTGATCAGGAAGGCTTTGGTCAATATCCGTGAGTATCATGAGAAGCAGAGACAGTACAGCTGGTTTGATTCGAAGCCGGATGGCACCCTGCTTGGGCAGAAGGTAACGCCGATGGAATCTGTTGGTGTATATGTACCGGGCGGAAAGGCTGTATATCCGTCATCGGTGTTGATGAATATCGTCCCTGCCAAGGTAGCAGGTGTAGAGAAGATCATCATGACAACGCCGTGTAATGCAGAGGGCAAGGTATATCCAACTACATTGGTTGCTGCGAATGAAGCGGGTGCCACAGCGATCTATAAGGCGGGTGGAGCACAGGCAATTGCGGCTTTGGCATATGGTACGGAATCTATTCCAAAGGTAGATAAGATCGTAGGACCGGGTAATATATTTGTAGCACTGGCCAAGAGAGCGGTGTATGGACATGTCAGCATTGATTCCATTGCCGGTCCGAGTGAGATCCTTGTGCTTGCCGATGAAACAGCAAATCCTCGTTATGTGGCTGCGGATCTGTTATCACAGGCTGAACATGATGAAATGGCTTCGGCGATTCTGGTGACAACCAGTGAAGCACTTGCGGATGCGGTAGACCGGGAGATCAGCGGCTTCTTGAAAGAATTGTCACGGAGTGATATTATTAGTAAATCATTAGAGAATTATGGTTATATGTTGATTGCAAAGAATATGGAAGAGGCAGTTGCCGTTGCCAATGACATTGCATCTGAGCATTTGGAGATCGTGACAGCAAATCCATTTGATGTCATGACGAGAATTCGGAATGCAGGAGCCATCTTTATTGGCAGCTACAGTTCAGAACCGCTGGGAGATTATTTTGCCGGCCCAAATCATGTACTTCCGACAAATGGAACAGCAAAGTTCTTTTCACCGCTTTCCGTAGACGACTTTATTAAGAAGTCAAGTGTGATATATTATTCAAGAGAAGCGTTAGAGGATATTCATCAGGATATCATTGATTTTGCAACAGCAGAACAATTGACAGCACATGCAAACTCAATCAAAGTCAGATTTGAGTGAGGTTGTAGATAACTAAGGAGGGTATCAGGTGGCTACGAAGACGAGACAGGCAACTGTAACAAGACAGACTGCAGAGACAGACATTACGATAACGATCAATCTGGATGGACAGGGCAAGACTGCAATTGATACAGGCATTGGTTTTTTTGATCATATGCTTAACAGCTTTGCAAGGCATGGATTTTTTGACCTGGATGTGAAGGTAAAGGGGGATCTGTATGTAGATTCCCATCATACGATTGAGGATACCGGAATCGTGCTCGGTCAGGCGATCAAAGAAGCTCTTGGAGATAAAAAAGCCATTAAGAGATTTGGTAATTTCATGTTGCCGATGGATGAGACTTTGATATTGTGTGCATTGGATCTGTCCGGCAGACCATATCTGGTGTATGATCTGAATCTGACCGTAGAGCGTGTTGGCTATATGGATACGGAAATGGTAAGAGAATTCTTTTATGCGGTTTCTTATGCTGCCGGCATGAATATTAATTTGAAGCAGTTAGATGGTCAGAATAATCATCATGTCATAGAAGCTGCATTCAAGGCATTTGCCAAAGCACTTGATGAGGCAACTATGGTGGAGCCGAGGTTACAGGGTAAGGTTTTATCAACGAAAGGGACATTATAATATATGAGAGAAGTAAAAGTGATTCCGGCCGTATCAGGTGCAAATGCCATTGAGATGGGCGTACAGTTTGCAAGTGCCGGTGCAGATGAGTTGTATTTTGTGAAGGAATCAGAATCGGATATTGCTTCGATTCAGAAGCTGTCAGAGAAGGTAGATGTTCCGGTTGTTGTCCGCATCTCTCCAAAACAGATGGAAGATATAGACCGTGTGTTTGAAGCGGGGGCAGCACAGACAATTATTGAAACGGAAGATCAGACATTGCTGACAGATGCGATTGTTACATATGGCACAGAAAAGATTGGCGTCGTGATCAATACCTATTATGTGGATGATGTGGTGGAGACTGCCATGTATTATTCCCAGATGGGTGTGGGTGTGATCTATGTGACTGATCATACTTCGACCGGAGAAAATATGGATATGTTAAATGCCTTGCGAAGCTCGGTCACCAATCCGATCATGATCAATGCAGGAGATGTGCATGATGACTTTGTTTTTTTGGCAAACTATGTAGAGGCAACAGGTATGGATCAGTGTATTGTCAGCCTTTCTGATGTGTCAAAGTTAAATACATTAAAGAGTGTATTCAGTGATAAAGGTATTTCTGCGAATGGATTTCGAAGTAAAATTCCGTTTTCTGAATTTAAGCTCAATGCAGATGGACTGATTCCGGTAGTCGTGCAGAATTACAGGACATTGGAAGTGTTGATGGTTGCTTATATGAATGAGGAATCCTACAACATGACAGTGGAGACCGGACGCATGACCTACTTTAGCAGGAGCAGACAATCACTCTGGATCAAGGGTGAGACATCAGGACATTTTCAATATGTCAAGTCATTGCAGATAGATTGTGACAAAGATACGATCCTTGCAAAGGTAGCACAGATCGGAGCTGCCTGCCATACAGGAAATCCGACATGCTTCTTTACAGATCTGGTATAAAAATGTATACTACACATAATGTGTTTGAATGGAGGATGATTTTATGGCATTTTTAACATCTTTAGTACAGTATCTTGTATCTTATGTGATCCTGATTGCGATTGCGATCGGTGGATTGTTTTTTGGCAAGCATTTAAGAGATAAGAAGAATCAGAAGACGACACAGGAGTAGTCGTTTATAGTATAAGCAGGTTTAGGAGGATATTGTTGTGAAGAAGTACAGCGTGAATGAACTGAGAGAAATGTTTTTGGAGTTCTTTGAGAGTAAAGAGCATCTTCGTATGAAGAGTTTTTCTCTGGTTCCACATAATGATAACAGCTTATTGCTGATTAATTCCGGAATGGCACCATTAAAGCCATATTTTACAGGTCAGGAGATCCCACCGAGAAAACGAGTGACAACCTGCCAGAAGTGTATTCGTACAGGTGATATTGAAAATGTAGGAAAGACAGCACGTCATGGTACTTTTTTTGAGATGCTCGGTAATTTCTCATTTGGCGATTACTTTAAAGATGATGCAATTGCCTGGACATGGGAGTTTTTGACGGAGGTTGTAGGCCTTCCGGCAGATCGTCTGTATCCTTCCATTTATGAGGATGATGATCAGGCATTTGAGATCTGGAATCAGAAGATCGGTATCTCACCGGAGCGTATTTTCCGTTTTGGCAAGGAAGATAATTTTTGGGAGCATGGAGCCGGTCCTTGTGGTCCTTGTTCAGAAGTGTATTATGATCGCGGTGAGAAATATGGCTGTGGTAAGCCTGATTGTACGGTAGGCTGTGATTGTGACCGTTATATGGAAGTCTGGAACAATGTATTTACGCAGTTTGATAATGATGGCAAGGGCAATTATACAGAGCTTGCCCAGAAAAACATAGATACCGGTATGGGTCTTGAACGTCTGGCTGTTGTGGTGCAGGATGTGGATTCTATTTTTGATGTGGATACCATTCAGGCACTTAGAGATAAAGTATGTGAATTTGCTCACACAGAGTATCACAAGGATGACAAGAAGGATGTGTCCATCCGTCTGATCACGGATCACATCCGTTCAGCGACATTCATGATCTCAGATGGTATTATGCCGACCAATGAAGGACGCGGCTATGTGCTGCGTCGTCTGATCCGTCGTGCTGCAAGACATGGAAGACTGCTTGGCATTGATGGTATCTTCCTGGCAAAGCTTTCTGAGACAGTGATTGAGGGATCTAAGGGCGGATATCCGGAATTAGAGGAAAAGAAGCAGTTCATTCTCAATGTCTTGACACAGGAAGAGAATAATTTCAATAAGACCATTGATCAGGGACTTGGTATTCTGGCTGATCTGGAGGCTGATCTGGAAAAGAATGGCGGAAAAGTACTTTCAGGTGAGGATGCATTTAAGCTTTATGATACTTATGGATTCCCACTGGATCTGACAAAAGAGATTTTAGAGGAGAAGGGATATTCGATTGATGAAGAGGCTTATCAGGCATGCATGAAGGAACAGAGAGAAAGTGCAAGAAATGCCAGAAAGACTACAAATTATATGGGACAGGATGCAACCGTATATGATGATATTGATGCAGGCATCACTTCTGTATTCGTAGGTTATGATCATCTTCAGCATGAATCAAAGATTACAGTGCTGACCACAGATGTGGTAACACAGGCAATTTCAGAGGGCGAAAAGGCTACGATCTTTGTGGATGAGACGCCATTTTACGCAACTATGGGTGGACAGCAGGGTGATACCGGTGTGATCCTTTCTAAGGAAGGCGCATTTGCCGTGGAGGAAACCATTAAGTTAAAGGGCGGAAAGATCGGTCATGTGGGAACCGTAACCAAGGGGATGTTTAAGGTTGGAGATACTGTGTCATTAGAGGTAGATGCATCAAAGAGACAGGATACCTGTAAAAATCACAGCGCAACCCATTTGTTACAGAAAGCGTTAAAGAAAGTATTAGGAAGTCATGTGGAACAGAAGGGCTCTCTTGTAACTCCGGACAGACTTCGTTTTGACTTTGCTCATTTTTCACCGATGACAGAAGATGAGATTGCACAGGTTGAGAAGCTTGTGAATGAATCTATTCAGGCTGCATATCCGGTTGTTACGAAGGAGATGTCAATTGAAGAGGCAAAGAAAACCGGTGCGATGGCACTGTTTGGTGAGAAGTACGGTGATGTTGTTCGTGTCGTAGATATGGGTGGATATTCTATCGAGCTTTGTGGTGGTACGCATGTGCCAAATACTAGTGCGATCACTACCTTTAAGATTGTATCAGAGGCAGGTGTAGCTGCCGGTGTCAGACGTATTGAGGCACTGACGGGGGCAGGCGTATTTGCGTATTATAAAGAGATGGAGGAGAAGCTTTTTGAAGCTTCCAAGCTGTTAAAGGCAACGCCACAGAACATTTTAGATAAGATCAATCATCTTTTGGCAGAGGAAAAGGCATTGCAGTCAGAAAATGAGTCGTTAAAGAGCAAGCTTGCAAAGGACTCGCTGGGTGATGTATCAGATCAGATGGCGGAAATCAAGGGCGTGAAGCTGCTTGCAACCTCAGTAGACGGTGTTGATATGAATGGCCTTCGTGAGTTAGGAGATCAGCTGAAGAGTCAGATGGGAGAAGGCGTGGTTGTCATTGCTTCTGCCAATGATGGAAAGGTGAATCTGATTGCCATGGCAACCGATGAAGCAATGAAGAAGGG
This sequence comes from uncultured Lachnospiraceae bacterium, assembly GCA_934293375.1. Taxonomy (GTDB): domain Bacteria; phylum Bacillota; class Clostridia; order Lachnospirales; family Lachnospiraceae; genus RGIG6919. The sequence continues at coordinate 302,201 of CAKQYS010000001.1, read as the reverse complement.
TGCACATGCCGGAAATCTGATCAAGAAGATTGCTCCGATCGTAGGCGGTGGCGGTGGCGGCCGTCCGAATATGGCACAGGCGGGCGGAAAGAATCCGGCTGGTATCAGTGAGGCATTAAGTGCCGCAGCCAAGGTGTTAGAAGAGCAGATTACAGCATAGGAATCATGTATGGAACGAAAGAAGCGTAGACGCCGCAGGGTGATATTCAGAAGAATAATTGCATTATTGTATATTTTGTCTTTCTTTGCAGGGTGTGCGGTAGCATACAGTATATACGGAGGCAGTAATGCACAGACAGAGTTTGATGTGGTTACATATCAACAGTTGTCCCGCATTGCTGCTCTGGATGAGAAATATACCCAAAAGAGTACACAGGTGACAATGACTGCGATAGGAGATGTCATGGTACATAAAGCGCAGATGGACCGGGCGTATAGAAAGAGTTCTGACAGTTTTGATTTTACAGATACATTTGCATATGTGAAGGATATTTTGTCAGAGAAGGATTATACTGTAGCGAATCTGGAAACAACACTTGCGGGAAGAGATAAGGGCATTGGTAAAAAATATTATGGATATAATGATTATCCGATGTTCAATTCACCGGAGGTGCTGGCAGATACCCTGAAAGACTGTGGTGTGGATTTCCTAAGTACCGTCAACAATCATTCTATGGATTCCAAGGTGGCAGGAGTATATGCAACACTTGATTATCTGGATCAACTTGGATTTCAGCACACGGGTACTGCGAGAAGTAAGGATGAACAGGATCAGCTTTGCCTTGAGACGATCAATCACATTACTTTTGGCTTTGTGTCATTTACATATGACACGAATGGCATTACGGTTCCTTCGGACAGTGACTTTGCAGTGAATTCGTTAAAAAATTATGAGCTGGATCGTGTGGCGTGGGTATGCCAGCGTGTGAAAGACTTAAAATCAGCCGGAGCAGATATTGTCATCGTGATTGCACATTGGGGGATAGAGTATCAGACGAAACCATCGAGTTATCAGACCAATCTGACGGATCAGTTCTTTCAGGCAGGTGCGGATGTAATCTTTGGCAGTCATCCTCATGTAGTGCAGCCGATGGAAGTCAGACAGATTCAGAATGCCGATGGAACAACCCGAACCGGTGTTGTGATTTACTCCTTAGGTAATTTTGTATCCAGTCAGACGAATAAGGCAGGCCCTGATAAGGATCTCGGGTTGATTATGAATGTTACATTTAAGAAAGAGAATAATGTCACTACCATAGATGCTGTAGAGGTGACACCGACCTATGTATTTTGGACAGATCAGGTGATTGGTGTGGTGCCTGCGGAATACGCTTTGTCTGACAAGAGTTCTTATCCGTTGATAGATTCAAAAGGCTGGAGCAGAATCCAGTATGCACATGATAAGATTATCTCCGTTGTAACAGGACAGTTTAATTTACAATATACATTATCAGATAATTGGTATCATATAGCCTTGCCAAACAGTTCTAATTAGGAGTTTTTTTAAGGAATTTTGCATAATTTGAAAATTTTGGTTGACGAAGTTAAAAATTATGCTATAATCTAATAGTGCTTTGAAAATATACCCAAACAGTTGTATTGGTTAGGCGCAATATACAGCTGAAGGGAGGTTAGGGTGAAATATGTCAAGCGTACAGGTAAAAGAGAACGAGACTTTAGATAGCGCACTTCGTAGATTTAAGAGAAATTGTGCTAAGGCTGGTATTCAGCAGGAGATTCGTAAGAGAGAACATTACGAGAAGCCAAGCGTAAAGCGTAAGAAGAAGTCTGAGGCTGCTAGAAAGCGCAAGTACAAGTAAGATAAGTACGAATTAAAGGAGACTAACATTATGTTGGTCTCTTTTTTACATTCCGAGAATATACATAGACAGATGGAGAGAAGACAACCGGGGGACATTATGTCTGATTTTGAATCCTATAAACACAGGCTGATCAAGCGACTGCATCTGCCTTCGGATGTATTTGAAGGTGCTACGATTTTGCATAGCATCGGCAGATATGAGCTGACAATTGAAAATTATAAAGCACTACTCGGCTATACGGATACCAGAATACGGATTCAGGCAAAGCATAATATCGTAGAGATTGAGGGGCAGTATTTGGAAATATATTATTTTTCCAATACGGATATGAAGGTGATCGGAAAGATATCTTCCGTTTCATATGTCTGAAGATAGAAGGGTGGTGGGAATATATGGATGGATGGAAACGCTATTTGAAGGGGTATTTACAAATTGAGTTGACAGGATATGGAAAAGACCGGTTTTTAAATTTATGTTTGAATAGAGGATTTACACTTTGGAAAATTATAAAAAATGAAGATGCGTATACATTTTACATTACATTACAAGAGTTTCGTGAATTAAAACCTTTAGTCAAAAAGACAGATACCAAGATCCATATTCTCAGAAAATGCGGTCTTCCTTTTTTCTTTTATCAGCATAGAAAACAAAAGTGTTTTGTGATTGGGTTCATATTGTGTCTGTCTGGCGTTTGGTATTTATCCGGATTTATATGGGATATTCATGTGGAGGGCAGTGCATATTATACTGAGGATGAAATTATTCGATATATTGAGACATCCAGTGTCCGTCCCGGAAGCAGGATCCGGGATATCGACCGAGACCTTTTAGAACAGGATCTGATGGAACATTTTAATGAGATTGCCTGGATCAGCTGCGAGATCAGAGGAACGCAGCTTCTGGTAACGATGACCGAAACGATTGTAAAGGATGCACTTAGAACATCTGACAGCCCATCGGATCTGGTTGCAGCGAAGGATTGTGATATTGTATCACTGATCACCAGAAATGGCACGCCGGTAGCCAAGATCAATGAATCAGTGAAAAAAGGAGATGTGCTGATTTCTGCTGCGGTGCATATTTACGATGATAACCACGAGGTGCTGGAGACTGATTATGTCACGGCCGATGGAGATGTAACAGGTCGTGTCAGCTATGCATATGAGGATGCGTTTGATCTGGTTTATTATGAAAAGGAGTATACGGGTGAAAAGAAACATAGCCTGAGATTTCAGTTGTTGAATTATGAATGGAACATGTGGAAACCGAATGTAACATTTTCCTGTTATGATTCACGGGAAGACAGCTATATGGAGAAGCTCGGAGATACCTTTTATATGCCATTTTCCGTCAAATGCACCTCTTATCTGGAGTATCAGCCGGTACGGAAGGAATATACGGAGAAGCAGGCAAAACAAAAGGCAAGACAGATGCTGCAGAGAAAAGTGAACGATCTGCAGGAAAAAGGGGTGGAAATACTGGAGAATAATGTTAAAATAGAGATAAAGGACGGCAGATGTATGGCGAAGGGAACGCTTATTTGTATTGAGCAGATCGGGATTCCTGCACCGGTGAAGCTGCCGGCAGAAGAAGAGAAGGAGACGACCGGATGGCTACATTTGAACAAACAATCCATATCCCGGCAGAATATGCACAGAATGTATTTGGACAGTTTGACTTTCATGTGAAGAAAATCGAGCGTACATTGCATGTTTCCCTGGTGATGCGGGATGACATCATGAAAATCATTGGAGAAGAAGCAGGCGTAAACCGTGCAAAATCGGTATTAGATCAGTTGATCTCGTTGGCGAAGAATCACAATACGATCACAGAACAAAATGTGGATTATATCTTGTCACTGACCTGTGCAGACGGAGAGTCACGCGATGTTTCAGAATTGGATCGGGATATTATCTGTCACACGATCCAGGGAAAGCCAATTAAGGCAAAGACATTTGGACAGAAGCATTATATTGAACAGATAGAAAAGAACATGATTGTATTTGGAGTCGGACCTGCGGGAACAGGAAAGACATACCTTGCGATGGCAATGGCGATCACTGCTTTTAAGAATAATGAGGTGAATCGTATTATTCTGACCAGACCTGCGATCGAGGCTGGAGAGAAACTGGGATTTCTTCCGGGTGACCTGCAGAGCAAGGTAGATCCGTATTTAAGACCACTGTACGATGCGTTGTATGAAATTATGGGTGCGGATACCTTCCTTAAGAACATGGAGAAAGGGCTGATAGAGGTCGCTCCGCTTGCTTATATGCGTGGGCGGACTCTGGACAATGCGTTTATCGTGTTGGATGAGGCACAGAATACAACACCGGCACAGATGAAAATGTTTCTGACAAGAATCGGATTTGGATCGAAGGCGATCATTACCGGAGACCTGTCACAGAAGGATATTCCGAAGGAACAAAAGTCCGGATTAGAGATTGCGCTTAAGGTATTAGATCATATTGATGATATAGGTATCTCCTATCTTACCAATCAGGATGTGGTCAGACATCCGGTGGTACAGCGTATCGTCAAGGCATATGATGATTATGAACAGAATCAGATACGACATAGGAAAACGGAGCAGCCAAAGGGGAAAAAGGCAGGCCGCCGTGATGGACAAGGTGACAAATAGATTCTTAGTCTGTATACTTGTATTACAGTGCATTTTGCATTATAATCAGACTGACAGACTGATAGGGAGGATAGCAGACCAATGACGATCTATTATGATTATGCAACAGAACAATCATTTATTGAGGATTATGAGGAACTGGCACATACAGTTGTCTGTGCTGCTACCGAATATGTACATTGTCCGTACGAGATACATGTAGATATTTCATTGGTGGATAATGAAAGGATTCATGAAATGAATCTGGAGTTCAGACAGGTTGACAGACCTACGGATGTGCTGTCATTTCCTATGGTGGATTATAAGACCCCCGGAGATTTTTCTTTGTGTGAAGAACATCCGGAATGTTATTTTGATGCGGAAAGCGGAGAATTATTGCTTGGTGATATTGTGATCTCTGTTGAAAAGGTATATGAACAGGCAGAGAATTTTGGACATTCGCCAAGAAGGGAGTTTGCGTTTTTGGTAGCGCATAGTATGCTGCATTTGTTTGGATATGATCACATGGAAGATGAAGAGAGATTGCAGATGGAGCGTATGCAGGAGGAGATCCTGAATCAGCTAGGTTATACGAGATCCATGCAGTGATGGATCTTGTACAATATATTACATGATGAGGAGTATTGAATATGAAAAAGACAAGAAGTACGATTATATTGACTGCAGCTTTGATGCTCTGCGGAGCACTTACAGGCTGCGGCAAGAAGGATGCCACGACACAGGAAACAACAACTGCCCAGACAGAGGCTACGACAGAGGCACCTGTTATAACGGAAGAGGTCAGGGATGGTATGATCAAGAGTCCATTGACAGGTGAGTGGATTGATCAGTCCTATTCCGGTGCCAGACCAATTGCGGTTATGATCAATAATCTGAAGCCGGCAGTACCACAGTCAGGCATAGAGAAGGCAGATATTATGTATGAAGTGCTTGTCGAGGGTGGTATTACACGTATGATGGGTGTATACACAGATTATTCCGGTATGGACAAGATTGGACCGATCAGAAGTGCAAGACACTATTATGTTAAACTTGCAAATGAGTATGATGCAATTTATGTGCATGTAGGACATTCTACCTATGCGGTGACTGAACTGGCAGAGTCCGGTATTGATCACATTGATGGTACAGAGGGTATCGGCAATGTATTCTGTTATCGTACCAAGGACAGAAAGGCTCCACATAACTGTTATGCTTCATCAGAGGGTATCAGCAAGGCATTTGAGGAGATGAAATATGATCTTAAGCATAAGGATACTTATGATAATACAAAGTTTGTATTCAATGACGAAGATACAGAGCTGGCTGACGGAAATGCTGCAAACAAGATCACAACAGCCTTTAACAGTCAGAGAAAACCATGGTTCGAGTATAATGCGGAGGAGAAGCTGTATTATCGTTTTGAATATGGTGATAAGCAGATCGATGATACTACAGGTAACCAGTTGAAGTACAAGAATGTGATTATTCAGTTCGCATCCCATTCAGTGCTGGATGCAAAGAAGGATCTGCAGGAGATCAAGCTGACAGGAAAAGGTGAGGGATTTTATGCAACAGACGGCAAGATCATTCCGATTACCTGGGAGAAGCAGACAGATAAGGGTGTAACCAAGTATTATACAGCGGATGGCAGTCAGTTAAAGATGAATCCGGGAAAGACATGGATCACGATCTTTAAGGATACAGATAAGGGTGGCGTTACATTTGAGTAAGGATGTATTAGCACATTTGATCAATCAGGCAAAAGAAGGTATGTCTCACGCCTATGCACCATATTCCAATTTTCATGTGGGTGCATGCGTGATGACGAAAGAGGGACTGCTCTATACCGGATGTAACATTGAAAATGCATCATATGGCGATACAATATGTGCAGAACGGACAGCAATCTTTAAGGCTGTCTCTGAAGGCCATACGGATCTATGCGAGATCGTGATCGTATGCGATGGCAATGTATTTCCATATCCATGCGGTCTATGTAGACAGGTCATGGCAGAGTTTATGCCACAAGGCAGGGTACATGTAGTTTGTGGCGACGAAGTGAAGACATATTCAGTAGCAGAATTGATGCCGTATGGATTCTCATTGGATGCATAGAATTTTATATGTTGGGTATACTCATCCACAGGAGTGATGTGGATGAAGAAAATTATATTATTTTTATCAATTTTTACGATAGCTGCCACAGCACTGTACTATGGCAGCTATCGTTATTTTTACCCGAATACGGACCAGCAGGATCTAAAAGACCAGAGTATGCAGGCGATGCAGGGTACAGATGCCAAAGTGACAAGAAATACTGTAGTTGTCATGGAATATTATGACAAAAAGACAGAACGGACGACTTATGAAAAGCTATCGGGATATGCCGGTCTGATCGGTTATAACAGAGAGCAGGTGATGCAGTATACGAAGGATTATATGAAAAATGTCAGTGTGGAAGATACACAGAAGGGATTATATGATTTCCAACTGGTATCCTTTGGAAAAGATGAGATTACACTGAGAAAATATTATGATACACCTGAACCAAAACAGGAAGAACCTGCGTTTTATGTGGGTTTGCTTGATAATATGGTAGTTGTTTACAAAAATGATAAATACAGAACTGTGTATGAGGTTACAGATATTGATTCCAGACTGATACCGCCGGAGATTGCGAATCAGCTGTCCGATGGAATGTATTTTGATGAAGAATATGATTTATATAATTTTTTAGAGGCGTATAGTAGTTGAATGCGTGGATCTATGATATAATATACAAATATATATGTTAGGAAAGATGAGGATAAAACCTATGATATATGATGTTGCAATTGTAGGTGGCAGTGCTTCCGGAATGGCATGTGCCATAACAGCCGCCAGGCGTGGACTGACGGTATTGCTGCTTGAAAAAAATACACAGACAGGAAGAAAGCTGCGTGCCACCGGGAACGGCAAATGTAATATTGCAAACAGTTACTATGATGAGAGCTGTTACCGGGGCAGCAACCAGAATGTGATCCGCAATCTTGTCGGACCGGTCAGTTATGAACAAACACTTGCGTTTATGCGGAGCCTTGGTCTTCCGGTCATTGCAAAAAATGGATATTATTATCCGGCGAGTCAGCAGGCAACAGCGGTGATCCATGCATTGAATCGTGGTATGGAGCACGCAGGCGTCATCTGTATATGTGGAAGACAGGTCACAAATGTTAGTTATGAGCAGACGCATTTTGTTATACATACAAGAATATCTGAAGAATATCAGAAGGAAATGCGTCGCATAACAAAGAAAAGTGGTAAGCATGCCCGGATGGAGCATCTGTCATATGATGAAGCGGAACAGATGACATCCTACGAGGCTCGCAAGGTTGTGCTGGCAACAGGGGGATATGCAGGTTCGCAGTATGGATGCAGTGGGGATGGATATGTCCTTGCAAAGCGTTTTGGACATCATATTATGACTCCGCTTCCGGCATTGGTGCCATTGACAAGCTATGATACCTATTGCAGGGATCTTGCAGGTGTCAGAGTGGCAGGGCATGTAGCGGTTGCGGTAGATGGAATGGAAATCTATGGAACGGATGGAGAGATCCAGTTTACGGAATACGGAGCTTCCGGTATTTGTGTATTTATGGTCAGCCGTATTGCAGCCAAAGCTCTGGATCTGGGAAAAGAGGTAGAGCTGCATATTGATTTTATGCCGCAATACAGTTTTGATGATCTGTTGGCAGAAATTGATTTTCTGTTTGGTAATACAGATTATTTGTCGGTTGAAGACAGTCTTCGTGGATTTGTACCAGAGAAGCTGGCAAATGTGATCTTGCAGTGTGCCGGAGTGGATGGTGTTCTGAAGGCATATAAGCTGGATATTATGGTATTAAGACGGATCGTGGAACAGATGAAACATTTTGAAATGCATATAGAGGGCTGTAAGGATTATGATATGGCGCAGGTGACAGCCGGAGGTGTTGATGTGACAGAGATTACGCAGGATTATGAGTCGAAATTACAGTCAGGATTGTATTTGATCGGTGAACTTTTAGATGTGGATGGTACTTGTGGCGGATATAATCTGACATTTGCGTTTGTAAGCGGGATGCGTGCAGGAGAAAAACTATGATAGAGATCAGACAATTGAAGCTGCCGGTCACACATACAGAGGAGGACCTGCGTACGGCGATTTGCAGAAAATTGAGAAGTGACAGCCGGTTTACATATGAGATCAGTAAATGTTCGATCGATTCCAGAAGGAAGGACGACCTGAAGTATGTTTATACTGTATTAGTAAATGTGGAAGATGAGAGCAGAATTCTGAAAAAGTTTACAAGGGATGTCAATGTATCCGCATACAAGCCGGTAATCTATCAGATCCCCCAAACAGGTCAAGAACAGTTAGCCCATCCGCCCGTTATAGTGGGAGCCGGACCGGCTGGTTTATTTTGTGCATTGATGCTTGCAAAGGCAGGGTACCAGCCGATTGTGATCGAGCGTGGTGCGGATATTGATTCCCGGGTGGAAGATGTGGAAACATTTTGGCAGAAAGGCGTTTTGCAGCCTGACAGCAATGTACAGTTTGGAGAAGGTGGTGCCGGTACATTTTCCGATGGAAAGCTGAACACATTGGTGAAAGATAAATATGGGAGAAATCATAAGGTTTTGGAGATTTTTGCAGAGTATGGTGCTCCGAAAGAGATTTTGACAGACAGCAAACCACACATTGGTACGGATCTGCTTCGTACCGTTATTAAGAATATGCGAAATGATATGATACATGCCGGTGGCAGTATTCGGTTCCATACAAAGCTTACGGATATCAGAACCGATGAAGCCGGGAATCTGACAGAGGCAATCGTCTGTACAGATCAGGACGGAAAGCAGGCGGAATATACAATTCCTGCATCTGTTTTAGTGCTGGCACCGGGACATAGTGCCAGAGATACTTTTTCTATGCTATATGAACATCATATGCAGATAGAGCCAAAACCATTTGCGATAGGATTGCGTATCATGCACAAAAGACAAATGATCAACCGGGCGCAATATGGAGACAGTGAAGCGGCAAAGCAGCTTCCAACAGCCTCCTATAAGCTGACTTATCAGGCACCGGATGGCAGAGGTGTATTTACATTCTGTATGTGTCCGGGTGGATTTGTGGTCAACGCATCTTCGGAACCCGGAATGCTTGCGGTAAATGGAATGAGCAACCATGACCGTATGGCAGATAATTCGAACAGTGCATTGATCGTCACGGTAACGCCGGAGGATTATGAGAGTGATCATCCACTTGCAGGTGTTGCTTTTCAGCGGAGATGGGAAAAGGCAGCATATGAGGCCGGTAACGGTATGGTTCCGGTACAGAGATTTGAGGATATGAAGAATCAGACGATCACATCCGCATTTGGATCGATTGTACCTGAAATTAAGGGTGGATACCGTATGGCAGATTTAAACAAATGTTTGCCTGACTATATAATTCATGATATAATTATGGCTATTCAGGATTTTGACCATAAGATTGCCGGTTTTGCAGATGGTGACGCTGTTTTAGCAGGTGTGGAAACAAGGACCTCGTCGCCCGTCAAGATACCACGGGATATAATGTTTGAGAGCAGCATTCATGGCGTTTATCCATGTGGAGAGGGAGCAGGTTATGCAGGAGGGATTACCTCTGCAGCAATGGATGGGTTGAAGATATATGAAGCGATTGCAGGAAGATATGCACCGCTTACTAAGAAATAGAATCGAGGCAGATAGTATGCAGTTAAGAGAACAGCTAAAAGATAAGCAGAGGATCGTGATCAAGCTAGGATCTTCTACGATCGTACATGCGCAGACAGGTGGCGTGGATTATGTGAAGCTTGAGAAGCTTGTGCGATTCGTATGTAATTTGAAGAATCAGGGAAAGGATGTTGTTCTTGTTTCATCCGGTGCGATCGCAGTCGGAGTTAAGACGATCGGTCTGGGAAGAAAACCCAGAACAACTTCGTTGAAGCAGGCATGTGCTGCGATTGGACAAGGACAGTTGATGATGGTATATCAGAAGCTGTTCTCAGAATATCATCAGGCTTCTGCACAGGTGCTTTTGACTTATGATGTCATTACGAATGCTGAGCGCCGTTTAAATGCTGTGAACACATTTAATGAGTTATTGCAGTTAGATACGATTCCGATTGTCAACGAGAATGATACAGTGGCAACGGAGGAGATTGAGTTTGGTGATAATGATACTTTATCTGCGATCGTTGCCTCTCTTATTAAGGCAGATTTGCTGATCCTGATGTCAGATATTGATGGATTATATACGGATGATCCGAATAAGGATCCGAATGCAAAGATGATTCCGTTGGTAGAGGAGATTACGGATGAGCTTCGTCAGATGGGAAAAGGGTCTTCAACCAATCTTGGTACAGGCGGTATGGCAACTAAGATTTCTGCTGCGTCTATTGCAACAGATTCCGGTGCAGATATGGCGATCATCAATGGAGACCGGGTGTCAAATCTCGATATGCTGATGGCAGGAGACGATATCGGTACGATATTCTGTGCACACAAGGTAAAGAATTTTGATCTGGTCAAGCATCTTGAAAATAAGGATTATCAATAGCGTTGATGAGATAGGTATAGATAGAGGAGACAGTTATCATGAATATGGATGAAAAGATAAAGCGCATCAATGAGCTGTATCATAAGTCGAAGGCTGAGGGACTTTCGGATGCAGAGAAGGAAGAACAGAAGGCGTTGCGACAGGATTATGTCAATAGCATTAAAGCAAATCTTGCTGTGGATCTGAAGAATATCAGAATTCAGGAGAAAGATGGAACGATCAGGGAGTTGAAAAAAAAGCATGGTCGATAAGTTCATCACAAGAAAGACAATCAAGGACAGACGGGCATTTATGTCGATTGAACAGGTGACAGAGCTTTCGGCAAAGATCTGTGATCGCGTACTTTCGCTTCCTGCATATGCACAGGCAGAAGAGATATGTCTGTATATCCCTAAGGGGAATGAGGTCGATACAATGCCGATCGTGAGGGATGCACTGCGTGCCGGAAAGATGGTCAGTGCACCAAGAGTATCCGGAAAGGACATGGATTTTTATCAATTTGATCGGATAGAGGAATTGCAGCCGGGGGCATTTGGCATATTAGAGCCGCAGGGTGCTATCAGGGCGAATACAAAAGAAGCATTACTGATCATGCCGGGTGTGGCATTTGATGAGCAGAAAAACCGCATCGGTTATGGTGGAGGATATTATGACAGATATCTGGCAAAGCATTCCTTTTTCTATGCGGTTGCACTTGCATTTGAGCTTCAGGTAGTAAAAGAGCTGTCTGCAGAGGCATTTGATAAAAAACCGGATGTGATAGTGACAGAAGACAGAACGATTTAATCAGGGAGGGATCATATGTTAGAGGAATTAGGAAAGAGTGCGAAGCGTGCTTCAAAGATCTTGGCAGTCATGGGGCAGGAGAAGAAGAACCAGACATTGCTGATGGTGGCAAAAGCACTCTTACTGCATCAGGATGAGATCATTGCAGAGAATGAAAAAGATATTGATGCGGCAAGGTTAAAAGGTGTCAGTGAAGCTATGATCGACAGACTGAGACTGACACCGCAAAGATTTGAGGCAATGGCGGAAGGGATTCGTCAGGTAGCAACATTAGCAGATCCGATCGGTGAGATCTTATCCATGAAGGAGCGCCCAAACGGTCTGATGATCGGACAGAGACGGGTTCCGTTAGGCGTCATTGGCATTATATATGAATCAAGACCCAATGTGACAGTGGATGCATTTGCATTGTGTTTTAAGACCGGAAATGCTGTGATCCTGCGTGGTGGTTCGGATGCGATTCATTCCAATATGGCACTGGTGAAAGTGATTCGGGAAGCATTGCTTTCCTGTCATGTCAGCCCGGATGCTGTCAATCTGGTAGAGAATACAGACCGAAGCAGCGTGACGGAGCTGATTCAGATGAATCAGTATCTGGATGTGATCATTCCACGTGGAGGACATGGATTGATTCAGAATGTGATTCAGAATGCAACTGTGCCGGTGATAGAGACGGGTACCGGAAATTGTCATATTTACATTGATAAGGATGCAGACCTTAAGATGGCGATACCGATTGTGCATAATGCGAAGCTGCAAAGACTCGGCGTGTGCAATGCCTGTGAGTCGCTTGTGGTACATAGGGAGATTGCTGACAGAGCCATTCCGCTTTTGGTGGAAGATCTTCGTGCCAGCGAATGTGAAATGCGTGGAGATGATGCCGCTTGTGCATTGAGTTCTTATATTGATAAGGCGTCCAAAGAAGATTATGGCATGGAATATCTGGCTAAGATCATTTCAGTTAAGATCGTAGATGATATTGATGAGGCAATCGATCACATCAACCGTTATAGCACAGGACATTCGGAGGCTATCATTACAGACAATTATCAGGCCTCTATGAAATTCTTAAATGAGATTGATTCAGCAGCAGTATATGTCAATGCATCGACGCGTTTTACCGATGGATTTGAATTTGGATTTGGTGCAGAGATTGGGATCAGTACACAGAAGCTGCATGCAAGAGGACCGATGGGACTCGTTGCATTGACGACAACAAAATATATTATTTTAGGTAATGGACAGATCAGAGAGTAGAGAAAAGGAGACGATATGAAGACAACTTTTAAAGGTACGGGAAATTATATTGCAGCACCGGAATTGATGCAGGCGGTAGATGTTGCTGTGGCATTGGAGAAGCCTCTGTTGATCAAAGGGGAGCCGGGCACAGGCAAGACAATGTTGGCTGAGGCAATCAGCGAGGCATTAGGAAAGAAGCTGTTGGTGTGGAATATTAAGTCTACTACAAAGGCACAGGACGGGTTATACACATATGATACAGTACAGAGACTCTATGACAGCCAGTTTGGTGGAGAATCTGTAGATGATATTGCACATTATATCAAGCTTGGACAGTTGGGAGAGGCATTTAGCTCAGATGAACAGGTAGTTCTGCTGATCGACGAGATCGACAAGGCAGATTTAGAGTTTCCAAATGATCTTCTCTGGGAGCTGGATAAGATGGAATTCTACATTCACGAGACGGGAAAGACGATTGCCGCTAAGACACGGCCAATCGTGATCATTACATCGAATGCAGAGAAGGAACTGCCGGATGCATTTCTTAGAAGATGTATTTTCCATTATATTGCTTTCCCGGATAAGGAACAGATGCAGGATATTGTGCATGCACATTTTGAGAATTTAGAGGAGCATCTGCTCAAGGAAGCAATGGATACTTTCTATTGGATCAGAAGCCTTCGAGAAGTCAGAAAGAAGCCCTCTACATCTGAGTTGATAGATTGGATCCGTGCATTGGTATTATCCGGCATGGATGCAGACCGTATACAGAAAGAACTGCCATTTTTAGGTGTGTTGATCAAGAAGGATGAAGATTTAGCAGCAGTGAATAGGAGCCGGATCTAGTGTTTACAGAATTCTTTTACATGTTAAAAGCAAAAGGCCTTGATATCTCCATGACAGAGTGGCTGACCTTTATGGATGCACTCGATCGTGGATTGTCACAGGGAAATTTTACGAATTTCTATTATCTGGGTCGTATGATCCTAGTGAAAACAGAGTCTGATTATGATAAATATGACATGGCATTCCAGGAGTATTATCAGCATATTCAGTCAGAGGATGTCCTTCCGTCCAAGATCTTGGAATGGCTTCACGGTGACGATGAGCGAGAGGATGATCCGAATAAAGATCTATATCAGTTCAATCAGGAGCGAAAAGCGAGCGAAGTCAAGCGTATGTTCAGTGAGCGTCTGACGGAGCAGAGCAGCGAACATAATGGTGGAAACTTCTGGATCGGAACATCAGGAGGTTCTGCGTTTGGACATCATGGAAGAAATGTCGGCGGTATCCGTGTGACAGGTGCGTCCGGTATGCGTTCTGCATTTGCGGTGATCGGAGAGCATAAATATGCAGACTTCCGACAGGATAAAGTTTTAAATATGCGGCAGTTTCAGATGGCATTTAGAAGGCTGCGCCAGTATTCGGCGAGATTGGATGTGGCAAGGACAGAGCTGGATATTGATAAGACAATTGATTCTACCTGTAATCAGGGAGGTATGCTCAAGCTGGAGTTTGACAAACCGAGAAAAAATACAGTGAAACTTCTGTTGTTGTTTGATTGTGGCGGTACGATGTATCCTTTTTCTTCTTTGTGCAATACATTGTTTCAGGCAGTGCACAAGGCAAATCATTTTAAGGATGTGAAGACTTATTATTTCCACAATTGTGTCTATTCTCATGTTTACAAGACAGCAGAATGTGAGATGGGTGACTGGATTACGATTGATGAACTGATGAAACAGACGGATAAGGACTATAAGGTGATTATTGTCGGTGATGCTGCCATGGCACCGGAGGAGCTGTATGACAAAACAGGAAATTACAGAGGACCGAATGATGGCATGAGTGGCTATGAATGGATGCAGTATATTGAACAGTTCTATAAAAAGATTGTGTGGCTGAATCCACGGTATCATACAGATGGTAATTCCTATCACTGGATGGAATCGGAGGCTGCACTTTCGAAATTGTTTCATATGTATCTGCTGACGGTAGATGGATTGAAAGAATCCGTGAAATATTTGATGGCACCGAAATAGGTGCAGATAGGGGGATGCGTATGGAAGAGTCGAATTGGGGATTGGTGCTTGCCGGTGGCGGCGCCAAGGGTGCGTATCAGATCGGTGTGTGGAAGGCAATGATTGAGTATGGTATCATGGAACAGATCGGCGGGATTTCAGGTGATTCCATTGGAGCAATCAACGAAGCATTGATCGCCGGTACAGATTATGATACAGCAAGACAGATCTGGGATAGTCTGACCTTTTTGACAGTGTTTGATACAGAACCGGAACTGATCGATATGGTGGAGGGTACATTCTCGAGAAATGAAATGCTGGATCTTATGAGAGAACATCTCGACTACCAAAAGATTGCAAATTATCCATATCCGTTATGTGTGAATATGACTCGTATTGGTACGAGTGTGGATGGCTCAGAGCGGGTGGCAGTTTATGAGACATTGAATGGGAAAACGGATAATCAAATAGAGCAGATCATTCTGGCTTCTTCTGCATTGCCGATTATATATGAAGCAGTCAATATGGATGGGTATTATTATCGGGATGGCGGCCTGACAGATAATCTCCCGATCAAACCTTTATATGATAGAGGATATCGACATTTGGTTGTAATTGCTTTAGAACCAGATAAGACAATCAATACCGATCTATACCCGGACTGCGAAATTCTTTTGATCCGCCCGAGTCAGAGTCTTGGAGATCTTACGAGTGGTACACTCAATTTTAGTAAAAGAGATATTCAGATGCGTATTGAGTTGGGATATCGGGATGGTCTCCGGACACTAAAGAACTATTTTAGTACCGAGAAAATGTCGGCACAGGGCATACAGGCAATTGCCAATGTTGATTATGAGGATATCATGCGATCTGTCAGACAGGATCGTGTGGCTGACAGTGTAAACAGTCACATGGATCAATTACAATCTATTTTAAATAAATATGATACATTATAATTGAGTATAAAAAGCACTTACTTCTCATTTTACTGAGAATAAGTGCTTTTTTGTGTTTTAATATTATGGTAATACGAAGAAATTTCCCGCTCAAGCCAAAAAAATGACCACTCAAACCAATTTTGATCCACGATGCTTTTTTTGTGTTATAGTAGAACTGTAAGAAATGCATGGATTAAAAAATAAATAAAAGCGAGGTGATGTACACATGAAGATGAAGCTTGTAGAGTGGATGCAGAGGCATTCTTCTATGGTGAGTGCAGTTGCGGTTATTATTTCCGGTGTTGCAACACAGGGATGTCGGTTATATTGGTATCAGCCGGATGAACCGGAAGAATTAGTAGCATTTATGATGGAAAAAAGACATGAATAGCACTGTTCCGTCTCGGATTTCCCAATTATGTAGACAAATAGGCATGATATGATAAATATTATATTTATCCGAGTAGATATCAAACATGTGGACTATATGATTGGGGAGATGGGATGGATATAGAGACCAAATGAAAAAGCAGATTAAATCTGCAGAATTAGAAAGAGAGGTAAGATTATATGACAAACAAAAGATCAAGAATTAAGGTATTTATTGCAGCATTGATGATGATGGTTACATTATTTGTTCCAACTGCAGCGAAGGCGGCAACAACAGGCTGGATTATTGCGGCATACAATGAGCAGAAGGCTGTTCAGTTAAAGAATGGAAAAGTCTGGGCGTATGTAACAGTAGTTTCAACCGGCTCGCAGTCTGTGACGAAAATTAAGCCTATGACGAGCGCAACATATACGATATATGCAGGAAAAGATCGTGAGCATGGTAAGACAATAACTTTTTCGGGGTTAGGTCAGCATTCAGTTGCGTATGATTATAAGGGAGCTGCCTATGGTAAGGCAGAGGGTGTAAATCCTTAATTACTATTTATAAATTCTGTGTCCATCTATTTAGCTGATGGGCACAGTTTTAACCTTACAAGAAATTATTTTTATGAGGAGACATGATATGAGAAGAGGAATGATTTTGATATGCTGTATGTTAATGTGCTGCTGTGTAGGATGTAGTAATACAAAACAGGAAGGAAATGTAGATGCAGAGATACAGGATATTGATGTGGCTTCATGTCTTGCAGGCGATAATGCTTTTGATGATAAGGGGTTTTATCATATAATGGGACATGATATGAAATATGTAGGAGAAGATGGTCAGATACAGGCTTTATATCAGGTTGACCAGGCGTCTATTTTAGTTTGTGCTTTGTATCATCAGGGTGTTCTATATACAGCGATAAACAGTGGATCTGTTCAAAATGGAGTTTCTCTAGAAACGAATAAAATAGGACGGTGGAATGCTGAAACAAAGAAAATGGAGTCTGTTGTAGAACAAAAAATGGCAGACGACGAATGGACATCAACTATTTTCTCAATGGCCGCTGCAGGAAATTTTCTTTATTATGTTGTGGATAGTGCAACGAATGAGAAGATAGAGGTTGATGGAAATGAGTATTATGCACAGACAAGTGCAGTCTATCGGGTAGATTTGACAACCGGAAAACAGGAAGAGATATATGAAATAGAACCCAACGATGAACATTTCAGCAATTTGCTAGTGATGGTCGATGGAGATTATCAGGATACAGATTCGATTACATTGATGAACCGATATAGTCCGAAGATGTCTCCAGGTGAGTCATATACAGATTTTTATACGCTTGATTTAAGTAAAAATAAAATAAAAAAAATAGAGGATGTAAAATTTGATTTTACTGTGGATATGGCATGTCAGTATCAAAATCGGATATATTACAGTGATGAAACTGGGGAAAATAAAGAGTTTAACTATATAGATCTTGAGACAAAAGAGATAACAAGCGTGTTTGACATGGATGGTTATGGATATTTGTATCAGGATTATATCAGCTTGTGGTCATCAGGAGAGGATCCGAGAAATTACCTGTACTCGTATAAGGACGGAAAATTGTATGTATCAAAAGAGAGTTTGGCAAAGAGTGCACGCGTTGTAGGCGTGGGGGACAAATATCTGGCTATTGACGAGAGGAATTATACAAATGTCACTGAGCAGACAGAAGATATAGGAATTTATAAGGCAGTGGATAAGACAAGTTATATTGCAGAGTATTACACGGAATATCATGGTGAGAGCGCAGATGGATTGACCTATTATGGACCGGAGGGGAAGAAGATTTCAGAATCAGAGAAATAATCAGTGGGTCAAAGGATCGTGCAGGAGGGAGCCGGACGATGAGTATAAAACATATCAATAAGGTGCTGATGGTGATTACAGTCTTTGTGATGTTCATTTTCACATTTGCAGGCTGCAGGAAAACGGATGAAAGGATGACAGAGCAGCAGGTTCCGAAGGATGGCAGAACTGTGCTCACGCTTGGTTATTTTGATTATAATTCGGTAAGTGAGCAGGTGAAAGACTATGTGGATGCATTTAATCAGACAAATGCAACTTACCGTATCGAGATTCAGGATTATTCGGAGAGTGAGGACTGCGATACTGCATTTAATCTGGATGTATCGGCAGGAAAGACCCCTGATATTATCGTGACAGCGGGAGAGCGGCTGGACAAGCTGATTCATATGGGACTTTTGACCGATATGCAGTCTTTATTAGATGAAGATCCGGAGCTTTGCCGTGACGATTTTATGGAGAGTGTGATGTCTGCTTGGCTGGAGGAGGAGAAGCTGTATTATATGGCACCGAAATATCATATTGCGACCACATTTGGAAAACAGGAGATGGTTGGTAAGTTCAGTGACGGATGGACGAAGGAAGAAATGATCGATTATGCAGAGTCTTTGGATGTGCCACTCTTTTATGAGAATGATAAGATGACAATGTTTAACACTTTTATGGGTTCCGGGTATTCGGAGTTTGTGGATTGGAATACCGGAAAAGCAGCGTTTGATTCTGATGTGTTTACACGGATTCTGCGATATTGTGATCAAGGGGTCAAGAATTCAGACCGGTTTCCGATTGGTGAGGAATGGGTTTCGGAATTCAGAAATGGAGAGTATGCAGTTACATCATTGCCAGTTTCGCATTTTAGTGACATAGAAGATATCACACGCGTGTTTGGTAAGGATCTGTGTTATGTGGGTGCTGCCAATGCTTACCGTGATACGGCTGGCATATTCTTTGAGGAATGTTTTAGTATTTCGTCGAAATCAAAGTATCAGGATGTCGCATGGGAGTTTGTAAGGTCGTTATTGACAAAGGATGCACAATATCAGTTGTGCAAGGATTTTAGAAATCTTTCTGTGCGAAAAGATGTCTTTGCGATGATGAAGAAGGCAGCGATGACAACAGAGACATATACAGATGCGTATGGTACGGAGATCAAGCCGTGGCAGGAGACATCTCCGACAATGGAATATACACCGCTTTCACAGGAAGAGGCGGATCTGGTTGAGCAGCTTGTCATGCGTGCAAAACATTGTATCAAGGTGGATAAGAAGATTGATGACATCGTATATGATGAAGTATCCGCCTACTTTAACGGCGACTGCACCATAGACCGTGTCGGCGAGACAATCAACAGCCGGGTGGAGACTTATATGAATGAGAATCAGTAGGGACAAGTGAAAAAACGATTGAGGTATCATAGGCACCATGTACTGTAGTGCAGACATAGGTGCCTCCGTTTTTTTCGGTCAATTCTTTCACATTGTTGATGCCATATCCATGAAATAGTTTGTCATTTTCTTCGTAAGTAATATCATCAGTCAATGGATTCTGAAGATGGATGAGAAAGTATTTTTCCTGTGTGACGATCTGAATGTTGATATAACGATCAGTAGGATTTTGCATTTTTCGACAGGCCTGCAGACTGTTGTCGATCAGATTGCCTAGTATAACACATAGGTCATAATCTTGTAGAGGAATGTCCTCAGCGTTTACTCTGATATCTGTTTCCAGATGTATCTGGTCCTTTTGCGCCAGATTAAATGCATTGCCAACGAAGGTATCGATAACGAGATTTCCTGTGTTGACCTTGATATAGACCGTGTCCAGATCATGAATCAGTTGATTGGTGCAGTCAGTTATTTTTTCAAAATCATGTTTTTGTGCACAAGTGCGAATATACATGGCATGCTTTTTTGTGTCGTGTACAATCCTTCTGGTGCTTTTATATGCAGAAGCAATCTGGCTGTATTTTTCTGACTGATAATAGATCTGTGCCTGATAAGACCGCAGAGTTTCTTGTAGGTCATAATTATTTAATACGGTATGAAACAAGTAGAAATTGATAATATTTAATGATGCAAGTCCGGCTAACAGTATAATACAGGCGGGTAGGGAGTGTGGAGCAGTAAGAATTTCATATGGGAAGATCCAGACACATCCAAAGGTTACGATTGGAGTCAACAGTACGGCAATATTAAACTGTGTTGTGTATTTTGCGGAGTTTCGGTTGAGAATTGCGATATATACACATACAAATATAAAAATTACAATCTTTGAGCCAAAAGCAATCTTAATATTGAATGCTGCATCATCGACATGTGTCTGATCGGAAATGGACAGCATCAATAGTGCAGCGGACAGAATTTCGCCAAAGGATGCAAATAACTGAAAAATCAAAGTTGTATATATACGGTTACGAAAACTGGATGTATAAAAAAAGGTCAATGCAAATGTCAGAACGGAACTGCATGATAATATAAGCAGTGTGCGAAGGCCGTTATAGGTATTGGTAAAGAGATAAATGTTCAGTACCAAAATTGATTCCACAATCATAAAACAGAGCGGGTATATTGCTTTTGGAATTCCATCGCATCGTTCCTTTAAGGTGTATTGAAAAAAAATATGCAGCAAGATGATATCGAAAATGCCGCTTAGTATACTTAATAAGATATCTGTCATAAAATCATCTCCTATGAAATGCTGATTACATGCTTTGCAAAACGGTTCTTGATTTCCTTTTCTCGTCGTTTACTGAGAGGGATAGCTTCTCCGTTTTCAAGAAATACTTGTTGTTTTTGTATGGCTTTGATCCTGCAAAGATTGACAAGATAACCACGGGATGGAGATATAAAATGATAGTCCTCCAGTTCGGATTCCACATCGGAAAGGTAGCCTGTGCGCTCATATATCTCATTGTCCTTTGTGTGCGCAAGGATTATTCTTCGTTTGGTTTTTGTGACTTCAAAGTACAGGATATCATGGATGCCGATCAGATAATCCATGTCATTCTTATGAAGCAATATCTGTTTGGTTGTTCCATTTTCAATCTCGTCAATCAGGCGGTTCAGAATGGATTCC
This sequence comes from uncultured Lachnospiraceae bacterium, assembly GCA_934293375.1. GTDB lineage: Bacteria > Bacillota > Clostridia > Lachnospirales > Lachnospiraceae > RGIG6919. The sequence goes on along the minus strand of CAKQYS010000001.1, from coordinate 280,859 downwards.
AGATATTCGAATTTCACAGGTTTGATCAGATAATGAAAGGCGCGTACATCAAATCCGCTTTGCATATATTTCGGATACATGCTGATAAATATGATATGGATCTGATATCCGTATTGCTCCCGGATCTTTTTCGCGGTTTCCACACCGCTGATCCCTTCCATTTCCACATCCAATAGTATCATGTGAAAAGTCTGCGGATCGGTAATCGCCTCCAATAGATCCTCTCCATTAGAAAAAAGAGTGATTTGTAATTCAAGATCCTTATGAATGGAGTATCGTGTCAACATTTGCTTGGTGATATTTTGCTGTTCCTGTTCATCATCGCAGATGGCAATTCGTAAATTCATGGCTGCTCCTTTCGATTCTGATATTCACCGAGTAACATACTGGTTGTTACTATCATAACACAGACTGTGATCATACCGTAGTATAAAATTTCATGTTGATAAAGAAAAAATAACCACAGAATCGTTATGATCACATAAGTTCCCATTCCGTAAAAACGCATACGAGTACGGGTTTCTTTCGTGAGCCGTTTGTGTGGGGTATCGACAGGGAGCAGGTATAATAGAATGCCGGAAGCTATTATATAAATAATTATCCATATATATGTGCGTATAAAATCAAATATATATGTGGATGGAATGGCAAATATGATGATTCCGTATGAAATGAAATTACATAGCCGTCTGGTGGATGCATGGATGCCACCACAAAACTTTCTGAGAAAAAACAGACAGCCCCACATTAAGAGTCCGGCATAGCATCGTCTCCATACGGATGCATAAATGCATATAAAAAGAAAAAATACCAGATTGTCACGGATATAATCAAGGCAGTATTGATAAACCGGTATTTCTGCTTCTGAGATAATATGATTTTCATATAATTTATGTGCCAGCTGTTCTGTTCGATTTGACATATATTTCATGTATTGTCACACTCCTTATTTCAGATGCATGTATTATAACACAGAAATTACAATATGGATGAAATCTGGGCTGAACGGTCGATTTTACGGCCTGAGCGGGAAAATGTAGGCATTCTTCCTAATGCATGTTGTGCAAAATGCCAAAAAAATCGTAAAAACAATATAATCATTGTACAAAATGCTTCGTTCATATAAAATATACATTATGAGTGTCGGAATGAACATCAGAATATGAGTAAGGAGGAGTATGACATGAGGCATAGGAAACGAAATGTGTTAGGCGGGCTGCTTGTGATGACAGCCCTGACCTGTTTATGCGGAGTGACACCGCATACAGTGTCTGCACAGACATTTGGTTCTTCAGGCCGTTTCTATCAGGAGGAAGAAACAACGCCTGTAGAGCTTAGTAAGGTGGACAAGAGTAAGGGGGTTACCTGGATCTATAATGAATCAGGTGCAGTGAGCGGAATCAACCTGAACGGCAATTCTGTCATTATTGAATCGGCGAAGAACCCGGATGATGAGAATGGAAATTATTGTAAGATCTATATTGACTCGAATGCCAATGGCGTTGTGGACAATGGAGAAACAGCGCAAAAGCTGCCATCGTTAAATGCATCACAGGCATTATCAGAGTATATCCAGGTTGGTCCTGCGATATATGGTGTCTACAAAGCAAAGACAGAGGATCCGATCTGTATCAGTGGTCAGGTGAATGGACAGACAATATATACTGTATATGAGGGTGCTGCCTGTGATGTTAAGGTTGCACTGACCGGTGGTACATCGGCTATTTTTGGTGCTTATAACAGTACGCTGACCGGTGATGTAACCATGACAAATACAAAGGTGAATGCGAGTGCATTATTTGCAGTTTCCGGCGGTACAGTGACAGGAGATATTGTGATGACAAATCAGAATGTCTCTGCGGGTTCTGTGATGGCGGCCTACAATAGTACGGTAATTGGTGATGTCACATTGAATTTGTCTGCAGATAAAGATTTTAGAAGTAACTGCGGAACGGTATATGCTGCGAATTCTACTGATGTGACAGGTAAAGTGCGTCTTTATCAGGATGGAGCTATGGTATCAGGTACTGAATGTGCGGTATGTACGGGGTCTGTGCAGTCAGACGATCCTGAGAACCCGGCAGTTCTGATGGATGTAAAGAATGGTTCTTCATCCGGTAATTATATTGGTGCGGTGCAGGGAACCAGAATATCAAGTAAAGCATCCACAGCTGTAAAATTTACTGCAGTGGATCATGAATTAAATGGTTCGGTATATATCAATAACAGTTCTCAGATTGAAGCATCCGGTGATGCACCGATCGCATTGGATCTTGATGTTACAGGGGCATCCACCATTTCTGGTGGTTTTGCAGGTGTATTGGCGACAGGCTCAACGCTTTCCCTGATCGGAGATGTTGATGTAAATATTCAACTTGATACAATGCCAAGCTATTCCACAGGTGAGATTGATGTCGTAAAAGGTAACTTCAGACTGGATGGTAATGTGACTGCAAAGCTAAAAAATCTGTATGCATCCTCCATATATGGTTCCGGTGGTTATTCGGATTCGACTTATGATTCTGTTATTAATGGAGATGTTACAATAGACATGACAAGCTGTCAGTCTACAGGTGCCTTTTATGGGGCAAACTATTCATACATTAAGGGAAATCTGTCTGTTACCGGAGACCGGACAACCTGTATGTACAATTATTTTCCGTCCAATTATGCTACGGTTGATAAAAATATCAAGATGGAGGTTTATGGATACGAGGCTGATACAAGCAAGGCATCCTATTCCACATTCCAGGGAATATACTACAAATATAAAGAAATGGAATATTCTGTTGGATCTGCAGTGGATATGAAACTGCTGGGTGGTTCGTTTAGCAGTGTGTATGCACTAAATTACAATTCCGTTATTAACGGTTCTATGGATTTTGCTATGTCTGGTGTCAGTATTACATCTTCGTCTAACTCTTATGGTGTGTATAGCGCAAAGATTGGTGGAGATGTCACAGTGACAGCAGACAAGAATTGTAGTTTCGCATGTAGTTTTAGCGGTATTAACAGTTCTACAGTAGCTGGAAATGCAACGATTGACATATATAGTTCATATGTATCACAGAACTCTTATGTGTATAATAATTTTTATGGTGTGAGTTCCAGTGATATTGGTGGTGTTACCAATATATCGGTTACAGGTGGTATGTGGTACAATGTATACGGTGTCAATAACAATTCCGGTACGAATCCGAACATTCTTTCAGAAAATTACACCGTATCATTGCAGGATCTGACCTGTACCAATTATATATATGGTTTGTATGGTGGTAAATATAAAGGAACTGTGGATTGTTCGATTCGGAATATAAAAGGATCTTCATCCAGCATGTACGGTATCACATATGGTGAGATTGACGGTACAGTAGATATTAAGGCATCTGACTTTTCGGATTTTTCCTATATCTATCTGCTTGGAAGTGGAAGTGTAGCGAAGAATATTACGGTCACGGCATCCGGTATAGAGCCAAAGCAGAATTTTTATGCTAAGAACTACGAGAAGCTGACATGTGGTGGCAATATCAATTTTATATTAAATGATATTAATGCACCTTACTGGTATGGATTGGGCGGTACAATAACATCTGCAGGTAGTATTACCCTGACTGCCACGGATTGTACATCTACAGAGTATACCTATATTACCGGAAATGCAGATACAAGTGCAGCAAAAGGCATACAGATGGATTTTAATGCCTGCGATTTTGTAAATGTATCGAATATATCTTTTGTGGCATATGCGGACAATGAGATCAACTTTAATGGCGGAAATATTGAACTGCAGGGACAGATCAGTAATATCAATGGTTCTGCACCGGCAAAGGCAAATATCAACTTCAAAGGGGTTGCAATTACTGCACCTAAGACAGCTTCACAGCTGAGCATCACAAACTATTCAGGCGGAGATGTCATTTTAGAGATCATCTTTGATGATAAATGTACTCTGCCAAAGACTTATGAGGTAATCGCAAATGGTGCAGATAAATCATGTCCGACAATGGTACATTTAGGAAATGAATACTATTATGCCGGTAAGTATCCTGTTGACGCTGCTGTAGTAAATGGGGCAGATATTGTTGGATTCTGTCATTATCTGTCAGAGATTCCGCAGATTACAGCAAAGAAGATTTTGTTCAGAGATTGCAGTACTGTGATCCCTGAAAATGTGACATTAACTGCTACTAATCAGTTTGTCTTCAATAATAATGCCCTTTTATTGGAAGGTACGCTTACAGGAGCGTGCGATATGGAAATGCTGGGATCGACCTTTTTCTATATGAATGGTGGTAAGATCACAGAGAAATTATTCGATTCCAATGCAACAAAATATTACCGCGTGTCATTGGATTATGATCAGGATGCCATGACGGTTTCACACACATTTTCTTCAGTATCACTGCGGGAGGGAATACTGTTTGCAAAACCGGGAAGCCAGCCGACAGTGACTGTTACAATGAAAGATGGATATCTGCTGGGAGAAGGTACGATTCTGGAAGAGGGAGAAAGTTCTGCCTCTACACTGAGTTATACTACCAGCGGTTCAAAGACGATATTCAAATATGATATGAATGCAAAAACAGTTGCAATCAAATTGAACAGTTCAGGCGTTCCGATCGTGGTCGGTAAGACGGTTGCAGATCCGGTTGCCATATTGGATCATACATATACGGCTGAGAGTCCGCTTTATGACTTTAATAGCCTTTTGATCTATAACGATGCGGTAAATGACAAGAAAAATGTGACATACACATTAGCAGATGGACAGATGCTTCCGACCGGATTGGTGCTGGAAGAAAATAAGATCATCGGTACCGCTACAGTCGAGGATCAGACAGGGACACCGGTTAAATTTATTGTAACCGGAAAAAATGGAAGTATGTTTGAACTGACACTGAATATGATTGTTTCTTCAGATCCGAATACCATACAGTCTAATCAAGACGGAAGAATTATTGTAGATGATACGGCAAAGTCGATCAACTGTATGGGATCTTCTGTGATCTTGAAGGCTTGTGAAGAAGGGACGGCTATTTATCTGGATGATAACAGGGACGGAATTGCTGACCATGAGGTACCGGCGGTTAAGGGGGATTATAGTGCTTATACATTGTATGGTATGAATGCTTATGAGAGCAATAAGCCGATTCAGATTTTGATGGAAGGTGGCACGCTTTCTAATCTGTATGCGGTTTATGCCGGCAAGGTAAACACGACAGATTGCGGAGAATCGGTCAAGCTGATCCTCAAGGACGGAAAGATTACAGGCAATGCATATGGGTTGTATGCAAATAGTACGGCGACAGAGGGCGTCTGTGTGGATTGTACAAATGCTGCAGTTACTGCTTCTAAATGCTATGCAAAGGATAGTGGATCAAGCTGCAAATATGGTTATGCAGATGTGAATGGAGCGGTATCTATTACAGGTACATATACGATTGATCAGGATTTAAATGTAAACAGTCTGACGATCAATGCGGGTTCTTATGACAATTACAACATGATCCATATAGCGAAAGGTGTTGCTGTAACAGCAGAAAATGTAACAATATCATCCAATACTAATTTATATAATAAGGGTACCTTGAACTGTACGGGCAAATATACAGCGAACAGTTCATCTATCAAGCATTTTGTGATCGGTGATGCAAAAGTGCTGCCGGAGGATAATGCATTTGCATATTTGTATTATCCAATGAAATTAACATATGAAGATCTGCCGGATGGAGTGAGTGCTCCAGCCCTTGAGACCAATAATTCATATTGCGATATTGATGGAGTGTTGTACGGTTCTGTTTCTGATAAGACAACCTACATGAGATATACCAGAATACCGGGCTATACCATATATTACAGTGTGAATAACAAAGATGAGATCAGTTTGGGTACAGGTTCAAGCAGTGCTTCGAATTATACGACATATCCTGCATGTGTGAAAGCACCGATGCAGATTAAAATGTTTTATGTTCCGAATGAGTTGGAAGCAGTTTTGAAATTTAATGTACCTGCTGCAAAGAAAGGAACAGAATATACGGAATCAGAACCTCTATACGACTATCATTCTGTTACATTGAAGAATGATACATTGAAAGAATTTGGTCAGGATGTTTCGTATCAGCTTCAGCCTGGTAGTAAGCTGCCATCCGGTCTTGTATTAGAAGACGGAAAAGTGATCGGAACCCCGACTGGGGAGGATGGTTCAACTGTTACGACATCAGTGATCATAACAGGTAGAAATGGTTCTTCCGTAACAGTTACATTAGATTATGTGATTGAAGCATCAGAAACAGAAGATAAGGGAATCAACGATAAGATTTCTTATGATGGAAAGAATCTGGATCTGAATGGTACATCTGTGGTTATGTATGCAGATGCAGTAAATACCAGTTGTGTGAACATATATCTGGATGAAAATCATGATGGTATTGCAGATAATGACAAGGCATTTGTATATAAGGATAATGCGGCGTTAAATCTGGCTTATGCAACGGTATATGGCTATCGTGATACAACGAAGGCATATGATGGAGATATTACGGTTTATGCTTATGCAGGAAATATCGGTAAGATATATGGAGCATATGGAACCAGTCAGACTGCAAATGTGACAGTGAATGGTAAGGTGTCATTGTTTATGCAGGGGGCAAGTGTTACCAGTGAACTGGCAGCCGGTTATTATGCAACGGCAAAGGAATGCAATCTTTATTGTACGGCCGGAACGATGAAGGGAAGCATTTATGCAGCGTATTGTCCTGTGAATGTGGAGAAGGTGAATTTCCGGTTTACGGATACAGCTTATTATACCTATTATAATTCCAGCAGTTATCTTGCGGTAACATCCGGTGGTAATGTAACGGGTGATGTTACAGCTGTTATAGGCGGAACAACCAATGGATTAAATAATACATCTAACAGGTATAATTATTGTAGATATGAGGGTGTATATCAGACAACTGTAGGCGGTGATGTGAATTATACGATTCAGGGTAATTGGTATAATTATACAAGGAATAATCACTTTGCAGGGGAATCTGTGATAGCAGGCAATATGAATGTTGACTGGAAGAAAGGTAAAGTGTCTGTAACTTCGGGCAATACATCCATGCAGACATTCGCCTATAATTGTACGATACAGGATCTGAATATCCGTGTTGCAGAAAATGCAACAATGTCGGGAAATTCAACGATGTATCCGTACTATGGCGGTAAGATCCAGCGCGTTTATATGGATATACCGGAATCCTTTACCGGATCGATCTATACAGATCTGAAGCATCCATATGCATCCACTGTCACTTATCCGGAAAAGAGCGGTTATTTAAATCATAGGGGTATCTGTTATATCATGGGTGACTATACGATCGATGAGACTACAGATGTGAAACAGTTATATGTATACGAAAATTCCAAGCTTACAATCGCAGAAGGTGTCACATTAACTGTATCCGACCGGACAAATATATACGGGGATCTGGAGAATTATGGTGTCTTGCAGACATCAGATAACCTGATATTGAATGCAGGCGCTAAGTATACCAATTATGGTACATTAGATGCAGGGCAGGCATTATATGTCAATGCTGATTCTTCAACGGGTGCGAATGGTGCCAAATTGATCAATAAGGGTACAATGACAACATCTTCATATGTATATTGTTCGGGTGCGATCACGAATGATGGTACATGGACGGCAAAGAATTCCATGTATATACAGGAGGATGGAGCTTCCATTTCAAACTCCGGAGAGTGGAATAGTATGGCACCGATCAATGTAAATGATACCAATGTATCAATTACGAACGAAGGTATCTGGACAGCGGATGGTATTATTGCAGCAACAAAGGCCGGTACTACGATCGTGAATCACGGTGAGTGGACAACAAATAAGAGTTTTACATTTTCCGGTGTCAATTCAGTGATCACGAATGATCATATCTGGAATATGAATTACGGTATCAGATTGTCGTCTAATGCAAAGCTGGTGAATGCAGGCAGCTTTATTGGTAAATACATGAGCACAAACGCAAGTGGCAGTGTATATGTGGAAGGGTATGCATCTGTAGTGAATAGTGGTTCCTGGGAAGGAAATGCGTATCTGTATCTGTATAATGCAATCTTTGACAATGCAGGTACAATGGAGATCAATCCTGGAGTTTCAGAATCGAGTGCTGCGTTTTATGCAACAGGAAAATCCAGCCTGATCAACCGTGAGAATGCACTTTGTCATGTGAAGGCATATATGAGTATGAACATTTCTGCTACAAAACTGATCAATTATGGTACATTTAAGCAGAGTTATCAGGATAGCAATTTTTATCGTCTGGGAAATGTATATGCAGCAAAACCATTGATCCTTGCAAAGGAGCTCTCGGATTATACTAAGAATGCAAACTATGTAAAGTTCTATTATCCGGTGACGGTAGATTGTCCGGATACGGCTGTAACAGGTTATACAGTTGCAACCGGATATAAGAGTGGCATAGAAGGCGATGAAAATACATATCTGCTTGGAGGTGCTTCATTTACACTGACATTGAAGGGATACCGGACAGACTTTAGTGCAGCAGATGTACAGTCTGTAACCTATGGATCAGCTGAGACAAAGGCAGCAACAAGCAACATAGAGAATCAATGGAAAGGTACAGTACCATATGAAGCTGTTACAATTCATGTTAATGTGGTAAAGAATGATGCAACGCAGATCGTACTGGATCCTGATCATGTTACAATTGATAAGCTCACCGTGAATCAATATAACAGCAGCATTTATGATCTGCACAATCTGACGATCACGGGGGATGATGATGAAGCAGAGGGTGAGGTGGCTTATGCGGTCAGCACTGCAAAGCCTTTACCGGAAGGACTCACATTAAGTGACGGTGTGATATCCGGAACACCAAAGAAAGCATATGATGAGCCATATACTACGGAAATTATTGTGACAGGTAAGAATCTGACAAAAGCTACATTTACTATTGTCTTTCAGCAGATTGAAAAGGCAGTGCCGAGTCTGTCTGTACCGACAGGCATGTATGGCTATACAGATTATAAGCTTTCGCAGGTCAGGGGGTATAATAACCCTTCAAGCGGTACATTCAGCTGGCCGGACAGCAGCGTTGTGATTACAGAAAAGTGTCTGGCAGGAGAAAAGTTTGATCTGTATTTCACGCCAAAGGATACAGATAATTATGACTGGTCAAAGATCAGTGCATCAACCGGTAAATGGAATGCAAAGGAAGGGCGTGTGGAGTGTCAGGTAAGTATTCGTATGTACACGATCGCACCGAAATATACAGTGCCAACAGATTTGGAAGCAGTATATGGTCAGACACTTGCAGATGTAAAGCTGCCGTCTGATGAAGACGGAACATTTGAATGGCGCAGTCCGTCGACATCGGTAGGAACTGTGGGAACCCGTAGATTCTATGCCAACTATATTCCGACAGATACCGGAAGATATTCAAATGTAACTTATATCAGTATTTCAGTGCAGGTAAATGCAAAAGAAATGCAGGTTCCGGTTCCGGCAGGGCTTAAGACCTTTAAGGGCAATACGATCGGACAGGTTGAACTGCCGGAGGTAGAAGGCGGTACCTATAAGTGGGTGACAGCATCCGGTACTATTGTCGAAGATGGTCAGCAATATAAGCTGGTATTTGTTCCGGATGATACTACAAACTATAATTGGGTAGCGGCTGATGGCATCAGCTTCAGCAATGCATATAACGGTTATGTGATAGAGACGACAGTGCAGGTGATCTGGCATGAAGAAGGTGTACATGATTATCAATCAAAATACGATGATACATATCATTGGAAGGAATGTATCTGTGGTGATATCATAGATAAAGAGGAACATTCACTGGGAACGCCAAAGGATCAGGGTGCAGACCACATTGCTGCATGTACGAAGGATGGCTGTGAATATACCCTGGAGTCAGCACATGTATATACAAAGAAGCAGGATGCAGATTATCACTGGTCGGAATGTGAATGTGGAGATGTGATCAGTAAATATGCACATTCGTATTCAAAGACGGTATACAATGAAACTGCACATTGGAAAGAATGCAGCTGCGGTATCAGATCTACAGAGGAAGCACATAATTATAAGCTCTCTAAGGCAGATAGCACTTCTCATTGGAAACAGTGCAGCTGTGGTGCAAAATCAAATATAGAAAAACATGATTTTAATACCATTGCCTTTGATGGTGATAATCATTGGTATGTTTGCAGCTGCAAAACCAAAAACGGTGTAGAGCCACACAGCTATGGAAAGTGGATCTATGACGACAAAACAGATGGACACTATGCGGTATGTGATTGTGGTGCAAAGAAAACTGCAGCGCATCAATATGGTGATTATGAGTCGACAGGGGATACAGAGCATAAACAGATCTGTAGTGATTGTGGAAAGACAGTCACAAGCCAGCATACATGGGATGCAGGTGTGATTACCATAACACCGACAGAGATCAGTGAAGGACTTAGGATTGACACTTGTACGGCGTGTGGACAGACCAGAGAAGTAACACTTCCAAAAAACAAGCCGCCACATACATTTGATAAGAATCTGATGTCTTATGATGCGAATGAACATTGGCGGGTTTGCGATGATGGCGATGAATACGAGTTGGCAAATTCACGGGCTGCACATAGTTTTAGCGATTGGAAGACAACAGAGGATGACAGCCACTATAAGGAATGTATCTGCGGATACCGGGTATACGAGGCAAAACACACATGGAAGTATACCTATGATGAGGATAGCCATTGGTATGAATGTACGGTCTGCAAGGCTGTCAAGAATAAGACAGCACATAGTTATGAGAACAAATCTGATGAGGTAAATCATTGGAAAGAATGTGTCTGCCAAAGCCGTATTGATGTGGAGCAACATGCGTATACAGAATATGGTTACAATGCAAAAACACATTGGGATGTCTGCAGCTGTGGCAAAAAGGTCAATGTATCAGCTCACAGCTATGGAAAATGGATACCGGATGAACAGAATCATAATCACTACAGAATATGTGTCTGTGGTAGTAGAGAAACTGCAGAGCATTCAAATAACTATAGCTGGACATCAGACGGTGAAGAAAATCATACTGGTGTTTGTGCAGATTGTGGCGGTGGAAGTTTAACCGAAACGCATACATGGAATAGTGGTAAAGTAACAACAAGTCCAACGACATCAACGACCGGTATCAGAACTTATACCTGTACGAAGTGTCAGGCAGTCAAGACAGAAGAAATTGCAAAACTGCCGGAAGAACATAAACACACATTTGATACATGGTTATCAGATGATGCTGAACACTGGCAGCAATGCAGCTGTGGTGATGAGCAGAAGCGAGGCAGTCATTCATGGAATGCCGGCACCGTGACGCAGGAGCCAACCGAAACAGAAGAGGGAGTAAAGGTCTACAAATGTACGGTATGTGCAAAGGAAAAGACAGAGATCCTTCCAACACTGACACATACACATAAATATAGTGATACTTATACATATGATGAGCAGTATCATTGGAGAAGCTGCAGTTGTAATGCAGTGACAGACAAAGCAGGACATACATGGGATCAGGGAACGCTCATTGAAGCGGCAACATTGGAAAAGACAGGTAAAATGCGATATGCTTGTACGGTATGTAATGCTGTGAAGCTGACAATTCTGCCAAAGCTTGAAGAGACACATGAGCATAATTTTGGAGCGTGGATATCTTCTGATGATCAATATCATACAAGAACATGTAGTTGTGGTGTTTCTGAGACGAAAAAGCATAATTATGGTGGATGGATCACAGATGATAAATCCAGACACAAGAGGGTATGTGCAGATTGTGGTCATGAAGTATATGATGAGCATATTTGGGATTCCGGCAAGGTGACAACTGTGGCCACAGAGACTACAGAGGGCATTATCACTTATACATGTAAGATCTGTAATGGTACGAAGACACAGCATTATGCATATGATGAACATGTTCATAATTATGGTAAATGTACATCTGTGGATGAGAATTTCCATATGCAGATCTGTCAGGATGCATCATGTCAAAACGAATATCTGTCTCGTCATGTATTTGACGAAGGTACTGTAACAACACAGCCGACCATACAGACAGAGGGCGTGATGACCTATACCTGTACAGAGTGTGGGTATAAGAAAACAGAAGCGATTGCAAAATTACCTCATACACATCAATATGGTAAGTGGATGCCAAATGATACGGCTACCCATAAGAAGCAGTGTGATTGCGGTGAGGCTGTTACAGAGGCACACAATTTTGATGCCGGAGTGGTAAGTGTACAGCCGACAGAAACACAAGAAGGTGTGATGACCTATACCTGTGTGGAATGTGGTTATGTGAAGACAGAAGCAATTGCAAAGCTTGTACATACACACAATTATGGAAATTGGACCCAGAATGATGCATCTACCCACAAGAAACAGTGTAGCAGCTGCGGAGAGTTGATGACAGAGGCACACAACTTCGATGCAGGTGTGATCACAGTGCAGCCAACCCAACAGGCGGAGGGTGTAAAGACCTATACTTGTACTGTATGTGGTGCTGCAAAAACAGAAACAATTGACAAACTTCCTGCTGATCCAACTGATCCAAACGGAGGCAATGATCCATCAGATGATGATCTGATGGAGGGTGAACCGGCAGGTACAAAGCTTAAGGTTCCGGGAAGTGATGTCACTTATATTGTAGTGGATCCTTCTGATGTTGATGCTTTGGATGAGGATGATTCTCCTGCTGTGTCCTATGCGGGTGATCCGAAGAGCAAAGACAAGACGATTACAATTCCGGACACGATCATTGTAGATGATGTGGAGTACAGAGTGATCAGGATTGAATCCGGTGCATTTAAAAACAATAAATCTGTGAAAAAGATAATAATTGGAGAGAATGTAGTTGAAATTGGCGATAGTGCGTTTGAAGGATGTACAGCGTTGACAACTGTTACATTCAAGAAAAATGCAGATTTAAAGACAATTGGCAAAAAGGCATTTTATAAGTGTATCGTATTAAAGAAGATCACGATCCCGAAGAATGTGGAAACGATCAAAGATAGTGCATTTGACGGCTGTAAGAAACTGGCTTCCATAACATTCCAGTCAGGTTCGAAGCTGAAAACATTGGGCAAGAAGGTGCTGAATGGATGCGTAACACTTAAGAAGATTACACTGCCGAAGAACTTAGTAACGATCGGTGCCAACGCATTTAGAGGCTGTAAGAAGCTTACAAAGATTACAATTCAGTCAGCAAAGCTGAAATCTGTTGGTAAGAATACCTTTAAGGGAATTAAGTCTAATGCAGTGATCAGAGTTCCAAAGAAAAAGCTTTCGTCCTATAAGAAGCTCTTAAAAAATAAGGGACAAGGCAAAAAGGTTAAAATAACCAAATAATAGTTTCTTCAACAGAAGAGATGATGATGAACAGGACATGTTGCAGTATACATGTCCTGTTTTTTGTGTCAGAGGTGTCGGTTTATCCATATAAATAATCAAGGAAAAGACTTTACATCTATCGAGATTCCTTATAAAATATAATATGTATGTCACAATATACAATGGATGATAGATTGTTATCCTGCGAACGCAGAGAAATAGAGAGGAATTACAGAGAATGGATTTAGTAAGCAGAGAAGAAACGATGCACCAATATGCAGTGATGAAGGAATTAAAGGAAATGATCAGTGCGCGTGAAGCAGAGCTTGGACGAAAACTGACCTATTGTGTAACAACATTCGGGTGTCAGATGAATGCGAAGGATTCCGAAAAACTGATCGGAATACTCGAAGAGATTGGATATGTGGAAGGTGATGGCGAGGATTCTGATTTTGTCTTATATAATACCTGTACGGTCAGAGAAAATGCAAACCTCAGGGTATATGGACGATTGGGTCAGCTTAAGAAGATGAAGAAAAAGAATCCGGAGATGATCATTGCATTGTGTGGCTGTATGATGCAGGAGCATCTGGTAGTTGAAAAAATAAAGCAGAGTTACCGTCATGTAGATCTGATATTTGGAACCCATAATGTTTTTAAATTGGCAGAACTTTTAAAGACCCGGTTTGAAACCGGTCAGATGGTGATTGATATCTGGGATCGTACGGATGAGATTGTAGAGGATCTGCCGAGTGTAAGAAAATACAGCTTTAAGGCCGGTGTCAATATTATGTATGGATGTAATAATTTCTGCAGCTATTGTATCGTCCCATATGTAAGGGGACGGGAGCGCAGCCGTGATCCGAAGGATATTTTGAGGGAGATAGAGGCACTTGTGGCTGATGGGGTGGTTGAAGTGATGCTTCTTGGACAGAATGTGAATTCTTATGGAAAAACCTTGGAGACTCCTATGACATTTGCAGAACTTTTACAGGAAGTAGAAAAAGTAGAGGGGCTTAAGCGGATTCGTTTTATGACCTCTCATCCAAAGGATCTGTCAGATGATCTGATCGAGGTGATGAAGCATTCCAAGAAAATATGCAGACATCTGCATCTGCCGGTGCAGACCGGAAGTTCAAAGCTGTTAGCGGATATGAACCGCCATTATACAAAGGAACAGTATCTGGCGCTCGTGGATAAGCTTCGTGCCGCGATGCCGGATCTTTCATTGACCACTGATATTATTGTGGGATATCCGGGCGAGACGGAAGAGGATCATCAGGAGACAATGGATGTGGTGCGGAGGGTTCGCTATGATTCTGCATTTACTTTTATTTATTCAAAAAGGACCGGAACACCTGCGGCTTCCAGAGAGGATCAGATTCCGGAAGAGGTTGTGAAGGATCGGTTTGATAGACTGTTGGCATTGGTACAAGAGATTGCAGCTGAAAGGACAGCGATCCATACCGGTAAGACTATGGATGTTTTGGTGGAAGAGTGCAATGACCAGCAGGAAGGTTATGTGACCGGCAGACTGTCCAATAATATTTTAGTGCATTTCCCGGGAGATGCCTCTATGATCGGTGGAATCTATCCGGTGAAACTGACTACATGCAAGGGATTTTATTATTATGGAGAGTTGGCGTAGACCATAGGAGGAAGACATGGCAAAAGACAAATTGTCTCCGATGATGGAGCAGTATTTACAGACAAAGGAAGAGTACAAGGACTGTATATTATTCTATCGGCTTGGTGATTTCTATGAAATGTTTTTTGAAGACGCCAAACTGGTCTCGAAAGAATTAGAATTGACATTAACGGGCAGGGACTGTGGATTGGAGGAAAGGGCACCCATGTGTGGTGTCCCGTATCATGCGTGTGATATCTATCTGAACCAGCTCATTGAGCGCGGTTATAAGGTCGCGATCTGTGAACAGGTTGAAGATCCAAAGCTTGCAAAGGGACTTGTAAAGCGTGAGGTGATCCGGATCGTAACACCTGGTACGAATATGTCTGATCAGATTCTGGATGAAAAAAAGAATAATTATATTATGTCAATCTATGTGTATGGTGACAATGCGTTCTCCGGTACGCGTGGTATGAAACGGATACAACCGGCTATCGGTATGGCAGTTGCGGATATCACGACCGGTGAATTTTCAACCTGTGAGCTGTCAGATAGTGAGAAGCTGAAGGATGAGATCTTTAAATTTCATCCGGCAGAGATCATAGGAAATGAAGCTTTATTTACATTGCCTCTTGATTTTACATATATGAGAGAACGAGCCCATATCTCCATCACATCATTAGAACAGCATTATTATGATGATGCCATGACGATCAAACAATTATTATCGCATTTTAAGGTTTCATCACTGGACGGATTGGGAATCAGAGATCTGCCATATGCTTCGGTGGCATCCGGTGCACTGCTTACATATCTGCATGAAACACAGAAAAATTCACTGGAACATATGCGGACACTTTCTATTTATTCTGTGGATGATTATATGTTGATCGACAGCTCTACAAGACGGAATCTCGAACTCGTTGAAACGCTTCGGGACAAGACAAAGCGTGGTTCCCTTCTGTGGGTCTTGGATAAGACGAAGACGGCTATGGGAGCCAGACTGCTTAGATCCTATGTAGAACAACCTTTGGTGAAGAAGTCACAGATTGAGTTGAGACAGGATGCGGTAGAGAAGCTTTTGTCAGATATGATCACAAGGGAGGAGATCCGGGAATATCTGAACCCGGTATATGACCTTGAGAGATTGATGACAAGAATCAGTCTTAGAACTGCGAATCCCCGTGATCTGATTGCTTTTAAGAGCTCTTTGACATATCTGCCATATATCAGGGATCTGCTGGAACCTTATACGCAAGGATTGCTGCATTCCATATATGAGAATCTGGATACGCTTCAGGATGTTTTTGACCTGCTGGATCATTCGATTCAGGATGAACCACCGATTCTGATCAGAGAGGGTGGTATCATTAAGGATGGATATCTGGAAGAGATCGATCACTTAAAACAGGCCAAGACAGATGGTAAACAATGGCTGGCAGATCTGGAAATGAAAGAGAAAGATGCGACAGGTATCAAGAACCTGCGTATTAAGTATAACAAGGTGTTTGGTTATTATTTTGAGGTTACAAATTCCTATAAGGATCTTGTGCCGGAGCATTTTATCAGAAAGCAGACACTTGCCAATGCAGAAAGGTATACCTCTGAGGAACTAAATAATCTTGCGGATACGATCCTTGGTGCAGAAGATAAACTGTGTGCACTCGAGTATGATACATTTATCTCGATTCGGGAGCAGCTGGCAGCAGAATTGGAACGCGTGCAGAAGACAGCTGCGGCAATCGCACAGCTGGATGTATTCTGCAGTCTGGCACTGGTGAGCGAACAGAATCATTATATCAGACCTTTGATCAATGAAGACGGTCTGATCGATATTAAGGACGGTAGACATCCGGTTGTTGAAAAAATGCTGACCAATGATCTGTTTGTATGCAATGATACTTATCTGGATCAGACGGATCAGCGGATCGCGATCATTACCGGACCGAATATGGCCGGAAAGTCGACCTATATGCGGCAGTCAGCCTTGATCGTGTTGATGGCACAGATTGGATCGTTTGTACCTGCGAGAGAAGCGAAGATCGGACTTGTTGACAGAATCTTTACCAGAGTAGGTGCATCTGACGATCTGGCTTCCGGGCAGAGTACATTTATGGTAGAGATGAGTGAAGTGGCAAATATCCTGCGGAATGCTACCCCAAACAGTCTGTTAATCTTAGATGAGATCGGACGGGGAACTTCCACTTTTGACGGATTATCGATCGCATGGGCGGTTGTGGAGTATATCAGTGGAACACTCGGTGCCAAAACATTATTTGCCACACATTATCATGAACTGACTGAATTGGAAGGCAAGCTTGACAGTGTCAATAATTATTGTATATCAGTGAAGGAACAAGGGGAAAATATTATTTTTCTGCGAAAGATTGTGCGTGGTGGTGCAGACCGTAGTTATGGTATTCAGGTGGCGAGGCTGGCAGGTGTACCTGCCGAGGTGCTTTCGCGTGCCGGACAGATTGCCGCACAGCTTTCGGAATCAGATATTGTAGAGCATACAAAGAAAATCAAGCCGGAGGCAATTCATAAGCGTAAGCAGGAAAATGTACAGTTATCTATGTTTGGCAGCCAGGCGGAGAGTGAATTGATCGCAGAACTGAAATCACTTGATCTCACCAATATGACGCCAATGAAGGCTTTGGTATATTTGAATACATTACAGGAGAAATTACAATCATGATCCAGCTATTAGACCAGAATACAATAAATCAGATTGCTGCCGGTGAAGTGATCGAACGACCATCCTCAGTTGTCAAGGAGCTTGTAGAGAATGCAATGGATTCCGGAGCTTCTGCGATCACGGTGGAAATCAAAGATGGCGGACTTTCCCTCATCCGGATCACAGATAATGGAATCGGTATCGATAAAAATGAGGTAAGGCAGGCATTTTTGCGGCATGCCACCAGTAAGATCAGAAAAGCAGAGGATCTTCTGACGGTATCTTCGCTCGGATTTCGTGGTGAGGCACTAGCGAGTATCGCAGCTGTAGCACAGGTGGAAATGATTACGAAGACCAAAGGGGCTTTAACCGGATGCCGTTATGAGATTCACGGAGGTGTGGAGCAGACATATGAAGAGATTGGATGTCCGGAAGGTACAACATTGATCGTTAGGAATCTGTTCTATAATACGCCGGCTCGCAAAAAATTTATGAAATCAGCCATGACCGAAGGTGGTTATGTACAGGAACTGATGATGCGACTTGCGATGTCAAAGCCGAATGTTGCCATGCAGTTTATCTTAAATGGCAAAAACAAGATCTCGACTCCGGGTAATGGGAGATTGAAAGAAGTCGTTTATCAGATTTATGGAAGAGATATTACTGCCAATCTCTTGGAGGTGTCGGCTCAGGACACGCATATGCGGATGGAGGGGTACATCGGAAAACCGTTTATCAGCAGGGGTAATCGTTTGTTTGAAAATTATTTTATCAATGGACGATACATGAAAAATGCAGTTATCACAAAAGCAATTGAAGAGGCATACCGTACATTTTCCATGGTACATAAATTTCCCTTCACTGCCATTCTTTTAGAGCTTGAACCATCTCTTCTGGATATCAATGTGCATCCGACCAAGATGGAAATGCGATATCAGGAGAGTGATAAGTTATATCAGTTTATTTACCGGGTGCTCCGGGAGGCACTACTGAGAAAGGAATTGATCCCGAGAGTGTCAGCCGGTCCTGCAAGTGAAGATCGTCTGTCAAGGAAAACAGAAGAGAGTCATACGAAGCAGGCAGAGCCGTTTGAGACGGTGAGACGGCAGAAAACATATGATGAGAAATCGGAAACACCGGTCGGTAAGACTGCAGCCCCGGTTTTGTATCCGTCGGAGGTAAAGCACTCTGATACGACCGGTGTGGCAGAGGTGTCAGTGAAATATCATGTAAACGAAGAGAAGACAGGTGCAGCTGCAGACAGAGTATTAAAGGATGAAAGAATGCAGCTTGCTGGACACCTTGTGAAAGAAACAAAAGAAAAAGCACAGGAGATTCCTGATCTTACAATTTCTACAAACGAAAAACCAAAGCAGACATCTATGTTTGAAGATAAGATGTTATCAGAATATGCCAGGCCAAAGCATCGCATTATTGGTCAGCTGTTTCAGACATACTGGCTCATTGAATATGATAATCAGCTGTTTATCATAGATCAGCATGCTGCACATGAGAGAGTTATGTATGAACATTTTATGCGGAAGTTGATGGAGACAGGAATTTATTCTCAGCAGTTATACCCGCCAAAGGTTGTGACATTGTCCCCGACGGAGGAGAGTGCACTGCACAAAAATGAGGCTGTATTTGAGAAAATGGGCTTCCAGATTGAGCCATTTGGCGGCAGTGAATATGCGATCCGTGCGGTTCCGGATGATATCTTTGGAATTTCTGCAGATGATGTATTTTCATCACTGATCGCAGATCTGTCAGAAGAAAGCAGTGCAGTATCAGAGGAAATTTTTGTGGTGAAGCTATCCATGATGGCCTGTAAGGCGGCCGTGAAGGGAAATATGCGGCTTTCAATCAAGGAGGTTGAGGCTTTGATCGATGAACTTTTGACACTGGAGAATCCTTACAATTGTCCACATGGAAGACCAACGATCATATCCATGTGTAAAGCAGATATTGAGAAGAAATTCAAACGGATTCAGGATAGATAAGGGGGAATTTCATGTTAAAGAGAATTACTTATAATTCACCTGTGGTTTTGACATTTGCGGCAATATCACTTGTGTCATTATTATTAGGATATGCGACAAATGGACTCAGCACACAATTATTGTTTTGCGTATACAGATCATCTTTTTTGGATCCACTGACTTATGTCAGACTGTTTGGACATGTATTAGGCCATGCGAATCTGGAGCATTATGTGAGTAATATGTTATATATTCTGTTGCTCGGCCCGATTCTTGAAGAAAAATACGGGAGTGCAAGACTACTATCCATGATTCTAGTGACGGCGTTTGTAACCGGTATGATCAATACACTGTTTTGTTCGACGGGATTGCTTGGTGCCAGTGGGGTTGTATTCATGATGATCGTGTTGAGTTCCATGGTCAGCTTCCGACATGGTCAGATTCCTTTGACTATGATCTTAGTGGTGGTATTATATCTTGGAAATGAAGTGATCAATGGCGTTTTTTCAACGGATAATATTTCACAGCTGACACATGTGATCGGTGGTATATGTGGCGGTTGCTGTGGGTTTTTATATAACCGAAATATACCGGATGATCAGGATCAATCAGGCATATCAGCAGATCCATCCGGAATGCATTAGAATTTTGACAGTAATCTTCAAATAATACTTGCATTTTGTGATGCAAAATGATATTATATGTTATGCATAAGTGATTTGGCAAAAGAGTGGGCATATGTCCACTCTTTCATTATTGTTATGGCAGTTTTTGGAAAGGTGGTATGTGAATTGAAAAAGGCGGATATTGAACGGCGATGCGAAGAGCTGGTCACTCCGATCATTGACGAGAATGGTTTTGAACTCGTGGATGTGGAATATGTCAAGGAAGGATCGGATTATTATCTGCGGGTATATGCAGATAAGGAAGGTGGTATTACGATCGATGATTGTGTACTGATCAGCAGAGCATTGGAAGTGAAGCTGGATGAAGAAGATTTTATAGCAGATGCGTATATCCTGGAAGTCAGCTCACCGGGTCTTGGCAGACCACTTAAAAAAGAGAAAGATTTAAAACGCAGTATCGGTAAGGATGTCGATGTAAAACTCTATCAAGCGATAGATGGAGAAAAGGAGTTTACGGGTACATTAAAGGCGTACAACGAAGAAACTGTCACGATTGAAACAGAGGCCGGCGATAAAGTATTTGCAAGGAATAAGCTTGCATTGATCAGACTGGCACTTGATTTTTAAGACTATGATTTAAGGAGGATAAAAATGTCAGAGTTAATTGATGCATTAAATTTAATTGAGAAGGAGAAAGATATCAGCAAGGAGACCTTGATCGAGGCCATTGAGAATTCATTGATCACGGCTTGTAAGAAAGATTATGGCGATTCAGATAATTTTAAAGCACATATGGATCCTGAAACCGGCGAGATTTCTCTTTATGCGGAAAAGACGGTTGTGGAAGAAGTCGAAGACATGAATCTGGAGATCAGCGTGGAACAAGCGAAGATGATCAATACAAAATACGAAATCGGTGATATTGTAAATATTGAGATTACACCGGACAATTTTGGCCGTATCGCTGCACAGCAGGCAAGAAGCGTGATCGTGCAGAAGATCAAAGAAGAAGAGAAAAATGCAATTCTAAAGCATTTTGCATGTAAGAAAAAGGATGTTGTGACCGGTGTGGTACAACGGATTGATGAGAAGGGCAATATCCGTGTGAGTTTAGACGAAAAGACAGAGGCTACCCTGACATTGAAGGAACAGGTGAAGACAGAGCATTTCCGTCCACATGACAGAATCAAGCTGTATATTGTTGATGTCAGCTCTCCGGAGAAAGGCGGACCTAGAATCCTGGTATCTAGGACCCATAAGGATCTGGTTAAGCGTTTGTTTGAACAGGAAGTCACAGAGGTTGCTGATGGTACGGTAGAGATCAAGAGTATTGCACGTGAGCCTGGTTCCAGAACAAAGATTGCGGTGTATTCGAATGATGAGAATGTCGATCCGGTAGGAGCCTGTGTTGGTGTCAATGGATCCCGTGTCAATACGATCGTAGATGACTTAAAGGGTGAGAAGATTGATATTATCACATGGGATGCGGATCCGGCAGTCTATATCAAGAATGCATTAAGTCCTTCGGATGTCGTGTCTGTAGTAGTAGATCTGGATGAGAAAAGTGCAAAAGTGGTTGTGCCGGATCAGCAGTTATCACTTGCAATTGGTAAGGAAGGACAGAATGCCCGTCTGGCGGCCAGACTGACAGGATATAAGGTTGATATCAAGAGCGAGTCTCAGGCCGAAGAACTGGAAGAAGTGTTTGATGATATCAGCGAGCTGGGTGATGACATGGATGCTTTTGATGATACAGTAAGTGAGGAGTAATCTATGCCGAAAAAGATTCCACTTAGAAAATGTATTGGCTGTGGGACTATGAAAGCCAAAAAGGAACTGATCAGGGTTGTACATCAACCGGATGAGAGCTTTGTGCTGGATACCACAGGCAGAAAAAATGGACGTGGCGCATATATTTGCAAAGATCAGGTATGCTTAAAAAAGGCGATTGACACAAAAGGTCTTGAGCGGTCGTTTAAGATGAAAATACCTGCTGATGTATACGAGAGTTTAAGTGAGGAGCTTAAGAACATTGAATAATAGAGTATATGGTATGATAGGATTGGCGACAAAAGCGAGAAAGATCGTTAGCGGCGAATTTTCTACAGAAAAGGCTGTAAAAGAACAGAAAGCTTGTTTGGTAATTGTCGCATCGGATAGTTCAGATAACACAAAGAAGTTATTTTCTGACAAATGTGCATACTACGATGTTCCATATCGGATTTTTGGTACGAAATCCGAACTTGGAATGGCGATGGGAAAAGAATTTCGAGCTTCTGTAGCGGTTACCGATCCTAATTTTGCCACACAGATTATGAAGCATATTGATACGTACCAGTAGTATGGAGGTATATAGATGGCGAAAAAAAGAGTACATGAATTAGCAAAAGAGTTGAATATGGCAAGTAAAGATTTATTGGCTTTTGCCAATGCAAATGGATATGAATTGAAGTCTGCAAGCAGTGGCCTTGATGAGGCACAGGAAGCTGATCTGAAGAAAAAGCTTGCCAAGCCTGAGTCGAAGAGTGAATCAAAACCGGAAAAGCAGGCTGTACCGGATACAAAGAATTCAAATGACAAGAAAGTAGAAGCTAAGTCTGAAAAGAAGCCTGAGAAGAAGCAGGATTCAGACAATCGTCAGAATCAGAATAGCAAGCAGAATGCTAAAAACAAGAACCAGAATGCAGGCTCCAACCAGAGTCAGAATCATAATGGTAATGGCGGTCATAACGTAAACAATAAGAAGAACAAGAATAAAAATAATAACAACAATAATGTAAATCAGGGACAGCATAAGCAGAGCCAGTGGGTAAACCCAAACCTGAAGAAGAATAACTCCGGCAAGAAAAATAAAAACGAAGCGGTAAAACCGCAGGAGCCGGCAAAGCCAAAGGAACCAACGATCAAAACAATCAAGCTTCCGGAAGTGATCACGGTTGGCGAACTGGCAGATAAGCTTAAGGTTCCGGGAGCACAGCTGGTAAAGAAATTATTCCTTGCAGGTAAGGTTGTAACGATCAATTCTGATCTTGATTTTGAGGCAGCTGCAGAGATTGCTTTAGAATATAATGTGATTGCTGATGAAGAAGAAAAGGTAGATGTGATCGAAGAAATGCTTCGAGAGGAAGAAGAGGATGAGAGCCTGATGGTAAGCCGGCCGCCGGTTGTCTGCGTTATGGGTCATGTTGATCATGGTAAAACTTCTTTATTGGATGCGATCCGTCAGACTTCTGTTACGACAGGTGAAGCAGGTGGTATTACCCAGCATATTGGTGCTTATACTGTAGATGTAAATGGGCAGCAGATTACATTCCTGGATACTCCGGGACATGAGGCATTTACAGCTATGCGTATGCGTGGTGCACAGGCGACAGACATTGCAATTCTTGTTGTAGCTGCCGATGATGGTGTTATGCCACAGACAGTGGAAGCAATCAATCATGCAAAAGCTGCAGGTATCGAGATTATTGTTGCAGTCAATAAGATTGATAAAGAGAGTGCTAATGTTGAACGTGTAAAACAGGAATTGATGGAATATGAGCTGGTAGCAGAGGACTGGGGCGGTTCTACTGTTTTCTGCCCGGTATCTGCACATACAAAAGAAGGTATCGATAATCTGCTCGATATGATTCTTCTGACAGCGGAGGTGTTGGAGTTTAAGGCGAATCCAAATCGGCGAGCAAGAGGTATTGTTATTGAGGCAGAGCTTGATAAAGGACGCGGTCCTGTTGCTACCATTCTTGTGCAGAAGGGTACGCTGCATGTCGGTGATGCAGTTGCGATCGGCAATGCATACGGCCGCGTGCGTGCTATGATTGATGACAAGGGCCGAAAGGTTAAGGAAGCCGGACCTTCTATGCCTGTAGAGATTTTGGGACTCAATAATGTGCCGGGTGCCGGTGAGATCTGTATTTCAACTGCCAATGAGAAGGAAGCCCGTTCTATGGCTGAAGCATTTATCGCATATGGCAAAGAGAAACTGTTAGCGGACACCAAGGCAAAGATGTCATTGGATGATCTGTTCAGTCAGATCCAGGCAGGGAATGTGAAAGAGCTTGATCTGGTGATCAAGGCGGATGTCCAGGGTTCTGTGGAAGCGGTAAAGAATAGTCTCTTAAAACTTTCAAACGAGGAAGTAGTTGTGAAGGCAATCCATTCAGGCGTTGGTGCGATCAACGAATCCGATGTGATTCTGGCTTCAGCATCAAATGCGATCATTATCGGATTTAATGTACGGCCGGATGCACAGGCAAAGGAAATTGCTGAGCGTGAAAAGGTTGATATGAGACTGTATAAGGTTATCTATAATGCCATTGAGGATATTGAATCTGCAATGAAGGGTATGTTAGATCCGGTCTTTGAAGAGAAAGTGATCGGTCATGCAGAGGTGCGTCAGACTTATAAGGCGTCCCAGGTAGGTACGATTGCCGGTTCTTATGTATTAGATGGTGTTATCCAGCGTAACTGCTCAGTCAGAATTTACCGTGATGGCGAGATGATCCATGAAGGTGCATTGGCTTCCTTGAAGCGTTTTAAGGATGATGTAAAGGAAGTAAAATCCGGATTTGAATGTGGTCTTGTGTTTGAGGGCTACAATGATATCAAAGAAGAGGATCAGATCGAGGCATATATTATGGTTGAGGTGCCTAGATAGGAGTATATATGAGAAAAAACAGTATTAAAAATACGAGGATCAACTCTGAAGTACACAGAGAATTGTCCCGTATTATTGCATACGAAATCAAAGATCCTAGAATTCATCCCATGACATCTGTTGTAGATGTCATGGTGACACCGGATCTCAAACAATGCAAAGCATTTATCAGTGTGCTGGGAGATGAACAGTCCCAGGCGGACACATTGAAGGGATTAAATAGTGCGGCCGGTTACATCCGAAAGGAGCTGGCACGCTCTATCAATTTAAGAAACACACCTGAGCTTATCTTTATTATGGATCAGTCGATTGCATATGGTGTGAATATGTCTAAAAAAATTGATGAAGTAACAAAGGATCTGCCGAAGGAAGACAGTGAAATATAATTGTGAGGAATATATGAGTCGATTGATTGAAATGATAGAGGCTGCGGATACAATTGCCATTTTGGGACACATCAATCCGGATGGTGATTGTGTTGGATCATGCCTTGGATTATATAACTATATAAAAGAGCATTTTCATAAGAGCAGACTGACTGTTTATCTGCAGCCGTTTTCTTCGGATTTCATGTTTCTGGAGGGGGCAGATGCAGTCTGTCATCATTGTGATTCGGATGATGTATATGACCTTGCTATCAGTCTTGACTGCGGAGATACCGGCAGACATGGTGAGTTTGGCAAGTATTTTCAGACTGCATCAAGAACAATCTGCGTGGATCATCATGTCAGCAATCAGGGATTTGGTGATTATTGTGTAGTGGACTTGGATGCCAGTTCAGCTTCGGAAGCCATCTTTAAACTGTTAGAGGACAATGCATTGTCAACAGCATGTGCAGAAGCCTTATATTTAGGAATTGTACATGATACCGGAGTGTTCAAATATAACTGTACAACGAAGCGTACGATGGAGATTGCCGGTGTGCTGCTTGATTGTGGAGCAAGATCAGATTATGTGATCGATCAAACCTTCTATAAGAAAACATATTTACAGAATAAACTATTGGGAGTGGCATTGTGCAAGGCAGAACTGTATCTTAAGGATAAAGTAATTGTTTCCTGTCTGGATCTGAATGATTTTGCACAGAGTGGCACTACAAAAATGGATACGGATGGAATCGTAGATCAGCTTAGAATTACTGAAGGTATAGAAACTGCTGTTTTCGTATACCAGCAGGCTGATGATCAGTATAAATTCAGCCTGCGTTCAAATGGACGCGTCAATGTCAGTGATATTGCAGTGAGTCTGGGTGGTGGCGGACATAAAATGGCTGCCGGTGTCAGCGTGACAGGTGCATATCATGATATTTTGACTACTATATTGGAACAGATAGAGGCGCAGCTTGCCCTGTCATGATTGGGTAATGTTATGAATGGAATTATAAATGTTTATAAAGAGCCGGGATATACATCATTTGATGTTGTGGCAAAGTTAAGAGGTATTTTAAAACAGAAAAAGATCGGACATACGGGTACTCTGGACCCCGATGCAGAGGGCGTTTTGGTGATATGTCTGGGAAATGCAACAAAACTGTGTGAAATGCTTACCGACAAAGATAAAGAATACACAGCAACATTGCTGCTTGGGACAACTACAGATACTGAAGATACTTCAGGAACGATTCTTTCACAACAGCCGGTTACCAGCAGTGTAAGACAAGTAGAAGAAGTGATATCTTCATTTGTCGGTCCCTATCATCAGGTTCCACCTATGTATTCGGCACTTAAGCAGGGTGGAAAAAAACTCTATGAGCTTGCACATGCCGGAATTGTAGTAGACCGGCCGGCAAGACCGGTAGAGATTTATGATATTCAGATATTAGAAATTGCACTTCCAAGAATACAATTTCGTGTGCGTTGTTCGAAAGGAACCTATATACGAAGTCTGTGCCGTGATATCGGAGAACGGTTAGGTTGTGGGGGGTGTATGGAACATCTGCTCCGTAACAGAGTCAGTAGTTTTGTCGTTTCAGAGGCATACACATTATCACAGATAGAGCAGATACGGGATCAGAACCGTTTGGATGAGATCATTCTGCCGATAGACAGTATGTTTCCTCACTACAAAAAACTATATTGTCAGGCATCTGCCGATAAATATCTGTATAATGGGAATCCATTGACACCTTCATCATTTTTGGATTCCGGAATGCTGGCATTGGATGGAGAAAGATGCTTCATTTATGACAGTTTCAATGAATTAAAAGGAATGTATGAGTATGCATCAAAGAGAAATCTGTTCATGCCATACAAAATGTTTTTAGGATGAATTATATTAGACATAATACGAAATTTAATATACAAAATACAGCTATTGCACTCGGTAAATTTGATGGATTGCATAAAGGACATCAGTTATTGCTGCGTGCGATTCTGGATCAGAAGAAGAACGGATTGGCAGCTACCGTATTTACTTTCGATATATCTCCTGTCAAAATTACAACGGGAAATTATGACGGTATGTTGATGACAAGTGAGGAAAGAGAACAGTTTCTTGATGCATTTGGCATTGATATTGTGATTGAGTATCCGTTTACACATGCATTTTCACAGATGGAACCGGAGGATTTTGTGCATGATATTCTGATTGGACAGTTGGGAATGCGCTATCTGACAGTAGGAGAGGATTTTCATTTTGGACGAAATCAGTCAGGGGATGTCAGCCTGCTTACCAAACTGGCTCCACGCTATGGATTTACATTACAGATCTTTCATAAATTAGCACAAGGAACAGATGTGATTGGTTCAACCGGTATCAAACAGTTAGTCAGAGAAGGGAATATGGAGCAGGCATTTCGTTGGATGGGACATCCATATGCAATAAGTGGCAAAGTGATTTCAGGCGACCAGCTGGGCCGTAAGCTCTCATTTCCAACCGCAAATCTTGCGCTGCCTGCAGACAAAGTACTGCCTCCGTACGGAGTATATGCCGTTAAAATGACAGTGGAAGGGAAGGATTATGCCGGAATTGCCAATCTTGGTGTAAAACCAACAGTGAAAGAACATGCTGCAGTGGGACTGGAAACCTTTTTATTTGATTTTGACGGAGATCTTTATCAGAAACGGATCCATGTAGCATTATTGCATTTTATAAGACCGGAACGCCGGTTTGATTCAATAGAAGCATTGACATCGCAGATTGCAGAGGATGTCCGTTATGCCAGACAGTTGAACGAAAAGGAGCTGCTATGAACATTGGATTATTTACAGATACCTATTATCCGGAGATCAACGGTGTTGCCAATTCCGTATACCTGCTAAAGCAGGAATTAGAGTTAAAAGGACACAATGTATATGTAATTACAACAACCACACCGGGTGCTCCGGAAAATGAAAAGAATGTATACCGTGTACCATCCATTTCGTGTACATTTGTTCCGGAACGGCGGATTGGATTGTTTTATCAGCCACTTTTGGCAAAAAAGATCAGACATATGAAACTGGATGTGATTCATACGCATACAGAATTTTCGATTGGGGTGTTTGGTCGTATCATGGCAAAAGAACTTTTTTTGCCGGTTGTGCATACCTATCATACAATATATGAAGACTACACACACTATATCAAAAATTATATTTCAAATGAGAACCGTGCCAGAAAACTTGCAAGGAATTTCAGCCGTATCAGTGTGCGCAGTGTAGAAGAGATCATTGTACCAACCAAAAAGGTGCAGGAATTATTGTCTTCATATGGAGTACCTGGTGAGATCACAGTGATTCCTACCGGTATTGATCTGGCACGATTTGGAGGAGATGACACAGAGGAGGTTCGACAGGATTATCGGAACAGACTTGGATTGTCGGCATCTGACAAGGTGATCTTATATTTGGGGCGTGTCAGTCAGGAAAAAAATATTGATGAGGTTATGCGTTATCTGGATACTTTTTTTGAAAAACACAAGGATGCGAGATTTGTCATTGTAGGAGATGGCGAGTATAGAAGTGATGTCTTAGAACCGATGAGGGAGACATTAAGGCATGGAGATCAGATTATATTTGCAGGGGCTAGACCGTGGGATGAGATTACCCATTATTACCAGATGGCAGATGTGTTTGTCAGTGCCTCCACGAGCGAGACACAGGGGTTGACCTATATTGAGGCATTAGCCTCCGGACTGCCGGTAGTGGCCAGAGAAGATGAATGTCTTGACGGTGTGATTACACAGGGAGAAAATGGATTCACATATCGTACAGAGGAAACATTCTTATCTTCATTGGAAGAAGTGTTGTATAATAATATTATGTCAACCGATCGCGTTGATTTTGCATCAAATGCACGTGCCAGTGTTTTAAAGTTTTCTACGAAAACATTCGCCGATAAAGTGGAGAATATCTATTATCTGGTAGATCATTCTCATAAGACACTGTTAGAGAAATTTGCTGATAAGCTTGGCTATGATGCGAATGAAATCATACCGATTCCTTCGAAAATGGGTATGTATCTCGGTGAATCAGATATGGATGTATCCAGAATTGCACTGGGATGTATGCGAATGGCCACATTATCCGATACAGAAGTGGCAAGGGTTGTGACAACTGCCTTAGATGAAGGTATTACCTTATTTGATCATGCCGATATTTATGGGGCAGGTGCAAGTGAAGAAAAATTTGGACGCCTGTTATCAGAGAACCGTGGTATGCGTGATAAGATGCGGATTCAGACAAAATGCGGTATCTGCAATGGATATTATGACTTGTCCGCAAAACATATTCTAGAATCAGTTGAACAATCTTTACGTCGTCTGCATACAGATTACATTGATATTTTGCTGTTGCATCGTCCGGATGCCCTGATGATCCCCGATGAGATCGCAGATGCGTTAAATGTATTATATTCTGCAGGTAAGGTGCTAGGATTT
The DNA here is from genome assembly GCA_934293375.1 of uncultured Lachnospiraceae bacterium. Lineage (GTDB taxonomy): Bacteria > Bacillota > Clostridia > Lachnospirales > Lachnospiraceae > RGIG6919. The sequence continues at coordinate 251,036 of CAKQYS010000001.1, read as the reverse complement.
GGTGTGAGTAATTTTAATTCCATGCAGTTATCCATGTTACAGACAGCCATGACACAGCCGATCCTGGTGGATCAGATGCAATTTGGGCTTGGACATACCGGAATGATCACCAATTCAATCTGTGCAAATACAAATCTGGATGGTAGTGCTGATCGAGATGGCATGATACTGGATTACTGCAGAACGCGGGATATTACGATCCAGGCATGGTCCCCGCTGCAATATGGCATGTTTGAGGGCAGTATTTTTGACAAAAACAGGTTCCCTAAATTAAATGAAGTGTTAAGTGCATATGCGAGACGTTATGATGTGACAGAGGCAGTGATCGCAATTGCCTGGATATTAAAGCACCCTGCCGGTATGCAGGTGTTGATCGGCTCAATGAACCCGGATCATATAAAGGATTTGTGTCAGGCCGATAAGATTGAGTTGACAAGACAGGAATGGTATGAATTGTACACAGCTGCCGGAAATGATCTCCCGTAGTATAAGGAGGACGATGTATATGAGTCAGATATCTAAGCTGCTCTTGCCGTGGTTTTATGAACACAAACGGCTTCTTCCATGGAGAGAAGATACAGAACCGTATCATGTATGGTTGTCCGAAATTATGCTGCAACAGACCAGGGTGGAAGCTGTAAAATCCTATTATATCCGCTTTATTAAGGCATTGCCTATGATAGAAGATCTGGCAGATTGTCCTGATGATGATCTGATGAAGCTTTGGGAAGGTCTGGGATATTACAATCGTGCACGCAATCTGAAAAAAGCAGCACAGGTGATCATGACGGATTTCGGCGGCGAATTTCCGAGACAGATTGAACAGATCCGTTCGCTTCCCGGGATTGGGGAATATACAGCCGGAGCGGTTGCTTCCATTTGTTTTGGGCAGAAAACGCCTGCGATAGATGGAAATGTGCTTCGAGTCACGGCAAGATTGCTTGCAGACAGATCTAATATAGATATACCGGCTACCCGCCGTGTATTTTATGACATTGTGTGTGCATGGTATCCGGAGAGGCAATGTGGAGATTTTACACAGGCATTGATGGAATTGGGTGCTTTGATCTGTATACCAAATGGTGTGCCCAAATGTGAAAAATGCCCGCTATCATCTATCTGTCAGGCACATTTGACCGGATGTACGGATCAGCTGCCGGTGCGTAATGCTAAACGAGAAAGAAAACATGTCCATATGTCTGTATTCGTAATGAGATGTCAGGCGGATTACACTGATTACTATGCGATCAGAAAAAGGACACAAAAAGGATTACTGCATGGTCTTTATGAATTTTATAATGTTGAGGAGACATTTACCATTCAACAGGCAATGCAGCATCTGAAACAGAATCATATAGAAGCAAGTGAAATATATAAAGAAATAAAATATACCCATGTATTTACACATGTGGAATGGCATATGACGGCATATTATGTAGAAGTAAGGCATATGGACGGACCATTGATATGGGCAAAAGAACAGGAACTCATGGGACAGTATGCACTGCCGACTGCGTTCCGGGTCTTTTTTGATGCAAGGGAGTGATCGTATGACTTGTCTGGAAGCACAGACTAAGATTATGGCATTTATTGACAACAAATTGACAGGAGATGAATTGTCGGAGTTTGTCAAACATGTGAAAAACTGCAAAAATTGTTCCGAAGAACTGGAGATTTATTATACTTTGCTGGTTGGCATGAAACAACTTGACAATAATGAGGAGCTATCCACTGATTTTAAGCGGGATCTGGATCGGAAACTTGATGAATCCATGCATAAGATCAGTAATACCAAGAATTTAAAGACCTCATCCGTATGTATTGTGTTTGCCTGTGTATTGGCCGGGCTGATCATCGGTTATAATAATTTTCTGAACTGGGTTTATCATAAAGAACAGGAATTAAAAGTTTCAAAACAGACAGAGTACTATTATCTTGATACTTTTGGGGATACGCTGCTTAATGACAGCAGAATCCGGATTCGTGATATTACTGTGCAGACAACACAGCAGCCGGAAGACAATACTGCCGTGTTCTACGAAAAAATACATCAATATCATGTCAACCAGACAATTGCGGGAGAAGGAGGTTCCAATGAATAAATTATTATTGCTTGATGGACATAGCATCTTAAACCGTGCATTTTATGGGTTGCCGGATCTGACAAACCAGAAGGGGCAGCATACAAATGCGGTGCTGGGTTTTTTGAATATTCTTCTTAAATTGATGGATGAAGAACATCCAACCCATATTCTCGTTGCTTTTGATGTACATCAGCCTACATTCAGACATCTGATGTATCAGGAATACAAGGGTACAAGAAAAGGAATGCCGGCAGAACTTCGGGAACAGGTGCCATTGATGAAAGAAGTGTTACATGCAATGGGAATTGTCACAGTAGAGAAGGGTGGCTATGAGGCAGACGATATCATTGGTACCTTGTCAAGAACAGCTGATGCCTCCGGTTATCAGGTGACGATCGTATCCGGTGATCGAGATCTTTTACAGCTTGCAACAGACCGGATACTGGTTCGTATTCCGAAGACAAAACCAAGCGGAACAGTGATAGAAGACTATTATGCAAAAGATGTATGCGATCGCTATCAGGTAACACCTACTGAGTTTATTGACCTGAAAGGTTTGATGGGAGATAGTTCGGATAATATTAAGGGCGTACCCGGAATTGGGGAAAAAACGGCCACCAAGATCATTACAGAATACCATTCCATTGAAAATGCATTTGCACATATTGACGAAATAAAACCGGCCAAGGCTCAGAATAATCTCCGGGAATATTACGATCAGGCTGTGTTTTCCAAGCAGCTTGCAACGATCAAACTGGATTGTGACCTGGATGTGACACCAGACGATGCCAAAATACAGAATCTGTTTACAAAGGATGCATACACAATGTTTAAAGCGTTAGAATTTAAGCAATTGTTAAAGCATTTTGAATCATCCGATAAACAGACGGAGGAGCTTGTGTATACGCTGGTTACAGATTGGAATGAAGCAATGAACATCAACAATGACCTGATGCAATGGGAAGGTGCATTAGGCTTATATCTGCATGTTGAAAATAATACTTTGATGGCAATGTCGGTCAGCAATGCCAGACAGCATTATGTTTTTGTACCAAAGGGATTTTTGACAAATCAATATCTGCTGGATATGGCTGGACAGCTGTTAGACCGGCCGATGTCAGGTGAAGCAGCCTATCATACCGCAGTTATGGACGCAAAAGGACTACTGCACGCCGTTCATGCACCGCGTACGGCACAGTATCGTCTGTTTGATGCATCTGTAGCGGCATATTTGTTAAATCCATTAAAGCAGACTTATTATTACGATGATATTTGCAGGGATTATATGGGACAGCTTGTTCCTTCCAAAGAGGAATTGCTGCATAAGCAGAGTGTGACAGCATTGACCGACACCGAGCCGGCCTTTTTGACTTATATGGCATATCAGGCATTTGTGCCGGTATCAGCGATGGATTCTTTGATCGATCAACTGGAACGATCCGAAATGCGTTCCTTGTATGAGACGATAGAATTGCCCTGTGTATATACACTGTATCATATGGAGTGTGCCGGTGTCAGGGTTGACCGACAGGCGTTGATCACATATGGACAAATGCTTGAACAAGAGATTGCATTGCTCAGACAGCGTATTTTCACAGCCTGCGGTGAAGAATTTAATATCTTATCTCCAAAACAGTTAGGGCATATTCTCTTTGAAAAAATGGAAATCCCGGGAGGAAAAAAGACAAAAACCGGTTATTCTACCAGTGCGGATGTATTAGATAAGTTAAGAGCCGATTATCCGGTAGTACAGGATATTCTGGATTACCGCACTTATTCGAAACTGAAGTCCACATATGCAGATGGGCTTGAAAGCTATATTTGTGAGGATGGAAGGATCCATGGTACCTTTAACCAGACAATTACAGCGACGGGCAGAATCAGTTCTACAGAACCAAATCTGCAGAATATTCCGATGCGGCTGGATGTCGGCAGGCAGATCCGCAAGGCATTTGTACCGGATCCCGGATATATCTATGTAGATGCTGATTATTCTCAGATTGAGCTGCGTGTGATGGCACATATGTCAGGAGATGAAACACTTGTTCATGCCTATCAAAATGATCTGGATATTCATGCAAGTACAGCATCAGAGGTATTTGATGTACCGATTGCAGAAGTGACGCCTTTACAACGACGCCATGCAAAGGTAGTTAATTTTGGTATCATTTACGGACAGAGTGCCTTCGGATTAAGTCAGGAGCTTGGAATTTCCAGAAAAGAAGCATCTGATTATATTACAAAATATTTTAAGACATATCCGAAAGTAGATGCATTCTTAAAGAAATCTGTTGAAGATGCCAAGGAAACAGGTTATGCGGTTACCTTATGGAACAGACGCCGCCCGGTTCCTGAGCTTACATCTAATAATTTTATGCAAAAGAGTTTTGGCGAGCGTGCTGCTATGAATTCTCCAATTCAGGGCAGTGCAGCGGACATTATTAAGATTGCAATGGTACTTGTGGATCAGGAACTGATCCGGCAGGGACTGCATTCCAGACTTGTTTTACAGATCCACGATGAATTGTTGATTGAGACGGAGCAGGACGAAAAAGAACTGGTGATGGATATTTTAAAAAATAAAATGGAGCATGCAGCCCAGTTGACAGTTCCACTGGTAGTAGATATGCATGCAGGAGATACATGGTTTGATGCAAAGTAGGTGACATGAAAATGAAGATAATTGGAATAACAGGCGGTGTTGGCAGCGGAAAGAGCGGCGTATTGTCTTTATTGAAGAAGAAATATGACGCATATATCTTAGAGGCTGACAAGCTGGCACATGTATTAATGCAGCCGGATGGTCCGACTTATCACCCCATTATCGACTGTTTCGGCGTGGAGATTGTTGCATCGGATGGTTCGATTGATCGAAAGAAGCTGGGGGCGATCGTATTTCACGATGCAGATAAGTTAGAACGGTTAAATGCCATCACGCATCCGGCGGTCAGAACGGAAATTGACAGGCAGATCGCGGCAGCAAGACAAACAGGAGGATATACATATTTTGCTCTTGAAGCTGCATTGCTCTTAGAAGAAGGTTATGATGCCGTTTGTGACGAAATCTGGTATATCTATGTTGATTCTGAAACCCGGATCCAAAGATTGATGGCAGGGCGGGGTTATTCAAGAGAACAATGTATCTCGATATTTGAGAGCCAGTCAGATGACAGCTATTATCGGTCACATAGCCGTTATGTCATCAACAATTCAAAAGATTTTGAAAATACGGAACTACAGATAGACAATTTGTTGAAGAAATGATAGTGTTATGTTATAATTTTTATAACTTATGCATGAAAATCTAAGGAGCAGATATGGCAGGATTGATCAAATATCCGGAACCCCTTGTATTTGGCCTTGATATTGGAACAAGGAGCATTGTGGGAACCGTAGGATATAAAGAGAATAATCAGTTTCATGTGGTAGCGCAGGCAACAAAGCAGCATGATACACGGGCAATGATCGATGGACAGATTCATGATATCCAGAAGGTTGCGGAAGGTATTGTTGAAGTAAAGACAGCACTTGAGTCGCAGTTAGACGGACACAGGCTGAAGGAAGTCTGTATTGCAGCAGCCGGACGGGTACTAAAGACCGCTGTAGGACGGGGAGACTATGAATATGCAGAACCTGCACCTGTCACACAGGAATATATTCATTCACTGGAGATGTTAGGTGTTGAAAAGGCCTATGAGCAGATCGTTGCAGAGAATGGCACGGCTGTCAAATACTTCTGTGTAGGTTATACTGTTGTAAAATATTATCTCAACGGTTATGAAATGACGAATCTGGAAGGTCATAAGGCCAACACGATCAGTGCAGATGTGCTGGCGACATTTCTGCCGGAAGAGGTTGTGGATGGACTGTATGCAGCAGTAGAGCAGGCAGGTCTTGTGGTTGATAATCTGACATTAGAGCCGATTGCAGCTATGAATGTAGCAATACCGGTTGAATATCGTCTATTGAATATCGGACTCCTAGATGTCGGAGCCGGAACCTCAGATCTATGTATTACTAAAGACGGAAGTATTATTGCGTATGGTATGATACCTTCTGCCGGAGATGAAATAACAGAAGCTCTCATCAAGAAATATCTGATTGATTTTAAGACAGCTGAAAAGATCAAGATGATCGGCAATAGAAAGTCAATGTCTTATAAAGATATTATGGGCATTTCCCACAAGATCACACCTGACGAAGTACAGAATGCAGTGCGTGCAGTGGTGGATACTATTACGAAAGCTATCGCAGATAAGATTGTTGAACTCAATGGTGGCAAGAGTATTCATGCATTGTTCGTTGTGGGCGGCGGTGGTAAACTGCCGGGATTTACAGAATTGCTTGCCAAGCATTTAAAACTCCCAACAGAACGTGTGGCACTTCGCGGCAGTGAAGTGATGCAGCAGATTGATATTCAGGTGCCTGGAATTAAGAAGGATCCTTTATTGGTAACCCCAATTGGAATCTGCCTGAATTTTTATGAACAAAAGAACAATTTCATCTATGTGAATGTCAATGGAACACGGGTGAAATTATATGACAATGATAAGCTGACTGTATTTGATGCCTGTGTAGGATGTGGCATACCGAATGCGAAGATCTTTCCTCAGAGGGGGGAAGATATAACCTTCAGGATCAATGACAAGACACGAATTGTCAGAGGAATGCTCGGCGAGGCTGCACGAATTGAATTAAATGGCAAGCCTGCCGGCATGAATGCACCGATTGTTGCAAATGATCAGATCCGGATAGTAGAATCCACAAAAGGTGAAGCAGCCCGATTTGAGTTGTCATCATTGCCGGAACTGAAGCGTACGCTAACTTTTTATGTGAATGATGCTCCTGTGATATGTCCTGGATATGCCATTGTAAACGGTCATGTTGAGACTGGGTTCTATCAAGTGCAGGATGGAGATAACATAGTGATCAGTTCCTATTATACTGTGGCAGAATTATTGAAATTTATGGATATATCTGTTGAGGGAAAAGTTCAGGTGAATAATGAACCGGCTGACATGGATACGCCGATATACGATAATTTCAAGGTAACATGGTCTATGACACCTCATTTTTCTGATCTGGAAATGAGCTCACAGGAAGAAATGGAAGCGGCAAAACAAAAGCCGGAAAAAGAGCCGGTACCGGAAGAGGACATGGCTCAGGAAGAGATCAAAACAGAAAATGCGTTGCCGTTAACGATTCATGTGCAGGTAAATGAGAAACCTATTACACTAAGCGGCAAGGCATCCTATGTATTTGTAGATATATTTGAGGTGTACCCATTCGACTTAAAGAACGCAGGAGGAACAGTCCTGATCACAAAGATCAATGGTGTTGATGCCGGTCATTTCGATCCGCTTCATGATGGTGACAAGATAGATTTATATTGGAAACAGGATTAGTTAAAGGACGATCAATGAACAGAAAAGACATAATCAATGAACAGAAAAATTTAAGAGCAATCCAGCGGATCATGTATTTGGTGATGGGTTTTTATGTTGTATTATTACAGTTACTGAATATTGAACCCAATGTCAGGCGCACAACCATTTTTATAGGTGCCGTTTTTGCGTTTGCATTGATCGAAGAGGCACTGGTATACTTTGATTACTTTGAAAATGCACTTTTATTAAGTGCGTGGAGATATATACAATATATCATCACTGTTATCTCTTTATATGCGGTCTTCAGACATCCGTATGCAACAGTGGCACTGCTTGGTTTTTTAATCCTGTATATGATTGAGTTTATTATGGCAGGAGATTTTTTTGATGTCTACAACAACAGTGTAAGACTGATTATATTGTTTGCTCCTGTTATTGTATTTACGGTGATCATGGCATCTCTATATCAGGATTACAGATGGATGTACATTTTATTTTCTTATGTGATTCTGTTTATCATTATGACGCGGGTTATGCTTCTGATTGCAAGATTGATCCGTCTATACAGAAGTGAATTAGACATTAAGAATACAGCACTCAACGAAACAGAGGATGCCAATCAGAAACTGCTTGACTATCAGGAACGAATGAAAACTGTCAATGCAGCATTGAATCTGCAAAAACTGGATCTTGAACGGGCGAATGATATGATCAAAGCAGCAAATGCTGAGATATCCGTACAAGCAGATATTGCCAGGTTTATTTCAGGTACTTTTGATATGACAAAAGTATCCAATAAGGTTTTAGATGGTATCATGTCATCCAAAACAGTATATTTTTGTGCCTTATATATTGACAAAGATATCTATCTGAATAAACATGCCAACTGTATTGTGCGTGCAGAAGATGCAGCCTTAAAGAGGAGGCTGAACCGTGATCTGCCGGAGTACTACAGCCATTACAAGAGTTTGTACGCAGACATTATTATTGATAATGATATCACCAGAGAAAAATATCCGTTTGTAGGTGATCTGCAGGTAAAATCACTGATTCTGAGGCCTTTGAATCTTAACAATACAATGTATGGTATTTTGATGGTCGGAAATGCACAGCAGGAATTTACAGCAGACAATCTGGCATTTTATGATGCAATCATATCTCAGATGAATATTGCGGTCAATAACTGCCGGTTATATCTGCAAACACAAAATATGGCAAGGAAAGATGGTCTGACAGGAATTAATAACCGGACCTATTTTACAACTCTTTACAGTGACACTGTAAAACAGGTGTTAGAACAGAAATCGTCTATGTGTGTGGCTCTGTTTGATATTGACAAATTTAAGCGTGTCAACGATACATATGGTCATCTGGCCGGTGATGAGGTGATCAAACTGGTGGCCAAAACAACAGAAGCACACATCAATGAATATAATGGTTATGTATGCCGATATGGCGGAGAGGAATTTGTGGCAGTGCTGCCGGATAGAAATGTCAGCAGTGCACTTGCGATTATCAATGATCTGCACACGAAGATCGCCGGCTCTGTTGTGGAATACGGTGGCGAGCGGATCGGCATGAATGTTAGTATAGGTCTGACTGCGTATCCTGAGATCTGCGACAATCCATATGATCTTTTAAAGCGCGCTGACTGGGCAATGTACTATGCAAAGGAACACGGAAGAGGTCAGGTAAAGGTGGACGGCGAGGATGTGACACCTGTCAATTGATTGTACGCATAAAAATGCAATTTTTTGGTATATGCATATTGTATACAATTACAAAAAAGCATATAATTACACTATATCATGGCAAAGGAGAAGACATGTAATGGGATTTATTGATCGCGTAAAGGCTCGTGCAAGGGCAGACAAGAAGACGATTGTGCTTCCGGAGACGACGGATATTCGTACAATTATTGCTGCACATAAGGTATTAAAGGAAGATATCGCTAATGTTATTTTGGTTGGGGACAAACAGCGGATCCTTGAGATAGCAGATGGACTGGATCTGACAGGTGCGCAGTTTGTAGATCCATATAACTGCGAAAAGCTGGATGAATATGCAGCATTACTGGCTGAACTTCGTAAGAAAAAGGGCATGACTTTTGAGGAAGCCAAGACAATTTTATTAAATAATGTTTTATATTTTGGATGCATTATGGTTAAGGCCGGAGATGCAGATGGAATGGTTGCAGGTGCGATCAATTCATCTGCCAATGTGCTTCGTGCATCTTTGCAGGTTTTAAAAACAGCTCCGGGTACCAAGCTTGTTTCCGCATTTTTTGTTGTGGTTGTACCGGATTGCGATTTCGGCGCCGATGGTACTTTTGTATTTTCAGATGCAGGTCTGAATCAGAGTCCAAACGCAGAAGAGCTGGCGGCGATTGCTGAGAGTTCTGCAAAGTCATTTGAACTGCTTGTAGAACAGGAACCTATCGTTGCGATGCTGTCACATTCCACTAAAGGTAGTGCAAAACATCCTGAAGTAGATAAGGTATGTGAAGCAACCCGCATAGCAAAGGAAAATAATCCAAATTTGAAGATTGACGGAGAACTGCAATCCGATGCTGCAATTGTACCGGAGGTAGCTGCTTCAAAGGCACCCGGCAGTGATGTGGCCGGAAAAGCGAATGTACTCGTATTTCCGGATCTGGACGCTGCCAATATCGGATATAAGCTTGTACAGCGACTTGCAAAGGCTGAGGCTTATGGTCCTGTGACACAGGGCATTGCCAAACCGGTAAATGATCTGTCAAGAGGCTGCTGTGCAGATGATATTGTCGGTGTTATAGCGATTACTGCAGTTCAGGCTCAGGCACAGGCAAAGAATGCATAAATTGGGAGGATATTATGAATATTTTAGTTATTAACTGCGGAAGTTCATCCTTAAAGTACCAGTTAATAGATTCGAAATCAGAATCTGTATTGGCAAAGGGGTTATGTGAAAGAATCACGATCGATGGTGTTTTGAAGCATACACCGGCCGGAAAAGATACAGTCGTCATCAGTTCCCCTATGCCGGATCATAAGGCTGCGGTTTCTTTGGTTTTGAAGGAGCTGACAGATACAGAGAATGGCGTGATTGCATCTTTAGATGAAATTGGTGCAGTAGGACATAGAATTGTGCACGGTGGAGAGAAGTTTGCCAGTTCTTGTCTGATCACAGATGAGGTGATACAGGCAATTGAGGAATGTAATGATCTGGCACCACTTCACAATCCGGCGAATTTAATCGGTATTCATGCATGCAGACATCTGATGCCGGATGTACCGATGGTGGCAGTGTTTGATACAGCGTTTCATCAGACCATGCCTGAGAAGGCGTATATGTATGGTATTCCTTATACATACTATGAGAATTATAAGCTGCGTAAATATGGATTCCATGGTACAAGCCATAGCTTCGTATCCAAGCGTACCGCGCAGATCATGAATGCTGATATTGAAAAGACGAAGATCATAGTATGTCATCTTGGTAACGGAGCCAGCATTTGTGCAGTGGATGGAGGAATCTCAGTAGATACTACAATGGGACTGACACCTCTTGAGGGACTCGTTATGGGAACCCGCTGTGGAAGTATTGATCCGACTATTATTTCTTATATTGCGAAAAAGGAAAACAGATCCATTGATGAGATCATGAATATTCTGAACAAAGAATCCGGAATGCTTGGGATTTCAGGTGTTTCAAGCGACTTTAGAGATCTTGAAAAGGGTATGAACGAAGGAAATGAACGGTGCCGGATCGCACTGGAAATGTTTAGCTATAAAGTAGCATGTTATATCGGATCCTATGTAGCTGCAATGAATGGTGTAGATGCTATTGCCTTTACAGCCGGGATTGGTGAGAATAATGTACTGGTCAGAAAACTTGTTATGGAACATTTAGGATATCTTGGCATTACACTTGATGAAGAAAAGAACCAGCTCCGTGGTGAAGAAGTTATGATTTCGACACCGGATTCCAATGTTAAGGTTTATGTAGTACCGACCAATGAAGAGCTCGCAATTGCAAGAGAGACAGTTGCATTGATATAATACTACATTTTGTGGAAATTATTTCTTGACAACCCTTGTAATGGTATGTATAATAGTCAAGGTGTGAATAAAAGGAGATAGAATGTTAATTAATTTATCCGAGATTTTATCCATATCAGGAGAGTCGAGATCGTTTGATGAGAAGCTCGATATTGATTCAATTTCATTTATGGGATCTGATTATACGGTTACAGATGCCGATTCGGTTCATCTTCAGATTTCGAAGGTTGGTAAGCGCAGCATCCTGCTTTGTGCAGATTGTGCAGTGACTCTGACCGGAGAGTGCAGCAGATGTTTGATGCCGGTTGCCAAACGGTATACCATAAAGATTGATAAAGAAATTGATTTAGATGCTGATCAATCAGATGATTTAGATGATTATGATGAATTAAGCTATATTAAAGACTGTGATTTGGACGTGGATGAGCTTATCAAGAATGCATTGTATTCCATGATTCCAATACAGCTCCTGTGTAAGGAGTCCTGTCTTGGTATATGTAAGGTGTGTGGCAATAACAGGAATACGAATCCTTGTACTTGTAAGCAGACCATGCCTGATCCAAGAATGGCAGTTTTTGATGATATCTTCAATCAATTTAAGGAGGTGTAATCTAAGATGTCAATTTGTCCAAAGAACAAATCTTCAAAGGCAAGAAGAGACAAGAGAAGAGCAAACTGGAAAATGACTGCTCCTGCTTTTGCAAAGTGCAGCAAGTGCGGTGCTTTAATGGTACCTCACAGAGTATGTAAGTCTTGCGGTTCATATAACAAGAAAGAGATTATCGCTCAGGACTAATCTTTAGAGAGAAGGCTTCTCCATACGGAGAGGTCTTTTCTTTTTTGCACAAATATTGACTAAATCTGAAAGAAATAATATAATTATGAAGTGTATGTGGCTTTATTAAGAACAATAATCGGATTTATCTGAAGGAGGATATTATGAGTAAGGAATTACGTATTGCACTGGATGCCATGGGTGGAGACAATGCCCCGGGTGAGATTGTAAAGGGTGCGGTTGTGGCTGTACAGAAACGTTCTGATGTGTATATTACATTGGTTGGCGATGAAACGAAGATCAGACAGGCATTGACCAATGAACAGTATAACGAGAGTCAGATCCGTATTGTGCATACGACAGAAGAAATATCTTTTCATGATGCTCCGGTTGCTGCAATTCGTAAAAAGAAAGATTCCTCACTGGTGGTAGCATTAAAACTGGTAAAGGACGGAGAGGCGGATGCCTGTATATCAGCCGGAAGTTCAGGTGCCATTTTAGCAGGTGGACTCTTTATTGTCGGTCGAGGAAAGAATATTGAACGTGCACCGCTTGCGTGTCTGATTCCCACTGCCAAGGGTGCTTCCATGTTGATTGATTGCGGCGCGAATGTAGATACAAAGCCATCTCAGCTGGTACAATTTGCAAAAATGGGATCTATTTATATGGAACATGTACTTCATATTGACAAGCCACGTGTTGCACTTGTTAATATCGGTACGGAAGAAGAAAAAGGGAATGCACAGACAAAAGAAACATATCCAATGCTGCAGGCCTGTGAGAATATCAATTTTACGGGCAACATTGAATCACGCGAAATTCCGAATGGCGAGGCCGATGTCATCGTCTGTGATGCATTTGTCGGCAATGTGATCTTGAAATTATATGAAGGTCTTGCAAAGACTCTTTTAAAGGAAATTAAGGGCAGTATGATGAGTACATTGAAGTCTAAGATTGGTGCGTTAATGATCAAAGGCAGCCTGAAGGGTGTGCTTAAGAGATTTGATGCAACAGAATATGGCGGAGCACCGCTGCTTGGACTGAACGGTCTTGTCGTGAAATGTCATGGCAATGCATCCCGCAAGGAGATCAGCAATGCAATTGCACAGTGCGTGACATTTACGGAACAGCAGATCAATGTCAAGATTCAGGAGGCGTTATCAGAGGATGGCAAATAAAAACTTAACCGGGTTGTGTGATATCATTCAATATCATTTTCATGACGAAAGCATTCTTGTCCAGGCGATGACACACACCTCTTTTGCAAATGAAAAGCGTGTAAACAGACCTGCTCATTATGAAAGGATTGAGTTCTTAGGAGATGCGATTCTGGAAGGTATTGTGAGTGAGTATCTGTATCGGGAGCGGCCGAAAATGACAGAAGGACAGCTCACAAGGCTTCGTGCCAGTCTTGTCTGTGAATTTACATTGTCTTCCTGTGCGAGAGAGATTCATTTGGGAGAGTATGTCAGACTTAGCAAAGGAGAGGAGTGCACGGGTGGTCGTGAGCGGAATTCTATTCTGTGTGATCTTTTTGAATCCGTACTGGGTGCGATCTATCTGGATGGTGGTATGGAACCCGCCAGACAATATGTATATACATTTTTATTAAATGATATTGAACATAAGACATTATTTTACGATGCAAAAAGCAATCTGCAGGAATTGGTTCAACAAATGGATATGGGCGATCTGTCGTATACACTTGTGGCAGCCACAGGTCCGGATCACCACCGGGAATACGAGACAAATGTAGTAATCGGAGATCGGGTGTTTGCATCAGGAAAGGGTTCATCAATTAAGGGTGCGGAACAGATGGCTGCTTATGCAGCACTATTGCGCCTTAAAAAAGAGAAGTAGGGTATTGTATGTATTTAAAAAGTATTGAGGTATATGGATTCAAATCCTTTGCCAATAGAATCGTATTTGAATTTAAAAATGGAATTACAGGGATCGTAGGGCCAAACGGTAGTGGAAAAAGTAATGTGGGCGATGCTGTACGATGGGTATTGGGTGAACAGAGCGCAAAGCAGCTTCGTGGTTCCAATATGCAGGATGTTATTTTTTCCGGTACGGAGCTTAGAAAGCCGCATGGTTCCGCATATGTTGCGATCACGCTTGATAACAGTGATCACAGCCTGCCGGTAGATTATGAAGAAGTAACTGTCGCCAGACGGGTATATCGTTCCGGAGAGAGTGAATATCTTCTGAATGGTACTGCCTGCCGTTTAAAAGATGTCAATAATCTTTTCTTTGATACCGGTATAGGAAAGGAAGGCTATTCCATTATTGGGCAGGGTCAGGTAGAACGTATTTTGAATGGTAAGCCGGATGAGAAGCGTGAGCTGTTTGATGAGGCTGCCGGCATTGTCAAATACAAGAAAAATAAGCTGGCAACAGAGAAAGAACTGGAGTCTGAGCGACAGAATCTTGAAAGAGTCAATGATATCCTTTCCGAGCTTGAAAAACAGGTTGGACCATTAAAGGAACAATCCGAGACTGCAAAGCGTTATCTTATATTAAAAGAAGAATTGAAGAAATACGATGTCAATGTATATATTCTTGAAAGTGAGAAAACTGAGGGATTGCTGGAGGACTATCATAAGAATCTGGACATTGTGAATCAGGATACGAAAAGACTGCAGGCAGAATTTGAATCAACGAAGGATGAATATGACCGGTTGGATGGTGAACTTCTTACCTGTAATGAGGCAATTGATACGATCCGAAATGAAATTGAGGATATGAAGCTGAACAGCCAGCGTTCCGAGGGCGACATCAAGGTATTAGAACAGCAGATAGAGAGTGCAAAACAGAGCGACAGCCATCTTTCGGCACAGATTGCCAGAATTGAAACAGAGCTTTCGTCACAAGCGAAAGAGATGGAAACATTTACTGCAAAAAAACAGTCAGTGGCATCTAAACTCCTTGCAGCACAGACTTCATTAAAAGAATCCAAAGATGCCTGCGAAGTGATCTCTGATCATATTCTTGAACTGGAACAGGCAATTGAAAAGTCAAAATCGGATATTATTACATACATGAATGAAGGTGCTTCTTTAAAAGCGAAAACCGGACGTTATGATTCCATGCTGGAAAACATCAATTACAGGAAAACGCAGTTAAAGCAGCGTTATCTGCAATTTAAAAGTGATGAACAGTCCGATAGAAAGCAGTATGATGAATTTGATACAAGACTCAAGGAGTTAGAAACACAGATCAACAGCCTGACGACAATTGTAGATGAATGTGATGCTTCACTTCGAGAAAATCAGGAAGCCACACATGAAGTGCGAAATGAGATCACAGAAAAGAGTAAGGCATATAATGCGATCAGCTCCAGACAAGAGGCTCTTAGGAACATTACGGAACGCTATGATGGATATGGTAACAGTATCCGGCGTGTCATGGATCAGAAAGAAACACATAAAGGAATCATCGGTGTCGTTGCAGATATCATTGAAGTCCAAAAAGAATATGAGCTGGCTGTAGAGACTGCACTAGGAGGCAGTATTCAAAATATTGTTACCGAAAATGAAGAGACGGCGAAGCAGATGATCCGTTTTCTGAAGGATAACAGATACGGACGTGCTACATTTTTACCACTAACGAATTTGAAAAACACACCGGTATTTAATCGTCCGGAAGCATTAAAAGAGACAGGTGTCATTGGTCTGGCATCAAGCCTTGTCAATGTCAAGGCAGCATATCAGCCGGTTGCTGATAACCTGCTCGGACGGATTCTTGTTGTTGATACGATTGATCATGCCATGGCAGTGGCACGCAAATACAAACATAGTATCCGGATCGTTACAACTGGCGGGGAACTGTTGAATCCGGGTGGATCCATGACTGGTGGTGCATACAAAAACACAAGCAATCTTCTGGGGCGTAAGCGTGAGCTTGATGAGATGACAGAAAAAGTAAACGCTTTGAAGCTTGCCTGTATCGAAGCACAAAAGAAAGACGAGACACTACAGACAGAGCGGCGGCAGCTGAAAGGAAGAAAAGAAGATGCACAGGCCAAACTGCAGGAATTGTATCTTGACAAGAATACTATCACGGTAAATATCGAACAGATCAGCAAGAGATTATCGGATGCAGCGATTACATTTGCATCTGTCAGCAAGGAAGAGAAGGAATTAGATGCTCAGATTGAGGAGCTGAACTCCAATAAGAGTGAGTTGAGCGAGTCTAATGATAAGCAGCGCGAGGCGATCAGTGCATGTGAAGCACAGATTGCTTCCTATGAAGCTCAGCTTGCTGATGAAAAACAGAGATTGACTGCCGGCAATCAGAAGGTGTCTGACTGTATGCTTACTTATAATTCTATGAAACAGCAACAGGAATTCATAGCAGAGAATGAACGCAGAATCCAGGCTGAGCAGGATAAACTCAATGCAGAATTAGCAGGATACACTTCAAACATTGCACAGTATACAGAGACAATTGAAGCACTTACGAAAAAAATCGAACTGTTAAAGGGTCTGATGACCAATGGTTCGACAATGATTGCAGATAAACAAAAAGAGCTGGATGATCAGGTAGACAGACGGACACAGATTACAGTATCCCACAAGGATTTCTTAAACCGCCGGGAAAGCTTGTCAGAGCAGTTGTCCGGACTTGAAAAATCGGCATTTAAACTGAACTCACAGATTGAAAAAGCAACTGAAAAACTTGAATTGCTGAATCAGTATATGTGGGATGAATATGAGCTGACTGTACTCAACATCAAGGCACTTCGTGATACCGCTTACGATAACCTGGATGAATTAAAAAAGTTAGTATCCAATGTAAAGACGGAGATCAAGAGTCTTGGTGATGTCAATGTCAATGCGATTGAAGATTATAAAGGTGTATCGGAACGGTATGAATTTTTAAAAACACAGCATGATGATATTGTAACGGCAGAAAATAATCTGGTTGGCATTATTGAAGAACTGGATGCGGCAATGAAAGCACAGTTTGCTGAGAAATTTGCAGAGATCCAGGTTCAGTTTGATCATGTATTTAAAGAATTATTTGGAGGTGGCAAGTCCAGTCTGGAACTGGTAGATGAGGACAACCTTCTTGAGACGGGAATCCGTATCATTGCACAGCCGCCGGGTAAGAAATTGCAGAATATGATGCAATTATCCGGTGGAGAGAAGTCATTGACTGCGATCGCATTGTTGTTTGCGATTCAAAGTCTGAAGCCATCTCCATTCTGCCTGTTGGATGAGATCGAAGCTGCGCTGGATGATTCTAATGTCAGTCGATTTGCCGGATATCTGAACAAATTGACAAAGGATACACAGTTCATTGTGATCACACACAGAAAGGGTACCATGGAGGCGGCCGATGTTTTATATGGTATTACCATGCAGGAGAAGGGTGTATCTACACTGGTATCCGTAAACCTCATTGAGAATGAATTAGATGATTAAGAAGGAGGAGTTATATGTTTGATTTTTTTAAAAACAAAAACCATGAATCGACGAATATAGAAAACACAGAAGTAGAAGATTTAGCGGATGAGACAAATGCAGAGCCGGAAGTCGAAACTTCTACAGCTTCTATAGCGGCACAAAAAGAGCTTGTTGCAGAAGAGAAGAAAGGTTTCTTTTCCCGGTTAAAGAACGGTCTGACAAAGACAAGAAATCAGATCGCCGAGCAATTTGATAATCTGTTTTCAGGATTTTCTGCAATCGACGATGATTTTTATGATGAATTGGAAGAAACTCTGATCATGGCCGATTTGGGACTTGAAACAACAGAAAAGATTGTAGAGGATCTGAAACATAAGGTCAGGGAATTCCATATCAAAGATCCGGAAGCCTGCAAGGAACTGATTATCAATATCATAAAAAATCAAATGACGGTAGATGATTCTGCCTATGATTTTGAGGATCAAAAGACAGTTGTGCTTGTAATCGGAGTCAATGGTGTTGGTAAAACAACATCTATTGGAAAACTGGCATATCAGTATAAGAGCCGTCACAAAAAAGTCTTACTTGCTGCGGCCGATACTTTCAGAGCTGCAGCCATTGATCAGTTGAAAACCTGGGCTGCAAGGGCTCAGGTAGATATTATTGCACAGGCTGAGGGAGGAGATCCATCCGCAGTCGTATATGATGCTGTCAATGCTGCCAGAGCAAGAGATGTCGATATTCTGATCTGTGATACTGCAGGGCGTCTTCATAACAAGAAAAATCTCATGGATGAATTAGCAAAAATGAAGCGTATTATCGAAAAAGAGTATCCTGAAGCACATATGGAGACTTTGATCGTTCTGGATGGTTCTACCGGTCAGAATGCCCTTGAACAGGCACGACAGTTCAGCACGGTAACCAAGATTGACGGCATTATCCTTACGAAGCTGGATGGCACAGCCAAAGGTGGTATTGCGATCGCTATTCAGTCTGAGTTAAATGTTCCTGTAAAATTCATTGGTATCGGTGAAAAAATTGAAGATCTGCAGCGTTTTGATCCACAGAATTATGTTACAGCGTTATTTGCAGACATGGATACAAGAACGGATCTTGAGATATTGATTGACAAAGGAGACAGTGATATATGCTAACACTTGAAAAATTTGAAAATGCTTATAATACAGTACAAAAGGTTGTATTGCAGACAAATCTGGTTGCCAGTGAGTTTTATAGTCAGCAGACAGGAAATAAAGTTTATTTAAAGCCTGAAAATATGCAGCTGACAGGCGCTTACAAGATCAGAGGCGCGTATTATAAGATCAGTACCTTGACAGACGAGGAACGGGCGCGTGGATTGATCACGGCATCTGCAGGAAATCATGCGCAGGGTGTTGCCTATGCCGCCCGAGCATATGGTGCGAAGGCAACGATCGTGATGCCTACAACCACACCTCTTATTAAGGTGAACCGTACTAAGAGTTATGGTGCGGAGGTAATCCTTTATGGAGATGTTTATGATGAATCCTGTCAATATGCATTAGAGCTTGCGGCAGATAAGGGATATACTTTTATTCATCCATTTGACGATCTGGATGTTGCATGTGGACAGGGTTCCATTGCCATGGAGATCATCAAGGAACTTCCAACCGTAGATTATATTCTGGTTCCGATTGGTGGCGGTGGACTTGCCACTGGCGTATCCACACTTGCCAAGCTGTTAAACCCACATATCAAGGTGATCGGCGTTGAACCCGCAGGTGCAAATTGTATGCAGGTATCACTTCGAAATAAGAAGGTTACAACACTTCCGGTTGTAGATACGATTGCAGACGGTACCGCTGTCAAAACCCCAGGATCTAAGATATTCCCATATATTCAGAAGAATATTGATGAAATTATTACTGTAGAGGATAGTGAATTGATCATTGCATTCCTAGATATGCTGGAGAACCATAAGATGTTAGTTGAGAATTCAGGTCTTCTGACCGTAGCAGCATTAAAGCATTTGGATTTTCAGGGCAAAAAAGTAGTCAGTATTTTGTCGGGCGGTAATATGGATGTCATTACATTTGCATCTGTAGTACAGCATGGATTAATTGCAAGAAGCAGAATCTTTACCGTATCTGTACTTCTTCCGGACAAGCCGGGTGAGTTGATGAATGTATCGAAACTGATCGCCCAGATGCAGGGAAATATCATCAAACTTGAGCATAATCAGTTTGTCAGCATCAACCGGAATTCAGCTGTAGAGCTTGTGATTACCATGGAGGCATTTGGACCGGAACATAAGGAACAGATCATCCATGCACTTTCAGAAAACGGATATACACCTGTAGAGAAGAATCCAAAGAGTATATATTAGAGGTAGGTCTTATGGAACAGTATAACTGTATAGATACAAAACCTCTGCAGCCGTTCTGCGTACAGGTACCGGGATCCAAAAGCATTACCAACAGAGCTCTTTTGCTTGGGGCGCTGGCAAATGGTACCACTACATTGCAGGGGGTGTTGCTGAGTGATGATTCAGAAGTGTTTATGGAGGCGTTGTCGTCGATCGGATATGATATTCACATAGACCGTTCTGCCAAAGTTGTTACGATTCATGGATTGGACGGACAGATTCCGGCATGCGGGCAGGAGAGAGAGGTCTATGTCGGCAGTGCAGGCACTGCTGCCAGATTTTTGACGGCTATGCTTGCATTATCCGGACAGTCTTTTCATGTGACATCCTCTCCACAGATGCAGAAACGACCGATGAAGCCATTGTTGTTAGCTCTTGAGATGCTGGGGGCACACATTCGTTACGATGAGCAGCCTTATGCGTTTCCTTTTCACATTACAGGATGTCAGGAACTTAGTCCTGCATATGTACCACTTGATATTGATGCCAGCAGTCAGTTCTTATCAGCATTATTGTTATGTGCAGTTATGAGAAAGAATGGATTATGCATCCGACTTACCGGCAACAGAGATGCCAGAGCATATGTAAAGATTTCCACACGGATGATGCAGGATTTCGGTGTATCCGTGGTACAATTGGATCATAATACATACAAAGTAACAGGTGGGCAGCATTATATCGCACAGAAGTATCAGATCGAACCGGATATTTCCGCAGCATGTTATTTTTATGCATTGGCAGCCATTAAAGGTACAACCGGCAAGGTTCTGCATGTCCATCCGGATGCCACACAGGGTGATATTCAGTTTCTGAAAGTATTACAAGATATGGGCTGTACCATGCATGATGATGTTGACGGAATTGCTCTCACGGGTCCATCGAAATCATTAAAAGGTATTACTGTGGACATGAGTGATTTTTCTGATCAGACGATGACCTTGGCAGCGATCGCACCATTTGCGGATTCTGAAACAAAGATTACAGGTGTGGCGCATATCAGACGGCAGGAATCAGACCGTATTCATGGTATTGTTACAGAATTGACCAGAATGGGGATCAAAGTAACCGAACAGGAAGACGGTGTTATGATCAGTCCGGGACATCCAAACGCCATAACCGTACATACCTATCAGGATCATAGAATGGCAATGGCATTTGCAATTACCGGATGCAGAACCGATGGCATGGTGATAGATGATCCTATGTGTTGTCAGAAGACTTTTAAAGAATTTTTTGAAGTGCTTGATTCCATCATACGGAGATAATATTTATGATATATACGATCTATATCACTGACCGGTATGGTCAGGAAATGACAATTCATGCACAAACAGGACAGACAATATTTGAAGCCATGCAGATGGTTCATCCACCTGTATTTCGTGGAAACTGTGGCGGTAGAGGACAATGTCTGTCCTGTACTGTTTTTATTGAGGAGCTTAAGAGCTATCAAAAAGCCTGTAAAACAATTGTAAGTTCTGATCTGCATATCCGGCTTCCGTTTGCGATCAAACATAATCCGGAAGTAAAGATCCTTACGAAAGAACCGATTGTATCCGGCACCGAGATTGGTGTGGCAATTGATGTCGGAACAACATCAATCGGATTATGCATGGTTGCACTGTCCTCAGGAACATCATTGTGCCAATATACCATATACAACCCGCAGGCAGTATACGGTGCTGATGTTATTTCCAGAATCGCTTATGCAAAAGACCCTATCCATGCAAAAATGCTTCAGACATTGATCTGGGAATCACTGACTGCGGCGATCCATTCCATGCTGGATGCTGTCTTGTTAGACGAAACAGTACTGAAGCATATTTCAATTGCAGCCAACACAACTATGATTCATCTTCTCATGGGTTATGACACGGCATCTCTGGGACATGCACCATTTTTCTCCTCTCATCTGCATACGATACGAGGATCGATTTCTTCGCTTTGCGAGCTTTCATGCATTCCGGAAACCTATCATAATATTCAACTAAGCATATATCCGGGTATATCTGCATTTGTAGGAGCTGATATTGTTTCCGGAGCAGTCGCTTGCCGGATTGGCAGACAGAAACAGTACGATTTGTTGATTGATCTTGGAACAAATGGGGAAATACTATTATTAAATGCAGATCATGGATATGCAGGCGGAACAGCATGTGGCAGCGCATTTGACGGTTATGTAACAGCCGGCGGCTATAGTACAACACTTCTTTCCCGTATTGCACTATTAAGACAACGTGGGATCATCAGAGAAGATGGAAGATTAATGCCACGCTACCGGCAAGACGGATATTCGTTTGTAGATGGTATGACGATTACGATGGAGATGTTAGAGCAGGTATTAAAGGCCAAAGCTGCGATCCGGACAGGAATTGATCTACTACTTCTAACAGCAGATACAACCGTTGCGGATTGTAATGTTTATATTGCCGGTAATTTTGGTTTTCACCTGGATCTGACCAGTGCAGTGGCAATTGGTATGCTGCCGGCGGGAGCAAATGTTACAGTTGCAGGAAATGCCTCACTGAACGGTGCAGTAAAACTCCTGACCGATCCGGACGATGCCCTTATGCAGGCGGATCATATAGTAGACCGAACACAGATTCATGTATTTGCAAATGACAGCAGCTTCGAATCCCGTTATATTCAGAATATGAAATTCGAATGACCTGCAGAATGGTAGGTTTGCATATGAATCAGAAATATCAATTGTTCAGATTTATGTCACATCTGATACAAAATACGGAATATAGGCCAAAATGGATCTATGAAAAAGAGCCGTTTCAGGAAACGGATACTTTGCATGATCTTAAGTTTTGGCCTTCTTTTGGTTATGGCATCAGTCCTATGCAGTTAAATCATCTGTTTATGACATTTGCCGAGAGATATAATCTACATGGAATGCTTGTGGTCAAACATGGGAAATGCATCTTTGAAAAATATGCAGCGCCTTATCGAAAAAATTACCGGCATGTATCATATTCCATGTGTAAAACCGTAACCGGCATGGCAGTGGGACTGGCAATAGATGACCAGAAATTATCCTATTCCACTAAATTATGTGATCTGTTCCCATCCTATATGACATCTAAAACCCCAGCTGCTATCCGCAATATTACAATTTATCACCTGCTTACGATGCAGGCCGGTGTCTGTTTTCATGAACTGACACAGACATTTAGTGATCAATGGGTCAGGTCATATCTGCAGGCTGACTCAAAATTTGCTCCCGGGACAGATTTTTATTATAACAGCATGCATTCCTATATGCTGTGTGCAGCATTGAAGCAGGTATATCATAAACCTGTCATGGATCTGATCAGGGAACGCCTGCTGAATCCTATGGACATCTATGACATTACCTGGGATACCTGTCCAAGCGGCATTGAAAAAGGCGGGTATGGGATGAAACTGTCTCTGCATGACATGGCGAAATTCGGTCTGTTATATCTCAATCATGGTACACATATTGATGCCATAAGCAAGAGAAAATATCAACTGCTCTCTCCGGACTATGTAAATATGGCCACCACAAAACAATGTACAACCAATCATCCCGGTTTTGATTATGGATTTCAATGCTGGATCATGGAGGATGGTTATCTGTTTAACGGCATGCTTGGGCAAAATGTTTATGTATTTCCGGAACAGGACATGATCATAGCAACACAGGGAGGAAGTGCATGTTTTTTACCCGATGAAGAAATGATGCAGCCGATACGGTCATTTGTGTATCAGCAAAAAATTCAAAAGCCACAATCTGCCTTTATTCCGGTTATGAAAGCATATAAAGATTTGTCAATGTTAGATAACCTGCTGGGGAAAACATTTCATTTTCCCAATGGTGTCATGCCTGTCATGCCATTTTTTATGCAGTTATTCTATCAACAGATGATGCCGGATATTACAAGAATTCGATTTTATCGTCTGTATCCCAACAGTGAACAGACGGACACGATAGAAATGTCACATCAGCATTTCAATATTGACCTGTATGATATACAAAATTGCTATACTCTGCGAGCTGTCACAAATGGTGTTTTAGAGCAGCATATATTGATTGGCAGCAATCGATATCCACTGAGCGTAGCATGTACTGTTTCCATACATCAGCTTGTACTGCGAATAGACTTTCTGGAAGAGGCCAATTCCAGAATCTATACCTTTACTACATCTCAAAATGGACTTTGCTGTATTGCCAATGAACTGCCGACACTGGAATTTTTTAGTGAAGCGATTCTAAAAAAAGACATTTTACCTGATAAAATCAACAAAATTCTAAAACCTGACAGTTATGGCTTTGAGAATTCATAATTATGTGCTATAATACTGTGGTTAGTGTGAGAATTTAACAGATGAGAAAGAGAAGTTGACAGATGGAATTTTTAAGTATCGCAAGTGGCAGTAGTGGAAATTGCATATATGTCGGAAGTGAACGCACAAAATTGCTGATTGATGCGGGTGTCAGTGCCAAACGCATTACGCAAGGGCTTGAAACGCTGTCCCTAACCTGTAAAGATATTGCGGGGATATTGATCACACATGAACATAGTGATCACACAAAAGCACTTGGTGTACTGGCACGAAAATATCAGATACCGATGTATGCAACCTTTCGTACGATCCAGTCTCTTAAGGAAATGTCAAGTCTGGGTGAGTACGATACCACATTGTATCAAAGCGTGATACCGGATGAACCGTTTCAGATCGGAGATATTGAAATTGAAGCGAACCGTATCTGGCATGATGCAGCCGATCCTGTGTGCTATCATTTCCAGCACCAAAACAAGAAGATCAGCATTGTAACCGATCTTGGAAACTATAATCCATATCTGTTAGATAAGCTCAAGAAATCAGATCTGATGCTGATAGAAGCGAACCACGATGTCAATATGTTGGAAGTTGGTCCGTATCCTTATGCCTTAAAAAAGCGTATACTAAGTGATCATGGTCATTTATCCAATGAACTCTCAGGGGAATTTATCACAAAGCTGCTCCATGAGCATGTGAAGGGCATTGTACTGGGACATCTCAGTAAAGAAAACAACTATCCGGATCTGGCATATGAAACCGTCAGACTGGCATTGTCCGATAATCCATACGGAGCAGAGCCTGAGGATTTTCATTTAACTGTTGCAAGCAGAGATGTGCCATCGGCACACTTTGAGTTATAGAAGCCATCTGATGAAAGAGGCAGATAAAAGGGAGGACATTCACATGAAAAAGACGATTATTACGGTCGTAGGAACCGACAAGGTGGGCATTATTGCCCGGGTATGCAACTATCTGGCTGACAGCCAGATCAATATTTTAGATATTTCACAGACCATTGTACAAGGGTATTTTAATATGATGATGATTGTAAATGCAGAAGAGTCCCCTAAGGATCTTGAAACAATCTCCAAGGAGCTGAATGCTGTGGGAGAGGAGATAGGAGTCCTGATCCGTGTCCAGCATGAGGATATCTTCAACAAAATGCATAGAATCTAATACATATATCAGAATATACAGAAAGGTACATAGATTATGATTGATATAAAAGAAGTAATTGAGACGAACCGGATGATCGATAAGATGAATCTGGATGTACGAACGATCACAATGGGTATTTCTCTATTGGACTGCGTTGGTAAGAATGTGGATGAGACATGTGAAAAGATTTATGATAAGATCACCTCGTCAGCAAAGGACTTAGTCAAGACCGGTGACGATATCGGCATGGAATTTGGTGTTCCAATCGTAAATAAAAGAATTTCCATCACACCAATTTCTCTGGTAGGCGGTTCTGTCTGCAAAACCAGTGATGATTTTGTCAAGCTGGCACAGGCATTGGATCGTGCAGCGAAGACATGTGGGGTGAATTTTATCGGTGGATACTCTGCACTTGTTTCTAAGGGAATGACTACAGCAGATGAGCTGTTGATCCGTTCGATTCCAAAGGCATTAGCAAGCACCACCTATGTGTGCAGTTCTGTCAATGTAGGTTCCACCAAGACCGGCATCAATATGGATGCAATCCGTCTGATCGGGGATATCATTCTGGAAACCTCTGAACTTACGAAGGAGCAGGATTGTATCGGCAATGCCAAGTTTGTAGTGTTCTGCAATGCGCCGGATGATAATCCATTTATGGCTGGTGCATTTCATGGTGTAACAGAGGCTGACCGTATTATCAATGTCGGTGTCAGCGGTCCGGGTGTGGTTAAGGCTGCACTGGAACATGTGCGTGGAGAGAGTTTTGAGGTATTATGTGAGACAATCAAGAAGACTGCGTTCAAGATCACAAGAGTTGGTCAATTAGTTGCACAGGAAGCATCCAAGAGACTGGGGGTTCCGTTTGGTATTATTGATCTGTCACTGGCACCTACCCCGGCTGTAGGCGATAGTGTTGGCGAGATTTTAGAAGAAATCGGACTCGAATATGCCGGTGCGCCGGGTACAACCGCAGCACTTGCCCTGTTAAATGACCAGGTAAAGAAGGGCGGTGTTATGGCCTCCTCATATGTAGGTGGTCTTTCCGGTGCCTTTATTCCGGTCAGTGAGGATCAGCGTATGATCGATGCTGTCACTGCCGGTGCATTGTCGCTTGAGAAATTGGAGGCAATGACATGCGTATGTTCTGTCGGACTTGACATGATTGCGATTCCCGGTGATACTAAGGCAACCACCATTTCCGGTATTATTGCGGATGAGATGGCAATCGGCATGGTAAACCAGAAGACAACTGCAGTCCGTGTGATTCCTGTCATTGGCAAGGGCGTAGGCGATCAGGTAGAGTTTGGAGGATTGCTTGGATACGCACCGATCATGCCGGTAAATGCTTTCTCGTGTGATGCATTTGTGAACCGTCCGGGCAGAATTCCGGCACCGATCCATAGTTTTAAGAATTAATTGTAAGGAGTAAATAAAATGGAAAATGTATATGACATATTAAAAGAGCGTGGTTTTATAGCACAGACTACGCATGATGAACAATTAAGAGAACTGCTGGGCAAAGAAAAAGTAAAGTTTTATATCGGTTTTGATGCCACAGCAGACAGTCTGACAGCCGGTCATTTCCTCACTATTATGGCAATGATGCATATGCAGCAGCATGGCCATACACCGATCGCTCTGATCGGTGGTGGTACCACTATGATCGGTGATCCATCAGGCAAGTCAGATATGCGTACGATGATGACTAGAGAAACGATTGATTATAATGCAAACCGCTTCAAAGAGCAGCTTTCTCACTTTATTAATTTTGATAATGATAAGGCGATTATGGTCAACAATGCTGACTGGCTGTTAGATTTAAATTATGTTGAATTTCTGCGTGAGATTGGTGTCCATTTTTCAGTAAATCGTATGCTGACAGCTGAGTGCTACAAGCAGCGTATGGAAAACGGTCTTACTTTCTTTGAGTTTAACTACATGCTGATGCAGGCATACGATTTCTACAAGTTAAACCAGATGTATGGCTGTAAAGTGGAGATGGGTGGCGATGATCAGTGGTCTAATATTTTAGCCGGTGCTTCCTTGATCCGTAGAAAGGAAGTTGCAGCACATCCGGGTGAAACATTGGCTAAGGATCCTGCATTCGGACTGACATTTACCCTGCTTACAACATCGGATGGTAAGAAGATGGGCAAGACTATGAAAGGTGCAGTATGGCTGGATCCAAACAAGACAACCCCTTATGAGTTCTACCAGTACTGGAGAAACATTGAGGATGCGAATGTAGAGCGTTGTCTTGGACTTTTAACATTCCTTCCAATGGACGAGGTTCGTCGTCTTGGTGCTTTAGAAGGGGCGAAGATCAACGAAGCTAAGGAAGTGTTGGCATATGAGATCACTAAGATCGTACATGGTGAAGAAGAAGCCAAAAAGGCACAGGATGCAGCACGTGCAGTATTTGCAAATGGTGGTGTAAGTGCAGATATGCCTTCTGTAACCTACGATAATGCTGTCCTGGAGGAAGGTATGGGACTCTTAAATGTATTGGTGAATACCGGTATGTGCAGTTCCAATGGTGATGCCAGAAGAAATGTGACACAAGGTGGTGTCAGTATCAATGATGAGAAGATTACTGATCCATTTTTCAAGATTACAAAAGACACCTTAAACGGGGAAGATTATATCATCTTAAAGAAGGGTAAGAAGAATATTTACAAGATTATGTTTGTATAATATAAGCTTCCTAAAGTCGTCTTACAATACTATGTAGGACGACTTTTTCCATCTGAGATGTATGGAATATCGGGAAAGGTCATATAATGCATAGAAGAGCATATGGAGAGCTTCTATGACGGAACAGACAGATCCCATCGTACGCCTGCGTAAACAGGCACAAGATGACAGACAACAGATCAATCAAAGAGTATCCGGCAGTTGTTATCAGACTGATCTATCCGGATCCAATATGGGAACACATCACAAAACAATGCACTTTTCTTTAGTTTGTATCTGTATCGTATCTCTGTTTTTTGCGGTAGATTATCTGGATACCAAACATGATTATGTGTCCGCCATCAGTAAGAATATCAGCAAAAATGAACGGATCCGTTCTACCTACGAACAGATTGAAAACAGTGCGTTTATAGAATGGGTGACTGCACTGGTATCTCAATATATAGAATAATTTAAAGGATGTACTATGCAGAAATTAGCTTTATCAGATGAAATACTTATGACAATTGAAAAACCGGCACGATATATCGGCAATGAGATCAATCATGTCAAAAAAGATCCTGAACAGATTGATATCCGGTTCGCTATGTGTTTTCCGGATGTATATGAGATTGGCATGAGTCATTTAGGGATTCAAATTCTTTATGATATGCTGAACAAACGTCCGGATACATGGTGTGAACGGGTATATTCACCTTGGCCGGATTTAGATGCCATCATGCGAAAGAATCAGATTCCGTTATTTGCCTTAGAATCTCAGGAGCCGATACGGCAGTTTGATTTTTTGGGTATTACAATTCAATACGAAATGTGTTATACCAACATTTTACAGGTGATCGACCTTGCACAGATCCCGATTTATGCCAAAGACAGAGGGGCAGAGGATCCGATTGTGATCGGCGGAGGTCCATGTACCTACAACCCTGAACCGATTGCAGATTTCTTCGATATTATTTATATCGGAGAAGGTGAAGTGGTATATGACCAGCTTCTGGATCTGTATAAGCAGATAGGCAAGCAGAACAGAGCAGCATTTTTGCGCGAAGCGTCACACATTCCCGGATTATATGTTCCATCTTTATATACAGTATCTTATCACGAAGATGGAACGATCGCATCCTTTGTGCCCCTCTATGACGATGTTCCTCGCACGATTACCAAACAGCTGGTGACGGATATGCGAAACACAACCTATCCGGAAAAACCACTGGTACCCTATATCAAGGTAACACAGGATCGTGCTGTGCTTGAAATTATGCGCGGATGTATCAGAGGGTGCCGTTTCTGTCAGGCGGGTATGATCTATCGTCCTGTCCGGAACCGGGATCTTGAGGATCTGAAGCGTTATGCAAAGACGATGATTGATAATACAGGACATGAGGAGATTTCTCTCAGTTCTCTAAGTTCCAGTGATTTTACAGAACTTCCGGAGTTGATCTCCTTTTTGATAGATGAAATGGGCGGGCGTAAGGTCAATATATCCCTGCCATCACTTCGTATTGATGCATTTTCATTGGATGTCATGAGCAAGGTACAGGATATCAAAAAGACGAGTCTGACATTTGCACCGGAAGCCGGTACACAAAAACAAAGAAATGTGATCAATAAGGGTCTGACAGAAGAGGACATTACAGAAGGTGCCAGACAGGCATTTATAGGCGGTTGGAACAAGGTCAAACTCTATTTTATGCTGGGACAGCCTTTTGAAACATATGAAGATGTGGAGGGTATCGCAAAACTTTCCGAACTGTTGGCTGAAGTATATTATGATACTGTCCCAAAAGAAAAGAGAACATCCGGTCCGGTTGCGATCACAGCGAGTGCATCTTTCTTTGTTCCAAAACCGTTCACACCGTTCCAATGGGCACCGATGGACAGCATGGAAAGCTTTACCCAAAAAGCACATTATGTGAAAGACAAGTTCAAAGAGCAGCTAAATCATAAGCGGTTAAAATTCCAGTATCACGCTGCTGATGTATCTTTGTTAGAGGGCATTCTTGCAAGGGGTGACAGGAGAGTAGCAGATGTTATCTACGATGTCTATCAAAATGGAGGTATCTATGATGCATGGTCTGAGTTTTATTCTCATGAACGCTGGATGAACGCATTTGAAGCACATGATCTTGATATCGCATTTTATCTGACAAGAGAGCGCGCCGAAGATGAAATATTCCCATGGGATTTCATTGATACCGGTGTGACCAAACAGTTTCTGTTGCGAGAATGGCAGCGTGCCAAAGAAGGCATCGTTACACCGAACTGCCGGATGTCCTGCAGTGGTTGTGGTGCTATGAAGTTCGGAGGAGGTGTCTGCTATGAAGCTAAGAATTAAATATGCAAAAACCGGCTGTTTGAAGTTCATAGGTCATCTGGATGTCATGCGATATTTTCAAAAGGCGATCAGAAGAGCGGGTCTGGATGTAGCATATTCGCAAGGCTACAGCCCGCATCAACTGATCACATTTGCAGCACCGCTTGGGCTCGGTGTAACCAGCGAAGGAGAATATTTTGACGGAGAATTTCATTCCGCAACGAGTTCTGAAGATATGACAAAGCGGCTGAATGCTGTTATGGCAGAAGGAATGCATGTCATAGATGTAAGAGAACTGCCACAAAAAGCAAAGACAGCAATGGCAGTTGTTTCTGCTTCGGATTATTATGTCACAGTGAAACCTGGATACTATGAATCCATGCGGGCTAAAATGCAATCAGAATTTCGATCATTTATAGAACTTCCGGAAATTCTCATTCTTAAGAAAACAAAGAAGAGTGAGACCATGACGGATATTCGGCCTATGATACTGGAAGCATATGTGACACAGGAGACATCCTCTCTCTTTTTTGATGAAGAATGGAAGCAGTCGGATGATTTCTATACCTTTTATATGAAACTTTCAACAGGAAGTATATCGAACCTGAAGCCTGAGCTTGTCATGGAAGCATATTGCAACTATCTGGATATTCCGTATGAAAACTTTGGCTTTCATGTGCATCGGCTTGAAACCTATATGGATGGAGCCGATGGTGGTCTGATTTCTCTCAACGAGGCGGGACACAATATATTCGAAACCGGCCGGAACGGAGACACAAATGAACCAGAATAAGATCGTTATAACCCAATATCAAGGTCGACCGGTACTTTGTCTGTTTCAGAATGACATTCTGACAGAATTGTCCTTTCAAGAATCAGACAGCCGGGTTGGAAATATCTATGTAGGTCGTATTCAGAATATTGTACCTAATATCAATGCTGCTTTTGTCGAGATTGGGAAAAATGAGCTGACTTATTTTTCTTTGAAAGATGAGATGCCTATTTATCTGAATAGGAAAAATACAACAAAACCGGTAGTCGGTGATGAAATACTGATTCAGGTTGTAAAGGATGGCATTAAGACAAAGGCGCCGCAGGTTTCATCTAAGCTGACACTGGCCGGAAAATACCTGGTTCTAAATATGGAAGCCGGATTGATTGGAATTTCTAATAAAATCCGGGATGATGCCAGACGCAAAGCATTAAAGAAACTTGTAAAATCTTGTATTCCTGATAAGTTTGGTGCCATTATCAGAACCAATGCTGCCGATGCAGATCCGATTGCGATCGAAGCTGAGGCTGATATGCTTTCAGATCGGATGAAGGAAATCCTCGAAATCGCAGGTTATCGTAAAACCGGGCAGTGCCTATATCAGGTGCCTGACAGTTTTATTTCCCGTATTACGGGATACTGTAATACACAGCTTGTTGAGATCATAACAGACATTCCCGAAATCTATACAGAACTGGTACATTATTTTGAATTATATGACGAATCTGCCAAACAAAAATTAAGACTCTATCATGACGAGGGACTGTCGCTTTCCTCAGCATATAATCTTCAGAAGACGATCGATCATGCAGCAACCAAGCGTGTATGGATGAAATCCGGAGCGTATCTGATCATTGAGCAGACAGAAGCAATGGTTGTGATAGATGTCAATACCGGAAAGGCGACCGGCAGGCAGAATATGGAAGAGCATTTCTTTAAGATCAATGTAGAAGCTGCAAAGGAATGTGCATACCAGATCCGGCTTCGTAATCTATCCGGTATCATTATCATTGACTTTATTAATATGCAGGATGCAGCACATAACCAGGAACTGGTGCGCATGTTAAAAGAAGAACTGGCGAAGGATTCCATCCAGACGAACTATATAGATACCACATCGCTAGGGCTTGTGGAGATTACCAGAAAAAAAGTTCATAAATCTCTTGCGGAACAGTTGAAAACATTTTAGAATTTTTCTATTTTTTGCAAATTATTTATTGACAATTATATATGTAGATGCTAAACTATCATAGTGTGCCGCACAGCGAGGTATAAGTATGTCCCAGACATCACCGAAGCTGGCGAGTAATGATAAAGGAGGATACCAATATGTACGCAATTTTAGCAACAGGCGGAAAGCAGTACAAGGTAGCTGAAGGCGATATCATTTTAGTTGAGAAGCTTGGCGCAGAGGCAGGCGAGAAGGTTACCTTAGAGGATGTCATCGTAGTAAACAAGGATGGCGAGTTACTTTGTGGTGATAAGGTAGCAAATGCTTCAGTTACAGCTTCAGTAGTTGACAATGTAAAGGGTAAGAAGGTTACTGTTTACAAGTACAAGAGAAAGACCGGCTATCACAAGAAGAACGGTCACAGACAGAACTACTCAAAGATTAAGATTGAAGCTATTAACGCATAATCATGATTGATATTACTTTTTATAAGAACAATCACGATGCGTATCAAGGGTTCCATTTTATAGGACATGCTGAGTATGCGGATGCAGGTGAAGATGTAGTGTGTGCCGGAGTTTCAGCACTGGTATTTACAACGATCAACAGTTTAGATGCACTTACAGATGCAGAATTCATTGTAAATAGTGATGAGCCAAGTGGTATGATGGATTTAACAATTACCGACGGGGTTGATCATGATACAGAGTTACTTATGAAGGCACTTTATATCGGGTGTCAGGGTATTTCAGATTCCTACGGAACCGATTTTGTGAAAATACACTTTAAGGAGGTGTAATCAGATGTTGAATATGAATCTTCAGTTTTTTGCTCATAAAAAGGGAGTTGGTTCTACTAAGAACGGTAGAGATTCCGAGGCTAAGAGATTAGGTGCTAAGAGAGCAGATGGTCAGTTTGCCAAGGCTGGTAACATCATTTACAGACAGCGTGGCACCAAGATTCACCCAGGTGAGAATGTTGGACGCGGTGGCGATGATACATTGTTTGCATTAGTAGATGGTGTTGTTCGCTACGAGAGAAAGGGTCGTGACAAGAAGATTGTTTCTGTATACCCAGTTGCTTCTAACGAGTAATATGATGTAGGTCTTAAGACTTATGACAGTAAGAAAGAGCCGGAATGATACTTGTTATTGTTCAGGCTCTTTCTTTTACCAGAATCAGTAGATAGAAAGAGGTGGATGTAATGTTTGCTGATCGTGCAAAAATATATATCCGTTCCGGCAGAGGCGGAGATGGACATGTAAGCTTTCGTCGTGAATTATATGTTCCGGATGGCGGTCCGGATGGTGGAGACGGTGGCAAGGGCGGAGATGTCATTGTTGTCGTAGACGAAGGACTTAATACCCTGATTGATTTTCGACATGTCAGAAAATACTGTGCAAAAGATGGTCAGCCGGGCAACAAGAAAAAACAACATGGTGCGAATGGTGCAGATATTACATTGAAAGTACCACCGGGAACTGTGATCAAGGAAGCAGAATCCGGCAAGGTGATCTTAGATATGTCTAATAAAAAAGAACCTGTAGTATTATTAAAAGGCGGTCGTGGTGGTAATGGAAATCAACATTATGCCACATCAACCATGCAGGCTCCAAAATATGCACAGCCTGGTCAGGATGCACAGGAGCTGTGGGTAACGCTTGAATTAAAAGTAATTGCAGATGTTGGTCTGCTTGGCTATCCAAATGTTGGTAAATCTACATTTCTATCCAGAACAACAAATGCCAGACCCAAGATTGCAAATTATCATTTTACAACCTTAAGTCCGAATCTTGGTGTAGTAGACCTAAAGGATGGCGCCGGATTTGTGATTGCAGATATTCCGGGCATTATTGAGGGTGCATCCGAAGGGGTTGGACTAGGACATGATTTTTTGCGTCATATTGAACGTACAAAGGTGTTACTGCATGTTGTAGACGCAGCTTCTGTTGAGGGCCGTGATCCGATCGTAGATATCAGAACCATCAACGCTGAATTAAAAGCTTATAATGAAGAACTGGCATCCCGTCCGATGATCATTGCAGCCAATAAAATGGATGTTATGTCAAAAGAGGATCAGGAAACCGTCATAGATCTGCTCCGTGAGGAATTCGAGCCGGAGAACATTCCTGTTTATCCGATTTCTGCGGCAACCGGTGAAGGTGTAGAAACACTTTTGTGGAAAGTATATGATATGTTAAAAGATGCACCTGATTCCGTCATTGAATTTGAGCAGGAATATGTACCTGAATTTGCCAGAGAAGTACTGCCTTTTGAAGTCTATAAGAACGAAGAGGATCAGGTATATGTAATTGAAGGACCCAGAATTGAAAAGATGCTCGGTTATACGAATCTGGAATCCGAAAAAGGTTTTGAATTTTTCCAGAACTTTTTAAAGAAGAATGGGATTCTGGATCAGCTTGAGGCACTGGGGATTACGGACGGGGATACAGTCCGTATGTATGGATTTGAATTTGATTACTACAAATAATAAATTGACTAATATGCAATATGTGTATGGTCAGGAAAGGAACTATATATGACGAGCAAACAACGCGCTTATTTAAAAGGACTGGCAATGAACATTGATCCGATCATTAACATTGGAAAGTCTTCTGTGACACCGGAAATGACACAATCCGTTGCCGAAGCATTTAATACACGAGAACTGATCAAACTGCATGTATTGAAGAATTGTGATGATGATATTAAAGAGATTGCAAATGTACTGGCTGATAGAACACATAGCCAGGTAGTCCAGGTGATCGGTAAGAAGATTGTGTTATATAAAGAATCAAAGGATCACAAGAAGATTGAACTTCCAAAGGCATAATATAGGAGGTTTCTATGTCAAGAATCGGAATCATGGGTGGCACATTTAATCCTGTCCATAATGGACATCTGCATATAGCTTCTGTAGCCTATACACAATACGGTCTGGATGAGATCTGGTTTATGCCCAATCATATTGCAGCATATAAAAGCCGCCAATCTATGATACGGACATCTGACAGAGTTGCGATGATACAGCTGGCAATCCAGAATATTCCATATTTCACACTCAATACAATGGAAATCGTACGGGGTGGCAGGACTTATACTGCAGACACCCTGCGTATTTTACATGACGAACATCCGAAGCATAATTATTATTTTATTATTGGAGCAGATTCGCTGGAAAGTTTTCCGAGGTGGTATCATCCCATTGAAATATTACGATATGCAGAAATTCTTGTAGCATCCAGAGGCAGTGTGGATGAGGATAAAGTACAGGCCTTGATCCATGAAACGGAATCAGAACTACATGTTCTGGATCGTTTTCATATTCTGCCATGTCACGATGCATCAGAACCACGGTTATCTACCACATGGGTAGCATCCAGCCGAATTCGGGAATGTATCATAAATGGTCTGGATACGGAACCCATGACAGGTCAAAGATTGTCAGATATGCTCCCAATGAGTGTGCTTCAGTACATTTATGATCACAATTTATATGCATAATGGAGAGAAACTATGGACAGAACAAAAATACGGGAACAATTAGAAGGTAAACTGACCAAAAAGCGCTACGAACATTCTATTAGCGTCTCATATACCGCTGCAGCTATGGCGATGGTACATGGTGTAGATATTGAACAGGCTGCATTGGCAGGGCTTTTACATGACTGTGCAAAATGTTATAGTGCAGAAGAGAAGCTTAAACGCTGTAAAAAACTTCATCTTTCAATTAACGCCTTTGAAAAAAAGAATCCGGAGCTTTTGCATGCCAAGCTGAGTGCCTATTATGCCCAAACCCGCTATGGAGTAGAAGATGAGGCAGTATTATCTGCGATCACATGGCATACAACCGGCAAGGCAGCAATGTCAGATTTGGATAAGATAATATATATAGCAGACTACATTGAACCAAACAGAAAGCCTCTGCCGGAGATTGAACAGATCCGCAAAGAGGCATTTGAGGATCTTGACCGCTGTCTGGTACACATTTTGAATAATACAATAACATATTTGATGAAGCAGGATCCTGACAATATTGATTCAATCACACTGGAGACATATCGTTACTATATGACAAACGATATTCATTAATTATATCCTAGAAAGCGAGGTTATTTTATGCAGGCAAATGAAATGGTAAAGGTTATTTATGATGCACTGGAAGATAAAAAGGCCAACGATATCAAGATCATTGATATCCGGAATGTATCTGTCATTGCTGATTATTTTATTATTGCTGATGGTTCCAATCACAATCAGATCCAGGCTATGGCAAGAAATGTTGAAGAAGAAATGGGAAAACAATCAGTTCATCCAAAACAGATTGAAGGATTTCAGTCAGCTAATTGGATATTGATGGATTACAATGATGTAATCGTGCATATTTTTTCATCAGAAGATCGTCTGTTTTATGATATTGAGCGTATCTGGAGAGACGGAAAAAGCATTGCACTTTCAGATTTATAATATTGACATAAAGTATGAAAAGCCTTATATTTATTATAAGGCTTTTTGTGCTTGTACGGACATTTGTATTGCGTAAAACATTACAAAGAATCGGAAGCTGCACACTGGTGAAATGAGGAGAGGAATACATATTTTATGGTTGATCGGGATCTGTTATTACATGAGAATCGCGTCAAAGCCAATTTGGTGGTAACCAAATGCATGCGATATATTTTGATTGTTTTATTTGTCTTTTGGGGGGCCAACACAGTTGGTTTATTTGGCATGGATGTTACAGCAGTAACACTGTGCTGTGCTTCATGCGGAATTATTATGTTAGTTCCTACCCTTGTTATTAATGTGTTGAATATCCAGCACAGGATCGTGAATTATATTGTGATTCTCTGTACAGTATTGACTGTCGGACTTCTGACCACATTTATGTCATATTATGTATATCCTTTACTTTTATTCCCGTTATTTATAGCATCTATGTACAGCGACAGACGACTGGTTATTTTTGCCGCTGTATCGAATTGTATTGTTGCAGTTATCTCCTCTGTCTTAGGTAGTTATGTTTCCCTGACAGAATCCACTGTCATGCGTGTATATGATTTTAAAGATGCATTGATATTTAATGCAATTCCATCTGTTGCAATCGTAGCTGGGATGTCGATCATTGCATTTTTTATTGTGGACCGCAACAGCCAGATGCTGAATCAGGCAATTGATGGTAAGCTTGAACTGCAGGCGAATCAAAAGGAATTGATCTATGCATTTGCAGAGATCTCCGAGAACAAGTCTAAGTATACCGGTGAGCATATCAAGCGTGTCGCTGAATATATGAAGGTATTAGGGCGGGCAGCCGGTTTTACAGAAGAATATGTAGAAAAATTAAGTACCGCATCCATGATGCACGATATCGGTAAATTAATGATCCCGGAGGAGATCCTGGATAAACCATCAAAACTGACGGATGAAGAGTATGCCATCATGAAGAATCATGTATTCTATGGGGAGGCATTATTACATAATACAACCGGTGACATCATGAATATGTCCCGTGTAATTGCCCTGCAGCATCATGAACGCTGGGACGGAACCGGATATCTCGGCATGAAAGGCACACAGATCGCATTTATAGCCCGTCTGATGGCCGTTGCTGATGTATTTGATGCCTTAATGTCTACACGTTACTATAAGGAAGGCTGGAACATTGATGAGGCGTACAAGGAGATTGTAAAGTGCAGCGGCACCCATTTTGATCCTGATGTCGTTCAAATGTTTGTTGAACATTTTGATGAGTTTAAGAAAATTGTGGAAGATATTCCTGATCAGCAAATATATTAGAATGTTCATACAACCACAGTATTGATTTTTTAACAGAATGGAGTACAGATTATGTTTCGGGTCATGAATGACTATATGAAGGAAATGAAACTACATGTTTCAGATACATTTTATAATGCAATGCGAAGCTTCTTAGAGCAAAATGAAATGGTTGCCAGCTTTTGTATTACAGTAAATTACAACCGCTACATTGTAGATATCAAGCTGAAAAAATACAGCATTGAAACTGCAAGGGCTGTTTATCAGGAATTGACCGACACCATTGCATATCCGTATTCCGAATTTTCTGTCCGCTATAATGAGGGCAGTGCTGTACGTTATCGGTATGCAACTTGTGCAGAAAACAAGGAAGGATATTATTGCGATATTGTATTTGGTCCTGAGCTGGTTTAATAATAAAAAGACAAACATCAAGCCACAGGCAAGATGGTAAAACTAAACAGAATATAAGGAGATAACGAATTATGGAGAGTGACACACACAACAAGGGTGTAAACCTGAAAACCGAAGAAGATCAGAAAGCATTTGTGAATGCCTGCATGAAACTGAATTGGTCGGTAGAGCATATCGCAAAAGAAGCGAATCTGCCACAATATACGGTGGAACAGATTCGGTGGGAGATTTTAAACAAAAGATATGGGAAGAACAAAAAGGTTCTATAGCAAACACTATAGAACCTTTTTGTCGGCTAAAGCCACTTATGCCGTTGCCTACTTTTAACACAAAAGAAAAACGAGATGACCTCGGTCATCTCGTAAAAGTCTAACTAACTAAAAAGATCTAAATAATCCAATTACCTTGCCAAGTACCTTGGCATCCGGTACAATAATTGGTTCCATAAAATCATTCTCCGGCTGCAATCGAATATGATCAGCCTCTTTATAAAAACGCTTCACAGTAGCGGAATCATCGATCATAGCCACAACGATCTCAGAATCTCTGGCAGTCGGCTGTTCTTCAACCAGAACAAGATCTCCATCAAAGATACCGGCATTAATCATACTTTCGCCACGAACCTTTAACATAAAGGTCTCTTTATTGTGTAGATATTCCGGTGGGACAGGGAAGTAACCCTCAATATTCTCAACCGCCAGAATAGGTTGCCCAGCCGTCACTGTACCTATAATCGGCACATTCACAAGTTCGCGCCGTGAAAGGCCAAATTCATCATCCAAAATTTCAATGGCTCTGGGCTTCGTAGGATCTCTTCTGATATATCCATTCTTCTCCAAAGTCTCCAAATGGGAATGTACTGAAGAAGTTGATTTTAAATTCACGGCATTGCATATCTCACGAACTGCAGGTGGATAACCATGCTTCAAAATACATTCTTTAATATAAGCAAGAATCTCTGCCTGCTTACTCGAAATCTTACCGTTTGCCATAAATAGCCTCCCTATCAAATATTCTCTGGATCGGAAGGTATCTGTTCGTTGCTCCCGACTTTTAAATTATTATAGCATGTTTGTATAAGAAAAGCAAACAAATATTCCGAACAAATATTCGAAAAAAGATATTGACATTAGAACAGTTGTTCTGTATAATACTAATAAATCGAACGAATGTTTGTGAATTTTTAAGATTAATTGATTGATAGTGATTGTAGGAATGTAAGAAGGGAGTTTTACATATGAATATACGAATTCATCAGAGTTTAAAGAGAAGAGCACAGATTGTGAAAAGGCAAAGAATATGTCTGATCACTATCAGTTGTTTGATAATTTTAATAAGCGTTTTAGTTATCCGTTCAAAATCTGGAATTGTAAATGCAGAGAATACTCGTCAGAAGTATTTTACACATATTACCATAGAGGCAGGAGATACCATGTGGGATATTGCTTCACGATATATAACTGATGAATATGAGTCTGTCAATGCATATATTAACGAAGTAGAGCATATGAATCATATAACCGGAGATGAGATCACAGAGGGAAGTTCTATCATGATTCCATATTATGCAGAACATCCACTTAATTGATTTTATCATAATGATATTGTTATATCTCTCACCCCGAGATATATATAAATTATCCTTATACTTATGACCATCCTGGAAGCGTTCCTTTTTCAATAGCGGTAAATATCCGTTGTTTGGCACCAGGATGGTCACTTTCAATTTTTGCAATCATTTCTTTTACATATTCTCGTTTTGTATAACCATCAGCAGGGCAGAGATTCTTTACAACTGGCAGCTGCATATTGCGTGCAAATACACGAACTTGAGCTTCATTTACATAGATCATCGGCCTAATTACCGTAATACCTGTTTTTTTCAGTAATGTAACCGGCGCAAAAGTATTGATACGACCCTCAAATACCAGCGACATTATAAGTGTTTCAATCACATCATCCATATGATGAGCATAGACGACCTTATGATACCCAATATCAAGCAAATACTGATTCAGCGCACCTTTTCGCATTTTCGCACAGAGTGAGCAAGGATTGGATTCTTTCCGCTCATGAAATACAATATCATATATCTGTGTACGGATTATTTCATAATGTATCCCTAATTGAGAACACCATGTCTGTACGCCAGTATAATCCATATTGAATCCTAAATCCACGCTAACTGCACACAGTTCAAAATGCTTTGGATAGAATTTTTGTAACTCATGCATTGCATATAATAATGTCAGACAATCCTTGCCACCGGAGATTCCTACGGCAATACGATCACCATCCTCAATCATATGATATTGCTCGACCGCCTGTCGGACCAGACTTAATAATCTTTGTATTTTCATTTGCGCGCCTCCATATGTATTATATAATTGGATTGAATAGTAGTGTACTAACACATACAAACATTCGCAAAACTCAGGTTTTACGAAGTTTTGTAAAAATAGCTATCAACTCTGTTAATTTTAAATGTAAATGCAATATTACGAAACTAACTGCAACATAATAAATGTATATTGCAATTAGTCTTGGAATTATATTACCACATTCTTTTTATTTATTATAGTAATTCACAATAAAAATAGCCTTAAGAGAATTTTCTCAAGACTATTTTAAAATCCAATACATTCCTGATCCAATTAGAAGACACTTCACACATTTCATTAGATTAGGTTTTCTCTTTTCCCAACCAGCCACCGAGAATACCGGCGGCTATTTCTTTACATGGACAATTCATAAATCCTCTGAAAAGAAATACCTGCTACAAACCCGAGGGATGTAACAGGTATTTCGACCTCATTGTTCTAAAACCGCCTTGTTCTGTTTGATAAGCGTATATATACGCTTTTTGAATACACTCTCTGGCACATCACCAAAGATAACATCACACATGGTGATAAAAAAATACAATATTATTATACTGCTCCTGCAGCATTTTGTCCAGTATAAAATATAATATTATGTATCACACTTCATCAAGACTTTTTTTTCACTTAGTGTTATAATGATGTTGAACATATACTTTTATAGAAAGGGAGCTCTGTCATGCAGGATAAAACATATCATCAACAACAAGGAATCAACAATACATTATTACTTAGGCAGGTTCTGTCAGAGCTTCCTCAATATATTACAACATAT
The DNA here is from genome assembly GCA_934293375.1 of uncultured Lachnospiraceae bacterium. Classification (GTDB taxonomy): domain Bacteria; phylum Bacillota; class Clostridia; order Lachnospirales; family Lachnospiraceae; genus RGIG6919. The sequence goes on along the minus strand of CAKQYS010000001.1, from coordinate 209,167 downwards.
TTCCGTGGAATTGAGAACACATGTGCACCAACCACCCGTTTAGAATATGCACGAGATATTCATAGTTTTTTTGTATTTCTACACACAACGAATTCATCACTTAGTCAATTAACTATGCGCGATATACCAATTACAGTCTTGGATCAGTTAATGGCTGAAGATTTTGAAGAATATCTGGAATATATGAAATACTATATTAAGGATGGACATGAATACACAAACAACGAACGTGCACTCAAGCGTAAACTGGCGGCTCTTAGAGGACTATATGCATATCTGTTCAAGAATGATAAGATTACATCAAATCCGGTTCTTAAAGTAGATATGCCAAAGATCCATGCAAAAAACATAATTCGTATGGATGCCAATGAAGTTGCCGAATTTCTTGATAATGTTGAATATGGAAATCATCTGACAGATTCGCAAAAAAAACGACATGAGAAAAATATGCCGAGGGATCTTGCTATTATGACATTAATGTTAGGAACCGGTATCCGTGTATCAGAGTGTGTGGGTCTTGATATCCATGATGTTGATTTAGAAGAAGAAAAAATCAAAATCATTCGAAAAGGCGGTTATGAATCTTATGTATATTTTGGCGATGAAGCCAAACAGGCATTGCAGGCATACATGGAGATCCGAAATAAGCAGATTCCTATCTCCGGACATGAAAATGCATTGTTTCTCAGCAACCAGAACCGGCGTATTACTGTCCGTTCCATTGAAAATATCGTAAAAAAATATTCTTCAGGTGTCACACCTATGAAAAAGATTACACCTCATAAGCTTCGTTCGACCTATGGCACCGCCCTATATCAGGAAACAGATGATATCTATCTGGTGGCAGATGTGTTAGGTCATAAGGATGTAAATACGACCAAGAAACATTATGCTGATATTGATGACTCCCGCAAACGAAATGCCAGAAATAAGGTGCAACTCCGGTCCGATACTTAATATCCATCGCAATTGCAATAACAAAGCATCGCACTCTCGAAACCGAAAATGCGATGCTTATTGCATGGCTATGTAACCAGTATATGATCAATGAAACTTCTTATCTAAAATATCTAATATTAAATCTACCGTTCCATCAATACCTAACAGGCTGCTATTAATGCACACATCATAGCTATTGATAGAACCCCATTTCTTATTCGTATAATAATTATAATAGGAAGCTCTCTGCTTATCTGCACGCACGATCATATCCCGTGCCTTGTCAGCCTTGATCTGCATTCTCTCAGTGACTGTCTGAATGCGATCCTCCATAGGACTATAGATAAATATATTTAAACATTTATCATAATCCTCTAACGCATAATCAGCACATCGTCCTACAAACACGCAGGATTCCCGGTCTGCAATCTTCTTAATCGTATCAAATGCAGCTAAAAATACCTTGTGATTGAGTGGTACATCAACCGAACCTGGCTGAAATGCAAATGCCGAATAAGGATCCATCACCAACGAATACAGAAAACTGCTTGTCGGCTTCTCATCAAAATCATGAAATACTTCTTCACACATACCGCTCTCTTTTGCTGCAACCTTCAATAATTCCTTATCATAAAAAGAAATATCCAGTTTTTGAGCGAGACGCTTACCAATTTCCTTACCATTACTACCAAACTGTCTACCCACTGTAATAATTGTATTACTCATACATCATCCCTCCAAACATTATGCCTTAACCCTGTGTGTCATGTTGAATCGTCCCCTTAAAATGATTCAACTTATAGCTATATTATACCGTTATTTCGCCAAAATTTCAAACTGAAAATCAAAATTATCTGACAATAACTCTATTTTATTCTGATAATCGGCTCAGAAGGGATGTAAAGTATGTTGGAAGTTCTGCACGAAATTCCATGTATTCCCCGGTTGAAGGATGAATAAACCCCAAAATCATTGCATGCAATGTCTGTCCCTCTAAATGCGGTATTGGCACCTTTTTAGGTCCATATACGGTATCTCCCAAAATCGGATGCCCAATGGAAGCCATATGCACGCGAATCTGGTGAGTACGCCCTGTCTCTAAGATACATCGGATATAGGTGTATCCATGCAGGCGTTGTATTACTTCATAATGCGTAATGGCATCTTTGCCGTTTCTTACATTGACTGCCATTTTCTTGCGATCGGTAGGATGTCTTCCGATCAATGTATGAATTGTTCCTGAATCATTCGATAAATTGCCATGCACAATTGCTCTATATTCTCTGGTAATAGAATGAACCTTTAACTGTTCTGCAAGACATTGATGTGCCTTATCATTTTTGCATATAACCAACACACCTGTTGTATCTTTATCTATTCTATGTACAATTCCCGGACGCATGACTCCGTTAATTGTAGATAATTGATCTTTACAATGATACATCACGGCATTTACAAGCGTTCCTGTTGTATGACCTGCCGCCGGATGCACAACCATCCCTTTAGGCTTATTGATCAGCAAAACATCATCATCTTCATATATGATATCCAGAGGGATATCCTCAGCCGTTACATCCAGAACAACCGGATCTGGAATCGTAACATAAACAATATCATATAATTTTAATTTGTAATTGCTCTTGACAATATGGTCATTTACTAAAATATTACCATCATCCACTAATTTCTGAATATAGGATCGTGACTGTGCAGTCAGCTTTACACTTAAATATTTATCAAGACGGCAGCCGCAATCATTTTCATTCATTACATATTTGAATACCTGCATATGTCCATTCTCCTATTTTGTATGTCCAAAAGCAAAATCTTCATCCTTATAATGAAACAATAATAGATATGCTAACAAAAATATAGATATCACAACATAAATATCCGCTACATTAAATACAGGGAAATTGATCAACTTAAAATACAAAAAATCCACAACATAATGATAACGGATCCGATCGATCATATTGCCAATCGCACCTGCAAATAAAATAACAATCGTTATATTCAGTGGTAAAAACTTACGATCTGCTGCCAGTTTCACATAAGCATAAATCATAACCGCAACCATCACAATCGTCAGCAAGACAAAAAAAGTATGCATATTCATTCCGGATAAAATGCCCCAGACTGTACCCGAATTCCGAATATAATGAATTTCAAATACATCGGGAATTACCGGGATCGATTCATACAATTGCAAATTACTTGTTATCAGATATTTTGTAAACTGGTCTGCAAAGATCAATAACAATGCACAAAGTGCCGGTAACCAGTATCTAATCAATCTCTTCATATACACTTTCCATCGCATGTCTGATATCTGCATCCGTTACTGACATATCAATACATGCCTCTCCTATCTTATTTAATACAATAAACTTGATTTTACCCGCATCCATTTTTTTGTCATTTTTCGTAGTTTCTATTACTTTGGTGATATCCAGTTCGTCCGGGAAATCCGGGAACGGAAAAGCCGTGATCAAATCACAGATATGTTCATATGCTTCATAATCCAGCAGTCCTTTCTGTTCTGAAAGCTTAGCAGCAAATATCATGCCCATGGCCACACATTCGCCATGTAAATACTTAAAATTCATCATTTTTTCAACTGCATGTCCGATCGTGTGACCGAAATTTAATAAAGCTCTCTCTCCTTTTTCTGTCGGATCCTTTTCAACGACCCGGCGTTTGATATCACAGCTTCGCTGAATCATCTCAAGAAGAATATCCACATTGCGTTCCTTAATACCGCGGGTGTTATCCGCAAGCCATTGAAAATAAGAAGCATCCTTAATCAATCCATGCTTAATGATCTCGCCCATTCCAGAGATGTATTCACGGTCCGGTAAAGATTTTAATGTCTGAATGTTCATATAAACTAATTTAGGCATATGAAATGCTCCCACCATGTTTTTATATGATGAAAAATCAACACCTGTCTTACCGCCAATACTGGAATCCACCTGCGCAAGCAAGCTCGTTGGAATCTGAATAAAATCAATACCACGAAGATAAGTAGCTGCTGTAAATCCGGTCAGATCCCCCACAACACCACCACCTAATGCGATCAGAAGATCCCCTCTGTCAAATTTATTAACAATCAAGGTTTCATATAGTGATTTTACCACATCAAGGTTCTTATTCTCTTCCCCTGCCTGAAATATATATAAATGAATCTCTCTGCAATGTTCACGGAGCAGATCAACAAGACCATGTCCATATATATTCCCTACATTGGTATCTGATACGATACATACTCTTCTGTTACAAATATGAAATGCCTGAAGACTATCCACAAGATCATCAAAACTTTTTCGAAATATAATATCATAGATAGGTTCACCATTTAAATGTACTGTCATATTATTATCCATATCTGTCTCCTAGTTTACATAAAATTATTATTTCTATAAAGATAAAAAATATGCCATATTCAATATAGGATATGGCATATTCTTTCTTACTGCTTATATGAACTCAAAATCCTGATTTGCTTCATCTCCATCGCCAATCATCTTTGGTCCTGTTGGGCGATCGTCAACCTCACCCTCTAATGCGCCGGACTCATCCTCTGTAACTTCACTATCCAGATCCTCATATCCTGTGTCTGCCGCATAATCTACGACCGGTATATTCTCTGTTTCATATGCGGTCTGTTCGTAGCCATATGCAGAATCAGCGTCACTGTCCATCTGTAACTCAGTTTGAGAAGCATTATATGTATCCTCAAAAGCCGGAGCTGAATATTCAGATGCACCATATGCCGGTGCACTATATGTAGGTTCTGTCTGCACAGGCTTCCCTGTCTTTTTCGTCTTCTTCACAGTGGTCTGCGCATGCGTGGAAGCACTTGCAAATGGATCAACCTTACTGTCATCAAACTCATTGGTACTTTTCACATTGATACCTTCAAATGGATCACGATATGATTCATTCTGTGATAACGAAGTATATCCAAATCCTGCAGTTGAAACATCTCCACGTTGACCTTCAACTGTAACGCCTCCATCTCCCATACCACCAAGTGGTGACTCATCCCGCATCTGCGGATCTCCATCAAATGATCCAAACGATGCCCCTGCACCAGATGAAGCAGCCATTGTCATCTTTGGTGTAAATGCTGATGCAGCAAAATTCATTTCCGGTACGATTTCACAAGCTGTAATAGATTCCTTTACATCTTCCGGTACTGCACCAAATGCATCTAAAGCATCCAGATCAATCGACATCTCATCACTATTGGTCATATCTACATAACTCTTAAACAGCATATTCAACTGCGCTTTCATGCTGGCATACATCTGTGCCATTGAAATTGTCTGCTGATGGGTAAACGCAAGATCTTCTTTAGCAGTTTTTAATAATGTCTTTGCTTTTGTCTTCGCTTCTGCTTCAATCTTCTTTGCCTTATCATTGGCCTCTGCTATCATCTCTTCCGATGTCTTTTCCGCAACCATCAACTCACGATTAAGAGACTCTTCCATGGCCTGATAGCGAATCAGATTATCACTCAGATCTTTGATCTCCGCAATCTGCTGTGCATTGGATCTGTATAACTCCTCATAATTCCGAAGAAGCTCTACCATAAAACTGTCTACATCCTTCTTATCGTAACCAATTCCCGTTCTGAAGGACTTTTGTCTAAAATCAACAGGTGTTATCATATACGCCTAACCCTCCCCAATACCTCTAATACTTTGTAAGATCAGGTGAAACCGTATTCTCGTTTAATATCTCATTTCTTAAATCGCCCGATACATCAATTGCCTGTGGAGCTGCGATGAAAATATTGGCAGATATTGCCTGAAGTGTTCCATCTAATGCGAAGCATGATCCCCCAATAAAATCAATGACACGCTGTGCAACTGCCAGGTCAATTCCCTCGAGATTCACTACGATTGCCTTACCTTCTCTTAAATACTCTGCTACTGTCTGTGCTTCATTAAAATCCTGTGGTTTAATTACATACACTGTGCTACCTCTACTATTATTATAATTTTTGGATGAACGATTGTTAAAGGAAACTAGCTTGCCTGATGATGCTGACTGAGACTTGGCTGCAGGCGGTGTATCGTAATCCGATGCAGTCTGCTTTTTCTTTTTAAAGAAGAATTCTTCGTCATCATCGTCATCATCTATGTCATCATCGTCATCATCATAGTGTTTCTTTGATTTCGAGCCACCAAATAATCCTGACAAAGAAAAGCTGTCTTCCTCGTCATCATCATATTCTTCATCCTCGTCATCTTCATCAAACAAATCATCGTCATCATATCCGTCTTCGTCATTTAAAGAAAACATGTTTAGAAAGTTCTTAAAATTCTTTCCCATGATATGTATCTCCTATCTTTTATTCATTCTAAATGCTATAATCTCTCTCTCCAAAAATACCGGTACCAACACGAACCATGGTCGCCCCTTCCTCTATGGCAACCTGATAATCATTGGTCATTCCCATGGATAAGACATTCATATTAATATTATCAATGTTTTTTGAATTGATGTCAAGCAATAATTGCTTCAACCGACGAAAATACTGTCTATTTTCCTCTGGATTCTCAACATACGGTGCAATTGTCATAAGACCACATACCTTTATGTGTGAATAACCTGAAATTTCACGAATAAAATCTTCAACTTCCTCCACATGCAATCCAAATTTAGTATCCTCCTGTGCAACATTTACTTCAATCAAAATGTTACTTACCACATTATGTTTCTCCGACTCTTTCTGAATTGTCTGTGCTAATTTGATGGAATCTACTGAATGAATCAAAACCGCCTTGTCTACGATATACTTGACCTTATTGGTCTGCAAATGCCCTATCAAATGCCAATCGACCGGTTGGGATACATGTTCGAATTTGTCAACAAGCTCCTGTACCTTATTCTCGCCAAATACTGTATATCCCAGTCCGATGGCTTCTTCAATCATTGAGAGCGGCTTCGTCTTACTGACTGAGATCAATAAAACCTCTGATCGATCTCTGCCTGCACGAGCACATGCCTCTGAAATATTCTGCTCTACAATTTCATAGTTTTCTTTTAACATTTTGATTCCCACCTTTAGTATATAATTTGCCCTTCTTTTACATCAGCAGCATCCAAAATAATATAATCATACATTGAAATACTATATTCAATTCCCTCTTTTACTATGCAATAATCATCTTTTTCATTTAATACTTCAATCTTTTTAAAAGCTGCAGTTCCTTTATTAGCCGAATACACACCCTTCAATTTAGTAGTTTTCAAAGAACTGACAGCAAGGGTATCCTGTGAATCATCTTTCACAAGAATATCACCTTCATTTAGCGAATCCATTGAAATATAGCAATATTTTTCATCCTGGGCATAAATCGTCGGTGAAATCTGTTCTGCAGAAACCTCCCCTGATGCATCTAATACACATCTGCTTAAACATGTGGCTGTCTTAGAGGTAGCACTTGTTGTCAAATAATCAAGTGGAACCTTATATGCCGTAGCAGATGTAATGGCTGAATTCGGAATCTTAAGTCCCTGAGGACTATCAATCTGAATACACACATCCAAAAATCTATCGTCTACAAAATCGACCATTAGTTTATTAATGGTAATATTGATATAGACGCCGTCTGCCTGTTCGATTAAGGAATAATTACAATCAATCTGATGATTCAGACTTCCAATCTGGATTGTAACTACCTCGCCACCGCGCAGTTGAGCTGCCTGGTCATCTGTCAAGGGTGCTATAATGTTCCAGTCATCACTGCTGACCAATTTATATACCGGAGATCCTGCGTTGATAATATCACCGGTCTTTAATGATACCTTATTATATTTCGTCTGATCAAACATTTCTGACTTTATATTGTCTACTGTGGCATTTTCATACCCATCTTCATAATAGGTTACAATTCCGCTTTCTTCGGCTGGAATTGTTTTAAATGTACCCACAGAAGTACCATCCTGGCTGGTTGCCTGCTCGATCAGCAGATCATTATTGATCTCCAATACCAGATTTTGCAGATCATATTTAAAATTATAAGTATTATAATAGGCATCTTCTGAATAACTTGAACGGAACATTGCAATCCTATTCTTGATAAGTGCATAGTCCTCACTTCCCATCTGTAGGGCATCCGATGCATTCTCTGCAAGATAATCATATACACTTCCGGTCTCATCTACTGTATAAACCGTAGCATTTTTACCTACACGTTCGCCATCTCTGATATAATAGCTGACATATCCTGCATCTGTTGCATTGACAAGCTTTTCTTCACGGATCGCTATACCGGTAACATATAAATTATTATCGATATAGCTGTGCTCCACACAATACACGGAAGGGGTCACCTTGCGAATGGATGTTACAATTTCTGCAATCAGATACACAAAAATAATCACAAAAATGATAAGTCCGATATTAATATTAAATGGCTTTCGAAATTGTACGATATTCTTTTTTTTAGAAGCCATAATTCCTCCTAAATACAATCATATATATGTATAATCTTAGATTGTTTGATAAATACTACTAATGTCGGTTAATCAATACCTGGAAATAAATATGAATCAGGAGGCGAAACTATGAAATCAAAAGGTCTTGACTATACAATCCTGACGATTGTGATCATCGGATGTATCAACTGGGGTCTGATCGGATTCTTTGACTTCGACTTAGTAAGTACACTTTTCGGTCAAATGTCATTCCTCACAAGAATCATATATGCCATCGTCGGTATCGGTGGATTATATGCAATCTCCTATTACGGAAGAATGCAAAACATTGCAGAATAATGTAAACAGAAAAAGCTGTCGTACGAAATATAATGTACGACAGCTTTGTACTGTCATTATAATTCCACAGTCACATAAGGGATCAATTCTGTCGGCAGATTCTTTTTTGACTTGGCAATACTTACAATGATATCCACTTCATACTCCTCTGATATCTTGAGCAATGTATCTACAATATCTGAAAAAGCATTCTCATCTGCATTGCTTGTTGAGAAAAAGTTGTCAATGTATATCTGGGAAAGATCGTGATCCTGAGATAATACACCATATAAAAAACCTAAGAACATGATAGAATTGTCAATATGAAAAGCTGGAATATTGATGAGTCTGACACGATTACTCAATTCATACATATGCTTGTTATTCTTGTCCATGTAAACAATATTACCGCTGGCTACCTTCACAGCATCATTTGCCTTGTTGATCAATACTCTTGTCTTTCCCGTACCCTTTTCGCCTGCAACAATCTCTAACATTCCCATATCCTCCTTAAATGCCTTATTTATCCTGTGTCATATTATAGTACAATTATCTTATAATAACAAGGTTTTCTACTCATTCTTCCGGAATACACTGTACTAATTGTGCCATTTTCTGATATAGCATATCTCGATCATCCGCCTTGCAGATCACCGCAAAATAACTGTGTTCCTGATACTGAACCTGCATGATCAGACAAAAACCGGCAGCCTTGGTTGTTCCTGACTTCCATGCCCCGATCTGATACTTCGAAGGCAATGGATATGTCCCCGCTAAGAAACCATTTGTACTCTCAATGGTCAGCATAACAGGTTCTCCCGCTGCATTTGTATAGGACAAATCATACTTAGTAATCTGATCTATTTCATGTACCAGTTCATGTGAAGCAAATTCCCTGAAAAACAGATAGAGATCATATGCTGTTGTATAGTGATCATCATTATGCAACCCATGACAATTGACAAAATGTGTATGTGTGGCACCCAGCATCTGTGCTTTCTGGTTCATCAGTTCAACAAATGCAGCTTCAGAACCTGCAATCTGCTGTGCTAAAACGATACCACAATCATTCAATGACCGAACAAGATATCCATAGACAAGATTTTTGACCGTAATCTGATCACCACTCATAAGGTTTAGTTTCGCAGCCCCAGCTTCCAACACAATATTCTGTGAAACCGTAACAACCTGATCCATATTCAAAGTGCCATTTTCTAATGCTTCCGCGATCAGAATGCCGGACATAACCTTGGTCATGCTTGCCGGGTAGATTTTCTGATCCCCACCATAAGATACTATCGTCTGCGCATCCGTATCATCCACCAGCAGAGCGGTTCCTATACCGGTGGCATCAAAGCCTCCAACTAAAGTTTCCTCCGGTGTAATGACTGCAAGATTCTGCGCAAATGCTGCAGTATCATGCATAATAATGGATTGGTCTGTATTGACCGTCACTACTGCGTGTGGATCAAACGCCCGATCCGGATGAAATACGCATCCGGATAGCATCGTAATTCCTAATGTGATACTTATCAGTAACAGTATCTTTAGATACTTCATATTATTTCACCTATCTAATATTATTTGAACATCTCACGCCAGTCCAGATCCCCATGATCCATTGCCTTGATCAGAAGTTCTGCTGTTGCAAGATTGGTAGCTAATGGAATATTATGCATATCACACAACGCAAATATATTGTTAATATCCGGTTCATGTGACTTTTTTGTCAATGGATCTCGTAGAAAAATCACCATATCCAGATCGTTATTTTCAATCTCAGATCCAAGCTGCTGTACACCACCTAAATGTCCTGCAAGGTATTTGTGAACTGTCAAATTGGTAACTTCCTCTACCAGTCTTCCGGTCGTTCCGGTTGCATATAATTCATGCTTACTCAATATACCCCTATATGCAATACAGAAATTCTGCATTAATTTCTTTTTTGCATCATGTGCGATCAATCCAATGTTCATATTTACATAACCTCCCTCATAGATTAGAATTTTCTACGCTGCAATGCCACATTTAATACCAGTCCGATCCCGGCACAGGAACTTACCAGGGAGCTTAATCCATAACTAATAAAAGGTAATGGAATTCCTGTATTAGGAAGAATTCCTGTGGCAACCCCTATATTCACAAATGATTGAAAACTCATCCAGACTGCAACACCCGTGGCGATCAGCATACCCTCCTTATCGGCAGCCTTTCTTGCTACCCGGATACACTCAAACACCAGTAATGCAATCAACGCAATAATCACTGTGCATCCAATAAATCCCAGTTCCTCTCCTACAACTGAGAAAATAAAATCCGTCTGCTGTTCTGATATGAAATTCGCTTCTTTTACAGTTGCGATCGTACTTGTGTTAAGTCCCTTTCCATTCAGCATACCTGAACCAATCGCCATAATGGAATTGTCTTGTTGATATGTTGTGTTCGCATAATCCTGTGGATATAAAAATGCAAGTACACGACCTAACTGGTTCTCGGTCAGAAGCACCTGATTAGGAGTCTGCACATACCATAAAAACGCACCGGCCACCGGAATCAAAACAAGAATTGCTATGCCGATCAGCTTATAGCTGAGCCCTGCAACAAAGATCATCATAAACAAAATAACAAAAATATCTATCGTTGTTGACAGATCCGGCTGCTTAAATACCAGAAAAACCGGAACTGCACAGATAGCAGCAATCAGAGCAAGACTCCTTAATGTATTCAGATCCGTGTTAATCTTAGCTAATACCGTTGCAAGACATATCACCATGATCACTTTCGTGAACTCCGACGGCTGAATCGTCAAAGAATCTGAAATCTTAAACCACCGGGTTGCACCATTATTCTCATATCCCACCACGAATATCAATCCCAGCATGATCAGATTGAAAATATATAACGGAATAAACATTTTACACAAGAAATGATAATCAATCACAGATAATACCAGCATACCGATCAAACATATCCCAACACCCAGAATCTGTTTTCTCAGGTAGGAGCTGTCAGCACTGTTAATAATAATTGTCCCCATAACACACAATGCCATGACCAGAATAACCAATCTGAAATTGTAATTACGCAATCTATATTTCTCGAACATTTATTCCACTTTAATTCCTTATTTTATGATTTATTAATATGATTGATGTCTTTCTGCTTCATATCCTTGATCGGAATATTTGCGATCAATGCAGGAACGGCACCATTCCCTTCATTGGATTCCGTCGATGTGATCTGGATATCTAAGCCATCCGCATCAATCTCCATATACTTGGCAATCACCTGAATAATATCATTCTTGATCTGCTCCATCACATCAGGTGTACAATTTGCTCTGTCCGAAACCAGCAAAAGCTTCAGCCTGTCCTTTGCCGTGTCGCCTGAACTCTTCTTCTTGGTAAATAAATCGAAAATACCCATACTCTTTTGCACCCCTCTTCCTTAATTGTTCTTCTTAAACATGTTAGAAAGCTTCTTAAAGAATCCCGGATTCGTCAAATCCAAAAACGGAACCTCTTCTCCAAGGATACGCTTACAGATATTCATGTATGCCCGGCCCGGCAATGAATTATCACCAACCAGCGGCTCGCCCTGATTCGTCGCAATGACAATATTCTCATCATCCGGTACGACACCGATCAGGTTGATCGCAAGAATTTCTACAACATCATCAATAGACATCATATCTCCACGCTTTACCATATCCATACGAATACGATTGACAACCAGATCAGACTTCTTGATTTCATTTGCCTCTAAAAGTCCGATAATACGGTCTGCATCCCGGATAGCAGATACCTCAGGCGTTGTCACTACGATCGCACGATCCGCAGCCGCAATCGCATTCTTAAATCCCTGCTCAATCCCGGCAGGACAATCAAGAATTATGTAATCAAATTCTTCCTTAAGCTCCTCTACAAGCTTTTTCATCTGTTCCGGAGAAACGGATGTCTTATCTCTGGTCTGTGCAGAAGGCAGCAGGTGCAGATTCGGATATTTCTTATCCTTGATCAACGCCTGTTTAAACTTACAATTTCCCTCTACTACATCTACAAGATTGTATACAATACGATTCTCAAGACCCATAACCACATCCAGATTACGAAGCCCGATATCTGTATCAATCAGAACAACCTTCTTGTCTAACATAGCAAGACCTGTACCAACATTTGCTGTAGTAGTTGTCTTACCTACGCCTCCCTTACCTGAAGTAATAACAATAACCTCACTCATTTCATATCCTCCATCATCTAAAGTTCGTAATTATAAATGTATATCATTGAGCACGGATTTTTTTACCGGTTCAATATAAATATTACCTTGATCTAAAAATGCAATCTTCGCCTCATCATCCGGTCTGCGCTTTGGCTTATCCGAACTTCTTGCAATCGCATCCGCAATTCGAATCTGCATTGGGTTCATCGACAATGCAAGAACAAAAGCGTTCACATTGCCAGCAGCACCCGCATGTACCATGCCTTTCAGTCTGCCGATCACAATGATATTTCCCGATGAGATCACACTTGCTCCGGGATTCACATCACCAAGAATAACAATGCTTCCCTCCGATTCGATCGATTGCCCGGAACGCAGGGTTCCCTTGTAAAACATACTGTCATTATTCAACAGTGTCTCTCTGTTCTCATATACCATTTTAGGTGGTGCTGCTTCGGTTATATCCTCTGTTTGAATCTCTGTTTCCGGCTGTATATCTACCTGTGGCATGTCCAAATTGACCTCTTGTGTGACCGGATCCGGCTGATCTGTCTGCATCCGCTGATCGATCAGTTTCTCATCCACCTCATCTAACACACACGAGATATCCAGATCTGTTTCTTCCTTGATCTTCATTAACAACGCATCCAGTTGTTCATCTGACAAAGATCTGCCATCAATCGTTAAGGCCATATTGACATTCCCCTGAAAAAAGCGCTGTGCTTCTTTAAATCTCTGCCCTATCATAGACAGCAATTCATCAAACGGAATATCAGGATCAAGTACCAGCCGTATGCCATATTTATTTCCCTTTATCATTACAGGATGATTCATAAAATGCCTCCAAACTACACAAAATCCCTAAATACTATAATATACTAATCGTTATTTCATAGCAAGTAAAATATAATATTTGTCACAGAAAACATCCGACATCATCTGCCTTAATCTGACACACTTACATTACCCGAAACGTTTTCTGTATTCAGAATTGTCGGATCATAGAGATATGCATAAACAAATCCTGCCAGCTCCTCTGCATTTCCGGAAGAATATCCAAATGGAATCTGCACTGTCACAGACACCTCCGGATTGTCATATGGTGCATAGGATACAAACCATGCATGGGATGGTCTGTTTTTGTTTTCCTGAGCAGTACCGGTCTTACCTGCTACATCAACCTTGATACGATTGATCAACGCACTGCTGGATGTATGCTTTTCAACAACCCGGCGCATACCATTGTGAATCACATTCCATACATCAGAGGATAGTTTGATCTCTCCGGAAACATGATGAGATGCTTCTCGGACCACATCCCCTGAAAAGCTTTTCACTTCTTTTACAAGGCTCAGATCATAGCTGGTACCTTCGTTGGCAATTGCCGTAACATACTTGGACATCTGTGTTGCCGTATAATTATGGGTACCCTGACCAATAGCAGAACGCACTGCATCTGTGTCGGAAATCTTTGGCTCCGCCTCCGGCAGTTCAATACCGGAATTCGCACCAAATCCAAATATTTCTGCATATTTTTTGATCTTCTCAAGTCCCAGACTGTCACTAAAGGAGCCGTTTGATTTCGTACCCAGACGATAACCCAGTTCATAAAAGAAGTAATTGCAAGAAACTTCAAGTGCTTTTGGAATATTGATCGTACCGTGTGAACGATGCGAGCTTCGATAAATCCAGCATCTTGCCGGATTTGGTATCTTATCAAAATAGCCTCTTGTTGTGATCGTGCCATTCGGTGAGATCACCTTCTCACTCATCGCCGCCACAGCTGTCAACATCTTAAATGTAGATCCCGGTGCTGTCCGTTGCTGTGTCGCCCTGTTATATAATGGTGTTGTTTTATCATTTGTCAACTGCTCAAAATAATCTGCCTCAACGGAATTCGTCAGACGGTTATTATCATAGCTAGGGTAACTGACCATTGCCAATACCTCACCTGAATTGACATCTGTGACCACAATGGATCCTGAACATGGATCCAATCCAAGCTGTGCCGGTGTAATATCTTTATTGGAAATCTTCCGTCTTATAAATTCATACGAACCAATCTTTCCGGAACGAAAACTTGCATAATCTGTATCATCTTGTGCAAGCACACCCTGATCCACCAGGATCGCTGCAATCTTGCTGTAGCTGATCTCTCGGTTTTTGATCATATTTTCAATGACAAGCTTATTAAATTCAACATCATCCGTAATTGTTTGAATAATATAGTCTACCAGAGCATTATAGATCTCTTCTGATGTATAGTATTTTGTATCGATATTAAAATCAGAAGCATCACAGGCACCCTTAGAAACCGCATATTGCAGGTATTCTCCCAGAGACAGTTTATCATCGCAATACTCCAGATATTTTTCATCTTTTTCTCCTATAACCGATAAGGAAATAATATCTGATTTCCGAAGCATGGAATATATATATTTCATATAATCCTGTCTTGACTGTGACAATCTGCGCATCTGCGTAAAACTACTTGTCAATTCTGTTTTCACCCAGTCTGTTATTGTCTTACCGGACTGACTGATACTGTTATAGACCTCTTTTTCTGTCTGGCTTGCATCAGATGCCTGCATGTGACTGTAATCAATCACATTATTATCAAACAAAGCGAAATAAACCTGATACTGTGGAATCAGAACATCTCCCTTTTTATTACTGGTAGCAGTTCCCGCATTCATATTCGATAACAATATACCAACCAACTCATCTTCTATCGCATTGTAGCAATATATCTGCAGATCCTTGTCAATCGTCAGATAGACATCATTACCAGGCACCGCGTCAACAGTTTCGTTGACTTCCAAAACACGACCCAGATTATCCACATACATCTTCTGCGTCCCCTTTGTGCCCCGCAGATCCGATTCCAGTTCTTTTTCCAATCCAACCTTACCCACCATATCAGTTGAGGTATACTGATTGTCCTCCGGGAGACTCTGATTCCG
This sequence comes from uncultured Lachnospiraceae bacterium, assembly GCA_934293375.1. Classification (GTDB taxonomy): domain Bacteria; phylum Bacillota; class Clostridia; order Lachnospirales; family Lachnospiraceae; genus RGIG6919. The sequence continues at coordinate 193,271 of CAKQYS010000001.1, read as the reverse complement.
TTCCTCCATATCTTCTGACGAAATATTACCAATATATCCGATAATGTGAGCCATATATTCTGCATCATTATACTGACGAATGGAATCTACGATCACATCCATTCCTAACAACCGGTCTGAATTTTCCTGGATCACAGCCATAGATTCCTTGCTGATATCCAACGCAATCGTAACCGGTACATACTGCTGATAGCGGTTCAGCCATAAGCTATACCGGACAGAAATGATCTTAAGAGCATCTTCCACCGAATAGGAACTGTCAATATCAAACATTTTCTTTCCACAAAGAAAATCAAACACTTCCTTCGCTGATGCATCCTTTTGATCATTCTTCAGGTCATCATACTTCTGTACGCTATAAACATCCATAAGAAATCTCTTCAGAGAAGTACCCTCTACTGTATAGATCAGCTGTCCATGACTATTCAGACTGATATTAAAATTATTCACGATAGAATCACCATTCTGCTCCAGAATCTGAATCGTTTCATTCACAATCTGATTCTTGAGTGCATTCTCAGACATACCGGATTCTTTTGATTTGGCAACCAATTCACTGGAATTACCAAAGGTAACGGAATAAACCAGCTTATTATAAGCTAACAGATTACCGTTCCGGTCATAGATATTGCCTCTGGAAGCATCTGTTGGCAGACTTCTTTCTATCTTGTAAGTGAAATTATTCAAATGCTCTTCGCCTTCAATAATCTGTAGTTTGAACAGACGCAGAATCAACGCAGAAAACATGACAATCGCCAGAATTGTAACAATAAACAGACGGTGTGTTACATAGTTCTTGATATTCTCTTTTATTGCTTCCAGCATTTCATGCAACACTATGCTTCACTTCCTTCCTCAATATGCTTCAATCCTTTATTGATATGCATCAATAACCGGTATAATACAAGTGTAACCAGCATCGTATAGATCATTTCCGGCACAATAATATTCTGCAGATAAAAACCATACTGCAGTCTGTTTCGCATCAGGAAAAATATAACATATACAATCGTACCATATAACCATTCATTTGCTGCGATCATAACTAATGGAAGCAGCACATTTTCCACATAATAGAATCTATGGAACAATCCGTTCAAATACCCAAAATACATATAGATCAGTGCATATGGTCCGATTGCAAATCCATAGAAAATATCAATCAGTAATCCTCCAAAAAAACCAACCAGCATGCCCTCACGCCGACCACGCATCATACCAAACGACATGGTAAGGACAAGCAATACATTTGGAACAACTCCGGCAAGCGGTATCAGATTGAATACAGATGTCTGCAATAAAAATGAAATTATAATCAAAATTCCAAGTACAATTACTCTAATCATATTACTCCTCGACCTGCTGTTTCTTTTCTGTAATGACTAATACCTCCTGAATATTGGAGAAATCAACGACAGGAATAATCTTAGCAGATTTTGTAAGGTTATTGGCATCCAGGGTAATATCACTGACATACCCAATCGTAATTCCGGACAGATATTTATCACTGATATATGATGTAACCAGCTCGTCGCCATTATTCACATCTGCACCCTTATCAATATAAACTACATCAATATATCCGTCTTCAATCTCTGTTAGATTTCCGCACACTGTACATAATTCCGAATTATTGATAAACATAGCACTGACCTTACTGGTATCATCAATGATCGTACGGATTTTGGCCCAGTTTTTACCCACTTCTGTCACAATCCCTACCAAACCATTTCCGGCTAATACATTACAATCAACATCTATACCATCCTTGGTTCCCTTATTGATCACAAAAGTATTAAACCAATTGCCTGTATCTTTTGAAATGACTCTGGCTGCCACCTTATTATAGCTTGGGTAAGTTGCATCCAGATTATATAAAGATCTCAGTCTGTCAAGCTCATAGATATCCTGCTGATACTCCTTGGCTTCTGATTTATATGTCTCAAGCTGCTCCTTTAACATATCATTTTCCGTCTGCAAAGAACGCAGTTCTTCTAACATTTTAGACTTGCTCTCAACATAAACACCAACTGCGTTGATGGTCTGCTGCATCGGAACAATCAATGTAGTCGTCACACTCTTCAACGGATATAACAGATTCTCACATAACAGTGAGATCAGCAAAAACAAAAGACATAATCCGGTCATACCTAACAATATATACTTTGGTGGCACTTCATGCTTCTCTTTAAATCTCATTACATGAATCCTCTTTCTTTCATACTAAAATATCTACGATCTCCAATCACAATATGGTCTGCTAACGGAATCCCGATCATATCCCCGGCAGCAGCGATCTGTCTGGTGAATGTATGATCCTGTCTGCTCGGCGTACAATCTCCTGACGGATGATTATGCAGGATCACAACATGGCTGGCACCACATCTGAGTGCCGCTGTATAAATGTCCCGCGGTGTCGTCACCGTGCAGTTTGTTGTACCGATTGACATACATGCATCACAAATCATTCTGCATTTGTAATCGAAAAATACCGCCCATAATTCTTCATGCTCCAAATGCCGCAGCTGCTCCATATAATATGCCGCAATACTTTGCGGATCCGTGTAGGATATCATTTCCTTTGCTGTCGTACATGCAATTCTTTTTGCAAGCTCTGCTACACATAGAAGCTGTGTTGCTTTCACCTCACCGATTCCCTCTACACTGACCAGCTGTTGTCTTGACAAATGATTCAACGACCTTAAATCCTGATAAATCGGATGCATTGACAATATTTTTCGGGCTAAGGATACAGAATTCATATTCCTTGTTCCGGTCCGAAGTACAACTGCCAGCAGTTCTGCATCGGATAAAGCCTGCACACCATATCTGCATGCCTTCTCATATGGTCTCTCCGTTTCCGGCATTTCTTTCATTCTCTCTATATAGATTCCTCCCTTTCAGAGATTAATACAGTCATAACAGTTTATAAATAATAATTCCCAAAATCAAACCTAGAATACTGCCGATTGTAATTCTGATTGTCAATCCAAATGTCAGAACTAAAATACCAAGATCCAGTTCAACCGGCGAGGTCAGACCGAATACCTGTCCATAATTCAGCCAGCTAAGGAATCCAACGCCCTGTGTCAGATAAGCAATAAATCCCCCTAATACAATACCACATAATATAATGATCAGCATCACCCAGCCATTCTTGCTCTTCATAAAACTCACCTCCAACGCCTTATATTTCGAAATTTCAAAGTAATATTTTACCATGAAATCAGCTTTTTATCTACCATTTTCTGTAGGGACATCATCATTCCAAGCTTTGCATGATAATATGTCAGACCACCCTGAAAATACACTGCATAAGGCTCTTTCATTGGTGCATCTGCAGATAATTCAATAGAAGATCCTGATACAAATGCACCGGCAGCCATAATCACATCACTATCATATCCCGGCATCGGCCAAGGCTCCGGCACCACATAACTGTCAACCGGTGCAGCCGCCTGAATCCCTTCACAGAATGCAATCACTTTTTGAGGATCTCCAAAAGTTACCGCTTGAATAATATCATGCCGGGATTCCACGGAATCCGGTACACAGGCAAATCCAAGCTTTTCATATATATTGGCTGCTAGGATCGCACCCTTCAAAGCACCATTTACAACCTGCGGTGCCAGAAACAATCCCTGTGTCAACTGACTGGTAATACCAAGCGTTGCACCAACTTCCTTACCAAGCCCCGGTGTAGTCAGTCTATATGCAGCATTTTCTACACATGCTTTTGTTCCACAGATATATCCACCGATCGGAGCCAGTCCACCACCCGGATTCTTGATTAGAGAACCAACTACCATATCTGCACCTACATCGGATGGTTCCATTGTTTCCACGAATTCACCATAACAATTATCAACCATACAGATCAGATCCGGACGGATGTTCTTAATAAATGCGATCAATTCCCCGATTCGCTCTACAGATAAAGTAGGTCTTGTCTGATATCCTTTGGAACGCTGGATTGTAACAAGCTTTGTCCGGTCATTGATGGCTGCCCTGATTCCATCATAATCAAAACCTCCATCTGCAAGCAGATCAACCTGCCGATATGTGATGCCATATTCTTTTAAGGATCCCTTAGAAGGGCGAATTCCGATCACTTCTTCCAAAGTATCGTATGGCTTACCTACCGGCGACAATAATTCGTCCCCGGGTCTTAGGTTCGAAGAAAGTGCAATCCCTAAAGCATGCGTACCACATGTGATCTGCGGTCTGACAAGAGCATCTTCTGTATGAAATACATCTGCATAAATGGCCTCTAACGCTTCACGGCCAAGATCATTATAACCATATCCGGTTGTAGCTGCAAAATGCGCCTCTCCAAGACGATTCTTCTGCATTGCGGCAATCACCTTCATCTGGTTATACTCTGTTGTCTTATCAATCTCTGCAAAACGAGATTGTAACGACTTCTCAATTTCTTCACAAAACAAGTAAACCGATTCACAAATGCCCAATTGTGCATATATCTCTTTTGTTTCCATAATTCTCTCCGTTTCATTTACATAATAATATGATTGTTGCATATTTCTTTTTGTTGTAATATCAGTAATATTTTCTCTAACAGATCTCTTTCTGATGGATAAACAGCCTTATCCAGCCAGATGACTTCCTTTTCTCGCTTAAACCATGTGATCTGCCGTTTCGCAAAATGTCTGGTATCCCTTTTTAGTATATAAACCGCCTCTTCCAAGGTGCATTCCCCCATGAGATAAGAAAGTATTTCCTTGTATCCCAGACCTTCCATGGAAACCATGCCTTTATGACATCCCCGCTCATAAAGCATTTGCACTTCTGATACAAGTCCGGCATCCAGCATCTGATCAATTCGTTGATCAATTCTGTCATACAACACCTGCCGATCTTGATTTAACACAAAATATGCATAGTGATAAGGAGAAGATCTCTCACGCTGCTGTGCATTGTGTTTGGAAATCGGTTGACCTGTCAGGTGAAAATATTCCAATGCCCTGATCACACGTTTTACATTATTATAATGAATCTCCTGTGATGCCTGTACATCAACCTGCTCTAACATTGCATGCAGATACTGTGGTCCGTGTTGTTCGTATAATTTCCATAGGGAATCTCTATACGCTGTGTCCGGCTGTTGCTCATGAAAATCAATATCATACAATAGTGCCTGTATATAAAATCCGGTACCTCCGACCACTATCGGAATCTTTCCTTTTTGATAGATCTTTTCCATAGCCTGTTTTGCCATCTGTTGGAACCGGGTTACATCAAAGGACTCCTCCGGCTCTAATACATCAATCAGATAATGCGAAATTCCATCCATTTCCAGTGGCGTGATCTTCGCTGTTCCAATATCCATACCTCGATATACCTGCATGGAATCAGCCGAAATAATCTCACCGTCAACTGCTTTAGCAAGTGCAATCGAAAGTGCAGTCTTGCCAACCGCAGTGGGTCCGGTTAATATGATCAAAGGTTTCTTTTTATCTTTATTTTCCATATTTATATGATCCCCTCACTCTAGTCACTGTCCTATTATATTCTTTTCATAAAATGAAGTAAAGTATTAAATGGTTTCCTATTTCTGAAGTTTTCTTTACATGATCCATGCATATTTGCTTTCCTTTCTGTGTATACATAAGAGAAAAAGTATAAAAGGAAACACATGTTTTTAGACGAAGATTATCTTTATATGCAGCAGGCAGATGCCTCTACCACATCAACTACAGATGATAACATCGACAATGGCACACTGACCGTTCAGGTATCCAACGCATCCGGACAATTTCCAATTGCAAACGCATCCATTGAAATTGCTGACACCGGAAATCCTGATCGGATCCTGGAAGTGATCAATACTGATGCAAACGGATTTACCGAACCTGTAGCTTTGCCTGCACCACCACTCGAATATAGCATGACGCCAACGGATCATCAGCCCTATTCTGAATACAATATCCGTATCCGCGCAGTAAACTATGAAGAAGAAATAATATCCGGAGTCCAGATATTCTCCGGAGAAGATGGAAACCAGCAGATTCAGCTAAAGGTAAAGCTGACAGATGCTGACACATATAATCCGATTGCAATTGGTCCCCATACACTGTGGGGATTGTATCCACCTAAAATCGCAGAAGAAGAAATTAAGCCTGTAAATGCATCCGGAGAAATTGTATTAAGCCGCGTCGTGATCCCTGAATACATAGTCGTACATGATGGTGCTCCGACTGACAACACAGCAACCAATTATTATGTTCAATACAAGGATTATATTAAAAATGTCGCCAGCTGTGAGATCTATTCTACCTGGCCGCAAGCTACCATTGAGGCAAATGTACTTGCCATTATGTCTTTTACACTCAATCGGGTGTATACAGAATGGTATCGCAATAAAGGCTATGATTTTACCATAACAAGCTCGACAGCCTTTGATCACAAGTGGATGCAAAATAAGACTACCTACGACAGTATTTCCAATGTTGTTGACCGGATATTTGACCAGTATCTGTCAAGGCCAAATGTCACACAACCTATCCTGACACAATACTGTGACGGCAAGCGTGTTATCTGTCCAAACTGGATGAGCCAATGGGGATCAAAATATCTTGGAGACCAAAACTATACCGCAATTGAAATTCTGAGAAACTACTATGGAAGCAGTATCTATATCAATGAGACGGATACAATATCCGGTATTCCATCCTCCTATCCCGGATATGATCTGACGATTGGAAGCAGCGGCGAAAAAGTGCGTCAGCTGCAGGAACAACTAAATCGTATTGCACAAAATTATCCGGCAATTCCAACAGTCGCAGCTGATGGTGTATATGGCAGTCAGACCGAAAATGCGGTACGGACCTTCCAGAAAATATTCAAACTGCCACAGACCGGAATCGTGGATTTTCCAACATGGTATAAGATCTCTGACATCTATGTGGCAGTCAGCCGAATTGCAGAACTGATGTAGAAAAAGAGCTGGTAGCAATACCAGCTCTTACTTAATATATATAGCAGTCTGTAGGGGAATCGAACCCCTGTTTTCGCCGTGAGAGGGCGACGTCTTAGCCGCTTGACCAACAGACCATTCATAGTACTGATATGGAATCAGTAAGCAGTTCGTAGGGGAATCGAACCCCTGTTTTCGCCGTGAGAGGGCGACGTCTTAGCCGCTTGACCAACGAACCTTATCTTTGCGACTTGTCTAATATAGCATACTTCCCCTTCGAATGCAAGCAGTTTTTTATTATTTTTTGTTTTTTATATAATATTACCTCAATAAATACAACAAGGGTAGAAGGATCCCCTTCCACCCTCATATTTTCCATCCGATATCTTATGATTCCGGCTATGAAGACATACCAAGCATACTAAAGAAATCGTATTGCGGGGTATCCTGCATATCCCCTAAAATTCCCAGATCAGATAATTTATCGATTGCTTTCTGACCGAGCTTTGCACGCTCTTTCAATTCCTGTTTGCAATAGAAAATCCCGCCCTTTGCAGCATCCTGCAGCTGCTCTGCTGCCTTACCTCCTAATCCTTCAATCGTAGATAATGCCGGCATAATCTTTCCATCCATGATCTGGAATCTGTAAGCATCTGCCTTATAAATATCAATCGGCATAAATGTAAATCCCCTGGCATACATTTCCTGTACTATACGCATGTCGCGCAGCGCATCCAGATCTACCGGTGTCGGCGCCGGATTATTGTTTACAGCATCAATCTCAGCCTGCAGCCGATCTGGTCCCAAGCACATCTTCTCGTAATCAAATGCCTTAGACCGGATACTGAAAAATGCCGTATAATAGGCTAATGGTTCATACACCTTAAACCAGGCAACCCGCCACGCCATCATAACATATGCAACCGCATGTGCCTTTGGGAACATATATTTGATCTTCTCACATGAACCTATATACCATTCCGGCACACCGTGGTCTAGCATTGTCTGTCTCCATTCATCCCATTTGTCACATTTACCCTTGGCGACAATACCTTTCCGGACATTCTCCATGATCTTAAATGCAGTATCTGCATCCAGTCCCATATGGATCAGATATACCATGATATCATCTCGACAACAGATGGCACCGGACAACTCTGTGATTCCCTGGCGGATCAGATCCTGTGCATTTCCAAGCCACACATCCGTTCCATGAGACAGACCTGCAATACGGGCAAGATCCGAAAAATTCTTCGGATTTGTTTCAATTAACATGCCCATGGCAAAATCTGTTCCGAACTCCGGAATCCCAAGACAACCAAGTTTCGTACCGCCAATCTGTTCCGGTGTAATTCCCAGGATTTCCGTACTATGAAAGATCGACATCACACCTTTATCATCCAGAGGGATTTCTTTTGCATCTTTTCCGGTCAGATCCTCCAACCGGCGGATCATAGTTGGATCTGCGTGTCCTAAAATATCCAGTTTTAACAAATTATGGTCAATCGAATGGTATTCAAAATGCGTTGTCACGATGCCACAATTCATATCATTTGCAGGATGCTGAATCGGGGTAAATGGATAGATCTCCTCATTTCTCGGCAAAACGATCATACCACCCGGATGCTGACCTGTAGTCCTCTTTGTCTCCGTACAACCGGCAGCAATTCTCTCCATCTCACATCTGCGCTTTGTCAAGCCTTTATCCTTATAATAATTATATACATATCCAAATGCAGTCTTATCTGCAACTTTGCCGATCGTACCGGCACGGAACGCATGTCCCTTGCCAAATAATTCTTCTGTATAGGCATGTGCATGCGGCTGATCCTCACTTGAAAAATTCAGATCAATATCCGGCTCTTTATCCCCCTTGAATCCAAGGAATGTTTCAAACGGAATATCATGTCCTTCTTTGATCAGCCTATGTCCGCATTTTGGGCAATCCATATCCGGCATATCACAACCGGAATTACCCGAATTGGATTTCACAATCTCTGAATCAAAATCTACATAATGACATTCTGGACAGATATAATGTGCCTGCAGGGAATTTACCTCCGTAATACCTGCCATACATGCTACAAACGATGACCCGACAGATCCACGGGAGCCTACCATATAACCATCTGCGTTGGACTTCCACACCAGCTTCTGAGCAATAATATACAACACCGCAAATCCATTTGAGATAATGGAATGCAGCTCCTTTTGCAGTCTGTCCTCTACAATCTGTGGAAGATTTGGGCCATATATCTCGTGGGCCTTGTCATAACAGATCTGCGTCAATGTCTCATCTGAATTCTCAATGATCGGCGGACATTTATCAGGTCTTACAGGAATGGTATCCTCGATCATATCCGCAATCTTCACGGTGTTTTCAATGACAATCTCATGTGCCTTTTCACTGCCTAAATATTCAAATTCACGAAGCATTTCCTCTGTAGTTCTAAAATACAGTGGGGCCTGATGATCTGCATCCTTATATCCCTTTGCAGCCTGAATCACGCTTCTGTATATTGCATCCTCCGGATCCAGAAAATGCACATCACAGGTTGCAACAACCGGTTTATGGAATGTCTCTCCAAGTTTCACAATCTGTCTATTCAGATCCTGTAGATCCTCGACTGAATTCACATGCGTCAGTTTGGCGTTCTGAAGCATAAACATATTGTTTCCTATTGGCTGGATCTCCAGATAATCATAGAAATTGACCAGCCTTGCAATCTCATCATCCGGTGCACCGTTTAATACTGCCTGAAACAGTTCGCCTGCCTCACATGCTGAGCCTAAAATCAAACCCTCCCTGTATTTTTGGATCAGACTCTTTGGGATGATCGGGAATCTGTTAAAATATGTAATATGGGATTCAGAAATCAATCTGTATAAATTATATCTTCCGGTATCATTCTTAGACAGGATGATACCGTGATACCGCTTGCCCTTTCTAACTTTTTCCGGTGATGCATTTCCCATTTCATTCACCTGATCCAGATTTGAAATATTATCATGTCTAAGAATCTCACATAATTTCAAAAACATATGAGCCGTTGCCTCTGCATCATCCACCGCACGATGATGATTCTCAAGGGGTACGCCTAAATATTTACAGATTCTGTCTAATGTATATTTCCCGAGATTATGCAGCAGGACATGACTGAGCGTCAAAGTATCCACAACTGTAAAATCATACGGTACTCCCAGAATTTCTGCATAGTGTTTTACAAAACCTGTATCAAAACCTGCATTGTGAGCCACAAGCACGGATCCTTTACTAAATGCAAGGAATTCAGGCAATACAACTTCATAAGGATCGGCATCCATTACCATGTGATCATTGATCCCGGTCAGCTTTTCAATATCATATGGAATTGGTCTTTTAGGATTCACAAATTTTGAAAAACGATCTACAATCTCTCCATTTACAATCTTAACTGCACCAAATTCAATAAATGTATGCTGGACAGGGTTGATTCCCGTGGTTTCAATATCAAATACCACATAACTGTCATCAAGACTCTGCCCATGACTATTCAGTACCAGATCATTCAGATCATCTACAAAATAACCTTCTACACCATATATGATCTTCAACGGATCATTCTTGATCCTCGCATGATTTGCAACCGGAAATGCCTGTACAACACCGTGATCGGTAATGGCAATAGCAGGATGTCCCCAATCTCTTGCACGCTTAATAATTTCCTCAACTGAAACTACACTGTCCAGATCTGAATATCCTGTATGCATATGCAATTCCACACGCTTTTCAAACGCATTATCCTGACGACTGGTCGTAAAATCCTGAATTTTCTTGATACCGACAATCGACTGCATCGTCACTTCTTTTGAAAAATCATCATACAAGGGAACACCCTTGATCTTATAAAAGCCATTATCCTTCAGATCATCAAGGATCAGTTCCAGATCTGAATTGGCTGCAAATATCTTACATATAATGGTATCCGTAAAATCCGTAATATGAAATGAAAGTATTGTCTTCTCATTCTTGATTGGTTTTTGCTCCAGCGTCTTTGCACGCAGTTGTCCACGGATCACGCACTCTCCGATACCATCACTCAGTTCACTGATGCTGATCACTTCTCCTTCACAATTGCGTCCATAGAACACATCCGGATCCACAGACATATTTCTACGACTCCTACCCTTCCAGTCTTTCTTCGGAGTTTCTTTTTTACCGGCATCCTGCTTTTCTTTCTGCATCTTTTCAGAAACAGCTTCCGCCTGGCGCTGTTTTCTCGTCAGTTTCTTATCATGTCCATGCGAATCCACAGACGCTAAATCCGTTCCTGGATCTTCTTCATAGCTTTCACCGGCTTCTTCCTTTGCTTTTCTGACAGATTCCATCATCTGCATCGTTTCCTGTTCAAGCCGGAATTTTTTTGCCTCCCGCAGCATCATTTTCTCTTCTTCTGTATAATCAAAACCGACCTTGACATCCATGTGAAACCGGTCTCTAACCACATGTTCCACATAGTCTTTAATCTTCGGTGATCTCTCTCTTGCCAGAAAATCATCATCTAATGTAAGTGTCAGAATATGTTCATTGACAAACCATTCTGCACGGCTCATCAGCTGATAATCAATCGTGCTTTCCTCCATCAGTTCTGTCATCATACTATCCTTATAGGCATCAACCAAAGCCGCCAGATCATATTGCGATGACAGCTGATAGGATTCTTCAATCCGCACCATCATTGATTGATGTGGAAACAGATATTCCTTTAACAGCTTCTGCATACCATATATATCATTTTTATGTATGATACGTTCAGATGTTATATAGATCACAAGCTGCTTAGAGGATCGTTTCATAACGACCCTCTCTACTAAAACATTATTAAATTCTTCTTTGATTCTCTTCGGAGGTTCAAAATCCGAAAATGTATCATAAAATAATGTTGGCTCAGCCAAATCAATCACTCCAATTCTCCAGTTCATATCGAAGTGCAGACAGCAATTCAGCCTCCGGCATCTTCTTTATGATCTGCCCCTTCTTTATCAGCAGTCCTTCCCCATTGCCCCCGGCAATTCCAAGATCTGCTTCTTTTGCTTCTCCCGGTCCATTTACAATGCATCCCATAACTGCTACCTTAATATTCAGATGTTCAAAATCTGAAACAAGTGTCTCTACCTGATTGGCCAACCCGATCAGATCAATCGAGGTCCTTCCGCATGTCGGGCAGGATACTACCTCGATTCCTCCTGTACGGAGTCCCAGTGTCTTTAATATCATTTTGGCAGATGTAATTTCATGAATCGGATCTCCTGTCAATGATACACGGATGGTATCACCGATTCCCTGTCCAAGGATCATCCCTAATCCTACTGCTGATTTGATATTACCCCGAAGCAGGGTGCCTGCCTCTGTAATACCCACATGCAATGGATATCCGGTACGCTGCGCGATCATCTCATGTGCTTTTACACACATCATAACATCAGAAGACTTAATACTGATCACCATTTGGTCATATCCCATAGATTCGATCATACCAACCTTATCCAGTGCACTCTCTACCAGTCCCTCTGCTGTCACTCCGTGATACCGTTCTACCAGTTCTTTCTCCAGCGACCCACTATTCACACCTACCCGGATAGGAACCTGATGTGCTTTTGCACAATCTACAACCGCCTGCACTCGGTCGCTGCCGCCGATATTACCCGGATTGATGCGGATCTTATCAGCACCATGTTCTATTGCTGCAATTGCCAGCTTATAATCAAAATGTATATCTGCCACCAACGGAATATGAATCCTTGCGCGAATATCTGAAAGTGCCTTACAGGCTTCCATTGTATTGGCAGTGCATCTGATAATATCACATCCCGCCGCTTCCAGACCTAAAATCTGCGTAACTGTAGCATCTACATCCTCCGTCTTCGTATTTGTCATAGACTGTATCAGGATTGGATTGCCACCGCCAATCACCCGGTCTCCTATCTGAATTTGTTTGGTATGATCACGAAACATCTTAAACCAGCCTTTCTTCCTTAGTGTATCAATTTCACAATATCCTGGAACATCACAACCGCCATAAGGCCAAACAACAATACCATGCCTACCGCATGCACCATTGCCTCCTTGTCAGCAGGTACACGTTTTCTGGTGACTGCCTCGAACAGCAAAAACACGAACCGTCCACCATCGAGTGCCGGCAGAGGCAACAGATTCATAACACCAAGGTTTGCTGTCAGAAGGATTGCAAAATTGATCACATTCAAAAATACATCCATTGCGCCGCCTTCTTTTTGTGCTTCTACTATCACTTCATTCATAGTAGAGCCGATACCGACAGGACCTGACAGATCCTTGATCCCGACACCACCGGTAAATAGCTGTTTCAGACTGACGAATGTTGTTTTAATCCAATAACGCACTTCCAATCCACTATATGCAATCACCTGCAGCAGACCGGACGCCTTCTGATATCCTCCCGCAATTCCTATCTGGTAATTGCCTGTCTCTGTTTTCTTTGGCGTGATCTCTACCTTGCTTCTCACACCATCCCGCTCAATCTCCATGAGCAAAGGTGCATCAGAATGATAAAATTGCATGAAAACTGATACTTCCCGGAAATTGTAAATCCTACTGCCATTTAATCGAAGGATCCTATCTCCTGTCTGAAGTCCTGCTTCCTCGGCTGCCGTATTCTCTGAAACAAGCCTGATCTCATTGGTATTTACCCCGACAAACGATGTCAAAATGATAGCCAATCCAAAAGCGAGCAGGAAATTAAACAACGCACCTGCAATTACGATCAATATCCTTTTCCAGACATTGACATTACAAAATGCGCGCGGATCCTCAGAACTCTCATCCTCGCCAAGCATTGCGCAAAATCCCCCAATTGGTAACAACCGGAGTGAATACAGGGTTTCTCCCCGCTGCCTTCCAAACAGCTTCGGACCCATACCGATTGCAAATTCATTTACCTGTACACCACTTTTTTTGGCTGTGATAAAATGTCCAAATTCATGAATCATGATACACAATCCAAACACTAAAACTATAATGAGAATATTAATAAGATTACTCAAACTTCCACCTGCTTCCTAAATACTGATATACCCACTTCTCCGTCTCTAAAATTTCTTCCAGTGACGGATCCTTAATCATAGAATGTGCATCCATTGCCATTTCTATCATACGATAAATATCTAAAAACTGAATTCGCTTCTCCAAAAATCTTGCAACAGCATATTCATTTGCAGCGTTCAAAACGACCGGCATGCTGCCTCCTATTCTGCCGGCACGAATCGCCAATGGCAATCCCAAAAACACATCGGTATCAGGCTGCTCAAATGTAATGCTGCGAATCGCCGAAAAATTCAGTCTGTCACCAGGTAAAAACACACGATCCGGATAATACAATGCATATTGGATCGGTACACGCATATCCGGTGTGCCAAGCTGTGCCATCACTGCTCCATCCTTAAATTCCACCATAGAATGAATCAGACTCTGCGGCTGCACTACAACTTCTATGTCGTCAAAGTCCATATCAAACAGCCAATGTGCCTCTAAAACCTCTAAGCCTTTATTCACCAATGTTGCAGAATCAATCGTAATCTTTCGTCCCATTGACCAGTTCGGGTGTTTTAAAGCATCCTCTACACAAACATTTTCAAGTTCATTTTTCGTACGCCCTCTAAACGGTCCACCGGAGGCTGTAATTAGTAATTTGTGTACCTGACTAGCATGTTCCCCATGTAAAGCTTGAAAAATTGCAGAGTGTTCACTGTCCACCGGCAAGATAGAAACGCCCATTTGCTTTGCCAGCGGCATGATCAAATGTCCGGCAGTCACCAAGGTTTCCTTATTCGCCAGTGCAATATCTTTTCCGGCCTTCATCGCTGCAATGGTCGGTCTGATACCTATCATTCCAACAATTGCTGTCACAAGTATATCACTGTCAGGATGCGTTGCAAGTGCCAGCAGACCATCCATACCACATAAGATTTCCACAGGTTCATCACCGATCAGTTCTCTGAGACGACTGACATCCTCTTCCTGTGCTATAACCGCCAGCGATGGATGAAACTCCAGAATCTGCTTTGCCAGCAAAGAAACATTGGAACCTGCCGATAATGCAACGACATCTAATGCCCATTCATCATATTTCTGATTCTCTCTTACTATCTCAAGCGTCTGCGTTCCAATAGAACCCGTAGACCCCATAATTGCTATTTTCTTCATTCTATTCCTACTCACCTAAAATTTACCTACAATCGTCAACATATAATATACAATCGGTGCCGTAAATATGACACTATCAAATCGATCCATGATTCCTCCGTGTCCGGGAATTAAATGCCCATAATCCTTTACATCATGATTCCGCTTAATAGCTGAGGCTGTCAGGTCGCCTACAACTGCCGGAAACGCCCCAACTGCTCCTACAAGTGCAAATATCAACACACTGTTATCCATCGGATGCACAAGAACCGGGAATAGTGCACCAAAAATCGCCCCGACAACACCCGCACCTACAATTCCGCCTATAAAGCCTTCTACGCTTTTCTTTGGGCTTAGCTTCGGTGTCATCTTATGTCTGCCAAGTGTGATACCGGTCAGATATGCAAACACATCATTGATCCATGATGAAACAAAGATCAGATAGACCAAAACACCGCCTGCCGGTTGAATATTCCGGATCAGATAAACATAAGAAAGCAATACACTTACATAAATAAACCCGAAAAAAGCTGTCAGCATATCCGCATCCTTATATTTCGGAAATGTAAAAACATAGATTGATAATACAAGGAGTAAATATAAAACGATCAGTGCAAGTGCATATTTCTCATAACCGAGCATCAATACTGCATAATAAACGATGGTCATGCCATACCCAAGCATACCAAATCCGGATTGATCCAAATGATATACCCGTAGCAGTTCGTTTAATCCCTTCAGTGCCACAAGACAAAATGCAACGCCTGTCACAACCGGTCCTAACCAGAATACGAGTACAAACAGAACTACTAACACGATTGAACTAATTACTCTCTCTTTAAACATCTTTACACACCACCATATCTGCGTTCTCTGCCATTATAGTACGCTATTGCCTTGATCATATCCTCTTTAGTGAAATCAGGCCACAGCACATCAGTGAAATAAAACTCTGCATATCCAAGCTGCCATAACATATAATTGGATAATCTCTGTTCTCCACTTGTCCGGATCAGAAGGTCCGGATCAGGAAGATCTTTTGTATCCAAATGATCTGAAATCATCTTTTCATCAATGTCATCAATCCCTATATTACCGGATGTCAGTTCCATTCCAATCTTTTTTGCCGCACGCACCAGTTCATCGCGTCCACCATAATTGATTGCAATCGTGAAGTTAAGTCCATCGTAGTCCTTTGACATTACCTCAAGTCTGTTGATACTCTCTACAATATCGGGATCCAATCCGGACTTATCTCCAATCACACGAATCTTCAGCTTTTCTTTTTTGGCCTTCTTCTCCCACGATTTCAGATAGCTTCGCAACAGGTACATCAGCCCGTTCACCTCTTCTTCAGGCCGTTTCCAGTTCTCAGTTGAAAATGCATATACTGTCAGATATTCAATTCCCAGATTATATGCATCCTCACAAATCTGTTCTACCACCTTCGCACCTTCCTTATGTCCCATATTTCTTGGAAGGCCTCGCTTCTTTGCCCATCTACCATTGCCATCTAATATGATGGCAACATGTCTCGGAATATTGAATAATTCTCCGTGAATCTCCTTCTGCATGGTTCCTCCTGTAAAAAAACAGTTACAACTACGCAAAGAGGCTGTTTTATCGATATAAAGCAGCCCCTTTGTCATTAAACTGTCATGATTTCCTTTGACTTGTTCTCCATTGCCTTATCCACTTCAGCTACATACTGATCTGTCAGCTTCTGAATATCAATTTCTAAATTCTTCAACTCATCATCTGAAATCTCACTATCTTTATTCTTCTTCTTCATGGCATCATTTGCATCTCTACGGATATTACGGATTGCAACCTTGGCGCCCTCCGCTTTCTTACGAATATCCTTTACAAGATCCTTACGTCTTTCTTCTGTCAACTCCGGGAAGTTAAGAATAATTGACTTGCCATCATTATTTGGATTTAATCCGAGATCAGAGCAGACGATCGCCTTCTCAATCTCCTTGAGTAAAGAAGTCTCCCATGGGGTGATCACAATTGTTCTGGCCTCAGGCACACTGACATTGCCCACCTGCTGAAGCGGCGTCGGAACACCATAATAATCCACCTTGATCTTATTTAAAATATTCGGATTCGCACGCCCCGCACGAATGTTGGCATACTCACCCTTTAACGCATCTAATGACTTCTCCATCTTCTCTTCATATTGTGTCAACATAGTAATTCCTCCTGAAAATATTATTTAAGCATGAATATAAGTTCCAAATTTTATAAGATTGTTCTGACTCTCCTGCACCACTTGTGCCGTCACAACTCCATTTTGTGTCAGCATTGTGTAATTCTTTACAGCCTGTATGATGCAGTCAGCACCTTCAAGTCCAAACATATACATTGGCATATGATTCTCCATACATAACACCGCAGCCGCCAGATCAATCACGCCCAGCTTATGATCAACGATATCCTGCATTTCCATATAATCATATTTTTTTGCATCCGGATTCTTGTTTGGATCGCTGTCATAAACACCATCTATTGATTTACCGGCAAGTATCGCATCCGCTTCTATTTCGATAGCCATCAGTGCAGTTGCCATATCAGTTGAAAAATACGGATGTCCGGTTCCTCCGGCAAAAAATACTACCTGACCATCTTCTAATGCTTCGAGTGCCCGATCCTTATTGAATAATTCTGTCATACCGCCACATGCAAACGGGGTCATAATCCGTGTCTTGATTCCCTGCAGTCTCAACTTATCGGATACATAAAGGCAATTCATAACCGTGGCAAGCATACCGATCTGATCTGCCTTTACCCTGTCCATATCACCAGATGTGCGTCCACGCCAATAGTTTCCACCGCCAATCACAATGGCAACCTGTGTTTTAGCACCATCTGCACTTTCCGTGTGCAATACACTGGCAATATCCTTACAAATACTTGTTACTTCTTCATCGTCATATCCCTTGTCCCGTGTACCGTTTAATGCTTCACCACTCAGCTTCAACAGGAATCTCTTTGATATACTCTGTTCTACTTTATTCATGATCATTCTCCTCTTATCTCTTTATGAAAAGAAACTCTTAACATCAATCTCAGAATAACACTGAGAGCAAAAGCCCTCAATCACCGCACCATTATTGATCTGGACAGACTTTGACTTGATATTTCCCATAATCACAGCGGTTGAGTCTACAATCACCGGTCCATGAACATCAATATCACCATTCACTGCACCTGCGATCACTGCAGATGTTCCTGCTACCTTACCTACAACAACTGAGCCTACACCAATCTTTGCACTGCCGTCACATGACACATCTCCATCAATTCTTGCAGAATTCGCATAGATTTCACTAGCCGATACATTCCCCTCGATATGTCCGCCAAGCACCAGCTTGCCTTTACAGTTTACATTACCGATCACATCTCCAATGATATCAATGGATCCCTCTGTCTCAATGTCTCCGGTAATCTTTGTTCCTTTTGTAATGTATGTGGTTGCAGTCTCTGTTACAGAATCTGAAACCTCCTGCACTGTCTGTTCCTCAACGCTCACCATGGTCTTTTCCTCCACCTCTGCTTCGTTTTGTACCGCTTCCTGTTTCTCAGGTATATCCACAAGCTCCGATTCCTCTGCATGCATTTCATCAGGCTGCTCCTTCATAGTATCCTGTTCACTATGATCCAGATCCAATGTGTCTACATATTCATCATCACTGATCGCAGAGTTATTCTCATCAGCAGGAACCTCTTCATCGGTATCAACCTCGTTGGCCTTCGACTCTTCTGTATCGGAGCCATTCTCTGTTTCGTCATATGTTTCCGATTCCGAATCTTGTATATCTGTCATTTCATCCGGCATATCCGTAACAGCCGGTTCTATAGTATCTGACACCGGCTCCTCATCCGGCACATAATATGATTCATCAGCCTCAAAAGCCTCACCTACCATATCCTCAGATATCATATCTGCCTTTGATTCCTCTTCCTGCGTCATCTGCATCGCGTTGGAAAGAAAATCAAAACTCATCTGTGCATCTTCCACATTCTGTGCTGCATCTATATGTTGTTCCGGATCCGGTATCTGTTCATCCGATATCGGTTTCTCCTGTATTGCCCGGTCAGTCTCCAAATCTGTACTCTGTGATGACGCATCTGCATCCTCTATATCTTCAAGCAAATCTTCCGGTGCGATTTCAAAATCATCTTCCGGTTCTTCCTCTGCCTCATCTTGCACATTCATCTCATCATTCTGGGATGCAAATGCTGAAAAGAACTTGGATTTCTTTGCCGTTTTTGCTTTTTTCGACAAACTGTTTTCCGGCTCTTTTTCATCTGCATCAAAAGTATTCACCATGTCTTCGTCATCATATTCACTCGTCATTTCGTCAGAATCAGGAATCAATTCATTCACTGCCTGCGTAAAATCGGCCTTAAAATCTTTAAAAAAACTCATGCGACAATCCTCCATCTGCAACTTCACTTATTGTATCAGAATATAGCTCAGACATTTTGTGTTCAAGCTTATAAACCTTACAGAACAGAATAATATTTAGAACAAACGAAAGCATCAACATACCTATAAATATAAAAAGGATCGCCTTCTTCATCCGATGCACTCTCTTCCTGTCCGGTCTGTTCTCTTCTCTGTGTATTTTTATGTTTTCATCATCCTGCATAACACACCTCAAAACACATTGATATGGGTAGTATAGCATAAATTTTAAAAAAGGTATAGATTTCATTTCACATTAAAATGAGAAAATAATTGCTCCGCACTAAGAGCGGTGCTTTCATCTATATACATCGGCTTATCTATGCATATACTCACAACATATTGATCCAGCATAAAACTTTTTATATTCACCATCTTCTGATGATCCGAATCCATTGGCATTGATTTCCAGCCAATGTTACCTGTCAAATTCATAATCGGAATCAACTGCGGCTCATATACCGGCGAGAGATCCAGCCTAGACATCGCAAACCGTATCCCCTCACCTGTATATTTTAGATATGCCTCTTTCAGACACCAAAACTGTGTAAGGATTTTTGATCGTTTGTCGGTATCTCTTTCATCACAGGCTTCGATCAGCCGATACTCATTTGCATGAAGTACATGTTTGATCAGTCTCTCCTTTGCAATCACCGGTTCCTGAATATCAATTCCGCACATACAATCTGCAATCACGAGCACAACATACTCTCCACTATGCGAGAGGTTAAAATAAACAGAATTTCCGGCAATCTCAGGCTTGCCATCCTCTCTGACCAAAATATCGTTATATACCTTTCCATATCCTGTCCGCTCTAATCCATACCGCAAAAAAAGACCTGTCTGCATACATTTCATCGCAGCTTCGCTGCTTTTTTTCTGATGAACACGCTGCTTGCGTTCATCGGACAAAAACTGCATGTACAGGTCTTTTTTCAGATTGGAAACAGAGGTGTCAAAACGCATATAAAATATATGAATCACACCCATATCTCCTTTATCTTATGCTTCAGCTGCTTCAAGCTGCTCTAATACCTTGGTCAATACCTTGATCTCGGTTTCCTTTGCAGCATTTAAATACTTCGGGAATCTGTCTGCTCTGTCTATCTCATCTGTGATAGAAATTCTAACCAATAGATTACGGGCAGTCAAGGCATTATCTACTACTGTCTGATACTCATCCAACAACTCCTGATCCATTGGGATGTAATCATTTGCCATCAGATACTTAATTCTGTCATACATCAAAACCTTGTGATCATATACGATATGCAATGCACGGATATCAAAATCCGGCTCCTCTGCATGCAGCTGCTTGTCAATCGTCTCTATCACCTTATCATATACATTGATACCAAATGTCGTATCATCGAAACGATTCCGAAGCATACGGAAATGATCTTTCGTGTCCTTGGACTCTAAATACTCGCGTAATGTTGTCTTGATCAGATCAATATCCAGATCATAATATCTGGTGTTCGTATTTTTAAGAATTACATACAAACCTCTTGTGCCTCTGTAGTCATCCTTAAACATATGATCTTCACTGGCAGAAATAACGCTGTATCCACGCTCCACATCCTTGAAGGATACTGTAGAATATGAATAATGGTCCGTAAAGGTAAAATCTGCTACATAGAAGATTTCTTTCTCAACATTGTATCCGTAAATAAACAGTTCATGAGGGAACTTATAATCTACATTTACATCACACAGGATCTTCGCCTCATCAAATACTCCATAAACATATCCATTGATATCAATTGTCTTAATAATAAAATCAATTACATTTGATGTATAACTCTCGATCTGTTCTTTTGTCATCAAGGAAGTGATCAGATATGGACACTGCTTTAAAGAGCTGCTGCCCGGCATCAGATCTGCAAATAACATCTCATTGCCTGTAAAAATCTCTGTAATATTATAGCAGCGAAGCTGTATATAATTGCTGTAAATCCATCTTCTCGCATTGTCATCATCCCCTAAAATAGAAAACAATGTCGCATGCCACTGCCATGATGTAATTGTAGGGTACTGCACATCCAAAATCTTTTCGTTCGCCATATGTAATAAAGCCTCCTATTCTACCGGACCCCCCGGTGCCTGTTATAAATTCACTGTCTGATCAATTAATCAAGCTTCTTCTCGATAGATTCCACAACATCTTCAAATGTAGGATACTTCGAGATTGCAAGTTCATTGTCATCATATGCAACGCCAAACTTATCCTCAACCTCAACCAACATACGAATCATGGAAACTGAGTTCACATCGTAATCTTCTGTCAAAGATGCATCCATGTCGATCGCATTCGCATCAATACCCGGCATCACATCTTCTACGACTTCCAGTAACTTCCCCTTGATCTGTTCCTTATCCATTCAAAATACCTCCATTAATTATTTGTATAACATATACATCCATTTTAATCTTTTTTATTAAACATTTCAACAAGAAAAACAGATATTTTCTTATTTTTTTGTACAAATTTATAGAAGCGGCGCCACAACTCTTGCAATTCTGCCAAACAACTTTGAGAAATAATTGAGCTTTTTGTAGAATTCAGGTGTAACCTGTATGCATTTTTTCTGTGTATCCATAAAATCCTCATACATATCTGCAATCGCTGTACTATCATAAATAAACGCACCGCATTCAAAATGATGATACAGACTTCTGTAATCCAGATTCACGGATCCCACACAGGCTTTTATATCATCGGATACGAATAGTTTTGCATGCACAAATCCCGGTTCGTATTCATATAATTTTACACCTGCCTGAAGCAGAACCGGATAATATGTTCTTGCAATCATAAACGGAATTTTTTTGTCCGGAATATGCGGCAGAATAATCCTGACATCAATTCCACGCTTTGCGGCAAAAGTAATGGCAGATACCATTTCGCTATCCACTATAAAATAAGGTGTCATGATATATACATATCGATGTGCTCTGTTCAAAATATCCAAATATACATTTTCTGCAATATCCTCATGATTTAATGCATCATCGCCATACGGAATCACATATCCATCAGAAGCTGTCTGCACTACCGGGACATTGATATACCGACAATAATCCTCTTCCTCTTCTTCTGCCAAGTTCCATAAATTTAAAAACATTGCGGTAAAACTTGCTACGGCCGGACCATCGATCCTGATTGCAATATCTTTCCAATGGCCATACTTCTCATATGCATTAATGTATTCATCTGCCAGATTGACACCTCCCGTATATGCCATCTTGCCATCAATCACTAGAATCTTCCTATGATCACGGTTATTCTGATGGGTTGAGATAAGAGGCGTGATAG
This sequence comes from uncultured Lachnospiraceae bacterium, assembly GCA_934293375.1. Taxonomy (GTDB): domain Bacteria; phylum Bacillota; class Clostridia; order Lachnospirales; family Lachnospiraceae; genus RGIG6919. Next base: position 170,347 of record CAKQYS010000001.1, on the reverse strand, counting down.
GGGCGAAGGTGCGTGCCTGAATTCCAAATTGTCTAAGCTGTCTGTCATAGTGGTAGGGCACTGTCGAAACAGAACATGTTCCATCAAACATAAAGCGCACTTCCACACCTTCCTTTACTTTCTGTTTCAGAATATCAAGTACACTGTCCCACATGATACCCTCATTCACAATAAAATATTCCATGAAAATAAACTTCTTTGCACTCCTGAGCGTGGTCAGTATATCCCCAAAAAATGTCTCTCCAATCGCAAAATAGCGGACATCTGTACCTGTGTATGCAGGATATCCGCTTGTATAATACAGATAATGTACAAGCGGTCCAATATGCTGATTCTCCCGTGCAATCCAGTCCGTCCGAGCTTTTTCCTCCTCTATAAATGGTACTAATTTTTCGGCACGCTTTTTATATTTATGTCTCAAAGAAATCCCGCCCGGATTCACCAGTACAAACACATACATAAACACCCCAAAAACCGGTGCAAAACAGATTGGAATCAGCCACGCAATCTTAAATTCTTCCTTTATATTGATATTCACAATATACACAGTACACACAATAGACAACAAATAAAAGACCGCTACAATATACGGGGCGCTGTGTTGCCACTGATATACCATATAGCATAGCAGCCCCAGCTGCAGTAATACCAGCAGGGCTGTGATCATCGTACGCTTAAAGATAATATTACCAACAATCGTCCGTCTTTTATCACTTCTTATATTTTTCTTATTGTATGCATTGGATTTCTTTTGTTCTTTCATATATAATCACCACCTGGTTTTTGCCTCTGTATCACAATACCGGAAAGAATCCCGATCAGAAGTCCGCTGATCACACCCGCCACACATAATACAGGAAAATAATACCATATTACTTCTGTTTCCACAACCAGTCCGGCCACAAGTAATTGCCCCATATTATGCATCAAACCGCCTGCGATACACACACCTACAGGCGAAAAGCATGCAAATCTTCGCAAAAAGATCATAATCGCAAGACTGAAAACCGCCCCTGCAAGACTATACAGCATCATCGTCAGATTTCCAAACAGCATTGATGCCAATACAACCCGACAGACTGAAATAGCAAATGCAGCTCCTGCATCCATGGAATATAAAGCAACCATTGTTGCAAGGTTCGCCAGTCCCAGCTTCACCCCCGGAATTGCCGGCTGTATTGGAAGCAGGGATTCCAGATAACTCAATATGAGCGCTAACGCAATGAGCATTCCCATTCTACATAACCGCCGCAAATGTGTACTGTTTTTATTTGTATTTTTCTCGTCAGTTATCATAATCAGAAACTCCATCTCCATCAATGCTCACAACAATCTTATACGGCAGACAGATAATACTCTCACCATATCTGCTGATCTCATGTTTTTTTACACAGATTTGATCCGGACAATGTGCACTCTGCATATAACATTTTCCATCTTGAATCACAAGTACACTGTCCCCATCCGGTGTTGGAATATGATAGCTCTGATCCTCTGTCAATACCAGACTCGCCAGTATCTCTCCATCCACGGATATAACTGCCCGAAGATTATGTCCTTTTGATCTATTTGACTGTATTCCCCATATCACTCCATATCCGGTCGCAGCCACAGCAAAAATCATGATAACCAATAACCAGTCAGCTTTTTTCATTTTCAGTTTCATCTTGATTCATATCCTTTATTTTATATGCTGTGTTATTGATTTGAAATGCATTACGAAGACCTTCCGTAACGATCACATTTCCTGTATCATCAATAAATATTGCCTCAGCGTGATATTCTTTTAGCAAATTCCGGCTATCCTCATATCCCAGCACAAAACATGCGGTCGACAGACCATCACTATAAAGACCATTATTGCAAACGATGGTAACCGATCGGAGTCCGCTTCTTGCAGGAAACCCGGTACGCCTATCCAGAATATGATGATATCGCACTCCATTTTCTTCAAAATATTGCTCGTAATCTCCGGAAGTAGATATATAATGTGTGCCGGATAACGAAAGTACACCCATCGCAGCTCCATTCTCAGAATCAGGATCCCGAATTGCAATTTTAAAATTTCCATCTGGTTTATCACCATATATTAAAACACTGCCACCCACCGCAATCACTGCAGCCCTGACAGCATGCGCGTCCAAATACTGATACACCTCATCCAATGCAATCCCTTTACCAACAGCCCCAAGATCCAATGCCATATCCTCATGCAGCGTAATATCTGCATCCGTCAATGTAACCTTTTCATAGCCAATCTGTTTCTGACACACATCAATTTCATATTGATCAGGAACTCTCGGTTCATCCCCCTCTATGCCCCATAAACTGATCAAGGGTCTGAGTGTGGGATCAAACGCACCATGACTCGCATTTGCAAGCGAAAAACTGTTTTTTATATATCCGGCAAATGCCCCCGTCAATTTTCTTGTATGGTCTCTGTTCAGCTTTGCAAGTTCAGATCCTTCCTCTCTCCAGGAAAGCATTTGCGTATCCAGTTCTTTCACTATTCCCAAAATATTGTCCATATCAGAACTATCTGCACCATATAATTTTTGCGATATTACAGTTCCCATGGCAAAACCGGTCTTTTCTACCGGACGACTGCTTCCTGTCTGCTGATAACGGACTGCGGTCAAAACTACCAAACATCCCACTATGACCAATATTCCATATATCAGATACCTGATTTTTAAATGCTGCAATGACAGCACCTCCTTTGTATAGCAGTATCCGTATGGGAAGCAAAAAGGGAATCCTGCTATATGCGCTGTCATTATTATGACCGGATATCTGCACATTTAGCACCATTCCCTTTTCTCTTTATAAATCTGACAGATACTGAATCATACCGGGGCCCAGTTCATTTGTTGGTCTCGCAAGAAATCCATGCTGTTCATAGAACTGTTCCCGTCCCTTTGCACACATCAGACAAAACATCATCGTTGTACCATCCTGTCTGATCGACTCCACATACTGCTTCAGTCTGACAAGCACAGAAGATCCGATCCCATGTCCCTGCAATTCCGGCGACACAATGAGATCCTGCACATAACAGATCACTGCACCATCACCTACAAGTCTGCCCATGCCTGCAAGTCTGCCATCTACATATGCAGATACTACAAGCAGGCTGTGAGAAAGTGCAATTTTTGCCTGATCATTTGTCAATTTTCTCCAATTCACCCGTTTGCGAAGTTCCAGATATTCATCCACAGTCAATACATTTTCTTTTAATTCTATCATATGCTATCGTCCTGCTTTCAAGCTAAATTCTCATATCCAGTCCACGATCCTGTAAATACTGTTTCAGTGCACCTATCTCCAATTCCTTGTAATGAAATAGAGATGCAGCCAAAGCAGCATCTGCTTTTCCGACTGTCAAAGCATCATAAAAATGTTCCATCTGACCGGCTCCGCCTGATGCGATCACCGGAACTGACACCTGCTCTGAAATCTGTCTTGTCAGTTCAATATCATAACCATTCTTCGTTCCATCGCAATCCATACTGGTCAGCAGAATCTCACCTGCACCGAGCTTTGTTACACGATCTGCCCATTCAATCGCATCGATACCTACATCCACACGACCTCCATGTTTATATATATTCCAACCGCTTCCATCCTCACGGCGTCTTGCATCAATCGCAACCACCACACATTGACTGCCAAATTTATCTGCAGCCTCAGAAATCAGATTGGGATTCTCGATTGCGGATGAATTAATAGATATCTTATCCGCACCTTCCCGAAGCAATGTTTTAAAATCATCCACAGAACGAATACCACCACCAACGGTAAATGGTATAAATACCGTTTCTGCCACTCGTCTGACCATATCAACCACTGTATTTCTATGGTCTGACGAAGCCGTAATATCCAAAAATACAAGTTCATCTGCACCGGCAGCATCATATGCCTTCGCCACTTCAACAGGATCACCTGCGTCCCTCAGATTCACAAAATTGATACCTTTTACAACCCGTCCTGCATTTACATCCAGACAAGGGATTATCCTCTTTGTATGCATATCCAAGCCTCCTATAAGTGGACAAAATTGTCCAGAATCTTCAAGCCAACACTGCTGCTCTTTTCAGGATGAAACTGACACGCAAATACATTTTCCCGCTCTACAGACGCATGGATATGTGTTGTATATGTAGTTGTTGCCACAACTTCATCAGGATCCTCCGCCTGCAGATAATAAGAATGTACAAAGTACACATATGCGTGATTGTCAATTCCCTGAAACAAACGGGCATCTGGTCGGATCTCTAACGAATTCCATCCCATATGCGGGATCTTGTATCCCGGAGCATCCGGAATTCTTACGATTTTCCCTTTCAGAACACCTAGTCCCTTCACCCCCGGTGACTCCTCACTCTCATCGTAGAGCAATTGTAGACCGAGACAAATACCAAGAAAAGGTGTCTTCTGATCCACAACATCATAAATTGCACGGTCAAGCCCATACAATGTCAGCTTATCCATGGCATCACCAAAGCTTCCGACACCCGGTAAAATCACATGACTTGCAGACACAATATCATTATAATCTCTCGTTACCCGTACATCCTGACCAAGGTAGGACATCGCCTTTTCAACACTCTTGATATTTCCTGCATCATAATCGATAATTGCTATCATATTGTCTCATCCTTTCAGTCTATACTCAATCTAACACAATTGACTCATCTGCTGACGGCTGCACATATTGCTGTAAGCGTTCCCAATAACTTCGATTGTCCAATGCTAAAATAGCATACCCATCCTCTACAGACAAACCATATACACTCTGCAATGCATCTGTAATCTTCGCACGACTGCTGTCTATATCCGCTACGATCCCCAATTCTTGTGCTTCTGCATAATGTTCATCGTATTTGACCAGTCCTCTAAGCAGACAATCCAATGCTTTATCCATGCGTCCAAGCCTAGCATTGATATCGTAAGATTCATAAAGCCGCTCCACATACATCACTGTATAAATCTTATCCTCTAACGTCTTATCTTCTTTCTTAACATCAACACCGGCAATCTCATCATATGCCATATGGTATTTCTGCCGCTCAAAATAATTCGCAGCTTTCCGGATCACCAGCTTATAGTTAAATGTATTTGTGCCTAGCACAACCACAGCAAGTATGGTCGCAAAAAAAACAAATACAATGATAACCGCATGTTTATTTAATTTCTTTTCCGGTTCTGCAGCCTCATTTTCCTTCTTTCGCTTCGCAGCTTTTAATGCCTTTTTGGCCGCTTTTTCTGAATCCGCAGCGGCATCTTTCGCGCTCTTTGCAGCTTTCTTTTCATCAGCCTTTGCCTTTTTCTCTGCCTTCTTAGCATCTCGTTTCGCCTTTTTTTCTGCTTTGATCGCAGCCAGTTCCTCTTCGGACATCTCCGGTTCCTCTTCCTCATCGGAACCAAACAAAAGCTGCAATAACGGATGTTGCTTCGGAGCGGCATCCTCCGGCATCTCCAGTATATCGTTCAGATCCTCCGAAAAAGCATGCTCTGACACCTCTTCCTGTTTATCCGGCACCTCCAGCTGATCTGTATCCTTCTGTTCCTCATTGTCGGACATGCTCTTGTCTTCATCCTCAATTCCGAGCATAGATAACAATTCATCTAAATCTCCCTCCGGCTCTGGGATTGATTCACGCATATCAGAAACCGCCGGTGTACCGGTCTTATCCTCCGGTTTAGATATAGGTGCAGCAGCTTGTACTTCGCTTAAATTATCCTCGAATTGAGAAAAATTTGAAAGGAAATCATCTGTATCCATATTTGCATCATTTTCCGGTTCAATATCTGTGTTTGATTCCGGGATATCCTGCTTTGGCTGCTGTTCACTATCCGACATTGCCGTCTTTGATTGATCTTCCTGCTTGTATGTATCAAAAAATGCATCGTCGATTGCAAGATTATCGAGATTCATGTCCTGATTACTATCTGCATTTCCGACCGGTTCTTCCGATGGTTTGAAGGCTTCATGAATCTGTGGCTCCTTCTCTTTTGATTTCGTATTGAGCATATCCAGATCATCAAAATCTAAATCATCGAAATCCAGATCTGAAAAATCGTAATCAGCCATCTTATCAAGCTCATCTAATTCATCAAATTCCGAAGCGCCTGAAATATCATCCCCGGAAGATAACTGAGTCTTAGAATCTTCTGATATATCATGATCAAATGCCACCGTACTCTGTGCAGCCTTATCCGGCCGTTTTGACTTTGTCTTTTCTGATGTTTCTATTTCATTGTCCAGAGAAATCTCATTTAACAAACTATCGAGATAATTCTCATCCATATTGCCACCTCCAGTATCAGATTCACGAAATCTGTACACTTGTCATTTCATAATATCATATCTGCACATATTTCACAAGCAAATGAAAGATTTTGTTTTTGTCTCTTGCAATTCAATTCAAGATTTAGTATAGTGTGGTTAAGAGATACTATCAACATCACATAATACCTTTTAGATTGGAGTGATATTATGAAGTCCAGCGTATACTTGGAGTTTCAGGAAAAGCAGATTCTTCAGGATAGTATTGTTGCACAAGCTAAGGAACTTTGGAAAAAGATCGGTAACGGTGCAGCACTCGAGACCTTACAGCTATATATGAAGCCTGAAGAAAACGCAGTCTACTGCGTATTTAATGATGATATCGAAGATATGATCAATTTATAGCAGCATAAAATAAAAAGATGGGATTCTTCCCATCTTTTTATTATGTCATTATTTATTCGTTCCCATGTTCTGTACAAGTTCATCAATAATAGATACAAGCTGTCCTATCTCCGGCTTTGATATCTGACGGTCAGCTCCCAGCTTTTCTCCCTTTCTTCGCATATCTTCATTGATCAGTGAGGAAAATACAACGATCGGTATATGTGCCAGAGCATTATCTTCCCTGATCAATTTGATCAGCCTGTGTCCATCCATCATTGGCATCTCAATATCCGTGATCAACAGCTTACAGCCATAATCTACACCATTATTTTTCTTTAATGTACACAACTTATCCCACGCTTCCTGTCCATTTGCCGTCATTGTCAGATTCGTGTATCCGGCCTTAGTCAATGCATCATGGATCAATGTAGTAAGCAACGGGGAATCCTCTGCAATCAGAATAGGAACCGTGTTTCTCTCACGCTCGCCCAGCTCATCAAGCTCAGAAATACGAAGCCCTGTCTCCGGACAGATATCCTCCACAATCTTCTCAAAATCTAATACGATCACCAGATTATCCATATGCTTGATAATACCTGTTGCAACCGCAGAACCCGGGGTATTGACCGTCGCATCCGGCTTAACTATATCCGTCCATGATACACGATGAATACCGATTACCTTACTTACTATAAATGCGATATTCAGATTATTAAAATTCGTAACGATCAGCATATCGTTACCTAATGGATCTCCGTCTCCAAATCCAAGCGTCCGAATCAGATTGATCACAGTAATGATTGTATCACGCGGCATGAAAATGCCTTCAATACAAGGATGTGAATTCGGGATCGGTGTAATATCCTGTATCGGAAGGATTTCTCTGACTTTAGCAACATTAATGCCATAATGCTTTCCCTCTATTACAAACTCCAGGATCTCCAGCTCATTTGTACCGCTCTCTAATAAAATATTAGTATCCATATATGTAACCTCCTCTATACCGCAGCTCTACTGCAGCTTGATCATTCCCTCATGCTCACCATAAATAACCTTCACATCCAAAGTCTTGATCTGATCTACCAGATTATCCGCAATCTGAAATACCAAAACAGCCTCTTCGCTCGCAGAAGCTGCCAAAGTCGCCTCATAGGTAGACAGATCATCCATTAGGATCGTCAACATAGACTTGGCAGACTTTGTCTGATTCATAACAATGCGATACGATGCATCCATAGACAGCAGATCAAGTTTCACCTGTTCAGTTGTAAGATTATTCACACTAAACTGTGCTACGATTAGTTTCATTCCTTCAGATGCTTCTAAATAAATCAGCTCTCCATCCTTGTTTCTGGATGGATATCTGTCTGTAATCTGAAATGACTGATATGAAATTGATACCTTATCAATACCCAGAATCTTCGCAACATCCGTTTCATATGTCTGTTCCGCAGGTGCAGTTGTCTGCGGCTGTGTTGTTGTCGCCTCTGTCTGATCAACTGCCACCTGTGTCGTGGTCTGTGCGGATTCCTGTGTTGTAACCGTCTCCTGTGTCGTAACGATCTCTTCTGTCGTCATATCCGGTGTCGTATCCGCATCTTTTCCTTCATAATATTTATCATCATAGCCCGCCGCATATTTTAACAGCAGTTCTGCACAGTACTCTGCAATTGCACGATTCTCATCGTCTGTCAGATCGATCACCTTCGAACAACCTGTCAAAGTGATTGAAAATATTATCAAAGCACACAATACTGTTATCTTTTTTTTGTTCATAGCCGTACCCCTTCATTCACACTCAGCTATATATATTTTAGCATTAAATGTCTCCATCAGCAAGAAGTATCTGTATCCAGGCAGAAATAAAATGCAATTCCACCTTCCACATTCTCAACACCATATGCTTTATTGTGTGCTTCCATTGTGGCAGCCACAATAGACAATCCAATCCCACTGCCACCATACTCTCTCGTCCTTGCCTTATCCACTTTGTAGAATTTGATCCATAACTTATCCAATTCTTCCTGCGGCAATGGCTCTTCTGTATTAAACACCTGAACTTTTACCTGCTTATCCTCCAGAAAATACTGTATCCGGATCTCGCCCTTTGGTGAAACATAGTGAATCGCATTTGTCAGATAGTTCGTGATCACCTCACTGATCCGGTATTCATCCGCCCACACATAGATCGGATCATGCTGTTCAACCTGCAATTCTCCGTCAAAACCCTGTAGCAAAATAGAGGATGACTGGATGATATTATTCACAAGCGAAACAATATCAAACCGTTGGACATCCAGCTTATTATTTCCAAATTCCAGTTCGTTTAATGAGAGCAGCTTCTTTACCATGATATTCATTTTGTTTGCCTCGTCCATAATGACCTCGCAATAAAAATCACGGCTCTCCTGATCATCTGAAATATTCTCTTTCAAGCCCTCGGCATATCCCTGGATCAAAGCAATCGGTGTCTTTAATTCGTGTGATACATGTGCCAGAAAATCCTTGCGCATCTCGTCTACTTCTTCTTTTTTCAGGATATCCTCACTTAGTTCCATGTTGGCAGATTTGAGCTCACTGATTGTATTTTCCAATCTTGACGACAGATCATTCATTGCATTTCCAAGTGCACTGATCTCGTCTTTTCCATGCACCAAAACCTTGGCATCAAAATCCAGTTCCTGCATCTTAACGGCTACCTGAGCCATATTATGAATCGGCTTTGTAAACTGGCTCGCAACAACCAGCATTGCAAGAGATCCGATCAATGTCATAAACACTCCCACTACAGTAAATACATGTGTCGCAGCATCCACACTTTCGTCTACAAAAGAGACAGACCGACGCACCGATACATAATACCGGTCTCCAATCTGTCCTAAGAGATCATAATAATCTGCATTCAGACGATTATCATGATTCTGCTGAATCAGATAATGTCCACTCCCTGCCTGTCCCGACTCTACACCATCAGCATGCTCCTGTCCAGATGTATTGGAGTCCAATCCCTCCTGGTTCAAAATCAGCTTTGCAAGTAAGTACAGACTATCCTTCATACGACCCTCTTCATTTGCAGTTGTATAAGTCGTACCATTTATTTTATCAATCATAAGAATACTGGCATCATTTGAATCTACACTTGCAGATGACAACGCCTGTTTGATATCCGAGTCACTGCTGTCATCTGTAAGGGATGTCTCCAGCTTCGAAAATGTATGAACCAATGACTTCTGCATCAGATGTTCAAAATAAGTCTGCATATAACTATGCGATATTGCAGTCGTCAATGTAATTGTTATAAACATCAGCACCACTAACAACAATGCCAATTTGAAACGAATTGAATGTTTCACGAAACCACCTCGAACTTGTATCCCATACCCCAGATTGTTTTAATATAATCTCCCTTATCTCCAAGTTTATTACGAAGCTTCTTGACATGGGTATCTATTGTTCTTGCATCTCCAAAATAATCATAATTCCATACATTATTCAGAATCTTCTCTCTTGATAATGCAACGCCTTGGTTTGATACAAAATACTGTAACAGTTCAAACTCTTTAAAACTAAGTTCTATTGTTTGATCACCGATTCTGACTTCGTGTGCAGCAATATCCAGTGTGATATCTCCCGCCTGTATAATATCTGTTTTGTCCACACCTGTAGTACGTCTTAGGATTGCTTCTATTCTTGCCACAAGAATCTTAGGGCTGAACGGTTTTGTAATGTATTCATCGACCCCTAATTCAAAGCCAAGCAGCTCATCTCTTTCGTCACCGCGTGCAGTCAGCATAATGATCGGTACCTTGGAGTCCTTCCTGATCTCCCGGCACACCTCCCAGCCATCCATTTTGGGCATCATTACATCCAGCACGATCAACGCAATATCTTTATGCTCCATAAAAAGATCAATCGCTGCTTCACCATTGTCCGCTTCCAGTACTTCATAACCGCTTTTTACAAGAAAGTCTCTGACAAGTTTGCGCATTCTGCTCTCATCATCCACTACCAAAATCTTAATCTGATCCATCTTCTACCTCCATATCATGTATTCATCCTAATCACTATATGTATCATATCACACAGATATGGTCATTTTGTGAATGATACCAATGTTATTCCTGCACATCGATCGACTCACCTTGTGTACTTGTTGTACTCTGTCCGTTAAGTTCCTGTTCTCTTTCATCAAGTGCCTGTTCTCTTGCATCTAATTCCTCAGCCCATTGTGAATATTTGTCTAATATTTTATTTTCTGTATTAACATATCCAATATTCTGATTTGTGGCAAGCATGATAAAAATACCTGCAATCACAGCTGCAAGCACAACTGTCGCTGCCGCAAACAGATTTTTCGAACGCTTCAAGGCTATGATCTCACTGTCTGCGTGTTCCTGTATTGTCCGGGCGTCCTTGGATATATGTTCCGGCTGTGATATCGTAATGCTGTCAATCTCAGCATCTGCAAATCCAAGCTGATCTACCAATGTACTTCTGATTTCATATAGATATGTATATCCTATCTGGGTTGAAAATATCTGTTTTTCAATCATTTTATGATAGAATTCTTTCAGGTCATCCGGGCTTAACTTTGAAACCTTGTCCTGCATCTTTTCAATATAGGTGTATTCCTTTTGTGCCTGCTTTGCAGTCTCTTCGTTTTCAAAGCAGAATCCCTCTACACACAACTCTTCATTCTGCATACTTGTCACCCCTGTTCCGAAATCAATCCTTATTCACCAGCGTAATGCCATAACCAGCCGCCATTGTACGAATATGTGTCTGATATGTATCCATTGCCTGCATCGCCTGCGATATCTGGTCATTTGCCTTTGACAGTCCATCCTCACTCTTTTGCTCTACTGCACCTGCAATTGCCTGCAAGGCCGCAATCTCCATATCTACCGCATTCTTGTATTCCTCGACATAAGCATTCACATCTGATGATTTATAGTGCAATGCCGTAATCTCTGTCTTTACCTGCTCCATAGCCGGAAGAATATCATGTTCAATACTATCCAGAAGTTCTGTAGAATCACTGTCTTCAGAATCCATATATGCGTTATATTTTGCAATCGCATCATTATGTTTCTGACTTATTGGCTTCACATCCTGATTCAGATACTGATACACATCCAATTTTGCCTGATCCTCCGCTCCACATCCGGTCAGCATCACACTGTATATTATTATAATTCCCACTATCAATAACTTCTTCATCTCGATATCCCCTTATTTGATTATAGTAAGAAAGCCTTGTATACACAAGGCTTCTTCAAAATGGAGCTGGCGGGAATCGAACCCGCGTCCGAAAACTCTTCCATAACGGCATCTCCCATCACAGTCAGTGACTATTTATTCCCCTCATATCCCGCTCACTAACAAACTCGATACAAAAGTAGCTTCATGATTCTTCCACTGCCGCAAAGCTTAAGCAGCGAAGGTCCCCACAAAGATGATGCCTGGGTTCTAAAGTGTGGGAACTCTAGATCAGACAGCTGCCATTAGGCAGCGTACGCTAACTTTTCGTCTGCGTTTAAATTTAATTCTGTGTTTTAGCGTGGTCACAGTCCACGGATGGCTTCCATTACTTCTAAATCCCCGTCGAAACCAGTACAACCCCTTATATCAGGAAGTGTACCGCCACATACAGGCCTACTCCTCTGCCTGTGTCGTGGCTTCACCGGTTGATACAGAATCTGTTGTTGCAGCTTCTGTTGTATCTATGGATGCATCCTCTGTAGTTGTATCATCAGAAGACGAATCGCCTGTAGTATCTTCTGTCGAAGCATCTTCACCTGTTGTTGTCTCCTGCTCCTGGATGAATGGATAACCATCCAGATCCTTCACATAATTAGACACCCATGCATCAAGCACCGTTGGCGAGATCGTCTTCGGCAGACTATCATAAATCTTATAGCCAAGCGGAATTCCAATCGCTGTACCGATCACCAGAACACAGATCACAGATGCCACAATGGACTTGATCCGTTTCTTCTTCTGGATCTCCTTTCGATGATACTTCTCATACTTCCTCTTGTCTATTTTTTCCTGACTCATTCCCAATATTCCTCCGATTTGTATACTCTCTTTTATGAATTCGAATCCAAACCCATATTTTGTAGTATATCATACCATACAAATGTGAACAAGTCGTGATTTATAAAAACTGTTATTTAAATGAATTCTTAAATTCTCTTGCAATTTCTCTCTGCTGGTCATGTTTTGCAATACTTTCTCTCTTGTCATAGAGCTTCTTACCCTTTGCAAGACCTATTTCCACCTTCACAAGACTATTTTTAAAATATACCTTTAACGGCACAAGTGTGTATCCCTTTTCCTGTGCTTTACCGATCAATTTATTGATCTCATATTTGTGAAGCAGCAGCTTTCTGACACGAAGGGGATCCTTATTGAAAATATTGCCTTTTTCATATGGGTTGATGTGCATCTGATATAGATAGACCTCGCCATTCTCCACACGGATAAATGCTTCCTTCACACTACATTGCCCAAGCCGTAGCGACTTGACTTCTGTACCTGCTAATGCGATCCCCGCCTCATAGGTATCTTCTATAAAATAATCATGATAAGCTTTTTTATTGTTTGCAATCAGCTTCGTTCCCTTTTCCTTTGCCATAATGCCTCCCGTCAATCCTCCTGTGCCAGCAGGAAATCTATCTGCCATTTAGATTTATCGACATAATCCACGATAATCTTAACCTTCATACCCAATGTATAAGTTTTTTTCGTTTCTCTACCTATCATAGCATATTTTGTTTCATCATAAAAGTAATAATCATCCACAAGATTCGTCACATGAATCAATCCTTCGATTGTATTAGGCAGTTCCACATAAATTCCCCAGGCTGTCACACCGGAGATCACGCCTTCATGTATCTCCCCTATATGCGATAGCATATACTGCGCTTTTTTCATTTTTTCTACATCCCGTTCACAGTCACCGGCACGACGTTCTTTTTTTGAATTATCCTCTGCCACCTTCGGCAATATTTTGTCATAATGGGAAATTCTGTCCTCTGTCAGCCCACCGTGCAGATTTTCCTTAATGATGCGGTGAATCTGCAGATCGGGATATCGTCTGATCGGGGATGTAAAATGACAATAATAATTCGCAGCAAGTCCAAAATGGCCTGTACATACTGTTGCATATTTGGCCTGTTTCATTGACCGCAGTGTAAGCCTTGAAAGCATTGCTTCCTCCGGTGATCCGGCAATCCTCGCCAAAAGCTTCTGAACCTCCTTGGAATGTATGCCATCATTGGAAGCTTTAAAATAATAACCAAAATTAGCCATCATAACAGATAAGGCTTTGATCCTGTCCGGATCGGGTGTTTCGTGTACACGATACTCAAACGGTAATTCCTGCCAGAAATAATCCTCCGCCACCGTCTCATTTGCTGCCAGCATAAAATCCTCAATGATCAGATGTGCCCGATTCCTCTCATACGGAGCAACGCTGATTGGTTTTCCTTTGTCGTCCAATGTGATTTTTGTCTCCGGGAAGTCAAAATCCACAGAACCCCGCTTCATTCTCTTCTCTCGCAAAATATCGGATAATGCAAGCATATTCTCAAACATTTGCACACTATCCGCATATTGTTCCCGGCACACTGTGTCCCTCAGGATCACGATCCGGTTTACATCTGTATAGCTCATGCGGTGGTCTACCCGGATCACACTTTCACAAATCCGATGGTCTGTCACAACGCCTTGCATATTGATTTTCATAATACAGGAAAGTGCAAGTCTGTCAACACCCTCATTTAACGAACAAATTCCGTTCGACAATCGATGCGGAAGCATTGGTATTACCCGATCCACAAGATAAACACTAGTGCCACGATTTAACGCTTCCTTGTCCAAAGGCGAATTTTCTGTCACATAATGGCTGACATCTGCAATATGCACACCCAGTTCATAGCCATCATCCAATTTCTTGAGTGTAACAGCATCATCCAGATCCTTGGCATCTTCTCCGTCAATCGTAACCGTCAGCTCATCTCTGAAATCCACCCTGCCGGCAATATCATGCGAAGACACCTCCTGCGGAATATGACTGACCTGTTCCATAACTTCCTTTGGAAATTCCACCGGCAGTTCATAGTTTTTTACAATAGATATAATATCCACACCCGGATCATAAATATGTCCTAAGATCTCCATCACCATACCCTCAGGATTTCTATCCTGCGTACCATAATCAGATATGGATACTACAACCTTCTGACCATTCACTGCACCCTTCGTATATTTTTTTGGAATAAATATATCCTGTATGATCTTATGATTATCCGGTCTCACAAATCCAAAGTTTTTATTCTGCTCAAATGTTCCGACTAGATCCTTAAGCTGATGTTTTAATACCTTAACCACCTGTGCTTCTGCCCGATGTTCGCCATGTGAATCAGCCTCTCTTATGACACGACACAGCACAAGATCCTTATAAAACGCATTATGCACCGCATCTGCCGGAACAAACAGATCATCAGCTTCTCCCTCCATCTCCACAAACCCGAATCCTTTCTCGTGTGGAACGAAAGTACCTGTTTTGTATTCACCTGATACAAGCTGATACTTTCCTTTCGCAGTCTGCATGATCTTGCCTTCCATTACAAGTTCATTTAACAGGCTGACAAATTCATCCTTTTTATCATTTCCTATCTGTAACAGATATAACAATTCTTTCTGTTTCATCGGCCTATATATGTGATCTGAAAACAATTCCATAAGCCTGTTCTTCTTTTCTTCCCTTGTATATTCCATTTCACATCTCCTTATTCAGAATTCCATCCTACGACCAACAAAAAAATGTGGCAGACTCAGCATCCGCCACATTCATCAATCATCTTATGCAAATAATTTGGAACTTAACAGTAAAGAAATCACGATCAAAAGAATCATCAGTAAAGTTGTGATCTTCACTAACATACCTTCCTTAGAACGACCCTTATTACGGCTCCAATAGGTATCTGTAGTTCCTGATAATGAACTCAGTCCTGTCTCCTTACCTTCCTGCGATAATACAATAATAATCAATGCAACAGATACAATTAAAATAATGATCTCTAATGCCAGTTTCATTCTAATCCTCCTAAATCATGTGTCTGTCACTACAACAAAACACGCAAATTACATCACTGTCGGACATTATACCACAAGACTGGCCTATATTTCAAGTATAAATTATATAGATCTACGGATCTTATACCGAATAATACTGTAACATGATCTGCATATCATATCAAAAATGGTATTCGCTGATTTTTCCTAATTCTTCTTCAATCCGAAGCAGTTGATTATACTTTGCTGTCCGGTCGCTACGGCAAGGAGCTCCGGTCTTAATCTGTCCTGCATTCACCGCAACAGCCAGATCTGCAATCGTAGCATCTTCCGTCTCACCGGAACGATGCGATATCACCGCTCTATAACCGGCATTATTTGCCATACGGATCGCATCCATTGTCTCTGTCAATGTACCGATCTGATTATATTTGATCAGGATCGCATTTGCAATTCCATCCTCAATCCCCTTTTGCAGGCGTTTTGTATTCGTTACAAACAGATCGTCACCAACTAACTGGATACGGCCTCCTAAACGATATGTCAATAACTTCCATCCCTTCATATCGTTCTCATTCAAGCCATCCTCTATCGAGAAGATCGGATAATGTTCTACAAGATCCTCGTAATACTGTACCATCTCTTCTGCATTCCTATAAATATCTTTCCCGGACATCTGACTCTCACCCGGAAAATAATAACGATCCGTATTATCATCATACAACTCGGATGCAGCGGCATCCAGAGCGATCATGACATCATCTCCCGGCTCATAACCGGCATCTTCAATCGCCCGGACAATATAATCGAGTACTGTAGCTGTATTAGGAAGATCCGGAGCAAATCCGCCTTCATCTCCCACACCGGTTGACAGACCATCTTCCTTCAGAAGTTTTTTTAATGTATGATAAATTTCACATGCCATTTCCATGCATTCACTGATACTTTCAGCCCCAACCGGTACAATCATGAATTCCTGCAGATCCACAGTGTTCGCAGCGTGAACACCTCCGTTTAATATGTTCATCATCGGAACGGGCAGCACCTTGGCATTCACACCACCAAGATATCGGTACAAAGACATACCAAGTCCATTTGCTGCCGCTTTTGCCACAGCAAGAGATACACCCAGAATTGCATTTGCACCATACTTTGATTTATTCTCAGTGGCATCTGCATCAATCAACATCTTATCAATCTGCGCTTGATTGCAGGCATTCATACCAATCAGACGATCTGCAATCCTTGTATTCACATTATTGACGGCGCGCTCTACACCAAGTCCCATATATCTTCTCTCGCCATCCCGAAGTTCGTGAGCCTCGTAGGCTCCCGTAGACGCACCTGATGGCACAGCCGCCCGTCCTTTCACACCATTCGTCAGTGTTACATCCACTTCTACTGTCGGATTTCCTCTCGAATCCAATATCTCTCTTGCACATACATCTGCGATTTCTAATCGTATCATCTCAATCAACCTCCAACAATCGATTACTTTGTGTTTATCAAAAGTATAACCCTTTTATTGGAAATCTATGCAAAGAGATCTTTTCATTATTTCTTGATCAGAAGTGATTTTCCTGTCATATCTGCAGGCTGCTCCATACCCATGATCTCAATCAATGTCGGAGCGATATCTGCGAGGCATCCACCCTCACGAAGACCATAGCCATCATCATAGTTGGCAAGAATAAATGGTACAGGGTTTGTTGTATGTGCTGTATGAGGATTGCCTGTCTCATAATCAATCATCTTCTCTGCATTACCGTGATCTGCACAGATAAACAGAACACCATCCATCTTCTTAACAGCCTCAAATGCCTTGCCTACACAGGTATCTACAGTCTCTACAGCCTTCACAGCCGCCGGAATCACACCTGTATGTCCAACCATATCCGGATTTGCAAAATTGATAATAATCACATCATACTCATTGGACTCGATCGCTGTAACAAGCTTCTCACATACCTCAGGTGCACTCATCTCCGGCTGAAGATCATAGGTTGCAACCGCCGGGGACTTCACAAGGATACGATCCTCATCCTTATTTGGCTCCTCTACACCACCATTAAAGAAGAATGTTACATGTGCGTACTTCTCTGTCTCTGCTAAACGAAGCTGCTTCAAACCATGATTTGCAAGGAACTCTCCAAATGTATTTTTGATCTCCTGCTTCTTAAAAGCAACCAGCTTATTTCCTATACTCTCATCGTAATCCTTAAAACATACATATGTCAGAGGCATACGGCCATTCTTTCTCTCAAACCCTGTAAATGCGTCATCACAGAATGCTCTGGTAATCTCTCTGGCACGATCCGGACGGAAGTTGAAGAAGATCACAGAATCATTTGCCTTAACTGTTGCGACAGGCTTACCATCTTTCTTAATGACTGTAGGAAGTACGAACTCATCTGTCTTATCGGCAGCATAGGAATCAGCAACAGCCTGTACAGGATCAGAAGCTTCTACACCTTCGCCATATACGAGAGCTGCATAAGCTTTCTCAACACGATCCCATCTGTTATCACGATCCATGGCATAATAACGACCATGAATAGATGCTACCTGACCAACACCGATCTCCTTCATCTTCTCAACCAGTTCTGCAACATAATCCTTTCCTGATGCAGGAGGCGTATCTCTACCGTCTAAGAATGGATGCACATATACCTTCTCCAACCCCTGCTTCTTGCAAAGCTCTAAAATACCATACAAATGTGTATTGTGGCTATGCACACCACCATCAGATAACAGTCCCCAAAGATGAAGATCCGAACCGTTCTTCTTACAGTTTTCAATTGCCGCAAGCATAGCTTCATTCTCAAAGAAATCACCATCTTCAATCGCTTTTGTAATTGAAGTCAGATCCTGATATATAATACGACCTGCACCAATATTCATATGTCCAACCTCTGAATTACCCATCTGTCCATCAGGAAGTCCGACTGAAAGACCTGATGCATTTCCTTTTACAAATGGATACTCAGCCATCAGCTTGTCCATCACAGGGGTAGCTGCCATAGCAATTGCATTTCCCTCTGTCTTATCATTTAATCCATAGCCGTCAAGCACCATTAATACTACCGGTTTTTTACTCATGATTCTATCTCCTTTTATCTCATTTTAAACTAGACAATTGCGAAACTCTCAATTACGATTGCGACTATGTGCATATTGCATAATATATAAGCAGGTACTTGAAGAACGCCGGTTCTTAACGAAGTCAAGCTACGCATTGACTGAGTTTAGCACCGCTGCGTGATGAAGTAGCGAGAGCGTGCCTGCGATACATTATGCAATATGCACATAACATCAACATCTTCAAGGAGTTTCGCAATTGTCTACATTTGAAACCATAAATATCTTATCATAATAACAAAATATTGCAAGAAAATATTTTCCTCATCTAATCCTACAGCCATCTATTTAACATATACTAAAGCGCAAATTGTCGATCGATTTAGATAGATACAAGCACCAAAAAAGGAGAATCCGCTTCATAAACCACAGACTCTCCTTCCGGTCTCATTGCAATATTCGATCATCTAACGATCAAAATATTCAAATTATGCATTTACAATCTGTCCAAAATCAGCCTTTAAAGAAGCTCCACCGATCAAACCACCATCAATGTCATCCTTTGCTAATAACTCAGCAGCATTGCCGGCATTCATAGATCCGCCGTACTGAATACGAACAGCCTGAGCTGTCGCATCATCATACATATCAGCGATCAGATCTCTGATACCCTTACATACTTCCTGTGCCTGATCTGAAGTAGCTGTCTTTCCTGTACCGATCGCCCAGATTGGCTCATAAGCGATTACAAGCTTCTTGACATCATCTGCAGCAACGCCTGCAAGATCTGCAATGATCTGGCTCTTGATCCACTCCATTGTAATACCGGCTTCTCTCTGCTCCAAAGACTCACCGCAGCAAAGGATTGGTGTTAATCCGGCAGCAAATGCCTTCTTTACCTTCTTATTCAGAAGCACATCATCCTCCTTGAAGTAATCTCTACGCTCAGAATGTCCAAGAATCACATACTTAACTCCGGCATCCACAAGCATTGCAGCAGAGATCTCACCAGTATATGCTCCGCTCTCCTGGAAGTACATATTCTCTGCGCCCACTTCTACATTGGTACCCTTGGTAGCTTCAATAACCGGTACGATGTCGATCGCCGGAACACAATATACAACATCTACATTATCATTCTTTACTAAATCCTTTAATTCATTTACCAATGCAACAGCCTCACTTGGAGTCTTGTTCATCTTCCAGTTACCTGCAATAATTCTTCTTCTTGACATTTTATTATCTCCTATAGATCAATTATTAAAGTGCAAATACAGCAACAGCGCCTACTTTGCGACTACCTTATCAGCTCCCATTTCACTTTACTTATCGTTAGCGGCAGCTACACCCGGAAGCTCCTTACCCTCTAAGAACTCAAGGGAAGCACCACCACCTGTAGAGATGTGAGACATCTTATCACCATAACCTAACTGATTAACTGCTGCTGCAGAATCACCACCACCAATGATTGTGATTGCATCTGTCTCAGCAAGTGCAGCTGCTACAGCCTTTGTACCTACAGCCAGTGTTGGGTTCTCAAATACACCCATAGGTCCATTCCAAACAACTGTCTTAGCTGTCTTAACTGCCTCTGCATATAACTCCACAGTCTTAGGTCCGATATCGCATCCTTCCTTAGATGCATCCATCTTATCTGCATCGCATACAGTTGTCTCAACAGGAGCATCAATTGGATTAGGGAAATCATCGATCATAACAGAATCTACAGGTAATAATAACTTCTTGCCCAGCTTCTCAGCCTTTTCCATCATTTCCTTACAGTACTCAATCTTGCTGTCATCTACTAATGACTTACCAATCTCATAGCCCTTTGCCTTTAAGAATGTATATGCCATACCACCACCAATAATGAGCGTATCACACTTCTCAAGCAGGTTAGAAATAACATTCAGCTTATCCGCTACCTTTGCACCACCAAGGATTGCTACGAATGGTCTCTCAGGATTCTCTACGGCATTCCCTAAGAAATCAATCTCCTTCTGCATCAAATAACCAACAACTGCTGTATCTACTAAGCTGGCAACGCCAACATTTGAGCAATGTGCTCTGTGAGCTGTACCAAATGCATCATTTACAAATACATCGCAAAGAGAAGCTAAATCCTTAGAGAAAGCCTCACCATTCTTGGTCTCCTCAGGACGGAAACGAGTATTCTCAAGCAGGATCACATCGCCATCCTTCATAGCCTCTACTGCAGCCTTTGCATTTGGTCCTACTACCTCAGGATCTGCTGCAAACTTTACTTCCTGACCAAGCAGCTCTGATAAGCGTGCTGCAACAGGTGCTAAAGTCTTTGTCTGCTTGTCCTCTTCTGTCTTCACCTTACCAAGGTGAGAACAAAGAATAACCTTACCGCCATCTGCGATCAGCTTCTTGATGGTAGGAAGTGCTGCAACAAGACGATTCTCATCTGTAATCTTGCCATCCTTCAATGGTACATTGAAATCACATCTGCAAAGAACGCGCTTACCCTTTACATTAATATCATCTACTGACTTCTTGTTTAAAGACATTTTCTAATTCCTCCTAAAAATGATAGATAATAAATAAAAGGTCCGGTCCAAACGACCGGACCCTTTAGGTCTGTGTTATTCACAACTCATGGCACAAGCCATCGAGAATTAGCCTAACTCAGCGAAGTACTTGATTGTACGAACCATCTGAGATGTGTAGCTGTTCTCGTTATCATACCAAGAAACAACCTGTACCTCATATAAATCGTCAGCGATAGGAGCTACCATTGTCTGTGTAGCATCGAATAATGAACCAAATCTCATACCAACGATATCTGAAGATACGATCTGCTCCTCGTTGTAACCATAAGACTCTGAAGCAGCAGCCTTCATTGCAGCGTTGATGCCTTCCTTTGTTACATCAGCACCCTTAACAACTGCTGTTAAGATTGTTGTAGAACCTGTTGGAACTGGAACTCTCTGTGCAGAACCGATTAACTTGCCGTTCAACTCTGGGATAACTAAACCGATTGCCTTAGCAGCACCTGTTGAGTTAGGAACGATATTAACAGCTGCAGCACGAGCTCTTCTTAAATCACCCTTTCTGTGTGGTCCATCAAGTACCATCTGATCACCTGTGTAAGCGTGGATAGTAGCCATGATACCAGACTGGATTGGTGCATAGTCATTAAGAGCCTTAGCCATTGGTGCTAAACAGTTTGTTGTACAAGAAGCTGCAGAGATGATCTTGTCATCCTTTGTTAATGTCTTCTCGTTTACGCTGTATACGATAGTAGGAAGATCATTTCCAGCTGGAGCTGAAATAACAACCTTCTTAGCACCTGCATCGATATGAGCCTGTGACTTAGCCTTTGATACATAGAAACCTGTACACTCAAGTACAACATCTACATCAAGCTCGCCCCAAGGAAGATTCTTAGCATCTGCCTCAGCATAGATCTTTAATGTCTTACCACATACAGTGATTGTACCAGCCTCATCGTCTGCTGAAACCTGATCAGCATACTGATACTTACCCTGTGATGAATCATACTTTAATAAGTGAGCTAACATAGAAGGCTTTGTTAAGTCGTTGATTGCTACAACCTCATATCCTTCTGCGTCAAACATCTGTCTGAAAGCCAGACGACCGATACGACCAAATCCGTTAATTGCTACCTTTACTGCCATTACTTTAATTCCTCCTATAAAGTTATAATATTGACTTGCGTCATTGGCTTAATTTTACCTTGTTTATATCGAAATTTCAAGTCCTATTTGTCCAATTTTGAATTTTATGTATAATTTCTTTGAAAGAATGATTGACAAATCGTTTTTTAAATGCGTATCATACAGACAGATACATTGACAATCCTACATGATCTGATGTATGAAATCATTACATAGTAAAGGAGGCAGCATACTTATGATCCGTGCAGATTACCATGTGCATTCCTATTATTCCAGCGACTCCGACACACCGTTAGAGGCCATCATAGAGACAGCCATCAAACAAGGGTTTGATACCCTGTGTCTGACAGACCACCACGATATTGACTTTCCGGTTTTGGAAAATGGAATGGATTTTCAGCTGGATGCAACGCACTACACAAAAGAATTAGAACGACTCAAATCCCAATACGCCGACAAAATTGATATCCGTATCGGTGTGGAAATGGGACTCATGCCGCATATCAGCCGAGAGGTTTCCGAATTTATAAACGCCTATCCATATGATTTTGTCATTGGATCCTCACATCTGGTTGACAAAGTGGATCCCTACTATCCGGAATACTGGAAGAATATTTCTGAAGTGGATGGATGCCGGAAATATTTTACAACCATTCTTGACAACACCGCCGCTACAAAAGATTACGATGTCTATGGACATTTAGACTATGTAGTACGATACGGACCAACTAAGAACCGGAATTTTCATTTCAGGGATTACGCAGACATATTCGAAGCAGCTTTAAAACAGATCATCTACGATGGCAAGGGAATCGAGATCAATACTGCCGGACTTTATAAAGGACTGGGATATCCTCATCCACATCACGACATACTGCAAATGTATCGTGAACTCGGCGGAGAGATGATTACGATCGGAAGCGATGCGCATATCACTGATCATATCGGATACGGATTCGATAAGGCTGAGCAGTATCTGCTGGAAGCCGGATTCAGATATTACACCGTATTCAAAAATCGAAAACCCGAATTCAGAAAGCTGGATCACTAATACAACAAGCCGGTGTACAGTTACACCGGCTTGTTCTTTCATTATCTATACACTTCATCTATTGACTCTGAAACTTCTTTACATGTTCAGCAATCAGTTCTTTATCATCAAAGTAATTGATCTTCATAGCCGCCTTGACTTCCTCTAATGTCTGTGCAGCAACTGCTCTCGCAGTCTTAGAACCCTCTTCCAGAATATGATATACATACTCAATATCCTTCTCATACTCCTTACGACGGGCACGAATCGGTTCCAACTCAGCCTGCATCACATTGTTTAAGAACTTCTTTACCTTGACATCACCAAGACCACCTCGCTGATAATGTGCCTTTAATTCATCCAGGTTCTGATATTCCGGCAGAAACATTTCAAAATGCTCAGGCTTAGAGAATGCGTCCAAATATGTAAAGACGGTATTGCCCTCTATCTTGCCCGGATCCTCAATGCGAATATGATCCGGATCTGTATACATACTCATAACCTTTTTCTTAATATCAGCAGGATCCTCTGACAAATAAATACAATTGCCGAGAGACTTGCTCATCTTGGCCTTGCCATCTGTGCCAGGCAATCTCAAGCACGCCTTGTTGTCCGGCAACAGGATATCCGGTTCCACAAGTGTCTCACCATATACAGCATTAAACTTTCGAACGATCTCCTTAGTCTGCTCCAGCATTGGCAGCTGATCTTCTCCAACCGGAACTGTGGTCGCCTTAAACGCCGTAATATCTGATGCCTGACTGATTGGATAGCAGAAAAATCCAACCGGAATACTTGCCTCAAAGTTACGCATCTGAATCTCTGACTTTACGGTAGGATTTCGTTGCAATCTGGAAACTGTTACCAGATTCATGTAATAAAATGTAAGTTCTGTCAGCTCCGGCACCATTGACTGGATAAACAGTGTGGACTTGGAAGGATCCAGACCACATGATAAGTAGTCCAATGCCACCTCAATAATATTCTGTCTGATTTTTTCCGGATTGTCCGCATTATCTGTCAATGCCTGTGCATCCGCGATCATAATAAATATTTTTTCGAATTCTCCTGAATTCTGCAGTTCAACTCTTCTTCGCAGAGATCCAACATAATGCCCCACATGAAGCTTTCCTGTTGGTCTGTCACCTGTTAATATAATCTTACCCACTGTATTATCCTCTCTTTCCGTACATCTACCTAACTATACGATTTTATGTTGCAATTGTCAAATCACAATCACTTCAGAATCTCTGACAGATTATTCATAATTGCTTTTGCCACAGATGGATTATTCATGGAATACACATGTATCTTCTGTACCCCATTGGCATACAGGTCAATGATCTGTTCGGTTGCATATGCAATACCCGCCTGTTTCATGGCAGCCTTATTTTCACCAAATGTATCTAAAATACGGATAAATCTTGGTGGCAGCTGTGTGCCGGATAACTTGATCGTGCGTTTCATCTGATTTGCATTGACAATCGGCATGATTCCCGGCATAACCGGAACTGTCACTCCTGCCTCCCGAAGCTTATACAAATAATTATATAAAATATTATTATCAAAGAACATTTGCGTTACTAAGAACTCACATCCTGCATCAACCTTATTCTTGATATGATGGATATCCTCTTTCTGATTCAGTGCCTCCGGATGTGTCTCAGGATAACACGCACCTCCGATACAAAAATCTCCATGATTCTTAATATCTGAAATCAATTCACTTGCATAATGATAACTGATATCTCTCATATCAAAGCCCTCCGGAATATCACCACGAAGTGCCAGAATATTCTCAATTCCATTCTCCTTTAACAGGTCAAGCTGCGATGTAATCCTATCATGATCAGATGTAATGCAGGTAAGATGTGCCATCATCGGCACATGATGTCTTTCCTGTAGATCTTTTGCAATAGAAACCGTATAGGCACTTGTTCCACCACCGGCACCATATGTTACACTCATAAACTCCGGATTCAGTGTGGCAATCTCTCTTGTTGCCTTTTCTACCGTTTCATAGTTGTCCTGCGTTTTAGGAGGAAATACCTCAAAAGAAATTGCATATTTATCATCATGTAAAAAATCTCTGATCTTCATTTGTTACTCATTCTACCTTTCATTCATATTATTATCCTACATCATATGTTCTAAGATTTGCACTGCCTCAGGCAATGCCCGGATGGAATCGATTGCCAGTTCCGGATCATCCACCTCACCCAGACCATATGCACAGTATATAAACGGAATACCTGCCTTTGAAGCTGCTTCCTGATCCCCTTGCGTATCTCCTACATAACATACATTGTGCAGATCATATTGCGCGATCAAATTTGTTATCGTGATATTCTTTGGTGCCAAAGTATCCCCATATGATAGCCATCCATCAAAATACGAATGCAGTCCGGTTGCATCTAGCATCGCCTCTGTATAACCCTTCTGTCCATTTGTTACTATATATAGTGAATGATCTTCCTGCAGTGTTGTAAGCACTTGTTCCATACCATCATATGGTCTGGGCTTGTATTTCCGAAGATAGGCATGCTCATACTCATATAAATAAGGTGTCATCTGTTCTATCTGTGATACCGATAGTTCGGGATACATCGTCTGGAATATCTCCGTCATAGGTTTTCCGAAGAGTTTTCCTATACTTTCCGCATCAAAATCGGTTGGCAGATCCATATGCTCCCTGATTGCAGCCTTCCATGATTCTGCCACCACCTGTCTTGAATCCCATATCGTACCATCTATATCAAATATAATACCATCCAGCTTACGCATGTTATTTTCCTCATTTCATCTATATTACACCAACTGTTTTATTATATCAAATCCAAAAATATCAGGCAATCACTTTCTGAACAAGTGCTGATATTCTTCATTGTTTTCTCTGGCTAATGCAACAATCTTTTTTAACCGGTTTACAATCTCATCCACATCTGCCCTTGTCAGATCATACGGTATGGTAAAACGCAATGTCCCTTCTGCCAGCTCTCTCGGCAGATGAATGGCCTCCAAAACATGTGATATCTTGTGACTTGATGCATTACAGGCAGATCCAGCTGATGCATAAATACCTGCGTCATCCAGCATCCCAAGAAGACTATTGCCATTGACAAACTGAAATGTCATGTTCAGATTTCCGCACAGTCGGTTTCTCATATCACCATTCACCCGGCAAAACGGAATCTCGTGCATAATCCGGTTCATCATATAATCTCTTGCGCGTACACACCTTCTAAACCGCTGCTCCATATTCTCATGTGCCAGCCTTGCAGCTTCTCCCAAGCCGACAATTCCTGCTACATTTTCTGTACCTGCACGTTTTTCCTGTTCCTGTCCACCACCATGGATAAGATTCTCAATCCGGGTTCCGTTTCGAATATATAAAAATCCACATCCTTTGGGACCGCCAAGCTTATGTGCACTTGCCGACATCATATCCAGATGCATTCTGTCCACTGCAATCGGAATCTGACCGAATGCCTGTACTGCATCTGTATGAAACAGCACCTGATGCTTCCGGCATATTTTACCAATTGCAGTGAGTGGACTTAAAGTACCGATTTCGTTGTTTGCAGCCATAACAGATACCAGCACCGTATGATCATATATTTCATTTTCCAATTCAGACAGATCAATATGCCCAAGTTCATCTACCGGAAGACAGGTGACTTTTGCACCCTGTTCTTCCAGGAAGGCAGCGGTATGGATAATCGCATGATGCTCAATCTGTGTTGTAATAAAATGTGGTATCTCTGATGTCCGCCTGTGCTCCTTTTTCCACTGATAATAGACTCCCTTCCATGCCCAGTTATCAGCTTCACTACCGCCTGCTGTGAAGTAGATCTCCTCCGGTTTTGCTCCAATACACCCGGCAATCTGCTCTCTGGCATGCCATACAGCCTCCCTTGTCTTATCTGACAGACTATATAACGCAGACGGATTGCCATAATATTGCGTAAAATACGGCTGCATAGCATTCAATACCGCCGGCTCTAATGCTGTAGTAGCCGCATGATCCAAATCATATACTTGCATAATATCTCCCTCCTGACATATATATGTACCAACACCCTGCTATGGAGTCAGAATGAAATATAAAAATGCAATCAAAAATCCTATTATCCGGGGTACCCTGATCCTGACATTGACAGGAGCCATCACACGCCTGTTAGGGTTCTATTATAGAGTATTCTTATCCGATCTGATTGGTGCAAAAGAACTTGGCATTTATCAGCTGGTATTTCCTGTATATGTTCTGGCAATCAGTTTTTGCTGTCAGGGTATCCAGACTGCTCTCACAAAATGCATTTCAACACTACTTGCAAGTGAAAATCACAAGAAAATGAAACTGTGTTTTTTGATTACACTTATTATTTCCCTGCTTTTATCAATTATGACATGTGCAGGCATCTATTTATATGCAGATTTTCTCTCTGTGCATTTTGTTCGAAATCATGACACTGCAGCATGTATCCAAATTGTCAGCTTGGGTCTTCCGTTTGTAGCCATCAAATGCTGCATACATGGATACTGTCTTGGACTAAAACATTCAAAGATCATTGCACTTTCCCAACTGATTGAACAAATATTCCGTATCGGTGGGACCTATGCATTGGCAATTACACTGACAGATAACATGCCAAAAGGCGCGGCTCTTGCGGCAGCAGGTATTGTATGCGGCGAGATATGTTCATGCATTTATTCTGTAGGCAGCATTCTAAAACACTTTAAAGGAGCCGGATCCTATTACCGGCAAACCTGTATAGCACATCCGGATCAGGAAAAAAATGTCATCCTCACATTATATAAGGATAGTCTGCTTTTAACCGGCAATCGCGTCTGTATGACATTGCTTGCAAGCTTTGAAGCAGTCCTGATTCCATCTATGCTCACCCTGTATAATGGCAACAGCGATTACAGCCTTGAACTATTTGGCGTTCTGATGGGAATGGCTCTCCCATTTATTATGCTGCCGTCCACCCTGACCAATTCTCTTTCTTCCATGCTCCTGCCGGCGGTGTCAGAATCGAAAGCCGGAAACCAGAACGCAAAACTGTCTGTCATGATGCAAACATCCATGCGTTTTTGCCTGCTTCTTGGAATATTCAGTTCTATCTTATTCATGATCTACGGAAAGGATCTGGGTGTTGCTGTGTTTTCCAACAGATCAGCAGGCACCTTTATTTTTATGATGTCTCCATTGTGTCCATTTATTTATATTTCGACCACTCTTTCCGCAATTTTAAACGGACTGAATAAGACGGGGATCAACCTGATCTATCATCTGCTCGCTGTCACCATCCGGATATGTTTTATTTTATTTATCGTTCCCACATGCGGCATGAAAGGTTATCTGTGGGGCCTTTTGGCAAGTTATCTGATACTGACACTTTTATTAATATCTACCATCCGCATAGATATCTCCTTCTCACTGGATTATAACAAATGTATTCTGATTCCTGCTATCCTTGCTACCATAACCGGCGCATTGCTATACCTTGCATACAACTACATATGCAGTCTTTGTATCGCGCCAAAGCTGTTATGGCTTTTTTGTATCCTTACTGTTTATGCATGTATTTATTTTCCGATCTGTTTATATAACAATAAGATTGTAATCGGTCAGATACGATGATATGCTGCATATGCTTCGTACAAATGCTTTAGATTGGATCTGGCCACAGGGATCCGATCCCCGGATGTCAACATAATATCTTCTTTGATACTCTTAATATAATCCATGTTGACAACATAGGATCGATGTGCTCTGATAAACCTGACATCCAGACACAACATCCATTCCTTCAGGCTGCGACGCACCAGATAGCGGGTTCCGTCCCGCAATATTGTAATGGAATAATTCCCCTCCGAATAAATATTCGTAATATCCTTCATATCAAGAATCCGATATACATCATGAATATCCGTGATCGGAACACCGGACTGTTCCGTATAATCATACATAATCTGATCTAATAGCATATACATCTGTGATTGATCCACAGGAAGACTGATGCATCCATATACATTTTTCCCAAATGCCCGGTGTAACAAGGACATATCATTCCCCACAAACAATAATCGATTCTTATATCTTTTATTACACAGCTCCTGTTTCACATATAAACCTTTCTCGCATAACTGCAGCATCATCATATCATACCGTTGTAGATCCGTTGATTCCAGCAGATCATTTTCACTAGTATATAAATCAATTTCATAAATTGCTGTATGATACGCTTTACATAACTGAACCAGTCTCCTTCTGGTCAATTCATTATGATTGCATATTGCAATTTTCATCTTAAGTGCCCTCCATAAATAAAAAAAGTCCTATATAACAGAATAAAATATCCCATTATATAAGACCCTACTTACATATTCGTAAAAAACAGTCAATTCTGGTCTAAGAAATTTTAAGAATTGCAATATTTAATATTGAGTTTATATCTTTTTTATAAATATTTTATAATTGATACGGTGTTACCTGATAAACATAATAATTCAGGAAATTCGCATACAGCGTATTCGCATGACATCTCCATGTCTTCATCGGCTTATTATCCGGATTATCATCCGGATAATAATTGACCGGAAGCTTTGGATGCAGTCCACGCTTCATATCCCGTTTATACTCCTGATCCAATGTCATAACATCGTATTCCGGATGTCCGGTCACAAATATGTTCTTGCCACCATCTCCAATGATCAGATATGGTCCCGTCTCCTCAGAATCCGCTACAATCTCCAGTCTTGCATCCTTTTCGATATCTTCCCGTCTAACCTCGGTATAACGCGACTGTGGTACCAGGAAAGAATCATCAAACCCGCGCACCAGCGGTGTCTTTCTATGAAATGTGTGATATCTATACACACCAGAGATCTTCTCGGCAAGCTCGTATTTCGGAATTCCATAACGGTAATACAACCCAGCCTGTGCGCCCCAGCAAATATGCATGGTGGATGTCACATTCTTCTCTGACCAATCCATAAGCTCCGTCAACTCTTCCCAGTATTCCACCTCTTCAAAATCCATCTGTTCCACAGGTGCACCTGTAATGATAAATCCATCAAACTTACGATTTCTGATCTTATCGAATGTCGTATAAAATCGCTCCAAATGCCCCTTCGATACATGGGTGCTTTCATAGGTTTTTGTGCGGATCAAGGTAATATTAACCTGAAGCGGCGTATTCGAAAGGCTCCGAAACAGATTCAACTCTGTATCCTCCTTTAGAGGCATCAGATTCAGGATCAGAATCTCAAGTGGTCTGATATCCTGGTTCATCGCCCGGTGCTCGTCCATAACAAATATATTTTCTTCCTCTAATATTTTCTTAACAGGTAAATCATTATCTATTCTGATTGGCATACTTTCACCTCAATTCTAATGTTCTATTATATCACAAATCATATATTCAGGCAAGCAGACCACCGGATCTTTACGCCCCGAAACGATCTATAAATGCATTTTCTGACAGTATTTCAACACCAAGATCTTTTGCCTTTTTGTTTTTTGATGAATTGGACATCGTATCATTATTGATCAGGTAGCTGGTCCTCGAAGACACCGATCCCGAAACCTTTCCACCACGTCTTTCAATTGATTCCTTGAGCGCGTCCCGATTCGCATAATGTTCCAAAGAGCCTGTCACCACGAATGTCAGACCTGAGAGTGTCTGCTCTGCCGTTTCCTCCTCTTCATGGAATGTAAGATACGGCAAAAGTCTGGTAATCACCTCCTGATTATGTGCATTTGCAAAATACTCTACATATGCGGTCGCCATCACATCTCCAACGCCTTCAATCTCCACCAGATCTTCGCATACTGCATGACAGATTGCATCTATATCATTATGGAAATGTCTGGCAATCATCTTGGCATTCGCCACTCCAACATTTGGCACACCAAGACTGTATAAAAATCTGGAAGCTGATGTAGTTTGGGATACTGCAATCGACTGCATCATATTTTCATAGGACCGCTCTCCAAATCCATCCATTGCAACGATTTCATCATGGTAATCTGATAAATGATACAGATCATACAATTCTGATAAATAACCGCATGAAATCAATCGCTCCAGTGTCATCTCTGACAATCCGTCAATATTCATGGCATTTCGGGACACATAATGTGCAAACAGCTTATGTTTTTTAGCACTGCAGAGCGGATTTAAACACACAAGCGTTCTGGTTCCATTTTCATCCTGAATACTGGTCTCATTACCGCATGCCGGACAAAATGCAGGGATATCAATCACATGTGTTGCATGTTCCTGCTTTGACATATTTTCTGCAATCTGCGGAATGATCATATTTGCCTTATAGACTGAAATCCGGTCTTTCGGCATCAGTTCCAGTTCTTCTAAAATACTGACATTATGCACACTTGCACGGCTGACTTCCGTCCCTTCCAATTCCACTGTATCAAACACGGCTACCGGATTGATCAGTCCTGTCCTTGACGGACTCCATTCAATATACTGCAATGTCGTTACAGCAGTCTCATCCTTCCACTTAAACGCAATGGAATCCCTTGGAAATTTAGCAGTCGTACCAAGATTTTTTCCATACTGCAGATCATCAAATAATAACACCAGTCCATCAGACGGAAAATCATTTGACTGTATTCTATCGGCAAAACCGGACACTGCATCCGCAATCGTATCCGCTGTCACCAATTCATGCTCTACAACCTCAAATCCGAGCTGTGTCAGCCATGCAAACTTTTTCATCACAGAATTCTGAAAGTCCACGCCTGCAACATCTACAAGATTAAACGCGAAAAAATGGACATTTCGTTTTGCCGTAATCTCATTATTCAGCTGTCTTACTGTACCGCTGCACAGATTTCTTGGATTCTTGTATTTGGCATCTATATCCTGAATCTGTG
Organism: uncultured Lachnospiraceae bacterium; assembly: GCA_934293375.1. Taxonomy (GTDB): domain Bacteria; phylum Bacillota; class Clostridia; order Lachnospirales; family Lachnospiraceae; genus RGIG6919. The sequence goes on along the minus strand of CAKQYS010000001.1, from coordinate 137,909 downwards.
CATTGATCTTCTCAAAATCCGAGTATTTGATTACAGCCTCTCCTCGAATCACCAATTCACCCTGATAGGCAATATGCCTTGGAATATTAACAAAAGTTCTGGCATTATTTGTGATCACTTCTCCGATCTCACCATTGCCTCTTGTCACTGCCTTGTACAACTCACCATTCCGATATGTGAGGACCACCGTCAGGCCATCCATCTTCCAGGATAAAACACCGGCGTGGCTGCCAAGAAAAGAACGAAGTGCCTCTACCTCCTTCGTCTTGTCTAATGAAAGCATCCTGGATGGATGTCTTTCTTTAGGCAGTTCACTGACAACCTCATAGCCAACATGTTGTGTCGGACTGTTTGCATATATTGTTCCCGTCTTCTGTTCTAATGCCACCAGTTCATCATACAATGCATCATATTCATAATTGGACATCAGCTCACGATCTTCCTGATAATAAGCCCTGCTTGCCATATTCAACTGCTCTACCAGCATCTTCATTCTATCACATTCATTCTGTGTCATATCTCTATCTCCCTTTCTAACAGCCATCAATGGAATTGACGAATCCCGGTCTGCCGTATCAATTCTTCCCTTTCCTCCCCTTCAATCATACGATATGCATCTACCGCAAGATCACCGAGTCTGACATTCATCACTCTGATACGCTTCAAAGCTCTGACATGATACCCACATGCCCCACACATTCTTCTGATCTGCCGGTTAAACCCTTGCGTCAAAACAATACGAAAGTGATTTTTATCTATTTTTTCTACCGTACACGGTCTTGTCTGATATATCCTATCGTCAATTTCAATATCCATTCCCTGCCGCATCTTAGACAAGAATCCATCCGTAATCGGTTTATCCACATATACCTCATATTCCTTCTCATGCCGATTTCCTGCTTTTGCTATCGCATCTGCGAAACTGCCCTGATTTGTAAACAGTAAAAGTCCTTCAGACTGTTTGTCCAATCGGCCAATATATTTAAGCTTCTGCGGAAAATGCAAATGATTGTATACCCGGTCAGCTTCCCGTACATCTGCAGTACATACCACTCCTACAGGCTTATGATACGCAAGAATGATAAGATCATGTACCGGTTTCACAGTCTTCCCATGTAGTGTAACAGTATCATGCCTGCTAATACGCATCCCCTTCTGTGCCGGCATCCCATTGACACAAACACATCCTGATGCAATCAGTCGATCGGCTTCCCTACGCGAACATAACCCGGCATCACTCAAATATTTATTTAACCGTACTGGCTGATTTTCCATAATTTCTCTCCAAAATATATTTTTTCAAAAAAACACTTGATTTTCTTAACTATATCTCCTATAATAACGCTATAAACGCAAGGGAGTGTTTCATAATATGAAACACTCCCTTTTTTGTTTTTCAATCAATACATAGAATAGGAAGTGATTCATATGGACGCTATCGACCACAAGCTGATACATTTATTACAGGAAAATGCAAGATACCCACTGAAATATCTGGCAAGCCAGGTATATCTGTCATCCCCTGCAGTCTCTGCAAGAATCGAACGCTTAGAGAACGCCGGGATCATCACCGGTTATCATGCTGCCATTGACGCTGTGCAAATAGATTATCATGTAACTGCATTTATCAATATGGCACTCGATCCAAAGCAAAAACCTAGCTTTTATCCATTTATCGAGTCATGTCCAAATGTACTGGAATGCAACTGTATTACCGGTGCTTATTCCATGCTGATCAAAGTTGCTTTTAAGAGCACAATGGATCTTGATACTTTTATAGGACATCTGCAGCGTTTTGGAAATACTGAAACACAGATTGTATTCTCCACACCTGTACCACCGCGTGGAGTAGATATTATGGCAAGCTCGCAGGAGAACTAAGTCTCCTCCTGCTCTGCTATATTACGATATTGATTCTTATAAGTTCTGTATAGTACGATCACATTTCCCATCCCCACAAGCAAAAGCAAAAGATTGTAGAGGTCTGCAATACTGATGTTAGTCTGACACACCAACAAAAAACCACCGCCACATAATACGACTGCCTCGACAATTGCAATTGCCATATTGTAGAAAGTATTATAATTCTCACGAAGTGCACTCATTTCATCATCCCAGATCAGTTTTGGCTGCATCGAATCAATCAGAATTCCCGTATAGGTTACCATCATCATACATAGTACAGACAACACCATGTTCATTAAAAGCCGTTCCGGACCCATTCCCATATAAATCAATACCGGAAGCACAAAGACCCAGATCCCGACTGCAGAAAAGCATATACTGACCATCGCCTTTACATTCCATTGTACCGAATAGGGAATCGGAATATACTTCATATATGAAAAAGCACTTCCTTCTCTGGAAATCGCATTGGACCCAATGCTATTGATCGCAGTCATCAGTAACGATAAACCTGTCACAATCAATGGGATCATCAGTTGAAGTCTTACATCATGACTCACCAGGTACATCATGCGTAGTTCGTGAAATGTCCACTGTTGGTGTGAAATCTTAAGCATCGCATAGACAAACACCGGCCACATAAAATTAATGGCCACGCAATTGATGAAAAAAGGAGGTGTCCGAAGAAGCACTTTTACTTCCTTACTGAATAACGCCCACGCCGGGCTGTGCATTTTCAGTCCTGCAAGCTTCTTTGTAATCGTATCTCTCTTCTTCTTTGTTCCTGCGGCAGACAAACCGATCAAACCATCATAATATGTAAAATGTGCAATCACTAAAAAAATGCAGATAAATACAACTGTAACCAGAACATATTCTACCAACGCCAGCAGGCTATGACTGGCAAATGTTCTTACAAACAACGGAATCGTCGGAAATACGATCCTCATCACCTTGAAAAAGGTCTGATCATTGGATACGAGTGCTTCTACATAATGATCAATATCCAGATTCTGAATTGTTGTAATAGAACCCACAATGATCAATACGATCACAAACACGAGAATCGTAGAGATTCGCTGGATCACTTCTTTATTCCGTATGATCCTTGTAAAATACATAACCAGCATACTGATCATTGCACAATATAACATCGGCACAATCGGAATCGTCACAATTCCAACAACCGCCAGCAGCCATGAAATCACCGGCATCTTTGCCGCAATGCCAAAACCGATCACACTGGCAAGCGAGAGCATGAACTGCATCATATTTTCTGCAGTAAACGCCGCGGTAAATTTAGCAGCAGCCACCTGATATGGTTTAAACGGTAATGGCAAAATATACTCAAGATCGTTTGAAAAATAAAATTCATTCAATATAACATGTACACCAAATATCATGGTAAATACGGAAATCACATCAAACATCAGTTCAACGCCCATACTCTCACAACCAAGCGGAATCAGCGTCTCTGTCATCAGTTTTACGATCAGTCCGCTCACAAATGTTACCGGAAGCAAAACGCCAAACACACCAAACAGACCCAGAATCATCATCATAACTCTGCGCCGTTTATCCTGTGGACGACTCATACTGAGTGATTTAGTTAACACCCTCACTAGGCTCCAATACTGTATCATCTTTCGTTATCTCCAAAAAAATCTGCTCCATATCCAGATTCGGATATGCATCATATAACTCACTTAAAGGACCTTCAAATAATACGGTTCCATGGGTAATGATCACAACCCTATCACACAATTTCTCCGCAACTTCCAGAACATGTGTAGAAAACAAAACAGAATTACCTGCATCTGCATGCTCCCGCATCATTTGTTTTAATGCGAATGCTGACTTCGGATCCAGTCCTGTCAACGGTTCATCTAAAATCCATACCTTTGGATTATGTACCAACGCCGCTGTTACCATCATTTTCTGACGCATGCCATGTGAATACGACTGCATAGGTTTATCAAGTGCATGCAAAATATCAAACCGGGTTGCAAGCTCGGTAATACGCTCTTGTCTATCTTCTTTGGGAACCTGATAAATATCTGCCATAAACTGAATAAACTCCAGACCGGTAAGTCGTAAGAACATATCCGGACTATCTGCTATATATCCGATCACTCTCTTCGCCTCTAACGGCTGCTGCAACATATCATATGCATCAATCTGCACCGATCCACTATCCGGCTTCAGAATACCTGTCAACATCTTGATCGTTGTTGTTTTACCGGCACCATTCGGTCCAATAAATCCAACGATCTCTCCATCTTCTACCTTAAAATTCAGATCCGATACTGCCTTGACATCTGAACCATGATAGGTTTTGTTAACATGGTCTATTCTAATCATTTGTATCTCTCCTATTCGCTGTCTTCTTCTCTCTTTATCAGTTCCAGTTCTGCTTCTTCTTCCGCCTGTTGTTTAAAATCTGCAATCTTATCTGCAGTAATGATTGGAAGATCATCTTTAGATTCCACTCCAAAACTGCGCAGGAAATCATCCGTCGTGCCAAACAGAATCGGATGACCTACAGCATCCAGTCTTCCAACCTCGCACACAAGATTGTATTCAACCAGCTTATTGACCGCGTGCACACATGAAACGCCCCGTATTGCCTCTATTTCCATTCTGGTAATAGGCTGCTTGTAGGCAATGATCGACAATGTCTCCAGCAAAACATCCGTAAGCACATGTTTTTTCGGCAGATTGACAACCGATGATAATACATCATAATACTCATGTTTCGTACATAGCTGATAAGAATCCTCTATCTGCACGATCCGGATTCCTCTGTCTGTGTTCTTATAATCTTCTGCCAGAGCCTCCACTGTTTTTTTGATCTCTGTTTCATCTGTCTCTAATGCTGTGGCCAGACGATCCACTGCTACAGCCTCGCCAACGGAAAACAGTACTGCCTCCACTGCAGCTTTTAAATTGATTATTTCCATTTTATTATCCTCACACTGTCTCTTCCTGTACTTCCACCGTATCCAGCGAATCAATTACAATATCACCGAATGTCTCTTCCTGACGAATCATAATCGCACCCACTTTCATTAATTCCAGTATTGACATAAATGTCACGATCACATTCAGTTTACTAGCCTGAATATCCAACAAAGTCCGAAAGCTGATCCCCTTTAATCCACGGACGGTCTCTCGAATCTCATTCATCTTATCCTCGACTGTCACCTCATCTCGTGCAATCGTACCGAACTTACTTCTGATCGGATCCATCTTATCTACTTGTTTACGCATAACAGATTTAAATATCTCCTGCAATTTCGCAAGTGTCATGCCATCCACTAAAGCTGCCGGATCGATCTCTTCCTTGTACTGCTTCACTTCCTTTGGAATCGTTGGCTTTTTGTAAACAGCCATCCCTGCATCCATCTGCATATCCCGAAGCTCATACGCCGCATATTTGTACATCTTATATTCTAAAAGTCTTCTGACAAGTTCTTCTCTTGGATCCTCTTCATCCTCGTCTTCCTTCTCCTGACTTGGAAGCAGCATCTTAGCCTTAATCCGAATCAATGTAGCTGCCATTACAAGGAACTCACTCATGACATCCATATCATTTTGCTCCATCTGATTGACATATGCCAGATACTGTTCTGTGATCGTCACGATCGGAATATCATATATATTTACTTTGTTTTTTTCGATTAGAAATAACAGCAGATCCAGCGGTCCCTCAAACGCTGTCAGCTTGACATCGATACTACTCATTTCCTTCGTCCTTTTTAATTACACTGTAAAAATATGTATATGCACACAAGGTACATTTTACTATAACTGTGTCTTTTTTTCAATGTTAAATAATAATACAGACAAGTCCACCATTTCCTTCATTGATGATCTTCTCCATGGATTCCTGCAGCTTCAACTGACTTTCTTGTGTCAGTTTGGTTGTTTTTCCGTGCATGCCTTCATCGACTAACTGATGAATGCTCTTTCCAAAGATATTCACATCCCAGATATGTTCCGGATCATCGGCAATATCCTTTTCCATATAAGAAATCAGATCTTCTGCCTGCTCCTTTGTGCCAACGATCGGTGCGATTTCAGTAGTAACATTTGCCTGTATCAAGTGTAGAGATGGAGCCTTTGCAGTAATCTTAACACCATACTTGTTACCATGGCGTATAATCTCCGGCTTATCTAGCGTAATCTCCGACTTTTCAGGGGTAACGCAACCATAACCCGATGTCTTTACCTGATCTAAAGCTGCCGCTATCTCCTGATACTGTATCCTCTTATCCGCAATATCTTTTAATACCTGCATGAAATCATATTCATTTTCTACATTCTGTCCCAGAATATCTGATAAAACCGCATAATAATACTCCGGTCTTACCACAACTGTTATTCCAACAGATCCATCTTCCATCAGCACATCTGACACAGAAATAGATTCTATGTACTCTGACTGTGGATCAGGTTTTGTATATACATCCCGTATCACATCGATTCCATCCAGAATCTCCATTGCGACTGCGATCATTGCCTGCTTCATTTCATGCTCAAGCGGCAAAGCCTCAATCCAGCTTGGAAGTGCAAACCGAATCTGCGTCACAGGAAATTCCAATAAAATCGCTTCCAATATAGACAAGATATCTGTCTTCGTCATTTCTGACACATTAAGAGGTATCACCTGTGTATCATATTGTTCCTGCAACCTCCCGGCAAGTGCAACAGTCTCTGGTGTATCCGGAACCTTTGAATTTAAGATCACGATATATGGCTTTTTCTGGTTCTTTAACTGATCAACGGTCTCCTGTTCTGCAGCTTCATAGTTACTTCTTGGAATATCTCCGATCGTACCATCCGTTGTCACCAGAATACCAATCGTTGCATGATCACGGATCACCTTTTCCGTTCCCAGCCTAGCTGCCTTGGAAAATGGGATATCATAATCATACCATGGTGTTTTGACCATCCGTTCCTTTCCATTTTCCATATGCCCTGTCGCACCCTCTACCATAAACCCGACACAATCCACCAATCTGATCATACAGGTCAGATTCTCTTCCAGTGAAATCTTCACTGCCTCCTGTGGAACAAACTTCGGTTCCGTCGTCATGATCGTAGTTCCCTGTGCTGACTGTGGCAGCTCATCCATCGCTCTTTGCCTGTTATGTATATCTACCATTCCCGGCAATACAAGCTGTTCCATAAACCGCTTGATAAAGGTTGACTTCCCTGTTCTGACCGGTCCAACTACACCTAAATAAATCTCTCCATTTGTGCGTTTTGCCAAATCTTCATATAATCTGCTGCTTTGCAATGGCATAAAAATACTCCCTTCCATATGTACTATTGCATGCTGCCTAAAGGCATAGCATTCATAATACAATATATGAAGGGAGTCCTATAATTATTCCCAGGAATCCAAATCTGCTTCGCTTGTCTTCTCTCTCATAAACAACTGTTTTGCGGCATCCTCTGCTTTCTTGCCATCAAAAAGCACCTCATTGACAGCGTCTACGATCGGCATTGCTACATGATATTTCTCTGCCAATGCCTTTGCTGCCTTTGCAGAATAAACACCTTCCACAACCATTTTCACTGCATCCATAGCTTCCTGATAAGTCTTACCCTGTCCAATCAAATATCCTGCATTATGGTTTCGGCTATGATTACTCGTACAAGTTACGATCAGATCTCCCATCCCGGTAAGTCCGGCTGCTGTCTCAATATGACCTCCCATTGCAACCGTCAGCCGGATCAGCTCTGCTACCCCGCGTGTCATCAATGCAGCCTTTGTGTTATCTCCATATCCTAATCCATCCAACATGCCGGCAGCCAAGGCAATCACATTCTTAACTGAACCGCCCAGTTCAATGCCGATCATATCCGGACTTGTATAAACACGAAATACCGGACTCATAAACATATCCTGCACATATCCGGCAATATTCTTATTCTTAGAACCTGCTACAACCGTAGTCGGAATATCCTTTCCAACTTCTTCCGCATGGCTTGGTCCTGACAACACCGCTACTGTAACATCCGGTATCTCGTCTGCAATGATGTCCGTCATCGTCATCAGCGTTGCTTCTTCAATTCCCTTTGCCACATTGACTACCACCTGCCCCTTTTGATAGAAAGGTGCCAGTGCATGTGCGCTTGATCGCACAAACGGAGATGGCACTGCCATCACGATCAGTTCTGCATCCTTCACCGACTCTTGCATGTTTCCTGATATGGTAACTGTATCCGGAAGTATCACACCCGGCAGCTTATCCTTCTGCTCATGATAAGCCGTCAGCATCTCAACCTCCTTTGGATCAATTGTCCACACACGGACATTGTGTCCATTATTCGCCAGCAGTCTGGCCAATGCCGTTCCCCAGCTTCCGGCTCCCAACACGCATACATTCTTCATGTTAGTCCTAACCTCCTATTTCTCACTCTTATGTAACGAAAATTGATTCTCCTCATGGCGCAGCAGTCTGCCAATATTCGCACGATGCATATATATTGCCATCGCCGCATAGACGGACAATACGATAATACTCTCCACATAATACTGTGGTGCGATCGGAAATACATTTTGAAATAATTCTATGCAATAAAACGCAATCATACCAAACATCAGAACAATTGAACACAATGAAACATATCTTGTAATTGCAAGCAGACCAAAAAACAACAATGCACAAGCAAGTACAATCCATGGTTTTAACAATGCTACTATAATTCCGGCAGAAACAGCAATTCCCTTTCCACCTTTAAAACCCATGTAAAACGGAAAAATATGTCCCAATCCGACGCCAAAACCAGTGTATAACATCATCAACAGCTCTGCGTCCGGTGCCAGTTTTGCAAAGATTACTCTTGCAATCATACATGCAATAAAGCACTTTAAAAAGTCTCCAAGCAAAACAATGATTCCAGCCTTCGGACCCAATGTTCTAAGTGCATTGGTGGTACCAGCATTGCCACTTCCATGTTCTCTGATGTCAATACCATGAAGCTTTCCATAAATAAATGATGTCTGAAATAACCCAAAGAAATAGCCTCCTATCAAACAGGCAATCCGATATGCGATCATCATTGATTATCCTTCCTCTCACGTATAATAAATTTAAGGGGTGTCCCTCTGAATCCGAATGTATCCCGAATTCTGTTTTCAATATATCTGGTATATGAAAAATGCATTAATTCCTTATCGTTTACAAAGATAACAAATGTAGGTGGTTTCACCGCAACCTGTGTAATATAATAAAGCTTCAATCTCTTACCCTTATCACTTGGCGGCTGCTGCATTGCAACTGCCTCAGCCATGATCTCATTTAATACACCGGTTCCAATCCGCAATGCATGATTCTCGATCACGGTGTCAATCAGATCAAACAGCTTCGGAAGACGTTGTCCGGTCTTAGCGGAAATAAAAATAATCTCTGCATATGGCATATATGCCAGTGTGGTCCGGATCATATCCGTAAACTTATATATTGTTTTATCATTTTTTTCGATCAGATCCCACTTGTTTACTGCAATAATAACTCCCTTTCCGGCCTCATGTGCAATTCCGGCTACCTTTGCATCCTGATCTGTAACACCTTCCGAAGCATCTATTACAAGTACGGCAACATCCGCCCGTTCTACAGCTGCTACTGTACGGATCACGCTATATCGCTCAATATCTTCCTTTACCTTGCTGCGCTTTCTAAGACCTGCTGTATCTATAAACACATATTCCTGTCCATTCCGGGTCACCACCGTATCAATCGCATCTCTTGTGGTACCTGCAATATCCGATACAATCACTCGATCCTCACCGATCAGCTTATTCACAATAGAAGACTTACCTGCATTTGGTTTGCCAATAATCGCAATTCTTGGTCTTTCATCCTCTTGTTCCTCATCCATTTCCTCTGGAAATGACTTTACAACCTCATCCAAAAGATCACCAAGACCTAATCTTGAAGACGCAGAGATCGGATGCGGATCTCCCAGTCCCAAATTATAAAACTCATATACATCCGGCATAAATTTCTCGAAACTGTCGGTCTTATTCACAACTAAAATCACAGGTTTTCTGGACCTTCTCAAAATATCTGCCACGCGGTTATCAGCATCCTGCAATCCCTGTCTGACATCTGTCACAAACAAAATGACATCCGCCGTATCAATTGCAATCTGAGCCTGTTCTCGCATGCTCTTCAAGATAATATCACTACTTTCCGGCTCAATACCACCGGTATCAATCATTGTAAATTTGTAATTCAGCCATTCTACATCCGCATAGATACGGTCTCTGGTCACACCAGGTGTATCTTTTACGATAGAAATCTTCTCCCCTGCCAGAACATTGAACAGGGTAGATTTTCCTACATTTGGTCGTCCTACTATGGCAACAATCGGCTTATTCATTGTACTCTCCTTATCTAAACCATCCACACTCAGATTATTCTACAATAATCCAAACTGAATGTAAAGTTGAATTGTGTTGCACTTTCTCATGATCTGTATCATTCTGAAAGCATCATCACCGCCCCCAGATTTCCTCGCCTTCCCTGACTTGCTCTATGTGAAAACAAGTACTCAGGATTACAGCAGGTGCACAGATCTGTTACATCAATATGGTCCCTTAACATTCCTTTCTCCAGCAGCACATAAAGACATGCCCGCTGCAGGTCAAGCTGGTATTTTCCATTTTTATTATCTATCACAATCTCCTGATATATTTTATACCCAAATTCCTGCAAAAATGCATCTGCTACATCTTTGCTTACTTCATAACAATTCTGACATATAGACGGTCCGATGGCCGCGATCACATCTTTCGGATCACTTCCATACTCCTGCTGCATTGCATCAAGCATAACACTGCCAATCCTGCTTACGGTTCCCTTCCAGCCTGAATGTGCCATGGCCGCTACCCGGTGAACCGGATCATAAAACATCAAAGGCACACAATCTGCATAAAAAGTGATCATCGGAATCTCCGGTACATTTGTCATCAACCCATCTATGCCAATGATATCCGATTCCCTGATCATACCCTTTCCACAGTCTTCTTCCGTGACCTTTTTAATTCTTGTCTCATGTACCTGATCCGAAAAAACGAGCCTCTTCTCATCATATCCCACCGCTTTGGCGAATCGTCTATGATTCTCATCTACATGCTCCCTTTGATCACCTCTTGTATAACTAAGATTCATAGCACCAAGATATCCTTCACTGATGCCTCCAAGCCTGGTACTCATACCATGCAATACCCCGGCTTCCTTCAGCTTTGGAAATGTGATGTATGCGACGCCATCCTTTTCATTCCATATTGTTGAATGACTGTTATTTTTATATATGATCTTCTTCATCTCATCAGCTCCTTGTATATGCAAATGCATTTTCAATATGCGTTATCTGACCATCACCATATATAGCGATGACATCAAACCTGCATGGCATCTCTTGTGTATAACCATGATATGTATAATAAACAAGTGCCGTCCTGCAGATCTGACGCTGTTTTCTATTGTCAACCGCCTCTAATGGATCTCCATGGGAATTGTCATGTCGGTACTTCACCTCGCAAAATACCAGCATTTGCGATTCAACATCTTTTGCAATAATATCAATCTCCCCTTGACGACATCGGTAATTGCGTTCGAGGATCATGTACCGTTTCTGCGTCAGATATGCACATGCCTGTGTTTCGTATTGTGTTCCGATTCTTCTTCTATTCAAAAAGCAAAATCCCCCTATCGGCCTAACTTCTTTTTCAGCTGATCCATATTATCTACATACACTAAAATCTCTGCAACGACTCCGTATAATTCCGGTGGAATATAGTCGCCAATATCCAGTTTTAAAAGTGTCCGGGCCAATCCCGGATCCACATAGGTCGGCACAGCATTTTCTTCGGCCTTTTCCATGATCCGTTCTGCTACTGCTCCCTGTCCACTGGCCACTACCTTCGGTGCCTGATCATCCGGATCATACATCAGTGCAACGGCCTTTTTTCGTTCTTTATCTGCCATCCCGCATCCTCCTAGGTTCGAACATCAAAATTATACCTCTTAACTGACTTCTCTGCATCCGGATCCACAATTTCACTCACCACCGGACTCTTTCGCGTTTCCGGTTTTTTCTTAACCTCAGAATGCAGTGTTAATCCAAGCTTGTGAAGCTGCGTGGACAAATCCTCCATATGCTCCGCTACAATTTGTATCGAATGTCTGTCCTCTAAAGTAAACACCGCATGCACCTGATGCTTTGACATGGTAATATACACATCTGTCGGGCCGAGATGATCCATATCCAGATGAAACAATACACTCGCTTCATCTTTTTGCTGCATCAGTTTCTTTTTATCTGCATATACATACAACTCACTATTTATCGTCTGATCCGATAGTCTCATTGGCAGCTGTGTATAAAGATAATTCTGGTTCAGATCCTGAATAAACCGGATCTGTTCCTGTGCATGCGCCCCCTGACGATCAAATTCATGTCCACTGTGTTCCCTATCCCCAAATTCCATCGAAAGCTTCACAAGATCCTGATTCAACCGTTCATAAAATGTGTCAATATTGTCACCTGAACGGATCTTATCCGGATTCATGGTCCATGCATGCAATAGACCTTCCCTCATGAGCTTCTGACATGCATCAGATCCCAGTAATGCCTGCATACCACTCTCACTCATATTGACAGCAAGCTTTGACAGATCCAGTAACAGATGACTGTCTGAAACTGCATTTTGGATCAAAGACACCGTCTGTTCTCTTGAGAAGCCTTCGTTGACAAGACTGTTATATATATCATTCTGCTGCTTCGGCGATAACGAAAGTGCTGCATTCGGGATGAATCCCCCGTCTGTAGTATCATCAGAAATAACAGTCTGCTGTATCACTACAGGATCAGAACGATCTTCCGGCTCTTGCATTCGATACTGTTCTATCTGCTCTATCATCTGTCTCACAAGAGGATCTGATGTCTGCTGTATATCTGCTTTTGATCCTATAATATCAAGTACCGCATTATATAAAGACATACCTTCAGAAAAATGCTGTCCGGAAAACTCTTTCGTGATCTGTTGTACAACCGCATCAGCGATGCCGGTAATCGTCTCTGCCATCTGATAGGTACCGTTTTGATAGCTTTCATACTGTGCCACATTGTTTTCATTGACCGGAATCTGTGCCTTATTCAAGGCTACTAATGTAGAAAGATCCGCATCCGGTAACTTGTACGACTGTTGTAACAATCGCATGATATTCGCCTTATCCAATGGTTCTCCTGCATTCATCAATGCCATGGCAATCTGTCCATTCTTCTGTGACAGCGAAAAACCATTTGCCGTCAGAGCACGTTCCGCAATAGCAGAAAACTGTTGCTGTTCCTGATCCGGCATCACTTGTAAGAGTAACTGATTCACACCTGCTTCTTTGACAAGAAACGAAAGTTCATCTCCAATATTTACAGATACGCTGCCCCTAAGACTTGCTGACAGCTGCTCCCCATTAGGCAGACGGATTGTGACATCCTGATTCTGTACATCTGTCACTTCCCCCGAGAACATTTCGCCAACCTGAAATGACAGACGGGCCGGCAGTTGTTCACCATCGGGTACAGCTTTTATTGCAGCACGAGAGGCAGCCACGGATGTTTGTGTATCATCTTTTCCCTTATAAAGTGCATGATAAATCTGATTGATAATATCCATGTCTGCCTCCTGCTATTATATCAATTTTCTGATAAATGTCTGTCTATGAATCTCACACGGTCCAAGCTGTCTGATGGCGTCAATATGCTGTTTTGTTCCATAACCACTATGTTTTGCAAATCCATAGCCCGGATATACCGCATCCATCTCTTCCATCATATGATCTCTCGTCACCTTTGCGACAATACTTGCAGCTGCGATGGAAACACTCTTGGCATCCCCTTTGATGATTGGCACCTGCTTAATATCTATATCGGGTATTGTTACCGCATCATTTAGCAGGAGATCCGGCTTAACAGACAATTTACCAATTGCCATTCTCATGGCCTCATAGGTTGCCTGCAGAATATTAATCTCATCAATCCTCTTCTGATCCACAATTCCAATACCGACCGATACCGCCTCTTCAATTATCTCTTTATAAAGCTGCTCGCGTTTTGCCTTACTAAGCTGTTTTGAATCATTAACATAAAGTAGTCTTGTATCCTTCGGAAGAATCACCGCACAAGCTACGACCGGTCCTGCTAATGGTCCCCGTCCTACCTCATCAATACCACATATGTACGGATAGGAAGCATATTCTCTTTCATATTCTTTCATTTTTTCCATTCTGCGTACTTCAGCTTCATAGTCCGCCAACCTTTTTTTTGCAGCCGTTACCTGTTTTATGACACCTGCTCTTTCATCTGCTGCAAAGGTATCTATAAAAGATGCCAATTCCCTTACATCTGCAGATTTCAATATATTTGTGATCTCTGTAATTGTCATAACAATCCCATCCTTAGTATAATTTTCTATTTTATGCTTCCTATTTGCTGAAGAGGCCACATTCGAAACACCACTCTGCCCTCCAGCTCATCTCTTGAAATATTGCCAACCTCGGGATCCCGGCTGTCTTTACTATTATTACGATTATCTCCCATGACAAAATACTCGTCATCGCCGAGCACAATTGGTTCTGATGCAATACCAATATGATAAAGGTCAATTATCTCCTTGCCATAGGATTCTTCCAATGTCTTCCCGTCCACCAAAATATTTCCATTATCTGTAATGGATATTGTCTCACCCGGAAGGCCGATAATCCTTTTCACATATAGCACCTCATTACCCGTCACTGCATCTATATGTGGGAATACCACTATATCATACCGCTTTGGATCCTGAAAATGATATGTCAGTTTATCCAGCCACAGACTATCCCCGTCCTCTAGCGTATCGTTCATGGAATCACCTGATACCTCGGTCCGCTCTCCTACATACAAATGAATCACAACAATCAAAACGAGCACAATCATAATATACAGAAAAACACCTGCCAACTCCCGTATCACACCCGATTCTTCATCCGATTCTCTTTTGTTCCTAAATAATGCCACTGCTATCCCTCCGGTCTCTCAATTGTCATTCTGCCAATCTTTGCATTTCTAAATTCCTCCAATAACAGCATGGCAGCCTTTTCATAATCCGGCTCATCACCTTTCAGTTTACAATTTCTGACTCTTGCCAATTCCATCAATGTATCGACCGGTTTCTCCAAAAATGAAATTCCATACCGTTCTTCAAATAGTTTAGGATAATATTCTTGCATAAATGTGATCAAAAGCAGTGCAAGCTCTGAGACATTTAAAATTTCATCTTTGATCGAACCGATCATAGCTAAATGTACACCAACTGTCTCATCTTCAAATTTGGGCCACAAAATACCCGGTGTATCTAGTAATTCCACATTCTTGTTCAGCTTAATCCACTGCTTTCCTTTTGTCACGCCAGGTTTATTTCCTACCTTAGCACATGCTTTCTTTGCATAGGAATTGATAAATGTAGATTTCCCTACATTGGGA
Source organism: uncultured Lachnospiraceae bacterium (assembly GCA_934293375.1). Classification (GTDB taxonomy): domain Bacteria; phylum Bacillota; class Clostridia; order Lachnospirales; family Lachnospiraceae; genus RGIG6919. The sequence continues at coordinate 122,465 of CAKQYS010000001.1, read as the reverse complement.
ATACCGACTATCATTGCACGGATTGGTCTGTTCAGGATTCCTCTCTTGCGGTCGCGTTCTATCTTCTCCTTACATACCTCCTGGATCAGCGGCGTAATCTGCTTCATTCCTGCCCCTGATCTGGCATTGATCCTGGCTGTCGCAAATCCCTGCTCCTGATAATACCTTTCCCACGCAGCGGTGTCTTTCTCATCCGCCATATCCACCTTATTCAGCAGGATCAGTCTGTATTTATTCTTTGCAAGTGTGTCGATGTCCGGATTCTTGCTGCTTTTTGGCGCTCTCGCATCTACCAATTCGATCACAATATCGATCAGCTTAATATCCTCCTGCATCATACGCTTTGCCTTTGTCATATGTCCTGGATACCATTGTATGTTCATTTTACTGCCTCACTCTCTATCCTGCCTCTGCGGTCTGATGGTGCAATCCGATATGCAACTTTCCCTATAATCTCTGTCCGCAGCACATTACCTACATTTGAAAACCGGGAATCTTCACTATTATTGCAATTATCCCCCATTAAAAAGTATTCATTATCATCTAATGTCACACCGGACTCAGCGATTCCGGCGGTCATGACATAATCCTGAAACGGTACATCCGTAAGTTCTACATCATCTATAAAAATGTGTCCATCTAAAATTTTCACCGTCTCTCCTGGCAGACCGATGATCCGCTTGACATTATAATATTCATCACTTTTTCTTGACTGAAATGCCACAATATCATAACGCTTCGGTGTTCCCACTGTATAGGCTGCCTTATTGACAAGCACCTGATCTCCATTCTCCAACACACTATTCATAGACTGTCCAATCACTGTGATTGTCTGGAAGCCAAAATGAATCAGGCTATACCCGGCAATCGCTGCAATCAGGATCGTCAATGCCCAACTGCCAATATTTCTTGTAAATTTTCTAATATCAAAGTCTCTGTTTTTATTCCGTCTTGCTGCATTCTTCATGGCAATACGCCTGCGTCTGTTCATTCTCATATTCCTCACTTATGCATAGATATATTTATTTTCTCACTATTTACCGCGAAATGCAACTCTCAATTATAAATATAAAAAGAAAAACCGGAGTAGCGAATACTCCGGTTATCTTAAGAAGCTTGATTATTTTACAAGCTCTTTTACTCTTGCAGCCTTACCTACACGAGAACGTAAATAGTAAAGCTTAGCACGTCTAACCTTACCTCTACGAACAACTTCGATCTTCTCAACGATTGGAGAATGTAATGGCCATGTCTTCTCAACACCTACGCCGTTTGAGAACTTTCTAACTGTAAATGTCTCACGGTTGCTGCCACCCTGTCTCTTGATTACAACACCTTCAAAAATCTGGATTCTTTCACGGTTTCCTTCTTTTACCTTTGCGTGAACCTTAATGGTATCACCTGTCTTAAAAGGTGTAATGTCGCTCTTTAACTGAGCCTGCTCGATGTTCTTGATAATATCGTTCATTGTGTTCCTCCTTATTATTCAGATGTTCTTACTACCCTGCCGTATCCAGCATACCGGTACAGAGGACCATCCATTTTTCACAACTGTAATAGAATAGCATATAATCCCACGAATTGCAAGCAAAAAATATATTATTTACCATTATTTTGACCTTTTCTTATTGGCTGTGACAGTTACTTGTTCTGCCTCATATCGTGCATAAAGATCCGGCCGCCTTTGTTTTGTCCGTTCTACTGACTGTTCCAGTCTCCATTTCTCTATATTGGCATGATGTCCGGAAAGCAACACATCCGGCACACAACGATCTTTAAATTCTACCGGTCTGGTATATTGCGGATACTCTAGTAGATTTTGATAAAAGGTTTCATATTCCGCCGATGCATCATTATGCAGGACTCCATCCACAAGCCTTGAGATCGTATCCATCATCACCATCGCCGGCAGTTCTCCGCCCGTCAGTACATAGTCTCCGATTGAAACATGATCTGTTACAATTTCTTCCAGAACACGCTCATCCACACCCTCATAATGTCCACATAAAAAAATAAGATCTTCTTCCTGTGCCAGCTCCTTCGCCATCTGTTGATCAAATGTACGTCCCTGCGGTGTCATATATAATACTCTTGGTCTGTATCCTATATGTGAAACTACAGCTTCATATGCCGAATAGATTGGACCTGGCTGCATAACCATACCGGCACCACCACCATACGGATAATCATCCACCTGACCGTGTTTATTTCCCGCATAATCCCGAATATTCACTGTTTCAAGAGAAATGGAACCATTCGATAATGCTCTGCCAGTAATACTTTCCGACATTGTATTCATAATCATATCCGGAAATAAAGTTAACACATGAAAATTCATGAATCTAATCCCTCCAACAGCAAAACGGTAATCTGTTTTTTATTAACATCTATCTTCTTCACACACTGCTTGATGACAGGAATCAGGAGCTCCTTCCCATCCGGCTTCTTCACCACATAAACATCATTGGCATTTGTTGTCAAAACCTCCTGCACACAACCGAGCATTCTTCCGTCAACTGTCACAACCTCGCACCCGATCAGATCAGCAATAAAATACTCATCCGTCTCAAGCTTCACAGCCTGATCTCTGGTCACCAACAGCTTACACTGTCGAAGTCTCTGTGCCGCATCCATATCATTAATATCCTGAAATTTCAGGATCACCATATTTTTAAAGAATTTACATCCACAAACCGTGACTGGGGTCAGCACCTTACCGTTATCAAGGAAACATGTCTTTAGTTTCTTAAATCGAAGATTGTCATCTGTAGTGGGAAATACCTTTACCTCTCCATGCACACCATGTGGAGAAGTTACCACCCCTACCTGCAGCATACTCTCACGGTCAGCATACATCTGTTCATTCATCTGTGCCATTCGTAATCCTCCGAAATTCCTACAAGAAAATAGGGAAATTGCCGAAGCAATCTCCCTCAAGCTTACTTAATATCTACAATTACCTTTTTATCACCTTTGGATGCTGCAGCTTTTACTACTGTACGAATTGACTTGGCAATTCTTCCCTGCTTACCAATAACCTTACCCATATCTTCTGGGGCTACTGTTAATTCAAGAGTAATTGTACCATCTCCTTCGATTTCTGTAACAACCACATCATCAGGATGATCAACTAGGGATTTTGCAATAATTTCTACTAATTCCTTCATTAAGAAATACCCCCTAAGTCTTACTTTTCAATACCAGCCTGCTTTAAAAGTCTTGCTACAGTCTCTGTTGGCTGAGCACCATTTGCTAACCACTTCTTTGCAGCCTCCTCGTTGAACTTTACAACGCTTGGCTCCTGGTTAGGATCATAAGTACCAACCTCATCGATGAACTTACCGTCCCTTGGGGATCTGGCATCAGCTACAACAACTCTATAAATAGGGTGCTTCTTGTAACCCATTCTCTTTAATCTCATCTTTACTGCCATCTTTTTCACCTCCTTGAAAATTCTTCTAACCTCCGCCTATAGCGGACATATTGCAAAATGCAATAATTTATAACACACATGACAATGTCATGGTCTTACCTAAAACCCAAATGGCATCTTAAATCGTCCGCGTCCCTTCTTGCCCATCATACCGGACATCTGCTTCATCATCTTCCGGGACTGTTCAAACTGCTTCACCATGCGATTCACCTCTGCGATAGACACTCCTGCACCATCTGCAATTCGCTTCTTACGACTCGGATTGAGAATATCCGGATTACTTCTCTCTTCCGGCGTCATCGAAAGAATAATCGCTTTCGGCTTATTCATGGCTGACTCATCAATATCAAGATTCTTCATCTGTGAGCCAACACCGGGCAGCATCGCAAGCATATCCTGCATTCCACCCATCTTCTCCATCTGTGCCATACTATCAAGAAAATCATTGAAATCAAATCCGGCCTTGCGGATCTTTTGTTCCATTTCTTTTGCTTTTTCTTCATCTATCGCATTTGCAGCTTTTTCAATCAGGGATTCTACATCACCCATACCAAGAATTCTGCTCGCCATACGATCCGGATAGAACTGCTCTAAATCACTCAGCTTCTCTCCCATACCAATATATAGAATAGGCTTTCCGGTAACAGCCTTAATCGATAATGCCGCACCGCCTCTGGTATCACCATCTAATTTTGTGAGGATCACACCATCAATGCCAACCTTTTCATTGAAATTCACCGCAACATTCACAGCATCCTGACCTGTCATGGCATCCACTGTCAGAATCGTATAGGTGACATCTACATTCGCCTTGATCTCCTGAAGTTCTTCCATCATGGACTCATCAACATGAAGACGGCCGGCTGTATCCAAGAATACTATCTGTATCTGATTCTTCTTTGCATGTTCCACCGCTGCCTTGGCAATATCGACCGGTTTGTGATTTTCTCCCATGGAAAACACAGGTACTCCCTGTTTTTCTCCATTGATCTCCAACTGCTTGATTGCAGCCGGACGATACACATCACAAGCTGTCAGTAGGCACTTCTTACCCTTCAGCTTGTATTTGCCGGCAAGCTTTGCAACGGTTGTCGTCTTACCTGCACCCTGCAGACCACACATCATGATCACAGTAACTTCGTTTGACGGAAGCAGCTTCAGCTCTGTTGTCTCAGATCCCATGAGCCTATCCATCTCTTCCTTCACGATCTTAATCACCATGTGACCCGGATTCAGTCCCTTTAAGACCTCCTCACCCACTGCACGCTCACTCACCGAATTGATGAACTGCTTCACTACTTTAAAGTTCACATCGGCTTCCAGTAATGCACGCTTGACCTCTTTCATAGCCTCCTTTACATCGGCTTCCGTCAACGCTCCCTTACTTCTGAGCTTCTTAAAAATATTCTGCATCTTATCTGATAAGCTGTCAAATGCCATCGAATAATCCCTTTCAATCTCACTAATACTCTTCTAATATTTCATTAGAGATCGACACGATCTCTTCAAGCTTCCCTATCACTGCATGATCCTGCGAATCACTCAGGATCTCCTTCGCCAGATGTTTCATCTGCGTAACCATCTGCTTTGCATTCTGAAACTTCTCTACTAAATGCAATTTTGCTTCATATTCTTCCAGAATCTTATCACAACGCTTCACCAGATCATATACTCCTTGTCTGGAGATTCCTTCTTCTCTGGCTACCTCCGTATATGACAGATCATTCAAAATAATGTCCTCATAAATATTTTTTTGATGATCTGTTAATAATTCACCATAAAAATCATATAAAAGACTCTGTCTTAAAAGCTTATCCATACAAAAACCACCCTGTAAAGCACTTTTCCTTTACAAGGTGGTATTATAAGACACATCTATACATCTGTCAAGTAATTTTTCTTGACAAAATTATTATTTGTGATCCTTCGTGTTCAAAATCGGAATATTCACAGGAATCATTGCCATGATCATCCAAAAAAACGGAGTGACGGCAACGGAACTGAAACTCACAAATGCCTGACATATATATCCCATAAATGCTAAAAACGCACCTCGCACCAACCAGTCCGAAGCGTCGTCATGCCTCCAGCCCCGGATACCACTGACAAACATGATCAGTAACAGCATTAAATAGAACATAAGTGTAAAAACACCCTCTGTCACTGCCATCTGAATATATTCATTATGAGCCGTACTGACCCTGTACCTTCCAAATCCATTGTACTCTTTTAGTACTTTCTTATAATTATCAATACCGACACCCATCAGCCAGTACTTCTCTAAAGATTTCAAACCAGCTTTCCAATGATCAACCCGTCCATTTAGCAATCCGTTTGCCACACCTTCTTCTTCTATCATCGTCTGGTTACTCTGTGCATCTGCTGATATAATACCATGATTTGTGTGATCAATCACCGGTATCAGTATCGCAAATAATAAAACCGATCCTATCAGGCATAGTAAAAGTCTTCTGATATATTGTCTGCCATGTCCCCTGTCAAAAAGCAGGCTCATCACCAACAAAACAAGCAATTCAAATGCGATCCCTCCAAGTCCCAAAGATGAGGTAGAACAGATCACGGCTGCAATGGCCGTCAACACACCAAAGGCCGCATAAACTATCCTGCCGGTGCTATCTGCCCCTAACAGCATTGCCATATGGATTCCAAAATATAACACCGCAAAAGCTGCATACATATTATGATGCAATAATGGAGCAAATGCCATTACACGCTCTGAACCACCAAGTAATGTAACACCTATTCCGGTGTAAGACATGACAATCCCTGTCCATAACATCAGCATCCCAATGATAGATATCATCTTGGCACATTTACGCTTATATGTCTCATCCAATAATGAAACAGAATAAAACAACACATAATATGCAAACCATGCAAAAAGGCCCTCGTTTCGTGTATCTGCACCATATAATGCAATCTCACGGTCATAGGCAAATATTGTAGAAACCGCACCTAATACTGCCATGATCAACACACATATATCTGCTGCATTCAAAAAGTGTTCCAGCTTGTCTCCCAAAAAAGGGAGGCGTCCCTTATGAATCTCCACCTGTCCGGACATGTGTGCTGCCACAAAAATAAATATAAAATACAACATATAAATTGTCTGTAACACATTGACCATATAATAATCAAATACACCCCATTGCACGCTGTACATGATAATACCGTGTAATAAGATATAACGGCTGACACCATAGTATGTCAGCCGCCTGAATTGTTCTGTGGTCATGCTCTGTATCCGCTCAAGCATAGCCCTCTCCTATTCCTTCTTTTTATTCTGATATCTGTTATGCCTGTAACAGCTTTTCAACACTTACCAGCTTTACACATAATACAAACAAATCTGTTGCCTGTGCCATTTCCTCTGCTGTCGGGAATGACGGTGCAATTCTGATATTGCTGTCAGCAGGATCCTTATGATATGGATAGGTTGCACCGGCACCGGTCAATACAACCCCTGCTTCCTTACACTTCGCAACAATGGCCTTGGCACATCCATCCATTGCATCGAACGAAATAAAATATCCACCCAATGGCTTCACCCAGCTTCCAATTTCCAGTCCACCGAGTTCACGATCTAACACTGAGAGCACTGCTTCGAACTTAGGGCGCATCTCCTGTGCATGTTTCATCATATGTGCCTTTAAACCATTAATATCCTTAAAATATGCGACATGACGCAATTGATTCAGCTTGTCATATCCAATCGTCTGGATCGTAATATGCTTCATAGCATCCTTTAAATTCGCCTCAGATGCTGCAAATGCAGAGATTCCGGATCCCGGGAAGCTGACCTTGGATGTAGAGGCAAACTCAAATACCATATCCGGGTTACCTGCCTTCTCACACTCACCAATAATATCTAAGATCTCTACCTGCTGATCTTCATATAAATGATGGATCACATATGCATTATCCCAGAAAATTCTGAAATCCTTTGCTGCAGGCTTTAGGGCTGCAAATCGTCTGACAGTCTCATCACTGTAGCACACACCCTGTGGATTGGAATACTTCGGCACACACCAGATACCCTTTACTGTAGGATCCTTAGAGACTAACTCCTCTACCATATCCATATCCGGACCATCCTGTGACATCGGTATATTGATCATCTCAATACCATAATGCTCTGTTATCGCAAAATGTCTGTCATATCCAGGCACAGGACACAAAAACTTCACCTTGTCAAGCTTGCACCATGGTGTCTCTCCAAGAAGGCCGTGTGTATATGCCCTAGACACCGTATCAAACATCAGAGCAAGACTTGAATTACCACCAATAAAAATATGCTCCGGTGTTGTACCCATCATGTCAGCCATCAGCTTTTTTGCCTCAGGAATGCCATCTAAACATCCATAGTTTCTGCAGTCAGTGCCATCTGACGCTTTTAGCTGCGACTGACTGTCAATAATATCCATAACACCCGAAGAAACATCTAACTGTCTTGCCGACGGCTTACCTCTCGACATATCCAGCTTCAGTCCGAGTGCCTTCTTATCCTCATACTGTGCTGTGAGTTCTTCTTTCAGCTTCAAGAGCTCTTCCTTTGATAATTCACTGTACGCTTTCATAATCTGTGCCTCCTGCAATTTAATCTATAAAGTATTACTTACTGCCCTAACATCTGATAAAACGCCTTAAGACCTGCATCATTATTGATCGCCATACTGTTGTAGGTCTCTATATCATGCATCACTGCCTGAATATCACTATCCTGTTTCAAAGTCTCGATATAATTCTTAATGTCATCAGAAAGAGTATAATTGTTGATCTTATATCCTGATTCCGTGATTTCAATGTATAATGTCATAAAATCCATCGGTGCAGTGTTGACATTGGCAATCGTCGTATTGGTCACCACAAATACAATCTGTGAATTCGCATCAGGTCCTGCCTTCACATAGCATTTCATATTATTATAGGCCTGTATATACTGTGCTCTCGCCTGCAGTGCTGTCATGTCATTATATACCGTTGGATCGGTAACCATACTCTGCAAGGCAGCCTGATCGCACGCTGTCATCGCATTCAGGTATGTCGCAACAAATTGGTTTAAGGTCTCATCCTGGCTCTCTACCATCGGTGTTGTAATCTGTCCTGCTGTTGTATCGGTATCTGTGGAAATCGGCTGTCCCGATGCATCTGTCGATGTCTCAGTAGCAACTGTGCCTGATGCAGGATCTGTCTTTGCCGGTTTTTTCTGCGTCTGATGTCCCTTGATTACAGATACAAAAATAATCATGGCTAGAAAAAATACAACCCATGCCGCCACCAGTTTCCAAACAGATGGAATCATTACGCGTTCGCCACCTATCTTCAGTTCAATATTTTGAAATTGTGTTTGGGAATTTCTTGTCTTCTTACCTGATGATTTGGATGTATTCTTCAAACAACCGCCTCCTTAATCATATCCGAACGTCAAAATACAAATGGCATGAAAAATGCACCAGAAGGGAATTGAACCCCCGCACCTGGCTCCGGAGGCCAGTGCTCTATCCACTGAGCTACTGGTGCATAAATAACCAAAAGCTATTCTACTATAAATTTGTGCAAATGGCAAGAACGAATTTGCATCGGATCCTTTCCTGTGGTATAGTAAATGCACTATGAAATTACAAATTCTATATCAAAACAAATTAAATCATTCTGATTATGTGGCTGCAATCGCAGAATATTCCAAACGGATCAGTGCGTTTGCACCGATCAATCTGATTCCGGCAGATGCATATCAACCCGGCGAAAGGGATCTTTATATTGAAGTGACATCCTACGGCAACACCATCTGCTCCGAACAGCTTGCAGATCATCTCAAGAACTATATGATGTCTGGTTACCAGACTGTTACCTTTTCCATGATACCGACAGACACCCCATGTCATGACAGATTATGCATATCCGGCATGAAGCTCTCGGAACCACTAAGCGTAACCGTCCTCTGTGAACAGATCTACAGAGGATTTATGATCCTGAACAACCGCACCTATCACAAATAATCCCTGTCTATGACTTCTAACAGCATCACCCGCATTAACTGGTGGGGGAATGTCATTTTAGAAAAGCTCAATTTATAGTCTGCCCGATCCACCACTTCTTCCGAAAGCCCCAGAGAACCACCGATCACATATATAATTTCCCGACTGCCCTCCTGACATACTGTCTGGAGGATCTTTCTATGTGCCGCCGGCGTCAATTCTTTTCCATCAATACATAACGCGATCACATAGGCCTCTTTCGGAATTTTATGTAATATCCGTTGTCCCTCATCTACCCTGATCTTTTCCAACTGTGCCTCACCCGCCTTCTTACCGATTGGCAGATCATCAATCTGGCATATTGAAAAATCACATTTCTTCCGCAAATGCTTCTCATGCTGTCCTATCAGATTCCTGAAAAATTGTTCTTTTATTTTTCCTACACATAGTAATGTAATCTTCATATCTTCTATACTTTCTATGGTGAATATCTATTCAAAATTCAAATTTTGTTCTCAGTCATGTCATATTTTGTTCATAATTAACTGTTATATTAATAATAGATTTTTTCATAAATTCTCTTTTTACACTATATAAAAAATCTCCGAATTTGCCACTCGGAGATTTTTTTGTTATATTCTTTTATTTGCTACATCATCAAACTCGTCTAAGATTTCCTGACTAGGAGCCTTTGTAAGCAGGCTGATCACTACGATCATAAGCATGCTGAGTGTGAAACCGACCACCAGCGAATATAATCCGGTGGCAGAACCTAATGTCACCAGCCCGGCAGTCCCATCGATCGTCTTTGGAATCATTGGAATATAATCCCACACAATCACAGCAAGACCACCTGAAACAATTCCGGATACCGCACCGGCGAGATTTGTCCTCCTCCAGAACAAAGACATTACTACCAACGGACCAAACGCTGCACCAAGTCCTGCCCATGCATTTGAAACCAGTCCCATAACCGAACTATCCGGATTCCATGCAATGATATAAGCCAGAACAGCAACAACAATAACGACGATACGACTTAACATCAGTACATTCTTCTCTGATGCATCTTTTTTAATGATACCCTTATATAAATCAGAAGCAACCGCAGAAGCTGTCACCAGCAGCTGCGAATCCGCAGTTGACATGATTGCAGCCAAAATGCCACATAAAAAAATGCCTGCAACAAATGGGAGTCCAAAATGGACTGTAAATAATTTCTGGATCATTTCGATAAATACATTCTCTGCCGAAGGCTGTCCTTCTGTTCCCAGTACAGCCGGTGCTAAAAATGCACGGCCGATCAGTCCGATTGCCACTGCAAAAATCAAAGATAATGCACACCATGTGATCGCAACAACACGAGACTTTCTTAACTCTTTTTCGTTCTTGATCGCCATAAAACGGACAAGGATATGCGGCATTCCAAAGTATCCAAGTCCCCATGCGAGAGACGAAATCACGCTGACGGCTGTAATCGGTTTACCACTATCCTGCATAATATCAAAGAAGGATGTTGCACCACCAACCACCTGTGTACTGTCAACAAACGGGACAAGATTCGCTGCGCCTAATACAATATATGCAACGATTGGAACCAAAAGCAGACCGATCAGCATCAACATTCCCTGAATAAAATCCGTCACACATACAGCCATGAATCCACCAAGAAATGTATAGATCAGAATAACTGCAGCTCCAACGGTAAGTGCAACATGATAATCCATACCAAATACAGATGAAAAAAGTTTACCACCTGCTGTAAGAGCCGATGCTGTATACACAAGGAAAAATACCACAATTACGATAGATGAAACCAAAAGCAGAAACTTCTTACTGTCATGATAGCGGTTTTGGAAAAATTCCGGCAATGTCAAAGCATTATTCGCTCTGATGGAATAGCTTCGTAATCTGGATGAGATCAGGATCCAGTTCAATACTGTACCAAGAAACAGACCGACTGCAATCCATGCCTGTCCGGTTCCCATCGCATAAATACTTCCGGGAAGTCCCATCAGAAGCCATCCACTCATATCGGATGCCTGCGCAGATAACGCAGCCACAAATCCATTCAGCTGACGCCCTCCCAAAAAGAAATCCTCTGCATTTTTTGTTTTATTTACAAAAAATGCACCGATCAAGATCATCACCAACAAATAAACAGAAAATGCTGTTAAAATCCATGCTGTTGTACTCATAGTTCTCTCCTCATTCAATAAAATATGTACTAAAAATTACATTTGTAAAACAAACACGCCTATCATTCTATCATAGATTCACTAAAATTCAAAGCAAAAATATAGATTCTCTCATTTTTATATTGGTATATGGATAAAATAATGGTATAATATCTGAGATTGTGATTTACAATTATTTGACATAATTACATTTTTATTACTAGGATTTTACAATCTGACTTACTTGAGGAGGATAATCATGGACATTTTTAGTGTTTTCACGCTGTTAGGCGGTGTCGGTATGTTCCTATATGGAATATCACTGCTCGGTGCATCATTAGAGAAGCTTGCCGGATCTGGATTAGAAAAGATCTTAGAGCGTCTGACAACAAGCAAAAAAAAGGGAGTAGGCGCGATCAAAGGGTTTGGGCTTGGTATCGGTGTCACAGGTATTATTCAGAGTTCAGCAGCTACATCCATTATGCTGATCGGTTTTGTAAATGCCGGCATTATGACCCTTGTACAGGCAATTCCTGTTGTATATGGTGCTAACATCGGTAGTACCGTGACTGCACAGATCTTACGATTAGGGGATCTCGGCGAGGGCAGTATTGCATTAAAAATGCTGAAGCCTTCTTCTTTTGCACCGATCATTGTTGCAATTGGTGCATTTATATTGTTACTTACTTCCAAGAAAAAAATGAAAGATATCGCAAATATCCTGATCGGTTTTGGTATCTTATTTATCGGCATGACAACAATGGAGAATGTATTTGAGCCTCTTCGTGAATCTGCCGCATTTAAGAATGCCTTCACCTCATTTGCCAATCCTCTGCTTGGTGTGGCAATCGGCTTAGTCATTACTGCGATCATCCAAAGTTCTTCTGCATCTGTTGGTATTCTGCAGGCAATGTCTGCTACCGGTTCCGTTACCTATGCGACGGCGATCCCTATCATCATCGGTCAGAACATTGGAAAATGTATCGCCATTATTTTAGGAAGCTTTGGAACCAACAAAAAGGCGAAGCGTGTATCATTGAGTTATCTATTCTTTAATATATTTGGTGCAATTTTTTTCCTTATTGTAATTTACGGCCTCAATGCAATCCATCCATTTGGATTCTGGTCTATCACGATCAATCGAGGTAATATTGCCAATCTCCATCTGGGATTTAATCTGATCACCAGTTTGATCCTGTTACCACTGACGAAACAAATGGCAGACTTCACAGGCAGGATTCTTCACGATACCGATGATGACAACAAAATCACAAAAGAATTATCGACACTGGATCCAATGCTGTTAAATACCCCTACAATCGCCATTGATCAGTGTACACATGTTATGAATTCCATGTGTGATGCCATTATGGAAAATTATGAGATTGCAACCGATATGATCTACAACTATCAGGAAGATAATCTTGATAAGCTTGATGAAAATGAATCTTTCATTGATAAATGTGAAAGTACATTAAGTGAATATCTCTTGCAGATTACCTCAAAGCGTCTGACACCTGAAGATCGTAAACGGGCCTCTGAACTGCTAAATTGTATCAATGATTTTGAACGTATGGGCGATCACTGTGTCAATATATCCTATGTTGCCAGATCGAAAAATGAACAAAATATCCACTTTTCTTCCAAAGGACATGCCGAAGTGGATCTGATCACAACCGCTGTAAAATCTACATTAGCTACTACTTTTGAAGCTTTCCGCAATGATGATACTGTTGCCGCCTCCCGCGTGGAGCCATTGGAAGAGACAATTGACATCATGAAAGAAACAATCAAATCGCATCACATTGAGCGTTTACAGTCCGGAGACTGTGGCATTCCGGGTGGTATTGCACTTGTAGATCTGGTTACAAGCTATGAACGAATCGCCAGCTATTGTGCCAATGTTGCCCTGCATATCGTAAAGAAAGTTAGTAACATTGAAGGATTTGATGACATGCACGGTCATATTACCGACCGCAAAGCTAAGGATACTGAAGAATATCAGGCACTGCTTCACTACTATCATTCCTTATACATTGATCCTATGGGAAGTGCCTTACCGGAACCTAATGTCACCACAGAAAATGTAGAATCCGGCAAGCAGGAAAAGTCCGGAGCCGATTCCGCAGATACAGCACAGCCTTCTCATGACAATATCAAAAAGAAATCCTCTGAAAAGGCTAATGTAAAGGTAAGCACAAAGAAAAAGATTACTCAGACTAAGAAAAAAGATGTTCCGTCAGACAACAAAAAGAAACATAAATAGATATCAGTATAACAAAAAGGATGCAAGCTGTTTTACAGCCTGCATCCTTTTTTGTTATCATTTAAATCTGCATACCACCATCGACACTGATCACCTGTCCGGTAATATAAGATGCTTTCTTAGATGCAATGTATGCCACTAATTCTGCAATATCCTGAGACTGACCAACCTTATTTAAGGAGATGTGGTCGATTGCCTTCGCTTTGACATGATCCTCAAGGTCATTTGCCATCTGTGTATCGATCAACCCCGGTGCAATTGCATTGACCGTAATACCCTTCGGTCCCAATTCTTCTGCCAGAGCCTTCGTAAATCCGATGACACCGGACTTAGATGCAGCAAATACAGACTGACCAACATTGCCAAGCAAGCTGGTAATAACGGATGTAATATTGATGATCCGTCCACTTTCCTGTGCGATCATATAACCGGATGCACACTGTGTACAATTGAATGTGCCTCGAAGATTGGTTCCCATGACCTTAGCATAGTCATCCTCCGTGATGTCCTCAATCTTCTTATCCATAGAAACACCTGCATTGTTTACCAAAATATCTATGGTTCCGTATGTCTTCACAATATATTGCATCATCTCCTGTACTGCAGCATAATCAGAAACATCACACTGATAAGCCTCAGCCTTTCCTCCGGCTGCGATGATCGTCGTCACTACTTCCGCAGCTAATGCCTTATTCTCCTTGTAGTTAACGATCACAACTGCTTCCTGCTTACCTAATTTAATTGCAGTCTCTTTTCCGATACCTCTGCTGGCACCTGTTACCAATGCAATTTTACCTTTTAACATACGAAAGCCTCCTTACTTAACGGCAAATACTATAATTCAATTCCCTTTGTAGCCAGATAATCCATAATATCCTTCACTGTAGAAATCTTCTCAAGATCCTCTGAAGCAATCTCGATATCATATTCTTCTTCGAGAGCCATAACCAGCTCAAATAAATCTAATGAATCAGCCTCCAAATCATCCTTAAAGCTAGAATCCTCATGAATCTCTGATGCATCAATATTTAACTGCTCTGAAATAATGCTAACCAGCTTCTCAAACATAATTTCAATCTCCTTTAAAATGTATTCTGTCATATTTACGGATACCAGATATTTCCGGCTCCTTTTCAGTACAACTATACAAGTTATACATGTGCTTGTCAACAAGATATGGATACTTTTATAATTTCTTTATAAAAATATCCGTATCTCATTTTATGCAGCATCTAGGTGAAATAAACCAATTCTTCCTCCGGCTGCTTGGCCGCTTCAATGCTTGTAGCATATAATGCCGGACCATCTCCCTGAAAATCTTCATAATATTCTGATTTGATCGTAGCAGTGATTCTGACCCATTCACGATCCTTAAGCTTCTTTGCGTCATCAGAATAGCATTTGAATCCAATAAATGCAACATCTTCAGCACAGCAAGTCATCGCAAATCTACCCGGCACAAAGCAATTAGAAGCATATTGTTTTGGCTTATATACCATACCCGTGAAGGTCACTGTTTTACCAACATATTTCTCCGGATTGTCTGCCGCATCAATATAGAACAAGCCAAAATCCTCATCCTCTAATGTGATCGCATCCTGTGTCACATCATATGGAAGTTCTATTTCACCATCATCCATTTCAGCCATGCCATCCTTGCCCTCAAAAATAATCTGGGCTCGGCGATTTACAGATTTTACAATCTTACGGAAACTTGCCTTGTCAGTCTTCTCATCGCATCGGTTAAAAATCACCATATCTGCCCCGGTAAATTGTTCCATAAACATAGCCTTCATATTGTTCAGATACAGATCAAATGTCTCTGCGTTGATAAATGAAATCACCTGGACAACCGTCCATCCTTTTGGCACTCGGATATTGAAAAGCTGATCCAGCTTCCATGTTCCGTTATATTCAATCATAACCCTTACCGGCTTATGCTTATCCTGCAGATCCAGCAGATATTCTGTCTCTAACTGACTTTCGTCAATATACTCTACCTCAATATTGCGCTTCTTTAACTCTGCAACATCATATTCCTCAATACCTTCCTCACAAACGATCAATAAGGTCTTATCGCCCTCTGTAAAGTCTCTGTCTATCAATGTTTCCTTGGCAAATGTTGTTTTACCACTCTCTAAGAAACCCATAAACAGATATACAGGTATTTCCTTTGCACTCTGTCTCATTCGAAACTCCTTTCTATACCTCTACGCCAAACAGTTCAGCCAGCTGAGCCTCCTTCAAGTCACTTCCGATCACACAGAGCTTACCGGTATAATCTGCAGCTCCCTTTCTGATCTCATACTCTTCAGGTGTCAGATCAAAGTATGTCCATCCACCTTCTGTATCCGGCACAATACCCTTTGCTCTTAAAATGATACCATATGATGTAGAATTAGCAAGCTTCTCTAATACGGCTTTCAAATCCGCATCCGCAAATTTCTTTGGTGTCTCCACTCCCCAGCTTGTAAACACCTCATCCGCATGGTGGTGATCATGTCCACAGCTGCAGCTTCCATCATGATGATGGTGATGTTCATGGTCATGATCACAATGTTCATGGTCATGATGATGCTCATGCTCATGCTCGTGTTCATGGTCATGATGATGCTCATGCTCGTGATCGTGGTCATGATGGTGACCACACTCTGGGCAGATATCTGCCTCCTCAAGCATCTCATCTACCAAAGAATGACTGCCAGCCATTGCATTTACAATCGTCTCGCCCTTCAAATCATCCCACGGTGTTGTAATAATTGCAGCCTTTGTATTGTGCTCCTTCAATGCTTTTACCACATCAGTAAGCTTCTCATCTGTCATATTCTGTGTACGACTTAAGATAATCGCACTGGCATTTTCAACCTGGTTATTGAAGAATTCACCAAAATTCTTCATATACATCTTACTCTTTACCGCATCGACTACTGCAACAAAACTGTTTAATGTAACAGGGACATCCTCCGCCACATTCTGCACTGCTTTGATTACATCAGAAAGTTTGCCAACGCCGGATGGCTCAATAATGACTCTATCAGGTGTATATTCTGTTAATACCTGCTTTAATGCCGTACCAAAGTCACCTACCAATGAACAACAGATACATCCGGAATTCATCTCTGTGATCTGAATTCCGGCATCTTTTAAGAATCCGCCATCGATTCCGATCTCACCAAATTCATTCTCAATCAATACAAGCTTCTCGCCCTGAAATCCTTCAGCGATCAGCTTCTTGATCAATGTAGTCTTTCCTGCTCCTAAAAATCCTGAAATAATATCAATCTTTGTCATGTTCTTTACCTCCATTTTCTAACAATGTTATACCTCACGCATTAACAACATCCAAAATAGATGCTTTTAATAACGCAATTGCCTTATCGCATAACTCCTTTGTAACAGTAAGCGGCGGCACGATCCGGATCGTATTATGACCGGTCGCAGTGATCAGAAACTTTCTGTCAAAACATGCATGTTTTACATCCGCGCAGCTGATCTCAGGCACGAGTTCTACACCAACCATCAGACCTCTTCCTCGCACTTCCTTTACATATGGAAGCTTCTCCAGCTCAGAAATAAAATATGCACCAACTTCCTTTGCATTCTCTGTCAAATGCTTTTCCAAAATTTCTGAAATCTGTGCATAAGAGGCTGCACAACATACCGGATTACCACCATATGTAGAGCCGTGGGCACCTGCAAAATATTTTGCGATCTCATCGGTTGTACTAATCGCCCCAATTGGCATTCCGCCGCCCATCGCCTTTGCCATCGTCACAATATCCGGTTTCACATCATATCCCATATATGCCATCAGACTTCCGGTTCTACCCCATCCTGTCTGTACCTCATCCAGCAAAAGCAGCATATCATTCTCATCACAAAATGCACGAATTCCCTGCATAAATTCTTTTGTGGCAGGAAATACACCGCCCTCACCCATAACAGGTTCTAACATAATGGCAATCGTATCCTTTGTGCATGCAGCTTTAAATGATTCCAGATCATTATAATCTGCATATGTAAAGCCCGGTAACACCGGCTTATACCCGATCTGACATCCATTGTCCGGCTGACCGGTTGCACTCAATGCACCATAGGTGCGTCCATGAAAGCTTCCCTTTGCTGTCACAATATGATATCTCTCCGGTCCATATTTCTCTGTACCATATTTTCTTGCCAGCTTAATCATTGCCTCATTTGCTTCTGTTCCGGAATTTTGGAAGAAGATTTTATCCATACCGATATTCTCGCAGATCAGTTTTGCTAACATTGCCTGTGGTACTGTATATGGATAATTGGATGCATGAATCAACTCATGTGCCTGCTTACAGATTGCCTCCACAACCCGTGGATTACAATTTCCTGCACTACTGACTGCAATTCCTGCATAAAAATCAAGATATTCATTTCCTGCCTCATCAAATACAGCTGTTCCACTTGCTGTATCTGCGATCATCGGATATCTTTCACTCAGAAAGATCATATTATCGTTTGCTGTCTGAATCAGCTCTTCCTTTGTCAATCCTGTATCTTGTAATCTCATACTGCTTCTCCATAATGCATATTCACATTATGTATCCTCCTTCATCTTAATCACGCAGGCTTCTGCCTGTTAAAGTCTATTTTGTATGCACATCCACCTGTGGGAATGGAATTTCTATGTGTGCCTGATCCAGATACTGCTTCAACAGAGTCTGAATATTCCATTTGGCATCCCAATAATCTTTACCAAGGATCCAGCAATGCATACCCATAGTCACTGCACTATCGTCAAATGATTCTATAAAAATATCAATCGGCTGATCCTTAAGCACATGGGGATCCGCTAAGATTGCCTGTCCAAGCACCTCTTTTACCTTTGTAATATCACTGTCATAAGCAACACCGATCGTAAGATCCAATCGTCTGGTCTCATTTTTTGAAAAATTCACAATACTGGTTGCTGACAGATTTCCATTGGGAACCACAACCATTTTGTTATCTACAGTTCTCAGTCTTGTATAAAATATATCAATGGCTGTCACTGTTCCTTCCTGTCCGGTTCCTTTTTCCTGAATATAGTCACCAACAGAAAACGGCTTAAGCATCAGGATCAGAACGCCTCCGGCCAGATTCGACAGACTGCCCTGTAATGCCATACCCACTGCCAGACCTGCAGTACCTAGCAGTGTAATAAACGATGCCATCTGGAATCCTACCATTGTGGCAGCAGTGATCATCACCAAAACATTCAATACAATATGGATCAATGACAACAAAAAGGTTGCCACGCTCGGATCCAATCCATGTCGGTTAAAGGATTTACGAATGATTTTTACCACAAGCTTTACCAGCTTCAGACCAATCGCAAGACACAGCAATGCCAATATAATACTACCGGCTTTACCTAGTGCCCATGAGGTCAGATCATTTAATGTTTTCTTTAAGATATCTGCAGACTGCTCCACCTGATCCACTACATCCGTCACATCTGCCTCCAGCAAAAACACATAATCATCTCCTTCCATAATATACAACGCCGCAGGAAAGTGCTCCCTGCGACGTCAATTTACCATATCGATCCCATGGGATCCTTCTGTGCGGAAAGCAATTCTAATTTGCCTTATACTTAAAGACGGTAAAGGACAGTCCCGGAACTGTAATCTGAATTGAATATTCTCTATCGTTACAAGATTCTTTCTTAGTCTGCTTTAAGGTCTTATTATTATTTCCTTCCCCACCAAATCTGCTCTCATCACTTGAGAAAATCTCCTTATATTTTCCTCTATAAGGGACTCCAATCGCATACTCTTTATGTTCGATCGGGGTATAATTACATATGATCACAAGTGTATCTTCTTTTCTTGATGTCTTACGTTCAAACACCACTATACTTTCATTTGCCGAAATACTGTCAATCCACTCAAACCCATCCGGATCGTAATCCATCTCATACAGTGCTGGCTCGCTCACATACAGCTTGTTTAATTCCTTCACATAATCTCTCATAATAATATGTGCATCAAAATCAAACAGGCTCCAATCAAGCTCTTCCGCTTCATTAAATTCTTTGAACTGTGCAAACTCCTGACCCATAAATAAAAGCTTCTTGCCAGGATGTGCCACCATATGTCCATATAAAACTCTTAGATTCGAGAACTTGTCTTCATATCCACCCGGCATTTTACCAATCAGAGTTCCCTTACAATGTACTACCTCATCATGGGAAATCGTCAACATAAAATTCTCGCTGTATGCATAAACCATACTGAATGTAAGTTCATTATGATGGTACTTTCTGTATAAAGGATCCAGTTGCATATAAGACAAAAAATCATGCATCCATCCCATATTCCACTTATAATCAAAGCCAAGTCCTCCATCAGCCAGTGAACTTGTCATCATCGGCCATGCTGTCGATTCCTCTGCAATCAGCATACAACCCGGATAACGTTCTTTCATCACGCCGTTTAGCTGCTTGATCATATCGATTGCATCCAGATTCTCATTACCACCATACATATTCGGAAGCCAGTTACCATCCTCACGTCCATAATCCAGATACAACATAGATGCCACTGCATCCATTCTGATACCATCAATGTGATAATTCTCTGCCCAGTATAGTGCATTGGCAATCAAGAAATTGCGAACCTCATTCTTGCCGTAATCGAATATATAAGTGCCCCAGTGTGGATGTTCTCCGCGTCTTGGATCCGGATGCTCATATAAACAGGTTCCATCAAATCTTCCTAACCCACTGGCATTCTTTGGAAAATGTGCCGGCACCCAGTCTAAGATCACGCCAATTCCTTTTTTGTGCATATAATCAACAAAATACATAAAATCCACAGGTTCTCCATATCTGGATGTAGGTGCATAATATCCTGTCACCTGATATCCCCAGCTTGGATCATATGGATGCTCCATGATCGGCATCAGTTCAATATGTGTATATCCCATCTCCAACACATAATCGGCAAGAATTTTGGCAAGTTCTCTGTAATTATAAAATTCCCTGCCATCCTCCGGTCGTTTAAAAGAACCCAGATGTACTTCGTATATATTGACCGGCTTATCAAAATTCACAGTTCTGGCATCCATCCAGCTATCATCGTTCCACTGATAAGAAAGATCCACAATTTTTGATGCATCCGCAGGTCTCAATTCTGAAGAATTGGCATATGGATCCGCCTTCATAAATACATTGCCGTCTTTAGCCGCCACCTCATACTTGTAAATCTCACCCAGCTTTACATCAGGAATAAACAGTTCAAAAATACCGGAATATGCAATTTTACGCATCGGATGTCTTCTGCCATCCCAATGATTAAAATTACTGACTACACTGACGCGCTCTGCATTTGGTGCCCATACTGCAAAATATACTCCATCAATACCATCTACCGTCATCGGATGTGCACCAAGCTTCTTATATATTTCATAATGCATGCCCTCATTAAATCTGCTGACATCGATCGGATCAATCACCGGTTCAAAAATATATGGATCAATGAAGGTTTCTGAAGTGCCATCCTCATATTTTACCTTCAGCTTATAATCAAATTTATGCATATCACGGATCTTTACACTGAAAAAGCCCGGCACTCTGTCGCTGACAAGTGCATAATTCTTTTTTCTCGCTATATCGATTGCCGTCACAGCCCTTGCATTCGGAATATATACATTGATATATACATCATCCAGACATTCATGCATCCCCAGCATATGATGTGGATCGCTGTGTCTGGCATCTGCCAATGCCTGAACTTCCATCCAGTTTATCGCAAATATTTCTTTCCTTCTGGTCATACTACGCCTCCCTTTCGCTTATAATTTATGAATAAATACACCACTTCGAAGCTTCGGCTCGAACCAGGTTGACTTAGGTGGCATCAACATATTTGCATCGGCAACCGCAAATAATTCCTGAATAGAAGTCGGATACATCGAAAACGCAACCTGCATATCCGTATGTACACGCCTCTCCAACTCTTCATTTCCCCGAATTCCACCAACAAAGTCAATTCTACTGTCAGTCCTTGGATCTCCGATTCCTAAAATCGGACCTAATACATAATTCTGCAGGATAGAAACATCTAATCCATCTACCGGATCCTCCGATAATAGAGATGCATGAGGCGACAGCAGATACCACTGCTTATCCAAATACATTCCAATATCGCCTTTTTTGACCGGAGTTACACTGGCAGACTGCTTCGTGATCGTATATAGTTTTGACAAATGCTCCAAAAAAGCCTTTGTTGATAAACCATTGAGATCCTTTACAACCCGATTGTATGGCATGATCATCAACTCTTCATCCGGAAATAGTACGGATAGAAAATAATTGAATTCCTCCGTGCCATCATAATCCGGATGCTCAGCTCTTCGTTTCAATCCTACCTTTACTGCAGATGCACATCTGTGATGTCCGTCTGCAATATATATATTCTGCATTCCGGCAAATTCATCTGAAATTAACTGCATATCCTGATCATCCTGCATGATCCAGACTGTATGTCTGACACCATCAGAAGAAGTAAAATCATATACCGGCTTGTCCTTCTTTACCTTTGCAATGGTCTCACGGATTTGATCTTTTGCTCGATAAGCCAAAAAAATGGGGCCTGTCTGTGCATCACATACATCCACATGCCGGATACGATCCTGTTCTTTTTCCTCTCTGGTGTTTTCATGTTTCTTAATGACATTATTCAAATAATCATCAATGGATGCACAGGCTACAAGTCCTGTCTGTGCCCGTCCATTCATGGTTAATTCATAAATATAATAGTGTGGCTTGTCATCCATGATATAGGATCCCTCCTCTATCATGGACTGCAGTAAATACTTCGCCTTTTCATAGACTTCAGGAGCATATGTGTCAACAGAATCATCAAAATTTGTCTCAGCCCTGTCTATCCGCAGAAATGACATTGGTTCTCTTGTAACCTCCGCCTTTGCCTCTGTTCTGTTATATACATCATATGGTAATGCTGCGATCCGATCTGCCAGATCCTGTCTCGGTCTGATACTCGAAAATGCTCTGATATCTGCCATGAATGCTTCCTCCTGTCCATCTATAGTCATTCGTGATTTAAAATCAGCCTCTTAGGATCTTCACCGTCTCCTTAATAGACTGTGTAAACTCTTCATCCGAAGAGTTCTGGAATACAATCAGATCCTGAATATGCTCAGGTTTCTCAAAATTCTGCTTGCTGATATATTCATCCCAGTGCTCTAACTTCCATGTATCTCTATCCGAATTTCTGCGAATCATACGCTCATGGCAGACTTCTTTGGATGTGTTGACCCATACAACCTTCAGATCTGCATCCTTCTTTGCAAGTCTTGCACGCAGCTGGTTGAGCCATGCCTCATTTCTGATCTCATCAGTAAATGGTGCGTTAATCAGAACAGTATCATTGTAATCCAGAGCCTCCATCGCAATATCCAGAATCGCATAATACTCATAATCTCTGATCTCCTTCTGGAAGAAATCAGAAGACCTATTATACTCCTGTCCTGCAACCTTAAAGATCTGCTTGGACAATACGATCAAAGTATCCTTATCCAGATATACACAGTTTGTTAATGCCTTTGCAAGCTGTCTTGAGATATAAGTCTTACCACATGCTGGTGGTGATGTTACTAAAATCAAATGTTTCATGATGCTATGTCCTCCTCTATGAATACCTTAATTTTTCTTAGATATATAACCCTGTGCCTTTAACAGCTCAGCGCACAGCACTGCTCCACCGGCAGCACCACGAACTGTATTATGGGACAAACCTACAAACTTCCAATCATAAACATGATCTTCTCGGATACGACCTACACTGATTCCCATTCCATTTTCATAATTCACATCTTCAGATACCTGTGGTCTGTTATCTTCCTCAAGATACTGAATAAACTGCTTTGGCGCA
Source organism: uncultured Lachnospiraceae bacterium (assembly GCA_934293375.1). GTDB lineage: Bacteria > Bacillota > Clostridia > Lachnospirales > Lachnospiraceae > RGIG6919. The sequence goes on along the minus strand of CAKQYS010000001.1, from coordinate 98,679 downwards.
CTTGGAAGCTCTAATTCCTGTGGCACACCCTTATAGGAAACCAACTTCTCAATCAGCTGCTCCTTCGTAGGCTTTTTCTTGAATTTCACAAATACAGCTGCAGTATGTCCATTTAAAACCGGCACCCGGATACACTGACAAGTAATCACAGGCGATGTAGCAGGAACGATCTCACCCTTCTGCTCATCTACATAGCCCCAGATTCTAAGTGGCTCCTTCTCAGATTTCTCTTCTTCACCACCGATATATGGAATAATGTTACCCACCATTTCAGGCCAATCCTTAAATGTCTTACCTGCACCCGAAATTGCCTGATATGTGGTAGCTACTACCTCATATGGCTCAAAATCCTTCCATGCAGTCAGCACCGGTGCATAACTCTGAATTGAACAGTTTGGCTTTACAGCCACAAATCCTCTTGTTGTACCCAGTCTCTTCTTCTGGAAATCAATCACTTTCATATGTTCCGGGTTGATCTCAGGTACAACCATTGGCACATCCGGTGTCCATCTGTGTGCAGAATTGTTAGACACTACAGGAGTCTCTGTTTTGGCATATGCTTCCTCGATTGCCTTAATTTCATCTTTTGACATATCTACCGCTGAAAAAACAAAATCAACAGTAGCAGCAACCTTCTCAACTTCATTTACATTTAATACAACTAAATTCTTCACTGCTTCCGGCATAGGTGTATCCATCTTCCAACGGTCTCCTACTGCCTCTGCATATGTCTTACCGGCACTTCTTGGTGAAGCGGCTACTGTTACTACCTCGAACCAAGGGTGATTCTCCAGTAATGCAATAAAACGCTGTCCCACCATACCTGTTGCACCAAGAATACCTACTTTTAACTTATCGCTCATGTTTCAAACGCTCCTTTTATTTAATCACTCGTACCTTTAACACACCATCAATTGCAGCCAATGCAGCTACATCTGCTTCTGATACATCTGCAGCCACATCCAGCATAGAATATGCAAAATCTCCGCGTGACTTACTGATCATATCACTAATATTGACTTTATTCTTTGAAAATACACTTGTAAACTTTGTCAACATATCCGGAATATTCTTATGGCAGATTGCTACTCTGGCCGTTGCTGAGCACTTACCCATATCACATGCAGGATAATTCACAGAGTTCTTGATATTTCCGTTCTCGATAAACTCTCTGATCTCCTTCACTGCCATAACCGCACAATTGTCCTCAGATTCCTCTGTGGATGCACCTAAATGAGGAAGCGTCACCACATGATCAACACCGGCAATCTTTGCATTTGGGAAATCTGTTACATAAGTGGAAACCTTTCCGCAAGCAAGTGCATCGATCATATCATCATCATTTACCAAGATATCTCTTGCAAAATTCAAGATCTTAACGCCATCCTTCATCATAGCAAAAGCGTCCTTATTAAGCATACCTGTCGTATCCTTCAGAGCAGGCACATGAATTGTGATATAATCACACTCTCTGTAGATATCCTCTACATTCTTAATATGCTTCACCTGACGGGACAGAGCCCACGCTGCATCTACAGATACATATGGATCATATCCATACACATCCATTCCTAAATGTAATGCTGCATTGGCAACCTTTGCACCAATTGCACCAAGACCAATGACACCTAATTTCTTGCCCTGAATCTCACATCCTGCATACTGTTTTTTCTGCTTCTCAACTTTCTTTGCAATATCCGCATCAGATGCATTTGCCTTTACCCAGGTATATCCACCCATCAGATCACGGGAAGCAAGCATTAATCCGGCAATCACAAGTTCCTTGACACCATTTGCATTTGCACCCGGTGTATTGAATACAACAACGCCCTTCTCTGCACATCTGTCAAGCGGAATATTATTTACGCCGGCTCCGGCTCTGGCAATACATGTCAGGTTATCAGATAATTCTAAATCATGCATTGCAGCACTTCTGACTAATACGGCGTCTGCATCTGTATACTGATCTACAACCTCATATTCTGCAGAAAACAGTGACATACCGCATTCTGCAATTGGATTCAAACAATTAATCTTTGTCATGGTCTCATTCTCCTCATATATTATGCGTTCTCTTCTTCGAACTTCTTCATAAACTCAACTAACTTCTGCACACCTTCGATTGGCATTGCATTATAGATACTTGCGCGCATACCGCCAACTGTTCTGTGACCCTTCAGGTTCACAAATCCGGCTGCCGTTGCCTCTTTTACGAACTTGGCATCTAACTCTGTATCGCCTGTCACAAACGGAACATTCATCAAAGAACGATCCTTCTTCTCTACAGTACCCTTAAACATCTTACTCTGATCCAGGAAATCATACAGAATAGCAGCCTTCTTCTCGTTATGCACCTTCATAGCCTTCAGTCCGCCCATTTCCTTTACCCACTTAAATACCTTGCCACAGATATAAATGCCATAGCATGGTGGTGTATTATAAAGGGAATCTGCATCTGCCTGTGTCTTATACTTTAACATGGTTGGTGTACCCGGAAGCACATCATCTGTGATCAGATCCTCACGGATAATAGCAATGACAACACCTGCCGGTCCAACATTCTTCTGTACACCAAAGTAGATCATACCATACTTGGATACATCTACAGGCTGGGATAAAATATCTGATGACATATCAGCCACTAAAATCTTACCCTTCGTATTTGGAATTTCCTTATATGTAGTACCATAAATGGTATTATTATGGCAGATATATACATAATCTGCATCCTCTGAAATCGGAAGATCTGAACAATCCGGAATATAAGAGAATGTCTTATCTGCAGAAGATGCGATTGCACGTGCATCTCCATAACGCTTTGCTTCTTCATATGCCTTCTTTGCCCACTGACCTGTAATAATATAATCAGCAACCTTATTCTTCATCAAATTCATCGGAACTGCGGCAAACTGCTGAGAAGCACCACCCTGAAGGAACAATACCTTATAATTGTCCGGAATCTCTAACAGATCTCTTAAATCCTGCTCTGCTGTCTGGATAATCTCTTCAAATGCCTTGGAACGATGGCTCATCTCCATAACGCTCATACCTGTTCCATTGTAATCAAGCATCTCCTCCGCTGCCTGCTTAAGCACTACCTCCGGTAATACAGATGGTCCTGCAGAAAAATTAAATACTCTTGCCATTTATATGTCCTCCTAACATATTATTATCTTATTATTTCTTACTTCTGATCCAGATCGCTCTGTTCGAAGCATGTATCGATTGGCTGTCCGGCTGCTACCATCGGCCATACCTTATCATCCTCATCAATCTGACAATCAATCACTACCGGCTGCTTTGCTTCTAACGCCTTCTTCATCGCATCTTCAAACTCAGCAATTGTTGTAGCCCTATAAGCAATTGCACCCATACCTTCTGAAATCTTCACGAAATCAACCTGATCATCTAAAATTGTATTCGAATATCTGTGATCATAGAACAATGTCTGCCATTGTCTAACCATACCTAATACATGATTGTTGATCACCACCTGAATGATCGGAATATGATATCTGGCTGCTGTCATGATCTCATTCATATTCATTCGGAAGCATCCATCACCTGCAATGTTGATCACAGTCTTATCTGGACATCCTACCTTAGCTCCAATACAGGCTCCTACACCATAACCCATGGTCCCCAGTCCACCTGAGGTCAACAGCTTTCTCGGCTTATCATACCGATAACACTGTGCAGCCCACATCTGATGCTGTCCAACATCAGTTGTAATGATCGCATCGCCATGTGTCAGTTCATAAATCTTATGGATTGCTGTTGGACCAGTCAAAATATCATCTCTATAACTGGATGGATGATCTTTCTTCATCTGCATGATCTCATCTATCCATTCCTTGTTATCCTTCTGATTGATCATTTTTGTCAGACGGACCAACACTTCCTTCGCATCTCCAATTACGCTTGCATCTATTATAATATTCTTGTCAATCTCTGCACTATCCACATCAATATGAATAATCTTTGCATCATTTGCAAACTTGCTTGCATTTCCAATCACACGATCAGAAAATCTTGCACCGACAACAATTAACAGATCTGCCTTAGTGACACCAAAGTTGGATGGCTTGGTACCATGCATACCAATCATACCTGTATACATCGGATCATTTCCATCCATGCAGCCCTTACCCATCAATGTATCACACACCGGAGCATTTACCTTCTTGGCAAACTCTCTGAACTCCTGATATGCACCTGAGCTGGTCACGCCACCGCCCACAAGAATAAACGGTTTCTTTGCCTTTTCTATGAGTTTTGCTGCCTTTTCTAGATCTGACACCTTAATGTTTTCTGTTGAACGAATAATCTTCTCAGGCTTCACCGGCTCATAATCCGCAACATTGGAAGTCACATCTTTCGTAATGTCCACAAGAACAGGACCCGGTCTTCCCGTCTGTGCAATCTTAAATGCTCGACGGATCGTAGATGCCAGCTCATGCACATTCTTTACAATAAAACTGTGCTTGGTAATCGGCATTACAACTCCTGCAATATCCACCTCCTGAAAGCTATCCTTTCCAAGAAGACTTACACCAACATTTGCAGTAATGGCAACCATCGGAATGGAATCCATATATGCTGTTGCGATACCGGTAACCAGATTGGTTGCACCCGGTCCACTGGTAGCCATACACACGCCTACCTTACCTGTAGCTCTGGCATATCCATCTGCTGCATGTGCTGCACCCTGCTCATGAGAAGTCAAAATGTGTGTAATCTCATTGCTATGCTTATATAATTCATCATAAATATTTAAAATTGTTCCACCCGGATATCCGAATACAGTATCTACGCCCTGTTCCTTCAGACATTCAATTACGATTTCAGAACCTGTTAATTGTTTCATATTATATCTCCTTACTCTGTCACACATCTATTCACTACTACTGAATCTCTAATACCGCACCTCTGTTACCGGATGTAACCATTTTTGCATATCGTGCAAGATATCCGGTTGTAACCTTCGGCTCTCTTGGTACCCATGCAGCCTTACGCTTAGCCAGTTCCTCATCGGAAACCTTAAGTTCCAGACTACAGTTGTCAATATCAATTGCAATCATATCGCCTTCTTCAACCAATGCGATCGGACCGCCAACTGCTGCTTCAGGAGATACATGTCCGATAGAGGCACCACGGCTCGCACCGGAAAACCGTCCATCTGTGATCAACGCCACAGAAGAACCCAGTCCCATACCTGCGATAGCAGAAGTCGGATTCAGCATCTCACGCATACCCGGACCGCCCTTCGGGCCCTCATAACGGATGACAACAACATCACCCTCTACAATCTTACCACCCTTAATGGCTGCTATTGCATCCTCTTCACATTCAAAGACTCTTGCAGGGCCTTCATGTTTCATCATTTCAGGTACCACTGCAGATCTCTTAACGACCGAACCATCCGGAGCAAGGTTGCCCTTTAATACTGCCAGACCACCTGTCTTGCTATATGGACGATCTAATGTACGGATGACCTCCGGATTCTTGTTCACACAACCGGCAACTGCCTCGCCGATCGTCTTACCGGTCACTGTCATACAGTCCTCATTGATCAATCCGGCCTGCTTTAACTGATTGATTACCGCATATACGCCTCCGGCTTCGTTCAGATCCTCCATATAGGTAGGACCAGCCGGTGCTAAGTGACACAGATTTGGTGTTCTGGCACTAATCTCATTTGCCATCGCTATATCAAAATCAAAACCAATTTCATGTGCGATTGCCGGAATGTGCAGCATGGAATTCGTAGAACATCCAAGTGCCATATCAACCGTCAACGCATTCATAATAGCATCCTTCGTAATGATATCCCTTGGACGGATATTTTTCTTATACATCTCCATAACTGCCATACCTGCATGCTTCGCAAGCTTCAGTCTCTCAGAGTATACCGCCGGGATTGTTCCATTTCCAGGCAATCCCATACCAAGTGCTTCTGTCAGACAGTTCATGGAATTCGCCGTATACATACCCGAGCAGGAACCACATGTCGGACATGCCTTGCACTCAAATTCATTTACATCCTCTTCGCTCATTGTACCTGCAGCATAAGATCCTACAGCCTCAAACATAGATGACAGGGAAGTCTTATGTCCCTTCACATGACCTGCAAGCATCGGACCGCCTGATACAAAGACAGTCGGCACATTTACTCTTGCCGCAGCCATTAAAAGACCAGGTACATTCTTGTCACAGTTTGGAATCATGACCAGTGCATCAAACTGATGTGCGATTGCCATTGCCTCTGTGGAATCAGCAATCAGATCTCTTGTGACCAGCGAATACTTCATACCGATATGTCCCATTGCAATACCATCACATACCGCAATCGCCGGGAACATCACAGGTGTACCCCCTGCCATTGCGACTCCCATCTTGACAGCTTGTGCAATCTTGTCCAGATTCATATGTCCCGGAACAATTTCATTGTAGGAACATACAATACCAACCAACGGCTTTTCCAGCTCCTCTTCTGTCATGCCGAGAGCATTAAACAAAGATCTGTGCGGTGCCTGTTGCATACCAACCTTTACATTATCACTCTTCATCACTAACAACCTCCTACAATCTATCTATGATCAGCTGACCCATCTCACTGGTTCCAACCAATGTCTTGCCCTCTGACATAATATCACATGTTCTGTATCCATCTACCAGTACCTGCTTAACTGCCTTCTCAATCGCATCTGCCTCTTGATCAAGATCCAGTGAAAACCGAAGCAGCATTGCTGCAGATAATACGGTTGCAATCGGATTTGCCTTATTCTGTCCTGCAATATCCGGTGCAGAACCACCGCTCGGCTCATACATTCCAAACTTTGTCTCATTTAATGAAGCCGATGCCAACATACCAATAGACCCTGTTACCATAGAAGCTTCATCTGATAAAATATCCCCAAACATATTCTCTGTTAAGATCACATCAAACTGTGCCGGATCCTTTACCAGCTGCATTGCACAATTATCAACCAGCATATGCTCTACCGTGACCTCAGGATAGTCCTTTGCCACCTCATTGACAACCGCTCTCCATAATCTGGATGAATCCAGAACATTGGCCTTGTCAACACTTGTAACCTTTTTGCGTCTCTTCATCGCAATATCAAATCCGCGGATTGCAATTCTTCTGATCTCTTCCTCTGTATAAGTAAGCTCATCATATGCCTTTCTTATACCATTTTCGGTCACGGTCTTTCTGTCACCAAAGTACAGTCCGCCCGTCAGCTCACGCATGATCATCATATCAAATCCACGATCTGCTATCTCTTCTTTTAAAGGACATGCACCCTTGAGCTCAGGATATAATACTGCCGGTCTCAGATTCGCAAATAATCCAAGCTCCTTACGGATTTTCAAAAGACCAGCTTCTGGTCTCTGCTCCGGTGGAAGCTGATACCATGGAGATGTGGATGTATTACCACCAATCGAACCCAGCAACACTGCATCTGATGCCTTTGCCACCGCAATTGCCTCATCTGTCAATGGGACTCCGTATGCATCAATCGAGCATCCACCCATCAGGATCTGATCATAATGAAAGGTGTGGCCAAACTTCGCCCCAATCTGATCCAATACCTGCATTGCTACAGTGACGACCTCCGGCCCAATGCCGTCGCCCTTAATGACTGCTAAATTATAATTCATCTAAACCATCCTCTCTTGCCATGTTCTATGCATCCGTTCCAACCACTATACCTCTTTTCATATAGCAAAATAAAAAATGATATAGTACGAGCCCAAAAAGCATAAAAACTCAAACTTTATCTTATAACATTTTCTGTCTTTTTTCAACAAAAAATTATATCTTACAGCTTTGTATCCCCAGTAAATCTGTATAAATAATAAAAAGCACTGCCGAAACAGTGCTTTTTATTAAATCTGTCATTGCCTATTACTTATCAAATGTCCAGTTCAGCTTACCGCTATTCTTCTTAATAGAATATGTGTAATGTCTTCCACTTGTATAAGTAACACCATCTACTTTCTTGCTGGCTACAATGTAAATATAATATGTCTTCTTTGTATCAAACTTCTTTTTCTTAAACTTACTGACTGTCAAAGATCCCTTCTTGGAACTTACTGTACCAACCTTCTTGTATCCCTTCTTTTCCTTTGTGGATACATATACTGTATACTTGGTAGCACCCTTGACCTTGCCCCACTTGATCGTAAGCTTGCCCTTGCTAACCTTTGCAGACTTCACCATTGGCTGTGTAAACATATAGGCAGGATCTGACCATGCACCGTAATACTTCTGTCCGTTAAGCTCTACATAAGCTCTGACCTTTACAGAATATACCTGGTTATTCTCTACTTTACAGCTTCCATCCTTGTATGCTCTGGTCTCACTCTTGACTTTCTTGCCCTTTGAATTCTTTACTACATATTCATAATGGCATGCTGACTGCTGATCCCACGAGAAATCCACACTTCCGATATAATACCACCATTTTGTCTGATTTACGCCCGTTACCTTTGCCGGCAATGTCGCCAAATCATATAATGTGCCCACAGAACTTGTGTAAGAAGCTGTTCCTGAATAATTCAGGTAATCATATGTAACCTTTACATAATATTCCGTTCCCGGCTGTAATCCCGCAAATGTATAGGATAATTGTGTCGCCGGAAGATCGATTGGAGCCGCTGCATTTGCAGATGCACTATCTACGCCAAAATAAATGTGATACGCTGTGGCCTTATCCTCAGCCGGCCATGTGATTGTTGCAGTGGTATCGGTAGTACCACCCTCTACAACCTGGGTTACTGCAGCTTTTGCTGTTGCACTATATCCAAATACAACCAGCAATGCCACACAGAAAGACATCAAATACTTTGTTACTCTCTTTGCTTTCATAAATCCACTCTCCTTGTAAAATATAAAATGTGATAGTTGTCGGCAATCCCATAAAAGATACACACACTTACACCGGTATCCTTTGTGATTGCCTGTTATATTATAAAGAATAACCTGTCGCTATTCTTTCAATATCCATCTGTTTTACTTTGCCTTGCTGTTGATATACGGGATCAGTCCCTCTGCCTTGATGATCTCCTGCATAAACGGAGGAAATGCCTGTCCTTTAAATTCCAATCCTTTTGTCTTATCGTAGATCATACCGCTGTCAAAATCAATCTCCACTTCATCGCCGGCTTCAATTGCCCTTGCTGCGTCCGGACACTCAATGATCGGCAGACCAATATTGATTGCATTTCTGTAGAAAATTCTTGCAAAGGTCTCTGCGATCACACAGCTGATACCGGATGCTTTGATCGCGATCGGCGCATGCTCTCTTGAAGATCCACAGCCGAAATTCTTGTTCGCCACCATAATATCGCCCGGCTTCACTCTCTTCACAAAATCAGGATCAATATCCTCCATACAATTCTTTGCCAATTCTGTAGGATCTGAAGAATTCAGATATCTTGCCGGAATGATAACATCTGTATCTACATTATCGCCATACTTGTGTACTGTTCCACATGCTTTCATAATTATGCCTCCTATTATATTCTATATATATTGAATTTACCTTGAAGTCTACTCACCCATAATCTCACACGGACATGTAATCTTTCCGGTAATGGCAGATGCGGCAGCAACTGCAGGTGATGCCAGATACACCTCAGAATCTACATGACCCATACGGCCTACAAAGTTACGGTTCGTGGTAGCCACTGCACGTTCTCCTGCAGCAAGGATACCCATATGACCGCCAAGACACGGGCCACAAGTAGGTGTCGATACCACCGCACCGGCTTCGATAAAGATCTTTAATAATCCTTCTTCCATGGACTGCAGATAAATTGCCTGAGTAGCCGGGATCACAATACATCGAAGACCCTTCTTTACCTTATGTCCCTTCAGGATCTCAGCCGCAATCCGCATATCCTCCATACGGCCATTCGTGCAGGAACCGATCACTACCTGATCAATCTTAACATCACCACATTCATCGATCGGATGCGTATTCTCCGGCAAATGCGGAAATGCCACTGTAGGTTTTAAAGCAGAAAGATCAATCGTATAGGTCTCATCATATACAGCATCTTCATCTGCTTCATACACCGTATATTCCTTCGTTGCATGTTCCTTCATATACGCAATTGTATTCTCATCTACCGAGAAAATACCATTCTTTGCACCGGCCTCAATTGCCATATTGGCCATGGCAAAACGATCATCCATGGAAAGATTGGCAATACCATCTCCCACAAACTCCATAGACTTGTATAATGCACCATCTACACCGATCAGTCCGATAATATGCAGGATAACATCCTTACCACTCACCCATTTTGACGGCTTACCTGTCAATACAAACCGGATCGCAGACGGGACCTTGAACCATGCCTTTCCTGTTGCCATGCCGGCCGCCATATCTGTACTGCCAACGCCTGTTGAAAATGCACCCAGCGCACCATATGTACATGTATGAGAATCTGCACCAATACATGCATTTCCGGCTACAACCAGACCTTTTTCAGGAAGCAGTGCATGCTCAATTCCCATTTCGCCAACATCAAAGAAATTCGTGATATTATGCTCTGTTGCATACTCTCTGACACACTTACAATGCTCTGCACTCTTGATATCCTTATTTGGTGTAAAATGATCTAACACCATCGCGATCTTATCCTTATCAAAAACTTCCTTTGTATTAAACTTATCCATTTCATGGATTGCCACCGGTGTTGTCACATCATTTCCCAGTACCATATCCAGATTCGCCTCGATCAGCTGACCTGCCTCTACATGATCTAATCCTGCATGTGCAGCTAAAATCTTCTGCGTCATCGTCATTCCCATGTCATAATTCCTCCTATCATGAATCATCTTCTGATGTCCGGACTTCGTATCTTATCATATCATTGTCCAAAACATATATTATCTTTGAATCAAGACTTCTCTATGGTGTCTCTGACAAATATTTTGATGAAATATAATAAAAATATCCGTTCATCTCCACCTTTGTCCATTCTGATGAGTAGGCAACTCTATGTGCACTCTCTCCCTGTTTCAGGTTCATTACCGGATCTCCTTCCGTAGAAGGTTGGTTGCGAACTACAACATTTGCTGTCGCATACACCGTATCATCCTTCGTTTCATACCCCGATATCTCAACCGGCCTATCTTCCTGCGCCGGTAATGTCACCGCACTCTGTGATGATGTATTCGCTGCATCTGCAGCTGTCGTTACATCGACCGGATCTGTTGTGGCAGATGTATCCTGTGCACCACTCTGTCCCACATAAGAATCTACCTGATCTGCCAGAGATTCCGGATCAAGTGCCGTCGACGCCGGCACTTGATTTCCATTCTCCTGTGATGAGGCATCCTGCTCCTGACTCCGCGTACACCCCGACAAAGATATCACGATGATTAAAAATAATATAATCTTTTTCATTGTGTCACATCCTTTCTCACAGTATAGAATGATTCTTAATTATTTAAAGTATGCAACACCCGACTCGAAAATCATCTGATTCTGATTTCCCGTAATATTCACAGCCACAGAATCTCCAATACGCTCAGAGTGTGCCATCTTTCCTAATACACGTCCATCCGGGCTCGTAATTCCTTCAATAGCTGAATATGAGCCATTAATATTATACGCTTCATCCATTGTTGGCTCACCGTGAATATCTACATACTGCGTTGCGACCTGTCCATTTGCAAACAGCTTGTCAATCCACTCTCGGCTGGCAACAAATCGTCCCTCACCGTGAGATGCCGGAATCGAATATACACCGCCGAGTTCTGCCTTTCTGAGCCATGGCGACTTATTGGTCACAACCTTTGTATAAACCATCTTCGACTGATGGCGGCCAATACTATTCATCGTAAGTGTAGGTGAATCCTGCTTCAGATCAACGATCTCACCATACGGAACCAATCCTAATTTGATCAGCGCCTGGAATCCGTTACAAATACCCAGTGCCAGTCCATCCCGCTCATTTAAAAGTTTCATAACTGCTTCCTTGATCTTTGCATTTCTAAATGCCGTTGCAAAGAACTTCGCTGAACCTTCCGGCTCATCACCTGCTGAGAATCCGCCCGGGAACATGATGATCTGTGACTGATCAATTGCCTTTACAAATGCATCCACAGAATCTATAATGCCCTGTTCATCCATATTCTTAAATACAACTGTCTTTGTATTTGCACCTGCACGGGCAAATGCTTTTGCTGAATCATATTCACAGTTTGTACCTGGGAATACCGGAATAAACACCTGAGGAACTGCAACCTTATTCTTGCAGACATATATATCATTCGTATCATATACTGGCGTATCAATCTTTTCCTGCTTCACGCCGGATGCAGTCGGGAATACCTTCTCCAGTCTGCCTGTCCATGCCGCAAGTGCTTCTTCCATCGTCACTGTAACATTGCCATAACTAAACTCGCCATCTGTCGTTGTACCGATCACAGTGTAGACAGATGCAAGCGTTGATAACGCTGTTGCAGTATCAATCTCACAGATAATAGAACCATAATCCTTTCTAAGAAGATCTCTGCTGTTCAGATCAGAAGATAGCTTCGCACCAATGCCATTACCAAATCCCATCTTAGAAACTGCCTCAATGATACCGCCAAATCCAACTGCATATGCAGAAAGCACTCTGCCGGCTTCTATATCCTGATGCAGCAGATCGTATACATGCTTCATATCCTCATAATCCGGAAGACCATACGCATCTCTCTTGATATGTATCTGGATCAATGTGCTTCCCACCTTCTTAAACTCCGGTGATACCACATCCTTTGCATTTGCTACATCCACTGCAAAAGAACAAAGCGTCGGCGGTACATCAATATCATTAAAGGAACCTGACATAGAATCCTTTCCACCGATAGAAGCCAGACCAAATCCCATCTGTGCAGCATATGCACCAAGTAACGCTGCCATTGGCTCACCCCAGCGCTTCGGATCGGTACCCAGTCTCTTGAAATATTCCTGGAAAGTAAAATATATCTTGCTCCAGTCACCACCCGATGCCACAATCTTAGCAACTGAATGCACAACTGCATAAATCGCACCATGATACGGAGACCATGAGAGCATATATGGATCCAATCCATATGACATCATTGTCACAGTATCACATTTGCCGGAATCCAACGGCAATTTTGCGATCATTGTCTGTGTTTCAGATAACTGGTACTTACCACCATATGGCATCAATACCGACGCAGCACCGATCGAGCTGTCAAACATTTCTACAAGTCCCTTCTGGGAACATACATTCAGATCTGATAATGTATCGATCCACGCCTTCTTCACATCAGATACTTCCGGCTCGTCGAAATAATTCTGCTTCTCATCCGGCATAGCAACCGTCACATCACTTTCCTGATGTGCACCATTCGTATCAATAAACTTTCTGGAAATATTAACAATTTCCTTGCCTCTCCATGTCATGACAAGTCTAGGATCTTCTGTCACCCGAGCAACAACTACCGCCTCCAGATTCTCCTCTGCACAATAGCCCAGCATTGCATCAACCTGTGACTGATCTACAACAACTGCCATTCTCTCCTGTGATTCAGAAATGGCAATCTCTGTTCCGTCAAGGCCTGCATACTTCTTTGGCACCTTATCAAGATCAATCATCAGACCATCTGCCAATTCACCGATTGCAACGCTGACACCACCGGCACCAAAATCGTTGCACTTACGGATAATACTTGCCACTTCTTCTCTTCTAAACAATCTCTGGATCTTACGCTCTGTTGGTGGATTACCCTTCTGCACCTCTGAACCACATGTATCAATTGATTTCGTTGTGTGTTTCTTGGAACTTCCCGTTGCACCACCAATACCATCACGGCCGGTCCGTCCGCCGATCAGAATAATCACATTGCCCGGATCAGAAGTCAGCCGCTTCACATTCTTCTTCGGAGCGGCTGCCATAACTGCACCGATCTCCATACGCTTTGCAACATAATTCGGATGATACACTTCATTCACAAGACCCGTTGCAAGCCCAATCTGGTTACCATAAGAGCTGTATCCATGGGCAGCCGTTGTTACCAGTTTACGCTGTGGAAGCTTTCCCTCTAATGTTTCGGATAATGACTTTGTTGGATCTGCAGCACCTGTAACACGCATCGCCTGATATACATAGGAACGTCCTGACAACGGATCACGGATACATCCACCAAGACAGGTGGCAGCACCACCAAATGGTTCAATCTCTGTCGGATGATTGTGCGTCTCGTTCTTAAACTGGATCAGATATATCTCTTCCTTGCCATCGATCACTACCGGCACTTCAATTGAACAGGCATTGATCTCATCAGATACTTCCATTTCAGCAAGCTTACCCTCGGCACGCAGTTTCTTCATCGCCATCAGGGCAATATCCATCAGGCAGACAAACTTGTCATCACGACCGGCGTAAATCTCATCCCTATCTGCTAAATACTTGGTATATGTATCTTCGATCGGTTTCTTGTAATATCCATCTTCAAAGGTAACATTGGTAAGCTCTGTCGCAAATGTTGTATGGCGGCAGTGATCTGACCAATATGTGTCCAATACGCGGATCTCTGTCATAGTCGGATCTCTGTGTTCATCATCCTTAAAGTAATTCTGAATATGCAAAAAATCCTTAAATGTCATGGCAAGTCCTAATGAATCATATAACTCTTTCAGAACATCCTCTGCCATATCTTTAAATCCGTCAAATACGACTACATCTGCCGGCTCATCAAAGCTCTGCACCAATGTGTCCGGTACTGTCTTGTCATCTGTTTCTCTTGAATCCACAGGATTGATGCAATAGCTCTTGATCTTATCAAAATCCTCATCCTTCATGCTTCCTGTGATCACATAAGTGGTCGCTGTACGGATAATCGGCTGTTCCTTCTCGTTCAGCAATCTGATACACTGTTCTGCAGAATCTGCACGCTGGTCAAACTGACCCGGAAGTGCTTCAACAGAAAACACATAATCTCCTTCGTTCATCGGAAATGCAGTCTCATAAATATCATCTACCGGTGGTTCTGAAAATACAGTTGTCTTTGCTGTTGCAAATGTCGCATCTGAAATATTCTCCACATCATAACGGATCAACACACGCACTTTTGAAATATCAAGATTCAGATATTCCGTCAGTTCGTCATACAGTTCTTTTGCCTTGACTGCGTATTCCGGTCTTTTCTCCACATAAATACGTTTTACATTGCTCATTTTTGTCCTCCTTGTAATGAATCATAAGAATCGTGTATCATCCCTACGACATATTCAAAGCGAAAGCACTCCCAAATGGAAGTGCCTGTTCACTTTATGTATGAATTCACTCTATATTCCTACTGCAGAATATGTGCGATCATCTGTGTCAGCTGATCAGGCTCAAACGGCTTTGGAATGAACTCATCTGCACCCGCCTGTACAGCCTCAACTAACTTATTCTTCTGTCCGGCAGCTGTCACCATAACTACCTTTGCATCCGGATAGTCTGCCTTAATCTTCTTCAATGCACCGATACCATCCAAAACCGGCATTGTCACATCTAATGTCACCAGATCCGGCTTCAGATCACAGTATTTCTGATATCCTTCCTCACCATTCATTGCTTCCCCGACAATCTCATGGCCTGCCGTCTCTAATATTCCCTTTAAAATTCTTCTGGATGTTCTAGAATCATCTACAATCAAAATCTTTCCCATGTCTATCACCTTTCTGTTATTTCTTGGTTCTCATATATTACATCTAGCAGATCGTCCATTTTGTCTCGATACACACAATCAGATCAACTGCCTTGCCCTGAACCGTAAACGGAACTCTGAATACATTACCATCTGAACATATCTTCGTCTTATGCAGATACATAACCGGTGGCACCATATCCAGCTCAATATCCTCGTGGCTAAGCTTCGTAGCAAATAAGCCGTTATTGCAGTTCAAAAATTCGCAACATGCATCCAGTACATCTTCATCCACTGTATCAAATATTTCCTTTCCGTATGCTTCTGCAATCACCTTGATACCCTGTCCATCTCCTGCAAAACCGGTAAACAACTTGTACTCACCCTCAAGATTCTGAGACGCAATATAATCAGCTGAATAATCATTCATTCGCTCAACCTTGTCAATATGCAGATTGTTGTCAACAAAACGGATCAGGTTACGTGCCGTCAATGCAATAAAATCCTTCACAACAGGCGGCATTGCCGGTTCCTTTGTATATACCTGCACAATCTTGTCAATATCACTGCTCTTAATTGCATCCAGATCCAGTGATGTCAGTCTTTCACTTTTTTTATAGGCATTCAGATGCTTCTGGATCTGCTCAAGATTCATATAATCATGTTCAATCAGGGACTGTACAAAAATCAGATAGGCATCTCCCTGTTTTTTAAGAAGTTCCCCCACCTGTGCATCTGTCAGATATCCCTTCTCTACTGCAATATCTCCGAAACGCTTGTCCTGCATCTGCTGCAACATATTAACCTCGTCAGCCTGTGCTGTCGTCATATACCCCTGTTCTACAGCAAGAAATCCCATCTTTAGGCGGGCTGTCCGATTTTCCTCCAATAGCTCGCTCACCTGTTCACTCGTCAATATGCCTTGCTTTTCAAGATATTTACCAAAATATACCCCAAACATGTCAAACCTCCCTAATAATTATAAAACATTACATAATCCATTCAATCCCTGCTTATGTGTCATGGAAACCACACAAAACGCACCGGACATATAATTACATTCTTATCCATAATTATACATAATACCCGCCCATTTTGCAATGCCTTAATTCCTCAAAAAATAATTGGAAAAGAATTGAATTATACATATATTTTCGTTATAATGGAACTATATTTTTTACATATTTAATATGTATATTGAACGGAGAACTTACTATGTCAATCAAAAAATCATTAAGGATCTACATCATATTACTGGCATCGATACCTGTCATTATCATGACAGTTCTTGCTTATATTCTGGCGTCCAACAAATATCTGGAACTCACAGAGAATTCCATACAATACAATACTGGCATCTATATGGATGGTTTTCGTGCCGCCCTCAATACACTGGTATCTGAAAATGAAACCATTGCTTCTAATATGTATGTACAGTCATGTCTTGCCGAGAAAGTAAATAATCCGGGATTTGATCTCACTACTTCTGTTTACTACAATGCTGTCAAGCAGCAGTTCGAGCATAGTGCAACTGATAATGCAGCGCCTGTTACATATGCACTCTACGATATTGACGGTTATTATGTTACCGGCACTGTCAGCAACACCGGTGACTGGTCCGAATATATGGAAACACCGGTTGCTTCTATTACCCGGACAGAGTTTTATCCAAACGCTCCGATCAGCGATGGAGACAGCTCCCTCGAAATCGTGACCCCTATCATCGTAAAACAACAGGTGATCGGTCTTCTCAGAAGCAATGTTGACATCGACTATTTCGGAGCCTTTCTTAGCACTGATGGCAATGCCTATATTCTGGATGCCGCAGGAGATTTTCTGTTTCACCATGACGATATTACATCCGACCCATATTTTGCAAGACATTTGGATACTATCGCCCAAACAGCCAAGCAGGATCAGAATGGCAATTCAGATTCCAATATTTTATGTGAAAACAATCACTCTACTTATATATATGGATACACGATCATTCCGGATCTGCACTGGGTCTACATTCTTCGTGAGAACAGAAATGCATACCATGCGATCATATCCTCACTTCCTATTCTGCTATCCATTGGATTGATCATCATTTTACTGATTGCATTAGCTGTCAGCACATGCCTCACCAAGAAATATACCGATCCGATCATGGAATTGAACACCTGCATGCTCGAAGCTTCCAGCGGCAATTATCAGATCAGCTGCGATATCCATCGTAAAGACGAGTTTGGACAGTTATCCCACTGTTTCAACGAAATGATGAAGATCATCGCCGATACCAACGAGCGACAATTAAATGCCCAGCGGCAGTTAGAAGCCAACGAAGTACAATTGATCGAACACAATAAACATGTGGAGGAACTTGCTTTTACCGATGGGCTGACCAAGTTATATAACCGTCTGGCATTTATGAAATATTGCCAAGACATCCTGAACGAGGCGAGAAGTTCTTACAAGAAACACGCTGTATTATTTATCGATCTGGATGATTTCAAAAATGTAAACGACACCTTAGGTCATGACTACGGAGATGATCTGCTGGTACAACTTGCAGACCAACTGACAACTTGTATTAAACCAGGAGATATTCTTGCCCGTACAGGTGGTGACGAATTTCTAATCTTCCGTAACCATATCGAAGAATTTGAAGATGCCCTTCAAACTGCAGCTGAACTTGTTAATATTACCAAACACCCATTTAAGATCATGGGCGAGACCGTACATGTATCTATGAGTGTCGGTGTTTCTTTCTTCCCGCAGGATGGACTTACTTTAAACGAACTGATCAAAAATGCAGATATTGCTATGTACAGTGCCAAGACAAACGGCAAGAACAACTATCATGTATTTAGCAGCAGCATGGCTGACGAGATCAATAAAAAGAGTGAAATCATTGCCATTTTACAGGAGGCCATGGCAAAGGAAGAAATGTACATGGTATATCAGCCCCAGGCTGATGTTGTAACCGGTAAGATTATCGGATATGAGGCATTGATGCGTCTGAACTCTTCTATCGCCGGTTATATTCCGCCATCTGAATTTATTCCTGTTGCAGAGGAGTGTGGCATCATTGATGCATTGGGCGACTGGGCATTATTCGAGGCGTGTGCCTTTAATAAGCGATTGATCAACGAAGGATTTACACCGATCACAGTATCCGTTAATGTATCAACTACACAGCTCAGTGGCAACCATATTATTACAACATTAGAACGTGTTCAGGATGAAACCGGTATGCCACTTAAATACCTTGAGATTGAAATAACAGAGAGTATTCTGATGGATGATCTTGATCACAATCTGAGTCTGATTTCCAAGATGAAAGAAATGGGGGCAAAGATTGCATTAGATGATTTTGGAACCGGCTATTCATCATTTAATTATCTGACACAGATACCGATCAATACCTTAAAGATCGATAAGGCATTTATCGACGGCATCTGTAGCAACGAAAAAGATCGGTATATTGCAGACACCATTATCTCTTTGGCACATAAAATGAACATCCGCGTAATTGCCGAAGGTGTGGAAGATATTGAGCAGCTCCGGATTTTGCAGACGCAGATGTGTGATGTGATACAAGGATACTATTTCAGTAAGCCTATTGAAGAAGATGACTTTATCGCATTATTACAAAAGACTTCATAAAGCACTAAAAGGGCAAATACATATTAATGCATTTGCCCTTTTTAATTAGTCCCTGCTCTCTATTACCAGCAGCAGACCTTTCTTAAACTGTATGTGTGCACATTCTTCTTCGATTACATTACTGACGCCCCTACTGTTTCCCTGCACAAGTTCCCCATCCTGCATGCCATATCGAAAGCCGGTAAGACGAACGCCTTCCACCACAGGTGTCAGCGGAAGCAATGATATATAATGTCCATATTGTTCATTCTGATCAATTCTCATCTGTCCATCACATAATCTGATACGGTTATGCAGATCCCGGATCTCCATTTCGATTCCCCGGATCATCCCCTGTTTGAGCAGAGAGATATTTGCCAGAACATGATCCATTCTGGTTCCTGTAGCACCATAAAGCACAATCTGGATCCGCTTGTTCTGTTCCCTGGACAATCTGATCATATGATGCAATGCCAGCTCCATATCCGTATCATCCTTACGCTCCGGATACACATGATCAGGGATACCTTTCATCTTATAATATGCATATACATCTCTTGATACCGAGTCATAATCTCCAAGCATGACATCCGGTTGCACATCAATCTGCTTTAATACCTCTAACCCTCTGTCTGCCGCCACCACATAATCAAAGTCTTCCCTTCGAAACTCCTGTGCCAGATATTCCGGCAGAACAGTTCCACCACCAATGATCGCCGCTTTCATTATGCCATAATCTCCATAAAATTCGCAACATTCTCCGCAATATTCCCGCCAAACACTGCAGAGCCGGCGACTAACACATTTGCACCAGCCAAAAGAAGATCCTTCGCATTTGATACCGTAACGCCACCATCAATCTCAATATCGAAATTCAATTTTCTATCATAGCGCATCTGAGACAATACATTTAGCTTGTCCATAGTATATGGAATAAAGCTCTGACCTCCAAATCCGGGATTCACGCTCATCAATAAAACCATATCCACATCCGGAAGTATATATTCGATCGTCTCTAAGGATGTTGCAGGATTCAGCGCCACAGCACATTTTACACCTGTCTCTTTAATATGATGCAATGTACGATCCAGATGTCTGCACGCCTCAGCATGTACAGTGATCACATCTGCACCGGCCTTCACAAAATCCTCTACATAACGGTCAGGATCCTCTATCATCAAATGCACATCCAGTGTTGCATCTATCACTGCAGACACCGATTTCAGAACCGGAAGTCCGACCGAAATATTCGGCACAAACATCCCATCCATCACATCATAATGCACCCACTGTGCACCAGCTTTCAAAGCTGTATCTATCTGCTGCCCAAGCTGTGTAAAATCAGCCGATAAAATGGATGGTGCTAATATATTTTCATTTGCATTTGTTGCTGACATATCTGATTCCTCCTGCTATTCTATCGTCTTCGAGACTGTTCCAGTTCCTTGTATAAGGTCACATAGCTGTTATAACGCGCCTGATGAATCCTGCCTTCCGCCACAGCACGCTTCACTCCACAATCGCATTCGCGTTCATACACATGACTGCAGCCCGCAAATCTGCATTCCGGCTCGTATAATCCAATCTCAT
The DNA here is from genome assembly GCA_934293375.1 of uncultured Lachnospiraceae bacterium. GTDB lineage: Bacteria > Bacillota > Clostridia > Lachnospirales > Lachnospiraceae > RGIG6919. The sequence continues at coordinate 77,783 of CAKQYS010000001.1, read as the reverse complement.
AAAAATATTCCGTCAGTTCTTCTTTTTTCAAATCATCTACATATAATGATGTAAATCCCGGTGTGTCCATAATGTAAGTCCCATCCGTGATCGGAATAATTTCTGAATGTCTCGTTGTATGTCGTCCTCTCCTGATCTTCTCACTGATCGCACCGGTCTGCATCTGTCTGTCCGGATTCAGTGCATTCAATAACGAAGACTTTCCTACTCCGGAAGGTCCAGCCAGAACCGTAGTCTTTCCGATCACATGCCGTCTGATCTCATCCAATCCGATCTGTTCTTGTACACTCGCAAATAAAACTTCGCATCCGCAGTTTTCATAAATCTCTCGAAGTCGATTCTGTTCCTCCACCGACGATAGATCTGTTTTATTAAAGCATATAATAGTTTTAACCTGCTGATGATTCATAAGAAGCAGAAACCGATCCAGCAGGTTAAGATTCGGAGCCGGATCGGTCATGGCAAATATCATCATTGCCTGATCCACATTTGCCACCGCCGGTCTCACAAGTGCGTTCTCACGCACCAATATTGCAGTCATATTGCCAAGGTGATTTGCCTCATCGAGAACATCTATTGTAACATTATCGCCCACCATTGGTTTTTGCTTCTGGTTTCTAAATGCCCCCTTGGCCTTGCACTCGTATAACCCATGTCCTTCTACATAGACATAATAGAAGCCACCAATGCCTTTCATAATCTTCCCCTGCATTATTCTGACACTTCAGTATAAGTGACCTGAACTGATCCGGCACTGAAATAACTTGAAATATCTGTACCATTGCTGCTGATCACTGTCAAGGCAACAGAACCTGTATTCTTTGCCAAGCCTGAAATCTTCTTTGCACCGGAAACATCAACCGGAAAGCTTCCACCGGAATAACTACCGTCTAATAATGTGTAGCTGACCTTACCGCCATCATATTTGAATACAAGCTTCACTGTAGCAGTCTCTCCCTCAGCAAATGTATATCCGGAATTCTCAATCGTTCCACTGAAAGAAGCTGTATATGTCACGGTCTTTGCTTCTGGTCCCTTGCTGATCGTGATATCTACGGAATTACCGCTCTGTACAGTTGTATTTGGCGATGTACTCTGACGAATGACCTGACCTGCCGGGTATTCATCACTAAATTCCTCTGTTGTATTACCAAGCTTCAGATTCGCCTTCTCTAAGGCAGCTTTCGCTGCTTTCTTCGTCATCCCCTTCAGATCCGGTACAACAGCCTCAACATATTCCTTACCGTTGCTGACAGTAATGATAATCTTGCTCTTTGCGGCAGCCTTTTCACCGGCAGCCGGTGTCGTGGAAATAACTTTATCCTTCTCTACATCATCACTGTACTCATAGGCAAACTGCGTCTCAAATCCGGCATCCGCAAGCTGAGAAGCTGCATCCTGTGAGGTCTGTCCCGAAACATCAGGCACAGGAACCGACTGTTGACCGCTACTGACCGTGATCGTCAGATTACTAGATGGTGAAACTGTCTCTCCTTCATTTGCTGACTGTGCCATAACCACACCGGCTTCAACCTCGTCAGACTCATCAAACTGTACCGTATAGAAATCAATGTTAGCACCTTTCAGCTTTGTTTCAGCCTCTTCCTGTGTCATACCAACCACCTTGATCATGGTAGCACTCTTATTAGCTTCTGTTGAAGATGCCTCAATCGTCGCCTCTGTGGTATCCTTCGGCTTACTGCCAAACTTAAACCAGCCTGTCAGCTTGTTAATTCCAATCATAGCAAAAATACACAATAACACTGCAACCACGATACCGCCGATCATAACCGCCTTCTCTAACTCCGGCGTAATGGCCTCATCATCAATATCGATTTCATCGTCAGCATCCTCTTTCTCCGCATCAGCCTTCAGCTGGCTATGTCTGTCCTCCTCTGAAATACTATACGGATCCTCTTCCATAATATCGTCCAGTCTCGACTGAACATCTCTGTGAGAATTCACCTCCGGGACCTGCAGCTGCTGCATCTGCTGCGGCTGTTCCTGCACCGGCTTCTGTGATGCACCGTACTTGATCGCATTCAATTCGGCATCTGTCATCATGACCGTCGGTCCATTGTTATATGCCGCTGTCATAACACCAACATCTAAATCCGCATATGGATTGGCAGCTACCTTCTTGAGGTCTGCAATCAATGCATTTGCTGTCAGATATCTTCTCTCTGCACGCTTCTGTGTACATTTGAAGATAATTTTCTCCAGGCTGACCGGAATATCCGGATAGTACTCTCTCGGAGAACGCATCTCATCCTGAATATGCATCAGTGCAACCGTCACATTGTTATCTCCCTCAAACGGCACACGACCCGTCAACATCTCAAACATGGTTATACCTAACGAATAGATATCACTTCTCTCATCACTGAATCCACCTCTTGCCTGCTCCGGCGATATATAATGTACGCTGCCCATAGCCGTTGGTGAAATCGTGTTCGATGTAGCAGCTCTGGCAATACCAAAATCTGTCACCTTGAGTGTACCATTTCTGGATACAATAATATTCTGCGGTTTAATATCTCTGTGAATAATGTGATTCTCATGTGCTACTTCAATACCCGATGCAATCTGCAGGGTAAAATTCAAGGTCTGCTCGACAGACAGTCTTCCCTGTCGCTCAATGTATTCCTTCAGCGTAATACCCTCTACAAGCTCCATTACGATATAATACATACCGTCATCTTCTCCAACATCATATACACTGACGATATTCGGATGTGAAAGACATGCAGCCGACTGCGCCTCCACACGGAACTTGGTCACAAAACCCTTGTCATCACTAAACTCAGGTTTCAGCATCTTAATTGCCACATACCGGTTCAGCTTGTGACACTTTGCCTTATATACAATTGACATACCGCCGGAACCGACAGTCTCTAAAATCTCGTAACGATCTCCTATGATTGTTCCTGGTTTTAACATAATTACACCTCTCGTTTACTTTCCTAGTAACACAACACTTATATTGTCCCGGCCTCCATAATAATTGGCACGCTCTATCAGTCGTTCTACAGCTTGTTCCAAGGAATCTTCCTCTTTGATAATATCTTCTATCTCGTCATCTTCAACCATATTCGACAGGCCATCAGAACACAACAAGACTTTATCTTCTGGTTTCATTTCTAATTCGAAGAAATCCGGCATAATATCCTTCGCAGCACCTACTGCTTTCGTTATGATATTCTTTTCCGGATGATTTCTGACATTCTCGCGATCCAGCTTGCCACTGCGGATCATCTCTTCCACAAGGGAGTGATCCATCGTAATCTGATGAATGAAATCCGTTCCAATCAGATACAGGCGACTATCTCCTATGTTCGCAACATAGAGCTGGTCATCCACCACTACACACGCCACAATTGTCGTCCCCATACCGGACAATTCCGGATTATTTGCAGCATCCTCTAATAATTTCTCATTTGCACGAATAATCGCATACTTGAGCACAGTAACCGGATTCTCATAATCACAATCCTTTATAAAATCAATCATCGTCTGGGTAGCCTGCCTTGATGCATAATCACCTGCATTATGTCCACCCATTCCATCTGCCACCATATATAGATTGGGAAGTCTGCCAACCGGATCATCTGAAATATAAATATAATCCTGATTCATGGTCCGTTTCTTCCCAATATCTGTTTTTCCAAATGCTGTCATCTGAAAATATCCTCCAAGTAAACCAATCCATTCGTATCTTCTGTTAAATACTCTGTAAAATATAAAGATACTATACCATCAATGTATTTTAGCACGATTAAACTATATAAGCAAGAAAAATTAAGCAGACATCACCGTTCCATATAATTCTTCCGCAACTGCCCACACGCAGCATTAATGTCCTTCCCCATGCTGCGTCTGACTGTCACCGGGATATGATGCTGTTCCAGCACAGCCTTAAACTGTGCAATAGATGCCTTATCTGATTTCTTATAATCCCGTTCCCTGATTGGATTGACCGGTATCAGATTCACATGGCACATCATTCCTGACAGCAGATCTGCAAGCTTCTCTGCCTGTTTTCGACTGTCATTCTGCCCAGCGACAAGACTATATTCAAAAGTGATCCGCCGCTTTGTTTTTTCAAAATAATACTGTACTGCCTGCATCAACTCCGCAATAGAGTATTGATTTGCGATCGGCATCAGTTCCCGGCGTTCTTCATCTGTCGGTGCATGCAGCGAAATAGCAAATGTGATCGCCAACTGCTCATTTGCAAGGTCATAAATATGCGGAACAATTCCACAACTGGACACCGTAATGTTCCGCTGACTGATATTAAGACCATTTTCGTCAGAGATCATATGCAGAAAGCGGAGCAGATTCTCATAATTATCAAGCGGTTCGCCTGTTCCCATCACTACAATATGAGAAACTCTCTCTCCTGTCACAGATTGTATCGCATAAATCTGATCCAGCATTTCAGATGGACGCAGCTGTCTTGTCAACCCACCTATTGTAGATGCACAAAACCGACAACCCATCCGGCAGCCAACCTGAGAAGAAATACACACAGAATTTCCATGTTCATATTTCATCAAAACACTTTCTACAACATTACCGTCGCAAAGTCCAAACAAAAATTTATTGGTACCATCAATTTGGGACACATAACGCTCTTTGATCTCAAGACTGACAAAATTGTCTTGCATCAGTTCTCTGATGTTCTTTGGAACATTTGTCATTTCATCTACCGAGCGCACCAGTTTCTTATGTATCCATTCATAAAGCTGCTTTGCCCGGAACGCTGGAAATCCCTGTTTCTTACAAAATGTCTCTAATTCCGTTAATGTCATGGACTTGATGTCACATATCATCTCACTCATCCTTATACTCCATTTCCCATTGCATCACACGCGCCGCAGTCTTGACAAAAAAAATCCATCACAATCATGCAGCCCCGGAATCAATGTCAGATATCCTTGTGTTGTCTGCCCGCTATGCAGGCTCCCCGGCAAATATGGATTCAGGCTCTCTGCTTCCAGAGGTGCATTTGCAAGCAGCCAAAAAAGATTCTCCTCATTCTCTTTAGGATTCAATGTACAGGTGCTAAACACCATCACGCCACCCGGTTTGAGATACCGCCATGCCTGACTTAAGATCTGTCTTTGAATCTCAACCAGTGAATCAAGCTGTTCTTCAGTTAATCTGTACTTAATCTCCGGCTTTCGTCCGATCACGCCCAGACCGGAGCACGGTACATCACAGATCACATAATCTGCCTTTCCAACCATCGTCTCATCCAACTTCATTGCGTCATATATCTCAAGCTTCAGATTATCAAACCCCATCCGCTGCTGATTCTCTGCAATCTTATCAATCTTCTCCTGACTGATATCTCTTGCAATCACCAGACCATGTGAGCTATCAGTCTGTCCGGCATTTGCATATAACAACCTGTCACACACATCCAGCGACTTGCCACCCGGTGCAGCACAAAGATCCAGAACCATACTCTCCGGTGCAGGATCTAAAACCTGTCCTACCAGCATGGAACTAACATCCTGCACGGCAAAACTGCCATCCCGAAAACCCGGCACTCGCTGCATATAATTATATCCCCGGATTCGGAGTCCATATTCCACATACGGTAATCTGCAAACTTCTATACCCTGCTCTGACAATTTCTGCATTAGTATTTCCGGCTCACACTTTGATCTATTCACCCTGATACAGGTTCCATGATGCTCATGAAACGACGAAAGCATGCCTTTCAGCACGGAATATTCATAATATGTCTGCAGATATTCCACCAGCCATTCCGGCATAGAATATCTGACAGACAAATACTTCACAGGTTCCATATTCTCATCCGGCAATATCACATTCTGATAACCACGCACCACATTTCGAAGCACACCATTAACAAATCCTGTTAACGGATGAAATCCCTTCTTCTTGGCAAGTTTCACCGCTTCATTGACAGCCGCCGTATCCGGCACACTGTCCATAAAACAGATCTGATATGCCGACATACGCAATATCGTTCTGATCACAGGCTTGCATTTTGCGACCTTAGTCTTCGAAAATGCATTGATTATATAATCCAGGTAAATCTGATTCTCAACCGTCCCCTCACAGAGCCGTGTCAAAAAACTTCTTTCCTGTTTGGAAATATACTGATACCGTCGAAGCATTGTATGCAGTGTGTCATTAAGAAATTTATGATTTTGTTCTACATCCAGCAATATCTGCATTGCCAGCATTCTGATATTGATCTTCTCATCCATAATTTGTGATGTTATTCTCCTAATATATCTCCGATTTCCATGGCATTTCCCCGCAAAAATGCATCTGCATCCATCCGTTTCTTTCCCTCAAGCTGCAAAGAGGTCACACGAATCGCTCCCAGTCCGCATCCTATCGTAATGCCGGACTTATCTATACCGGCTATCTGCCCCGGACGCACCTCATAAATTTCCGGAAGCACCTCCGCAGCATGCAGTTTCAGATGTTTTCCGTGCCATGTAGTATAGGCACTTGGCCATGAATTCATCCCACGGATCAACCGTACAATCGCCGGTGCCTTCTTCGTAAAATCTATCCGACCCATATCTTTACTTAACATTTTCGCATAACTACTCTGTGTATCATCCTGCTTTTCACGCACAATTGTCCCTGCAAACAACGCAGGAAGCGTATCCACCAACAACTTTGCACCTGCCACTGCCAGTTTATCATGCAAAGAATCCCCTGTATCGTGTTCGTCGATCGGCACCACTACCTTTGCGATCATATCCCCGGTATCTAATCCCTTTTCCATATACATGATCGTTACACCGGTCTCCGTCTCACCATTTAAAATACACCACTGGATCGGTGCTGCACCTCTGTACTTCGGAAGCAGGGATGCATGCACATTGATACAGCCATACTGTGGCATATTCAGAATCTCTTCCGGCAGGATCTGTCCAAATGCAGCCACCACGATCAAATCAGGTTCCATAGTCTTAAGCGTCTCTATGAACTCCGCATCCTTTACCCTGACCGGCTGGTATACCGGAATCTCGTATTGAACTGCCAGCTCCTTAACCGGCGTAAACTGCATCGTCTTTCCTCTGCCCTTCGGCTTGTCAGGCTGTGTCACCACACCGACAACATCATATTCTGAATCAATCAATGCCTGTAATGTATTCACCGCAAAATCCGGTGTTCCCATATATACGATTCTCATCTGTCCAAACCTCCTGCCAAATCTATGCTAACGAAAATTGTCCTATATTGGATACCAGCATATCTGCTGTCTCCCTAAGCTTCTGTGCAGATGTATCCAGAGCCTGAAACCGGTCTGCAATCTCTATGATCACCGCATTGGTCTGTTCTGTGCTTGCCACATTGTCCTGTGCAATCGAAGCCAACGCATCGATCACATGCACAATCTGGTTTCTGGCATTCTCCAATGCCTGTGTTTTATCACTGATACTGTGAATAGCCATAATAGACGACTGTAGCTGTGTCATCAGACTATCCATCGTATCTGTTGTATCCGTCAAATGTGTATTCTGTGTCTCAATTACCTTGTGGATCCTGCTCATGGTCTCTACCACCTGTTCAGAGTTATGGATCAGAGTATCCACAGATGCATTGATACTTCCGCTTGCCGTATTCGTCTGTTCTGCCAGCTTCTGAATCTCTGACGCAACAACCGCAAAGCCTTTACCGGCTTCTCCGGCTCTTGCTGCCTCAATACTTGCATTCAATGCCAGCAGATTGGTCTGTTCTGCAATTTCAGAAATAAAATCTGATGCAATCTGAATCTGTTTTGCAGATTCATTTGTTTCATCTGTCTGAGCAGCAATCGTGTCAACCGCCTGCCGTACATCCTCACTGATACGAATCAGTGACGCTAATGAATCGGAAGCAACATCGCTTGACTGCTTCATAACATCTGTCTGTGCTCGCAGTCCTGTTGCCTCATTCTCTGTCTGTATGATCAGTTCACCCATATAACCGATCTGATCCGATGCCGTTTTGGTATCCTCGGCCTGCTTATTTGCACCTTCCGTGATCATATCAACCGCACTCTTCACACTCTTCATATTCTCTCCGGTCTCGCCGGATGTATCCATCAGATAATCAGATGCTACAATAATATGCTCTGTACTCTCGCTGATACCACCGATGATCGTCTGCAGTGCATTCTGCAAATTCATCACAGCTCTCGTCAGATCGCCGATCTCGTCCTTTCGGTTCTGATATCTCGTATCTATCTGAACATTAAGATTTCCCTCTGAAACCTCCTTCACACTCTCAACGCTACGCCGAATACCATTTGCGATCGTTGTTGCATAAAGGCTCACCACAATCATACAGATCAATGTTACAATCACTACCAATACCACCACTGACCAGATAATCTTCTGAATATCCGACAAGATCTCTGACTTCTTTTGTCCGGCATAGATCATACCGATCGGTGTTGTATTGTCTCCATTCTGATACACCGGCACATAATATCCATAACAGCTTACGCCATCCATAGATACATTCCGGCTGAAATACTGATGTCCCTGATTCAGCACTTCATTCACTATTTTCTTACCGGCCGGGCTTCCTAAGATCCGCTCGTTATTATGATCAAATGCTGATGTCATAATTCTCTTCTCACCATAGAAAAATGTTACATCTACGCCTGAATTTTCCTTGATCGTATCCACCAGTGTCTCAGACTGGGATACATTGTAGCTCCCCTTCCATATATTGCCGTTTTCAGCTTCAATATAGGATCCTGCATTCTGGTCGTACGCTGCCAGAGTCGCAACCGCAGCCGCTTTCAAAGATTCTTCAGCCTTTCCTATAATTGCATTCTTAATATAAGTATTTGCTATTATGATTACGATCAGTCCAAGTACAACAACCGGAAGTAATGAACAGATCAATAACTTGTATTTTAATTTAGCTCTCATATTGTCCCCCCTACTCAACTACGACAACATTCTTATAGTACCAGTTCAGGCTGCCGGTGATCGTTGCATCGTCCAGTGTCGCCCCTTCTGTACCTACTGTTTTACCATCATTCGTCTCTAACACACCATCAAATACATTGCAGGTTCCTCCCAGGATTTCGGCCTTTGCTTCATCCACCTTCTCCTGCGTGCCAGGTGCCGCAAACGCAGCCAGATCTGTCAGCTGAACCAATCCCTCTGCCATACCGCCATAATAATTAGAACCATCCCAGCTGCCGTCAATGATACTCTGCACTGCAGAAGTATAGTATGCACTCCAGTTCCAGATCACGCTGCACAAACAAGCATCCGGCGTTTCCTTACTCATATCGGAATTATATCCAATTCCATAGACACCCTTATCCTGTGCCAATGTCATCGGATATGGAGTATCACAATGCTGTGCCATCACATCACATCCCATATCCAGAAGTTTCTTTGCTGCAGCCTCTTCCGCCTCAGGATCATACCAGCTGTTCGTCACCACCACATTCACCTGTGCATCCGGATTGACGGATGCCACGCCGATTGCAAATGCATCTATGCCACCTGTCACCTCTGAATTTGAGGTATCCATCGCTGCCACATACCCAATCTTGTTAGATGTCGTGTTCATTCCGGCCACAATTCCACTCAGATATCTTGCCTGATAGATCCTGCCGAAATAATTATTAAAGTTTGATCCATTGGACATATAACCTGTACCATGTGAGAAATAAACATCGGGATACTTCTCTGCCATCTTTGCTGTTGTTTCCATATAACCCCAGCTTGTTGTAAAGATCACATTGCATCCATCTGCAATGCATTCTTCGATACATTTCTGCGTTGCATCCGCATCACTGTCATCTACGATCTTTCTTTCGATCTGATCATCCGCAAGTCCCAGATTACTCTGCATTCCCACAATTCCCAGATCATGTGTATAGGAATATCCGCTCCCCTCTGACGGATCAGAAATATAAAGGACCGCAACTTTAATATTCTCTTTGGCAATCGGCTGCATCCCCGTATCAGATACGGCATTCCCTGTCGAATCTTCTGTTCCATATCCATCATTTGATGCATAATCATCCGGTTCTTTGACTGCTCCACAACCCGTAAGCACCCACAGCATAAGTACGCAGAGCATTGTGCAGCATAATAATTTTCTGTTCAAAACAATCTCCCCCTATCTTTTGTTCATAGCATCCATGCTTGCTTTTATCATTGCATATTACACCTATTCTATCACGATATACACAAAAAGGAAATAGCCGTATCATCAACATGATACAGCTATTTTAAATGTTTTACTGATTCCAGATAGAGATCAGTTCCTTACGGATCCCATCATAATGTGCATCTGCAATACCAAAATCCTTATTCTTGTAATTCCATACCGCACATCCTATATTAAATTCTCGAAATACCATATCTACATCCCTAAACCATCTTTCAGTATCTTCGATAGGTGCACGGTCAATCACGCCGAACTCTCCACAATACAAGGATACACCGGCATTCTTTGCCGCACTGACTGCCTCCTGCATCATCTCCCGCATAAACTCAGGTCCCATATCCTGCGATTCTGCCTCGATAACACCCAGCCCCTGCTCTCCAATCTCAGCTGAAAGTGCATCATAATACTTTTTTGTGCCCGGATATTGCACATCTCTGGTCATATTCATATTCTTTACCCAGTAAGCCTTCTGATGCGTGAAGATCAGCGGCTCATAAAAATGGAAGGTAAAAATAATATTTTCATCATTCGGCTTATCCAAAAGCTTCAATGTCTTCGCACTGTTCCACATAATTCCACCATAAATGATCGGTGCCGTCTTTGATGCAATTCTGATTACACCAACAGTTCTTTGAATCAGGCGATTCCAACGGGCTGCATTTTGAGACTCTACGACTTCATTAAGCAGTTCAAATGCAACGCAGTCATAGGCTCCAAATGCGTTTGCAATCTTAGACCAGAGATTCAGGTATCGCATCTGCAGCCTCTCATCAGTAAACAAATTATTCTTATCCGCGTTTCCTGCATCATTGAAATCATAACCACATGCCTTATGCAGATCGATAATAGCATTTAGTCCATATGTCTGACACCAGTCAATCACACGCTTTAACACTCTATAGCCATCCGGTCTTTCTTCACCCACTTCATTCTCAAGCACCTCATAATCCACCGGGATCCTTACATGATCAAATCCCCAGTCATGAATTGTCCTGATATCATCTTCCCCAATAAATGTCTCATAATGCTCCTGCTCATATTCGCACTGTGATAAAAAACCACCTAAATTAATACCTCTCTTTAATTCCATAATGATACCCCTTTCTTTGATGCTTTTTATGTTTACCTCTAAATGTCTACTTGTTCCTGTTGTCTCATTTATACCATACCTATTGATCTCATTTATATCCTTATTCTATCTTTTTTTTCGTAATTGTGTTATAATCTACAAAGTAAATTCAGTATTTTAATACATATGACAGGGGGCAATATGCATGGAACTACAACAGGAACTGGTCTATCAGGAATATATACACAGAGAAACAGAAACCGTTCATGCACCCTATAATCCGGAACTGGCTTTTTATATTGCGATCCGGCAGGGTAATCTGAGGGCGGTAGAAAACAATTTCAAACAAGGGGGGCTTGCAGATAGACCCGGTCTCGGTACACTCTCTGACAAACCTCTCCAGAGTTTAAAATATCATTTTGCCATTACTGCAGCACTCATTTCCAGATACTGCATTGAAGGAGGCATGGAACATACATCTGCATATACCCTAAGTGATTTCTATATACGAAAAGCCGATCAGTGCAAAGATTCAGCAGTGATCTCTAAACTGCATTACACCATGTGCATCGATTATGCAAAGAGAATGCAAAAGCTTCACAACAACCAAATTGACTCTATCCATGTAAGAAAATGCTTAGACTATATTTATGACCATCTGCACACAAAGATTCTGATCAATGATCTTGCCGACTTGGTTCATCTCTCCCCAAATTACCTGTCACGCCTGTTCCATGCCGAGACAGGCTACACGATCAGCAACTATATACAACATAAAAAAATCGAAACTGCGCAGAATATGCTGCTATATTCAGAGTATAGTCCTGCAGAGATTGCACATATTTTGGCTTTTCCAAATCAAAGCTATTTCTCATCGATTTTCAAAAAACATACAGGCATGACTCCATCCTCCTACCAGAGTGGTAATATACGATCCACCAGTCTATAGCATACAAAAAGGTCATACCCATACGGATATGACCTCTTGTAAGTAATTATTACTTTCTTAATCCTAATCTCTCGATCAATGAACGATATCTCTCGATGTCGCACTTCTTCAGGTATGCTAACAGGTTACGTCTCTGACCAACCATCTTTAACAGACCGCGCTTTGAATGATGATCCTTTGGATGAGACTTGAAATGCTCATTCAGATCGTTGATTCTTGCTGTTAATAATGCTACCTGTACCTCTGGTGAACCTGTGTCACCCTCACTGCGACCATACTCCTTGATGATCTCAGCCTTCTGTGCTGTTGTAATCATAATTACAATCCTCCTATAAAATATAATACATTCCGGTACGCCCAAATCTGTGAAACAGGTTGGAGTATCCTGCATCGTGGAAATGGGTAGTTCCAAAACTTCAGACATTATAACACATGCCATTATACTTGTAAAGCACTTAAATACATTTCGATCGACCGCATTGCACAAGCACCATCCGCAACAGCAGTCACAAGCTGTCTGACCTGCTTCGTTCTCGAATCCCCAGCCACAAAAATCCCCGGTGCACTCGTCACACAATCCTCAGTTGCCTTGATATGTCCGCTTTCTTCCATCTCTAAAAGTCCTTTGACAAAATCAGTCTGCGGAGACATTCCAACTGCCACAAATACTCCGGATACTGCAATATCCTGTATCTGTCCTGTCTCATTTTTTCGTATGCGAAGCGTATCCACTATCTGCTCCCCAGCAATCTCTTCCGCCACACATCTCGACAAAAATGTGATATTTTCGGTGGAAAACAGCTTGTCCTGCAATGACTCAGCAGCCCGCAATGTATCTCTTCTATGAATCAGATAGACCTTCTCACAGATGTTTGACAAATACAGAGCATCCCCGACTGCAACATCTCCGCCACCAATCACTGCTACAGCCTTATCTTTATAAAATGCCCCATCACAAGTTGCACAATACGATACACCGCGTCCTGCAAACTCCCGCTCACCCGGGATTCCCAGCTTCCGGTACGAGCTTCCCGTCGCAACCAGTATTGTTTTTGTCTGTTCTGCCTCGCCATTGGCAAATAAAACCTTCCAGCATTTTCCGTCCCGTTGTACATTCATCACATCTGCAGTTCGCATTTCTACACCAAGCTGCTTCACATGTTCCTGAAATTTCAGTGCCAGTTCAAATCCACTGACACCGGGCAGACCAAGATAGTTGTCAACCTTCTCTGTGTTGACGATCTGTCCTCCGCCATATCCATTTTTCTCTACGAGCAGGACCGACAACATTGCCCGCTTTGCATATACCGCTGCAGAAAGTCCGGCAGGACCTGCACCGACAATTATTAAATCGTACATAGAACAATCTCCATTCTATCAGTATGTCATTTCATTTATCTTAGTATTTACCGTATTGCATTATCTATACCTGATGCCTCAGTTCTTATAGCTCCATTCACTATGCCTGCATATAGACTTTCTTGCTTATCTGCATGTATATCCCGTCAGATCCTTCACAACCTCACCTGCAAGAATAAGACCTGCCACGGATGGAACGAATGCATTGCTCCCAGGAATCGCTCTTCTTTCTGTACATTTATGTGCAGCACCCGGCGGACACACACAATGGGTCCTACAGCTGATCGACATATCGTCAATCGGTGTAATCGCCGGTTCTTCCGAATACACAACCTTCAGCTTCTTTACATCGCGTTTCTTCAGTTCCCGGCGCATGACTTTTGCCAAAGGGCACACCTTGGTCTTATAAATATCTGCAACCTGAAATGCAGAAGCATCCATCTTGTTTCCGGCACCCATACTGCTGATGATTGGCACACCTGCCTCCTTTGCCTGCATCACAAGTGCAATCTTTGCAGTCACAGTATCTACTGCGTCCACAACATAGTCATACTCCTCAAACCGGAAATCATCTGCTGTCTCCGGCAGATAGAAACATTGATGCTTCACCACTTTTGCATCCGGATTAATATCTAATATCCTCTCTTCCATGACATCCACCTTATATTTTCCGATGGTACTCCTCGTTGCAATAATCTGACGGTTGAGATTCGTCAGACACACCTTATCATCATCGATCAGGTCAAGTGCACCCACACCACTTCGTGCCAACGCCTCACACACATATCCGCCAACACCACCAATACCAAATACAGCAACTCTCGCTTTCGCCAGTTTTTCCATTGCTTCTGCTCCCAATAACAATTCTGTTCTGGAAAATTGATTTAACATGTTATATTACCCCTTTTACAATTGTTCAAAATCTTCTTTTGCAAACCGATGATATGTGATCCCAAAGACATCCTGATTCACACAATACACATACGGATCCGCCTGCCCGCTTTCAAAAAAAAATACAGTTCCTAATCCATCCTCTTCTTTTTCCTGAATCACTCGCTCTCCCGTATGCAATGCATATTCTTGAAACACTGCCAAAATCGCATCCATCTGCTGCGTCTTTAACGCAGCCAGAAAATCCCGCAAAAAATCCGGAACTGCCACCTGCGTCTCTACATAATGCATACCTTCATCTGCTATCTCAATACAGAATCTATCCTGATGCGGCTGTACATAAACAGTTCCAAGTTCCGGTGCATTTTCCTTGAAATACCGGATCACCTGTCTTACAAGCGCATCATCGGTAATATGATCTCCTAGTTTCAAATACTGACACAAGGACTGCTTCGGATAATATAAACCCATACTATGATCTGATGCTCCCAATTTCAACTGCCACTCCTTGATCGTATCTATTACATGCTGTTTCAATGTCATGCCGATCCCTCTTTTCATTTCCTACAGATTTACTATGTTATGAATTATATAGTAAATATGTTCTGATTGCAACTGTTCTTCTTGACGATACTTTCTTTTTCGTTGTACTATTATAGAAATATGACAGATGATAGAAAGGAGCAGAATGATCACATTCTGAATACATATATGGCAGGATCAAGTATTGGCAACATTTATAAAATAACCACCTGGGGAGAATCTCACGGTGCAGCACTCGGAGTCGTCGTAGACGGATGTCCGTCCGGAATTCCCATCTCTGAGGAAATTATCCAGAAATACATGGACAGAAGGAAACCCGGCCAGTCAGTATTCTCTACACCGCGCAAGGAAGCCGATCAGATTGAGATCCTGTCCGGAGTCTTTGAAGGACAGACAACCGGCACACCGATTTCCATGATGGTACGCAATACCTCCCAGCGTTCCGGTGACTACAGTGAAATTGCCTCCTACTATCGCCCGGGACATGCAGATTACACATTTGATGCAAAATACGGTTTTCGAGACTACCGTGGCGGAGGCAGATCCTCGGGACGAGAAACAATAGGCCGTGTTGCAGGCGGCGCGATTGCGATCGAAGCACTTAGGCAATTAGGTGTTCGCTTCACAACCTATGTCCGTTCAATTGGAGATATCGAAATAGATGATCAGGCATTTGACACAGACGAGATTATGAAAAATGCACTCTATATGCCAGATGCAGCAGCTGCCGAACGCGCCTCTACATATATTACAGAAATGTCCAGGAATCACGACAGCGTCGGTGGGGTTGTGGAATGTGTTGTAGATGGACTACCAACCGGTATTGGAGATCCTGTATTTGAGAAACTCTCTGCCAATCTTGCAAAAGCAATCTGCTCTATCGGTGCCGTTAAAGGTTTTGAGATTGGAGACGGTTTCCGTGTCTCCCATGCAGCCGGGTCTGCAAATAATGATGCATTTATCATGAAGGACGGGCATATCACACCTGCCACCAATCACGCCGGTGGTGTACTAGGTGGTATATCAAGCGGGGCTCCGCTCATCTTCCGTGCAGCATTCAAGCCTACCCCTTCTATTCTGCATACACAAAACACTGTGAATAAGGATCACGAAGAAATTGAGATCTCGATCAAAGGGCGTCACGATCCGATCATTCCACCCAGAGCAGTTGTCGTTGTAGAAGCCATGGCAGGTATCACAATCTTTGACAGCATGCTCATGAATATGACCGCCCGGATGGATTCTGTAAAGGATTTCTATAACAAATAATGGAACTCACATAGCATCTGTTACAGACAAGCAAAAAGGACGACATTGTAGTATGCCGTCCTTTTATTCATACAGCACAATGAATGTCATATACCCTTCACATCATGACATCTACGATTCCACATCATAATCATCCAGAAAATGATGTTTCACTCCGTGTTCCTTATATGCGATCACTGTGCTGAGATTCACATTTTCCACACTTTTAAAAATATTACCCTCAACAAATGGATTGGTCTCTTTCATTTGTGCAATCAAATGTTTTACTTCGAGGCGCTTTGATGCCGACTGTCCATCTGCATTGCAAGAAGAACAAGTCTCCGTAAATTTACAGGCGCATTGCAAAAAATACAGCTGATTATAATCTCTCCAGTGCTTAATATCATCCTCTCTGACAAGATAAAGTGGTCTGATCAGCTCCATCCCCGGAAAATTCGTACTGTGAAGCTTTGGCATCATCGTCTGCACCTGCGCACCGTAAAGCATTCCCATCAGGATTGTCTCAATCACATCATCATAATGATGCCCGAGTGCAATCTTATTGCATCCCATTTCCTTTGCCTTACTGTAAAGATGCCCCCTTCTCATTCGTGCACACAAATAGCATGGAGACTTCTCCACATGAAATACAGATTCAAAAATATCTGACTCAAAGATCGTGATCGGAATATTCAGCTTCTTTGCATTCTCCTCTATGATCCTGCGATTTGCCGGACTGTATCCCGGATCCATCACAAGAAATTTCACCTCAAAGGCAAACTTATTATGGCGTTTTAGTTCCTGAAACAGTTTCGCCATCAGCATAGAATCCTTGCCACCGGAAATACAGACCGCAATACAGTCACCTTCCTTTACCAGCTCATATTGATTGATTGCTTTCGTAAACTTACACCAGATACTCTTCCTAAACTTCTTTCTAAGACTCTGTTCTATATCCTCACTCGTGACCGCCTGCTGACCGTCTTCAGCTGATATATCTTTTGTAATAGACTCCAACAGCCACTGCTGATATCCTCCCTTTAAGCTATATGCTGGCACGCCTCTTTCGGTCAGATGTTCTGCGATATCTAGGCTAAATTCACCCTTTCGACAATATACGATCAGCTTCTTACCAGCCTGTAGATCTGCCCGAAGTCTTTCATCCCGTGCATTTTGATCCTCTGTTTCTTTTGTTACACCAATATGATCCGCCTGACTCTCCACGATCTGCTGTGGAAGTGTGTCGCCTGTCAGCAGTTTTACAAGATGGGCCCCAGGAATATGAACTGCACCCGGGATACTGCCATATGCATATCCGGCATCATCCCTAATGTCTACTAATAGATATCCATCCGGCCGCATCTCATATAACTGTTCTATCGTAATCTCTGATTGCATTTTCTCCACTCCATTTTATTTTCTGAATATTAAGTTATTTTATATACCTATATCTTATATCACAATTCCATTGCAGTGGTCAATCTCATGCTGAATGATCTGTGCTGTCCAACCCGAAAACTTGCCACTCTGCTTCTTGAAATTCTGATCCAAATACTCCACTTCAATATCCTGATATCTCTTGCATGTTCTGACCCCTTCTAATGACAAACATCCCTCTTCTGTTTCGTATTCTTTAGCTTTCTTTGTGATCACAGGATTCACCATCGCAAACTGAAACGGACCTGTAGCCACCACAATGATCGACTTATTCACTCCGATCATATTGGCTGCCATACCTACGCAATGCTCCCTGTTGGCACGCAGTGTATCAAGCAGATCGATCACAACCTGTTTATCCGCCTCTGTAGCCGGCTGAGCCTTTCGTGCAAATATACTAGTTCCTTTTACAATTCTTTTTACCATCTCTCTATCCCTTTTTATTCATAATAACCCTTCAGCAAACTATTCCTCAATTACATGTGCTACCTGATCAATATCTATCTCCAACCTGTCAGCAATTGTCTGCACATCCAATCCCTGCATATGCAGTTTCAAAATCGCTTTTGTAAGTGCAATGCCCTGCTTTAGACCTTCTTCTCTTCCTTCTTCTCTTCCTTCTTCTCTTCCCTCTTCTCTTCCTTCTTCCCGTATCTCCTTCACTGCCTGACACATTGTTGCCTCACTCTCACTCAAGTCTTCCTCTGGCACATCATTTGTGCACAACTCTATGCCCCGCTTCAAACCCTCTTCTCTTCCTTCTTCCCGTATCTCCTTCACTGCCTGACACATTGTTGCCTCACTCTCACTCAAGTCTTCCTCTGGCACATCATTTGTGCACAACTCTATGCCACGCTTCAAACCCTCTTCTCTTCCTTCTTCCCGTATCTCCTTCACCGCCTGACACATATTCACCTCATCTCCCTCCAATTCTTCATCTGGGATCTCTAACCCACATAATTCATTCAATATCGCACCTGCACTCGTTGACAGCCTTGACATTGCATCCTGATGATCTGTCACATAAGACAAGAAGCTCTCCTTTGATTCCGTATGGTTCAATGCTCCCATGACCAGTCCTAAGCTGGAGGTCAGCTGATCTTCCATACCCGCATAGTAATCCCGCATCTGTAAAATAAATAACCGGTAGTCTGGAATCTGCCTTATGAGTTCTTCCGGCATATCCTCGAAGTCCAGCATTTCATGCAGACTGACCGGACCATCCCACTGCTCCTGTCCTAAGCATACCACCATAGTAACAACCGGAACAAGACGGTCTTCCTTCCGAAGGCCTGACAAAAACTCCGCAGATGACATCCCACTATATCCTTCGTTCTTATGCTGATCTGCTAACTGCCTGACCTGGTTGCTGTAGGTTAAACCATCATATACCATATTGCGTACCGGCATCGCATAATGCGTATGGCTCTGACTCTCGACTCCCACGATCATCCTTGCACAGAACCCATACTGCCGGTTAAACTGCACATGCCGCATAATATCACGGTATCTTTGTTCCACATAACGCTTCTTACCGGAAGATCCGTCTGCCGTATCCTTGTCCAGTGTGACCATAATGCTCTCTGTTGTATCCGCCGGTGCAATATTCTCTGCCCTGACAATGTCCTGTCCGGAAAACAGCACTAAATTCACCACATCTGCAAATACATCATCCTTCGACAAATAGTCTCTTGTGATGCTATCAATATTTCCCATGTACTCCCTCCATTATACTAATAATTTGTGTCCATGCAAGCAGCTTGCTGCATGATGTCTATGTTGTCTCAAATATCTCTCTGGGTAATCGTAATGCCTGACTCCCGGGCTGACTGACAGATCTACTCTCCTGCCACGCATCCGGCAGGGAAACCTGTCCTAAAAAAATAAGAATGTTTCATATCTGTTTTGTCACTTATTGACCTATGAAACGATTTGAATTATAACACATCTTGATGATCATGTCAATATATCAAACAGCATAATCTATACTTACAATCTACTTATTACGCGTTTTAATATACGGTATTTTCATATTTTATCTTCTCTTTCCCTAAGGCTCTCTATCGTCGTTGCAAACAATGGATTCTCTTTGAATCTATCCTGATCCAGCACTTTACATACTTTCTCTATCAAAATTGGAAGTGCCTCACCATGATCAAGCGCCACCACTGCATTTTTCAAGGTTGAGAGCAATTCATTTGCATCGTCCAGCTTTCTACTCATCATTTCCTTATTGTAAATCATATCCCATGCAGGATAAAATGTCTGCACGCCTACAAGCTTTTCAAATCTAAGCATGGTTCTACGCTGCTCCATTTCATCAACCATGATGGGAATATCACCTTTTACCGGTATTGCATCTCCAATAAACATACACTCTCCCATTCGATATGACACCTCATCCACTGAATGACCCGCTGTTCGCATAACCTCCAGTGTCAAACCATCCTCTAACAGCAGCATATCCCCATCTTGTACAATCACATCAACATTGGATGACTTTCCCGCAAGCAAGTAAAAATTAGGAATAGGTCTTTCCTTAAATTGAAGATCAATGTTTTCAATCCATCTTTTTTCGCCTATACTTGCATATATCCGACAGTTTGTATGTTCTCGAAACCACGCAAGACTGCCAATATGATCAGGATGTGCATGTGTTAAAAAAATGCCCTTGATATCCGATACTGTTCTGCCAATCCGCTCCAGATAAGATACAATCTTACTTTCACAACCGAACACACCTGAATCAATCAGATAGCAATGCTGTGCTTCAATAATATACACATATACATATCGTTGAATCTTTGGGGTAACATTAAAATCAATTCGTATCTGGTGAATTTGAGGTTTCATATAATCTCCTTTCCTTCTTATCGCTAAAATGCAAGTAACCACTTGCATTTTAGGTATTTTTTTCGTGCCCGTTTCAACAGGCACGATACTATTTGATACCTATACCATTTACAAATAATGCAACACTATTTTCAATATATTCTGCCTTCTCTATGCCTATCAGCTGCTTTCCAAATGACGCATCTAAAAAAACGAATCCAAAATTCAAGGCAATAAACTGTAATGCAGCACTTTCAATATTACACGCTTTCAGAAATCCCTTTTCCTGCATCATCGAGAAATACCCGATCAGAACTTTCTTACATATCATAGGCACCTTCAAAATCTTCTGCAAAGCCGCTCCTTGCAATTCAGTTGTACGAAGTCCTATAGACACCTTGACCATTTCCGGCGTAACCTTCGACATATATACCTTTGAAAATGATATCAGGTCTGATATCAAATCCCCGTGAAATATAAAATCCTCTTCCCGAAGACACGGATTCCACCTCGGCAATTCCATCGCAGCTAAAATGATATCCTTCTTTGAGCTAAACCGTCTAAATATAGTACACTCATTAACCCCGGCTAAACATGCTATATTCTTCGTTGTGGTACCGGAATATCCCTTCTCAATAATCAATGTCATCGTAGCATCTATAATTTTTAATTGCGTTTCATCGTACATTAGATTCCTCCACTGCAAGTATACACTTGCATTATATATGCATATAGATGATTCGTCAAGATTGGTCGACACAGGATGATATTCAGCCATTGTTCTTCTCGATCTCATATTCCTTTGGCTACCATAGTCCCGGCAGTGCAATTGGCAGATTGGGGTTGTTTGCCAAGCGGCTCATATGCCGGATCATCACCTGAAATAGATAAAGTGGTGTCAACGCTCCGAGATTGTCATGCTGTCTTGACTGTGACAACAGGCAATTCAGATTGTGTGTCAGTTCCGATGATTGTTCCTCTGATATTTCAAATACTTTCCGAAACAAATGGCACAGCCAGGCTGCCCTATTCATTCTAATTTTTGATTCTATCATTCAGTTCAACCGCAATCTCGTATGAATCCCGATCCGACTCGTCTGTCAATGCCTCTATAAGAAGCTTGATTTCCGTCCGTCCAAAAAATACTCGTGGTCTAGGAATTCCATCTGTATCTTCCAGTACGATGACCAGACTGGCATCCACATTCTCCCCAATCTCTCCTGCAAGATAAGCAGGCATATTATATGCATTGCCAAATCCAACATCGTCTATCGTTCCATAATTACCGGCTGCCTTTACCAGAAGATTCCTAAGCTCCGGAGGAATCAGCTTCCCATTTTGCGTCAATAAATAAACTCTGATCTTTCCCATAATCGCGATCTCCTTTACCCATATTTCTTTATTGGGGTGTTTGCGAAACACCCATTTTCTCTTTGAATATGTGTATGTTAGTCATACAGAAAACTCCGGATGTGTTTAGCCGCATCCGGTCACTGTTGTTAAACTTTACGACCCTAACAACCAGACCTGTCATACAATCATAAAAAAAGGACAAATAAGCAGACTACTTGCGTAATCTAATTATCTGTCCTCTATATATTCTATTTACTATCTGCATCCTATCACACAAAATTGATAGTGTCAATAAACCTGTGGTTTATACTTGCCTGCATACTTATTCATTTATGTTCACATCATCCTGCCCGGTATGTACCCTTTTGTGCAGTTCCACAAGGGTAATCCCTTCCTGATCACACTGTGCGATCAGCTCTGCCCGCCTCTGACAGCCCGCCTGATCGGTCTTATAAAAGAACCGAAACAGAAAAAACTCAAGCACCGCTAAGATCAGGAAAAATATCAAACCGTCCACAAAGCTTTCCCGGAATATCGTGAAAGAACATCCCACAACAATCACCACATACATCACACTGTAGATCCATTTATTGGCTTTCGCATACTTTTCCTTTTTGCGCACCTTTTCCGTAAATGCCTCCGGTGAGACTGGTTCTTTCCCATATTTGCAAAGCCTCTTATTTTTATTTTCGTATCCTTTGATCAACATATCCAACAGGTCATACTGTGTCTCCCTTGTTGTGTCATTCCAGATATGATGCATCGTATCCTTCATCGTCACCCGATCAGCCGGACGCCGAATCGTACCATACCGGTGGTATCTGCGTCTCAGTCTGACTGCATGATATACTACAATATATAGGATACAGCCAATCATGACCGGTGCCACCCGACAGGTAAACATAATCATTTTCGACATGCATGTAGGCAGCAATACAATGAGAACAAACACACTATATACGATATCCAGTAACAGAAAGAGGTTGTTTGTCAGCTTCTTCCACCGAAACAGCAACATCCGCATGATCAATATAAACGGGATTCCGGAAATCATGCCGATCAATATACCGATCACAACAGGTCCTAAACCTGTCGTTGCGGTCCAGATAGTTTTCGCACCCTCTGACCATACAAATACATCCAGCATGCACAATACCAATGCAATCCATGCACAACGATAGAATACCCCCACTAACTGCAAAAATGTATTCCGGATTGGATGGTTCATACAAAAATACTCCTTACAAAACCGTTCGACATCCTCACCGATCATATCACTCACACGATCCCCTCTCTGCTGCGCCTCATACAACAGATCAAGAAGCTCTGCCATCATCTCCTCCCGCACCGTCTCCGGTATATTCATCACCTGTGCATAGGTCTCTACCTTCTCAAAAGTGGTCCGGACCTCACCCTGCAGGCGTTCCTTATAAACTACATAACTAACCATATGGATCCTCTCTTTCCCTCATGCATATTTCCAATCATCACCTGATCTATACTGCTTTCAGCCATCAAAATATGTTCTCATTCTCTTCATATATCTTTAAGAAAACAAAATCATACTCGCCTTACTCGTAATATCACGGTAACTCTCCCGAAACTGCTCTAAATAGACTGCTCCTGCATCCGAAATCCGATAATACTTCCGGATGGGTCCCATCGGAGATTTCGCTTTTCGGCATACAATATATCCATTCTTATCAAGCCTTGTCAGAACCGGATACAAAGTGCCCTCGCCAATCTTGTCAAAGCCATACCGTTCGAGCGCCTGCAGAATCTCGTATCCGTAGGTTTCACCCTCTGCGATTACCGCCAACACACATCCCTCCAGGATTCCCTTCAGTAATTGCGTATCATCCATACAAATCCCCTTTTCCCTCTTTGTGTGCAAACACAAAGGATCATGGCAAACACTACTTAGTATTACCAAGTAGCTTGATTCTAAATTAGCACAGCTACTTTGCATTGTCAAGTAGCAAATTAAAAAAAAGGCTGTCCATATAGGACAGCCCTAAATGTCAGATTAGCATTTCACCTCTGCCAATGCATTCTCTAAATCCGCAATAATATCATTTACATTCTCAATACCTACAGAGAAACGGATCAGATCCGGTGCTACACCGGCTGCTCTTAACTGTTCATCTGTCATCTGACGGTGCGTATGGCTTGCCGGATGTAAAAGACAGGTTCTGGCATCTGCTACATGGGTTACGATCTTTGCAAGCTGCAGCCGGTCCATAAACTTCTCTGTTTCGTCTCTATCGCATTTTAATCCAAATGCCAGTACACCGCAGGTGCCATTTGGCATATACTTCTGTGCCAGATCATAGTATTCATTGCCCGGAAGGCCTGCATATCGAACCCACGCTACCTTCTCATGTCCATTCAGATACTCTGCTACCTTCTGTGCATTCTCGCAATGTCTTGGCACTCTCAGATGCAGTGTCTCCAATCCCAGATTCAATAAAAATGCATTCATCGGTGCCGGAATGGATCCCAGATCACGCATCAGCTGCGCTGTCGCCTTCGTGATATAGGCACTCTTTCCAAATCTTTCTGCATATGTAATACCATGATAGGAGTCATCCGGTGTCGTAAGCCCATGATATTTCTCACCATACTGCATCCAGTCAAAATTACCACTGTCTACGATACAACCACCCACAGCACAGGCATGTCCATCCATGTATTTTGTCGTAGAGTGGGTCACGATATCTGCGCCCCACGCAAATGGGCGACAGTTGATCGGTGTTGCAAATGTATTATCCACGATCAGCGGTACCTCATGTGCATGCGCAATATTGGCAAACTTCTCAATATCTAAGATCTCACAGGTTGGATTGGAAATCGTCTCTGCAAACAAAACCTTCGTATTTGGCTGAAATGCAGCGGAAATCTCCTCCACACTCTTGTTCGGATTCACAAATGTACACTCGATCCCCAGCTTCTTCATCGTTACACTCAGCAGATTATAGGTTCCACCATAAATATTGGTCGAAGCCACGACATGATCCCCAGCCTCACAAATATTAAAGATGGCATAAAAGTTGGCAGCCTGCCCAGAAGATGTCAGCATCGCAGCCACACCACCTTCCAAAGCGGCAATCTTCGCCGCAACCGCATCATTCGTAGGATTCTGTAATCTGGTATAGAAGTAACCCTCTGCCTCCAGATCAAATAACGCTCCCATATGTGCACTCGAATCATACTTAAATGTCGTACTCTGATAAATTGGCAGCACTCTCGGCTCACCATTCTGTGGATCCCATCCCGCCTGTACACAATTTGTCTCAATACTATAACTCATACATTCACCCTCCATATTACTTACATCCGTTATCCCGGATAATTTATAAACTATACTTCTGCCGTTGTTTCTCTCGCAAGTGGATGTGCCTGATCATAGATCTCCTTGATTCCTCTTGCATGTGCCCTTAAATACACCTGGGTAGTAGAAATGTCTGCATGTCCCAACAATTCCTGTACAGAACGAAGATCCGCCCCATTATCCAAAAGATGCATAGCAAATGAATGTCGGATCATATTCGGCGTAATATCTTTCACAATGCCGGCACGAAGTGCATATGCCTTCAGTATCTTCCAGAATCCCTGTCTGGTCAACGGTGCACCCTGACAATTTGTAAACAAAAGGTCTTGTTCATAACAAAATAATCCTCTGGCCTTTTCCAAATATTTTCTCACGGCATCACAGGCTCTCTGTTCAATTGGCACAACCCGCAATCTATATGTATCATTTCTCGAACACTCCAAATATTGCATATCTAGATTCACATCTTGCAACTTCAATGTGATCAATTCTGATACACGAAGTCCGGTTGCATACAGCAATTCCAACATAGCCTTATCGCGCATCTCCTTTGGAGAATCGCCGCAAGGCTGTGCAAGCAGTCGCCGTACTTCTTCCACCGTCAATGTCTCCGGCATTTTCTTGTCCACATGCGGTCCCCGAAGCATTTCCGAAGGATCCTGATCGATCATTCCCTGTCTAAGTGCAAATATAAAAAATGACTTTATAGAGGCCACACTTCTTGACACACTCGTTGCAGCACTTCCATTTCGCTCCAAATACAATATATAAGAATTCAAATTCGTATTATTCACCATACGAAGCGACGAAATCTCGTTCTGATCCATATAAGCATTCAACTTTCTAAGATCCCGCATATACCCGCCAATCGTATTCTTACTGGCACGCTTCACTGTATATAAATAATTCTCATATTGATCCAATGCATCCCACATAGTCAACACCCGGCCTCCACAAATCGTTCGGCATTCCATCTATACCCATGCCAATGATCACACACTCGCTTCCATTTGATACCTTCATATATGTCATAAAATCTATCATAACAGATTTTAGCCGAAAATGAAACACTGGATTTACAATTTTGTAACAGGCATCATATACTGATTACAATAATACATGAATTTCGGATTACAAAAAGCCTCCGTCAGACATCCCGCTAACAAAAGTATCGTAATACCTATTACATGCATGAAAATCTGTTTTCGATTGTAATATGTAATATGCCCCATCCTATACAGGATCCCAAATATACCGGCATAAAACAGCACCTGTGGGAACCATACAATCAATCCATATACAATGCCGATTGCACCCAGACTCGCTGACTCCACCGCAATTAAAACTCCATATACACATCCAATCATAGCTGTCACCATTGTCAAAAAACAACGGACGCCTAGCACCTTCAGCATTACTAACATGATAGCTGCCTGCAAAAGCCTGTAATTTAAAACATACACAAAATAATGTTGTCCATCTTCTCGAATCAGAAGTTCGGATATTCTTTCATGTACTTCCACCTTCTCACAGAATGCCTCATTTGGAATCAAAAACCAATTCGCATAGATTGCTCCCAATATCAGCATAACAAAAAAACAAACCCACAGTCTTGTCCTATATTGTAGTAACGGCATACTCCATCTGCATTGATCCATACTGACTCCTTTCCGGATATTTTACAGTTACACATAAAAATATGCCGGTATATCATCAAATATACCAGCATACATTCTGTGTTATTATTATGTTTCTGCCCATATCCCGGCTTTATACCCCAAAATCGCCACCACGGTTTTTGCATCCACAATCTCACCACATTGTACCAGACGGACAGCCTCATTTATAGGCAGCTTCACTAAATGTATCCGCTCATCTTCATCCAGTTTACATGTACCAAATGTCAATCCCGTTGCATGAAAAATTGCAACCTTTTCATCGCTAATCCCGATATCCGTAATGATCTCTGTCATATAATGCCAGATCTCTGCAATGATTCCCAACTCTTCCTTCAATTCCCTGCTGGCACACTGCATAGGCGGTTCTCCCGGATATGCATAACAACCGGCCGGAAGTTCCAGATTTACTCGATTCAATGTATTCCGATATTGCTTCACAAGATACACATTCTGTTCTTCATCCACCGGGAGTACACACGCCCCTCCTTTTTGTTTCACCATGTCATAAATCACCTGACTGCCATCCGGCAGTTCCAAATGATCCTTCCACAGACTCATCACTGTTCCCTCGTAAATACATTTCTGATCTTGCCTCGTGAAGCATAATGCAAGTATATCTTCCAATTCACGCTTCGCCTGTTCCTGACTGGTATATACAAATGCCTGCATTCCCAGCTCTCTGGCAGCCTGCACATTTGCCGGTCTGTCGTCCATAAATACACAGGTCTCAGGCTTCAAGTCATACTTTTTTAACAAATGCTCATAAATTCTGTGATCCGGCTTCACACATTGCACTTCATATGAAATCACAGAACCATCGATCAAATCCATAAAATGAAATCGTTCACTCGCATGAATCTTGAAGTAAGACTCAGGATAATTCGAAAGCAGATAAATGTGATATCCACGCTTCTTTAAATCCAACATCCATTCCCGTACACCCGGAAATGGTGAAACAATCTCTGATTTGAACTGTCTAAACTGATCTATCTTATCAGCATACTGTGGTGCAGCCTTTTTAAACCGGTCAAATATATCATTCTCCGGTATCATATTCAGATCCAGTTGATTCCAATCCGGAGACATCATCATATTCTGTTCCAAACAACAAATTACCTCATCTGAGAAACCATGTTCTTTCATCGTTCTTTTCCAATGAAAATCAATTAAAACATCCCCGATATCAAAGACTATATTTTGAATCATCTTCCCTTCCTCCCTTAATTCATAGAAAACAAAACAGCCGGCATATACACACATATATACCGACTGTCAGGATTCATAAATTAATAATTACTTCGCATAGTCTGTAACTCTAGATTCTCGAATCAGGTTCACTTTTATCTGACCTGGATACTCTAACTCGCTCTCGATCTTCTTAGAAATCTCTCTAGCAAGCAGAACCATGTCAGCATCGGATACCTGACCAGGAACTACCATAATACGAATCTCTCTACCTGCCTGAATAGCAAAGGTCTTATCAACTCCCTTGAAAGAGTTGGCAATGTCTTCTAACTTAGTAAGTCTTGTTGTATAAGTCTCTAATGTTTCTCTTCTTGCACCTGGTCTCGCAGCTGAAATTGTATCTGCGGCCTGTACAATAACTGCAATTAGTGATTCAGGTTCTACATCACCATGGTGAGCTTCCACCGCATTGATAATAATCGGAGATTCCTTGTATTTTCTACAAAGATCTACACCAATCGAAATATGCGAACCTTCCATCTCATGATCCACTGCTTTACCAATATCGTGTAATAAACCAGCCCTCTTAGCTGTACGTATGTCTACGCCTACCTCGCCGGCAAGCAAGCCACAAAGCTCTGCGACTTCGATAGAATGCTTCAATGCATTCTGACCGTAACTGGTTCTAAACTTCATCTTACCAAGTAAACGAACCAGCTCAGGGTGAATACCGTGAACACCAACCTCTAATACGGCGGCCTCACCAGCTTCACGAATTGTCTGCTCAACCTCTCTTTGTGCTTTCTCTACCATTTCTTCGATTCTGGCTGGATGAATTCTACCATCCACGATCAGCTTCTCAAGTGCAATTCTCGCCACTTCTCTTCTGATTGGATCGAAACAAGATAGGATAACAGCCTCCGGAGTATCATCAATGATCAACTCCACGCCTGTCATAGTTTCGAGTGTACGGATATTTCGACCTTCACGTCCAATGATCCGTCCCTTCATTTCATCGTTTGGTAACTGTACAAGTGAAATTGTGGTCTCAGCAACATGATCAGCAGCACATTTCTGTATTGCTGTAACGACATATTCCTTCGCCTTCTTAGAAGCTTCCTCCTTCGCTCTCGTCTCGAGCTCTTTCACCATAACAGCAGTGTCATGTTTTACTTCGTCTTCAACAGTTCTTAATAAGTATTCCTTCGCTTGTTCAGAGGTTAAACCAGAGATTCTCTCTAGTTCCTGTTGGCGCTTACCCTCAAGTTCAGATACCTTCGCACGCTGCTTTTCTAATGCAGCTTCCTTTGATGCAAGACTCTGTTCCTTCTTCTCGATGGCTTCCGTCTTACGATCAATGGTCTCTTCTCTTGAAAGTACTCTCTTCTCCATACGCTGAACTTCATTTCGACGTTCCTTGATCTCTTTATCGAGCTCATTCTTCGTCTTGGAAGCTTCTTCCTTCGCTTCAAGCAAAGCTTCTCGCTTCTTGATCTCAGCATTCTTGAGCGCTTCATCTATAATCTCTCTGGCTCTCTCTTCCGCACTGCCAATCTTACTCTCGGATATCTTCTTGTGATATACCGTAGCAGCAACCCAGGAAATAACCATTGCCAAAGCTACTATAATAGCAACAATTATATAATGAATTGGTTCCACAGGAGCACCTCCTTATTAAGTTTTCATTGTACATAATACAACAGTTCAATTCTACAATTATTTGTATGAAATGTCAAGTAAAAGTCAGAATTTTTTATGCAATATGAATAAAAAACTTGTCATATTAAATGAATGTCATCAGAGAATTCCCACATATCTGAACACTCATTCTTCACATAACACCGCATAACCGCTGCTATTTTCGTATAAGAAAAACCCCGCCTTAAAAAATAAGAAATAATCTTTCTCTGTTCTTTGTCATCAAGTTGCGTTCTACCTGCAAGCCGCTTCTTCATCTGTTCATGCAGAATATCCATATCCTCCAAACCGGCTTCTTCATATACCTGTACAATGATATCATCCCGAATCCCTTGTGCACGCAGTTTCCGACGAATCTCCGTTCGCCCCATTGATCCTCCCCTGGAGATCATAAACTGCTGCGCATACCTCACATCATCCAGATAATGATAAGAATACAAAAATGAAATTGTATCTTCAATCGCCTGTTCACAATAGTATTCACGCTGCAGCTTACATCGCATTCCATATTCAGAATAGTCCATTCTGACCAGAAGTGCCATTGCCTTCTGCTTTGCCCGACGAAGGATCACTTCCTGATACAAAGTCTCCCATTGCGACTCTGATAGCTCTGCACCTTGCACAATATGATATCGTCTGATTTCCTGTGGATATAATATTCCTTTTAGGTCTTCATCCAGATATAATTTCGTCTTCTTTCTGGTTAGCTGTTCCAGAGCTGTCACTACCATATATCTAACCTCTTCAGACTCTATTTCTCTTCATCTTGTACATCTGTCTGACTATCATCCGGAATGATGCCCGCCAGCTTCTTTACTGCCAATTCGACCTCTTCTGCTACTTGAGGATTCTCCAGCAGATACTGCTTCGCATTCTCTCGTCCCTGTCCGATCTTCTCACCCTTATATGCATACCACGCACCTGACTTCTGTACTACATCAAACTGTACTCCAAGATCTACAATATCGCCGACCTTGGAAATACCCTGTCCAAACATGATGTCAAAGCAGGCTTCCTTGAATGGCGGTGCTACCTTGTTCTTGACAACCTTCACTCTCGTACGGTTACCAATGACCTGATCTCCCTTCTTCAGGGATTCAATTCTACGAACTTCCATACGGACAGATGCATAAAACTTCAATGCACGTCCACCGGTTGTTGTCTCTGGGTTTCCAAACATAATACCAACCTTCTCACGAAGCTGATTGATAAAGATCACAACACAATTCGACTTGCTGATAGCAGCGGTCAGCTTACGAAGTGCCTGTGACATCAGACGCGCCTGCAGACCTACATGGGAATCACCCATATCTCCCTCAATCTCAGCCTTCGGCACCAATGCCGCAACAGAATCCACGATCACAACATCAATCGCACCGGAACGCACCATCGTCTCCGTAATCTCTAATGCCTGCTCCCCGTTATCCGGCTGTGATATGTATAGATTGTTCACATCAACACCTATATTCGCTGCATATACCGGATCCAATGCATGCTCTGCATCAATAAATCCGGCAATGCCACCACGCTTCTGTGCTTCTGCTACAACATGCAACGCCACAGTTGTCTTACCACTTGATTCCGGTCCATATATCTCAATAATTCTTCCCTTAGGAACACCGCCGATCCCTAACGCAAGATCCAAACCTAAGGAACCCGTAGGAATGGCCTCAACATTCATATTCGAAGCATTCTCACCAAGCTTCATTACGCTTCCCTTTCCGTACTGCTTCTCAATCTGTGTCAATGCAGCATTTAATGCTGCCATCTTATCCTGATTCTCCATAATGTCCTCCTTATATGATCTTCTAATTCTCATCTATCAAACCCATGCGCCGAACATAAACAAATGTTTGGCAAACAAATGTTCGTATCTGTTCTTAATAGTAATATATAACGCAGGATTTGTCAACACACATTTTAAGTTACCACACCGCTATGCCAAAATCATGCACATATCAAAAATAAAATTTGGGAATGCTGACTATGATACCACCCACGCTGAGAGAAATCCAGAATGGTACTGGTAATTCCATTGAAAAAAAGATATACTGAATATAATTGTTTCTTTATTGTGGTATTATTGTATCACATAGCAACAGATCTGTAAATTATCAATTTGTAAGGTGTATATATGAAAATATTAGGAATTGTCGCAGAATACAATCCGTTTCATAACGGACATTTATATCAATTAAATGAAGCACGAAAACAGATACAGCCTGATCACTGTATTGCGGTTATGAGCGGATCCTTTCTACAACGAGGAGAGGCGGCATTATTTGATAAATATACGCGCTGCCGTATGGCTTTGACCGGCGGTCTTGATGCTGTTTATGAGCTGCCGGCCTATTTTGCATGCTCCAGTGCCGAAGAATTTGCTGCAGCTGCCATCATCACCATGAAGCATCTATCTGTCACTCATGTTGCATTTGGTGCAGAATGCGGTGATCTTCATCTGTTATCTGCCCTTGCTAAGGTAACTGTTACAAAAGAGGCTGCTTTAAATAAATTGCTTCTTGAACAACTCTCATACGGTGCCACATATGCCTGTGCCTACACACGGGCTCTTTGTCAGTGCAGTCATATACCAGAAGCTGAAACAGTCTTAAATCAACCAAATAATATGTTGGCCCTTTGTTATTTGCGTGCCATTTTCCGTTACTGCCCTAATATGAAACCGGTGTTGATCCAACGCACACAGGCGATGTATCATGATACGGATATACATGGTTCCATTGCATCAGCCAGTGCAATCCGCAATGTACTGCTTGACAACCCTGATGCTGATCTATCTAATATCATACCCGGTTCATGTGTAAACCTCCTGCCACATAAATATCTGACAAATGAGGATCTGTCCACATTTGCCGGATATGCACTTTACCATGCAAAAAATCAGGATTTATCCATGATCTATGATATATCCAATGATCTGGCCAACCGCATCCAGAAACATAACTGCTTGGTTTATTCCTATGCTTCATTGATCCAGGATCTGAAGACACGCCAATATACCTACACCCGCATCAGTCGAAGCATATTACATTTACTACTGGACATGCGACAGGATATTTTCTCTGACGCAAAGAAAAATGAATATATTTATTATGTTCGATTATTAGGTTTTAGACATACATCGTCATCCTTGATCAGTTTTCAAAAAAAGAACTGTATGATACCATTTATTCAAAAAGTATCAAAAGCTGGCATCCAGCTTTCAGATACCCAGACAGCATTGACACTCTTTCAAGCAGATATACAGGCTCATCAATTATATCAACTGGCCTGGTTTACAAAACATCATGAACCACTACCTTCTGACTATGAACAAAATGCGATTATCGTATAGATGGCATAGTCTGTGCTGTAATTTCATATTCTGTAAAAAATGCCCGAGGTAATTATGCTTTTCAAAGTCAAACATTACATCAGCATTTGCCTGCCTCTGATATGTCTGCTGCTATTGATCGGAAATTCCCATACTGCAATATCCGGTGCAAAAAACGGTCTGTCACTCTGGGCAAATGTCATCATTCCCACACTTCTTCCATTTATTTTACTGACAAACTCTCTTTTGTCCGGTCAGTTATTGCCAGGACTCGTCAATCATCCGGTTCTCAGCCATTTCAAACCCTGCATATGGTTATGTGTCATAATCGGATTCCTTTGTGGGTATCCTATGGGCGGAAAATTTGTAAATGATCTGTATACAGGCGGATTTCTGGACAGGCGGCTTGCCAAGATTCTACTCGTCCTCTGCAACAATGCCAGTCCCATGTTTGTGATTGGCTATGTTTTACATTATGGTCTGACTGACAGTATCCCCCCATGTATAGTATTTCTGCTCTTATATATTCCAAATATACTTCTATTTTCTATACGATATCTTTACTACAAAAAATATGCTTCAAAATCGGCAGATTTTCATATGCAGGAACATCCCAATACATTCTCCGACATCATAAAAAAAAGCATAGAAAGTGTCATGATCATCGGAGTTTATATTATGCTATTCTCGATTCTGACATCTTTGCTAAAAGGATTTGTCAACCAATACACGCTGCTCCCTATTGCATCCTTAGAAATCACAGTCGGCATTTCTCTGCTTCATACGCAGATGTTCACAGGTCCCATACAGACTACATACATACTTGCCCTTACTGCATTTGGCGGTTTTAGCGCAATCGCCCAGACCCGAAGTGTTGCACCTGCACTGGAGGACGCTTTTAAGAGCTACACAATTTGGAAGTTGTTTCTCGGCCTTTGTACCGGTCTTCTAAGCTATATATGCTTATAAATGCATAAAAAAAAGAGATGCAATGCATCTCTTTTTTATGATAGAGCAATCAGTCTCTGCTCTTGCCAAATAACCGAAGCAATTTTAAGAAGAGGTTGATGAAATCAAGATATAACATCAGACCACCATACATAGCAACTACATTCTCGGAACGGTCTGCATAAGTAACATTTGCCTCCTTCAGTCTCTGAATATCATAAGCAGTAATACCTGCAAATACCACAACACCAAAAACTGCGATCAGATTATCAATCGAAGTAGATTTGATGAAGAAATTCATAATTCCTACACCGATAACACCGATCAATGACATTGCAAAAAAAGAACCAAGTGGTCTTAAATCAGCCTTCGTTACATATCCGTATACAGCCATCGCTGCAAACATCAATGCTGTAATCACAAAAATACCGGTGATAGAACCTAAACTGTATGTGAAGAAAATCACAGACAGGGTAAATCCTGACATCACAGAGTATCCCACATATCCAATGATGCTCATCGTCTGATTATCCTTCTTCATCGCCCACAGCGCAAGAAAGTACACAACCAGCTCTAATACCAGAGCCGGTACCAGCATCGTTGCATAGCTGTACATATGCTCCACAGAGGACATAGCCCAAGCGTGTCCGACAAATGCTACCACGGCAGAAATCAGCAAAGCGATCGCCATAAACCCAAGGCTCTTAACCAATACTGCCTGCTCTCTTAATGAAACCGCAGCATTGCTTGATGCCCGAAATGTACCTGCATCATATCCGTTTCCATAGGAATTATCTGCCGAGGAATCATTGGATGCATAATTGTTGTAATAATACTGACTGCCATTGTTGTTGCGGTTCTGATCATCATCAAATCCGCCGTAAGAATCATTACCCATAATTCATTCTCCTTTTCTATATAAGATATCTCTACATTACCATTATTTTATTTTTTTTGCAACTACAACATATCTTCCCTCATCCGTATGGTATGCACATGTCGACAGTGTGATCAACTGATCACCGTAAACAGCATCTGCAGTCTCATATGGTGTATGTGCCTTCACATAACTTATATACCGGTCAAACTCAAGCTGATCCGCTGGTTCTATAAAATTATAGTAGGCGTATACTGACGGATCATCCGGTGCAATTTCCGTATAATACGCACCGATTACCTCGTAACTGCCATCACGCCAGATTGTATTGAAGGTGATATATTTATGATCTTTGTAAAACTGTTCATCATCATATTTCAGTATATCGTGAAACATCGTGCCTGCTTTCATATTATGTCCATAAATAATAATATTGGTACTTGGCTGCAGAATATCACATCTGTTTTCAATAAATAACATGCCCGACATACTGTGTTTTTTATCAAAATCTCTTCGCAGATAATATTCATTATCATCCGGGCTCAACATAACCGCATAATCTATTTTCGTATCAGGGATCGTGATCCATCCTGCAAAGTCAGAGTTCATCCCAAGCAATTTCTCATATTTAGGCTGTATAGAAAGTGCTTCTTCTGTACTGTTTGATGTCGACTCCTGCGTGCTGTCTGTTTCAATGTAGTCTGCAAGCTCCTGCTGACCCTTATCTGCCATGATCGTACTTAGATAATACTGCGCCAGGTAAACTGCGCAACCGACCACGATGATGGAAAACACAGTCATCAAACCATAGTAAAGTTTCTTGTTCATATAATCACCCCTTCAGCATATGCTTATTTCCTTGCAAAAAGGAGTCATCACATATTATTGTGACAACTCCCTCTCTGTCATATTCATCCGATACGATCAAAAATACTTCTTGCTCCCCCACAGATTACTCTGCTTTAAGTCCTGATATTCCCCATAAGCCTGCTCTAAGATCTGCTTCTCATTTGGGAACTTCAGCAGATGATATGCCTCATGGAACTTGTAATAACCCGAATCCATGAAAAATTCTTCCCGTTGTGGTTTGCTATAATAGCTGTCAGCCATCATCAGATACCAATGCACATCCTTGTTCACTACATCCAAAGCGGTATTGAAGGTATAATTACTCTTTCCAACATACTTGATAATGGAAGCCTTTACTCCGGTCTCCTCCTGTACCTCTCGAAGAGCAGTTTCATTATACTCTTCTCCAGGTTCTACGGTTCCCTTCGGCAAAACCCATCCCTCGTATTTGTTCTTGTAATTCTTGTATAGCAACAATATCTTTCCTCTGAAGATTACCACACCACCACAGCTAACTGCTTCAATCATTGCAATGCCTCCTGTATCTACATAAGATAGGTGTGAATCAATAAATCTTTATAATTATACCAAACAATGTGCATTTTTACAAGAAATAATTATGCAAATGTTCCAAGATGTTCCAAGAATGTATATCAAAATTTACATAGAAATTACTTTTTATTGTAATAGGCATCAAATACCTTTCTCGCAACCTGAGCAGCCTTAATACCTACTGTATCGGCATCCTCAATCACTATACTAACCGCAATATCCGGATTGTCTACATTGGAATAACCGATAAACCATGAATTTACATTTCCATCGGATCCATACTCCGCCGTACCAGTCTTACCTGCTACACTGTACTTCGTACCACCAAGATACTTGGTAGCAGTTCCATCATCTACAACCCCCTCCAGCATAGAGGAAAGAGCCATCGCTTCCTCACCCGAAATGATCCGGCCATAAGATGATGCCGTAAATTTCTTAACTCGTGCGCCCTGATAATTCTCAATGGAATCAATCAGATAAGGCTTCATCATAACTCCGCCGTTAGCAATTGTACTGATGATCAACAGATTATGAAGTGGCGTAATCTGTGTCTCTCCCTGACCGATCACAGTCTGCGGTATCTGATTCTTATCAGACTTTGATGTCAACTTGAATATACTCTTATTGTATACTCCATTATAAGGAAGATCCTTATTGTACAAGAAAGCTTCTGTCAAGCTCTTAAGCTTGCTAATATCAAGCTTCGTTCCAATATTTGCCACTGAAGTATTACATGATTTTGCAAGTGTCTTTGCCAGTGTAACTTTTCCGTGCGCTGTATTATGTGCACAATGAATTGCCACACTGTTAAAAACGCCCTCGCTTTCACATGTATATTCGTAATCCTGATAATCCGCATGCTCCCGCATATATTCTAATACTGTAAGAACCTTAAATGTAGATCCTGGTGCATAAAGACCCTGTGTGGCACGATTCACCAGCATGGATTCTGTGGAACCCTCCGCCGTCGCGCGTTCCCAGACATTTTCCATGTCATTTGCATCATAATCAGGTTTGGAAACCATTGCAAGGAGCTTACCGGTCGAAGGCTCCATGACCAGTACCGCACCCTGTGCCTTACCCATTGCATTATAGGCAGCTTTCTGAATATCATAATCAAGTGTTGCAACCACATTATCACCGGTATTCTTCTCCTCTTTCAAGGTCTTATATACGCGTTCAAAGATATTTGCTGTCGAAGTCAGCAAATAATAATTACCTTCCAGTTCAAGCCCTGATTTGCCATATTGTGTATAACCAACCACATGCGAAAATAGATTCTTGTATGGATAATATCTGGTCTCATCACCATTTTTAGAAACCTTGGTCTGTGCAATCGTTTTACCATCGCTTGTCACAATCTCTCCACGAATCACCTTTTGTGCAAAATCATCCTGCCGCTTATTTGCCGGATTGGCAATGATCGTCTGGGAATCCATCACCATAAAATATATAATATATCCAATCATTGCAAGCATGACAATCGCAAATGTATATGTCACCACCAGAATCGGTTTGTTAAGCCTTTGATTTACCTCTATTCTTTTTTGTTCCTTGTCCAGCAGATCCTTGGGATTCGCTATCTGCTTCAAGTTGTTTTTTTGCTTTTTCAATCGTCTCAGCCTCTTTATTTTCAATGATGTATATACCCTGAATGATATTAAATATAATCAGGGTACTTAATACTGAACTCAATCCATAACTGACAAGTGGTAATGTCACACCTGTAGATGGAATAAATTTCGTCACTCCTCCGATATTTAGAAATACCTGAAAAATATAACAAGTACCAAAACCAACTGCCAGATTTTTGTAAAAGATCCGTTTACATTTCATTGCAGCATTCATGATCGCAATAAAACAGCTCACACAGATCAAAACCAAAGCCAGTGCAAACAACACTCCATACTCTTCCCCAATTCCTGAAAAAATGAAATCACTCTCTACAACCGGAACGGAATTCGGTCGTCCTTGTGTCAGACCGGATCCTAAGAATCCACCTGTCCCCAGTGCAAACAGCGACTGTGCAACCTGCCATCCCTGGTTGTTTATATCTGCCCACGGATTCTGCCATGCCATAATACGGACTGCCACATGCTTCAACACACTGTCTTTTAGCAGCATAAATCCGGCGACTGCCACGATACCGCCTCCACCGAACAGACCAATCAAATAATACAGCTTGCCTGTAGCGGTATATAACATAATCGTAAATACAACAAAAAATATCGCCGCACCACCAAGGTCTTTCTCTGCAACCAATATTAATACATGAATAGCTGCAATCACAGCAACTTTACATACATGTTTAAACTCTGTACTCTCACTCAGCATACTTGCAAGGAAAAACACAAACAATATCTTTACAAATTCCATCGGCTGTAAAGATATTGGTCCGACTTTGATCCAGTTGCGTGAACCATACTTAGAAATACCAACATGCGGTATAAAAACCGTCAGCAGAAATAATATACCGGATACTGCATATATCTTCCAATAATTCTTGAGTCCCTTGATCCTGATCATCAGTTTCGGTATGATCGTTACCACGATCAAAACAGCGGTTCCGATCAGAAACTGTTTCTTTGCCAGATCATAATCAATTCTGGTCAGCATCGTATACCCGATCAACAACAGAAATGACATATTATTGGTGATCAATCTGGATGATTGTCTATAAATATAATGATAAACAATCATGTAAACAGATGCAACGATGATCTGTAATCCATAAAAGATCAAAATCTCAATCCCGCCCAGTCGCAGGTAGTAGATCAGATATGACAAAAAATGAATGCCAAACACATAAAAAATCTGCTGATTCAACATATGATCCACGCGTTGTGCATTAGACGGTTTAAATATGTTGAAACAGGATAATGTATAGCATATCATCAATATTATGATCAGGTATTTTGATATTTCGGATATTATTGTAACCATTTCACCTACTCAATTCCCCTTCTAAAATGTCCTCTTGTCGTTTGCATATCTGAAAGTCGCCGTATATCACCATGGTCAAATGCCATGACCTGTGCAATCACATCATGAATCTGCGCAGGTTCTTCCTGTCTGAAAATCATTCTAAGCTCTCTGGGAGCCAAACGCCCGACATCGGATAGCACATCTGACAGATCATATGTGACTTCGTTATATATCAAGTTGTAACAATATCTGCATACACATTGTGCTGTATACTTGATATGCTTACGATCTGTAAAAGATATTTTTTGCGACCGATGATCACAATCTGACAGATTGCGTCTGGTACACTGTGCAGATACCATGACCGGTACATTTCCATATATATCACAGATCAGATGTGTATTGGCCGCGTACGGATCTTTCCAAAGTGCCTTAAGCTGCTCATACGAAAGCTCTCTTGGCATCACAAACTGCATATCCGGCTTCTCACGCAAATATGTCCGGATCGCTTCCTGATTATATGCATATAATGACCAGTCTCCGATAATAGATGTATCGGCAAATTCTGCCTGCTTCATCACATATCCAAAACTGTCCATATTACGGATCAACACACCATCATACCGGTCAATCTGTCCGGCAAGATGCATAAATGTATCAATACACTTCTCTCTTCCTATCTGCGGCATACATAAGATCAACTCGCATCCTGCATCCAAAATACGGGCAGCACACTCAATCATCTCATCATCTGATCCGTCTACAAAATCAAGATAGATTCTGGAAATTTCCTTGTGTTCCAGAACACATTTCAAAATGCGTGCATCTGAAACAACCGCACTGATTCTGAATTTCTTCTCAGAAGCTTCTCCTATCTTCTGTAATTGAGCTGGCATCGCTGCGTTCTCTAAATGCTTATTCCCCTGTATATCCAGCAGCTGTCTGACAGGCTCCCTTTGATATCGTGTTTCCAATTTACCCTGCAATGTTTCTACAGCAAGCCTACGCAGTTCGTTCAGTCCCTTTACAGTCATAAAAGCATCTTTATCCATGGTCACCAATATCTGCTCTGCTTCAAATGGAGTATTTCCCAGACGGCCAATCTTGTCGATCACTGTCTCCTGATTCAATGGCTGCTTCTGTGCCTGCTGAACCTGCTCACCTTGTACGCACACATGTACACCGGCCGCTTTAAGATCCATTTTAGCACACTCACCTTTTACAATTCTGACTTCTATCTTAACTTTTTCTTTCCGATCATGTTCAATATATTTCTCTGAAAGTGCAGAAATCAAACCGGCATTCCTGGTCCGATATAATGACATACCTGCATGTAAATACTTTGTCTTAGGAGCATTTAGCACTACAAATGCATGTATTTTATAATCTTGCGGTACAGTCAATGTCAATTCATCCCCTTGAGACGGCAAAATGTTGATCACATCTCCTTTCGTGAGAGATCTCATTGCTCTAAATCCGATCGTACCCGCCTTAACAGTCTCAACTTCCCCGATCTTTACTCCCTGATGATTCGGTCTGCCCATCGACATCATCTGCACACCATTATGTTGCCGGAAATATCCTTCCGTAAAACCTCCCCGGTTATAGACTTCAGCCAGAACTTCTTTCAATTCATCCACCATCTGTTTCGAATAGCTACCGGCATAGACCGCATCCACTGCCTTACGATATGCAGCCACCGTCGCTGCAACATAATAGCCATTCTTCATTCTGCCTTCGATTTTCAAAGAATCGATTCCGCAATCCATCAATTCCGGCAGAATATCTAACCCACATAAATCCTTTGGACTAAGTATATATGGTTGATCGGATGTATCTTTCTCGGTCTGGTATGACAATCTGCACGGCTGAGCACAACGCCCACGATTGCCACTTCTTCCACCAATCATACTGCTAAGCAGGCATTGTCCTGAATAGCAATAGCACAATGCGCCATGTACAAACACTTCAACTTCCAGCCCGGTTTGCTCTTTCAGTTGACGCAGTTCACACAATGACAGTTCTCTGGCAGGTACAATCCGTACAGCACCAAGTCTTTTCATGTACTGTGCACCGTATGGTTGTGTAATTGTCATTTGGGTACTAATATGAACAGCCAGTTTCGGAAACTGTCGACGGATATAGGAAACAACTCCTAGATCCTGCACGATCACCGCATCCAATCCTGCCTCATAAGGATCTTTTAAAAAAGTGTACAATGAATCCAGCTCATCCTGCCTGAATAATGTATTCACTGTCAGATAAAGCTTTCTGCCATGCAGATGCACATAATGAACTGCATCTACCAATGTCTGATTATCAAAATTATCAGCATATGCACGAGCACCAAATCTAGCTCCACCCACATACACTGCATCTGCACCGGCAGTAACCGCCGCTTTCAGAATCGGCATAGATCCCGCCGGTGCTAATATTTCAATCTTCTTGTTGATCATTTCTAGTCTTCTCCGCCTCCAGCTGAATTAATTTTCTCTGGAGTGCATTTACCTGTTCCTTATATTCTTCCACCAGACGCATATCAGACTCATGCTTGATCTGTGCCTCAATCATCTCATGACGCAGATCATAGAGCTGTTTTTCCTTCTCTGTATCTTCCTCGGTCAGATTCTCAGCCTGATTCTTAATCTTAAAATAGTCATCTGCAATATTTAATGCCACAAGCATATTCTGATGTTCCTTGCCCAGTCTTCTAAACTGTTCAGATCCCTTACATTCTGCAAGCTTTTCGTTAATATAATTGACCACTTTCTGGATATAATCATCATTCTCATATCCACTCAATGTATAGATCCTGTCATTTAATACAACCGGTATATCCTTTTTTTCTGCCATGCTTACTCTCCTCACTATCCTTGTATATTTTCCGGTGGCACAAGGCCAAAATGCTCATAGCACTTCATTGTGACCACACGTCCTCTTGGTGTTCTATTTATCAAACCATGTTTGATCATATATGGTTCATATACATCCTCGATCGTCCCGGCATCCTCCCCCAATGCTGCCGCAAGCGTATCCAGCCCAACCGGCTTTCCCATGAACTGATGCATCATTGCATATAAAATATTTCGATCCGTCTGATCCAGCCCCATTGAATCAACTGCCAGTCTGTCCAGAGCTTCTTTTGCAATTTCTTGTGTAATCTGTCCATAATACTTCACTTCAGCAAAATCCCTGACTCTTTTCAACAGTCTGTTGGCCAGTCTAGGTGTTCCTCTTGATCGTCTTGCAATCTCAACCGCACCCTCATCATCAATGTCAACCTGTAACACATCTGCTGATCTTGACACGATATCTGCTAATTCATCCTCTGAATAGAATTCCAAGCGGTCTACCACTCCGAATCTGTCACGAAGCGGTGCCGATAACATACCTGCTCTCGTTGTTGCGCCCACCAATGTGAATCTCGGAAGATCCAATCGAATAGCCTTGGCGGCCGGTCCTTTTCCAATCATAATATCAATCGCATAATCCTCCATGGCCGGATATAATACCTCTTCCACCTGACGGTTCAAACGATGAATCTCATCAATAAACAATACATCATTCTCAGATAATCCGTTTAGGATTGCCGCAAGTTCACCTGGTTTCTCAATTGCAGGGCCTGATGTGATCTTCAGATTTACCTGCATCTCATTCGCTATAATCGAGGCTAGTGTAGTCTTCCCCAATCCCGGAGGTCCGTAAAATAATACATGATCCAATGCCTCTCCACGGTTTTTGGCAGCCTCTATAAAAATTCTTAGATTCTCTTTGACCTTCTTCTGTCCGATATAATCATCCAGATACTGCGGTCGCAGCTGACTCTCGATCTTGATATCTTCAGTTGTAATATCCGTTGTAATAATACGCTTCTCCATCTCTGCCTCTTATATCAATCGCTTCAGTGCCTGCTTGATCAGCAGCTCCACATCCATTGTCCCTGCATCCGGCACCCCCCTTATCGCAGATAATGCCTCTGCCTGAGAGTATCCAAGTGCCACCAGTGCCATACTGGCTTCTAAAACAGAATCATGATCAGACATCTCTGAAGCAGTCTGCATACTACTGTCCAACGCATCCTCCATTGTGATCTTATCCTTTAATTCCATAATGATCCGCTGAGCACCTTTTGCCCCCAGACCATTTGCCTTCGTAAGAGATTTCACATCGCCGGTCACAATCGCCATCCGAAGTGCATCTTCTGATAAAGCTGACAATATAGAAACCGCTACCTTCGGACCTACACCGCTAACTGTGATCAACTGCTTAAACAGATTCAACGCATCATGTGACGCAAACCCATAAAGACTGATCTCATCCTCCCGGACATACATATATGTATATAGTGTCAACTGACTATGTAGTCCGGCAATACCCGATATCACGGATGCCGGTGTCTTAATATAATATCCAATATTCTGATTCTCTAACACGACATAACCATCGCCAAGTTCCTCGACGGTTCCCTTTATATATGCCAGCATCTGCCTGATCTCCTCTAAACTTTTCCATAATTATTTATAGTATATCCTATTTAGAGATTTCTTTCAAGCTGTATTATTTCTATAAGATCTATTCCTTGCTTAGCTATCAAATAATTTATGGATTAAAAATACCGGATATGTCCGTCAGACATATCCGGTGTTTCTATTGATACAGTTTATAAATGGTTGCTGTTATCATCGTCTCAGAAAAACACATTATTTAACCTTAATGGTCTTTGATTTACTCCATGCACTGTATTGTATATTATCGCCCAATTTCTTGTAGGCTCGCACCTGAACATAATATTTTTTCTTTTGAGACAATTTGAAAGTCAGTTTTGTCTTAGAACCACCCTTCACAGTAATCACCTTCGCATTTTTCATGCTTTTTTTCGTTGCATAACGAATCTCATAACCTGCAATCCCTGTCAGTTTCTTTTTTAAGGACAAAGTTATCTTCTTTTTCTTATTCTTACATTTGAGGGTTTTGAT
Source organism: uncultured Lachnospiraceae bacterium (assembly GCA_934293375.1). GTDB lineage: Bacteria > Bacillota > Clostridia > Lachnospirales > Lachnospiraceae > RGIG6919. Next base: position 33,566 of record CAKQYS010000001.1, on the reverse strand, counting down.
TACAGGTTTTACGATCGTGGAAGGATTCGTAAGCTCTGTATTCTGCGATTTATTATCTTCTCCTGCTGATGGCTGTGAAGGAACCGATTGTGAAGGCTTTGTCTGTCCGGGAGTCTGCGACGGATTGCCGGAAACATCAGAAGCCTTCCATACCGAATATCTGACAATGGCAGAAGCGGCATTGTACACATCTGTTTCTTCCACAACAACTCTCACATAATAGGTTCCCAATAAAAATACTCTCTGCCCTCAAACTAGTTGCATTTCTCATCTTTTTACAACTTTCATTTTAACGGATATTCCGTTAAAAGTCAATTTATATTATTTATGTATACTACAATGCAAACAATAAGGAGGATGACTATGCACTATACAGAAATCATCAGAGGGTTACGGGAAGACAATGACCTGAATCAGCAGTATGTTGCAGATGTGATCCATGTTGCACAGACCACATACTCTGATTATGAGAACGGGAAAGTACGGATTCCAATTGAGACTCTGATCCGGTTAGCCAAATACTACGATGTCGATATGAACTATATCACCGGTGTATCCAATGTCAAAAATCCGTATCCACAAAAATAAGACCTACCACCCTTTCGGATGGCAGGCCTTATTTTTGTCTTGCACATAGAACGATTTATATATATAATTGTTTTATCGGAGGTGATAATATGAATAGAGATACCTTAAAACAGATTCTGATTGATCAGAAGGATATCTATTTGCACAATCCATTGATTCCCAGACAATATCCTTTAGAGGAGAATGTCAACTATTGCTTTGTTGGCATCAGAAGAACGGGTAAGTCCTATATGATGTATCAACAGATTCAACATCTTTTGGATAAAGGGGTTCCTCTATCTCAAATTGTCTATGTAAATTTTGAAGACGAGCGGCTTCTTGAAATGACATCCGAGAATTTAAATACTATTCTGGAGATTGGTCTGGAACTTTCTGGAGTTGAAAACAAACCTTACCTTTTTCTGGATGAAATCCAAAACATTGACGGATGGGAGAAATTTGTCCGTAGAATGGCAGATATGAAATACAAAATCAATATTACCGGAAGCAACAGCAAAATGCTCAGCAGGGAAATTGCATCAACACTAGGCGGGCGATTCATGATCATGCATGTATATCCATATTCATTTTCAGAATATCTGACCGCAAACGGAAAAGAAAAAGATTATCTTGACACGATCAGCACAAGTGACAAAGCTGAAGTACTTGCCAATTACAATGAATATATAACTTACGGTGCTTTCCCAGAACTGGTAGAAATGAAAAACAAAAGAATGTTCCTAAGCAGTATTTACCAAACAGTTTATCTTGGTGATATTATTACCAGAAATAAAGTTACAAATGACTTTGCTATCAAGCTCGTGTTAAAAAAGATAGCAGAATCCATTACCAAGCCACTATCCTTTAGCCGTCTGACCAACATTGTAAAGAGTGCCGGTACATCATTGGGAAAACAAACGGTAATCAACTACATCGGATACATGACAGATTCCTACCTCATCTTTACTTTAACAAATTATGCGGCTAAACTGGTTGAAAAGGAAACATCTCCAAAATACTATTTCATGGACACTGGTCTTCTCGGATTACTGCTCCTTGACTGTGAATCTGCTCAGCTTGAAAATCTTGTTGCCATCGAACTGATCAGAAGATACGGTACAGAGAATGTTTTCTACTTTGAAAACAATGTAGAGATTGATTTTTTTGTTCCAACAGAAAAAATTGCTATACAGGTAAGTATGCAGATTCTGGAAAATATAGATACACGCGAACGCGAAACCAGAGCATTTACTAAACTGCGAAATTTTATTCCGGATGCAAAATGCATGATCATTACAAACAGTGAAGAAGCAGCACTTGTATGCGATGAAATCCCTATTTCAGTCATTCCCGCCTGGAAGTGGCTCTTAAATAGTCCTAAGCTTTCAGATCAATAATCGCATATTGCGAAGACAAAAATAAGACCTGCCACCCTTTCGGATGGCAGGTCTTATTTTATAACTAATATCCTATACCGGATATGTCTTATTCTCTGTATCTGCCTTAGACACATCAACCTTTGTCTTCTGTGCCTCACGATACTTGAAGAACTCTGTTGCTACCTGTGGGAACAATGCATAAGATAATACATCCTCATCCTGTTCCTTGTATGGTGCAACCTCCTTCTCAAACTTCTCAAGTGATGGTGCAAGGTCATCAGCCGGACGGTATGTGATTGGCTCCTTCATGCCTAAGCTATCCAGTGCCTTCTTCTGTACCTCAGCATTTACCGGCTTCGTTGTTCTACCATACTTACCAACTAATAAGTCCTTAGACTCCTTTGTAAGCTGCTTATATCTCTCACCCATAACAACATTCAATACAGCCTGTGTACCAACGATCTGTGAAGAAGGTGTTACCAGTGGGATCTCACCGAAGTCCTTACGCACACGAGGGATCTCCTCTAATACTTCATTGTACTTGTCCTCAGCCTTCATTTCCTTTAACTGGGAAACCATGTTGGATAACATACCACCAGGAACCTGATATAACAGAGTCTTGATGTTGACACCCATTACCTTCGGGCTTAAGAGACCTGACTCTAACCACTCCTCACGCATTGGACGGAAGTAATCAGCGATCTCAGCTAACAGATTCTGATCAAATCCAGGATCATATGGTGTACCCTCAAATGCCTTTGCCATAACTTCTGTAGCAGGCTGTGAAGTACCCATAGATAAAGGTGACATTGCAGTATCAATGATATCGCATCCTGCCTCTACAGCCTTCATATATGTCATAGAAGCCACACCTGATGTGTAATGTGTATGTAACTGAACCGGAAGACTGCTTCCATCCTTCAGTGCCTGTACAAGCTCTGTTGCTGCTGTTGGAACCAAAAGGCCTGCCATATCTTTGATACAGATAGAATCTGCACCCATATCCTCGATCTTCTTTGCCATTTCCTTCCAGTAATCCATTGTATATGCATCACCTAAGGTATAAGAAAGGGCTACCTGTGCATGTCCCTTCTCCTTATTTGCTGCCTTTACTGCTGTCTCTAAGTTACGAATATCGTTTAAGCAGTCAAAAATACGAATGATATCAATACCATTTGCAATTGACTTCTGTACAAAGTACTCTACGACATCATCAGAATATGGTGCATATCCTAAGATATTCTGACCTCTGAATAACATCTGTAACTTTGTATTCTTGAATCCATCACGGAGCTTACGAAGTCTCTCCCATGGATCTTCCTTTAAGAAACGAAGACATGCATCAAATGTTGCACCACCCCAGCACTCCACTGAATGGTAGCCAACCTGATCCATCTTATCGATAATTGGCAACATCTGCTCTGTTGTCATACGGGTTGCGATCAATGACTGATGCGCATCACGTAATACAGTCTCTGTAATCTTTACTGGTTTTGCCTGTACTGCCATTAAAATATCCTCCTATCTATTCTATACCACTTATTATTTTACACCGTAAATTGCCATGAATGTACCGGCGGCTACAGCCGTACCGATAACACCGGCTACATTTGGACCCATCGCATGCATCAGCAGGAAGTTCGTCGGATCTGCCTCGGAACCAACCTTCTGGGATACTCTGGCTGCCATTGGAACGGCAGATACACCAGCAGAACCGATCAGAGGGTTTACCTTGCCCTTGGTAGCCCAGCACATGATGTTACCGAAAATAACACCGGCTGAAGTACCTACACAGAATGCGACCAGACCTAAAAATACGATCTTTAATGTATCCAGATTCAAGAATGCCTGTGCAGTTGTCGTAGCACCTACAGAAGTACCAAGCAGAATAACTACGATGTACATTAAGGCATTAGAAGCTGTCTCTGTCAACTGCTTTACTACACCTGACTCTCTGAACAGATTACCTAACATCAGCATACCAACAAGTGGTGCTGTAGTAGGAAGAATCAGACATACCACGATCGTAACTACGATCGGGAACAGAATCTTCTCAAGCTTTGATACAGGACGGAGCTGCTCCATCTTGATCTTTCTTGTCTTCTCTGTTGTAAAGAGCTTCATAAATGGTGGCTGGATAACAGGAACCAGTGCCATATATGAATATGCTGCCACAGCGATCGGACCCATCAGGGTTCCACCCATTCCAAGCTTACCTGCAAGGAAGATGGATGTAGGACCATCTGCACCACCGATAATAGAGATCGCTGCTGCGGCCTTTCCATTGAATCCCAACGCAATCGCAAGGAAATAAGCTGCATAAATACCAAACTGTGCTGCCGCACCTAAAATAAAACTTGACGGATTCGCGATCAACGGACCGAAATCTGTCATCGCACCAACACCAAGGAAAATCAGTGATGGTAAAATAGACCACTCATCTAACTGATAGAAGAAGTGTAACAGTCCACCATCCTGGATGATACTAGGAAAGATATTCGCCAGCAGCATACCAAATGAAATCGGGACTAACAGCAAAGGCTCAAAGCCTTTTTTAATTGCTAAATAAAGAAAGATGCAGGCAACCAGGATCATAACATAATTGCCCCATTCAAGGCTGACAAATGCGGTCTGGTCTGCTAAATTCTTTATTGCATTTATAATGTAATCCATTTAGTCATTACCTCCTATTTTTCTGTGGTCTGCAAATTAGTTCATTGTAGCCAGAACATCTCCAGATTCTACTGCATCGCCTGCAGCTACATTGATGCTTGCAATCGTACCATCAGCAGGAGCAACAACCTCATTCTCCATCTTCATAGCCTCAAGAATCATAACCACATCGCCACGCTTTACAGCCTGACCTGCATTTGCCTTTACAGCTAAGATCTTACCAGGCATTGGAGCTGTGATCTCTACACTGCCGGCGCCTGCTGGTGCTGCCTTTGGAGCCGGTGCTGCAGGTGCTGCTGCCGGTGCAGGTGCTGCTGCAACAGGAGCTGCTGCTACGCTTCCCTGTGCTAATTCCTCTACTGCTACATCATAAGCTGTTCCATTTACTGTAATTCTATAATTCTTCATAATGATATCCTCCTAATATTATCTTCTTGCTCTGCTAATCGAACGAACGACCAGAGTATCCTTGCTTCCTGTAGTTCCTTCAGCCGCATAAATCGCTGCTGTAATGACTGCTACCAATTCGCTGTCATTCATTAAATCAGGCTCTGACACCGCAACCGGTGCTGCAGGTGCTGCCTTCTTCTCTTTCTTTGCAGGTTCCTTTGCCGGCTTCTTCTCGAACTTAGCAACGATAACCGGAATAAACTTAAATGTACTGATCAAAAGTGAGATCAGGATCAGCATAATAAATACAGTACCCATACCAAGTAATGTATTCGATACAGCCTGCATCATATAATATGACTTAGAATGAACTGTCTGAATGGTGATCTCTGATGCCTTATACGGAAGGATGTTGTCAGGATTCTGATATACATCCCTGTAGTCATATGCATCATTCGTCTCATATACAAATGAAGCCTCAACCTCTGCCTTCTCAAACTCACAGACTAATACGATATCGATATCATCCTTATTCTGTGTGAACTTTGTCTCCTTTAAGGAAACATATGCGCCTGCCTCTTCATTGGCTGTAATAAGACCGGATACTGCGTCTGCATAAGGCTCCTGACCTTGTGCAATCGTGTACTTCTTGCCTGAATCCGACAGATTCAGCAGATATTCGAAGGTATTCTTCGCATCATCGATCAATGTCTGCTGGTCTACCTCATACTTCAGTGCTGATTCCGAACCACAACCTGTCAAAGAAAAAACAACCGCTATCATCATAAATAATAATACACGTAATTTTTTCATTTAGCTGCCCCTCTCTTAAATTGCACCATGCTTCTTATATGGTCTGTCATCTGCCTTGGTGTAGAGCATCTCGAATACGGCGATCAGTCTCTTTCTTGTCGCATCCGGCTCAATGATATCATCTACATATCCACGGCTGGCTGCTGACTTCACATCAGCCTGTAATGCAGCATACTCCTTCTTCTTCTCTGCAAGGAATGACTTCTTGTCATCTGCCTTTGCAAGTTCATCAGCATAGATGATCTTCACTGCCATCTCTGCATCCATCATACCAAGCTTTGCACATGGCCATGCATATTCCATATCAGCACCTAATGCCTTAGAGTTCATTGCTGTATACGCAGAACCATAAGCCTCACCGATCAGAAGGTTTACCTTCGGTACGGTAGCATTTGCAAATGCATATGTAAGCTTTGCAACAGAAGCCGCCATCTTGCGCTCTGCACATACGGTAGCCTTATATCCTGTCACACTTGTAAGTGTCAGTACCGGAATATCAAACGCATCACAGAAGGTTACGAACTTTGCTGCGCTGGAAGCACCGCGTGCTGACAGCTTGTCTCCGCCATCTGCTACCTGATTGGCTACACATCCGATTGTAGCACCCGCAAGCTTGATGAAACCAAGTACCATATCCTTGGCATAATCCTTCTTCACTTCGAAGAATACATTATTGTCTGCAATATTCTGTAATACCGCTCTTGCATCCTTATTCAGGCCATCTAAGTTCGGGATCACACGGTTTAAATCATCTGTGCAATCTGTAAATCTTACACCATCCTCATTGCAAGCAGGCAACAAAGATACTAATGTACGGATCTGTGCCAGTACATCTAAATCTGTATCAGCAACAACATCTACCAGACCGGCTTCCTCACTCTGATACTTTGCGGATGCCGTATCTAACTTCGCCTCGTAATTGCCCTCTAATGCATTCGGACTATTCACGAACAACTTCGCATCCTCACTTGTCATAAATACAAAATCTGATAATGCCGGTATCACTGCAGCACCACCACCACATGTACCGAATAATGCAGTGATCTGCGGAATCACACCTGATGCCATCGTCTGCTTCAGATAAATATCACCAAATGCCTCTAATGCATCTGTAGCCTCCTGAAGACGAAGTCCTGCACAGTCAACCAGACCGATCACCGGTGCTCCCACCTTCATAGCGAGATCATATACCCTGCTGATCTTCTTTGCGTGCATCTCTCCGATCGCACCACCTAATACTGTTGCATCCTGGCTGTATACATATACAAGGTTGCCATCAATGGAACCTGTACCTGTAATTACGCCATCTGCAGGTGTTTCCTTTTCCTGCATGTTGAAATCTGTGCTTCTGGCTGTTACCATTGCACCCATCTCAACAAAACTTGAGTCATCAAGTAAAGAATTGATTCTTTCTCTTGCTGACAGCTGCGTCTTATTGCTCATTTTTAGTCCTCCGTTATAATTTATTAAATGGCATCTTTGGAAAAAGATTGACCAATTTTCTGCCGATTATAATTGTATCTCTTTTGCAAAAAATTATCAAGTTAAAAACACATTTTTTTGTAAAAGTTTTCTAAAAAAAGAGCAGGTTATGCCTGCTCTGTCTTTACAACCTCTCTATATACCAGTGCCAATGCATTTTTCATTGTCAGTTCCCGGATCTCTTCTCTGGAGCCTTCAAAATGGAACTTTCTGACAGTGGTATGTCCCTTCACATAGCACCCCATATACACCGTTCCAACCGGCTTTTCTCTGGTGCCACCATCCGGGCCTGCAATTCCCGTCACCGCAATCGCCACATCCGCATGTGCATGTTTGGCTGCTCCCTTTGCCATCTGTCTGGCTGTCTGCTTGGAAACTGCACCATGCTTCTTCAGAGTCTTGTTCTTTACTCCCAGTTCACGATGTTTTGCTTCATTTGCATATGTAATGAATCCCAGATGATAGATCTGTGAAACACCGGCGACATTGACCAGTGCCGCACCAATCATACCTCCTGTACAGGATTCTGCTGTTGTAATCGTCAGCTTATGTTCTATTAACTTATTCACAACCTTTTCTTCAATCCGCATATCCATCCCCCATTATCTGTTTATTTCTACTTAGATTTCAGAACATCCTTGTTGTGCACCAGATAATCCAGCAATGATACCACTGTCAGGATAAGTGCTGCGTAGATCAGTACCTGCTCCACAATATATGCCACATTTCCACCAAAATCTGCGATCAGTACCATGATCATGATCATCTGTACAACTGTTTTAATCTTACCTGACCAGCCGGCAGCGATCACCACGCCGTTGTCTGCGGCAACCAGACGAAAACCTGAAATGATAAACTCTCTGGCAATGATCACGATCACAACCCATGTAGGGATACGATCCATGCCAACAAATGCGATCAATGCTGAGTCTACCAATAACTTATCTGCAAGCGGATCCATGAACTTGCCAAAGTCTGTGATCATATTACAGCGTCTTGCAATCTGTCCATCCAGACAGTCAGTCATACTTGCAATGATAAAGACTGCAAGTGCGATCCATTTACCTGCCGGAATACCCGGAACCATCAGAAACACAAGAAATACAGGCACCAACAGCACCCGAAGTACGGTTAATTTATTCGGTAAATTCATCTTTCACATCTCCTATCAAATCATATTCGTTGCAGTCTGTGATGACCACTCTCACAAATGTTCCACTGATCAGCTCTCTGTCTGCATGCACAAAGACATATCCGTCTACATTCGGTGCGTCCATATAACTGCGTCCCACATAAACATCATCCTCATACAGATATCCCTCAATGACAACATCCAGTTCCATTCCGATCTTTGTCTGATTCTTATCATAAGATATCTCCTGCTGTAATGTCATCAGATCTTCCTGCCATTTTTTCTTTAACGCTTCCTCAATCTGTGGTGTCATTCTGGCAGCCGGCGTATTCTCCTCACAGGAATAAGTGAATACACCTAACCGATCGAATTCTACTTCGTCTATGAATGCCATTGCTTCTTCATGATCTGCCTCTGTCTCACCCGGAAACCCGGCAATCAATGTTGTCCGAAGCACGATATCCGGCATCGCAGTCCGCAGCTTCGCAATCGTAGCAAGGATTTCTTCCTTTGTCGTCCGTCTTCCCATCCGCTTTAGCACTGCATCCGATGCATGCTGGATCGGCATATCAATGTAATGACAGATCTTCGGCTCAGCTGCCATCGTTTCGATCAACTCCTCCGTGATCTCTTCCGGATAGCAATACAATATCCGGATCCACCGGATACCTTCGATCTCAGCCAGTTTTTTTAACAGATCAGGCAGACATTTGCGTCCATACAGATCCACACCGTATACGGTTGTCTCCTGTGCCACCAGTACAAGCTCTTCATAGCCATCATCTGCCAGCTTCTGTGCAGAAGCCACCAACTGCTCCATCGGCACTGATCGATATCGTCCCCGCAAAGACGGGATCACACAATAGGTACAATGCTTGTCACAGCCTTCGGCAATCTTTAAATATGCCATAAACGAACCTGTCGTCACTACTCGATCTGTCGTAGTCTTTGGCATATAGTCAATGTCTTTAAAATCTTCCAGATACTGACCACCTGCAATTGCATTGACCGCATCTACGATCTCCTCATAACTAGTCGTACCCAGGATCGCATCGATCTCCGGAATCTCTTTCTTGATATCATCCTTATAATACTGTGCAAGACATCCTGTGACGATCACGCCTTTTATCAGACCTTGTTTCTTAAGTTCACACATCTCCAGGATATTCTCAACACTCTCATCCTTCGCATCATGAATAAAAGAACATGTATTGATGACGACAACATCTGCTTCCTGTTCTTCATTTGTAATATCATGACCGGCCCCCTTTAAGAGGCCGATCATTTCCTCGCTGTCAACCAGATTCTTGTCACAGCCAAGAGAAATAAATAATATCTTCATACTTACTCCTGTATCGCCAGTGCATCCACACAGTTACGCATCAGCATAGCAATGGTCATTGGTCCTACACCACCCGGAACCGGTGTGATCGCACCTGCTACCGGCTCAACGGATGCAAAATCCACATCTCCACACAGCTTATTGTTCTCGTCCCGGTGAATACCGACATCAATGACAACAGCCCCCTCCTTAACATAGGAAGCATCTATCATTTTCGGTCTGCCGATCGCAACCACTAAAATATCTGCACGCTTCGTGACTGCCTTAAGGTCTGCTGTCTTGGAATGACAGACTGTTACTGTACCATTTTCACGCAGCAGAAGCATCGCCATCGGCTTTCCAACGATATTACTTCTGCCTATCACAACACATTCCTTTCCGGCAATCTCCACACCGGAACGCTTCAGAAGCTGGATCACACCTGCCGGTGTACATGATACAAATCCCGGCTGCCCGATTGACAACGCACCAACGCTCTGCGGATGGAATCCGTCAACATCCTTCTTTGGATCAATCGCCTGAATGATATGATCCTCATTAATATGCTTTGGAACCGGAAGCTGTACTAAAATACCATTGATCTTTGGATCTGCGTTTAATTTTCCAATCAACTCTAACAGCTCTGCCTCCGTTGTCTCCTCCGGAAGCTCGTAGGATGCCGAATCTATCCCGATGTAGGCACACGCCTTTTTCTTGTTTCCTACATATACGGAAGATGCCGGATCATTTCCTACCTGAATCACAGCAAGGCATATGTTCTTACCCTTTGCCTTTAATGTCGATACTTCTGTCTTCAATTCGTCTTTGATCTCTGTAGAGATTTTCTTACCGTCAATCAACTTAGCCATACTGTTATCCTCCTTGTCTGTTATGTTACATCTTGTCTATTATGTTACATTATGTAAATGCAGGTTAAAATAACCCTACAATTTTACCATCGTCTGTCACATCCACACGCTCTGCAGCCGGTGATTTCGGCAGTCCCGGCATCGTCATGATCGCACCTGTAATGGCTACGATGAAGCCTGCACCTGCACTGACATAAACCTCTCTGATATTCACTGTAAAGTGGGTTGGTCTGCCAAGCTTGGTCGGATCATCAGACAAAGAATACTGGTTCTTTGCCATACAGATCGGCATATTCACGAAGCCAAGACCCTCAATAGTAGCAATCTGCTTCTCTGCCGCAGCGGAATAGGTTACATTCTCTGCACCATAGATGGACTTACAAATCTTTTCGATCTTTTCTTTTGTAGATAATTCTACATCATAAAGCACCTTGAATTCACTCTTCTTATTCTCCAGTGTATCAATCACCTTATTGGCCAGTTCGATTCCACCCTCGCCGCCTTTTTCCCATACCTGGGACAGTGCGAATTCACAGCCGCGATCCTCACAGTACTGTCTGACAAAATTCAGCTCTGCCTCTGTGTCTGAAACAAACTGATTCAGCGTTACAACAATCGGCACACCATACTTCTGCAGATTCTCAATATGCTTTCCAAGGTTAGAAACACCTCTTGAAAGTGCCTCAACATCCTGATTACTCAGATAATCCTTAGATACACCGCCATTATACTTCAAAGCTCTGACTGTTGCTACAAGAACTACCGCATCCGGCTTCAGGCCTGACATACGGCACTTGATGTCAAAAAATTTCTCTGCACCCAGATCTGCACCAAATCCTGCTTCTGTCACAACAATATCTGCCAGCTTTAATGCAGTTTTTGTAGCACGCACACTGTTACATCCGTGTGCAATATTGGCAAATGGGCCACCATGTACAAATGCCGGTGTATGCTCTAATGTCTGCACTATATTCGGCTTGATCGCATCCTTAAGAAGTGCAGCCATCGCACCTACAGCCTTCAGATCTGCAGCGGTAACCGGTCTGGAATCATATGTATATGCCACCACGATCTTTGCCAGTCTTCTCTTTAAGTCTGCCATATCGTCTGCCAGACAGAGTATTGCCATGATCTCAGAAGCAACCGTAATCACAAAATGATCCTCTCTGACCACTCCGTCTGCCTTTCTTCCAAGACCGACTACTGTATTACGAAGTACACGGTCATTCATATCCAGACAACGCTTCCATACAATATTTCTAGGATCAATACCAAGTACATTCCCCTGCTGGATATGATTGTCCAGCATAGCTGCCAACAGATTGTTTGCAGATGTGATCGCATGAAAATCTCCTGTAAAATGCAGATTCAGATCCTCCATCGGCACAACCTGTGCATAACCACCACCTGCAGCACCACCTTTAATACCAAAACATGGCCCAAGCGAAGGCTCACGCAATGCGATTGCCGACTTCTTTCCAAGTTTGCCAAGAGCCTCACCAAGGCCCACCGTGATCGTTGTCTTACCTTCTCCGGCAGGTGTCGGGTTAATCGCTGTAACCAGTACCAGCTTACCATTTTTATTACCCTTGATCTTCTCCTGAAGTTCATCGGAAAGCTTCGCCTTATACTTTCCATAGAGTTCCAGATCGTCTTCTGTCAGATCGAGCTGTGCTGCGACCTCTTTGATTGGTTTCATCTCGGCTGCCTGTGCAATTTCAATGTCTGTCATGATAAAATCTCCTTTCACCTACACGTAGTTTTCTATGTACTCCTCAAATTCCTCAAGCGACATCAGGACCTTTCTTGGCTTCGTGCCCTCTTCCGGGCCGACAACACCTGCGTCTGCCAGCTGATCCATCAGTCTTGCGGCTCTGTTAAAGCCAATTTTATATGCTCTTTGCAGCAAACCTATGGAAGCCTTATCTTTCTCGATAATAAACTTTCCGGCCTCTACAAAGTAGTCATCTCGATCACTGCCCGGTGTCTGGCTGTTTGCAGATCCGGACGCGGATACAGCAGCCGAATCCATCTGGGAAACAACATCTGCACTATATGCTGTATCCGGCTTCTGCTGTTTAATAAAATCTGTCACCGCCGCAACTTCATCATCAGATACAAATGCACCCTGCACACGCACAGGCTTCGGATAGCCTGTCGGATAAAACAGCATATCACCCTTTCCCAGGAGCTTCTCTGCACCAACCATATCCAGAATCGTACGGGAATCTACACCGGATGATACGGCAAATGCAATTCTTGACGGTACATTCGCTTTGATCAAACCTGTAATGACATCTACAGAAGGTCTCTGTGTGGCAATCACCAAATGAATACCTGCAGCTCTTGCCAACTGAGACAGACGGACAATCGCATCCTCAACCTCACCATGTGCTACCATCATCAAATCTGCTAACTCATCGACAATAACAACAATCTGCGGCATTTTCTCCGGCATCTTTTCCGGATCCACTCCACCTGCCGCAATGACTTCCTCGATCTTTTTATTATAGCCCTTTAAATTGCGGACACCATACTCTGCAAACAACTGATACCGCTTTGTCATCTCGATCACCGCCCAGTTCAGTGCTCCCGCAGCCTTCTTCGGATCAGTCACAACCGGCACCAAAAGATGTGGAATGCCGTTATATACAGACAATTCTACCATCTTCGGATCAATCATGATCAGCTTCACATCATCCGGATGTGCCTTATACAAAATGCTCATGATCAAGGTATTGATACAAACAGACTTACCGGATCCTGTCGCACCTGCGATCAGAAGATGCGGCATCTTTGCTATATCCGTCACAACAACCTGTCCACCGATATCCTTACCGACTGCAAATGTCAGATCAGACGGAAACTTCTCGAACTTCTCTGACTCTACCAGTTCTCTGAAATTTACAACGGAATTTTCCTTATTCGGCACTTCAATACCAATTGCTGCTTTTCCAGGAATCGGCGCCTCAATACGAATATCTGCCGCTGCAAGATTTAACTTAATATCATCAGCCAGTCCTACGATCTTGCTGACCTTCACACCCTGCTCAGGCTGCATCTCGTATCGCGTCACCGCCGGTCCACAGCTGTAATTGGTAATCGTAACATTCACGCCAAAGCTCTTTAATGTCTGCTGCAGTTTTACTGCTGTCTCACGGACAGACTGCTCCTGATTACCGGATGCACCACCCTTTGTCTGCTTCAGAAGGGAAAGTGGTGGAAATTCATAATCACCCTTGTGTGACTGACGGCTGTAAGAAATCTCCGGCACCGGTTCTTTTGCAGATGCCGTCTGCACCTCTGACCTGACAGTCTTGTCCTCTTCCACTGTTGGAACAATCTGTGCATCGGCACTATATGATTGTTTTCTGCTATCTGTTTTGGTTCTTGCTCTCTTCTGTCTCTTTGGCTTCGCTTCCTCCCGGATCATTGTCTGTGCACCCGGCTCCATGTCCTCGTCCGGTTCAAAGTGCATCGTGATCTCATGAATATCTTCATCTATCACCGGATGCTGCATACCGTTCTTGTCTCCCGGCCGGATAATCCCCTGATCCGTATCTGCAGGAAGCACTCGCAGTGCCTCACTCATATCCATCTTGTTCTTATCATTTCTATGGAAAGGATCTTCTTTCTCTTCTTCTGCCTTCCGTTTCGCTTCTGCTTTCTGTGCCTGTCTGACCTCCTGTTTCTTATGTCTGTCATCAGCACGCTGCTGTCGTTTTTCCTGTTTTGCCGCATAACTATCTACAGTCATAAACCCAAGCTGTCCCTTTAAGGAATCTGCAAATGAAAACTCTGTAAATAAAACCAGAAAAATAACCGCCAGCACAAACAGCACAATATATCCGCCTACCTGACCAAGCCCCTTCACCAGATAATATGCCAGCAGACCGCCTAGCAATCCACCGCCTGTCTTGGTTGCAGACGCATCCTTATAAAATGTCAGAATCTCTGACACCTGAACGCCCATCAGCATCTGAATAAATATGCTGATCAATACGCACAGAAGTCCTGCATATACTACTTTCTTGACTACCCGCTTGCGGTATTGATTTGAGATCAGAAATGCAGCCGACAAAAAGACATATACCGGAACGACATATGCGATAAATCCAAATATACCAAACAGGATCCGACTTAAAAACGCACCGATCACACCGCATAACCCAAAATTACTGAGTTCAAGCAGTATGCACACTGCAATAAATGCAAGCAGAACGATCTCCTCTCCAAAAGATGCACTGTCATCGACTGCACTTCTTCCCTTCTTTGCGGATGGTTTTCTATTCTTGGATTTTGTGTTATTTGCCTTTGAATGTTGTTTCTTTGAAGCTGCCATTCGAATTCTTTACCTCCGTGATTTCGGGTTTTCCATATCAAACCCGAATACATACGGATTACATTTTACTATTTTTTTGTGATTTAATCAAGTCATATAAACACTTCATCGCATCTTTCACGCCGCCAACCCTTGTGATCAAGCCATTTGTTACAGCCTCTTGTCCCACCAGAACCGTACCGACATCCTTCGCCAGCTGGCCTGTATTAAACATAATATCCCGCAGTGTCTCCTCTGATACACCGGAATGTGCTGCGGTAAATGACACAATACGATCCTGCATTTTCTCAATATATTCATAATTATGCCGCACACCGATCACAGTGCCGTTCATTCTGATCGGATGCACAAGCATCGTGGCTGTCGGCACGATAAATGACACATCACCCGATACAGCCAGCGGTACACCGATTGAATGTCCTCCACCAAGCACCAATGTCACCACCGGTTTACTCAGTGATGCGATCATCTCCGCAATCGCCAGTCCCGCTTCTACATCCCCACCGACTGTATTGAGCAATACCAGCATGCCATCAATCTGCGCATCATCTTCCAATGCTGCCAGCTTCGGAAGCACATGTTCATATTTTGTTGATTTTGTCATTGCAGGCAGGCATTCATGTCCCTCAATCTCCCCAATAATATTGAGCAGATGAATATGATAATGCATGGTATTCCCATGCATGGAAAGCTGCCCCATTTCACTGATATTTTCATTTTCAATCTGTTCTGACTGTGCTTCCTTCTTTTTCTCTTCCATCTTCCACACTCCATTTTCTTAAAAATAAACAATTGCAAAATACGCCACATACCTATTCATTTCGCAATCATCAAAAAAAGATACCACACAAGGTGGTATCTTTTTATTCTATGGAGTATTCCGGATTCTATACGCTACATAACGAGTACAATCTCATTTGTATCCTCTAATACATCTGCAGGTACATAGTTATCAGACATCACTGTACCATTAACCGTCAATGATGCATAACCGCTTTCTTTTCCATCCGGATTCTTGACCGTAATCTCCAGCGTCTTACCTCTGAACACTTTATGGATCTTAAACTCCTTCCAGTCACTTGGAATAGAAGGTGCAATCCGAAGTCCCTTCTCATCCGGACGCATACCAAGGATACCCTCAACACAGCCTACCATAACCGTAGATGCTGTACCTGTCAGCCAGTGTACATGTGCTCTACCCTCAAACGGACTGTCCGTACTCTCGGTAAACTGTCCATGGCAATACGGCTCCAGCTTGCGAATCTCAGCCTTGTCATTCATAGATGCCGGCGAACTCTCCTCAAAATAGGTAAAGGCTCTGTTACCATGTCCCATCAGCGCTTCAGCCAGAATGATCCAGCCCTGCGGCTGTGAGAAAATACCGCCGTTCTCCTTGGTGGATGGATTGAACAACAGCATCAATGCCCCCTCAAATGCATGGTCTACATAGGACGGTGCCATCAGACGCACACCATATGGCGTATTCAGCTCCCGATATACGCTATCCAAAGCCTTTTCTGCCTGTTCTTTGCTTGCCAGTCCGGAAATAACAGCCCATGACTGTGGATTCAACCACATATTTGCCTCCGGATCCTTCTTGGAACCGATCACCATGCCATCTTCCTTAAATCCACGAATATAACGATCCTCTTCCCAACACAGGTTCTGAATCGTATCTCCCAGCTCTTTCTGGATTTTTTCTAAATATGCCACATATTCTGTATCCTTCTTCTCTTGTGCATACTTCTTTAAAATACTCATAGCATAGTAAAGCTGGAATGCAACAAAGGTGGATTCACCCTGCTTTCCAAGCCTCAGGCAGTCATTCCAGTCTGCATGCAGTCCGGCCGGCATATTGTGAAGTCCCAAATGATTCATCGAGAAATCTATAGCTCTCTTCAAATGCTCATATACCGTTGCCTCACCCTTATTGGCAAACAAAATCACCTCATCAAGAAATGCAGTGTCCCCTGTCTCCGCAATATACTTGTAAACCGTTGGAAACAGCCACAAAGCATCATCTGCGCGATATGCCGGATGCCCTGTTGCCTGTACATAAGACGGATCATCCGGCGTATCCTCATGTCCGGCATTGTGTGTAAACTTCACAAGTGGAAGTCCGCCACCGTTATCGACCTGTGCGGATAACATAAATGTAATCTTTTCCTTTGCCATCTCCGGCGCCAGATGGATAATACCCTGGATATCCTGTACGGTATCGCGATATCCATATCCGTTCCGAAGACCACAGTATGAGAACGATGCTGCTCTCGACCAGATAAATGTCATGAAACACTGATATGCATTCCATGTGTTCATCATATTGTTAAACGACTCACTCGGTGTCTCCACCTGCAGATTTGCAAGCTTGCCATGCCAATAAGTCTTCAATTCTTCCAATTCAGCAGCCACCTGTGCAGACACATTTTCATATGTATCCAACACGACACATGCCTCCTTGTCTGTCTTCATACCTAAGATATATGCGATCTCCTTTGTCTCACCCGGCTGCAATTCAATGACACTATGCAGTGCACCGCAACTGTTGCCATTGTAATTCAAAGTGTCATCACATTTGCCATTCTCGACAGCAACAGGGCTGTTATAATGATGATATCTGCCAAGGAATGACTCCTTATCTCCATTGTAAGAAGCCACCGGAACACCCTTCACAGCGAAGAACCGGCTTACACTTGTATCTCCATTGATCGCCTGCTTGTTGACATTTTCGTTGATAACCTGTACGATTCTGTCTCCCTTAAAGTATGTCTTGGTAATAAATAATGTATACTGCAGATTCACCTGATCCTGCTCGTAATTGCTGTCATTTGTAAACTCGCAATATCCAAATGCAGATATCTTACGAACCTGATCTGAAGTATTCGTAAGCTTCAGATTCCATACTTCATGCGTCTTATCAAGAGGCACATAATATAATACTTCTGAATGAATGCCAGCATAGTCTGCCAACATCCTTGTGTATGCCGTACCATGATGGCACTCACTCTTATATACAGATGTATCCTTGCCCACAGGCTGCCATGAGGCTGACCAGAAATCTCCGGTCTCATCATCTCTCAGATATATATATCTGCCCGGCTCATCAAACTGATTAAATACATAACGGATAATACGACCATTGGCACCACTCTTCACAAATGAATATCCACCTGCATTGTTGGATATGATCGCACCATATGCCGGAGAGCCCAGATAATTCGCCCATGGTGCCGGAGTTGCCGGATTGGTAATTACATATTCTTTTGCCTTTTCATCAAAATAACCAAATTGCATGTTAATCCTCCCGTCATTCGCTATATACAACAACAGACGCATTTCCTACATATATGGAAACGCGTCTGGTGTATCCTTCGCGTAATAAATTCTATTGTTCTACATCCTTAAGGCTCAGGCTGATCTTGCCCATCGGACCTACCTCTAATACCTTAACCTTAACGGTATCACCGATGTTCACAACATCCTCAACCTTCTCCACGCGCTCCTTGGCAAGCTTAGAAATATGGATCAGACCGTCCTTATTTGGTGACAATGCCACAAATGCACCAAAGTTCATGATGCGGACAACCTTTCCTTCATAAATCTTTCCAACCTCGATCGGATCAACAATGGAATGAATGATCTGACATGCTTTGTCCATGCCATCCTGATCAATACCACATACAAATACATGGCCATCATCATCAATATCAATCTTCACACCTGTCTCCTCGATGATCATATTGATCGTCTTACCGCGCTGTCCGATCACCTCACCAATCTTATCAGGATCAATCTTCATCTGCACAATCTTCGGTGCAAATTCACCTAAATGCTCTCTTGGAGCAGAAATAGCAGGTGCCATACAAGTATCCATAATAAAGAATCTTGCCTCACGGCAACGAGCGATCGCACCTTCCACGATCGGTCTTGTCAGTCCGTGAATCTTGATATCCATCTGGATCGCTGTAATACCATCCTTCGTACCTGTAACCTTAAAGTCCATATCACCAAAGAAGTCCTCAAGACCCTGAATATCTGTCAACAATACAAAATCATCATCTGTGTCACCTGTAACCAGACCACATGAAATACCTGCAACCATCTTCTTGATCGGCACACCGGCTGCCATCAGTGACAGACAAGAGGAACATGTAGATGCCATTGAAGTAGATCCATTGGATTCAAATGTCTCTGAGACAGTACGGATTGCGTATGGGAATTCCTCCTCAGACGGAAGAACCGGTACCAATGCCTTCTCTGCTAATGCACCATGTCCGATCTCACGACGTCCAGGACCTCTTGAAACCTTTGTCTCACCTACTGAATATGATGGGAAGTTATAGTGATGCATATATCTCTTAGATGTCACATTTGCATCCAAACCGTCAATCTTCTGAATCTCAGAAAGCGGAGCCAATGTACATACATTACAGATCTGTGTCTGTCCTCTCGTGAACATAGCAGAACCATGTACTCTAGGAATGATATCCACCTCTGCAGCCAATGGACGGATCTGATCAATCGCACGACCATCCGGACGCTTGTGATCCTTTAAGATCATCTTACGAACAGTCTTCTTCTGATACTGATAGATAGCCTCACCAAGTACAGCTAAATACTCCTCATTCTCGGCAAATGCTTCTTCCATCTTCTCTGTGATCTTGCGGATATTCTCCTCACGAACCTGCTTCACATCTGTAAAGACAGCTTCCTCCATCTCCTCCGGAGATACGATCTTCTTCATATCCTCAAACATCTGTGCCGGGATCGCACAGCTTACATATTCATGCTTTGGCTTACCAACCTCTGCAACGATCTGGTTGATAAATGCAATGATCGTCTGGTTCACATCATGTGCCATATAAATTGCTTCGATCATCTTTGCTTCCGGAATCTCATTGGCGCCGGCCTCGATCATGATCACCTTCTGTGCTGTTGAAGCCACTGTAAGCTGCAGATCACCATGATCCCACTGCTCCTGGCTTGGGTTGATCACGAACTGTCCATCCACTAAGCCAACCTGTGTCATCGCACATGGACCATCAAACGGAATATCTGAAATGCAGGTAGCAATGGCTGCACCTAACATGGCAACCAGCTCCGGTCTGCATGATGGGTCTACTGACATAACGAGATTATTCAATGTAACATCATTACGATAATCCTTTGGGAATAACGGACGCATCGGACGATCGATTACACGCGATGTCAAAATCGCATTCTCGGATGCCTTTCCCTCTCTCTTATTAAATCCTCCAGGGATCTTACCTACTGCGTACATCTTCTCCTCATACTCTACGCTCAATGGGAAGAAATCAATTCCATCCCTTGGCTTCTCTGAAGCGGTTGCGGTAGATAATACTGTGGTGTCACCATAATGCATAAATGCTGCACCATTCGCCTGTGCTGAAACTCGTCCGACATCTACGCTTAATGTTCGACCGGCAAGTTCCATTGAAAATGTCTTAAACATAATTCTTCTCCTTCTCTGGTAATATCTTTATCTCGACAAGACTCCGAAACGACTAAAACAACCAGAAGTTTCAATTGATAACCTGACTGCTTCTGTCCATTTTAGTAGTCTCGGTTAAGTCTCATCACAATCTGTTATAGTATATCATAGCTTTCCTTATACTTCAAGGTGTCAGTTCAGCAATTATGACATATTTTCACATTTTATTCAGCCGGCTGATCATTGCGATGCCGTGTCCCCGGCTCCATACGGTCTATGTAGAGAATACCATCCAGATGTTCCACCTCATGACAGATTGCTCTTGCAAGAAGCTCTGTCCCCTCTACAACGAACTCTTCCATATCCTCATTCAACGCACGGCATACCACATGATTTGGTCGTTTGACAGTTGCACATTCCCCCGGCAGACTCAGGCATCCCTCTTCTCCGATCTGCTCACCGTCCATCTCTTCTATCACAGGATTGATGAGCACCAGCGGATTCCCGTCATCAATGTCGATCACCACAATTCTCTTCAAAATTCCCACCTGCGGTGCGGCAAGGCCTACACCATTTGCCTCATACATTGTCTCAAACATATCATCAATCAGCTCTAATGTCCGATCATTCATCACCTTAACTTCTTTACATTTCTTTCTTAATATCTCGTCTCCCTCAAAACGGATCTGTCTGATTGCCATATTTCAAAAACCTCCTGCGTTCAAAATGTCATAATCGGTTTTATTATATCACAGCACTTTCAAAAAGAAAAGAGCATCCGCAACATGCGGACGCTCTACTTCTCCCTGTTTTCTTCTGCTCTTTTTTCTTATAAGATTATCCCTCAATAGAGATGAACTTGCTCTGTTCTACCTGCTTAGCAGGATCCTTCTTCGGGATGATAAGCTTTAATGTACCATTCTCAAACTTCGCCTTGATATCATTCTCTGTGATCTGCTCACCTACATAGAAACTCCGGCTGCAGCTTCCGCTATAACGCTCGCGTCTGATATATCTGCCACCCTGCTCCTTTTCGTTCTTCTCGCTGCTGGTATTGGCAGTGATCACAAGATAACCATCCTTTACTTCTCCCTTGACATCCTCCTTCTGATATCCCGGAAGGTTCATCGTAACCTGATATGAATCTTCAAATTCCTTAATATCTGTCTGCATCAGACCGTTTGTATTTGCCGGTCTATGATAAGTTTCCTTCGCAGGCACTCCAAAAATATCATCTAATAAAACATCTCCAAAAATACTAGGCATTAACATAAGTCATCCATCCTTTCTTTGTATCTGTTCTGCATTTTATACTAACAAGGCATCTTCAGATCTATGTCTTATGAAGGATTCCCTTGCTGTAATGTTAATATATCACTTTTATTAGCACTCGTCAATAGCGAGTGCTAATAAATATTGTGAAAAAAATGTGAACAAAAAAAGAGTGTCTTGCATAAAATGCAAAACACTCTGTCAATCTCATCACGCCTATGATCTACCACAATGGTTCCTGGCTCGCACCATCCACTACTGTGCCTAATGATCTTGGTTTCACTTCCGCCTCGGATTCATCTGTGCCATCCGCAGTTCTTGCCATCTGTTCATTTAATGCCTGTGCTACAACTGCCTGTGCTTCTCTCTGCTCCGGTGTCACACCCGGCATAACCGGTTCCTGCACAACCGGTGCTTCCTGTGCCTGCTGTACCTCACCCATCGCAGTCTCCTGCTGCGGATCCGGCTGTACATACGGAGCACCCTGCATCAGACGGATCTGTCCATCAATCTCCTCAGCATTGGTATTGATTACAAACGAATCATTCTCTAATGATGCCACTAAATGCTCATAATTTGTGCGCTCAGCCTCTAATGTGGAATTAATGTATTTCTTAATATTATCTAACTGACTCTTTGTATATAACATCGCACCTAAACGAAGTTCATTCTCTTCATCCTGTGCTGCCTTCACGATTGCGGCTGCCTGCTCATTCGCCTGACGGATGATCTCATTTGCCTGAATATTGGCCAGTTCTACAATCTGACTCTCGGACACTCTTCTGTTGGCCTCCTCTGATGCCTCTGCCATCATCGCATCTGCACGATTTCTTGCATCTGTCAGAATTGCCTCCTTGTTGCGCATGATCTTCTTACTTCTGTCAATCTCACTTGGCAGCTTCAGCCTCAGCTCATTAAGCATAGAACCGATCTCGTCCTTCGGTACTAAGATCTTATTTGATGAAAGTGGAGAAAACTTACAGTTATCAATAAAAATCTCCAACTCTGAAATCATATCTTCAACACCTTTTTTACCCATTTCCTTATCCTCCTGACTCGATATCTATTGTATTCTTTCACTCTCTTTTACCGATTGCATCGTATATTTCTCTTTTAATGCTTCCGCCACGACCGGCGGTACCAGCTGGGAAACATCCATACCATACCTTGCATACTCCTTGACAATACTGGAACTTAGATATGCATATTCCAGACTGGTTGTCAGAAACATTGTATCAATATCCTCTGCCATCTTCCGGTTACTCTGTGCGATCTGCAGCTCATACTCAAAATCTGTTACTGCACGCAGCCCACGGATCATCACATGAATATCGTTCTGTCTTGCAAAATCTATTGTAAGGCCTGAAAATGTCTCTACCGTCACATTCGGCAGATCTTTCACAGCCTCAACTATCATCTTAACACGAACCGCCTCAGAAAACAATGGAGATTTTGCGCTATTCGCCAATACTGCGATCACTACCTCGTCAAATATAGATGCGGAACGCCTGATAATATCTAAATGACCCAGTGTTACAGGATCAAAGCTTCCCGGATACATTGCTCTGCTCATATTCTGTCATCCCTTCGTAAAAAATGTATGCATATTCGTCTTATATGTCTTTACCTTAACCATTGTAAACGGCAGTTCCCTGACATATGCAAAGGATGTATTCAGATCAGATTCCACCACGATCACAGTGTCTTCTCCAACAAGGTGACTGTCTGCCAATGCATATAACACCTGTTTTTCAAGCATCTGTCCATATGGAGGATCCATAAAAATATAATCAAACTCACGCTGCTCCTGATCTAATACGGCGATAGCAGATAAAACATCGCGACCCATCACCACTGCCTTGTCAGCCAGCTTCGTAAATTCCAGATTGCGCCGGATACATGAGAGTGCATCCGTATTCTGCTCTACAAAATATGCCTGTGCACATCCTCTGCTCAACGCTTCGATTCCAATCTGCCCACTACCTGCAAACAGATCCAGAAATGCAGCATCATACAGTCCGTTTTGCAACATATTGAATAATGTCTCTTTTTCCCTGTCCAGCGTCGGTCTCGTTGTCATCCCTTTCGGTGTTTCAAGCATCAGCCTTCTGGCACTTCCCGCAATCACACGCATATTGTCTCTCCTTCATTCATATATCATACTCTCAGGTAATTGTAATCAAAAAAATGCATTTGTCAACCTTTAATGTCTCTTTTGAATCTGCTGCATCAGCCATTTTCCTGATTCAGACAGATCTTCTTCTGAAAAACCGGATGTCTTTTTACAATCCGGGTTCAGTATCGAGGCCGTCTCTGCCTTATTCGACAAACTCCACCCGATAAAGCTCAACTGATACTTATCTGCCAGTTTCATCCATGCATCAGCAGAGTCATAATCAATCCCACCATTTCCGGATGCATCGCAGATACTGAATTCACTGATGATCAGCGGAAGTCCTGCATCAATTGCGTTCTTCACCTTATTCCGCAGATCCTCCTTATGGGTTGCTGCGTAAAAATGCACGGCATACATCAGATTATCATATTCTGATACCGGATCTTTTGCAGCTTCATCAACATCCTGAGACCAGTTCGGGGTTCCAATGATAATGATCGCATCCTTGGCATTTGCACGAATGACAGGAATAATATCTTCTGCATATTGCTTCACTTCTGCCCACCCGGTGCCACCATTTGGCTCATTACATATTTCATAAATCACATTGTCATAGGATGCATATTTCTTAGACATCCTGCTAAAAAATGTCTTTGCTTCATCCTCATACTTCTTTGGCGTCAGATCATGCAGAACATGCCAGTCAATGATAACATACATCCCCAGTTCCTTTGTAGCCTGAACTGCCTCGTCAATCTTCTTTTCAAGATCACTCTTACTGCCATCTGTACAATATCCGCCATTCTCATCTGTGTACATCGCCAGCCGGATCACATTTACACCAAATGTATCTCTAAGGGATAAAAATGCATCCAGGTTCACATACTGTGGGAACCATGCCAATCCATGAGTAGAAACACCTGTCAGCTGCACAGGATTTCCTGATGCATCTACAAGCTTCGTTCCTTTCACCGACAATTTTCCATATGTATCCAAAGGTGTCTTTCCGGACTTGGCATCAGTATTTTCCGATACCGTGTTTTCCTGCGTCGTATCATCCTCTGTAGTCGGATCCTGTGTTGTATCCTGATCCTGTAAAGCCTGTATCGTATTCTGATATTTCACACCATCAATATAATATGTAATATCTCCGGCATCCGGCACCTGATCTCCATTCATGATAAATCCGATCGGTATCTCCGTATTCACCGCGATCGTCTGATTATAATCTGCCGGTGTGATCGTCAGGATGCCGTCCTTTAACGCATACTCTCCATTCCAGAGAGATTCCACCTTAAGACTGTCTGATACGGCGATCTCAAGCTTCCAGTCCGTAATGTCTGTTCCTGTATTATTATGAAATATAATATCACACTGTGCACCAATCCGTGCATCGCCTGCATCCCACTGATTATCGGCATTCAGCTCCACCGTATAGCCGGATTTCTGTGTTGTCTCTTCCTGTGCTGCTTCCGTACCCTGCGAAACTGCCTGTGTTGTCAGCTCTTTGGCTGCCTTGTCTGTATCATTCACTGACTTTCCACTGCATCCGGTACACAAACCCACAGCAGCCATAATCAACAGCGTCTTCCAATTCATATACTTTCTCATTCTGTGTAATCCCCCTCAATACAAATCCATCATTTTTTTATTTATTCTACCATTTATTCTCTTTATATTCAAATCTTTCTAGTGTATTATTCTCAATTCGACACATAATAATCACATAGCAGTCAGATAAACTGCTATTTCATATAAATCGAATGTAAACCACCCGAATGAAACGGGAGACAAAAAGAAAGGTCGGTGTAGGAAATGAGCAAATCAGGAAATACAGTTCCAGAGGCAAAGGGCGCATTAGACAAGTTTAAGTACGAGGTCGCATCAGAAATCGGCGTTCCTTTGAAGCAGGGTTACAACGGTGATTTGACATCTTACCAGAATGGTAGTGTCGGTGGCGAGATGGTTCGTCAGATGATCAAGGCGCAGGAAGAGCGTATGGCTGGTAAGTAGTCAGATGGGGCTGTCGAACACAAACGGCAGCCCCATATTTATTATTTCAACCATCTACCTCACAGATTCATGGAAAGTGCCAGTTTTGCCCTGAACTGTTCTGAAGACAAGCCTGACAGATCATACCCGGACGAGATCAATCCACTAAGCGCATCTCTTGCCTGCTTTAAGATATCGGCATGATTGTATATATCCGCCAATTCAAAAAATGACTCACCGCTTTGTCTATATCCAAAGAAATCTCCCGGTCCTCTGAGACGCAGATCTTCATTTGCTATATAGAATCCATCATTGGACTGATTCATGACCTCTAACCGTTCCATTGCTTCTTTTGTTTCTTTACCGCATATAAAAATGCAATAAGACTGATCCTTTCCACGCCCCACACGTCCTCGAAGCTGGTGAAGCTGTGCCAGACCGAATCTTTCGGAATTCTCGATCATCATCACGGTTGCATTCGGATTATCGATACCCACCTCAATTACGGTAGTAGATACAAGCACATCAATCTCTCTGTCATAAAATCTCTGCATGATCTCGCACTTTTCGTCTGCGCTCATTTTTCCATGCAGATATTCTACACGGATAGTATCTGACAAAGCTTCCCGCAGAGTATCACTATATGCAACTACATTCTCAACCTCCAGTGATTCACTCTCCTCTACCATCGGGCAGATCACATATGCCTGATGTGATGCGTCCACCTCCTGCTGGATAAAGCGGTATGCCGTCGGACGGTATTTTGTGCCAACTACACAATTCTTAATCGGCAGTCTGTCAGCCGGCAGTTCATCCATGAGTGAAATATCCAGATCACCATATAGGATCAATGCCAATGTCCTTGGGATCGGTGTCGCACTCATCACCATAACATGTGGTTCCATTCCCTTGTCCGACAATGCCTGACGCTGCTTCACACCAAACCTGTGTTGTTCATCCGTCACAACCAGAGCCAGATTATCGTATTCTACCTGATTCTGTATCAGTGCATGCGTTCCGATCACCAGATCCAGATCATGATGCTTCAGATCCTCATATACATGTCGCTTTTCCTTTGCCGTCAAAGATCCTACTAACAGTCCAACCCGCACGCCATACGGCATCAACAGCTTCGATACGCTTTCATAATGCTGATAAGCAAGCACTTCTGTCGGCACCATATAGGCACACTGATAACCTGCCTTTACGGTCATCAAAAATGCAATGACCGCTACAATTGTCTTACCGGATCCGACATCTCCCTGCACCAGACGATTCATCACATAATCGCCTTCCATATCTGCACGAATCTCTTCAATCGTCCGTTTCTGCGCCCCTGTCAATGTATATGGCAGTCCTGCAATAAAATCATCTACTTCCTCCGTATATGCAATCTTATTGTGATTGACTGTCAGATTTCTCTTTTTCTTTAACTGTTCCATCGCTGCAAGATAAAAGAAAAATTCATCAAACACCATACGATTACCGGCCTGTCTGAGCGTCTCATCAGATTCAGGAAAATGCATCTGTCTTATCGCCTCTGCATACTGCATCAAGGCATTTTCCTCAACAACCTGCTGTGGCAGCGGATCCGCAATCTGATCCATCACCGGCAACACCTGCTTCATCACTTTTTGCACGAGCTTGTTAGACAATCCCTGTGTCAATGGATAAACCGGCTGCCTGACCTGCATCATAGAAGCATATGCTGCCTGCGTATAATACTCCGGATGTTCCATCACCAGCTGCGATCCTCTGGCGGTTATCGTTCCCACAAAGACATATGTCTGTCCAATGTGAAACATTTTCTTTAAATATGGCATATTAAACCAAGTAAGCTTAAGTACACCGGAGCTATCCCGCACCATGCAGGTTACGATTGTAAGAGAACGCACCTTCTTCACCTCAACATAAGACGAAATGGACGCACACACTGCCACACGCTCCCCGGCTACAATATTCTTAAGCTCTAGCGGAGTATCATATGTCAGATAGTATCTGGGATACATATGGATCAGATCCTGTATCGTATCCACACCAAGTTTATGAAAAAGCTTCGCGCTCTTATCTCCGATTCCTTTTATACTGGTTATTTGATCTGTTAACTCCATTCTGCAACCTTTCCTACGTACTCAAAACACTCAAAAACGCACAAATGCGATGTCCTATATCCGGACACCGCATCCTGCTAGTTCCTATTTCTGAATCTTACTCTACAGAAATCACATAATAATATACCGGCTGACCGCCATAATATACCTCTACATCTACATCCGGCAATGTTTCCATAATCTTCTCTGATAAAGCATTGGCAGCATCCTCTGTCACTTCTTCTCCATAATAGAGAGATACCAGCTCTGCATCCTCATCACAGATCGCCTTCAAAAGATCAATCGTAGTCTGCTCCATGTCCTTTCCGACAGCCTCAATACCTGCATCTCCAATACCCATGTAATCTCCTACATGAATCTCCTTGCCATCAATGCTCGTATCTCTTACTGCATATGTGACCTCACCGGACTTCACATCCGAAATCGCATCTGTCATCGCAGCTTCATTCTCCTGCGCAGACGCATCCGCACTGAAACCGATCATAGCAGAAATGCCCTGTGGTACTGTCTTGGTCGGAATCACGATGATATTCTTATCCTCCACCAGTGTCTTTGCCTGATTGGCAGCCAGAATGATGTTCTTATTGTTCGGCAGAATAAAGATATTCTCTGCATTGACCTCATCGATTGCCTGTAACATATCCTCTGTACTAGGATTCATCGTCTGTCCGCCCGAGATAATATAGTCCACATTCAGCTCGCCAAAGATATCATTCATACCATCTCCGATCGACACTGCAATAAAGCCAAATGGCTTCGCCGGTTCCGTTACCTTGGTTTCTCTCTCTTTTGCCTGCTCCTTTGCAAGCTTCTCTGACTCCTTGATGACCTTCTCCTGATGCTCAAGGCGCATATTATCCACCTTCATATTAGAAAGAGATCCATAAGTAAGGCCCTTCTCAAATGCCTGACCAGGATGGTTCGTATGCACATGGATCTTCACAATCTCATCATCAGCAACCACCACAAGGGAATCACCGATTGAAAGCAGGAACTCCTTAAACTGTTCCTCATCCTGCTCCGTAAACGGCTTCTCTAACATGATAATAAACTCTGTACAATATCCATACTTGATATGAGAGGTATCAATATTCTCTGTGCTAACAGTTGTCTCTGCTGCCGGCTTATTGATAGTCGGAATCTCCACATTGAAATCGGCAGGATTGCCGGCATACGCATCATAGGCACCATGCAGCACTTCCATCAATCCCTGTCCACCGGAATCCACAACCCCTGCTTCCTTTAATACCGGCAGCATATCCGGAGTCTTTGCCAAAACCTCATATCCATAATCAATGATCGCCTTGAAGTATGCATCCAGTTCCTCTGCACCTGCAGCCAGTTCAATACTCATATCTGCCATACCCTTAGCTACTGTCAGAATCGTACCTTCCTTTGGCTTCATAACTGCCTTGTATGCAGTCTCCACTGCCTTATTGAAACCTAATGCAATATCTTCTATACTTAATTCTTCTTTGTCTGCAATGCTTCTACAGAATCCACGGAACAACTGCGATAAAATAACACCTGAGTTACCTCTGGCTCCACGCAGGGAACCACTTGAGATCGCCTTTGACAGTGTCGCCATCGTCGGATCGGCAATCGCCTGTACTTCCTTTGCAGCAGACATGATCGTTAAGGACATGTTCGTACCGGTATCTCCATCCGGAACCGGAAATACATTCAATTCATTAATATAATCCTTCTTTGCTTCAATTCTCTTCGCACCTGCTAAAAACGCTTCCTGAAGCTGTTTTGCAGTCAATGTACTTGTACTCACCTCTAAATCCTCCTGCTTCCTAATCGATGACTCTGACACCTTCCACATAAATGTGGATAGCATCAACCTTCATTCCGGTAAACTCTTCCACCTTATAGCGGACAGTCTGCATTAAATTGTCGGCAACTGTTGAAATACATACACCATATGCAACAATAATATGAATATCAATCGTAAGCTTCTCATCTTCACTGACAGTTACGGATACACCCTTACTCACACTGTCACCACGAAGAAGTTTCACTAATCCATCCTTCATACTCACTGTAGCCATACCGACAATACCAAAACACTCTATTGCGGATAAACCGGCATATTGTGCAATTACTTCATTGTCAATCACGATCTTTCCATTTTCTGTAGTTAAACTACCCTTCATAGAACTACCTCCTTTAAAGCTATATTCATCTTCCAAATATCTGATATCTCCAACAGAACACATATATCTGCGGTCATTCATTCATAGATAATGCTAATTATACTATTATTCCCAGAAAAAAGAAATACCTATTTACAAATTACAATAGTAATTTTTTTCAAAATAGTACTTGCATTTCCTTATATAATCTGTTAATATTGTCATGTTGTGAGCCTACGGTATACCATATACTACGGTTAATATGATACAAGGAGGTGCAGTAAGATGGCAAAGTGTTCAATTTGTGATAAGGGTGCTCATTTTGGTATTAAGGTGAGCCATTCTCATAGAAGATCCAACAAGATGTGGAAGTCTAATGTGAAGTCAGTTATGGCTAAGGTGAATGGTGCTCCAAAGAAGATTTATGTTTGTACTTCATGCTTGAAGTCAGGCAAGGTTGAGAGAGCCTAATCCTTATATCTTTTCACATGAAAAAGGAGATGCAGTGATGCGTCTCCTTTTTCTTGTGTCAATATGCACATTGTATCAAAGATATTTGGTGTTGACATTTATTCTTTATCCATATATTGCTCATATTGCGCATCCAGCCAGCAAAGCACCTGCCGCCTGCCTTCTTCCGAAAACGGAAAGTATTTTTTTATTTTATCTTCTTCTGCCGTCTTCTCAAAACACCATACATCAGGATAGGTAATCGCCAGATACTGCTTTTCGCCCCCCTCCTCTTCCGGCAATTCACATGTCACATAAAACCGCATCTTTTGATAACTACCCAGAAATGGCTGCTTAAATGAAAAATAATTGTGGTTCGGTATACTCATTGGTTCCATATATTTCATATTCATAATGTACTGTTCTCCATCAGATATTTTATTTGTGGTATTGTGCTACAATTTCCCGGTCTTCCTTCGTGATATTGCCCGTCACCTCGGAAAGTGTATCTCCCTGATAGACATAGCGGATCGAGAAGCCATATCTTTGCTCCGCTAACAGCTTCAGGAAGATCCGGTCTCCCTCCCAGAGATTTAACGCCATCACATCTGTCTTCGGAATCCACGCCAGATCTCCCTCATCGCAGACAATCAGATCTCCTGTAAATCCGGTCACCACATAAATAAACATGTATTCTGTCTCATAGATATCCGATAAAAAGGTGATCACGCCTGCAAACACATAATCTGTCACGGTAAGACCTGTCTCCTCATATACCTCTCTGTACATACATTGTTCCGGGCTCTCATCCTTCTCAAGCTTTCCACCTACACCCAGCCATTTGCCCTCGCTCTGGTCATGCTTCTTCTTGGTTCTGTGGAGCATCAGATACTGTCCATCGTTCTCTATATAACATAATGTCGTCAGTCTCATATTATGCCTCCCATATGACACAGCAAATGCACCCTAATGATACGATTCCAGATCCACCTCTGCATATGCCTCATTTTTGATCATATTCATATGTACCAGACTGGCAAGATCGTTATACTGGCAAGGCAGTACAATAGAATATCCCTTCCTGTTCTCGACTGTCTGAAGATCAATTTCTGCCGTAGTCGTCAATTTGATCCACACCGTTTCATTCTCTTTGATCACAAGTGGATCATCTGTCCCCGGTACATATAAGATCCAATCCCCCTGATCCTTACGGTATGCAGTGATTCTGACAGAATCGTCTGCCCATGTTCCATCCTGATTTGCAATCTCACAATATCCCAGACCCGTCAATATCACATCTCCGTTTCCATCCTTAGAGGAAAGCCCAACAACCAGTTCCTTGGGATTGCCGGATACATTCTGATCCCGCAGCAATGTAAACTGTCCGATCTGATTAGAAGCATGTTGCTTCATAACATATATATAATTACTATAATAAGTTTTCTTGCCAATCTTCACA
This sequence comes from uncultured Lachnospiraceae bacterium, assembly GCA_934293375.1. GTDB lineage: Bacteria > Bacillota > Clostridia > Lachnospirales > Lachnospiraceae > RGIG6919. The sequence continues at coordinate 1,608 of CAKQYS010000001.1, read as the reverse complement.
TAAGATCTGACTCTGTAATCATATACATGTCCTGCCTCTACAGATCGATCCTTATAGGTGATTGCCCTAACCTTCTTCTTGAGTCTCGCAAGCTTCTTATACTTCTTAGTTCCGCTTTCTCTTCGGTCGATCTGGTAAGCATCCGGTCTCAAACCCATTTCAGAATGCAGGAGCAGCGAAATGAACTCTGTACTTCTCTCAGCATCTGAAATCTGGTATTCATCAAAATCACATGATATCCCTGTATAGTCAGAAGCACATCCCGAATAACATGCCTTTCCCTTCTTATATGCATAGACCATATAGATGTATGATTTTCCCTGTTTCAGATTCTTATCCGTATAGTTGGTCTTCTTTCCGGAAATCGTAGCAATCAGCTTATATTTCATTGTGCCATATTTGCCCTGCTGTGCACGGTAGATCTTGTATCGGTCAACCTTTTTACTCTTCCAGCTCAGCCTGATACTGGTCAATGACTTCGTCTCTGATGTAACAGCCATATAGCCGGAGGCTTCTACCAACGGTGTCTGTGTAACCAGACTGCATGCCATTGCCACCACCATCAAAATACAAATAACGCTTTTGAGCATTGTTTTCATCATATCCCGTTCCCTTCATCCTTACAATAGGCAATTGTATAAATCGCAAAGATCATATTAATCATATTTATATTATAGCAATCACAAAATACAAATGCAATCCATATTGCATTTCATAAAATTCCATCCCACCATAATAAAAACTCCGTGGGTTTTCCCCACGGAGCCATTTTATGATTCGCCCTTTAGTATCGCCAGTTGTGCCTTTAATTGTGCAATCTGCATGGCCTGCTCTTCCAACCGGGCATCCTTCTCCCCTAGTTGTGCAGTCAGCCCTTCCAATCGGGTTTCTTTTGTTTCCAGTTGCACAGCCTGTTCCTCCAACTGCGTAGCCTGTTCCTCCAACCGGGCATTCTGCTCCTGCAGTTGAGCTGCCTGCTTCGCCAGCAGTTCCTTTGTCACCCGCTCATGGATCATGGAACGCTCGCGTGCCTCGCACTGCAGTCTGACACGCTCGTCTGCCTGCAGGCGTTCGATTTCTTCGATTGTCGGTTCAAAACTCTGATACTGTGCTGCAACTGCCATCAAATCACCCCATGTCTTCGCTTGAAAGATGCGGGTCCAGACATCCAGATGATTCGCCTTATCCGCATCGGTTGCTAAATCAACTTTAGATAAGTCAACTGCTGCTTTCTCATGTTCGCAATGCTAATTGTGCCTTTAAATGTGCAATCAGGGCGGACTGTTCTTCCAACTGGGCATCCTTCTCCTTCAGTTGCGTCGCCTGCTCTTCCAACCGGGCATCCTTTGTCTCCAGTTGCGTCGCCTGCTCTTCCAACCGGGCATCCTTTGTCTCCAGTTGCGCCGCCTGCTCTTCCAACCGGGCATCTTTTGTCTCCAGTTGCACTGCCTGCTCCTGCAGTTGAGCCGCCTGCTTTGCTAACAGTTTCTTCGTCACCCGCTCATGGATCATGGAACGCTCGCGTGCCTCGCACTGCAGTCTGACACGCTCGTCTGCCTGCAGGCGTTCGATTTCTTCGATTGTCGGTTCAAAACTCTGATACTGTGC